>NZ_JBFUEM010000001.1:0-1169885 GCF_056403955.1 Pedococcus sp. P2_E2
ATGTACATAGGGCTCACTGTGACCCCGCCGTTCTAGGTCGTCAACGAGGCTGGATGCTGCCTGATGCCACCAGGGACGCCGGCTGCGACCGAGAGCTCCCTTACAGCAGCCCGCAGCGCCGATACCCACCTGATACCGCCCTGTCACACATTCATCAGCGCTATGGACGCCGCGCCAACCCCGTGAAGGCCGGCGGGGCCACCAGTCCGCAATAGACAACCCGACCAACGCAGCCAGCCCATCTCCCGCTGAACTCTCCAACCATCACCCGGGCAGGAGCCGAACCATGCGAAACACGCACAGAATGCTCAGGGCGACGCGAGGCAGCGGCGCACTCAGAGCCTTGGGCACCGGCGCCCGTGCAGCACAGTCGAGCCCGCCAACGGGCGTGCCACCTGAGACGCACGGATTCGGCGGCAGCAGGGCCACAAGCAGGCTCTTGTCCGGGGGGAAGGGACAGGTCCGCGCGCTCATCTGCGTTCTCTCGGTTCTGCTGGCGCTGATCGCAGGCAGCGCGCCCGCTGACGCCACGATCATCGACCGGGCCCGATCGACCGAGCCTTACGAGTACGTCAACTGGGCCTGTGGCTACCCCATCAGCGTTGACGGCGTGGCCAACCACCAGGTGCAGGTCCGTGCCGACAAGAAGTCCCCCGACATCGTCTACTTCACGGACAACTACGACTTCACTGAGGTCTGGACGACAACCGACGGCAGGTGGCTCACCGTTTCAGCCAACGCGCTCGCCAAGGATGTCCCGGCCAAGCGCGTTCAGGGGTCGGTGTACCAGTTCGCGTTCAAGACCACGGGGCAGCCCTTTACGGTGACCGACTCTTCCGGGGCCCTCGTCGTTCGCGAACGAGGCAACCAGACGTTCAGCTACACCCTCGACCTGGCGGACGGCACGTTCACCTTCCTCGGGATCAAGGACGCGGGACGGCATTACGCCTTCACCGACGCGGACGCCTGCAAGATTGTCGCCCCCTTGCTCGGGGGCCAGTCGGCCCGTTACCTAACGGCAAGGCCGCTCGGCACGACCGGCTCCGCCATGGGCTACTACGCGTACCTCCCTCCCAGCTACAGCAGCTCCGGAACCAGGAGCCCGGTGCTGATCGCCCTGAACGGCTACGGCGAGAACGGCGACGGTACCCCGGACGCGATCGGCAACCTGCTGTTGGCGGGCATCCCGAAGTTCATCGACGTCGGCGGGTGGCCGACCGACAGGCCGCTCGTGGTGCTCGCCCCCCAGCACGTCGAAGAGGCTCCCGGATTCGAACCCGGACCGTGCGACACTCCCGGCACCCTCTGGTTCGGATCGTGCGTCATGCAGCTGCAGCACGACCGCAACCACACCTCGCCAGCCTTCTGCACGACCCCGTATGAGGTCCACGACTTCGTCACCTACGCCGTGGCTCGCTACAACGTCGACCCCGCACGGGTTTATGTCACGGGACTGTCCTGCGGCGCCTTCGGCCTGTGGGAGTACCTGGCGAAGTACGGCGACCAGCAGGGAGTGGCGGCGGCCATTCCGATCGCCGGCGAGGGGCGACCCGCGTGGTCGACAGCCGGCTGCGCTCTCGGATCGGTCGCCCTCTGGGCCTTCCACGGTAAGAACGACGATGTGGTCGACCCACGAGGCAGCGTCGAGCCCATGGCCCACCTCGCGGGTTGCTCAGGTGTCACGGCCGACCGAGCCCGCCTCACCGTCTACCCCGACCTGACCCACGACGGGTGGGACCAGGCATACAGCGGCTCGCTCGGGGACGACATCTACAAATGGATGCTCAGTATCAGTCGCGCGCCTTCCCCGGGTTAGCCCGCGACGTCCCTGAGTACGAAGAGCCCTCTTGGATCCGCTCTACGCCGTCTCGGCAGGGCCTCAACAGCTGCATCAGAAGAGTTCCCGCGCAAAATGCGACCCGATGGTCGGGCCGCACGAACAGTGATCCTGACGACACACCGCGCGAGTGTTAGGCGAGGAGAAAACGATGTTACGAAATCGATCGGTCGCAGTCATAGCCGTGACAGTCGGTGGGCTCTTGGGCGCGCTCGGCGTGCCCAGCGCATCGGCCGGACCACCAGTGGGTACCGACGCCAGCGAGGTGATTCACTGGAACCAGGTCGCGACGACGACGCTTGCGGGGGTTCCGGGACCGAACGGCGGCGCCCCACCTGCCTTCTCAATCAACATGGGCATGGTGCAGGGAGCCGTGTACGACGCGGTCAACGCGATCGGGCCGAAGCGGCATCGCCCGTATCTGCTCGACACGCGCACAGGTGCGAGGGCGTCCATCGACGCCGCTGTCGCAACGGCTGCCTACGACGTGCTCTCACAGCTCGTCTCGACGGCACCGGAGAGGGCGCCGTTCCCCGGTCGCGCGGGACTCCTGAGCACGCTCTCCTCCGCGTACGCAACCTCGCTCGGTTCGATCGACGACAACGCGTTCAAGAAGCAGGGCATCGCGGTGGGACACGCAGCGGCCGCGGCGATGCTCGACGCGCGAGAGAGCGACGGGCGCTTCGGGCCGTCTGCGTGGGTGCCGAACCCCGCCCCCGGACACTGGCAGCCGCTCCTCTCTGCTACCGGCGTGCCGGTCCTCGACCCGACCGCGTGGGTGGGCAACGTCAGGCCGTTCCTCATCCAGAGCTCGTCGCAGTTCCGTTCAGCGCCACCGCCCGCGCTCGATAGCCAGCGGTGGGCGACCGAGCTCAACGAGGTCAAGAGACTGGGCCGAGCCACCGGCTCGACCCGGACTGACGACCAGACGTACATTGCCAGGTGGTGGCAGAGTGCACCCGTCATCAGCTGGAACGAAGTCGCCCGGCAGCTCATCGCCAGGACCGATCTCGACGCCGCCGACAGCGCCAGGCTTCTCGCCCTGCAGAACCTGAGCGGCGCGGACGCGGCGATCAACTGCTGGAACGACAAGTACCACTTTGACTTCTGGCGGCCCTGGAACGCGATTCCACGAGCGTCAGAGGACGGGAACGACGCGACGGAACCTGACGCGACGTGGACGGCGCTCATCACCGCGCCGTATCCCGAGTGGACCTCGGGGCACAACTGCCTCGACGCCGCCCACACCACGGTGCTACGGATGTTCTTCGGCGACGACCCCATCGGCGGGACATTCCAGATCACGAGCACCTTCGTGAACCCCGGAGGGCCGGCTGTGCGGACCTTCGACACGTTCACGCAGCCACTCACCGAACTCATCGAGGCACGCATCTGGGCCGGCCTTCACTACCGCAGCGCGGACGTGGCGGGCCAACTCCTCGGCCGGAACGTGGCCAACTACGGGGCCGCGAACTACTTCCAGACGGTAGGCCGCTGATCACCCACACTCCGGCCTCTTCGTGACCAGGAGGCCCGCTCAAGGCGGGCCTTCTCGTCACGACTCGGCGGACTCTCAGGAAACGTTCAGTGCGCAATGAACCCCAACAACGGTCCGGGCGCCGGTGGCCAACGCAGAGCCTGGCCCGAAGCTATCGGGCACCTCGCGTGCGCTCTCGGCCACCGAGATGACGCCCAGCGCAGCCGGCCGATGCAGACTTGACTGGCAGTGCAAGGGGACCAGCCTGTGCCGAGCCTTGGCAAACGCGAGGGCTGAGAAGGGACGAACATCTCCGCCACACTGGGCCGCAAACGGGCGATCAACTGCAGTTCCTGACCCGGGTCGCCACCGGTTGCCGCCAACCGTCATCATCGCCCTCTCCCTGGGTGAAGTCGATCGAGATGATGCTGGTCGGCATGGCTTTGGGCGTGAGTCGGTTCAACGGTGACATCCCCGATCTCTTGATGTCGGCCAAGCGCACCACGGAGGTAGCACCCCTCAGGCTCCCGATCTAGGCGTCGACTTCTGATCGGCACTTGGGGCCATGCCCTCCCGGTCTCGGACTCCCATCAAGGGTGGGCACGCGGACCACAGGCGCCTGATGCCTGGCTCGTATTGTCGACGATCCCGACCGCGGATGTACCCGCACGGTGGTACTCCGAGCAAGGCAATAGGCAGAGGTGTCTCCGGGCGCTCGAGGTGTAGCCAAATGTGTAGCCGGGACTGGACGGGACGCGGTGAGACGCGAAGGCACGGCGGGGACCGGACCCGAAACATTCGTGCGGCAGGGGAGAGGGCACAGGACGTGTGAGACGTGGGCAGGGCTGGCTCATAACCCGGAGGTCGCAGGTTCAAATCCTGCCCCCGCTACCAACGCGTCAGCGACAGAAGGCCCGGACCACTGGTCCGGGCCTTCTGCTGTGCCCTGGGACGTTTTCCGGTATGCCGCGCGGCTCAGCTGCGCGGCGCGGAGCTGACGCCGTCCCGTACTCCCATTGCCTGATCACGGCTGCGTCCGGTGGATGGTGGCCCCGAGCGTCGCGGTGGCGAGTGCCACGACCGCGGCGGCGGCGAACGCCGCCGAGAACCCGTTCGCGCCGAGCATCCCGGCACCGGGGCTTCCGACGGAGAGGCCAATGGCGACGAAGGTGGCCGTTCCGAGCGCGGACCCTATCTGGGTGGCTGAGCCTGCGAGGCCGGATGCCAGCCCGGTGTGCGATGCCGGCGCGGCCGTGGCGATGACCATGGTGGTGGGTGTGAAGCTCATGGCCACGCCGATGGCGACGAGCAGGAGCCCTGGCAGGACTGCTGCCGCGTATCCGTCACCCAGTGGTGCGTTCGCGAGCCACAGGTGGCCGACGGCGAGGACCAGCAGGCCGGCGACGAGGGTGCGCTGTGGGCCGAGGGTGCGGAGGATGCGCGGCAGCAGGGTGAGTGAGAAGGCGAAGCCGGTCAGGGAGGTGGGGACCATGGCGATGCCGGCCTGCCGTGGGGCCATGCCGAGGGCCTGCTGGAGGTAGAGGGCGAGGAGGACGAAGGTGGAGGCTCGCGCGGCGCCACCGAGGACGGCGAGGGCGACGCCGGTGCTCAGGCTTCGGGACTGGAAGAGCTCGAGAGGCACGAGGGGGTCGCGGGTGCGGCTTTCCACGGCGATGAAGGCGGCGAGCAAGGCAGCGGACGCGCCGAGGCTTGCCAGGACGGACGGGGAGGTGAGGCCGCGTTCGGCGATGCCCAGCGCCCCGTGCACCACGGCGATGACTGCGCCGGTGATGGCGGAGGCGCCGTACCAGTCGAAGCCGCGGCGGGCGCCGTGTGCGCCTTCGGGGAGGACGTACCGGGGGAGGATGACGGCGGCGACGGAGACAGGCACCGTCACGAAGAACACCGAGGACCAGCCGAAGGTGCCGACGAGGAGGCCGCCGGCCATGACGCCGGTGGCTCCGCCCAGCGCTGAGGCGGCGCCCCAGATGCTCATGGCGCGGGCTCTTTGCTCTCCGGGGAACGTCAGCAGGAGCAGCGACATGGCGGCCGGGCTGAGTGCTGCGGCGCCTGCGCCTTGAACGACGCGACCGCCCATCAGGAGTCCTTGGTTGGTAGCGAACCCGGCCAGCA
The DNA here is from genome assembly GCF_056403955.1 of Pedococcus sp. P2_E2. Classification (NCBI taxonomy): domain Bacteria; kingdom Bacillati; phylum Actinomycetota; class Actinomycetes; order Micrococcales; family Intrasporangiaceae; genus Pedococcus; species Pedococcus sp. P2_E2. The sequence continues at coordinate 5,448 of NZ_JBFUEM010000001.1, forward strand.
GGGTGCCAAGGGTGAAGAGCCCAGAGCCGACGACGAACAGGCGGCGCCGTCCGAACAGGTCAGCGGCACGCCCGGACAGGAGCAGCAGGCCGCCGAAGGCGAGCACGTACGCGTTGACGACCCAGGTGATCGCGGTGGGGCTGAGCCCCAGGGCGCTCTGGACGGAGGGCAGGGCCACGTTGACGATGGAGGTGTCCAGCATGACGACGAACTGGGCGGACACCAACAGGCCGAGGGCGACCCAGCGGCGTTGACGGGCGCGGCGGTCCGCGACGGCTGCGGCAGTTGCGTTGGTGGGGTCTGCCGGGCGGGTGTTGGTTTGGAGGGCGGCGGACACGGTGGGCTCCTTGAGTGCGGCACGCGTTGTCGTGCACGTCCAAGGTGCCGCTGCGGCGGTGGTGTTCGCGCCGGTGAAATGGCCGGGTTCTGGCCAGGTCATGACGGTGTGCTGCGGGTCGGTGGCGGGGTCTGTTCGGCTCGTCGTGGGGTCAGCGGCGGGATTCGCCTGGTCAATCCCGGCCATTGCGCCGGGGTGATGGTTGCCGCCCTTGCCTACCGTCTGAAGGCAACAGCTCACTTCGGAGGAGACGACCATGAACGACATCGCCAGCAGTGCGAACGGACCGTTGGACGTGGTTGTGGTCGGCGCCGGTCAGGCGGGGCTTGCTATCGGGCACTACCTGGCGCGGAGCGGTCTGAGCTTCGTTCTGCTGGAGGCGGGTGCGGAGGTTGGTCAGTCGTGGCGGAACCGGTGGGATTCACTGCGGCTGTTCAGCCCGGCTCAGTACGACTCACTGCCGGGGATGGCGTTCCCGGCCCCGGTGGACAGTCACCCGTCCAAGGACGACGTGGCCGACTACTTGGCCTCCTATGCGGAACGCTTCGACCTGCCGGTGCGGTTGAACTCGCCGGTGCTGCGAACGCGCCGCGAGCAGGACGGAACGTTCGTCGTGACGACGCCCGCCGGTGAGTTGCGTGCCCGGCAGGTGGTGGTGGCCACAGGGCCGTTCCAGAGCCCCCGGGTGCCCGCAGCCGCAAGCCAGCTGGACCCGCACGTGCAGCAGCTGCACAGTGCCGACTACCGCAACCCTGGCCAGCTGTCCGGGGGCCGGGTGCTGGTGGTCGGTGCCGCGAACTCCGGGCTGCAGATTGCGGAGGAGCTGGCACCGACATGCGCGGTGAGCGTGGCGGTCGGGTCGAAGCCGATGGCGCTGCCGCAGCGCGTCGCGGGCAGGGACTTGTTCTTCTGGCTGACGAAGGTTGGCTTCTTCACGGTGCCGGCGACCAGTCGTCTGGCTCGTCGGCTGCGCGCTCGGGGCGACCTGGTCATCGGCACCCGCAGCGCCGACCTGCGAAGGGCAGGTGTTGGTTTCCGGCCGCGGCTGACCGGTTTCACCGGGCAGGTCGCGCACTTCGCGGACGGCAGCACGATGGACGTGGATACGGTCGTGTGGGCTACCGGGTTCGCGTCGGACTATTCGTGGCTGGAGGTGCCCGGCGTCGTCGTTGACGGGCAGGTCCGCCAGCACGAAGGTGTGACGCCGGTTCCGGGGCTGTTCTTCGTGGGGTTGCCGTGGCAGACGAGCCGGGGTTCGGCGTTGCTCGGGTTTGTCGGTGCTGACGCGGCCGTCCTGTCTGCGCGCATCGTCGGGGGTGTCGGCGCGGCGCCGGGGACGGCGGTCGTGCCCACAGCGTCCTGACCTGGACTGTGTCGGAGGGTCTGAGGCGCCCTGATGTGGGGTCTGCGGTGGCGTTGGTCAGGGTCGGCCAACTCCCCGGGAGCTGCGCCCGGCTGCTGCGGCGGTCGTTCGCTGCCACGGCAGAAGGGGTCGGCGACCCACGGCCGGCTGGCTACATCACTCGGTGCCACTCGCCACCTCGTCGAACACATCGTGTGAGCAGATCAGTGTTCTGGTCGCGCGTCCGGACGTGCTGGCGCACCTACTGTCTCCGCGGCCGCGGGGACTGCCCAGACCCGCCCACCAGGGCTGACCCCCGTGACAGGCGATCGAGTGCTGATAGCCGGCGGCTGGGTCGTGGGGTGGTTGCGACGCGAGACGGTGCCAAGCCCCGAACTCTGACGTGTAGAGCTACACCACGCGGGGCACCGTACGCTCACCCGATGTGACCTCTTCTGCTGCTGTTGCCGCCTGCGTTCTTCTGGGGGCTCTGGCGGTGTTTCAGGCCCTGTTGGTCTGCGGACTGCCTCTGGGCCGGTTCGCGTGGGGTGGTCAGCACGAGGTGCTCCCGACGCGGCTGCGGTTAGGCAGTCTCGTTTCCTTGGTCATCTACATCGTCATCGGTTGGGTGCTTCTCGCCAGGGCCGGTCAGGGCAGCGGCAGCCACGGCATATTGGGCGTCGCGACGTGGGTCATCGCGGGCTTGTTCCTCCTCGGCACCGCGGGCAACCTGGCATCACGGAGCCGCCCAGAGCGCTTCGTCATGTCCCCGGCCGCAGCGTTGCTGTGCGCGCTCACCGTGGTTGTCGCCCTTCAGGATTGACTCGCAAGGTGCACTACGCGCCTGCGGTGCGCCTTCAGGCGCTGGAGACCGAGCGCCTGCGTGCCCTGCGGAGCATCGTCGGCAAGCCTGCGGCAGCGACAATCAGCGACAGACCGAGCCCCACGAGCATCGGGATGCGGCTGCCAGCCTCGCCTTCCAGGCGCAGATGCGCGGTCGGGTAGTCGATCATCTTCGCCGCTGAGACCGCGGTCTGCCGTCCGGCGTGGGCGGCGAGGTACTCCAGGGCGCCGTCGAAACCTTGAGACGCATCACGTCCGTGAACGGCATCGACCGGTACGTCGTGCCGGTCCGCCCATGCCTTCAGTGTGGGGTCAAGGGTGGCGGTGCCGGCCGGTCCGGGGACGACCAACGTGGTTGGGGTGGGCCCGTCAGCGACAGTGTTCGTGTGCAGCACGAGGCCGTGCTTGGTGGTGACGGTGCCGGTGGCGCTGAGCGGGATGGGTCGGGCGGCGTAGGACACGTCGTACACCTCGAAGCTGCTGGCGACGTCGATTTCGCCGATGCCGTCAGCGAGCACGATGCCCAAGGTCGGGCGTCCCCACGGGATGACGGCATTCAGTCCGACGGGCAGGTCAGCGCTGGCGAAGGACTGCGTGGGGATGTCGGGCGACTGCGTCAGCGACCAGTTCGGATACCCGACCAGGCGGCCGACCCTGGTGGCTTCGTCACCTCCGGCGAGGTCGGCCATGACGCGTATCGCTCCGGGTATGCCGGACGTGACGCCGGCAGTGCTCGTGATGGACCCGTCCTGGACGAACCGTTTCCCGGCAACCCAGTTCACGCCCGGGTACCGCTTGGCGTAGGCGCCGAGCCGAGACCAGTGCGCAGTGGCGGTGCGTCCATCAAGGAGGCCGGCCGCAGCCAGGACTTCTGCCCCGTTGCACACGCTGAGGACGGGCACTCCCTCCGTGACTCGCTCGGCGAGCCATGCCCGCATGGGCGCCTCGGTGGGTCCGTCGGCATCTGCGACGGCGGGTACGACGACCACATCCGGGCGGGGAGCCCGACCCGACGTCGTGTCGGCGAACGTGAACGTGGGCACGATGGCCGGGCCGCCCTGCGTGGGCTGCGCGCTGGAGCTGGCGGCGACCGTGTAGACGGAGAACTGCGGGGAGCTGGCGAACACCTCGTACGGGGCGAGGGCGTCGCTGCCGACGGTGCCGGACGCCCCGAGGACGACGGCGACCTTGATGGGGCCGTTCGATGATGGCTGGCTGACCGGAAGAGCTCCGACCGGGCGGGTGGCTGCTGGGGTGGTGGCCTGACTCGTGGTGACCCGAGCTCCGCCGGCGGCCAGGCCGGCCAGGGTGAGGATGGCGAGGGCGCTCGAGGAGGCGATGTGGCGGGCGCGGCGACCGGGTGTGCGCATAAGGGTTCGTCCGTTCGGGTCGGGCGGTGGTACCGCCGTGGCTTGGCGCTGGGTGGTGCGCGGTCGAGGTTTGGGGTCCGGAGCGGCCCGCCCGGTGGGGGCGGGCCGCTCCCCGAGCCGTCGCCACCGTGCAGGGGGGTTGGCGGCGGGGCCTCGGCGGTCACCCGGGAAGGGGGCTGAGGTGACCGGGAGCTCGGGTTGCTGCGTGGACGCTGTGGGGTCAGCGGGTGGGCAGCGGGCCGTGGGTGCGGGTAGCGGTCACGACGTCGGTGATGGCGGTGACCGTCTGGGCTGCACCGGTCGGGTCGGTCAGGAGCCCGACGTGTGACAGGTTCTCCACGGTGTGCCGGGAGTTGGTCGACAGGGCCGCCATCTGGTCCTGCGCGACTCCCCAGCCGGGCTTGGAGTCGACGTTGTCCTTCGCGGTCAGCACGACCAGCGGGGTGTCCCCGACGGTGGTCAGTGCCTGCGCCTGACGAAACGCGACCGGGAGCGCGGCCTGGTCGGCGCGCGCGTTCGCCCACCCTCGCGGGCTGTTCGTGAACGCGGACACCTGCGCACCAGCATCGCCGGGAAGCGACGGGCCACCCATCGCGGTGAGGACGTGTCCGACCCCGAGCCGGAACAGGGTCGGTGCAACCGCAAGGGCGCGTCGCATGACCTGGTACTCACCGTTGAACGTCTTCACGAGCTCGACCTGGCGCGGGCTGGCGCTGTCGAGCAGGACGACACCGGCGACGTCGTTCGGGTACAGGTGGGTGTAGGTGAGGGCGTGGACGCCACCGCTGGAGTGCCCAGCGAGGACGAACGGGCCGCTCTCGCCGGCGGCGGCCAGGAGCTTGTGCAGGTCGGTCGCCGCGGTGGTGGCGTCGGCCGGGTTCGAGGAGTCGTCGCTCCAACCCTGTCCGGCCCGGTCGTACGCACAGACGCGGCTGGTTGCCGCAACGGTCGGCTGGACGCGTGCCCACAGCGGGGACGTCTCACCGAGACCGTTCAGCAGGACAACGGTCGGGGAACCGGTGCCGGTGCAGTTCAGGTGGAGGCGGTACCCGCCCACGTCGACGAGCTTGCCCGGCATCAGGCCAGCTTCGGTGGTGGGTGCCTTGGTCGTGGCCTGGTACAGGCCGCCGAGACCGGACAGGAGCATCGCGAGGGTGACCGGGTAGACCCACAGGCGGGCGCGGCCAGGGATGTCGTGGCGGGTGCGGCGCTCGATCCACACAGCCCCAATCACCAGGGCAGGCGCCCACACCCACGCGAGGCGGGACATGGTCGGCTCTCCCGGGTTGACTGCTGCCAACACGACGCCGGCGGTCGCCATGACGGTAGCGGGCACGTACGCCCACCGCTGCGGGCGGGTCGTCTGGCGCGTCGTGAGAAAGGCGAGGATGGCCCACCCGGTGGCGAACGCGACCAGGGCGGCGCCGATGACGCGGGCCTCGGACGCGTCCGGTACGACACCGAAGACGAGTGCGGCGGCGCCGACCACGCCGGTGGCCATGGAGACGAAAGTGATGCGGCCCATCGGGCCGACCCGGGTGGCCGACGAGCTGGTCGCGACGTCGGTCGGGGTGGTGCGGGCGGTGGTGGTCATGGCGGTTTCCCCTTTCCTGGCCGTCCGGGAGTGGTCGGCCACAGGCACCACGGTCGCGGTGAACGGATGTGCTCGCCCCGGTCACATGGCCGGGATGCCGCTCCTTGCTTGGTGCGTCATCGACGCCATGGACGGCGGGTTCCCGGCCTCTGTCCTGCGACTGTCGCCTCCACGCCCTGATGCCCGGGCCGCGGCCGCACCGGTCGAAGGCGGCATACGTCTCGGGGCAGAACCCGGTCACTTGACCGGGGCGAACCAACCGTCTCCTGCGTCAACCTCGAAGCAGACCAACGCTGTGAAGAAGGAGCGCCACCATGAACGCCGACACCCGAGTGGGAACGCACGCGTGGACGATGCGCACCGGCGGCCACCTGCAACCCGCGGACACCCGCCGACTGCTCGTCGACCTCGCCCGCGCCCACGCCACCAACGCCGTGGGTCGCCTTGCCCTGCTGACGCACCTGCACCCTGGCCGGAACGCGTACGTATCGCCCGCCCGCCTCGTTCCCCCGAGCTCGGCCTTGACGCGGGCAGCCACCGACGCCGCCACCAAGGTCCTGCCCACACCGCTGCTCAACCACAGCCAGCGCACCTACCAGTTCGGCCGCGCCATCGGCGAGCTCGAAGGAGTCGATGTCGACGCCGAGCTCCTGTACGCCGCAGCCCTGCTCCACGACACCGGCCTCGTCCTCGCCGACGGAGGCGACGACTTCACCCTCACCTCAGCTCGCATCGCCAGAGATGTCGCCGAACACGTCGGCCTGTCCACCGCCGCCACCGAAACCCTGCTGACCGCCATCACCATGCACCACAGCCCCCGCGTCACCCGCGACGCCGGCCCCGTCGCCTACCTGCTCTCCGCCGGCGCGGGTGTCGACGTCGTGGGCGTCCGCACCTGGCAGCTGCCGGCGGCCACCCTCACCGCCACCGTTCGCGACCACCCCCGCGACGGGTTCAAGAAGTACTTCACCCAGGCATGGGCGGACGAAGCAGCTCGCGTCCCACAGGGCCGCGCTCGCCTCCTACGCCGCTACGGCGCGTTCACCGCCGCCATCGCACTCGCCCCGTTCGACGAATGAACCCCTCACCCCACCACCCACCCCGCAAGTAAGGACCCAGTGACATGAAAGCCATCGTGCAAGACCACTACGGAAACGCCTCCTCGCTCCGGTTCGACGACATCGCCCGCCCCGAAGTTGGCGAGGACAAAGTGCTCGTCCAAGTCGTCGCCGCCGGCGTCGACCGCGGCGCCCTGCACTTCATGACCGGCCAGCCGTACCTCATGCGGCTCGGAACCGGGCTGCGAACCCCGCGAGTGCGCGTCCCCGGCGTCAGCTACGCCGGGCGCATCGAAGCCATCGGGTCGAACGTGACCGGGTTCGCCGTCGGCGACGAGGTCTACGGGGCCGCCCGCGGCACGTACGCCGAGTACGTGGTCGCGTCACCAACCAAGATGGCGCACAAGCCCGCCGAGCTCACGTTCGAGCAAGCCGCCGTGCTGCCCTACGCCACGTTCGCCGCACTCCAGGCAGTCCAGGACCACGCCAAGGTGCAGCCGGGCGAACGCGTCCTGGTCGTCGGCGGCACCGGAGCCGTCGGCTCCATCGTCGTCCAAGCCGCCAAGGCAGCCGGCGCCGAAGTCACCGCAGTCACCGGACCCCGCAACCAGCAGACTGCCACCACTCTCGGCGCCGACCACGCCATCGACTACACCCAGGCCGACTTCACCGACGGCGCCCGCACGTACGACGTCATCATCGACGTGTTCGGGCGCACTGCCACCAGCCGACTACGCCGCGCCCTCACCCCCGGTGGCCGGCTCGTGATCGTCGGCGGCGAAGGCGACCGATGGGTCGGCGGCATCCAACGCCAGGCCGGCGCCGTGCTCCTCACCCCGTTCATCAGCCAAACGCTGCGAATGTTCGTCGCCAAGGAGAACACCGACACCCTCGAGCGCATGAACGACCTCCTCGCTGCGGGCAAGGTCCAGCCCCCGCAGATCCAGACCCACCAGCTCGTAGACGCAGCCAACGCAGTTGCCGCCCTGGAAGAGTCAGGAACACCGGGACGGCTCGTGCTCACCATCTGACCGAGCGCGGCGCACTCCTCACCAACCAGGAGGACGCACCAACAGGTCACGGCTGCGCCGATACGTCTCCTCGTCCACCTCGCCGCGCGCGAACCGCACGTCAAGCGCCTCCAAAGCCGCAGGGGAAGGCTGCGACGCCCGTTCTGTCGTCGTCCCCGCTTGCCAAGGTCGGGGGCGCACAGCCAGCACCACTGCCACAGTTCCGGCCACGAGGATGAGCAGCACGACCAGGCCGACCGCGCCCATCAGCCACCAGCCCCACCCGGCGTTGTCGTACATCATCGCGGGCCTCCTTCTGCTCGAACGCTCCCGGAACGGTCTCCCACCATCTTTGCGCCGGCGCCGATGGGACGGCAGGGACGAAGGGCCTGCTGCAAAGAGTCGTGCACACCACCTACAGCACCGCATCGCATTGAGCCTCCGGACGGAGATGACGGCCATGAGCCTCCACACCAGCCCCAGCACCACGCCACTCCGTGCCACCAGCGGGCAACGTCTGGACACCTCCCTGCGGCGTCGAGCCATCGAGTCGGTCGCGTTCGTGGCCACCTGGGTAACCGCCGGATACCTGCTCGGGCTCAGCTCCAACGGGTACCTGCTGCTTGGCATCCCGCTGACCGCCGCGTTCCAGCTGGGTGTGCGCCGCCGCCCGCTGCGCGAGCTGTTCGCCGGCGGCACGACCCGGTTCGCTCTGGACCGCAAAGGGGCCGCCATGGCAACCGTCCTTGCCATCACCCCCGGGTACTACGCTGCACAGGCGTTCACAGCCGGCGACTGGACCACATTCGGCTGGTACCTGGCCGCCATGGCCGGCGCCCTCGCCGCCGCCTTCTCCCTGCGCGCCAGCTCCCTCCGTGCCACCCTCCGCTCGGCGGCCCTGCCCGTCGCCGTCGGAGCTGTGGGCATGGCAACCGTCTACGGGGTGGTGCACGTTGCGACCGGGACGCCACTTCCCGCGATGGCTGCCCTCGCCGCCTTGGCCAAGTACACCGCCTTGTACTACCCGGCCACGTTCCTGCTCGAGGAAGTTGCGTTCCGCGGAGCCATCGACGCGCACGTGCACCATGACGGTGACACACGCCGCTGGCAGTCGCCGTGTTCGTGTCCGCCCTCTGGGGGCTGTGGCACCTTCCGGTCTCCTCAGGCTTACCCCTGCCACTCATGGTCGTCGAGCTCGTTGTCGTCCATGTCGCAATCGGGGTGGGGCTGTCGTTGGCGTGGCGCCGCACCCGCAACCTGGGCGGTCCAGCGCTGGCGCACGCCGTCATCGACGCCGTCCGCAACGCCACCATGCTCGGGCTCTGATGCCGCACACCGAGCCGTCCGTCAGCGGTGCCCCTGCATCACCAGGTCATCAGGCGGTCGCCCTCGCCAAGATTTCTCACGGGCCGACGGCGTCGAGCTCTTCGACGTCGTCGAACAGCAGGATGCCGATGTGCTTGGTTGCAGCAGGATGGTTGGAGTCCATGGGGACGGTGGGGAAGGTCATGGCGAGTCCTTCGGTTTGGGCACAGTGTGCTTCGGTGAGTCCACGATGCGCCCTGGGTGGCGGGTCTCGTCCCCGTCAAAGTGCCGGTATGCCGCTCGCCCCGGCGGTACCGTCGGCTGGTGCTACACGGCCGCGAGCCCGAACGCGCGCACCTTGCCGCCCTGGTGGACCAAGCGCGCGCGGGAACCGGTGCCGTTCTGGTGGTGTTGGGAGAGCCCGGCGTTGGCAAGACCGCCCTGCTGCGCGATCTGACCGCTGTGGGCGAGCCCGCTCAGGGTGGGACAACGCGGGTGCTGCGCACCGCCGGCGTGGAGTCCGAGTCCCCCTTGCCGTATGCCGCGCTTTTCCGCCTGCTGCGTCCCGTCACGGACTTCGACCGGCTCCCGGCTCCGCAGGCGAGAGCGTTGCGGGTCGCGTTCGGCCTCGAGGACGGACCCACCGTGGAGCCGTTCCTGGTCGGTGTTGCGACCCTGTCCGTGCTGACGGATGCAGCCGAACCAGACCAGCCGCTGCTGTGCGTGGTCGATGACGCGCACTGGCTCGACTCGGCGTCCGCGGACGCGCTGCTGTTCGCCGCCCGTCAGCTTGCCGCCGACCCCGTCGCCATGGTCTTCGCCGCCCGGACCGGTGACACGGCCGGACGAGCGTTCGCCGCTCCGGGGCTGCCCGTCCTCGAGGTCCGAGGTCTCGACGACACGGCGGCCCGCCAGCTCCTCGACGAACGCGGCGGCGACCCACTGCCCGGTGGCGTCGCCGAACGCCTCGTCCGCGACACCGGAGGAAACCCGCTGGCCCTGCTCGAACTGCCCACCGGGCTCACCTCCGCCCAGCTGCACGGCGAGGAGCCGCTGCCGCAACAGCTCACGTTGACCGCCGGTGTCGAACGCGCGTTCCTCGACCGGTGCCGTCGCCTACCCGAACAAGTCCAGACGCTGCTGCTGGTCGCCGCCGCCGATGCCACGGGCAGAGTCGCCACCGTCCGCCAAGCAGCAGCCACCCTCGGCGTCGACGCGACCGCGTGGACGGACGCCGAGAGGTCGAACCTGGTGACCATCGCCGGCGACACCGTGTCGGTGCGGCACCCGTTGGTCCGATCGGCCGTGTACCAGGCAGCCACCAGCTACGAACAGCGACAGGTGCACCGCGCTCTGGCGGAGGCAGTAGGCGCCGACGACGCGGACCGCGCCACCTGGCACCGCGCCGCGGCCGCCGACGGACCCGACGTCGACGTCGCCGACGCCCTCCACGACGTCGCAGTGCGGGCCGAGCAACGCGGCGGTCACCTCGCTGCCGCCGACGCATTCGAACGCTCAGCCGCACTCACCGTCAGCGAGCCGGACCGCGCCACCCGTCTGTTCGGAGCCGCGCGCACCGCGTGGGCGGCCGGGCAAGCGGTCCGCGCGCGCACCCTCGCCTCCTCAGCTCGTGACCTCGCCTCTGACCCGTTACAGCGCGCAGACATCGACCGGCTCCGGGCCCGCATCGAGGTCAACGTCGGATCCGCCGTCGACGCCCATCGCATCTTCACCGTCGCGGCCCGAACCGTCGCCGACCACGACACCGGACGCGCCCTGGAGATGGCATGCGCCGCCGCCCTCAACCGCACTTACGGCGCCGACAGCGGAGCCACCCTTGGCACGGACGTCCTGACCCGACTGTTGACCCCGACCGAACAGGACACCCCGCGCACCACCTGCCTGCGACTCCTGCTCGCCACCCTGACCGCGTCCGGCGACCAGGACTGGGCCCGCGCCGCCCCCGCCCTCGAGCAGGCCCTTCAGGCTGGACGCGAGGTCGAGGACCTGGACGTGATGGGCAACCTCGGCAACACCGCACTGCACCTGGGCCATGACGAAGGCGCTCGCTTCTACTACTCCGCCATGGTGGCCACGGCCCGCGAGGCCGGTGCCGGCATGGTCGTCCTCTACGCCTTGGAACGGCTCATGTTCGGGCAGTTCCCGACCGGGCCGTGGACCCTCATGCGCAGATCGGTCGACGAAGCTCTGACCTTGGCGCGGAGCGTCGGCCAACCCACCCTGACTGCTGCACCACTGGCCTGTCTGACCCTGCTGGCTGCACTGACCGGCGACGACGACTTCGACCGGCACCTCGTTGCCCTCGAGGACGTCGCAGCCGCTCACCCGTTGGGCATCATGACCGGCCCAACGCACGACGTCACCCGATGGGCCAAGGGCGCCCGCGCCGCAGCGCAAGGCGATGCGGCAGCAGCGCTGCACCACCTGTCCGGAATGCGAGTCCCAGCCCTGCACCGGTTGGCAGTCGTCGACCGACTCGAAGCAGCCGTCCGCGCCGGCGACACCGCCCAGGCTCTCGCGTGGCTGGACGAGCTCGCCCCGTTCGCCACCGGGACCGGGCACCCATGGGCTCTCGGTGCCGTCGAGCTGGGCCGCGCCCTGACAACCTCCGACCCTGCCGACGCGACCGCGGCGTTCGAGCGGGCAGTCGACCACTACCGACGCGCCGCACGCCCGTATGACCTCGCGCGCACACAGCTCGCCTACGGAGAGTTCCTGCGCCGCACCAACCGCCGCGTCGATGCACGCACCCACCTGCGGGCAGCGCTGGAGACCTTCACCGACCTGGGCGCCGCCCCGCTGGTCGAGCGCGCCACCCAAGAGCTCCGCGCCTCCGGCGAAACCGCCCGCAAACGCGACCCGTCCACCCTGCTGGACCTGACGCCGATGGAGCTCAAGGTCGCCCAGCTGGTCAGCACCGGGCTGTCGAACAAGGACGTCGCCGCCCAGTGCTGGGTGTCACCCCGCACCGTCGCCTTCCACTTGCGCAACGTGTTCACCAAGGTCGGCGTCAGCTCGCGCACTGAGCTCGCCCAGCTCGACTTCAGCTGACGCTAGACGCCGTCCGGCTCGGGGGAACCGCACCCCGGCTTGTCCCTGCACATCCCGGCCATTTGACCGGCGTGAACCCTCGGCACTCCGACGACGGTAGGTGTCACCATCGCAACCTCGGCGGTGGGACCAGAAGCAGAGCTTCACCGACACCGCCCAAGGAGTTGTCATGCACGCCAAGCCCGCCGCCGAACCGCTCGCGGTCCACACTCCCACGCCCACCGCACCCACACCGCATACCCCCAGCACCACCCACCACGAGCACGCACCCACCCCCGCCCAACACGGGGACCCGGACGACGGCCCGCGCAAGTCCTGGGTCGTCCTGGCCCTGGCCCTCGCCGCCCAGATTCTCGGCCTCGACATCTCCGTCGTCAACACCGCCCTACCGTCCATCGGACGCGACCTGCACCTGGACGGGTCCGACATGCAGTGGGTCGTCACCGCGTACCTGATGATGTCCGGTGGCGGGCTGCTGTTCGGTGGCCGCATCGCGGACCTGCTGTCGCGCAAGTGGGTGTTCCTGACGGGACTGACCATCTTCACCATCGCGTCCGTCGTCAGCGGATTCGCTGGCAGCGCAACCGAGCTCATCGCCGCGCGCGCCGGCCAAGGGCTGTCCGCTGCCCTGATGACCCCGGCCGCGCTGTCCATCATCATGACCACGTACTCCGGAGCGCAGCGCCGCCTCGGACTCACGCTGTGGGGTGCCGTGGGGTCGCTCGGCGTCGCCGCCGGAGTCCTGCTCGGCGGTGCCCTCACCACCTGGGCCGGCTGGCAGACCATCTTCTTCATCAACGCCCCCATTGGCGCCGCCGCACTTCTGATCGGCCTCAAGGTCATCCCCGCCGCCACGACCTCGCGGGTCACCCTCAAGCAGTTCGACGTCGCGGGTGCCGTCACCGTCATCGGCAGCCTCGCCGCCCTCATCTACGGGCTCGGCGCCACCGAACAGCACGGCTGGCTCTCCGCCCGGGTACTCGTCGCGTTCGCCGTCTCGGCGGTCCTCGCGGTCGCGTTCAAGGTCCGGGAGAACAAGGCCGCGAACCCGCTCGTCCCGCCGCACACGTGGAAGGTGACGTCGCTCGTGTCCGGCACCACGGTCATGCTCGGCGTCACCGGCATCCTGGTCGGGACCGTATTCCTGGCCTCCATCTTCGTCCAGACCGTGATGGGCTACTCCGCCATCCGGGCAGGCGTCGCGTTCGTCCCGTTCGCCCTGGCCATCACTCTTGGCACCGTCGTGGCAAGGCACGCCATGGCTCACGGCACTCCGCGTGCCATCGCGGCCATCGGTCTCGTCGTCGTGGCTGGTGGTGCGGTCCTGCTCGCGCAGGCGTCAGCCGGTTCCGCCTTCGCCACCGGCGTCCTGCCCGGCCTGGCCATCATCGGCCTGGGCGTCGGCATGGTCTTCGCCCCAGTGTCCGTGACGGCGATGGCTGGCATCCCCTCCCAGCACGCCGGTCTGGCGTCCGGGTTCCTCATGACCGGACACGAGGTCGGTGCCGCCCTGGGCGTTGCCGTCCTGTCCGCCGTCGCCAGCACGGCCGGCAGCTTGGCCAGCGCGGCCGGCGTCGTGAACGGGTTCGGTCGCGGGTTCCTCGCAGCCGCAGGCATCGCCATGGTGCTCGCCGCCTTCGCCTACCTGAGGATGCCCGCCACCCGCGTCGAGGGCGGCGCAGGAATGCACATGCACCACTGAGCCGTCGTGCTGTGAGAGAAGGCCCGGACCACWGGTCCGGGCCTTCTCCTGTGCCACGTGGTGCAGGTATGCCGCGTGGCTGGGCAGTGCCCTGATGGCATGACTTCCTCCCTGCGGGAGTCATGCCACCACCTGCAGGCCTCACGCCACCGCGGGCAGCCGCTCTGCCAGGAAGTGGCGCAGCGTCTCGCGGTCTCGCTCGTCGTACTGGCCCGGCCCGGCCACCAGGGCGGTCAGGCCGCTGGGCCGCAGCACGTGCATCCCGCCGACCTCGAGGTCGGCCACCGCCAGGGGCAGCAGGCCGTCGACGAAGCACAGGGCCCCGGTCACCGGCACATCGTCGATTCCCGCGGCCAGCAGGATCAGTCGCAGCACCTCGACGCGTTGAGCCACCGCCCTGACGGCTGCGGTCATGACTCGACCTCCGACCACGAGGTCGTCGGTGTCGGCGTCGGACTCGGCCGCAGGACGCACCTCGATGGAGGCGTTCTTGAAGTGAAGCGCATCGATGACGTAGACACCGCTGGCGCCGACCGCGATGTGTTCGATGGGGCCACGGCGACCGGGCACCCGCCGGTTGTGCAGAGACAGCACGCCCTTGGTGTCAGCGGCCTCCAGGAGGGTGCGCACTGCCGCGTGCGACTTGCTGACCCGTGGCTGGGCTTGCTGGGTCCGGAAGGTTCGCACCGTCATCAGGCGGCTGAACAGACCTGCCCGCCGACGGGGCGCCGCGGCCGGCATGCTCAGGTCCTGCGCCGCGGCAGCCTCGTGCCGTGACCGGCGCGTCTGCGTCTCCGCGATCTTCTCGGCGACCGACGGGGCGGCAGCTGAGGTGACGGCCGGACTGACAGGCGGGGTGACAGCCGGGGCGGCCGGGATGACAGCCGGAGCGGCCGAGGGGGCAACCGGCGAGGCAACCGGCGAGGCTGCAGGCGGGGTGGCAGGCGGGGCCGCTGGCGGAGCCGACGGGCGTGGCCGCGCGAGGAACGCCGTGGGTGCCGCGACCGAGGGGCCGACGAGGTCGGCATCCGGCGCGGGCTCGAGCCGGGGCTTGCGCCGCGGCAGGACGATCAGCTGCTCGGGCGGCGCCGCGTCCGTCCCCTCGAGGGGAGCCGGCCGGGAGAGCGGGGTCGACGACCACTCGGTCGGCACGTGGAGGATGTCGGGCGCAGAGGAGCGCCGCGTGGGTGCCGACCCGCCGCGGAGGGCCTCCAGCGTCGCCGCGATGACCAGCTCGTCCGCGGTCCAGCTCGCAGGCAGCACGGCGGAGCTCGCCCGTGGGGCGTCACGGTGTTCGCGCCCGGCTGGCTCGTTCGCCAGGCAGGTCAGGCACACGACGCGCTCCTGCGGCGGGACATACCCCGCACGCTCGCCCGCAGCGACGAGCTCCCCACAGCCGCACACTCCGGCGCGTTCCAATCTGACAATCTCAGGCACCATGGCGCCTACCCCCTTGGGTTCGAGGTTGCCAATGTGACACCCGACAGCATCACCACGCGTGTGTTTGCGTTCGATCTGGGCAGATTTGGGTACGGCACTCGTATACGTTTGGACGAATCAGGTAAGGACTTGCCCAATTCCCTCGTGCTGGACCAAGCGCCGCCGTACAATAGCGCGGCGCCAAGGGTTCATTGTCTCTTCCGTCCCTCAGGCCCCAGCGCTACCAGGTGACTTCCTTGCAGCCGGTGTGCGTGTCCGGCTCGACCTGCAGGGTGGCGTGCTCGACACCGAACTGGCTTCGCATCACCTGCATGGCCTGGTCGAGCACCCCGTGCGAGTCGGCGTGTTCCGCGGTGACCAGGTGGGCGGTCGCGACGTTCATGCCCGAGGTCAGGGTCCAGACGTGCAGGTCGTGGACGTCGCGCACCCCGGGGACGCCGGCGAGGGCCGCGGCAACGGTGTCGGCGTCCATGCCTGCCGGGGCGTGCTGCCCGAGGACCACCATGACCTCACGGCCCAGCATGACCGCCCGGACGGCCACGAAGGACGCGATGGCCAGCGCGATGCCGGTGTCCCACCACGCGCTCCCGGTCGCGGCGACCAGGACGCCGGCGGCGATGACGCCCACCGAACCAAGCGCGTCGGCCACCACCTCGAGGTACGCGCCCTTGATGTTCAAGGACTCCGCGGCGCCGACGCGCAGCAGCGTCAGGCAGACCAGGTTGACGACCAGTCCGACCGAACCGACGACGAGCAGGGGCCCCGATGAGATCTCCACCCGCGCGCCGACCCGCCGGATCGCCTCGAGGCCGATGTAGGCGGAGACACCGAGCATCAGCAGGACCGCGAGCCCGGAGGCGAAGACCTCGGCACGGTAGGACCCGAACGTCCGTCGACCGGTGGTGTCGGGTCGTGCCGCGATCCGCGTCGCGACGAGCGCCGCTCCCAGCGCGACGACATCGGCAGCCATGTGACCGGCATCGCTGAGCAGCGCCAAGGACCCGGAGACGAGCCCGGTGACCAGCTCGACGACGAAGAAGCCGGCCACGAGGACGAACGCGGTGCGCAGCCGCCAGCGGTGGGCCGCGCCCGGGTGACCGTGCGGGGGACCGTGCCCGGGACCGTGCGAGTGGCCGCTCACGACGTCACGTCAGCGCCGGAGGCTGCGGTGGGCTCGCTCACGCAGCGCATGTCCCGATCGTACGTCACCGCGCTCGAGCCGGGCCCCGTGCTGGACGGTATGCCGTGTCGACGGCACGGCGTTCGCCGCGCGCCCGCACCGGGAGGTACTATCGACCTGTTCCGGCTCCCGGCCGTACCGCAACTCTGGCAACACCGCAGCTCTGGCAACTACTGAGCTCGAAGCCTGGCGGACCTCGATCCGTGGTCGTCGGTTGCATGCGTGGGCGAGCCGTCGGGGTCGGCGCGCCGATCTGTTCCAGCACCGCATACCGCGGAGCAGGCGGTCCTCCGGGTCCGCTCGGTTCGGCGTCCCACACCGCCCCGGCCGCGCGACTGCGCTGCACATGTCGTTCCGCTCGGCCCGCTCGTCGCGGGCATCCTGAGGAGGAGTTCTTGGCTCAGCGAGGCCAGCGCCAGTCAGGCGCCCAGCGCACCCAGCGACGCGGTCGCCCCCTCGACAACGAGGGGATCATCCCCGTGCTGGCGCGCGCCGTGCGAGAGGTCGAGGCCGACGCACAGCGAGGCCGCGTCAAGCCCGCCGGACGGGTGAAGTTCCAGGTCATCGGCCTCCTGGTGCGTGAGGAGCGCGCCCGGGTCAAGGCCGACCCCACCGCTAGCACGGCCGAGCGCGAGGCCCAGCTGAAGCGGCTCGACGGTGTCGCGACGATCCTGGCCAAGACCGCAGCGAGGGACACCTCCTTGCTCGCCCTGCTCGCCGAGGACGCCGTCGTCAGCCAGACGGCAGCGGACCTGCGGCGTGACATGGTGCGGGCCGCCGGCCTGGAGCCGGAGCCTGAAGAGGTCGAGCCGGAGGCAGCTGCGGGCACGGCTGCCCCAGCCGAGCGTCGCGCGGTGCCGCAGTCGGTCGTCGCCCGCCAGCTCGCCAACCCGTTCCTGGCTCCCGACTTCAGCGCCGTCGCGCCTCGCAAGCCCACGACGGGTCGACTGGCCAGCTGGGAGCTCCTCGGTCCGCTCTTCAGAGCCTTCGAGTACGGCGGGGACTCATCCTGCATGTCCCTGCCGGAGCCGGTCAGCGTCCTGCGTGGGGCCGGTGAGCTCCAGCTCATGCACCACCAGGGCCAGGTCGTCGCGGCTGCGGCAGCCGGGCACCGCAGCTTCCTGCTCGCCGACGAACCCGGCCTGGGCAAGACGGCGCAGGCGCTGCTGGCCGCCCAGGCCGCGAACGCCTACCCGCTGCTGGTCGTCGTGCCCAACGTGGTCAAGGCCAACTGGGCCCACGAGGCCGAACTCTGGACCCCGGGCCACCCCGCCACCGTGATCCACGGCAACGGTGACAACATCGACGGTTTCGCCGACATCGTCGTGGTCAACTACGAGGTCCTCGACCGCCACGTCGGATGGCTCGGCGACCTCGGGTTCCGGGGGATGGTCGTCGACGAGGCGCACTTCATCAAGAACAAGACCTCGCAGCGCTCTCAGCACGTCCTGCAGCTCGCGGAGCGGATCCGCACCCGCACCCCCAACCCGTTGCTCATGGCCCTCACCGGCACCCCTCTCATCAATGACATCGAGGACTTCAAGGCCATCTGGCAGTTCCTCGGCTGGATCGAGGAGAAGAAGCCGCGGCACGCGCTGATGGCCGCCCTCGAGGAGACCGGTCTGACCCCGGCCGACTCCGGCTTCTACGCCGCCGCTCGCACCAGCGTCATCGACCTCGGCATCGTCCGTCGTCGCAAGGTCGACGTGGCCGCGGACATCCCCGCCCGCCGCGTGGCAGACCTGCCGGTCGAGCTCGACGACGATGCCGGACGGTCCATCCGGGCCGCGGAGCAAGAGCTCGCGCGTCGCCTCGTCAAGCGCTACCGCGCCGCACTCGAAGCCCGCACGTCCGGAGTCGTCGTCGAAGGCATCGACCACGACCTCGTGCGCCGGGTGGCGACCTGGGAGCGAGAGGAGGGCAGCAAGGCCAAGTCCGGCGACAACGTGTTCACCGTGATGCGCCGGATCGGCCAGGCCAAGGCCGGGCTCGCCGCCGACTACGCGGGACAGCTCGCCCGGAGCGTCGGCAAGGTCGTCTTCTTCGCCAAGCACATCGACGTCATGGACGTCGCCGAGGAGACGTTCGCCCGCCGAGGGGTCAGGTACTCCTCGATCCGCGGCGACCAGACCCCCAAGGTGCGCAAGGCCAACATCGACGCCTTCGTCAACGATCCCGACGTCGCCATCGTCGTCTGCTCCCTCACGGCCGCCGGGGTGGGACTCAACCTGCAGGTCGCCTCCAACGTGGTGCTGGCCGAGCTGTCGTGGACCGCCGCCGAGCAGACCCAGGCCATCGACCGGGTCCACCGCATCGGTCAGGACGAGCCGGTCACCGCCTGGCGGATCATTGCCGCCCAGACGATCGACGCCAAGATCGCGCAGCTGATCGACAGCAAGGCGGGGCTCGCGGCGCGGGCCCTCGACGGCTCCGACGAGGAGGTCGGCTCCTCGGCGGACGTGCAGCTCGAGGCTCTCGTGGCGCTGCTCACCGAGGCCTTGGCCGCCGAACTCGAGGTCGACGCAGGGCTGGACGAAGTCACGGAGCAAGGGCCCGACGACGACCTCCTGACCACGGCGCTCGCGCACGAGGCCGCGGCGCCGGTTCCGACCATTGACCTGTTCTCAACGAGCGAGATGTCGGCCACTCAGTGACCGCGTCCGGTCGACGAGACACTGGGCGGGCCAACGGTCCTGCGTGACCTGGCCGCCCCTGACCGAGGCGGTCATCCCGACCGGACCTGACGGCAGGACGTTTCACTTCCCACAGATGCAGAGGTATGCCGGGTGGTGTCAGCCGGCGTCGGCGGTGCGCAGCCCCTCGGCCAGGCCGTGGGCTGCCGCCGTCACGGCGTGGCCCAGGGCGATGGTGCCCTGACCCACCTCGAACTGGGCGCCTCCGCCCACGTGCACGCTGAGGCGCGGCCGGGCGGCGTGGAGGGCCGCCACGGTCTCCCGCACGGCCAGGACGTCGGTCGCGGTCGGGACCCCGATGACGACGGCGCTGGGGTCGTGGTGCTTGACGACGGCCACCCAGTGCTGCGCGGGCAGGTCGGCGCCGAGGTAGACGACCTCGACCCCCGCGCGGCGCAGGAGGACGGAGAAGGCAAGGATGCCGAGCTCGTGGTGTGACCCGCGGGCCAGGCCGACGGCGACGCGTGGGCCGCCCGACGCCGGGGGAGTGGCCTCCATCGCGGCTCCCAGCTTGCGGTGCAGGGTGGCGCTCACGACGTGCTCCCCGGCGACGTCCACGCGCCCGGCCTTCCACTGGTCCCCGAGCATCTGGAGGGCGGGCATCAGCCAGGTGTCCACGACCTGTTCGAGGCTTCCCGCCGCGAACGCCCGGTCCACAGCTGCGCCCACGGCTGCTGGGTCCATCTCGGCCGCCCCTCGGGCGAGCGCGGTGACATCCCAGGCTCCACGCGTCACCGGTGCGTCCGGGTCCGGGGCCGGTCCCGCGCCCTCGTGGTCCCCGCCCGCGTCGTACGCCTTGGAACCCTTCGAGCCCTTGGACGCCTTGGCGCCCCTGGAACCCGGCGCGCTCTCGGCCCCGTCGGTGCCGACCTGGTCGGTGTCGGTGAGGTACGCCTCCCACGGTTGGTGCTGCTCGTCGTCGGGGGAGTCGTTGCCGTCGGAGCGCAGGTGCTCCGCCGCCTGGCGCGGCGACCAGCCGGCGGCGACCAGGGCGGCCATCGCCCGGAGCAGCTGCAGCCCACGCTCGTCGTAGAGCCGGTAGCCACCCTCGGTGCGGACCGGTGTGACCAGGCCGTAGCGCCGCTCCCAGGCGCGCAAGGTGGCGGACGGTACGCCGGTCAGGCGAGCTGCGTGCCCAATCGTGTACACGCTGGCAGGGTCCCACACCGCGGGTGGGCGGCGTCCCGGATCGGCCCCGAGCAGGGCGAAATCGTTGTGCAAACCATGGACAACAATCGCCGATCGTCGCCGTCCCGGTGACAGGATGTCGCCATGAGCGAGCCGGTCCTGCCGCAGGTGGCGCCGGGCCGGATCGTCGGCGTCGACGTGGCACGAGCGCTCGCGCTCCTCGGGATGATGGCGACCCACATGCTCCCCGGCATCGAGGGCACCCACGTCCCGTGGCCACAGCAGCTGGCGGGAGGACGTGCGTCGGCCCTTTTCGCCGTCCTCGCCGGAGTCAGCGTGGCGTTGGTCAGCGGGCGCACGAGGCCGGTGCGAGGACGTGCCCGGTATGCCGCGTCCATCCGCCTCGTCGTCCGTGCCCTCTTCATCGGCGCGCTGGGCCTCCTGCTGGGACTCGTGCCCTCGGGCATCGCGGTGATCCTGGCGTTCTACGCCGTGCTGTTCCTGCTCGGCCTGCCCTTCCTCGGGCTGCGGGCCCCTGCCCTGGCCGCGCTCGCCGTCCTCTGGGCCCTCGTGGCGCCCGCCGCCTCCCTCGTGGTGCGGCCGCACCTGCCGGAACACGTCGTCGGCAGCCCCACGCCGGCGGCCCTGATGTCACCCCACCTGCTGCTCAACGAGCTCCTCCTCGTCGGCTACTACCCGGCCGTCGTGTGGCTCGCCTACCTCTTCGCCGGGATGGCGATGGGCCGAGTCGACCTGCGACGCAAGGGAGTTGACGTGTGGCTCCTCGCAGTCGGGGTGGTGCTGGCGGTGGCGGCGACCGTGGTCTCCAGGGCGCTTCTGGCCCGCCCGGACGCCGCAGCCGCGCTCGCATCGACCTATCCCGACGCGTCGGTCGGCTCGGACCCGGCCGCCCTGCACGCTGTCCTCACCCATGGCCTGCACGGCACGACGCCCACGGGGTCGTGGTGGTGGCTCGCCACGGTGGCGCCGCACTCCGGCACGCCCCTCGACCTCGCTCAGACCATCGGGAGCGCGATGGCGATGCTCGGTCTGTGTCTGCTCGTGACGAGGGTCCAGCCCCGGGTGTGGGCGGCGGCCTTCGGCGCGGGCGCCATGACCCTGAGCCTCTACACCCTCCACGTGCTCCTGATGGGACGCGGCTGGTGGCCTGACCTCGAGACTCCCGACAGCTACGACGACCAGGTGCTCATCGTCCTGGGCATCGGAGCGGTCCTGGCCCTGATCCCCCTGCGGGGCCCGCTCGAGACCGTGGTGTCCCACCTCTCCCGCGCCGCGGCGGCGCCGTTGGGCGAGCCGGACCGGGCACCCAGCCCAGCGGCATACCGGCGACCGCGGCGGTGACCCAATCCACCGGGTCGGGCGCGCCGAATCACTGTCGACCCGTCACCCAGAACGGATGGACCACCATGTCTGCACCACGCCGCGCCGTCATCGGCAGCGGGATCGCCGGACTCGCTGCTGCGCACGTGCTCAGCACGCGCGGCCCGGTGACGCTGTACGAAGCCGACGCCCGCCTCGGCGGCCACGCCGACACCCACGAGGTGCAGGTGGACGGCCGGACGATCGGCGTCGACACCGGCTTCATCGTGCACAACGACCGGACGTATCCCACCCTGCTGCGCCTGTTCGCGGAGCTCGACATCGCGACGCAGGAGTCGGACATGAGCATGTCCGTGCGCGACGACGAGACAGGCCTGGAGTATGCCGGGGCGCGGGCCGCTCGAGGCCTGTTCCCGCGGGTGCGCAACCTGACCGATGTGGCCTACCTGCGCATGCTCACGGAGGTGAAGAAGTTCCACCGCGAGGCGCGGAGCGTGCTTGCCCGCGAGGCCACCGACGGGGGCCGCGACGAGACCCTCGGTTCCTTTGCCGCGCGCTGTGGCTTCAGCGCCTACTTCACCCGCCACTTCCTCGAGCCGGTCGTGGCAGCCGTCTGGTCGTGCGACCCGTCGGACTCGCTGCAGTACCCGGCCCGCTACCTCTTCGAGTTCCTCGACCACCACGGGATGCTCACCGTCTTCGGCTCGCCGACGTGGCGCACCGTGACCGGCGGTTCCCAGCGCTACGTCGAGGCGCTGGCCGCCGGGATCGCCGACATCCGGCTCTCGACCCCGGTGCGCTCCGTCGTCGAGACTCCTGACGGGGTCGTCGTGACGGACGCCCAAGGCCTCAGCGAGACCTTCGACTCCGTGGTGATCGCCGCCCACCCGCACCAGGCGCTGGCCATGCTGGCCGAGCCGTCGCAGGGACAACGCGACGTCCTGGGCGCGATCCGCTACTCGACCAACGTCGCCCAGCTGCACACGGACGAGTCGGTGCTGCCCAGGTCCACCGGGGCGCGTGCGTCGTGGAACTACTGGCGTCGAGCCGGGGCGGAGGGGACCGGCGTGCTGGTCACCTACGACCTCAGCCGCCTGCAGCGGCTCGACGTGCCGGACCGCCGCTTCCTCGTCACCCTGAACGGCGTGGACTGCGTGGACCAGGGCCGGGTCATCGACACCATGCACTACGAACATCCGCTCTACACGCCGGAATCCGTTGCAGCACAGCGCCGGCTGCCCGAGATCAACACCAGTCGTGTCGCCTTCGCCGGCGCCTACCACGGCTGGGGTTTCCACGAGGACGGCGCGCGTTCGGGCGTTGCCGCGGCCGCGGCCCTTGGAGTCCTCTGGCCCGCCGGTGACGCCGCCGCTGACGCCGCCGCTGACGCCGCCAGTGACGCCGTCGACAGCGAGATCGCCGTCGAGGTCGCCGACCTCGAGGACGTGGGTGCTCGATGAAGGCCTCGCCCTCGACGCGCATCTACGCGACCTCGATCATCCACACGCGCACCTCGCCGGTCCGGCACCGGTTCACGAACCGCAGCCACACCTGGCTGGTCGACCTGGACGACCTGCCGCGCCTGGGCATGCTCGGCGGGCTCGCCAGCTTCGAGTCGCGTGACCACCTCGGCGCGCCGGAGCGCAGCCTGCGCGAGAACCTCGACACCTTCCTCGCCACCCAGGGCGTGGACCTCGGCGGTGGTCAGATCCTCATGTTGACGATGCCCCGCGTCCTCGGCACGGTGTTCAACCCGATCAGCGTCTACTGGTGCCACACGGCGGACGGCAGGCTCGCCTGCAACGTCGTCGAGGTCCACAACACCTACGGCGACCGGCACGCCTACCTCGTGAACGCCGACGAGAACGGTCACGCCGAGGTCGACAAGGCGCTCTACGTCAGTCCGTTCAACGACGTGTCGGGCAGCTATCGGCTGACCATCCCGATGCCCCGCGACAAGGTCCACGTCCGCGTCGTCCTCGACCGTCCCGGTCAGGACCCGTTCGTGGCCGGGCTGCGCGGACGGGCCCTGCCCGTGCGGACGAGCACGGTCGTGAGGCTCGCCCTGACCCAACCACTCGAACCCCTTGCCGTCGCAGCGCGAATCCGCTGGCACGGCATCCGCCTGTGGTTGCGCCGCCTGCCGGTGCAGCCGCGCCCTTCCCACCACCAGGAGGCAGTCCAGTGACCACCGCCACCGCAGGCCTGTCCACCCGGCCTGCCATCGACGCCAGCCGCTGGCCCGACCTGACCGCCCGGCGCGCCAAGGTGCGCCAAGCCGTCGAGGGCGCCGTCGCCCGCCGCATCTTCCTGTCCGCCGCGCGACGGCTGCCGGTCCGCATCCAGCTCGGTCGTGAGGCCATCGTGGGCGGTGCCGCCACCGACCCGCAGGCGCCCCTGATGGTCCTCGACCGCCCGGACGCGTTCTTCGCAGCGCTCGGGGCGGGGGGCCTCATCGGCTTCGGCGAGTCCTACATGGCCGGCGACTGGCACGCCGACGACCTGGGCGGTCTGCTCGAGGTGTTCGCCGCCCAGATGGGCACCCTGATCCCCGAGCCCCTGCAGAAGCTCCGCGCCTTCTACGTCGCCCGGGCGCCGCACACCGAGCGGAACACGACGCAGAACACGCGCACCAACATCGCCCGGCACTACGACCTGTCCAACGACATGTTCGCCACCTTCCTCGACGCCACGCTGAGCTACTCCTCGGCCCTCTTCGCCGGTGACGAGCAGTCCGGCCGCCCGGTCGCGGGGGAGCGGGTCACCACCAGCACCCCAGCCCTGGCGCCCACCTGGGACCAGCTCGCTGACGCCCAGCGGCAGAAGGTCGACCGCATGCTCGACTCCGCCGGGGTCGCGGAAGGGACCCGCGTGCTGGAGATCGGCACGGGCTGGGGTGAGCTCGCGATCAGGGCTGCGGCCCGGGGCGCCACCGTCCTGTCTGTGACCCTCTCGAGTGAGCAGCAGGCGCTCGCCCGCGAGCGCATCGCAGCAGCCGGCTTCAGCGACGCCGTGTCGGTGGAGCTGCTGGACTACCGCCTCGTCGAGGGTGAGTTCGACGCCGTCGTGTCGGTCGAGATGATCGAGGCGGTCGGGCACCAGTACTGGGGCGAGTACTTCCGCAAGATCGACAGCGTGCTGGCCCCCGGCGGCAAGGTCGCCGTCCAGGCGATCACCATGCCGCACGACCGGATGATGGCCACGAAGTACACCTACACGTGGATCAACAAGTACATCTTCCCCGGCGGCTTCCTGCCCTCGACCGAGGCGATCGTCGACGTCAACCGCCAGCACACCTCACTCCACGTCAGCGAACGGCTGTCCTTCGGGCAGCACTACGCCGAGACGCTGCGGCTCTGGGACGAGCGCTTCCTGGCCTCGCTCGACCGGGTGCGCCAGCTGGGCTTCGACGAGGTGTTCGACCGCATGTGGCACTTCTACCTCGAGTACTCGCGGGCGGGCTTCCGCTCGGGCTACCTCGACGTCCAGCAGCTGGTGCTGGAGCGCGAGGGCGACCGATGACGACCGTCTACCGGGTCGAGAACCCCACTGTCAGCAAGGCATCCGGCGTCGCGGCCGAGCTCGCCACGGCGTTGGCGCCGTTCGTCGGCGGCGACCTGCCCGTGCGCCTCACGGCATGGGACGGGAGCGAGGCCGGCCCCGCCGACGCGCCGCACGTGACCATCCGCTCACCGCGCGCCCTGCGCCGGCTCCTGCGCCACCCCGGTGAGCTCGGGGCGGCCCAGGCCTACGTCACCGGTGAGCTCGACGTCGAGGGCGACCTCGACGCTGCCCTCACGCACGTGTGGTCCGTGGCGCAGCAGCGCCGGCTCAGCGGCATACGTCCCTCGCCTGCGGCCATCGCCGCGGTGCTCAAGGTCGCCCGGGGAGCCGGCGCGCTCGGGCTTCCGCTGCCGGCACCCGCCAGCCAGGCGGTGCTGAAGGGACGGCTGCACAGCGTCGGACGCGACCGTCAGGCGATCCACCACCACTACGACCTCTCCAACGACTTCTACAGCCTCATCCTCGACCCGCACCTGGCCTACTCGTGCGGCTACTGGCGTTCCACCGCAGCCGACTACACCGTCGAGGACGCGCAGCGTGACAAGTTCGAGCTCGTCGGGCACAAGCTCGGCCTGCGCCCCGGGTCGACCCTGCTCGACGTCGGCTGTGGCTGGGGCTCGATGAGCCTGTATGCCGCAGAGCACTTCGGCGCGCAGGTCACCGGGGTGACCATCGCGGCCGAGCAGAAGAAGTTCATCGACGCGCGGATCGCCGAGCGGGGACTGCAGGACCGGGTGGAGATCCGGCTCCAGGACTACCGCGAGGTGCAGGACGAAGGCTTCGACGCCGTCGTGTCCCTGGAGATGGGCGAGCACGTGGGGCAACGCAACTACGCGACGTATGCCGCGGTGCTGCACGACCGCGTCCGTCCCGGTGGGCGCGTCCTCGTGCAGCAGATGTCCCGCCGTGGGCGCCATCCCGGTGGAGGCCCCTTCATCGAGTCCTTCATCGCCCCCGACATGCACATGCGTCCGGTGGGCGAAACCGTTGACCTCATTGAGGGTTCGGGTCTTGAGGTGCGCGACGTGCATGCCCTGCGCGAGCACTACGTTCGCACGGTGGCCGCGTGGCACCGCACCTTCGAGGACAACTTCGACCAGGTCGTCGCCCTCGTCGGCGAGGAGGTGGCCCGCGTCTGGCGGCTCTACCTCGTCGGTGGGGCGATGGCCTTCCGCGACGGCCGGATGGGTGTCGACCAGATCCTCGCGGTGCGGCCCGACCACGGAGAGTCCCAGCTGGAGCCGGTGCGTCCGGCGCAGTGGTCATGATGTTCGAGACCTCGAACTTCCTTGTGGTGACGGCCTTTTCGCTGCTCGCCGTGGTGCTGCTCATGGCGGTGACCGCGGTCGAGGGCCACCGACAGGGCCGGGTCAGCGTCGTCGACACGACGTGGGGGCTGGGCTTCGTCGTCGTGGCTGCCGTTGCGGCCGTCGTCGGTGACGGCGCTGGTTGGCGTCGCCTGGCCCTGCTCCTCGTGGTGTCCGTCTGGGGCCTGCGGCTGGCGTGGCACATGCACCGGCGCAACAGCGGCAAGGGCGAGGACCCGCGCTACGCGCAGATGCTGGCGCAGGAGAAGGGCAACCCCACGTGGGTGGCCATCCGCAAGGTGTATGCAATCCAGGGGCTCGCGGTGTGGTTCGTCTCGCTCCCCATCCAGGTCAGCGCGGCCAGTGGCCGGGGCGTGGTCCCCGTGGCGGTCCTGGGACTCCTGGTCTGGTTCGTGGGAGTCACCTTCGAGTCGCTGGGGGACAAGCAGCTGAAGGACTTCAAGGCCGACCCTGCCAACAAGGGGAAGGTCATGGACCGCGGCCTCTGGTCCTGGACCCGGCACCCCAACTACTTCGGTGACTCGTGCGTCTGGTGGGGGATCTGGCTGGTCGCGGCCAGCGCCTGGCCGGGCGTCCTCACCGCGCTGTCTCCCGTGGCGATGACCTACTTCCTCGTCTTCGCGACCGGGGCCCGGCTCCTCGAGCAGCACATGGCCGAACGGCCCGGCTACGCCGAGTACCAGCAACGCACCAGCTACTTCCTGCCGCGCCCACCCCGACGCCCATCCCGACGCTGACGACGTCAGACAGGACCACTCGGGGCCAAACACGCGCAAACCCGGATCCGAGCGGCTACTGTCCTCGGTTGGCGAGCAAGTAGCCACGGAACCGGGTCGAGCGGAGGTGGAGGCCAGTGGACGAAGCCCACATGGACGCCACCGTCGCCGCGGCGAGGGCTGGTGACCGTGCCGCCTTCGGGCAGCTGTGGCAAGAACTCTCCCCCCGCGTGGCCGCCTACCTCCGTTCGCACGGCGTCCCCGACGCCGAGGACGTCACGAGCGAGGTCTTCCTCGCCGTGTTCCGGCAGGTGGGTCGATTCTCGGGCGGGGGCGCAGCCTTCCGCGCCCTGGTCTTCACCGTCGCCCACCGCAGGCAGGTGGACTGGCACCGGCAGCGGGCGCGCCGTGGGTCGTGGCTGTCCCTGGACGAGGCGGGAGCAGACCCCGCAGTGCCGTCTGCCGAGAGCGCGGCGCTGGCCCTGATCGCGCAGGAGCGGGTGGTCGAGGTGCTGGACACCCTCACTCCGGACCAGCGAGCCGTGCTCACGCTCCGGGTGGTGGCCGATCTCAGCCTCGAGGACACCGCGGCCGTCCTCGGCAAGGACCTCGGCGCCGTGAAGTCGCTGCAGCACCGGGCGCTGTCACGCCTGCGGCGAAAGCTTTCGCCAGAGCCGTATCCCTGGGACGCCCTTGCGCGATTGAACCCCCGACATGCCTGAGCCCGAAGACACCAGCCCCAGCGGACTGCACCTGCCCGCGAGCGACCCGGCGGCCTCCGCCGTCGAGTCGCTGCGCGCCATGGCGTCCCACGGGCCGGTGGAGCCCAGCCCCGAGCTGCTGGCGTTCTTCGACGACCCCGCCGGTCAGGGCCCGGGCGCCACCCCCCACTCAAGGAGTGAACTCGTGACCGTTGTCCGACTTCCCATTCGCCGTGCCGGCCGCGTCGCCGTGGCCGTCGGCGCCGCCCTCGCCCTCGCAGCCCTCGGTGGCGCCGCCGTGGCCGCGACCGGTGGCGGCCAGGACCGTGAGCCGGCGCAGGTGCAGCAGGACGACCCGAGCGACACCACCACGACGACGTCGTCGACCGAGACCGAGACCGAGACCGAGACCGACTCCACCGAGACCGAGACGGCCACGGATGAGTCCGAGGAGTCCGAGACCACTGACGCGGGCGACGAGGGCACCTCGACGCACACGGCCAACCCGATCGCCTCGGCCAACCACCATGACGGTGTCGGCAGCGACGACGAGCACGCCGACGTCCGCGGGGGTGGCGAGGTCGACCACCACGCCGAGCACACCCCGAAGGCCCACCCGACCAGTGGCGACGACGCTGACGAGAACGACGACGATCAGGGTGAGGACCAGCAGGGCGGGGACGACCAGGGCGACGGCGCTCAGGCTCCCTCCTCGGAGCGTGGCGGCGGCTCGCACGGCCACTGACTCGCAGGAACGGTGAGTCGCACCCCCACTGAGCACACCTGACCCGGTGGCTGCCCCGCACTCCGCGGGGCAGCCACCATCCCGCGTTCGCAGGACTGCCGGGCTAGAGTCCGCCCGTGGAATGTCTGTTCTGCCGGATCATCGACGGCGCCCTGCCTGCGACCGTGGTGCTCGACGAACCGTTCACGCTGGGCTTCCTCGACACCAGGCCGGTCTTCAAGGGACACGTCCTGCTCGTCCCCAAGATCCACGTCGACACGCTCGTCGACCTGCCCGCGGAGTTGCTTCCCGTGCTGATGGGAGCGGCTCAGCGGCTGTCAGGAGCCGTAGTGGGCGGCCTGGGAGCGCAGGGGTCCTTCGTCGCGGTCAACAACGTGGTGTCGCAGTCGGTCCCGCACCTGCACGTGCACGTGGTGCCGCGCACAAAGGGCGACGGACTGCGCGGCTTCTTCTGGCCGCGCACCAAGTACGCCTCGGACACCGAGGCGCAGGAGTATGCCGCGCGGCTGGCTGCAGCCCTCCCGCCCCCGCCCACCTGACCCGCCCGCACCCGCGACTCTGAAGGATCTGCCGGGCCAGGACCCCCACGATCCTTCAGGGTCGGGCGCGGGGCGGGGTCGCCTGTCAGCCGGGGCTGGCAGGATCGGCAGCGTGCGCAGCCACACCGTGACGCCCTCGCCCATCGGCGAGCTGACCCTCGTGGCCGAGGACGGTGCCCTCGTCGGGTGCTTCATGGCGCTGCCCGACCGCGACCCGTCCGACGAGGTCCTGGGCGTGCCCGCCGAGGACGGTTCGGCCGACCCGGTGCTGGGGGAGGCCGAGACCCAGCTCGCCGAGTACTTCGCACGACAGCGCACCGAGTTCATGCTGCCGCTGGCGCCCAAGGGCGACGTCTTCCAGCAGCAGGTCTGGGCTCTCCTGCGCGAGATCCCCTATGGCCGGACCCGCAGCTATGGCGACCTCGCGCGGACGCTCGGAGACGTCAACCTGAGCCAGCGAGTCGGGTGGGCCAACGGCCGCAACCCCCTCGGCATCATCGTCCCGTGCCACCGGGTCATCGGCGCTGACGGCAGCCTGGTGGGCTACGCCGGGGGCCTCGAGCGCAAGCGCTTCCTGCTCGCGCTGGAGGAACCTCCCGCGGACGAGGCCGATCGCCTCTTCTGAGGGTCGATGGCCCTCGCGAGGTTGAGCCCAGTGGGGTTTGTGCCCGTTTGGTGATCGTCCGTTCGTCTGGCATCGGCCCGAAATGCCCCCATGGACCCGTCCTGAGCAGGGACGATGCCGGACGAAAGGAGGCGGCCCATGCGGAGGCATCACGCGGGCCCGGCGGCAGTAGCCGTGGCGGCGATGGCGGTGCTCAGCGCCTCCGCGCCGCTTGCCTCGGCTGACCCGGCGCAGGCGTCCTCGCGCCCGAACCTGCGACAAGCCCTCCTCCTCGAGACGGTCCCCGCGCTGTTCTCCTCCGACGACCTCGCCCCGAGCGAGGCAGTGGCCCGTTTCGGTGCCAGGACCGCCCTGCCCGTGGCCCCGAGCCCCGCGATCGCGAAGCCGACGCGACCGCCCAGCAAGGGGACCGTAGGTAGCTCGCCGCCCGCGGGGACCCCCCAAGCCGTGCTCGCCGCGGCATACCGCAAGGCGGTGGCTCGTGCGCCACGCGCGTGCCACCTGCAGGTGGCCCACCTGGCCGCCATCGGCCAGGTCGAGTCCGGGTCGATCGGCGGCCGCTCGGTGACAGCCGACCATCGGGTCACGCCCGCGATCTACGGCCCGCTGCTCGACGGCGGCCCTTTCGCGGTGATCCACGACAGCGACGGCGGTGCCGTCGACGGTGCCTCCGACTACGACCGGGCGGTGGGTCCACTGCAGTTCCTGCCCGGCTCGTGGAGCTGGGCCGGCCGCGACGGGGACGGCGACGGCCGACGTGACCCGCAGAACGTCTTCGACGCGGCGTCCGCCACGGCCGGATACCTGTGCCAGGGCGGCCGCAACCTCGCTCGCCCCGGCGACCTGCGCAGCGCCGTGCTGTCCTACAACCAGTCGGGCTCCTACCACTCGGCCGTGCTGGAGTGGGTTTCCTACTTCCAGCGCCACGGTCTGGCCGCGCTGGTCACCGTGGCGTTCCGGGTGGGGTCGGGAGGACGGGCCAGCGCCATGACCGTCCAGACCCCGGATCCCAGCCCSCCCAAGAGCGCGCCGACGACGACCGCCGCGAGGACGCCGTCGACCGGATCCGGTGCCGCCGGCTCGGCCGCCACGGCGACACCGACGGGCACCCCCACGACTCCGGCGACCGATGCCCCCACGCCTACGCCCTCCGCCGCGCCCTCTCCGGACCCGACGCCGGCGCCCTCCCCGTCGACGACCACTCCCGATCCCGTCCCGGAGCCGACAGCCACCACTCCGTGAGACGGGCAGCGTGATGCGCGTCGCACTCCGTGCTCAGGTGCGCCGAGGCGGCATACCGACGCGGCTAGGGTGGTTGACGTAAGAGGCTGCTTGACTCACAGCAGCCTGGATATCCGCAGAGCACGCGTCAGCGAGGACGGCACACCCACGGGGTGGCCGTCCTTCGTCTTTCACAGGAGAGTGTTGGCATGACCTCGCAGCAGGTACCCGCAACGCACCGCCACCGCGTCGTCGTGGTCGGCTCCGGCTTCGGCGGACTCTTCGGCACCCAGGCGCTCAAGCGCGCCGACGTCGACATCACGCTGATCGCCAAGACCACCCACCACCTCTTCCAGCCGCTGCTCTACCAGGTCGCGACCGGCATCCTGTCCGAGGGCGAGATCGCGCCGGCGACCCGCGAAGTCCTTGCCCGGCAACGCAATGCGCGCGTCCTGCTCGGCAACGTCACGAGCATCGACCTGGCCGCCAAGACGGTCACGTCGCGCGTCCTCGACCGCGACACGGTCACCTCCTACGACACCCTCCTCGTCGCGGCCGGCGCGGGCCAGTCCTACTTCGGCAACGACCACTTCGCCCAGTTCGCCCCCGGCATGAAGTCGATCGACGACGCCCTTGAGCTGCGCGGCCGCATCTTCGGTTCGTTCGAGTGGGCCGAGCTCGCGAGCACGCCCAAGGAGATCGAGCGACTGATGACGTTCGTCGTGGTCGGAGCCGGACCCACCGGGGTCGAGATGGCCGGCCAGATCGCGGAGCTGTCCCGTCGGACGCTGCGCAAGGACTTCCGCAACATCGACACCAGCCGTGCCCGCATCGTGCTGCTGGACGCCGCCCCCACGGTACTGGCCGCCTTCGGCGACCAGCTCGGCGCCAAGGCCGCCAAGCGGCTCGCCGAGATCGGCGTGGAGGTGCAGTTGGGGGCCAAGGTCACCGGCGTCGACGCCACCGGCATCGACGTCGAGGACGCCGACGGCACCCAGCGCCGCATCGAGTCGGTCTGCAAGGTCTGGGCCGCGGGGGTGCAGGCCTCCGAGCTGGGCGCCCAGCTGGCCGAGCAGTCCGGGGCGCAGCTCGACCGCGCGGGGCGCATCGCCGTCAACGACGACCTCACGCTGCCCGGTCACCCCGAGGTGTTCGTCGTCGGCGACATGGCCTCGCTCAAGGGCTACCCCGGCGTCGCCCAGGTGGCCATCCAGGGCTCGCGCTACGCCGCCGACCAGATCAAGCGGCGCCTCGCCGCGAAGGAGCCGAGGGGGCCCTTCGAGTACCACGACAAGGGCTCGATGGCGACGATCTCGCGGTTCAGCGCGGTCGCCTCGATCGGCAGCCTGCGGTTCACGGGGTTCATCGCGTGGCTGTTGTGGCTGGCGGTCCACCTCGTCTACATCATCGGGTTCAAGCACCGGCTCACCACGCTCCTGCACTGGGCGGTGAGCTTCCTCGGCCGAGGTCGCTCGGAACGCACTGTCACCGAGCAGCAGGTGTTCGCCCGCACTGCGATCGAGCAGCTCGGCTCGAGCTACGCGCCGTCCCTGCCGCGCGTCCCGGCCGACAAGAAGGCCCCCGCCCAGTCGGTGGCCCAGGCCCGCGACGAGGGCAGCCGCACCCTCTGACGAGCTCGACAGCGCACCCCGCACCGTCCGCAGGGTGACCGGTGCGTGAGATTCCGCGTGCTCCGCGGGCCTCTCGCCTAGGGTTGCGCCATGCCGCTGGACTATCCGATCCACGAGAAGACACTGGCCAACGGCCTGCGGGTCGTCGTGTCGCCGGACGCCTCCGTGCCCACGGTGACCGTCAACATCTGGGTGAACGTCGGATCGCGGCACGAGCTCAGCGGACGCACCGGCTTCGCCCACCTCTTCGAGCACCTGATGTTCCAGGGGTCACGGCACATCGCCAGCGGTGAGCACTTCACCCGGCTGATGGCCGAGGGCGGTCGGCTCAACGCGACGACGTGGTTCGACCGCACCAACTACTTCGAGACCGTCCCCAAGGGTGCCTTCGAGCTGGCCCTGTGGATGGAGGCAGACCGGCACGGCCACCTCCTCGACGCCGTCACGCAGGAGAACCTCGACAACCAGCGCGACGTCGTCAAGGAGGAGAAGCGCCAGCGCTACGACAACGTGCCCTACGGCACGGCCCTGATCGAGGTGTATGCCGCGGTGTTCCCTCCCGGCCATCCCTACCACCACCCCACGATCGGGTCGATGGAGGACCTCGACGCCGCAAGCCTCGAGGACGTTCACGCCTTCTTCCGTCGTTTCTACGGGCCGAACAACAGTGTGCTGACCCTCGTCGGTGACCTCACTGCGGACGAGGGTTTCGCGGCAGCCGAGCGCTACTTCGGCCACCTCCCGGCGTCCGCGGAGCCCGCCCGGCCCCCCGTTGCCCCGCTGGCCCCGGTCAGCGAGCCGGTGCGGGTCGACCGGCCGGGCAACGTCCCGAACGACCGGATGCACATCGCCTTCCGGCTCCCGGTCGACAACACCGACGAGTTCTTCGCGGCGGGACTGGCCATCGACGCCCTCGGAGGCCTGTCCACCTCGCGCCTGGTGCAGCGGCTGGTCAGGCGTGAGCAGGTCGCCAACGCGGTGCAGGCCCACGCGATGGGGTTCGTCGACGGGGTCTCGCTGGGCTTCTTCGTCATCGACGTCGCTGACGGCCAGGACCCCGAGGCCGTGGAGGCTGCGGTGGTCGAGGAGCTGGTGCGGTTCGCGGCGGAGGGTCCGACCGACGTGGAGATGGAGTCCGCGATGGCGCAGTCAGAACGCTCGTGGCTCTCTGCCCTCGCCGGCCAGGAGGAGCGGGCCGACCTGATCAGCCAGCACGTCCTGCTCCACTCTGACGGACAGTTCGTCAACACCTTCCTCGACCGGATCGGGGATGTCGGCGTCGAGGACGTGCGCGCCGCCGCAGCCAGGTGGCTGCGGCCCGAGAGTCGCGTCGTGGTGCGTCACCTCGCCGTCCGCGACGAGGAGGAGGTGGCATGACTTCGGTGAGTGGGACTGCCGACCGGCTCGAGGACCGGACCCCGCCACGCCCGGAGGTGCACCCGCCGGAGCGGTGGCGTTTCGCCACGCCGCAGCGGCACGTCCTGGCCAACGGCATCGAGCTGCTGAGCTATGACATCCCCGGTCAGTACGTCATCTCCGTGCGCACCGTCCTGCCCTTCGCGCTGTCGGTCGAGCCGCGGCTGGTCGAGGGCGTGGCCACCATCATGGCTCGGCTGCTCGACGAGGGCACGGCGGAGCATTCGCCCGAGGAGTTCGCAGAGTTGTTGGAGCGCAAAGGGATTGCGCTCGGTGCGTCGGTCACCGACGGTGGCCTCGGAGTCGACCTCGACGTGCCCAAACGTCGCCTCGGCGACGCCCTGGACCTGCTGCGGCAGGCCCTCGCCGAGCCGGTCTTCCCCGAGCCCGAGGTGGACCGGCACCGCAAGACCCGGCTTGCCCAGATCGAGCAGGAACGCGCCCTCGCCCCACAACGGGCAGCCCAGGAGTTCATCGCCACCCACTTCGACGAGGCGGACAGGGCGTCACGGCCCACGGCGGGGACGACGGCCAGCATCACGGCGTTGACCCGCCAGGACATCGTGGACTTCCACGCCGAGCGCGTCGGGCCCACGGGGATGACGGCCGTCATCGCCGGCGACCTGTCGGGCCTCGACGTCCGCGACCTGGCCGAGACCACGCTCGGCACGTGGGTCAGCGCGACCCACGTGCCGTCGCCGGGGCCGACCGAGGCCCGTCGCGCGGCCGACGCCGCGCGCGTCGTGCTCGTCGACCGACCCGGCTCGGTCCAGAGCGAGCTGCTGGTGGGGTGGACGGGCCCGGACCGTCGCGCACCGGGCGGCTGGGCGGCATACCCCGTCCTCGGTTTCATGGTTGGTGGGTCGCCCAACGCCCGCGTCGACGCGGTCCTGCGCGAGGAGAAGGGCTACACCTACGGCATCCGCTCGGTGTTCCGGCCGCGCCGCGTCGGCGGGCTGTTCCTCACGTCCGGCTCGGTGCGGGCCGATGCGACCGTCGAGTCGGTGCGGTTGCTCCTGGACCTGCTTGCCTCGGGGCGCGAGGGGTTCAGCCCCGAGGAGGTTCAGGCCGGGGTCGACTTCATCAGCAAGACCGCTCCGGGGCGCTTCGCCACGGCCGATGCCGTCGCCGACGAAGCCGCGACCATGGCTCTTGACGGACTCACCACGGACTTCACCACCCAGACGCTCGACGCGATGCGCGACCTCGACGGTGAGCGCCTGACGGCGGCCTACCGCGACTGGGTCCAGGGGGAGTGGACGGTGGTCATCGTCGGCGATGCCAGCACGTATGCCGACGGGGTGCGTGAGCTGGGGATCGGCGACGTGACGGTCGTCCCCGCCTGAGCGACGCTCAGACGCGGGCGTCCGTGCCCAGTCGGGCCAGGACCTCGTCGTGCAGCAGGCCGTTGGTGGCGACGGCGTTGCCGCCCCACGGTCCGTCCTTGCCCGCCAGGGACGTGAACCGGCCGCCGGCCTCCGTGACGATGGGGACCAGCGCCGCCATGTCGTAGACGGCGAGGTCGGGTTCGGCGGCGATGTCCACCGCGCCCTCCGCGACGAGCATGTAGGACCAGAAGTCGCCGAACGCCCGAGTCCGCCAGCAGGCATCGGTCAGCTCGAGGAACTCCTCCTGCCGGTCGAGGTGCCGCCAGCCCTTGAGGTCGGAGTAGGAGAACGACGCGTCCGACAGGTTCGAGACGGCGGAGACGTGGATCTGCTTGGCCGCGGAGAGGCTGCGGCCCGACCACGCGCCGGACCCGTTGGCTGCCCACCAGCGCCGGCCGAGGGCCGGAGCGGCCACGAGGCCGAGCACCGGCATGTCGTTGTCGACCAGCGAGATCAGGGTCGCCCACGCGGGTACGCCGCGGACGAAGTTGTGCGTCCCGTCGATCGGGTCG
Organism: Pedococcus sp. P2_E2; assembly: GCF_056403955.1. NCBI lineage: Bacteria > Bacillati > Actinomycetota > Actinomycetes > Micrococcales > Intrasporangiaceae > Pedococcus > Pedococcus sp. P2_E2. Next base: position 41,249 of record NZ_JBFUEM010000001.1, read on the forward strand.
ATGACCCAGCGACGGGGGCCGTGCCCGGTGGTCTCGAACTCCTCGCCCTCGACGGCGTCACGGGGGCGGGTGCGCTTGAGCTGCATGCGCACCATCTCCTCGGCAGCCTTGTCGGCGTCACTCACCAGGGACAGGTCGGGCTTGGACTCCACGACGAGGTCGTGGGCGCGGAACCGGGCCATGGTGATCCGCTCGACGGCGTCCGCCAGGACATGGGCTAGGCGCAGATCATCGTCGTAGGGCACCTTCCCACGCTAGCCCGTCGGCTGGTCGGGACGCGGGACGCCACGTCGCCCGGCGGGGGCGAGGGCCTCTCCGGCAGGTGCGACGGCATCTCCCGGCAGGTGCGAGGGCGTCTCCCAGGCAGCCTGGGGCGACCTCTGGGCGTAATACACGAAACACCATCAAATGGCAGCAAAAGCCACTTCGACCGAAGATCTGCTCTCAACTGTGCTGCGGGACGATCACGTTTTTGTCTCGGGTTGGCCCAGAGCGTCGCCTTTGCTCCCTCCGTGCTCTTTCATAGGGGCCACAACACACGAACGCCCTGTGCGTTACAGGGCTGCGCCCAAATCGGTGCACAGCCCGGAACGACCGCTCATCATCTGGGCGGCAGACCCTAAGTAGGAGGACGTCAATGCGAGGAACTACTCGCACGGTGGCCATGGTTGCTGGAATCTCGTCCGTCGCGCTGCTCGCTGCAGCTTGCGGTGGCGGGAACAGCAAGGATGACACCAGCTCCAGTGCCGGCGGCAAGGCCGGCGGTACTGTCACGGTCCGCGGGTGCAACCCCCAGAACCCGCTCATTCCGAGCAACACGACCGAGACCTGTGGTGGCAACGTGCTTGAGGCCATCACGGCCAAGCTCGTGCACTACAACGCCGAGACCGCTGCCCCCGAGAACGACATCGCGGACAAGATCGACTCGACGGACAACCAGAACTTCACCGTCACCCTGAAGAAGGGCTACAAGTTCTCGGACGGCACCGAGGTCAAGGCGCACAACTTCGTCGACGCCTGGAACTACGCCGCCTACGGCCCGAACGCCCAGTCCTCCGGCTACTTCATGGAGCCCATCGAGGGCTTCGGTGACACCCAGTGCACCGGCACCGGCGACGACCCGTGCAAGGGCTCCGGCAAGGCCAAGGCCGACAAGCTCACCGGTCTGGTGGTGAAGGACGACTACACCTTCACGATCAAGACGACCGAGAAGGTCTCCAACATGGCCGTCCGCCTGGGCTACTCGGCCTTCGCGCCGCTGCCGGACTCCTTCAAGGCCGACCCAGCCGCCTATGGCGAGAAGCCGGTTGGCGCTGGCCCGTTCAAGCTCGACAGCTGGACCAAGAACACCGAGATCAAGCTCAGCAAGAACGCGAGCTACTCGGGCAAGTTCCCCGGCAAGCTCGACGGCATCACGTTCAAGATCTACCAGGACGAGGACGCCGCCTACAACGACGTCATCGCCAACCAGCTTGACGTGACGGACCAGGTCCCCTCGTCCGCGATGATCGATGACAAGTACAAGACCGACCTCCCGGACCGCAACTCGCAGAAGTCCGTCGGCGTCATCCAGACCATCACCTTCGCGCCGACCAAGGTCGACCCGAACTACTCTGACCCGAAGATCCGTCAGGCCATCTCCATGGCCATCGACCGTCCGACGATCATCAAGCAGATCTTCAACAACACGCGTCAGCCCGCCACCGGCTGGGTCTCCCCGGTCGTTGACGGCTACAAGGCCAACCAGTGTGGCGAGTGGTGCACGTTCGACGCCGCCAAGGCCAAGGCCAAGCTCGACGAGGCCGGTGGCTTCAAGGGTGGCAAGATGACCCTCGCCTACAACGCTGACTCCTCGCACAAGGCGTGGACCGAGGCAACCTGCAACTCGATCAAGGGCGCCCTCGGTGTCGACTGCGTCGCGACCCCGGTCGTGGACTTCGCCACCTTCCGCACCCAGATCGCCAGCCGCAAGATGAAGGGCATGTTCCGCACGGGATGGCAGATGGACTACCCGTCCATCGAGAACTTCCTCGCCCCGATCTTCAAGACTGGTGCCTCGTCCAACGATGGTGACTACAGCAACCCCGAGTTCGACAAGCTCCTCAACGAGGCTGCTGCCCAGACGGACCCGGCTCAGGCCAACGCCAAGTACCAGGAGGCCGAGGCACTGCTCGCCAACGACATGCCGGCCATCCCGATGTGGTACTCGACGGCCACCTTCGGCTGGTCCAACAAGGTCACCGGCGTGAAGATCACCGCATTCGGCACGATCGACTTCGAGAGCCTCTCGCTCAAGTAAAGTCGCCCGGACCGCCCACCTCACCGGTGAGCGAATCCAGATAGCGTCGTCGGCCTGCCGGCCCAGTGCCGGCAGAAACGACTATGTTGTGACAAGCACGGGCGCGCACGTCTGGCCCCGCACGGCTTGTCCAGCCACGCCACCCGGGAACACCCCACCCGACGGCGTCATAGAGAGGGAGGTGACGTGTACAAGTACATCCTTCGGAGACTTCTCCAGATGATCCCGGTGCTGCTTGGATCCACGTTCATTATCTTTGCCATGGTTTTCGCCCTGCCCGGAGATCCCACAGCTGGCATGTGCGGTGAGCGGCCCTGCGCGCCGGCCTTCGTGGCCAAGTTCCGGGCCGAGCACAACCTCAACGACCCCCTGCCGACGCGCTACGCCAAGTACATGGGCAACATCGCCCAGGGCGACCTCGGCACCACCTTCCGCAACATCAAGGTGGCGGACGAGCTCAAGCAGCGTTACCCCACCACCGCCAAGCTGGCTGGCATGGCGATCCTCTTCGAGACGCTGATCGGCGTCATCGCGGGTGTGCTGGCGGGGATACGCAAGGGCAAGTTCATGGACAACCTCGTCCTCGTGAGCACCCTGTTCGTCATCGCCATCCCCATCTTCGTCATCGGCGCCACGCTGCAGTACTACCTCGGTGTCAAGTGGGGCCTTCGACCAGTGACGGTCTCGTCCGAGGCGACGTTCAACGAGCTGCTGCTCCCCGCCTTCGTGCTCGGTAGCGCCTCGATCGCCTACGTCGCCCGACTGACCCGCACCAACCTGGTGGAGAACCTGCGCGCCGACTACCTGCGCACGGCCATCGCCAAGGGACTGACCCGTCGGCGGGCCATCGGCCTGCACGCCCTGCGCAACTCGCTGATCCCGGTCGTCACCTTCATCGGCGCCGACTTCGGTGGTCTCCTCGGTGGCGCCATCGTCACCGAGCGCATCTTCAACATCCAGGGCGTGGGCGGCTACCTGTTCACCGGCATCCACAACCGCGACGGCGTGTCCGTCGTGGGGACGGTGACGGTCCTGGTGCTGGTGTTCCTGCTCGTCAACCTGCTCGTCGACCTCTTGTACGGCGTGCTCGACCCGAGGATCAGCCATGACTGAGGCATCGACCATTGCCGTTGGCGCCGAGACCGGCGCCGGCGCCGCAGGGCACGACGAGGCGCGTTCGCTCACCTCCGACGCCTGGCGCTCGCTCAAGAAGAACCCCATCTTCTGGGTCTCGATGGCCCTCATCGTGGTGTTCCTGCTGATGGCCGTGTGGCCGGCGCTGTTCACCAACGTCGACCCCGCCGCTGCTGTGCTCAAGGAGGCGCGTCAGCGTCCCAGCGGCAGCGCTTGGTTCGGTCGCGACATCCAGGGCTACGACATCTACTCGCGCACCATCTACGGTGCTCGTGCGTCGATCCTCGTCGGCGTCTTCGCGTCGATCGCGACCGTGCTGATCGGTGGTGCCATGGGCATCGTCGCCGGCTACTACGGTGGCTGGCTGGACGCCCTGGTGTCCCGTGTCACGGACATCTTCTTCGCCATCCCGCTGCTGCTCGGCGGCATCCTCTTCATGGCGACGTTCCCCAACGACGTGAACTCGCCCTACCTGCTCGTGGTGGGCAAGGTCGTGCTGGTGCTGTCGATCTTCGGCTGGCCGGGACTGGCGCGCCTCATGCGGTCCAGCGTCCTGCAGGTCAAGCCCAACGACTACGTGCAGGCCGCCCGCGCCCTCGGAGCCACGCCGTGGCGGATCATCCGTGCGCACGTGCTCCCGAACGCACTGGCGCCGATGATCGTCGTGGCGACCATCAACCTGGGTGTGTTCATCGCCGTCGAGGCGACCCTGAGCTTCCTCGGCATCGGGTTGACCCCGCCGGCGATCTCGTGGGGTGTGGCCATCTCCGACGCCATCGTGGCGCTGCGGACGACCCCGCACATCCTGTTGTTCCCCAGCCTCTTCCTGAGTCTGGCGGTGCTGGCCTTCATCATGCTCGGCGACGCCGTGCGCGATGCCTTCGACCCGAAGTCGCGCTGAGCGGGAGAGACGACACATGACAACCTCTGAAACCATGGCCCGGGAGTCTGCGAAGTCCTCCGGCCAGACCTACGCCCCCCAGGACGGGCTGCTGCTGGAGGTGGAGGACCTCCACGTCGAGTTCCACACCCCCGACGGCATCGCCCGGGCGATCAACGGCGTCAACTTCGACCTCCACGAGGGCCAGACCCTGGCCATCCTCGGGGAGTCCGGGTCGGGCAAGTCCGTGACCGCGCAGGCGATCATGGGCATCCTCGACATGCCGCCGGCAGTCATCCCCAAGGGCCAGATCCGCTACTGCGGTCAGGACCTGCTGACGATGCCGGACGAGCAGCGTCGCCGCACCCGTGGCCCGGAGATCTCGATGGTCTTCCAGGACGCGCTGTCCTCGCTGAACCCCGTGTTCCCGGTGGGGTGGCAGATCGCGGAGATGTTCCGCGTGCACCGCGGCATGAACAAGTCCGACGCCCTCGAGCGTGCGGTCAAGCTCATGCAGCGGGTCCAGATCCCGGCGGCCAAGGAGCGCGTGGGGGCTTACCCCCACCAGTTCTCGGGCGGCATGCGCCAGCGCATCATGATCGCGATGGCCATCGCGCTCGACCCGGCGGTCCTCATCGCCGACGAGCCGACCACCGCCCTGGACGTCACCGTCCAGGCGCAGATCATGGCCCTGCTGCAGGAGCTGCAGGAGGAGCGCCAGATGGGGCTCATCCTGATCACGCACGACCTGGGTGTGGTGGCGAACGTCGCCGACAAGATCGCGGTGATGTATGCCGGTCGGATCGTCGAGCGCGCGGACGTCTACGACCTGTACCGCCAACCGGGCCACCCCTACACCAAGGGCCTGTTGGAGTCGATCCCGCGCCTGGACCAGAAGGGACAGCAGCTCGCTGCCATCGGTGGCCTGCCGCCGAACCTGATGCGGATCCCGGACGGGTGCGCCTTCAACCCGCGGTGCAAGTTCGCCCAGGACGTGTGCCGCGAGGACCGTCCTGCCCTGCTCGAGGTCGCTCCCGGCCGAGAGAGCGCCTGCCACTTCGCCGAGGAGGTCCTCCATGGCTGAGGCCATTCTGACTGCGACCGACCTGGTCAAGTACTACCCCATCAAGGGCGGCGTGCTGCGCCGCACCGTGGGTCACGTGAAGGCCGTCGACGGCGTCAGCTTCGAGCTCCTCAAGGGCGAGACGCTGGGCATCGTCGGTGAGTCCGGGTGTGGCAAGTCGACGCTCGGCCGCCTGCTGATGCGCCTGGAGGAGCCCACTTCGGGCTCGGTCGTGTTCGACGGTGTCGACATGTACGCGCAGAAGGGTCGCGCGATGCGCAAGCTGCGTCGCGACATCCAGATCGTGTTCCAGGACCCCTACACCTCGCTCAACCCTCGCAAGACGGTTGGCGACATCGTGGGGGAGCCGTTCGACATCCACCCCGATGTGGTGCCGAGGAAGGGCCGCCGCAAGGCCGTTCAGGACCTGCTCGACCTGGTGGGCCTCAACCCCGAGCACATCAACCGCTACCCACACCAGTTCTCCGGTGGACAGCGGCAGCGCATCGGCATCGCCCGAGGGATCGCCCTGAACCCGAAGGTGCTGATCTGCGACGAGCCGGTCTCCGCGCTCGACGTGTCGGTGCAGGCCCAGGTCGTCAACCTGATGGAGAAGCTCCAGGACGAGCTCGGCCTGTCCTACATCTTCATCGCGCACGACCTGTCCGTGGTCCGGCACATCTCGGACCGCGTCGGCGTCATGTACCTCGGCAAGATGGCAGAGCTGGGCGAGGAGGACGACATCTACGGTCGTCCCACCCACCCCTACACCCAGGCCCTGCTGTCGGCGGTCCCGGTGCCCGACCCGACCCTGCGCGACAAGAAGGAGCAGATCGTCCTCAAGGGCGACGTCCCCTCGCCGGCCAACCCGCCGTCGGGCTGCCGGTTCCACACCCGGTGCTGGAAGGCGCAGGACAAGTGCAAAACCGACATCCCGATGCTTGAGCTGCGCCCCGACGGCGCGGGAGAGCACCTGTCGGCCTGCCACTTCGCCTCGCCGCGCGAGATCATCGAGACCGTGGACGTCTCCGGCGCAGCCTCGGTCACGTTCGGCTCGGGTCTGCGCGACGACTCGTCGCTCGAGCCCGTGGGTGACGGCCCGACGGACTCCTGACCGCGAGCGCACAGCACACGACGACGGCGCCGTTCCCCACCAGGGGGGCGGCGCCGTCGCCGTCCCCTCCTCAGAGACGCCGGTTGAGGGAGAACACGCGGCCCAGCAGCGGCATGAGCACGATGTTCAGGCCGTGCAGGATGCCGATGATCAGGAGTATGCCGCCGAGCCGGCCGAGCTCGAACGTCACCTGTTCTGCGGTGACCTCCTGGCTGATCGCGTTGTGCCAGCTCTCCTGTGGGGCCACGTGCAACGAGAACAGGATGTAGGCGGCGAAGATCAGGTAGTAGACGATGTCGGTGAGCACGATGTAGCTCTTGCCGGTCAGCGGGTTGTCGTGGAAGACGTCGGCAGCGTAGGCCCGGCCGAACCGCTTGATGAACGGGCCGAGCCACAAGGCGATGCCGAGCAGGGCGAGGTTGGTCCCCACCTCGAGAATCCACCAGGGCATGTGCAGTCCTCTCTCGTCTCTGGGGGTGAGGGTCAGCAGGGTGGTCACGGAGCCGGCCAGGGCCACGACCCAGGCCGCGCCGACCCGGCGGACCCGCCGTCGCCGGGCGCGGTCGTGGTCGATGCCTTCGACGACGCGTGCGAACAGGTCGGGGGAGGGGGCGTGCACGCTGCCCTCGGCGGTCAGCGCATCATGGAGGCGATCTTCGAGCGCGCTCATCGCGTCTCCTCCAAGGTGGCAGCCAGGGACCTCAGGCCGCGCTGCAGATGGGTCTTGACCGAGTTGGGTGAGAGCCCCAGGGTCCTGGCGATCTCCTCGACGGACAGCTCGAGGTAGTACCTCAGAGCCACGCAGTCCCGCTGTCGCCGGGGCAGGTCGTGCAGTGCTGCGACCACCTCGAGGCGCGACTCACGAGAGGCGGCGGTCTCCTCCGCCGAGGGCTCGTCCGGTATGGCCGGGGGCCGGTGCCGTAGGGACACCAGGCCGCGCCGGTTGTGATCGCGCGCGAGGTTGATGACGATCGAGCGCAGGTAGGCCGCGGCTCGCTCGGGGTCGCGGATGCGCTGGGCGCTGCGGGACAAGCGGATGAACGCCTCCTGGACGAGGTCCTCGGCCGCGGTGCGGTCCTGGACGAAAAAGCGGGCGAGGGTCACCAGTCGTGCGCCCTCGGCAACGAACAGGGCCGAGACCAAGGCGTCGACGTCGGCCTGCGCCGTCGACTCCCCGATGCTCCCYGTCAGCATTCCCACGGACTCCATCACCTAAACAGACGAACGAGCAGAGGCGTTGGGTGACAACCAATTTCGATGATTTCAGTGTCACCCGCTGCGCCGTTGTGCCGCGTCAGTCAGGTGTCAGCACCACAGTTTCACAAGCGTAAGGAGAGCACCATGGAACATTCGCAGTCATCACCTCTTTGGCGGAGGTCTGCCACAGCCGTGGCGTGTGCCGCGGTACTCGGCGTCGGCGCCGCGGTGGCACCGGCCATCGCGGGGGTGGCCTTCAACTTCAAGAGCGACCTGCGTGACTCCGCGCCCGCCGCCACCGGACCGTTCGACGGAGCGCGCGCCAAGCTGACGCTGGTCGCCACGGACTCCACCAAGGCGGTGTTCGTCGTGCACGGCGTCGACCCGGCTGTGGCCGGACGGACCTTCGGTGCGCACCTGCACGTGGGACCGTGTGTCGCGGGCAGCGGCGCGTCAGCACTGGGGCACTACAACCACTCGACCACGAGCCCGCTGACGGTCAACGACCAGACCGAGATCTGGCTCGACTTCACCGTCGATGACGAGGGCAACGCCCAGAGCTCCGCCGCAGTCGACTGGGCCCCGGTGCCCGGTGCCCGCTCGGTCGTCATCCACGCGAACCCGACCGCACCTGACGGCACGGCTGGGGCAAGGCTCGCGTGCCTGCCAGTGGAGTGGTGATGACAGTGCTCTCACGGCACGCGGTGCTCCGCACCGCCCTCATCGGCTTCGGCCTGGGGGCGGTGTGGGGTGTGGCCGCGAGGGTGTGGATGCGACTGGTGTCGACGAGTCCTGAGTTCAGCTGGTCCGGCACCCTCATGATCGTCCTCTTGGGCGCGGTCTTCGGGCTGCTCGTCGGCCTCTCGTGGCTGGCTCGTCACGCGACCGGGTGGCGACGGTGGTTGCGGTTCCTGTTCGTGCCAGGGCTGATCCTGTTCGCCGGACAGGGCTTGCCGTTGGCGCCCGGGTTCCTCGTCGCGGGGCCGCTGTTGCGTCGTGGCGGACCGTTGGCGCGGCTGGGGGCCATCGTGGCGATCGTCGGGCCGGGCGTGTTGCTCTGGTGGTCGGAGCGCCTGAACGAAGAGACGATGCTCAGTGCTCCACTACACGTGCAGATCGGCCTGCTGATCGGAATGCCTGTGGTGGCAACGGTATTGGCGCTTGCCGGCCATCTGGTCATGGGACCTCTGGCAGACCGCGGTCACTCGCCGTCGCCCGAGCGTGCCCGCAGCAGCCGACGCAGGGACTCCAGCCTGGAGGTGCCCGCAGGCCCGGCCTGACCTGAGGCCACCCAGGCGTCGAGGGCGCACTCCTCCTCGTCGTGGCCGCAGCCGCGGGGACACTGCGCGGTGCCGGGCTCGAGGTCGGGGAAGTGCTGGATGATCCGTGCGAGGTCGACGTGGGCCAGGCCGAACGACCGCACCCCGGGGGTGTCGATGACCCACCCCGCCTCGTTCGGCAGTCGCAACGCGACGGCCGAGCTCGAGGTGTGGCGGCCGCGACCGGTGAAGTCGTTGACGATGCCCGTCGCTCGGCGGGCGTCCGGGACCAGGCCGTTCACGAGGGTCGACTTGCCGACTCCGGAGTGCCCGATGAAGACGCTGATCCGGTCGAGGAGCTGCTCGTGCAGCAGTTCCAGACCCTCGAAGCCGGACTCCCCGGTCGCGGTCACGACGTAGCGGACGTTGAGCGGCGCGTAGTTGGCGAGAAAGGCGTCGGCGTCGGCGAGGTCGGCCTTGGTGAGCACGAGGAGGGGGTCGAGGCCGGCGTCGTAGGCGGCGACGAGGCAGCGGTCGATCATGCGCGGGCGCGGCTCCGGGTTGGCCAGCGCGGTGACGATCACGAGCTGGTCGGCATTGGCGACGATCACTCGCTCGACGGGGTCGGTGTCGTCCGCGGTGCGTCGCAGCACCGAGCGTCGAGGGGTGAGGCGGACCACGCGGGCCAGGCCGTCAGGATTGCCCGAGGTGTCACCGACCAGCTCGACCTCGTCACCGACCACGATGCCCTTGCGCCCCAGCTCGCGTGCCTTCATGGCGGTCACGATGCGCTCTGCCGAGGCCTTCCCACCTCCGCCCTTGCCACCTCCGCCTTTGCCACCGCCGCCTTTGACACCAACGCTTTTGCCGCCGACGCCATTGCCTACGAGGACCGTGTAGCGACCCCGGTCGACGCCGATGACGAAACCCGGGACGGCGTCCTCGTGGGCGGGGCGATCCTTGGACCTCGGGCGTGAGCCCCGCTTGCTGGGACGGATGCGGACATCGCTCTCGTCGTAGTCCGAAGTGCGCCGACTCATGGCGTGAGGCCGTCGGGGTCGACGAGGCCGTGCCAGAGCTCGACGAACTCGGGGAGGGTCTTGGCGACCGTGTCGGGGTCCTCGACGACCAGGCCGGGAGCCCGAAGGCCCAGGAGGGCGCCGGCCATGACCATCCGGTGGTCGGCGTAGGTGTGGAACAGCCCACCGGTCAGGGGCCGCGGCGTGATGCGTAGGCCGTCCTCGGTCTCGCTCACCTCGGCTCCGCGGTCCCCGAGCTCGCGCGCCAGTGCCGCCAGCCGGTCGGTCTCGTGCCCCCGGATGTGGGCGACTCCGCGGATGACACTGGGTGAGTCGGCGAGGGCTGCGAGTGCTGCGATGACCGGCGTGAGCTCGCTGGCGTCGTGGAGGTCGATGTCGATGCCGTTGATCTCGCCGGTGCCCGACACGGTGAGCCCCTCGCGGGCGAGCGAGACGTCGGCGCCCATGGTGTCGAGGATGTCGCGGATCGCGTCACCGGCCTGGGTGGTGTGCTGCGGCCAGCCCGGCACGGTGACCCGGCCGCTCGTCACCAGGGCCGCGGCGAGGAAGGGTGCGGCGTTCGACAGGTCGGGTTCCACCTGGACGTCGAGCCCGTTGATCTCGGACGGCTCGACCCGCCAGGTGTTGGCGTCCCCGTCGTCGACGATCGCCCCGGCGTCGCGCAGGGTCTCGACCGTCATCTCGATGTGCGGCTCGGAGGGCACCGGCTTGCCGGCGTGGTGGATGGTCACCCCCCTGTCGTAGCGGGGACCGGCCAGCAGGAGTGCCGAGATGAACTGCGAGGAGGAGGAGGCGTCGAGGGTGACCGAGCCGCCCGGCATCTGCCCGGTGCCGTGGACCGTGAACGGCAGGGTGCCGCGTGCCTCGTCCTCCACCTGGGCCCCGAGGACGCGAAGCGCCTCCAGCACCGGGCCCATCGGACGCACGCGTGCCTGCTGGTCGCCGTCGAACGTCACGAGTCCGCGGGAGAGCGCCGCCACCGGCGGCAGGAAGCGCATCACCGTGCCGGCCAGGCCGCACTCGATGTGCGCGCCACCGTCCAGGGTTGCGGGCGTGACCACCCAGTCAGGCGCGGTCGCACCGAGCGCCACAGCGTCCTCGACCTCTGCCCCGAGGTCGCGCAGGGCCTGCGCCATGAGCAGCGTGTCGCGGGAACGCAGCGGCCGACGAAGCAGGGACGGACCGTTCGCCAGCGCCGCGAGCACGAGGAAGCGGTTGGTCAGGGACTTGCTGCCGGGCAGGGTGACGTCCGCGTCGACCCGTTGCCGGGCTGCGGGGGTGGACCAGCCAGCGAGGTGGGAGACGGAGCCCGTGGCTCCGGCGTGCGATGGGTCAGGTGAGGGCATCGTGGGCCTGGGATGCGGCCAGCCTGGCCTCGCGGCGCGCAGCACGGGTGGCGTACCTGGCCTCGCGCTTGGCGCGTTTGGCGGTGCGCTTGGCGGTGTCGCCCGCCAGCCCTGCGCGGTAGACCAGTCCGGGCCGGCCCTCGGTGTCGACGCTGGCCAGCAGCAGGCCGCCGATGAGCCCGAGGTTCTTGAGGAAGTTGATCCGCTGGGCGCGCTTGACCGCGGGGTCGGTCTCAGCCCAGAACTGGTGTCCCACATAGGTGGTCGGCACCATGGCACCGACGAGTGCCAGCGAGGCGAGCCTGGGCACCCGACCTGCGGCGAGGAGCGCTCCGCCGCCGACCATGGTCGCGCCGTTGGCGCGCACCAGGAGCTCGGGGTCGTTGGGCAGACCCAGCGGGGCGAGCCGCTCGGCGAGGGGCGCGACCTTGGGCGTCAGCGCCGAAGGGTGCCGCAGCTGCTCGAGTCCCTGGACGACGAAGATCGCGGCGAGCAACGGTCGGGCCACGCGGCGGACGACGGTCATGTTCACTCCTGGCTGGTGCGGGCTGGGTGCGGGCTGGTGTGTGCTGGGTGCGGGCTGTTCGCAGTCGTCTCCCTTCTTACCGTATGGGCAGGTCAGCGTCCCTGCGTACCCTGTCCACCATGTGCGGCCGATATGCAGCCACAGCCAACCCCGACGAGCTCGTCGAGGAGTTCGAGGTCGACCAGGACCGGACGGCCGAGCCGGCCAGCAGCATCCTCAAGAACCCCCAGTCGCCGCCGGCGGGCACCCCCGACTTCAACCTGGCGCCGAGCAAGCAGGCCCCCGTGGTCCTCACCCGCCTCCCGCGCGACACCGCGGAGGAGTATGCCGGTGACCCGGCGCCCGTGCGCCAGCTGCGGTTGCTCACGTGGGGCCTGGTGCCCAGCTGGGCCAAGGACACCAAGATCGGCACGCGGATGATCAACGCGCGGGCGGAGTCGGTCCTGGAGAAGGGGTCGTTCGCCAAGGCCGCTGCGTCACGTCGCTGCCTGGTGCCGGCCCAGGGGTGGTACGAGTGGCAGAAGTCCCCGGTGAGCACCGACGCCAAGGGGAACCCGCGCAAGCAGCCCTTCTACATGCACCGGGCAGACGGCGACGTGGTGGCGTTCGCCGGGCTCTACGAGTTCTGGCGCGACCGCGAGATCGCCGACTCCGACGATCCAGAGGCGTGGCTCACGACCTTCACCATCATCACGACGGAGGCCGAGGCCGGGCTGGACCGGATCCACGACCGGCAGCCCCTGGTGCTCGAACGCGAGGACTGGTCGACCTGGCTCGACCCGTCGATGAGCGACCAGGACGAGGTCGCGCGGCTGCTGGCGTTCTCGGCGCCGGGGCGGTTCGAGGCCTACCCGGTCGGAACGGCCGTGTCGTCCAACCGCAGCAACGGTCCGCAGCTGATCGAGCCGGCGGGGCTCGACGAGCTCGACGGCGTGGTCGACCCCATGACCGGCGAGATCATCGGGGGCCAGGCCCCGCCCACGGCCGACGAGACCAGTGGGGGACCGAACCCGGCATGAGCACCACCCGAGTCGTCGAGGTCGAGACCCCACTGGGACCGGCGCGCGCGCACGTCACCCGACCACCGCGGGCGCACGGCTCGGTCGTGCTCACCCACGGCGCCGGGGGCAGCATCCGGGCCGGCGACGTGACAGCCGTGGCAACCGGCCTCGTCGAGGCCGGTTGGGCTGTTGCCCTGGTCGAGCAGGCCTGGGTCGTCGCCGGGCGCAAGATGCCGCCACCCCCGGCCACCCAGGACCCGTCGTGGCTTCCGGTGCTCGCCCACCTGACCGCCGGGCGTGGAGCCCTGCCGAGACCGCTGGTCGTGGGCGGCAAGAGCAACGGGGCCAGGGTCGCGTTCCGGACCGCCCACGCGGTGGGCGCCGACGCCGCGCTGGCGCTGGCCTTCCCACTCCACCCGCCGGGCAAGCCCGAGCTGCCGCGGGCCGAGGAGCTGCGCGCGCCCGTGCCGCACGGCATACGGCTGCATGTCGTCCAGGGCGAGACCGACCCCTTCGGCACGCCCGCTGAGGTGCGCGCCGAGCTGCCCGACCCGTCCTGGGTGAGCGTGGTCAAGGGTGGCCACGGCTTCACCAGGAAGCCGGACGACCTGGTCGCAGCCGCCCTGGCCTTCGTGAACTCACTGGGTTAGAGCGCGCCCCCGGCGGCGGTCGGCGCAGACGCGTCCTTGCCTCCGTCGCCCACGGCCTCGCGGGCGAGGTGGTCCTCGATCTGGAACCAGTCGTCACCGGCGCGCTCGGCGATGGTCAGCAGGGTGTTCATCGCCGCGACCTCCTCGACCTGCTCCTTGAGGAACCACAGCATGAACTGCTCGCCGAGCACGTCGCCCTCGGCGCGTGCCGCCCGGAAGAGCGCCTCGATCTGGCCGGTGACGGCCTTCTCCTGGGCCAGGGCCAGCTTGATCGGCGCGGTGAGCGCGTCGAAGTCGTTGCGGACCTCGTCCACGCCGGGCACGGCCACGGCCCAGTCCCTGTCGAGCATGTACTGGACCATCATCATGGCGTGGTTCCGCTCTTCGACGCTCTGCAGGTAGAAGTGCGTGGCCAGCCGGGGGAGGTCGTGGCCGTCGAACCAGACGGCGATCGCGATGTACTGCTGGCTGGCGGTGAACTCGTGGCGAACCTGCTGCGTGAGCAGCTCGACGAACGAGGCTTCGGAAGGGCGCTGCATACCGGAAACCGTAGTGCCTGGGAATGTCGGCGCGAGGCGCCCCGTTGGACCAAGGGACCGACCGCGACGCGGTCGAAACCCACCCGATGCACCACCAGGAGTCCGCCAGTGCCCGTTCTGACCGTGCAGCCCGTCGGCGACGTCGCGCTCGCCGCGCCTGTCGCACTGGGCTTCTCCGCACCGACCGACAAGCCGGCCACGGCCGATGCCGGGCTAGGCTGGAGGGCAATGACTGAGACACCTGCCACCGACACCATCATCGACGAGGCCACCCCTGACGCCACCGTCGACGTGGCGAGCGAGACCCCTGCCGAGCGGCAGTCGCGGTTCGAGCGCGAGGCGATGCCGCTGCTGGACCAGCTCTACTCAGCGGCGCTGCGGACCACGCGGAACCCGGCCGACGCCGAGGACCTGCTCCAGGAGACCTACACCAAGGCCTTCGCCGCCTTCCACCAGTACCGCCCGGGCACGAACTTCAAGGCGTGGATGTACCGCATCCTCACCAACACCTACATCAACACCTACCGCAAGAAGCAGCGCGAGCCGCTGCAGTCCGATGCCGCCGAGATCGAGGACTACCAGCTCGCGCGTGCCGAGTCGCACACGTCGAGCGGGTTGCGATCGGCCGAGACGGAGGCGTTGGACCACCTGCCCGACACCGAGGTGAAGAGGGCACTGCAACAGCTGCCGGAGGACTTCCGGTTGGCGGTCTACCTTGCCGACGTCGAGGGCTTCGCCTACAAGGAGATCGCCGAGATCATGGATACCCCCATCGGGACGGTCATGTCGCGGTTGCACCGCGGCCGACGCCAGTTGCGGGAGTTGCTGACGGAGTATGCCGCCGAGCGCGGCTTTGCCACCCAGGGAGCGGACTCATGAGCTGCGAAGGTCAGGGAGCGGGAGAAGTGGCGGGCTCGGACTGCTCGGAGGTCCTGCACCGCGTCTACGAGTACCTCGACGGTGAGATGACGCAGGACGACACCGTCAAGATCAAGCACCACCTCGACGAGTGCGGGCCCTGCCTGCAGGAGTACGACCTGGACCAGGCACTCAAGGCGCTGGTCAAGCGGTCCTGCGCCTGTGAGGAGGCTCCCGTGGAGCTGCGGACCCAGATCATGGCCAGGATCACCACGATCCGCTACGAGATCTCGGAGTAGCCGACAACGGCGGCGCACGACGAAGGGGCGGTCGAACCAGAGCGGCGCTTGCGGGCGCGCTTGCTCATGGGAGTCACTCCGTCAGTGGTGGTGTGGCGCGTTACGCACCGGGTGCGGGGCCAGTCTCTCACAGACTAGAGGTGACAACGTGCCCACGGAAGATAACCGGGTGACTTGCATGCAAACGCGGCCCAAAGGTGTGAACCAACGCTGGCAAACGTGCGATACGACCTTCAAGGTTTGGCAAAGAAGAGGCAAGGAAAGTCCCAAGCGTGCAGGTTGACCGGCATCATAGTCCTGTCACCGACCCGCACCCCTGGCGGCTAGGGACAACTGATGGTCTGAAGTAACCGAACGTATGAGTCGGGCATCAGACAGAAGGAGCACCGCCATGAAGGCGATCACCACCATCTTCGAGTCCATCCTCTCCGGCAGCGACAACATCGTCTGGGCCCCCGAGGACGTCGACTCCGCCACCGGCATGACCTCCGTGTGGAGCTGGGGCGGCTGACCCACCCCGAGTGCCGCCCGGGCCTAGATTGGTGCCGTGAGCACAAGTCCTGACCCGGGAGCGTCTCAGCGCAGACTGCACAACCGCGCGACCATCATCTATGTGGCCGTCGTCGTTGCCCTCGCGATGGGCCTTGCGTCGATCGGTTGGCTGGCCACGGGTGAGCTGGGTGACATCTACGCAGTGTGCGTCCTGTCCGGCCTGGGCATTACCAGCTGGTTGCTGCGCGAGATCGATGTCGGTTCGCGCATCCAGCTGTCGTTCCTGAGCATCATCCTGCTCACCTCTGCCGTCGTGGTCGGCCCCGTGGGGGCAGCCATCGTGGGCGCCGCCGCCGCTGTGGTCCAGAAGGAGTCACAGCCGGTCATCGTCCGACTGTTCAACGTCGCCCTCTGCAGCTCGATCGGATCCCTCGGTGGTCTGGTCTACGTGTGGGCCGGGGGGCTGAGTGATCCCGGCGACACCGACTCGGCCGGTCGCATCCTGCTCCTGGTGGGGCTGCCCCTCATCGTGGCCGACGTGGCCCAGTGCCTGCTCAACGCCGCACTGATCTCCGGTGTCGTGAGGTTCTCCGCCGGAACCCCGATGCGCACCCAGTTCTTCAAGCTGCTCACCACCTCCGGCGCCGCCTACATCGGGTACGGCGTGATCGGCTTCCTCTTCGTGGTGCTCTGGCTGCCGGCCGGCGTCGGCTGGTTCAGCGCCGTCCTGGTCCTTGCGCCCCTGTTCGTCGCCCGCTGGGCGTTCGTCCAGTACGGCGATGAGCTGCGTGCCCACGACCGCACCCTGCGAGCCCTGGTGACGGCCGTCGAGACCAAGGACCCCGCCAACAGCGGTCACAGCGATCGCACCGCCCAGCTCGCGCAGTGGCTCGCCGAGACCCTTGGCTTGGGGCACAAGGAGATCCAGGACGTCCGGACGGCGGCGATGCTCCACGACATCGGCAAGGTGTGCGTGCCCAGCAAGGTGCTCCGGGCTCGGCAGCCGCTGACCGACGACGAGCTGGTGGTCCTTGCGGAGCACGCACTCAGCGCCGTGGAGCTCGTCCAGGGGATCGACTTCGTGGCGGGCTCGGTGGACGGCATCGCCCACCACCACGAGCGGTTCGACGGCCGCGGCTACCCCGCGGGGCTCAAGGGTGAGGACATCCCCCTCACGGCGCGACTGGTAGCGGTTGCAGACACCTTCGACACGCTGACCACCTCCCGCACCTACCGTGCTGCCGTCGACGTGGACGCCGCGCTGGAGATGGTCGCCGCCCGCGCCGGCACGCAGTTCGACCCGGCGGTCGTCGACGCTCTCAGGCGCGTGCTCGCCCGGCACGTGTGGACCATGACCGAACGCACCCCCGAGGAGCTCGCGGGCGCGACGGTCACCCTCGACCACGACGAGCCCGAGGTCTCCGACCTCTTTGCCCAGCGCCACGACCTCAGGGCCAAGGTCAAAGGAGCGACGGCCTCCGTGGCCATGCCGGTAGGAGGGGCTCTGTGACAACCCTGCGGCGGGTCACGGTCGACCTCCGGTGGCCACTGGTCCTGCTGGCCCTCTTCGTGGTCGGCGAGGCCTTCGTGTCCGGGCGTCAGGAGCTGATGTCCCTCCGTGGCACCTCGCTGGTGTCGGTCTCCCTGTTCTGCGTCGCCATCACGCTCGGTGAGACGGCCCGACTCCGGATCCTCACGGGGCGCGAGACCGCGCCGATGTCCACCGCGGCTGCCCTGGGGCTCGCGCTGTCCTCGATCCCTCAGCCCGGTGGATCGCACCTGAGCGCTGCCCCGGTGGTGCTGGTGGTGGCTGTCGCCATGATCGTGGGAGGTGTTGTCCTGCGGGTGTCCGGCGCGACCGTCTCCTGGGTGGAAGTCTCTGCGCGGGTCGCAGGCGTGTCCCTGGCCCCGGTGCTCTACCGCGGTGTCCAGTTCGACGGCCAGACCCTGGTCGAGTGGCAGGGCACCTGGGCCGGCCAGCGCTGGCTGGTCGGCGTCGTGATGCTGCTGGTCGGTGGCCTGACCATGGTCGCCCAGCTCACCCTCGAGGCCGCTGCGCACGCCGGACGCGACCACGCGCCCCTCATCCCCGCCGTCATCGACGAGGTCAGGTCGACCCTGGCCCTCGGCACTGCTCTGGTCACCTCGGGCGCCCTGATCGCGCTGGCCGACGTGGCCATCGGGATCGCGGCCCTGCCGCTGTTCCTCTTCCCCCTGGTCCTGACGTCCTTCGCGGTGCAGCGCAATGCCAGCATCCGCACGACCTACCGCCAGACGATCGGGGCGTTGTCGTCCCTGACCGACCGGGCCGGCTACACCACCTCCAACCACGCCCAGCGGGTCGCGGACGTCTCCCTGGCGATCGGACGGGACATGGGCATGGGCCAGCGCGAGCTCACGGACCTGGAGTATGCCGCCCTGCTGCACGACCTGGGACAGGTCGCCCTCCGCGAGCCGATCCCGGCAGGGGCGACGGTGATGGCCGCTCCCGCGGACCAGCAGCGGATCGCCCACGACGGCGCCGAGATCGTCCGGACCACCGGTGTGCTCGACAGCGTCGCCGCGATCCTGGAGGCGCAGACAACGCCCTACCGGCAGGTGCGCGAGTTCGGCCAGGACCTCCCGATGTCCAGCCGCATCATCAAGGTGGCCAACGCCTACGACGACCTGTGCGACGCGGGTGGGAGCGACCACAGGGCGATGGAGCGGATCCACCTCGGCCTGGGCTACGAGTACGACCCCCGGGTCGTCGACTCGCTCACCCGGGTGCTTGAACGTCGACGAGGACGGTCCGCCGCAAGCGGTTCCTGACCCGCGGCATACCCGGTCGTCCTGGCCGTGGCCTCAGGGATGACGTTGGGGCGCAAGCGAATCGGGCGGTGCCGAGACCGTGGCGAACCGGTCTCGACACCGCCCGATGCGGTGGGTGTGCGCAGCTCCTAGGGCGTGCCGGTGGTGAGGTGCGCGTCCATGGTGAGGTTCTTCTCGACGCGGGGGTCACCGGCGTCGGCGAAGTAGTCGCCCTTGATGGTGTCGTCCGTGCCCGGGTCGACCTTGAGGGCCCGGAGGATCAGCGTGGCGACGATGGCGATGACCAGGTTGATCACGAAGGCCGTCATCGCGATGTAGCCCATCTTGCCGAGCATGGGGATCATCGCCAGGGAGCCGCCGAAGTGGCCCTTGGTAGTCGGGTTGATGACGTTGTAGGCAGCGATCGTGCCGTAGACCATGCCGACCGCCCAGCCGCCGAGCAGCGCCCACCGGTGGAACCAGCGCGTGTAGAGCCCGAAGACGATCGACGGGAGCGTCTGGAGGATCCAGATTCCGCCGAGGAGCTGGAAGTTGATCGCGTTCTGCTTGTCCAGGGTGAGGACGAAGACGAGCGCAAAGGCCTTGACCAGCAACGAGACCAGCTTGCCGACCTTGGCCTCCTGCGCGTGCGTCGCGTCGGGCTTGATCCAGTCGCGGTAGATGTTGCGCGTGAAGGTGTTGGCTGCCGCGATCGACATGATGGCTGCCGGGACCAGTGCTCCGATCGCCACCGCGGCGAAGGCCACTCCGGCGAACCAGCTGGGGAACTTGTCCTCGAACAGCTGGGGGATGACCAGCTGCGCGTTCGGCTTGCCGTCGAGGCCGATCGGCTTGGTGCCGGCGGCGATGGCCACCCAGCCGAGCAGGGCCAGCAGGCCGAGCACGAAGGAGTAGGCCGGCAGGATCGAGGCGTTGCGGCGGATCGTGTTGCGGCTCGAGCTCGACAGGGTCGCCGTGATCGAGTGGGGATACATGAACAGGGCCAGAGCCGAACCGAACGCCAGGGTCGCGTAGGCCCAGTACTGCTGGCTGTTCGGGATGAACGCACCCGTGGGCTTGGCGGGGTTGGCGACGCTCGGCTTGGCCATCTTGGCCTCCGCGGCGCTGAAGACGTGGTCCCAGCCGCCAACCTTCGACGGGAGGTAGATGACCGCGACGATGATGACGAGGTAGATCAGCGCGTCCTTGACGAACGCGATGATGGCCGGCGCCCGCAGACCGCTGGAATAGGTGTAGGCAGCCAGCAGGGCGAAGGCGATGAACAGCGGCAGGTCCTTGGCGAGGGCGTTGCTGCCGCCGACGCCGGCGACCTCGAGGACGGCCTGGATGCCGACGAGCTGAAGGGCGATGTAGGGCATCGTCGCGAGGATCCCGGTGATCGCCACCGCGAGGGACAGCCCCCGCGAGCCGTAGCGGCCCTTGACGAAGTCCGCCGGGGTCACGTAGCCGTGCCGGTGGCTCACCGACCAGAGCCGAGACATGAAGATGAAGATGATCGGGTAGAGCACGATCGTGTAGGGCACCGCGAAGAACCCGCTGACCGAGCCGAGGGCGAACATCGCCGCGGGCACCGCGACGAAGGTGTATGCCGTGTAGAGGTCACCTCCGAGGAGGAACCACGTCACCCAGGTGCCGAATCGTCGGCCACCCAGGCCCCACTCGTCCAGGGACTCCATGCTGTCGGCCTGACGCCAGCGAGAGGCCCAGAAGCCCATGCCCGTGACGAGGGCGAACAGCACGATGAGGACGGTCAGGGCGACCCCGTTGACCCCGGTGTTTGCTGCGGCGGGTGCGAGGGCGCTCATCGGCCGGCCTCCCAGCTGTCACGGCGGGCATCGTTGCCGCGGTCGTCGCCGGTCATCGGGCGGTGGGGGCGGGCCTTCAGGACCAGCTTGTACGCGGTGAACGTCAGCGCCGAGCACAGGAAGACCCACAGGAACTGGTACCAGATGAAGAAGGGGAAGCCCCAGAGCTCGGGGTCCTTCTTCGCGTAGCTGCCCACCCAGAGGAGGGCGATCATCGGGATGGCCAGCAGCACGCCGGCGATGGCCAGCAGTCCCTTGTTGGCCGGGGGGACGGTGTCGTGGTCGACAGCGTTGTCGGTACTCACCTTCGGACCTCCGAGTGGAAGATGGAGCGACTGCCGAGGGGCAGTTCGGATGTACGTTATGCCCGACTCGTCAGTAACCGTGGGATGTCGGACTCCCGGGGACAGGGCTCTGACCTGTACCGCGGGCAGCCACAGGATCCGGTTAGGGTGTCGCCCATGACTGTGGCTCACGGCGGCTCCGCCTCGATCGTCGCGCCGACGTACTGGTGGTACCGCGCGCGCACGGACCTGCTCCGAGAGGTGCTCGAGGAATACGTCGACCGGGACGCGCGGATCCTGGACGTGGGCAGCGCCGACGGCCCCAGCGTGGCCTGGCTGCGAGGCGGCGACCGCCACGTGTCGCTCGACCTCGACCCGCGTGGTCTCGGCCAGGACGGCGTCTGCGGCTCGGCCCTGGCCCTGCCCTTCGAGGACGCTGCGTTCGACATCGTGGCGGCGTTCGACGTGATCGAGCACTGTGAGCCCGAGCAGACCGCGCTGAGCGAGGTCGCTCGCGTCCTGGCGCCCGGCGGGCGGCTGCTCGTGTCGGTCCCTGCCTACCAGTGGGCCTGGACCGACTTCGACGACCAGAACGGCCACCACCGCCGCTACACCCGTGCCCGGGCCGTTGCCGCGGTCGAGCGCAGCGGGCTGACCGTGGACCGCGCGACCTACGCCTTCACCTCGGTGTTCCCCTTCTTCGTCGCCGAGCGCCTCGCCCGCCGGGTGCGGCCCTCGTCGAACGAGGCAGCCGACGTCGTCAGCCTCCCGCAGGTCCCCAAGCCGGTGGAGCGGGTGCTGATGGGGCTCAGCCGGGTCGACCGTGCCCTGCTGGCGCGGATGGACCTGCCGTTCGGTTCCTCGGTGGTCGTCGCTGCGAGCAAGCCCGCCTGAGCCGGCAGCGCCGGGGCGCCCTGGCGGCAGCCCTGAGCCCGCAGCCCGGTGCGCGGCAGCTACGAGGTCGGGTCGTCCGACTCGTGCTCGATGAGGTCGCCGGGATAACCCGGCCCGAGGTCGCGGGCGAAGCTGAAGTACTTGTGCGCGAAGTAGCTGAGCACGACGGTCAGGCCGGTGGCGATCGCCTGTGCCACGAGGGGACCCAGCCCGGCCACCTCGATGAGCAGTGGCAGCAGTCCAGCGTTGATCGCCAGTGAGGTCGACTGCACCCCCGCGAACCGCGCCAGGTCACGCGCGCGGTGGCCCTTCACGCGGAAGACGAACCGCCGGTGCAGCTCGAACGCCACCAGGATCGCCAGGGCGTAGGCCAGCACCAGGGACCCCATGTAGCCGATCGTGCTGCCGAGCAGCCAGTGCGCCAGCGCGAAGAACCCGAGCCCGACCGCAGTGTTGATGCCGCCGACGAGCAGGTAGGCGACCTGTTGGTTGTGGACCAGCTGGGTGAGCGGACCTGCGGGTGGCAGGTGCGGCTGCGTCGCGTCGGGGGCGGGGAGGTTGGCCATGGCACCCGGTTCCTCGGAATGGTCGCCCCCAGGGGCGGGGGACTGGATGACTATAGTGCGGGCATGTCGGCAGCACCCCCCACCCAGTCCGCCGCCCACCTGATCTCAGTGGTCATCCCGGTCTACGCCGGTCGCGCGACGCTGCCTGAGGTGGTCGCCGAGATCGCCGAGTACACCAGCGATTTCCGCACCGAGGACGGCCACCTGGCGCGGGTGAGCGAGCTGTTCCTCGTGCACGACAACGGCCCCGACGGTTCGGACGAGACCATCCGCGAGCTCGTCCGGCAGTACGACTTCGTCCGTCCCGTGTGGCTGAGCCGGAACTTCGGCCAGCACGCGGCGACGCTGGCCGGGATGTCGTCCTCCGGTGGCGACTGGGTCGTGACGATGGACGAGGACGGGCAGCACGACCCGGCCTACCTGGGTGCGCTCCTCGACCGCGCGATGGCCGAGCAGGTCGCCGTCGTCTACGCCCGCCCCACCAACAAGCCGCCGCACGGTCCGCTGCGCAACACCGCGTCGAAGGGCTCCAAGTGGCTGGTCGAACGGCTGACCGGCAACAGCGGCGCGAACCTCTACCACTCCTATCGCCTCGTCCTGGGTGAGGTGGCGCGCGGGCTGGCGGCCTATGCCGGTGCCGGCGTCTACCTCGATGTGGCCCTCGGCTGGGTGGCCGGTCGGGTCGCCAGCTGTCCCCTGCCCATGCGCGAGGAGGGCGACCGTCGCAGCGGCTACCGGCTGCGGAGCCTGATGTCGCACTTCTGGAGGCTCGTGCTCACGAGCGGGACCCGGTTGTTGCGCGTCGTCAGCATGATCGGGGCCGGCTTCGCGCTGCTCGGCGTCGTCGTCGCGGTGGTGCTGGTGGTCAGCAGGCTCTTCGGCGGCATCGTGGTCCCCGGGTGGACGTCGGTCATGGTGTTCGTCATCGTCGGCACGGGCGCGGTGCTGTTCTCATTGGGCATCGTGGCCGAGTACCTCGGGGTCGTCGTCAACATGGCCATGGGCAAGCCGCTCTACCTCATCACCACAGATCCCCAGCGCGGCCCGCTAGGACGCCGGTCCGCATGACGCGGACGACCACCTGGGTCGTCGGTGCAGGCGGGCTCCTGGGCTCGCACGTCGCAGCCTCGGTCCGGCGGCGTGGCGACGAGGTGGTCACCGCACGCGTGCCGTGGCCGGACCCCGTCGCCGCGCGCGCCGCGTTGCGGGAGGGGATCTCGACCCTGGTCGCGCGCGCGGACGGTGGGAGCTGGGCCGTGGCCTGGTGCGCCGGAGCCGGCGTGGTCGCCACGGCCGAGGCGGACCTGCTCGCCGAGGTGGACCTGTTCGAGGGCTTCCTCGCCGACCTGGCCGCCGCGCTGCCCGAGGGCGGTGCCGGAGCCTTCTTCCTCGCCTCCTCCGCCGGTGGGGTGTATGCCGGGTCGCCGGTCCGGGCGCCGTTCACCGAGGACTCGCCGACCGCTGCGCTGGTCGCCTACGGGCGAGCCAAGCTCAGGATGGAGGAGGCGGTCGAGGACTTCTCGCAGCGGACGGGGACGGCCGTCCTGGTGGGACGCATCGGCAACCTCTACGGGCCGGGGCAGGACCTCACCAAGCCGCAGGGCCTCATCTCCCAGCTCTGCCGCACCCACGCCACCGGGCTCCCGCTGACGGTGTACGTCCCCCTCGACACCATGCGCGACTACGTCTATGCCGAGGACTGCGGCAACCTCGTGGCGGCGGGCCTGGCCGGCGTGCGCGCCCGCGTCGAGGGACAGCCTTCGCGCGTCGTCACCAAGATCATCGCCTCCGGCCAGTGCACGACCATCAGTGCGCTCATCGCGGAGTCGGCCCGGCTCTACAAGAAGCGTCCGCGCGTCGTCGTCAAGGCGCCGGTCGAAGGGACCGGCCAGGTGGTCGACCTGCGGCTGCTCTCGGTGGTCTGGACCGAGCTGGACGCGCACCTGCGCACCTCGGTCACCATCGGCATGGCCAGCACGGCTGCCGACGTGGGGGAGCAGACCCGGAACCCGTCCGCCGGCTGAGTGCCGCGACGTCCGGCACGACAGAGGGCCGCCCACCAGCGGTGGGCGACCCTCTGCTGAGCGGGTGGCTCAGGCGGCCTTGGTCTCCTTGAAGATCTTGTCGATCTGGTCGATCTTGGCGAGCAGCTCGTCGGCCTTGGCGGCGTCGAACTCACCCTTGGTGCCCGACGCACCGGCCAGCTTGGTGGCTTCGTTGAACAGCGTGTGGAGGTCGGGGTACTTCTCGAAGTGCGGCGGCTTGAAGTAGTCGGTCCACAGCACCCACAGGTGGTGCTTGACCAGCTCGGAGCGCTGCTCCTTGATGAGCACCGCGCGCGTGCGGAAGTCGGGGTCGTCGTTGTCGGCGACCTTGGCGATGATCGCCTTGATCGACTCGGCCTCGATGCGTGCCTGGGCGGGGTCGTAAACGCCACAGGGCAGGTCGCAGTGGGCGCTGACCTCAGTGGGGCGGAAATGGCGGGAGAGCATGCGAATCCCTTCTGCGAGGTGGATGATCTCGTGCGTCTTCGACCCTACCCGGCAGGTCAGCGGGCCGCACGGCACCCCCGGCGGGTGACCGGCATACGAGCAGGTATGCCGTCCGGGCGCCCGTGGGAGGCGCGGTGCGCGCGGGTGCCGAGCCGGGTCAGCGGGTGAAGCGGCGGACCACCCGGCGGGCGAGGCGACGTCCGGGATAGGTCGCGGGCAGGCGGAACAGGACCAGGGCCCGGATCTGGTCACGGGCGAGCGAGCCGATGCCGTGGGTCCACGAGTCGGTCACGCCGGGTGCGGTCTGGTTGTCGCTCTCCACCCAGTAGCGGGTGGGGTCAGCCGGGTCGCGCCCGGTCACGCGCTTGATGGCGAGCGGGCGGCGGACCCCGTCGGGGTCGTCGGGGAGGCGCACGATCGCCAGGCGGCCGAGGCGCGGCGGGGCCCCTCGCAGGACGAGGAGCCGGTCTCCGGTGTGCAGGGTCGGCTCCATGGAGCGACCTTTGACGCGGACTACACCGATCACCGTCACGCAGCCTCCCGCTCGTCGTTGCCTGAAGCCATCATGCCGACCAGGAAGCCGTCGCGCATCCGGGTGTCAGCCTCTGAGCCGCCGTGGGGCTCAGGTGTCCTCGTCGGACTCAGTGGCCTGCTCGTGCTCCTGCTCCTCCTGGCGCATGCGGCTCAGGAAGGACTTCGTGCGTGCGTGCTGGGGGTTGGAGATGACCTCGCTCGGCGGGCCTTCCTCGACGACGACGCCACCGTCCATGAAGACGACCCGGTCGGCCACCTCGCGGGCGAAGCTCATCTCGTGGGTGACGACGATCATCGTCATGCCGTCCTTGGCGAGCTGGCGCATCACCTTGAGGACCTCGCCGACGAGCTCGGGGTCGAGGGCGGAGGTGGGCTCGTCGAACAGCATCAGCTTGGGCTGCATCGCGAGGGCCCGGGCGATCGCGATCCGCTGCTGCTGCCCACCGGAGAGCTGAGCGGGATAGGCGCTGGGCTTGTCCTTGAGGCCCACCTGCTCGAGGAGGGCCAGGGCGCGCTCGCGCACGGCCTTCTTCTTCTCGCCCTTGACCTGGATCGGGGCTTCCATGATGTTCTCGAGGGCGGTCATGTGGGGGAAGAGGTTGAACCGCTGGAACACCATGCCGATCTCGCGGCGCTGGGCGGCGATCTGCTTGTCGGTGAGGTGGTGCAGCGTGCCGCCGCGGTCGTCGTAGCCCATCAGGTCGCCGTCGACCCAGATGCGTCCGCCGTCGATGGACTCGAGCTGGTTGATGCACCGCAGGAAGGTCGTCTTGCCCGAGCCCGAGGGGCCGAGCAGGCAGACCACCTCGCCCGGGTGGACGTCCATGTCGATGCCCTTGAGCACCTGGTTGCCGTGGAACGCCTTGGTGACGTTGACGGCGTGGACCAGGGGAGCGCCCCTGTCCCGCTCCGCTGAGCGGGTGCTGGTGGTCGTGTCGCTGGTCATCAGTGGCCTGCCGTGATCGTGTCGAGCTTGCGCCGGGTCGCCTTGGAGGGAGCTCCGAAGCCGCGTCCGTAGTAGCGCTCGAGGTAGTACTGACCGACCATGAGGATCGAGCAGACGATGAGGTACCACAGCGTGGCGGCCATGAAGCCGGGGACGATCTGGAACGACCGCTGGCCGAACCCGTAGGCCTGGAAGTAGAGCTCGGTGATGATCGACGCGGCGATGAACAGCGAGGTGTCCTTCACCATGGCGATCGTCTCGTTGCCCGTCGGGGGCACGATCACCCGCATCGCCTGCGGCAGCACGATGCGGCGCATCGTCTTGCCCGGCGGCATCCCCAGCGCGTGCGACGCCTCGATCTGGCCCTTGTCGACCGACAGGATGCCGGCCCGCGCGATCTCGGCCATGTAGGCGCCCTCGGAGAGACCGAGGCCGAGGATGCCGATCCAGATCGACGAGGAGATGTCGTTCCAGCTGAAGCTGAAGAAGGTGAGGTCGTTGGACAGACCGAGCGCGTGGGACAGCTGCTGGCCGAAGGGGATCCCGATGTGGATCGGGTTGTAGAGCACCGCGATGGCACCGCCCAGGATGGCCAGCAGGACGTAGCGCGGCATGGCCCGGAAGAACCACGTGTAGACGAACGCCACCCCGCGCAGGACCGGGTTGGTGGACAGCCGCATCACGGCGAGGGTGATGCCGATGCTGATGCCGAGCACCATGGCCCCGATGGTGCCGAAGATGGTGCCCTTCCACAGTCCGTCGATGACCGGCCGCTGCTGCATGATCTCGAAGGCGAAGGACCAGTTCCAGTTCTCGTTGGTGACGACCGAGCTGACCATCATCGCGACGAGGACGACGATCACGGCAACGGCGACCCAGCGCCAGGGGTGCCGGACCGGCCGGGCGTGGATCTTGCCCGGCCGGTCCTCTGCAGCAGGTGTGGTGGACATCAGGGCTGCGGGTTCACGGCGAAGTCGCTGATTGCTCCACCCTCGGTCTTCCACTTCGTGAGGATGGCCTTGTAGCTGCCGTCGGTGTCCATCGCCTTGAGCGCGTCGGCGATGGCCTGACCGAAGTCGGTCTGGTCCTTCGGGAGCACGAAGCCGTAGGGAGCCGAGTCGTACTGCTCACCGAGCAGCTCGAGCTTGCCCTGCGTCGTGTCGACCGCACTGATGGCCGGCGGCAGGTCGACGAGCATGGCGTCGGCCTTGCCCGTGAGCACGGCCGAGGTCACCTTGGCCTGGTCGGCGTCCACGATCGCCTTGATGGCCGGCTTGCCCGCATCGGTGCAGGCCTTGCTCCGCTTGGGCAGGTCCTCGTCGGACTGGACGGTGGCCTTCTGGACCGAGATGTTCAGTCCGCACGCGTTGTTGGGGTCGACCTTCTTGGGGTTGCCCTTCTGGGTGACCCACTGGGTGCCCGCCGTGAAGTAGCTGACCATCGTGGCCTGCTGCATGCGTTCGGCGTTCACGGTGAAGGAGGAGACACCCACGTCGTACTTGCCGCTCTTGACACCGAGGATGATCTGGTCGAAGCCGGTCGGGACCCACTCGGTCTTGATGCCGAACTTGGCCATGACCGCATCGAACAGCTCGACGTCCATGCCGATGACCGTCTTGCCGTCCGCGTCGAGGTACTCGTTCGGCTGGTAGGTGGCGTCCGTACCGATCACGATCTTGCCGGCGCTCTTGACCTTGGCGGGCAGCTTCGCGACCAGGGCCTGGTCGACCGCGGCCTTGGTCGTGGAGCTGCTGCTCGAGCTGCTCGTGTTGGTGGAGAGCGAATCCGAGCCGCAGGCGGACAGCGCCAGTCCTGCAGTGGCCAGCCCCGCGATCAGGAGAGTGGAGGGGCGCAAGCGATGGGTCATGCGGTGAGGTTCCTTCCTCGTATGCCGGGTCACCTGGGGAGGTTCCCAGGTCACCCGCTGGGGGTTAGGGGCATCCTGCCAGCAAGGATCGGGAACCGGGCTAGATCTGATGTTCCGAAACAGTCTCGAATCCGAGATGTCCCACTTGGGTAGGAGCCTGGGCGCCCAGGGCGCCTCGTCGCAGCACTGGAAGCCTCGGTGCCGCGACGCGCCGGGGCGCCGGCCGAAGAGGGGACGTCGTGGCGTGGCGCCGGTGTGCGCACACCAGTCGCAAGCCTGCTGCCCGCGCGAGCCGTTCTCGCGAGCGGTCGGGGGTAGGGTCGGCCCGGTCAGGATTCGCAGTGCAAGGAGCAGTCAGTGAACGACGTAGCGCAGATTGAGATCGAGCACGGAGACAGGTTCGCTTTCGGCGACAACTGGGCCCGCTTTCTGGAACTCGTCGACGACACTCGGATACGCGCGGCGGTTGACTCGCTATCGGACTACCTGGGTGTTGACTCGCTTGACGGAAAGACGTTCGTCGACGTCGGTTCGGGGAGCGGCCTGTTCAGCCTTGCTGCCCGGACCATGGGCGCCACGGTGTTCTCCTTCGACTTCGATCCGCAGTCGGTGGCGTGCACGACCGAACTTCGACGTAGGTACCGACCCGAGGACGAAGGCTGGACGGTGCAGCAGGGATCCGTTCTCGACACCGCATTCCTTGGGTCTCTAGGGCAGTTCGACGTCGTGTACTCGTGGGGGGTCCTGCACCACACGGGGGACATGTGGAGCGCCTTGGCGAATGTCGATGGCCTGGTCCGTCCCGATGGGACGCTCTTCATTGCGATCTACAACGACCAGGGGCGGACTTCTCGCAACTGGAAGCGCGTCAAGCGGATGTACAACCAGTCAGGTCCGGTCGGGCGATGGCTGGTGCTGAACGCCGCGGCAGCGCAGATCCGAGCTCAGCAGATGGATGTGTCGGGGGCCGTCTATCGGATTGTGAAGCGAATTCCGCAGCCTGTCGATCCGCAGTCTCGCGACCGAGGAATGGACCGGCGCCGCGACTTGGTCGACTGGGTGGGCGGGTGGCCGTTTGAGGTCGCCAAGCCGGAGGAAATATTCGACTTCTTCCGTGACCGGGGCTACGTGCTCTCGAGGCTCATGACGTGCGGCGGAGGGTTGGGCTGCAACCAATTCGTATTGCGCCGGAATCGATCCGCCTGAGGGGGTCGGGCGTTTCGGCTCACGAACGCTGCGCAATCCGCGACGCCGGTCACACTCGCGTCACACCAGTGGTTTCGCGCGCTCGGGTGTGCCACCATGAACTCGCGGGTAACCCCCGCGCTCTGCGTCTGAGAGGCCACACCCGGCTGTCGTTCGACCGCGGATCTATCCGTGCGCGGTGTGCCCCACGCATCTTCTTGTCTTCCTTGAGGTGAATTGTCCATGTCTGCGTTCCCGTCGTTTCCGCTGTTCGACCCGTCCGACCCGGTCTTCCGGGCGCACGAGGGCGGCAAGCTCGGGGTACACGCCACGCAGCCCCTGCGGGACCGCGTCGACCTGGCGATGCTCTACACGCCGGGCGTGGCTGACGTCTCCCGGGCGATCGCCGCCGATCCCTCACTCGCCGCGCGCTACACGGCCCGCGGCAACACCGTCGCCGTCATCACCGACGGCACGGCCGTCCTCGGCCTCGGCGACATCGGTCCACTCGCCGCGATGCCGGTCATGGAGGGCAAAGCGGTGCTGTTCAAGCACTTCGGCGGGGTCGACGCGGTCCCGGTGTGCATGGAGACGGGTTCGGTCGAGGAGCTCGTCGAGGCCATCGTGCGGATCGCGCCGACCTACGGCGGCATCAACCTGGAGGACATCTCAGCACCGCGGTGCTTCGAGATCGAGCGGCAGCTGCAGGAGCGGCTGGACATCCCGGTGTTCCACGACGACCAGCACGGCACCGCGATCGTCGTGCTGGCCGGTCTGATGAATGCCGCGAAGGTGGTGGGCCGCACCCTGGAGTCGCTGCGGGTGGTCGTCTCCGGAGCCGGCGCCGCGGGTGTCGCGGTGACCAAGCTGCTCGCTCGGGCCGGCGTCGCCGACATCGTCGTCTGCGACTCCCGGGGGATCGTGTCCCCGGCTCGGCCGGACCTCGCCGACCACAAGCGGCGGCTCGCCGCGACCACGAACCCGCGCGGCCTCTCGGGGACGCTCGGCGATGCGCTCGTGGGCGCCGACGTGTTCGTCGGAGTGTCCGGGGGGCAGGTGCCCGAGGCCGAGATCGCGCGGATGGCGCCGTCGTCGATCATCTTCGCGCTCGCCAACCCCGATCCCGAGGTGCACCCCGACGTCGCGTCCAGGTATGCCGCGGTGGTCGCCACGGGCCGTTCGGACTTCCCCAACCAGATCAACAACGTGCTGGCCTTCCCCGGGATCTTCCGCGGCGCGCTGGACTCGGGAGCGCCGCAGATCACCGAGGCGATGAAGCTGGCAGCAGCGGCAGCAATCGCCGCGCTGGTGCCCGAGCCGACTGCCGACGAGATCGTGCCGAGTGTCTTCGCCGAAGGTGTCGCCGACGCAGTCGCCGCGGCGGTCGCCGAGCTCGCCTGACCCACGGGCCGGCCGCCACACTGGTCCGGGTCGCGCCCCGCACCAACTAAGATGTGAGGCGTTTGTCCTGACCGTCCATATCGTGGGGATTACTCGTGCGTTTGCTCATTACCGGCGGGGCCGGGTTCATCGGTTCCAACCTCGCCCGTTTAGCCCTCGCTCACGGGCACGAGGTCGTTGTCATCGACGACCTCTCGACCGGATACGAGGAGAACGTGCAGGGGGTGGACCTGCGGTTCGTTCGCGGCTCGATCCTCGACCCCACCGCGTTGGCTGACGCAATGGCCGGGGTGGACTCGGTGGTTCACCTCGCGGCCCTCGGCAGCGTGCCTCGGAGCATCAAGGACCCCGTGGCCACGCACGCTGTGAATGCGACTGGCACGCTCAATGTCCTCGAGGCCGCGCGGGCCGCCGACGTCGACCATGTCGTAGTCGCCTCGTCGTCATCCGTCTACGGACTCAACCCCGCGTTGCCGAAGAGCGAGCGCGAGTGGGTCCGACCCATGAGCCCGTATGCGGTCACGAAGCTCGCGACGGAGCAGTACCCGCTGGCGTACCAGCAGTCCTACGGCATGAAGACGCTGGCCTTCCGGTTCTTCAACGTCTACGGGCCCCGTCAGATGGCAGGGCACGTCTACGCCGCGGTGATCCCGGTGTTCATCGACGCTCTGATGCGTCAGGATGCCTTGCCAATCAATGGCGACGGCAGCAACTCGCGCGACTTCACGTATGTCGGCACCGTCTGCCGGGTGTTGCTCGACGCCAGCGAGCGGAAGCTCTCCCACCCCGAGCCGGTCAACCTCGCGTTCGGCACCAACACGACCCTGCTCGAGCTGGTCGCCAAGATCGAGGCCGCCTCAGGGATGGCCGCTGAGGTACGGCATCGCGATCCGCGACCGGGCGACGTCAAACACTCGCAGGCGGACAACACCGTTCTCCGTTCGCTCTTTCCCGAAGTTCAGCCCGTTTCGCTCGAGCAGGGCCTCGCGGACACCGTCGCATGGTTCAAGGAGATCCAGTGAGCAGGAAACTCGTCGTTGTCGGCCAGGGCTATGTCGGCCTTCCTATGGCGTTGCGCGCAGCCGCCAAGGGGTTCGAGGTCGTCGGGCTTGACACGAACGCGGCGGTGGTCGAAGCGCTGAATGCGGGTATGTCGCACATCGACGACATCTCGGATGAAGAACTGAAGACCGGGCTCGCGGCAGGCTTCATCGCGACCACAGACGCCTCGAGCATCGCGGATGCTGACGTGGTGGTCGTGTGCGTCCCGACGCCTCTCAGCGAAGACGGCGGTCCAGACCTTCGTCCCGTGGAGGGCGCCGCGCGTGCGATTGGGCAGCACGTCCGCCCCGGAGCACTGGTCATCCTGGAGTCAACGACGTACCCGGGCACCACGGAGGAGGTCTTCGCGCCCTTGGTTCTCCGGGACGGAATGATTGCGGGCCGAGATCTCAACATCGCCTTTTCTCCCGAGCGCATCGACCCGGGTAACCACGAGTTCGGGGTGCAGAACACCCCCAAGGTCGTGGGCGGCCTGACGCCAGCGTGCACCGTGGCGGCGCGGGACTTCTATGCGGAGTTCATCGACACCGTCGTCGAGGCCAAGGGAGCCAAGGAGGCCGAGATGGCCAAGCTGCTCGAAAACACCTTCCGCCACGTCAACATTGCCCTCGTCAACGAGATGGTCCGGTTCTCCCACGAGCTCGACATCGACCTGTGGGACGCGATCGACTGCGCGGCCACCAAGCCGTTCGGCTACATGGCTTTCCGCCCCGGACCTGGCGTTGGTGGGCACTGCATTCCGGTCGACCCGTCGTATCTGAGCCACCGGGTGAAGGCACGACTTGGCTACGCCTTCCGCATGGTCGAGCTTGCCGAGGAGATCAACACCGCGGCTCCGCTCTATGTGGCGAACAGAGTGTGGCAAGCGCTGAATGAGCGCCGAATCGCCGTGAACGGGGCGAAGGTCCTCCTGCTGGGCGTGACGTACAAGGCAAACATCTCTGACCGTCGGGAGAGCCCTGCCGACCCGGTGGCCAAGCGCCTGCTGGAATGGGGCGCCGATGTGTCCTACCACGACCCGTTCGTGCCCGAGTGGGAGATCAAGGGAACCGGCGGTGTCAGCCTCAAGACCGAGGAAGATGCGGTCATCGCTGCTGCCGAAGCAGACATCGTCGTCCTGCTTCAGACGCATTCAACCTACGACCTCGAGTCGTTGGCGACGAGCAGTCGAGTTCTGCTCGACACCCGGGGCGTCATCGAAGACAGCGCGACGGCGGAACGCTTGTGACGACTGCCCTTGCGCTTGGTCGGACTGACTAGCATGGCCAGGCTCCGGGTCGCGTTCGTCTTGAGCGCGGCAACCAATGGAGGCACGGAGTCGCAGGCTGCCTTGCTTGCACGGGGCCTGGCCGAGCACGGTGTCCACGTTGATGTGTTCCTGCTGGATGGGCGCCTCGCAACCCAGGACTTTGCGTCGGCACCGGTTCACGTGCTGTCACCGAGTGGGTCGGCCAGGTTCGTGCGCGCGCTTGCTCCGGCGCTGGCCGCCTACCGCCTCGGGCGCTCACTGAGGCACGGAAACTATGACGTCGTGCACGCGATGATGGCCCGCGCACACGTGCTTGCACCTCTGCTCGCGTCCGGCGGACGAGCCCGGCCGTTTGTCGTCGCGTGGCGTCGAAATATGGGTGCTCATTCTGGGAACCGTGCGTTCGATGCCGTCGAACGGTTTGCGGCCTGGCGGACCGACGTGATCGTGGGGAACTCGCCGGCGGTCGTGGAGTATTGGCAGGGCCGGCGGCACCGACCTCGCAGTGGCTACCGCATGGTCCCTAACGGACTTGAGTCCTGGCGCTTCGATCGCGTGGAGGCGGCTCAGCTGTCTCTGGCGCGGCATCATCTGGTGTCGGTGGGGAACCTGCGGCCGGTCAAGGGTCACCTCGACCTGATCGAGGCCGCCGCTCAGGTGCGAGCCGGGGGCGAGGATGTGGGCGTCCTCATCGTCGGTGAAGGGCCTCTCCACAAAGAACTGGTTGCGCGAGCCGCAATCCAAGCGGTGCCGCTGGAGATCGTTGGAGGTGTTCGGGATACCCGGCCGTACCTCCAGGCCGCACGGGTGTACGTGCAACCATCACATCAGGAGGGGTCGAGCAACGCTATCGGCGAAGCCATGGCGCAAGGATGCTCGGTGGTTACCACGTCCACCGGCGATGCCGTGGAACTGGTCGGCGAGCTCGGCAGAGTCGTACCCGCAAAGCGTCCAGACCTACTCGCCGAAGCCCTTCGCGTGGTGCTCGGCGAAGGCGCTGCCGTGAGAGACGCTGCAGTCGTTGAGCGCGCCAAGCGCCTTCGCGGTGTAGGTGTCGTGGTCGAATCGCACGTGAAGATCTATCGAGATGGAGTGAATGATGTGCGGCATCGTCGGGGCGATTGAGCCTCAGAGCCCACGACGGGACCAACTCATCCACGAGATGTGCGATGCCATGGTGCATCGCGGACCTGACGACCAGGGTGCGTACGGAGACACAGACGCGGCCATCGCGATGCGGCGGTTGTCGATCATCGATGTCGTCGGAGGCTCTCAGCCTGTGTTCGGCGAGGGCCAGGACGTTGTCTGTGTCTTCAACGGCGAGATCTACAACTATCGTGAGCTGCAAAAGGACCTTGAGACCAAGGGGCACCGTCTCGCCAGCGACTCGGACAGCGAGTGCATTCCGCACCTGTACGAAGAGTACGGCCTGGAGTTTGTGCAGCACCTCCGCGGAATGTTCGCGATCGCCATCTGGGATCGCAAGGACAAGCGCCTCGTGCTGGTCCGCGACCGGCTCGGGAAGAAGCCGCTCTTCTACCGTGAGGATACGAACGGACTCTCCTTCGCGTCCGAACTCAACTCCTTGCTCGTCGACGAGCGGACCGGTCGCGACATCGACGAGGTTGCGCTGAGCCACTACCTCACCTACCAGTACGTTCCAGCGCCCTGGTCCATCTACAAGAGTGTTCGCAAGGTTCCGCCCGGCCACTTGGCGGTTTACCAGCATGGCCGCGTCACCGTGTCGCGGTACTGGCAGCTGGAGTACTCCGAGACCGGGGCTCAGCACGACGTGCCCGAAGAGGAGCTCGGCGAGGAGTTGCGCGAACGCCTCCTCGAGTCGGTCTCCGTTCGACTGATGAGCGAGCGGCCGCTTGGGGCCTTCCTCTCGGGCGGCCTCGACTCTTCGGCCATCGTTGCGGCCATGAGCAAGGTGTCGGCTGGAACCGTGAAGACCTTTTCCATCGGGTTCGACGAGGAGTCGCACAACGAACTCCCGTTTGCACGACAGGTGGCGGAGCAGTACGGAACCGAACACCACGAGCAGATCGTCCGCCCCGATGCGTTGGACGTGCTCCCGAAGATCGCCAGCATGTTCGGCGAGCCCTACGCAGACTCGTCGGCGATTCCGAGCTACTACCTGGCTCAGATGGCTCGGGCAAACGTTGTCGTGGCCCTGAACGGGGATGGTGGCGACGAGGCCCTCGGGGGCTACACGCGGTACAGCGCATTCCTTTCAAGCCAACAACCGGCCTGGGCTCGCTATGCGTCGCGTCCCGCTGGGTGGGCGAGTCGCGGCCTCGCGCCGATTGCCAAGCGATCCAGGCAGCTGGCGAGGGCTCACCGCATTGCCACGGTCATGGCTGAGGCCGTCCCAGCTCGACGTTATGGGCGGCTCATGTCGTACTTCGACCACGAGGCCAAAGACCGCGTAATGACGGCGGACCTGCGGCGACGTGTCAGCGGGCAGGACAGCTACGGGTTGTTGGAGCAGCTGTGGGATGACCACGGCAAGACGGACGTGGTCAACCGCATCCTCGCCATGGACACCTATTCCTATCTGCCGGGTGACCTACTGCCCAAGGTCGACATCACCACCATGGCGGTCTCCCTCGAGGCTCGCAGCCCACTGCTCGACCACACGTTCATGGAGTGGGCGGCAGCGCTGCCTGGCGACCTCAAAGTGCGCAACGGTGAGACGAAGTACCTCTTC
This sequence comes from Pedococcus sp. P2_E2, assembly GCF_056403955.1. Taxonomy (NCBI): domain Bacteria; kingdom Bacillati; phylum Actinomycetota; class Actinomycetes; order Micrococcales; family Intrasporangiaceae; genus Pedococcus; species Pedococcus sp. P2_E2. The sequence goes on from NZ_JBFUEM010000001.1 coordinate 76,755, forward strand.
AAGAAGGCCCTCGGCCCGTGGCTGCCGCAGGAGCTGATCTATCGTCGGAAGCAGGGCTTCGGCATACCGCTCGATGCATGGCTGCGCGGACCCCTGCGGTCCATGCTGGCAGACCTGCTGCCGAACGGCACGGGGGTCAGGCTCGGCTGGTTCGATGCCTCAGAGGTGCAGGGGCTGATCGACCAGCACATGAATGGCGTCAACCACGCCCCCCGCCTGTATGCGTTGCTCATGTTGGAACTATGGCTGGATGCCGTTCACACCAGGCCACCGCGAGTGCCGGCATGACGGCCGTTGAGTCTCCAATGCGCATCGCCTTTGCAATCGGCAGCGCCAATCGCGGGGGGGCGGAGGGGCAACTCGTCAGGCTGGCCTGCGCTCTGAAGGGCCGCGGGCATGACGTTCGCGTCATCCTTCTGACGACTGGAGGTCCCCTGACCGAGGTACTTGATGCCGGAGATGTTCCCTGGACTGTCGCTCGCCCGCTGAGGCTGCCAACGAGCACGGGTCGGAATCTTGCCATTTTCCCTCGGCTGGCGTTCACGCTCTGGAGAATGCGGCCCGACGTCGTCTATGCGTGGCTTGCTGGAGCCGTGTGGCCCACTCTGCTCATGACCACCCCCTTGCGTCGCACCGCACGTGTCGCAGCCTTCCGCGGCGAAGTGTCATCGACGCGGTTCGGCATCGCGTCGAGACTGTTCCGATGGGCTGTGAGGGATGCACACCTCGTCACCATCAATGCTCCCCAGCTCCGTGAGCACGCGATCTCGTGGGGGGCGACATCCGACCTTGTGCGCTTCGTGGCGAATGGCGTCGACATACCCGGATGGTCGGCTGATCCCACGCCTACCCCTCCCACCGCCGTCGTCGTAGCCAACTTCCGCTGGTACAAGGGCCATGACGTCCTCGCGGACGCCCTGAGTAGAGTGCGCAGCCCTCTCTCGGTGCGTCTGATCGGGGAGGGAGATCACCTCGAGCCGACGCGTCAGCGCATTGCGGATCTGGGCGTCGTTCACGAGGTGACGTTCGTCGGGCATCCGGCCGATGTCCCTGCGGAGTTGAAAGGAGCCCAGTTCGCGATTCATCCGTCGCGGACTGAGGGGTTGTCGAACGCTATCCTCGAAGAGTTGGCGGCCGGGCTGCCTGTGGTGGCCACCGATGTCGGGGGGACCAGCCTGTTGGTCAACTCGGGCGAAAACGGGCTGCTTGTACAGCCGAACGATCCCGAGGCGTTGGCGGCCGGGATCGAGTTCATGGCATCAAATCACCGAGAGCGAGCTGAGATGGCCCGTGCAGCGCGACACAGGGTGACGGGTTACTCGTGGGAGGCCTCCACATCGGCAACTGAGGCGATGTTGCGTGAAGCCGTTGCGCTTGCCCGGAGGAGCAGGTGAGGACTGACCTGCTGCGCTTCCTGCGTCTCTTTCCTCAGGAGGTCCGCCGGTCTGTTGTCACGGCAACCGTGATCTCGATCTTGTTGTCGCTGCTGGACTTCGCATCAGTCCTGCTCCTTCTTCCAGTCTTCACCACGCTCACCGGGGGCACCAGCGTCCAGCTGCCCATCCGACTGCCCATCGGCCCGACTGCTCTGGTCTGTGTGGCGATCGGACTGATGATCGCCCGCTCGATGATGACGTTCGCCTTTCGCTACTGGTGGAGCGGAAAGGTTGCCGAAGCCGAGGTGCTGCTGAGTTCGCGGCTGCTTCGCGGATATGCTTACGCGCCGTTCTCCTTTCATTTGGGACGCAACTCATCTGAACTTCTTTCCAGAGCAATCTCCCACGTCAACATCGCGACCAATTCAGGGCTCAACTCCATCATTCTGGTCGTCGCTGACGGGACCACGTGTCTTGCGCTGGCCGCCGCTCTCTTTGTGGCCAGCCCGGTGGCCGCCCTGCTGGTCCTGGCCTATCTAGCACTGGTCGCTGGTGCCTTCACCTTCGCCAGCATGCGCACTGCGGCACGAAGCGCTGACAAGTTCGGCAGGGAGGTCTCATCGGTTTACACCCATGGCGCCAACGTTCTGCGGGGGATCAGAGAGCTCACGGTTGCTGGTGCGCGCGACCAAGCGCTTGGCTCGATAGCCAGCGCGCGTACGAACATGGTTCGCGCGCAGAGGGTTATCGCGGTGTTGAACGACGTTCCGCGGCTCACGCTTGAGGTGGCACTGTTTGGTGCCATCCTCGCTGCCCTCGTATTCGTGCTTCACAGCGGGGACTCCAAAGGCAGCCTCTCTCTGATTGCCTTGTACGTTGTCGCTGGGCTGCGAATCCTGCCAGCCCTGGCGCGCTGTCTGGGCACCGTCAACCAGCTGCGAACAGGCCTGAGCCTTTCCGAACAGGTGGGCCACGAGCTGGCGGAGATCGCCGATGCCGGACGCCAGCATCATCGGGATGCTGAGCCGCTTCCCTCGGAAGGCGCCCTGGCCGTCGTGGACGTCTCCTTCTCCTACGAGGAGGGCGTCCCGGTGCTCGAAGGTGTTTCCTTCAGCGTGCCATTTGGGTCGCACGTTGCCATCACCGGTCCCTCGGGCGGCGGCAAAAGCACCCTCCTCGGCCTCCTCCTTGGCCTGCTCAAGCCGACCGCGGGACAGGTGACGTACGGCGCAGCCGATATCGGGGTGGCAGACGAGGCGTGGTTGCGGCGAGTGGGCTATGTTCCGCAGGACGTTTTCCTGTTGGACGAGACTCTTGCCAAGAACGTCGCGCTAGGTGACGACGACCCTGATTCGGAAAGAATCTGGCAAAGCCTGAGGTCGGCATCAATGGGCGCTTTCGTGGAGGGTCTTCCCGAAGGACTCGACACCGAGCTGGGCGAGGGTGGCAGCCGACTCTCGGTGGGCCAGCGACAGCGCTTGGGGATCGCTCGCGCGCTGTATCGGCGGCCGTCCCTCCTCATCCTTGACGAACCTACGGCGGCTCTTGATCAGCGCACCGAAGCGGATATCGTCGAGACGATTGACGGGCTACGCGGACACCTGAGTGTCGTCACCGTTGCCCACCGACTCGAGACACTCCAGGCTTGTGACGCGGTCTACCAACTGGTGAACGGGAACCTGAGCCGTGTCCCGCTGGGATCGCCCGAGCGCGCACGATGACCTTGCTCAGGGGGCGTCGGGTCCGCATTCTCGATGTGGCATTGATCCTTGCCGCGGTGGGCCTGCTCGGTGGGCTCTACGTTTTCGGCCTACTGAGTCTTCGGCCCCTCCTGCGGCCCCTCATTGGTCTTATCGGGTGCCTCGCGCTCGGACACATCGCCCCAAGGACGGCCGTCGCCATGTCGTTGGCTGCTCCCTTTGCCAGCCACCTCCCCGGAGGTGCGCTCATTGCCAGTCAGTCGGAGAATCTGGGTTCGGCGCTGTGTGTTGGTGTCCTCATGGGTTCGATTGGTCGTCAGGGCAACGTCGCGGACGGACGGGCGAGGAAGCTCGTCATCACTTTCGGCCTGGTCAACCTTGTTGTCCTGCTGGCTCTTCCGCACGGCGAATCGTCGGCACTATCGCTGTTCCAGGCTGTCTTCCACGCCGTGACCGCCGCCACCGCAGTCACAGTTCTGTCGATGGACGTAGCGCACATGGCCAGGGTGGCGGCGCCCGCAGGAGTCGTCCTGTCCTGGGTCGCCTATCTCACCCCCGAACTGCTCGTGGACCGGACCACGTCAACCGCAGGACAGAATGCCAATGGCGTGGGCATGGTTGCGGCGATCTGTCTCGTGTTTGCGGTGGTGGGCCTACTCCGGGACTCTCCGCGCTGGAGGATTCTCCATGCAGCCAGTGCGATCGTGTGCGGCGCTGGAGTGGTCGTTTCCCAGTCGCGGGGCGCCTATCTTGACTTGGCTGTGGCGGCACTGGTGCTGGTGTCTGGTCGCTTGCTCACGAGGCGCTCGATCGCGGGCTGGGCCAGAGTCGCGCTGTTTGTGGTTCTGGCGACGTGGATTGGCGCGAGGGTGGTGTCGTGGGCGGGCACGTTCACGGGTCGGTTCGCCGAAGCACAGGCAGAGTCCGAATCGCTGCAGTCGCGCATGGACGCCGCTGTCTACAGCCTGCACGAGGGCCTGATCCACCCACTCAGCGGCGTTGGCCTGACAAATCTCGCGAGCTACTCAAGCCTTCACGACGGCGACGCGCTGGTGCGATCGCATGTGGTCTATCTGGGCATCTGGGGAGAGGTCGGCGCCATCGCGGCGCTCCTGTTCGGCATCCTTTGCTGGCGAGCCGTGTTGGCGTCGCGGCGTGCAGGCCGACAGCCTTTGGCGGTGGTCGTAGTCGTCCTCGCAGCCGGCGTTTCGGTCAACTGGTGGCCGTTGTCAGGTTCGGGAACCATTGCCCTCGCCGCACTGGCCTGGGGGGCGTCCCTGAATTCCGACGCCGCCCTCCCGCCAGCGATTGATCCAGTTCGTGACGCCGTTCGAAGCGGGGCGGCCGACCCAAGAAACCACAGAGAAGGACCTCGCCAGTGACTGGCCAGACGATCGTCCGCCCCGAACACCGGGAGCCCCTTCAAAGGGCCTCAGCACCCGCTCATGCGTTCCGCGCCGACGTCCAGGGTTTGCGAGGGATCGCTGTAACGCTGGTGGTGGCTTATCACTCGATCTTTCGGGACTCGGGTGGTTTTGTCGGCGTCGACGTGTTCTTCGTGGTGTCAGGCTTTGTCATCACACGGATTTTGGCAGCAGAGCTCGCCGACACCAACACTCTCTCCCTGGCGGCCTTCTACGCGAGACGGGTTCGGCGCCTCCTTCCAGCGCTCTGTGCAGTCCTGCTCTTCGTGGCGGCGGGGTCGGCTCTTGTGCTGACACCCCTGGGAAACCTCCAAACGGTGGCGAGGACGGGGGTGGCTTCCGCGCTCTTCAGTGCCAACGGTGCATTGTTTTTCATGACCGGCGGCTATTTCGATACCGCGGCCGAGGCGAACCCGTTGCTACACATGTGGACCTTGGCGGTCGAGGAGCAGTTCTACCTTGTCTTCCCCCTGCTCATGTTGGTGAGCTGGCGCCTTGCAAAGCGGCTGAGCCGATCGCCTCGACAGACTCTTGTCATGGTGATTGGGGCCGTGGCAGCCATGTCCCTGGCCCTCTGTGTTTATTTGACCTTCTCAGCAGGGGCGCCCTTCCACTTTCTCACGGTCAACAGTCGCTTTGGTTTCTTCGGGTCTCCCAGCCGCGCGTGGGAGTTCTGCGCCGGGGCCGTGATTGCCCTCTCGGAGAGCCGAATCAGGGAGATCCTTGGCAGGCGACTATCCGAGCTGTCCGGACTGGTGGGACTAGTCGGCCTCGTCGTGACGGTGGTGGCCTTCGACAGCGCGACCCCATTTCCCGGCTATGCGGCTCTCCTTCCAGTGATTTCTACCGCGTTGATTCTCTCTGGCGGATGCCGACCCGGAGGCTACGTGAGCGGCATTCTGGGCCAGAGGTGGCTTGTCTGGGTGGGCGACCAGTCCTATTCGTGGTACCTGTGGCACTGGCCATTGATCGTGTTTCTCAGGCTGCTGGCTCCGCAGGCTCCGGCTTGGGCCGTCGTTGGCGCTGCACTCACCGGTCTCGTCCTCGCGTGGCTCACTGGGGTCGTGGTCGAGAGTCCCATCCGGCGCAACCGGAGGATTGTTGGGTTTCGGGCAGCCGCGTTGGCCGTGGTGTGCACCTTGGTGCCGAGCGGTGCGTTCGGGGCGCTGTTGATCTCAGCGGATCATCCGCCAGCTCGCATCCGCCAGCTCGCGATCGACGCGAGGCCACACCTCGACTCGACGCAACTCTGCACGGCCAACCTTCCTGGGTCGGCGCAGACACAGAAATGCACGTGGACCGTTCCCGCAGCCAAGGGCACCCTGCTTCTCTTGGGAGACTCCAACGCTGGTCAGTTCGCCGAGCCTGCCCTCAGTATTGCCCGCGAGCGGCACCTGAATCTGGTGCTGGCAACCTATGGTGGTTGCCCGTTCGCTGATGTTTCTTCCACCTACCTCACCGCCGGGCACGACACCCAGGCCTGCAACGCTTTCATTCGGGCCTGGGCTGCAGAGGTGGTGCGGACGCGGCCTGCGCTGGTCATGCTGGCTAGCGCATCCACGGACTACATCTACAGCACCGTTGTGCGCTTCGACAGTTTGGACGGTCGGCGATCGGCCAGTTTGGATGGCGAGCAGTCCACATCGTCTCTCCAACGGAAGGCAGCCCTCTGGGGCCAGGGAGTCTCCAGCCTTCTTACGCCTTGGGCCGAGGCGGGTGTCCCCACCTTGCTCGTGAATACGGTGCCCCACTTCGCAAACTTTGACCTGCGACTCTGTCCTGCCATCACCGCCGCCCGGGATTCGTCGAAGTGCGCGACATCCGCACCGACTGAAAAGCTCAGACTCGAGTCCGAGCTGACGAGCGGTGTAGAAGATGCCGCGGTCGCCCAGTTCCCCGGGATGTCGACACTGAACCTGTTCGACAGCATCTGCGGCGGGCCTACATGTTCGACCTTCAGGGACGGCCGATTTGCCTATCGTGACGGTGGGCACCTCTCGGTGCCGTTCGTCATGTCCCTGGAACCCGAGATTCGCCGGGCGGTCGATCGGGTGTTGGCAGCTCCTCGCTAGGGCTGCCGGCCAGTGGGCCGAGGTTACGGCCCTCAGATGTTCCGCAGCGGAGCAAGGAGCGATCTGACGACGTCGTGGGGACTGTAGTCCCGGGTGACCCGTTCCCGCGCAGCCCGCCCAAAGTCGCGGCATTCGTCGGGATGTTCGAGGAGGAATGACGCGGCATCCGCAAGCGCTCTGGCGTCGTTGACCGGCACGACCAAGCCCGTCTCCCGATCGGTCACGCTGTCCACCGCACCGGTAGCGGTCGTGGTCACGGCCGGGATGCCCATTGCTGCAGCTTCCAGTACAACATTGGGAAATCCTTCTCGCAGGGAAGGAAGAACAAGAAACGTCATGAGGGAGAGAAACGGCCGCACATCCTCGACGAAGTCGACGGTAACCACCCTGAGCCCCGACGACCGTAGTAACGCCAAGTAGCGCCTTGAGTCAGGCTCGTCTTGGGAGCCCACCACAAGCAGCTGGGCGTCGGGAGCATGGCTCTTCAGCATCTCAGCTGCCGTGACCAAGGTGTCGAGACCCTTGTCATGAGTCAGTCGCCCTACGAAGCCAATGACTGGGTTACCCAGCAGGATGCCGAGAGACTGAGCGAGCACCGTGTCCGGCGGGCGCGGGGCAAAGTGCTCCGAGTCGACACCGTGACTGCTGCCCGGTGTAGTCCGATGAACCTTCGATGCAGGCGCAAGACCCATTTCGGTGAATTTGCTCGCCAGTGAGGGGGAATTTGCCACGATCACAGTCGACATCGCTGCCGTCAGCATTTCCATGCTGCTGAGAACCTTGAGCCGAATACCAACCTCGCCCTCGAGGCGGAGACCGCCGAGGTAGTACATCCGCTGTGGCACCCTGAACATCCACGACGAGGCTTGGCCGAGGAGGCTGGCTTTGGGCGTAGCCGTGATCACGACGCTTGGACCAACTCGCTTGACGAGGCGGATCCAATGATAGAGAGCAGAAATGTCTGACCAGAGGGAGATCTCGCGAGACATGTCTAGGGCATGCACCGTGACGCCGAGATCTCGTCTCAGGGCCTCCAATGACGGGCCCGCCGAGGAAACGATATGAACGTCGTAGCGGTCGGCCAACTGTCGAATTAGTTCGCGATGGAACTTGTCCAGTGTGACCGGAATCGTCGACGTGAGCAGGGCTCTCTCACGACCTGCAGTCATTCGTCCAAACGACTTTCGCGAGCGAAAGGGCGAGAGATTCTCACTGAGGGTGCCCCTGGGCCGCTTCAAGGTCTGTGATGCTTCGTATGTAGGTGTCGGCGCCGGGCAGGACATCAAAGTCCTCCTTGAGGATGCCGACATACAGGAGGTCCGTGAAGCCTCCATGCCGCCAAACGTGTTTACGTGCTGTCCCCTCGATCGTCCAACCACAATGCTTGGTGTACGCCTTGATGGACGGACGGTTGGTGGCCAGGATTGTGGAGTGGAGGCGTTGGAGCCCAACGTCGTAGAAGGCGAATGCCATCACCGTCATGATTGCGTCCGTGCCGAGTCCTCGTCCTCGGACATTTTCGCTCCCGCCCAACTTCAGGGCGGTCAGAGCGTTGCGATTGTGCCAGTCGATGTCCCATAGTCCGGTGAGTCCAATAGGCCCACCCTCGATCTCATCGACCATCCAGCGCCGAGTGTTGGGCTGCGAGGGTGAACGGAACCAGGTCTCCTGTTCCTGCAGGGATGTAGGCCAGTCCCAACCAACCACGTTCGAACGCACTACTGGGTCGCTGTTGAGGTCGGTGATGAATGCCTGGTCGGTGCTTTCGATGGGACGAAGGCGAATGTGCTTGCCCAACATCAGCGACTCCTCGTCGTTCGGGTGGCCTTGAGCGATTCAAGGCCCTTATGCACTGCGGTGCCCACGTGGTTCATGTCCGCCACACCGTAGCGATGGTCTATGGGGACGGAGAGAAACCTTTGGGGCCAGTCTGATACGTCAGGCAGCAGTTCCGAAGGCGGCCAGTGGATGGGGCAGTAGATCCGCCTCCGGGCCAGCCAGTCACGGAGGGCTTGTGGATCCGGAACCTCCAGAACGATATGGGAGGGGTTGGTTGTGGCGCTCGGTGGATTCAGGATGCGGAGCGCTGAATGCCGGCCCAGCGCCCTGACGAGGGCTTCGGCGTTTCGTCGGCGACGGACGGCCAACTTGGGCAGATCAAGTCGTCGGAGGAGGTTTAGCGTAGGCGCGCTCATCGCGCGAGGCGTCAGGTCGACCGTTAGCGCGCGCTCGGACTCGTGGAACATGGGCAGGTGGCTGCTTTGTGGCTCGGGCTCCGACAGGTTGGCCGTCTTGGTGCTCATTGCTTTACGTCGCTGGGCAACGGCGTCACTGTTCGAGGGGCCGACCTGCGTGTCCTCCGTGGGAAGCCCAATGGCGTAGCCACCATCAAATACCGGCAGCAGCTTCCGCAGGCTGGCTACTCGGATATCGGTTTCAATGCAGGGCTCGTCCAGCACTCTGTGGCTCTCGTCGGTGACGACCACAACACCAGCGCCTCGAGCGGCGCGCAACGCGGCGACCATGTCACCCGAAGGGCCGCGTCCAAAGTATGGGGCGTTCAACAGGACTGAGTCTTTCAGTGATCCGATGGCGTCAGGCGGGGTTTCCAGGTCGGGCGTCGTCGGAAGCGCGACAACCTTCCAGTCCTTGGCGAACGGCTCGATCATGCTGTCGCACAGGTAGCCAGGCACATGGATTGTGCGCAGGCCGCGACGCCACAACGACTCCGCGGTCAGCGAAAGTGCCTGGCGTCCGTTGGCCACGTATCTGGTGAGCGGGCCGTCCCACGGGAGGACCCCGGTCGTCCTCGTGAGGTACTCACCGCCCACGAGCTCGAAGTCGGATCCGATCTCAGCGGCCGAAGACCCAAGCGCCGCCTGTGGGTCGCTGCTACGCATGGGGGCCGCTCTTCGTACGTGGACCGTCCTTGAGGTCGTCCACGTCCACGGCAGACTGACCGATGATGACGCCTTCGCCCAGGAGGGCCTTGGGCAGGGTCATCGCCACGATGAGACAGTCCCGCCGGAAGGAGAGGGTCTCGATGTACTCGAGGTCCGACTCAATCCGCAGCGACCAGGGTGCGTTGTTCCTGTGCCGCACCTGGGCAAGTCCCGTCAGCCCGGGCCGGACCTCCAACCGTCCCAGTTGTCGCGGCGAATACCTCTCGACCTGGGATGGGAGAGCGGGTCGTGGGCCTACAAAACTCATCTGGCCGTTCACGATGTTCAGCAGCTGTGGCAACTCGTCGAGGCTGAGTCTCCTCAGGAGGCTGCCGATCGGCGTCACCATCGCAGCAGTCGGATAGTTGTTCGACTTGGCCTCGGTTCCCACCTGCATGGTGCGGAACTTGTGGACCCGAAATGGGTTCCCTTGCCTTCCGGCCCGCACTTGATGGAAGTGAATCGGTCGACCACTGGTCAACAGGATGAGGACCGCACAGGTCGCATAGACCGGGGAGAGAAGCACGCCCAGAGCAACGGCGCCGATGACGTCCAAGGGCCTCTTGACGTGTCTCGCATAAGCGGAGTGGGGGCCAGACATTTCAGCCTCCCGCTCGATACGCCGGGAAGTGGCGACGCTCGCCCAGGTGGGCACGTGAACCCAGGGAGCGCCCAACGAGGTCGTCATACACAGCTTCATTCACGACCAGTCCCGTGGCTGAATAGGTGAATCGGCGTCCACCAAAGGCCCTCTTGAACTTGAAGAGGGCGTCCTCGCCCCTGAGTCCGCCACCGAGGTGAAACTGAGTCACGCCAATGGTGCCCGCGTACTTGAGCGCCCCCCAGAGGAGCAGGTTGTTGACACCCAACCGCGCTGCTTCGACCTGTGAACCTGACAGGTGATAGTGCAGGAAGCGACCGTGTCGCATGAGCAGGGCAGCAGCGTGAGTCGTGCCGTCGGGGGAGATGACCTCGGAGATCGCCAGGTTCGGACCAAGGGCTGTAAGCAGTTTGGTGTAGTAGCCATCCGAGAATGTGTACGAGGGCACCGCCTCTCGCCGCGTCATCGTGCTCTCGTAGAGGTTTCGGAACGGGCTTCCTTCGACAAGGTCCTCGCCGGCCACCGGGCGGACGGCATTCGTATATCCCGCCTTGATCGCCTTTCGCACAGCGGTCCGGCTTCGGCCTTCCATACGTTCCCACATGCCCTCTTCGGGGCCGATGTCGACCGCTGTCGTGGGGTGGTCCTCGACCACCGAGACCTGGTTCGCGGTTCGGGGTGCTTGCTGAACGAGAGGGGAATGCCGGAGGAACGCGCTCACGATCCCGAGATCAGACAACGCCGTGATGGTTTCGCGCCAGGCAGTGTCGAGGTCGCGATCCGACAGATTTGCGGCGGCATAGACGCCCGAGTAGCCATAGGGCGAAGTGGCGTCCTTCACGCCATTTGCAAGGGGACGAACGGCAAGGGGGATCAGCCACCCGCCGTCGAACATCTCCAGCAGCCTCCACGTGCCGTTGGCCTCGGAGGCGTCGACACCGCCATAGGCAGGCGTGAAGTAGATGTCCGGTGAGACCAAGCCTCTCGGTACAGACCCCTCGTCGTGGCAGTTGATCACAAGGCCCTCAGCGCGCGCCGCAAACTCAGAATCACGCGCTCCACGTCCGGCTCCGACAGGATCGAGCCGCTGGGGAGGGTGATGCCATTCGCGAACAAGCGGTCGGAGACGCCGTTGCGGAAAGATCGCGCTTCGGCGAACACCGGTTGCGCGTGCATCGGCTTCCACAGGTGACGGGCCTCGATGTCTTCCCGTTCCAGGTGGGCGATCACATCGCCCGCGTGAGCGGTCGCTTCGTCAGGGTCAAGCACCACACAGGTGAGCCAGCAGTTGTCTGCCTCTGAGCCACGCGGCGCATCTTCGCCCAGGAGGCGAAGGCCGGGCACGTCGGCCAATCCAGCGGCATACGCCTTCCTGATCTCGCGGCGACGGGCGATCATCTCGTCCAACCGGGTCAGCTGGCCACGGCCCAGCGCTGCCAGCACGTTCGACAGCCGGTAGTTGTAGCCGATGTCGGTGTGCTCGTACCACGGGACGGGTTGGCGAGCCTGCGTGGAGAGGTACCGCGCGCGCGAAAGGAGTTCGAGGTCGTTGCTGACCAACATGCCACCGCCCGACGTGGTCATGATCTTGTTGCCGTTGAAGGACAGCGCTGCTGCGCGACCGAAGGATCCCGCAGCCCTTCCCTGATAGGTGGCACCAAGGGCCTCGGCTGCGTCTTCGAGGAGCGGGATCTCGCGTTCTTCGAGAGCCCCCACGATGGCTGCGTAGTCGGCGGCACGGCCGAACAGGTCGACCGTCATGACTGCCGCTATCTGCTTGCCCTCGCTGCGGAGCGTGTCCACGGCCTCGAGCAGCAGGGTCGGGTCGACGTTGCCGTCGGAGGCCTGCGAGTCGACGAAGACCGGCTCGGCGCCCGTGTAGGCGATGGCGTTGGCGCTCGCGGCGAAGGTCATCGATGAGACGACGACGACCGTGCCTGGCTTGGCGCCAACGTGCAGCAGGGCCAGGTGGAGGGCAGCGGTACCGGACGAGAGGGCGAGGGCGCCGGCGACTCCGAGACGCTCAGCGACCTCCGACTCGAAGGCGTCGACGTGGGGTCCGAGCGGAGCCACCCACCCCGAGCGGATGGCATCGAGGACGAACGACTCCTCGACGTCAGTGATGTCCGCCTTGGAGAGGTAGATGCGTTCCATCACAAAGTGGCACCCAGCGGTGCCCGAGCGGTCGACTCCTTGCGCATCCAGTCCGCTGCTGCCGCGTGGCTCGACGGACCTGCTTCCAGGACTTCCGAGCGGTCGATGGCCGGCACGTCGACGCTGGACACCAGTGCGTGACTCGTGGGCTTGCGTTGCTCGCTGGCGGAGAACAGCTCCTCGCCGAGCTTCTCGCCCTGGCGCAGGCCCGTGTAGACGATGTCGATGTCGCGCCGGCCGGACATCCGCAGGAGGGTCTTGGCGACGTCGACGATCTTCACCTGCTCGCCCATGTCGAGCACCATGACCTCGCCGTCTCGGCCGATCGAGGAGGCCTCGAGCACGAGCTGGCAGGCTTCGGGGATCAGCATGAAGAAGCGCTCGACGTCGGGGTGGGTGACGGTGATCGGGCCACCGCGCTCGATCTGGGCCGTGAAGGCGTGGACCACGGATCCGCGTGAGCCCAGCACGTTGCCGAACCGCACCGAGACGTAGCGACCGGGGAAGCGGAGGGAGAAGTCCGCGGTGATCCGCTCGGCCAGCCGCTTGCTGTAGCCGAGAACGCAGATCGGGTTGGCGGCCTTGTCCGTGGAGATGTTGACGAACGTGCCGACCCCGACGCGGGAGGCTGCTTCGAGGACGTTCAGGGTGCCGAGGACGTTGGTCTTCCACGCCTCCAGCGGGTGGGACTCGAGCAGTGGCAGGTGCTTGAGCGCGGCCGCGTGGAAGACGATGTCAGGCCGGGCTCGGTTGAACGCGTGGTCCATCGCCTCGACGTCGCGGATGTTGGCCAGGATGAGCTCGTCGCTGTCGAGCAAACCGTGACCGTGCAGGCTCATCTGGATGGCCTGGAGTCCGGACTCGTCCCGGTCGAGCATGAACAGCTTGGCGGGTCCGAAACGCGCGATCTGGCGACACAGCTCGGAGCCGATCGAGCCGCCGGCACCGGTGACGAGGATGCGCTTGCCGGCGATCTGCTCGGCGATGGTCGCCATGTCGAGCTCGATCGGGCGTCGGCCCAAGAGGTCCGCGACGTCGACGTCGCGAAGGTCCCCAGCGGTCGGCCGGCCATCGATGATGTCCCGGACGGGCGGGAGGGTGAGCACCTTCAGGCCGGCATCCTCGGCGAGGGCGGTGAGCTCACGGATGGTGCTTGCCTCGGCCCGTGGAAGGGCGATGACCAACGTCTGCGCGCTGTACTTGGCCGCGACCCCTCCCATGTCGGCGCGCGACCCGCGCACCCTGATGCCTTCGACGCGAAGTCTGGCCTTCGCGCGGTCGTCGTCGAGGAGGGCAACCGGCTGGTAGCCACTGCCCACGTCGCGGATCAGGCTCCGCGTGAGGCGGCGGCCGGCCTCGCCCGCGCCGAATACGATCGCCCGCTGTTCCTCAGGAGCGTGGGCAGCCCTGCTCGTGCGCATCGTGCGGATGATGAAGCGGGCCGCGAACATGCCGAGCATGGCGAAGGCCGGTGCCGTGAACGGGACGCTCCTGGGCACAGGTCCGAAGTGCAGGCCGAAGACCAAGGTCATCAGGACGAGCGTCGTGAGGAGCACCGTGCGTCCCACGTCGTAGGTCTCTTCGAACGAGCCACGGTCGTGGCCGACCGCATAGGGCCCGAAGAAGGTGCCGAACCCGAGCTGGGCCACGACGGCGACGGCGGTGAACCACAGCAGGGGTGGGGCGACGGTCGGCGCCAGCTGGAGGTCGAACCTGAGCCACGCAGCCATGAACACCGCGACGACCCAGACACCTGCGTCGACCAGAGCCCACATCCAGCGGTTGACGCGCTCACGGCGTACCCGACGGACGGCAGACATCCGATCTCCTCCCGCTGGTAGTCGGCCCAAACGATCGTGAGTTTAACGTCAATTGCGGCAAAGGCCGGACACCACGACGTCAGCGTCATTCGTGTCCGCTGGGCAATTCTGCAGGTCAGTGGTTGTTTTCAAGGCGTGTAGGTGTGAAATGCAACCAAACGGAGGAGTCCACCCATCGACCATCCGCAGCCGGCTCCGGGCGTCAGCCCAGGGACGAGTAGAACTCGCAGCACGCGGCATACGTCGGGAGCAGTCCCTGCTCCTTGGCCTCGGCGAGGCTAGGCGCCTCGGCGTCCTTCGGCGAGAGCAGCGGCGTCTCCATCCCCTCGGGGAGCAGGAGCCCCACCTCCGGGTCCAGCGGGTGTATGCCGTGTTCGCGGCTCGGGGTGTAGGGAGCGGTGACGAGGTACATCGCCGTGGTGTTGTCCTCGAGCGCGGCGAACGCGTGCCCCATGCCCTCCGGCAGGTAGACCGCGCGACGGTCGATCGTGTCGAGGAGCACCGAGTCCCACTGACCGAAGGTGGGGGATCCCACCCGGATGTCGACGATGTAGTCGACCAGGGAGCCGCTCAGTGCGGTGATGTACTTCGCCTGGGAGGGCGGGACGTCGGCGAAGTGGATGCCACGGACCGTGCCGCGCGAGGAGACCGACACGTTGGTCTGCACGATCTCCGGACGGTGCCCGATCACCTCGGCCAGCCGGTCCCCGCGGAAGGACTCGAGGAAGACACCCCGGTCGTCGGGAAACTGACGTGGCGTGATCTCGAACGCGTCCGCGATCTTCAGCGGTCGGATCTCCACTAGAGCGTGCCCCGCTTCTCCTCGAGCAGCCCCGACATGTAGGCGCCGTAGCCGCTCTTCTCCAGCGATGCGGCCAGTGCGGCGAACTCGTCGTCGCTGAGCCAGCCGTTGCGCCAGGCGATCTCCTCGACGCAGCCGATCTTGTGCCCTTGGCGCGCCTCGACGACGTGGACGAAGTGCGCCGAGTCCATCAGTCCCTCGAAGGTGCCGGTGTCGAACCACGCGGTACCGCGGGGGAGCACCGTGACCGAGAGGTCACCACGCTGGAGGTAGGCGTCGTTGATCCCGGTGATCTCGAGCTCGCCGCGCGGACTCGGCTCGAGGTTGCGCGCGATCTCGACGACGTCGTTGTCGTAGAAGTACAGGCCGGGCACGGCGTAGGAGGACTTCGGCCGCTCCGGCTTCTCCTCGATCGAGAGCACCTGGCCGTCGTCGGCGAACTCCACGACGCCATAGGCCGAGGGCTCGGTGACGTGGTACGCGAAGATGTTGCCGCCGCTCACCGTGGTGTTCGACCTCAGTGCGGTGCCGAGGCCGGTGCCGTAGAAGATGTTGTCGCCGAGCACGAGGGCGACCGAGTCGTCCCCGATGAAGTCGGCTCCGATGATGAACGCCTGGGCCAGGCCGTCGGGGCTGGGCTGCGCGGCATACGACAGCTCGATGCCCCACTTCGAACCGTCCCCGAGCAGTCGCTGGAACTGGCCCTGGTCGTCCGGCGTGGTGATGACCAGGACCTCGCGGATGCCGGCCATCATCAGCGTCGACAGCGGGTAGTAGATCATCGGCTTGTCATAGACGGGCATGAGCTGCTTGCTGATGCCCAGTGTGATCGGGTGCAGTCGCGTGCCGGAGCCGCCAGCCAGGATGATCCCCTTCATGGGGCGACCCTATCGGCAGCCGACGGAAGGCTCCTGCGACGCCGCCAGACCGACGGGATCATGCGGAACAGTCCCCCCAGGGCGCGGGCACGCACCCGGGTGGTCGGCGCCGGTCGCTGAGGCGCAGGCCCCTGCGACACCTCACCCTCATCCGTCCCGCGACGGTGCGCGGCCTGCCTCAGGAGCCTCGACAGAGGAGCGTTGGCGAGCAGGACGGCGAGCCGGTTGCGCAGGTTGTAGAAGTAGAACCGGTCGCTGCCATGGTGTGACGATGCGCCGTGCCGGTGCACCGCGACAGCGCTCGCGACGTAGGTGACGCGGAAACCGCCGCGCCGCAGCCGCCAGCTGAGGTCGACGTCCTCGTAGTAGAGGAACAGGTCGGCCCAGAACCCGCCAACGGCCCTCACCGCACTCGTGCGCACGGCCGCGGCGCCACCACAGAACCCGAAGACGTCGGCGAACGCCGGCCCGTCGAACTGGCCTTCGTCGCGCTGAAGGTAGCCACGGTCCGATCCGCGGCCTCCGGCCTCGACCACGACCCCGGTGGACTGAAGGACCCGGTCGGTCCCCTCGAGCAGGATCTTCGACGTCGTCGCGCCCACGGCGGGATCGGCGACCAGGGGCTCGACGAGGGAACGCAGCCAGGCCGGCTCGGCGACCGCATCGTTGTTGAGCATCGCGACATAGGGCGTGCGCACCTGCTCCAGGGCCGCGGCCATGCCACCGGCGAAACCGCGGTTCGTGGGAAGGCGCAGCAGGCGGAGGTCGGTCTGGGCGGCCACCCACTCCGCGGTGCCGTCGGTCGACGCGTTGTCGACCACCAGGACGTCGAACTCACCGGCTGCGACGTCTTGGGAGCGCAGCGACTCGATGCACTCCTTCAGCAGCTCCAGCCTGTTCCAGGTGACGACCACGACGGTGGTCAGGGGCTGACCGCCCGTCACGAGGTGCTCTGGGGACCGCTCCAGGAACCGGCGACCTCGACGAGCCCAGTCGGTTCGAGTCCGCTGTGCGGAAGCACCTTGAGGTCGAACGCGCGCTCGCGCCAGTCGAAGACGTGGGTCGTCGACTGGTCGGTGATCGCGGCCGTGAACGACAACCGTCCCGGCACGAAGGTGACGCGGTCCATCGTGAAGTCGACGAAGCCGTTTCCGGACACGCGTCCTGTCGCCACCTCGGACAGGTGGGTGTTGGGTGCGCCGATCGGCCACCCCTGCTCGGACCAGATGGCCAGGCCGAAGTTGGGGTCGTCGATCGGCTCGCGGGTCGAGTAGTGGAGTCGCACCGTCAACGGGGCACCGAATTCGACTGCGACAGTAGCGTGGCCGCGTGCGTCGAGGAACTCCACGTCCGTGACGCTGGCATCACCCGAGCCCCAGCGGTTCGGGTCGGCGGCGATGTCGGCCTGCTCCGGATCCAGGTCCTGCGCCCGACCGAGTTCCTCTGCCCGATCGAGGTCCTCGCGGTTCACCTGCTGCAGGTAGCCGTCGATGACCTCGCGCGCCGTCCCGACCTGGCGCACCGTGCCCTCGTCGATCCACACGGCGTGGTCCGCCAGCTGTTCGACGAGGCTGAGCGAGTGCGAGACGAAGAGGATGGTCACGCCGCGTCGCCGCAGGTCGTGCAGGTGGTCGAAGCACATCCGCTGGAACTGCTCGTCGCCCACCGCCACGACCTCGTCGACGATCAGCACCTCAGGGTCGAGGTGGACCGCCACGGCGAACCCGAGGCGCACGAACATGCCTGAGCTGTAGACCTTGACGGGCTGCTCGAAGAACTCGTCCAGGCCCGAGAAGGCCTTGACGGCCTCGACGTCGGCGTCCACCTCGGCGCGGCTGCGCCCGTTCATCGAGCCGGCCAGGTAGACGTTCTCGCGACCCGTCAGCTCAGGGTGGAACCCGGCCCCGAGCTCCAGGAGGGCCGTGACCCGACCGGTGACGTGCACGGTGCCGCTGCTCGGCGGGAAGATGCCGGCGATCAGCTTGAGCAGGGTGCTCTTGCCGGAGCCGTTGGCACCGATCAGCGCAAAGGTGGACCCGTGCGGGATCTCCAGGGTGATGTCGTCGAGGGCCCGGAAGTGCTCGGCACGCTGACCACGGGGCGTCAGGACCCGGTGCTTCAGGCTGCCGGCGTGGCCGTGGTCGATCTTGAAGTCACGCGTCACGTTGATGACGCGCACGGCATACGAGCTCATGGCACCTCCGCGACGCGGGCGGCGCGCCCGCGGAACGCCAGCCAACCGAGCAGGAGCGAGACGATGGTGAGGGCCACCATGGCCAGCACCGCGCCCGCCGAGGGCGAGCGCAGGTTCCACAGCGCGTCACGCAGCGCCTGCACGAACGGCGCGACCGGGTTGAGCGACAACAGCACGGACGGCAGCGACCCGTCCTCGAACTTCCTGTGGACGAAGTCCGGCGGATAGATGATCGGCGTCGCGAAGAACAGCAGCTGGAGCCCGACCGCCAGGAAGTGGCTGACATCGCGGAAGGCCACGTTGAGCACGGACAGCCCCAGGCCGATCCCGAAGGCGAAGCCGCCCACGAGCACGACGATCACCGGCGCCCACAGGACCGTCCACCCGATGTTGCCGACGATGGTGAAGGTGACCACGAGGAGCACCAGCTCGACCCCGCGCTCGATCAGCGTCGCGGCGGTCAACCCCACGAGGGGCGCGATGACCGGAAAGGCCACCTTGCGCCGCAACGGGATCAGCTCGAGCAGACCGTCGACCGTGCGCTGGAGAACGGTGGCGAAGACGTTCCAGACCACGAGCCCGGTGAACAGGTAGACGGCGAACAGCTTCAGCCCGGTGGGGGACGGCGGCATACCGCGATCGGCCCCCAGGACGATGCCGAAGACCACGGAGTACGTGGCGAGGACCGCGAGCGGCATCGCCAGCGACCAGGCCCAGCCGAAACGCGACCCCAGGAAGCGGGTGCGCAGCTCACGGCGGACGAAGTTGGACGTCAACGACGAGAACCGGAGGAGGTCGGTCAGGTGCTCGCGGTAGACCCGCGGGCCCACGATGGCCGCACTCTTCACCGACCTGTGTCACCCCACCTGCTTGGTAGCCTCTGGGGCCACTTGAATGCTCTGCCGTGACGAAGGATACGGGATGCGCCGACGACAGACGGACGATGACGGGTCGACCCTCGTGTTGTCCTCCATGCTGCGGGGGAGGGACAACGCGTTCGGATTCCTGCGGTTGATCCTCGCCAGCGCCGTCATCGTCGACCACGCCTTCCCGCTCGGTGGCTTCGGCGAGGACCCGTTCTGGCGCTACACCCACGGCCAGAACAGCATCGGCGGGCTCGCGGTCGAGGGCTTCTTCGTCGTGAGTGGTTTCCTCATCGCACGCAGTGCCATGTCAGCCGACACGCTTCAGTTCCTGTGGCGGCGCGTCCTGCGCATCTTCCCTGCCTACTGGCTCACCCTCGTGGTCTCGGCGGCGGTCGTCGCCCCGGCGTTCTACCTGCGCCACCACGGCACGCTCGCGGGTTTCTGGACGGCTGCGTTCCCAGGGCCGCTCACGTACTTCACGCGGAACTGGAACCTGCACATCGGCCAGTACGGCCTGCTCGACGTCTTCGCCGAGACCCCCTACGGGCACCAGGTCGGCTGGAGTGTCCTCAACGGGTCGCTGTGGACCCTCGAGTACGAGTTCCGCTGCTACCTGCTCGTCGGTGCGTTCGCCCTCTTCGCGATCTTCAGCCGGGCCCGGGTACTGGTCCCCGTCTCCGCGGCGGCCCTGCTCCTGCTCGGGTCCCTGTCCGCAGCGGCACCCGACGTGGCCAAGGCCATGGCCCCGTGGCTGGGCGACCTCCAGTTCGTCCAGCTCGCCGCCACCTTCCTCGTCGGCAGCACCGCCGCCGTGTACGCCGACCGCCTGCCCGTGAACGGACGGCTCGCCCTCGGCGGCCTCCTGGTTGGCCTGCTCGCCCTGTTCCGCGTCGGCGGGTACCACCTCATCGGCGTCCCGGCCATGGGCTACGCCCTGCTCTGGTTCGCGTATGCCGCGCCGGCGCGCGTCAAGTCGGTGGCGGCGAAGAACGACTACTCGTACGGCATCTACGTGTGGGGGTTCATCGTGCAGATGGCCCTGGCCTCCCTGGGTGTCCACCGCCTGGGGATCCTGCCCTACATCGTGATCGCCTGGTCGGTCACCTTCGCCTTCGCGTTCGCCAGCTGGCACCTCGTCGAGAAGCCGGCGCTGCGGCTGAAGTCCTGGGGACCTGGGCGGGGGCTGGCGTTCTGGCGCGGGTGGGCTCGTGGCCGAGTCGAGGCGTGGGGCGACGCGCCCGCTCGCACCGCCGGGGCCGATCCGGCGGGAGTCGGTTACAGTCACGCGGGCGTTCGCGAGGAGCTCGATCCTGACGCGGCCACCATCGATCTAGGGGGATCACCACGTTGAGCAAGCTCGGACACGTCCTCGTCACCGGCGGGGCGGGCTTCATCGGCTGTGCCCTCAGCCAGCTCCTGACGGCACAGGCCGACTCCTGGACAGTCCTGGACAGCCTCCACCCGCAGGTCCACCCCTCTGGCGGCAGGCCGGCGCTGCTCGCCGACGAGGCCACCCTGGTCGTCGGCGACGTGACGAAGGCCGAGGCCTGGGACGAGCTCGGCGACCTGCGGCCGGACACCGTCATCCACCTCGCCGCCGAGACGGGCACCGGGCAGTCGCTCACCGAGGCGTCCCGGCACGGCCGCGTCAACGTCGTGGGCACCACCCAGCTGACGGACTGGCTCGGGCGCGTCGACCACCTGCCGGCTCACGTCCTGCTCACCTCGAGCCGGGCCGTCTACGGCGAGGGCGAGTGGGAGCGCCCGGATGGTTCCCGGTGGTATCCGGGCCAGCGGTCCCACGACCAGCTCGAGCGCAGGCAGTGGGACTTCGAGGACGGGCACGGGCTGCCGGCCCGGGCCGACCTCACCGCCCCTGCCCCGACGAGTGTCTACGGCGCGACCAAGCTCGCCCAGGAGCACATCCTCGCCGCGTGGGCGCTCAGTCGCGGTGTGCCCCTCAGCATCTTCAGGCTTCAGAACGTCTATGGGCCGGGGCAGTCCCTGACCAACTCCTACACGGGCATCGTCACGCTGTTCTCCAGGCTGGCCAGGCGCCAGGAGGAGATCCCGCTCTACGAGGACGGCGACATCACCCGTGACTTCGTCTACATCGACGACGTCGCAACGGCCCTCGCCGCGGGTCTGGCCCAGGCTCCGGCGGACGTGCGGGTGCTCGACGTCGGCTCGGGCAGGCCGACGACCATCGGGCAGCTGGCCACCGAGATGGCCGCCTACCACGGCGCTCCGCCGCCTGTCGTCGTGGCCAAGTTCCGCGACGGCGACGTGCGCCATGCGCTCGCCGACATCTCCACGACCCGGGCCGAGCTCGGCTGGGCGCCTGCCGTGAGCCTCACTGAGGGCGTGGGACGCCTCCAGGAGTGGGTCGAGACCGAGGAGCACGCGACCGTATGACCGCGCCAAGCCTTCAGATCCACTCGATCCTGTTCAACAACGAGGCCGAGCACGTCGAGCGCTTCCTCGGTGCCATGGCCCGGTCGATCGAGCTCGCCCGGTCCGCCGACGTGGTGGGGAGCACCCGCGTGGTCCTCGGGGACTGTGGCCCGACTCCCGCTCTGGGTGATGAGCTCCTGCTCCGGCTGCGCGAGGAGGTCAAGGGACTCGGGATCGACGACGTCGACTACCGCTTCTTCGGCAAGAACCTCGGGTCGGCAGCAGGGCACAACGCGCTCCTCGAGGACCTCGCGAGCGACTACGTCATGATCGTCAACCCCGACACCGTGCCGTCGCCCCGCCTGGTGGAGGAGCTGTTCCAACCCTTCGGGGCACAGGCGTCGGTGGGACTGGTCGAGGCCCGCCAGCTCCCCTTCGAGCATCCCAAGCCCTACGACCCCACCACCGGCGAGACACCGTGGGCCACCACCGCCTGCGCCCTCGTCTCCAAGGAGGTCGTCGACCGCGTCGGCGGCTTCGACAACGAGGCGTTCTTCCTCTACTGCGACGACGTCGACTGGTCGTGGCGGATCCGGCTCGCCGGCTACCGCCTGATCCTGCGCGACAGCGCCAGGATCTTCCACGACAAGCGGCTCAACGACGACGGGACGTGGATGGTCGGCGGCGCCGAGGAGTACTACTCCGCCGAGGCCGCGTTGATGATGGCCCACAAGTGGGGCCGCCCGGACCTGGTGAAGAAGTACTCCCGTGACCTCACGGCATACGGCAGCGAGCTGCAACGCAAGTCCGTGACGACGTTCGAGGAGCGGCGCGCCGCGGGCACGCTGCCCGAACCCGTCGCCGACGCCGCGACCGTGGCCACGTTCGTGGACGGCGTCTACGCCGTGCACCGGTTCTAGGGGCGCTCGATGACTGGTGACCAGTACAAGTTCGTGTACGGCCCCGAGACGGTCTACGCCCGCGTGGTCTCGCTCGTCGAGGAGCACCATGCCCAGAACGACGGCGCGGTGCACCTGGACCTGGGCTGTGGGTTCGGGGCGATCGCCGAGCCGGTCCGCGACCTGGGGCTGACCTACGTCGGCGCCGACCTCGCCGACGCCGGGATCGCCGAGCTCAAGGGTCGGGGCTTCGAGGCTCACGAGGTCAACCTCGACGACACCGCCGGGTTGCCCGCGACACTCGAGCGCATCCTCGCGGGCCGGCCCCTCGCGAGCATCTCCATCATCGACACCCTCGAGCACGTCCTGCACGGCCCGGCCGTCCTGGCGGCCCTCGGCGAGCTGAGCCGCACCAACGGCGGCGCAGCGCTCATCCTCGGCGTGCCCAACGTCGCGCATCGTGACGTCGCCATCAAGTTGCTCCTGGGTCGGTGGGACTACACCGAGACGGGGCTGCTCGACCGCACCCACGTCGTGCACCACACGGAGGACCTGGTCGACCGGTGGACCAGGGCCGCCGGATGGCGCGAGGTCGGGGAGGCAGACTTCAACCTGCACCTGAGCGACCAGCACTTCCCGCCCGACAACGTCGCCCTCTCGGACTCCACCGAGCTCGGCGCGTTCCTGCGCAGCCTCACGCAGCGTGCCCATGGGCACTCCGAGACCAACCAGCTCGTCCGGGCCTACCTCCCCGGAGCCCCTCGAGGGTCAGCCTGGCCGGAACCGCATGAGGGCGAGGGCCCGTTCCTCTCCGTGATCATGCGAACCCAGGGACGCCGGCCCGAGGCCATGCGCGACGCGCTCACCTGCCTGATGGGCCAGACCAACCAGGACTTCGAGCTCATCGTGCTACCGCACCGGGTCAGCTACGAGCGACAGCTCGTCGTGGAGCGGATGATCGACGACCTCCCGGAGGGGCTGCGCTCGCGCAGCCGCGTCATCGCGGTCGACACGGGCGGTCGCTCGCGACCCCTCAACGTGGGAGTCGAGGCGGCCCGCGGCCAGTACATCGCGATCCTCGACGACGACGACCTCGTGCTCGGTCACTGGGTCCAGACGTTTGCGACCATGGCGGCACGCAAGCCCGGGCGCCTGCTGCGTGCGGTGGCGGTGGAGCAGGACATCACGGAGCAGCCTGCGACGACCGGTGCTTCCGTCGGGCACCGCACCGTGTCGGCCGTCCGCAAGAACTTCGAGTCCACGTTCGACCTCTACGACCACTTCACCGAGAACCAGTCCCCGCCCGTGTCGGTGGCGTTCCCCCGCAGCGTCTTCCGCGACCTCGGCGTGCGTTTCGACGAGGCGCTCAACGTCCTCGAGGACTGGGACGTGCTGCTCCAGACCGCGCTGGTCGCGGGGGTGGCCCAGTCGCCGCACGTCACGAGCGTGTACCGACGTTGGCTCGTCGGCGAGGCCTCACACACGCTGCACGACGAGCGCGAGTGGAAGGCCACCGAGGACGCCATCGTCTATCGGCTGGACCGGGGCCTGCACGTGTTCCCGCCGGGGACGATCGCCCGGATCCGCGCCGCCAGGACCGGCGGATCCGAGTGGGACCCGACCGCTCATGCCTGGGTCCGCAAGCTGGAGGGCGACATCGCCGAGCTCCGGGGCGCCCTGCTGGCAGCCGAGCAGGATGCGGCCGACCTGCGGACGTCCCGCTCGTGGCGCGTGATGGCGCCGGTGCGAGCATCGGGACGCGTGCTGCGCAAGCTCACGGGCGGCCAAGCAGCCCGCTGACGAGCCGCCCGCTGACGAGCCGCCCGCGGCCCCCTCGCTCGACAACGACAGCGACTACCGACTGCCGCCTACCGACTGCCGACTACCGTGCGCGCAGCGCGCGGAGCACCTTCTTGACCGGGGGCCCCACCGGGGTGCCGGCCAGGGCGACGCGGGACCGGTGCAGCCGCCGCGCGGCATACCCCTTCACCCGGACGCGGAAGGGTCGGTGGGTGAGGGCGAAGAACTCGAGGTCGCGCAGCCGCGTCGCCGAACCGGGGGCCAGGGCGACCGCTGAGGAGTCGAGACCGTCGAGCACGCGGGTGCGCACCTCTCCCCAGCTCGCCTCCGGGAGCTCGGCGAACGAGTTCTCGGCGTGCGGCCACACCCGGTAGACCGCGGTGATCTCGGGCGAGGACGCAACGCCGAGCCGCAGGGCCGACCGCAGCAGCAGGTCCCAGTCCTCTAGCACGGGCAGCTCGGTGTCCCACCGCAGGTTCCAGACGTGCGCCTGGCGGCTCAGTGCCCACGAGTGGATGGGGGAGTGGTTGTCGACGAGATGGCTCACCAGGTCGAACGTGCTCATCCAGCGTTTCTCGACCGGGGCGACCGCGCGGAATCCCGCAGGTGACAGTGGGAGGAGCTCCATGGCCTGGGCCACGGCGCAGGCGCGCAGCACCGTCGGCCGTCCCGCCGCGACGGCCAGCTCCCTGAAGGTCTGGACCCAGTGGCCCAGGACGAGGTCGTCGTCGTCGAGGGCCGCGAGGTAGGCGCCGCGGGCGCGGCGATGGCCCTCGACCAGACCGGCGGCGCGACCGCCGCCCAGCACCTCGACGGCCTGCACGCGGCCACGGAACTGCGCCGGAAGGCCCTGCACCAGCTCGAGCAGGCCCTGCCAGCCCTCGGGAGCCGGGTCGTGGGCCAGGACGAGCACCTCGAAGTCGTCGTCGGTCTGCCCCTGGAGGCACGCCAGGACGTCCACCAGCGTCTCCAGCCGCCGGGGAGTCGCCTGGGTGCGGACGAGGACGGACAGGAACGGCGCGCCGTCGTCGTGCCCTGGCTGGCTCCGGGCGGTCTCCGAGACGTAGGTGCGCACCAGCGGCCGACCCTCGCCGGGGAGGCCGACCTCGGAGCGCACCTGGTCGATCGCCGCGACGAGCCCTCCCGCGACCACGGAAGGCGCACGGGGAGAGGGCTCCCGGTCCCAGGCGTACCCAGCTTGCGCCAGCCTGGCGTCGACGTCTGCCACGGCCTCGCCCGGCCAGGAGGGAGCCTGCCCCAGCAGGGCGGCGACGACCACGGACGTGGGCACGGGGTCTGCCGCGAGGACCACGATCACGGCCGGGTTGCTCGACGCGGCCTCTGCCACCATGCCGGCGTCCGGCAGTCCCTCGGTGACGGACAGGACCACCGTGGGCGACTCGGTGTCATCGGCCCGCCACCCCTGGGGCGCGGTCGCAGGCAGCACCCCGAGCACCCGCGCTCGCGGATGACTGGCGTAGACCCCACCCAAGTTCTCCCACACGAGCAGCGATCCTCCCATGGCCCACCACGCCAGCCGACTACCGTTCGTCCGGAAAGGTGGTGGAGGCCCGGTGCAGGTGCGTCTGCTGATGGAACAGACCCGCTCGCGCGTGCCGGGCGGGACCGGCAGGTATGCCGCCGAGCTGGCTCGTGCGCTGGCCCTCGGCTGCGCTCCGGAGGACGAGCTGGTGGGCGTGTTCGCGACGGCCGGGCCCGTCCCCGACCACCTCCAGCGCCACGAGACGATCGGGATCCCGGCAAAAGGTCTCGCGCGCCTGTGGGAGCGCGGGGTCGGACCGCGCCTGCGCGGCGCTGGGGTCATCCACGCCCCCACCCTGCTCGTGCCGCCGACGGGCCGGTCCCATGCCCTGGTGGTGACCATCCACGACGTCGTGCCCTGGACCCATCCCGAGACGCTCACGGCCCGCGGGGTCGCCTTCCACCGGCGGATGGGCGCCCGGGCGGCCGCCGAGGCCGACGTCATCGTCACCCCGACGCAGGCCGTCGCCTCCAGGGTGGTCGAGCTGCTCGCGCCGACGGGTGAGGTGGTCGTGGTGCCCCTCGGGGTCACCCGCCTCGAGGGGGACGTGCAGCACGAGTCCGCTCCACCGGCCGACCCCGGGTACGTCCTGTTCGTCGGCACGGCCGAACCCCGCAAGGGGTTGGACGTGTTGCTCGCGGCGATGGCGCAGCCGGCCCTGGCCCAGGCCCGCCTCGTCGTGGTCGGCCCGCACGGATGGGGAGGCGTGGACGTCCCCTCGATGGCTGCCGGGCTGGGTGTGTCGGACCGTGTCCACGTGGCAGGCCGGGTGTCGGACGCGGACCTGCATCGCTGGTATGCCGGTGCGGCCGTGGTTGCCGTGCCGTCGCGCTCCGAGGGCTTCGGGCTGCCGGTCGTGGAGGCCATGGCGGCCGGGACCCCAGTGGTGACGAGCGACGATGCAGCCCTCGTGGAAGTGGGCGGTGGGGCCGCCGTCGTCGTCCCCGTCGGCGACTCGCAGGCCCTCGCGGAGGCCCTCGGGTCGGTGCTCGCCGACTCAGGGCTGGCCACTGGCCTCTCCGCGCGTGGACTGGAGCGCAGCCGGCTGTTCGAGTGGCACGAGGTAGGTTCGCGGATGTGGCAGATCTACGCAGGGGCGTTGTCCCGGAGGGGCGCGCGACCCGCGTGAAGGTGCTGATCGACGCCAGCGCCCTGCCCGCCCAGCGCGGGGGCGTGGGGCGTTACGTCGACGAGCTCATCGCGGGGCTCGCGTCGCTGGACGTCGAGGTGCTCGTGGCCTGCCAGCGCCGGGACGCCGCCTCCTACGAGCACCTGGTCGGTCGCCACCGGACCCTCGTCGTGCCGTCGTGGGCCCAGAGTCCTGCTGCCCGGCTGGTCTGGGAGCAGGTGGGTCTGCCCCTCCTCGTCGCACGCCACCGGCCGGACGTCGTCCACTCCCCCCACTACACGCTGCCGCTCTTCCTCGGTCGCGCCCGCCCGACGCGCGTGGTCACCCTCCACGACGCAACCTTCTTCAGCCACCCTGAGGTCCACGGACCGGTCAAGCGCAGGTTCTTCCGGGCATGGACACGGGCGGCGACCCGCCTGGCCGACGCAGTGGTGGTGCCCAGCGCGGCGACCGCCGACGAGGTCGTCGCGCACACTGGCGCCGACCGCAGTCGCCTGGTGGTGATCCCCCACGGCGTGGATCTCGAGACGTTCCGTCCGCCCACGACTGCCGAGATCGCGGAGGCGAGGGAGTGGCTGGGGCTCGGCTCCGCGGCATACATCGTCTTCCTCGGCACGATCGAGCCCAGGAAGAACGTCCCCGCGCTGGTTCGCGCCTATGTGCAGGCCTGCAGCGAGCGCCCGGAACCGCCCGTTCTCGTCCTCGCGGGGGCCGCCGGGTGGGAGACGACGCTCGATGGCGACCTGGCCGCGGTGCCGCCGCTGCTGCGCGTCCTGCGCACCGGTTTCGTCCCGGACGGGATGGTGCACGCCGTGCTCGGCGGGGCCGAGGTGATGGCCTATCCGAGCCTCGGTGAGGGCTTCGGGTTGCCGGTGCTGGAGGCCATGGCGGCGGGTGTCGCCGTGCTCACGACCCGCGAGCTGGCCCTCCCCGAAGTCGGGGGAGAGGCGGTGGCGTACGCCGCGTCGCCCGACTCGGACGACATCGCTGACGCGCTCACCCGACTCCTGGACGATCCCGACCTGCGGGCCGCAATGCGCACTGATGGGGCATCTCGGGCCCTACAGTTCTCGTGGGGTCGCGCGGCCGCGCGGCACCTCGAGGCCTATGGGACGGCCCGTTCTTCACGACTGGCGCGATAGCAGAGGGGGCGCTCGTGAACACGATGACCAAGGTTCGGCTGCTCGTGGTGACGTACTCACCGGGGGTCTTCCTGGACGAGCTGCTCGACTCGTTGGCCGAGGCGACGCAACACCCGGTGCCCGTCACCCTGATCGACAACGGGTCCACCGACGGCTCGCCGGAACGCGCCCGAGGCCGCAGTGGTGTCCAGCTCGTCAGCTCTGGCGGCAACCTCGGCTACGGCCGGGCTGCCAACCTCGGTGCCGAGGGCAGGGACGAGGAGTGGTTCATCATCGCCAACCCCGACGTGCGCTTCGAGCCGGAGTCGATCGACCGGTTGCTCGACGCCACGGAGCGCTGGCCCCGAGCAGGGGCGCTCGGGCCGGGCATCGTCACCGATGAAGGTCTGCTCTACCCGTCTGCTCGCCAGATCCCACGACTGCACAACGGGGTCGGTCACGCCCTCCTGGGCTGGGCCTGGCCCAACAACCCGTGGACGGCGCGCTACCGGCGCGAGCGTCACGACCCTGTCGAGGGCCGTGTGGGTTGGCTCTCCGGGGCTTGTCTCCTCCTGCGCCGCGAGGCGTTCGAGGCGGTCGGGGGATTCGACTCCGCGTACTTCATGTACTTCGAGGACGTCGACCTGTGCGAACGACTCGCCGAGGCGGGCTGGGACATCGTGTACGTGCCCGACTCGGTCGTGGTCCACCACGGCGGTCACGCGACCAACCGGGACCGCATGGGCATGTCCCGCGTTCACCACGCCAGCGCCTACCGCTACCTCGCCCGGCGGTACTCCTCCCCCCGCCAGCTACCCCTGCGGCTGATCATCCGACTGGGGCTGGCGCTACGCTACCTCGCGTCACGGCGGAGCAAGCGGGTGTTCCACGGCGCACCCCCCACCCGTCCGGCGGACTCGCTCCCAGACGTCGAACCCGCACTGATCGCAGAGCTCGATCACGGGACCCGGCCCGCCTCCACCACGTAGGAGAAATCGTGAAGGTCCTCGTCACCGGCGCCGCCGGGTTCATCGGCTCGAACTTCGTCATCAGGGCCCGCCAGGTCCGCCCCGACTGGCGGCTGACCGTCCTGGACTCGATGACGTATGCCGCGAACCTCACCTCGCTCGACCCCGTGGTCGGCGAGGTCGACGTGGTGAAGGGCTCGGTGACCGACGCCGACCTGGTGGACGAGCTGGTCGCCGCCCACGACCTCGTCATCCACTTCGCCGCCGACTCGCACAACGACAACTCCCTGGACGACCCGTGGCCGTTCATCGACACCAACATCATCGGCACCTACCAGCTCATCCAGGCGGTGCGTCGGCACGACAAGCGGATCCACCACATCTCCACCGACGAGGTCTACGGCGACCTCGAGCTCGACGACCCGGCCAAGTTCACCGAGACCACGCCACTCAACCCCTCGAGCCCCTACTCGGCGTCGAAGGCCAGTGCCGACCTGCTGGTCCGCGCCTGGATCCGCTCCTTCGGGCTCAAGGCGACCCTGTCGAACTGCTCGAACAACTACGGCCCGCGCCAGCACCCCGAGAAGTTCATCCCCCGGCAGATCACCGGGATCATCGACGGGGTGAAGCCCAAGCTCTACGGAGCCGGCGCCAACGTCCGCGACTGGATCCACGTCGACGACCACAACGACGCCGTGATCACCATCGTCGAGCAGGGCCGGCTCGGGGAGACCTACCTCATCGGGGCCGACGGCGAGATGAACAACAGGGACGTCGTGGCGCTGATCCTCGACCTCATGGGCAAGCCGGCCGACTGGTTCGACCACGTCCCGGACCGCCCGGGCCACGACCTGCGGTACGCGATCGACGCCACCAAGCTGCGGGCCGAGACCGACTGGCGGCCGGCCCACCCCGACGTCCGTTCGGGCCTCGAGGACACCATCGCCTGGTACCAGGAGAACCAGGACTGGTGGCGCACGGCCAAGGTCGTCGCCGAGGCGCGGTACGACCGGCTCGGCCGCTGATGACCCGCTGGCTGGTGACCGGCGCGGGCGGCATGCTCGGGCTCGACCTGCAGGTGACGCTGGCGCTCGCCGGGGTCCCGGACGATGACGTCACCGCGCTCACCCGGTCCGACCTGGACATCACCGACCCCGATGCCGTGCGTGATGCCGTACGGGGCCATGACGTCGTGGTGAACTGCGCGGCATACACGGCAGTTGACGACGCGGAAAGCCATGAAGGGCAAGCTTTTTCGGTCAACGCGGTGGGCGCGGCCAACGTCGCCGACGCGTGCCGAGCAGTCGGAGCACGCCTCGTCCACATCTCCACGGACTATGTGTTCGCCGGCGACGCGACCGAGCCGTATGCCGAGGACGCACCTCTGGAGCCGCTGTCCGCCTACGGGCGGACCAAGGCCGCAGGGGAGTGGGCGGTGCAGGCGCGGTGCCCCCAGGCGTGGATCGTCCGGACGGCCTGGTTGTACGGCGCCGGGGGCCCGAACTTCGTGAAGACCATGGCGAGGCTGGCCGACCGGCACGAGACCCTCGACGTCGTCGACGACCAGACCGGCCAGCCGACCTGGACGATGGACGTCGCCCAGGCGATCCTACGGCTCGTGGACGAGTCGGCGCCGTTCGGCGTGTGGCACGCCACCAGCCAGGGAGAGACGACCAAGTTCGGACTCACCCAGGAGATCTTCCGTGGGCTGGGGCTCGACCCGGAGAGGGTGCGGCCGACGTCCAGCGACGCGTTCCCGCTCCCCGCACCGCGTCCCACCTACAGCGTGCTGGGGCACGACTCCTGGCGGATGGCACGCCTCGCACCCCTGCCGCCCTGGCAGGAGAGCCTCGCCGCGTCCTTGGCCGACGTCGTCGCAGACGCGGTGGCCCAGGAGCCGAAGGCCTAACGGAGCCGGCGAGCGCGACCCAGAGCCCTCGGCAACGAGGCCAGCGCACGACCCCAGCGTCGACAGTGGAGCAGCACGAGTCGCCCGCGGCCCAGGTCCGCTGCCAGGTGCGATCCGACGAGGTACTCGGGCGACGGGAGGAGGGCGCGACGGAGCACCCCCGGGCGTTCGCGCCAGGGCGAACGCCGCAGCTCCACCAGCCACATCGTCGATCGCCCGAACCCCTGCTGACGCGCTCGCCAGTCCGCCACCCGTGCTGAGTACCGTGGGCCGTCCGTCGCGACGACCGCACCAACGTGCCCGAGGAACGAGTCTGCGGAGTCCGACGAACCCGTGGCGGCCGCCAGGTCTGCCAGCTCCGCGAGCAGGTCAGGCGGCCAGCCGGCCACGGTCGCCTCAAGGTGGGCCAGGTCCCGCTGGCTCGTCACCTTGCCCGGGTCTCGCAGCGCGTGGAGCGCGACGACCAGGGCCTGCCCCTGCGCCGAGGGGCTCGGCACCGAGCGCCCTGCGACGTCCACCGTGGTGCTGGTGCCCCACAACGCCTCGAACACCTCGGCCTCCGGCGCGAGGAACCCCGGGAAGGAGAAGTGCACGTCCAGGTCGCACGGCCAGTCCGGGTGGATGAAGTGCGCGGAGTGTTCGAACGCCAGGTCGGCCGCGCGACGCAGTCCCGTGGCCGCGATGCGTCGCTGCCACCCGGACCCTTCCAGGGCGGCGCAGAGGGCGACGAACCCGGCCCGGTCGGCGAGGACGTCCACGTCGGTGGAGGCTCGGTCGGGCCGGGCGCCCAGTGCAACGGCCGTGGGCCCCTTGATGAAGAGCACCCGGGCACCCACCTGGTCAGCCAGGCGCGCCACGAGGGCGTGCGCGAGCAGCACGCCCTCGGTCATCGACAGCGTGGACTCCGGCACCCCGTCAGTATGCGGCTGCCGCGGATCAGGGTGCCCCGTTTGAGCTCCCCCTCCGCCGTTCGTGCCACGGGACTCTCGCTAAGGTCGGTCCATGCTCGCCGTCTACGCTGCCCGCCAGTCCGCCGACGACCCGCTGTCCGGCCTCGAGGTCGGCGAGCGGCCCGACCCGCAGCCGCGCGAGGGGTGGACGACCGTCACGCTCCGGGCCGCCGGACTGAACCACCACGACGTCTGGTCGCTGCGCGGCGTCGGGCTGTCCGCGGACCGCCTCCCGATGATCCTCGGTTGCGATGGCGCCGGCATCGACGAGGAGGGCAACGAGGTCATCGTCCACGCGGTCGTGCCCAGCGACGGGTGGCGGGGCGACGAGACGCTCGACCCGCGCCGCACCCTCCTCTCCGAGCTGCACGACGGGACCCTCGCGGAGAAGGTCGCCGTCCCGACCTCGAACCTCGTCGCGAAGCCTGCGGACCTGCCGTGGACGCACGCCGCCTGCCTCTCGACGGCCTGGCTCACGGCATACCGGATGCTCTTCAGCAATGCGGGGCTCACGCCCGGTGCGACGGTCCTGGTCCAGGGAGCCGGCGGCGGGGTGGCCACTGCCCTGGT
This sequence comes from Pedococcus sp. P2_E2, assembly GCF_056403955.1. Classification (NCBI taxonomy): domain Bacteria; kingdom Bacillati; phylum Actinomycetota; class Actinomycetes; order Micrococcales; family Intrasporangiaceae; genus Pedococcus; species Pedococcus sp. P2_E2. The sequence goes on from NZ_JBFUEM010000001.1 coordinate 108,867, forward strand.
CCAGCTCGGTGCCGCGGCGGGTTACCGGATGTGGGTCACCAGCCGCGACCAGGAGAAGGGGCGGCTGGCGGTGGGGATCGGTGCGGACCGCGCCTTCGGGAACGGCGAACGGCTCCCCGACCGGGTCGACGCCGTCATGGAGACCGTCGGCGCCGCCACCTGGTCGCACTCCGTGAACTCGCTCAAGCCGGGCGGGACGATCGTCATCTCCGGCGCCACGTCAGGCGATGCCCCGAGCAAGGCCGAGCTGACCAAGATCTACTTCAAGCAGCTGCGGGTCGTCGGGTCGACCATGGGGACGCGCACCGAGCTCGAACGGCTCACGCAGCTCGTGGTGCAGCAGCGGATCGAGCCGGTGATCGACACGACCCTGCCGCTCGACCGGGCGCGGGAGGGCTTCGCCAAGATGGCGGCCGGCGACGTGTTCGGCAAGGTCGTGTTCACCGTCGGATCCTGACGGTGCACCTCCCTGAGAGGGGCCTGAGGCCGATTAGGGATCTGGCCGACACAGGCGTATCAAGGGGAGATGGAACAGTTCCCCTCTTCACCGGACGACATCATCGACTCGAGGTGGACACACAATCCAAAGGCGGTTGCCCCGGTCCCGCACGGTCACACCCGCCGCAACCCTCCGGGGCCCGACCTCGACGCCGAGATGCGGGCTGTCGTCAACCCGTGGCTCATCGGTGACCGCAGCGCGATCGAGACCCTGGCCCAGCTGCGCGCCCTGGCGGACCGGCACCTCTAGGACTCGTCAGCTCGGCGAGATCTGCAGCCAGTCGTACCAGCCGTTGTGCAGCACCAGCCACGCGATGAGGCCGTATCCCGCCTGTCCCGGGTGGTGGGCGATCCGGCTCGCCGCCAGGTCGCTCTGCCACTGCTCGTGACCGAGCAGGGGACGGAAACAGTCCACGAACGGCACCCCACGGCGGGCGCAGACATCGGCCTGCGCCTCCACGAGCACGTCGAGCTTGGCGTTGATCTCGGAGTCGTCCGTCGGCGTCGGGCTCGCCACGAACGTCCCGATACCTGCGCTCGCGGCGTCGTCGAGGATGTTGGCGAGGTTGAGGCGGTGGCGGGCCAGGGTCACGCCGGTGGCCGCGTCGTTGCCGCCGACCGAGACGACCAGCCGCTTCTCGGCGCGTCCCGCCCAGCGGGGCGCGCACTCCGCCTTCCAGCGGGCCAGCACGTCAGCCGTGGTGTCGCCCCGCACCCCCAGGTTGTAGGCCGTGAGCTCGAGGTCGGGGTGGTGCGTCCGGCCCGCCACGCGGGAGACCCAGCCCTGTCCCTTGGGGTCACCCACTCCGACGACGAGCGAGTCGCCGACGAAGACGAGCCCCACGTCACGGGGACCGTCGGAGGCAACCTGGAACTCGGCGCTCGGGGTGAAGGTGGGGTCGCTCACGCGTCAGTCCTCGTCGTCGTCGAGCCGGGCCAGCCAGGTGGCCAGGCGCTCGACGGGGGTCTCGAAATCGGGATTCAGGTCCACGAAGGTCCGCAGCTGGTCGGCCAGCCACTCGAAGGAGACCTCTTCTTCCCCTCGGCGAGCGACGAGCTCCTCGATGCCGCGATCCGTGAAGTACACGACTGCAAGGTTAACGGGGGTATGCCGCGTGGCTGAGCCAGCCACGCGGCATACCCGGCGCAGTGTGGCGCGGTTGTGCGCCGACGACCACGGTCGGCGACGCGGATCGGACGCCCTGCGGAGGATGCGCATGGCAGGGGACCGGCGCTGTGACCCTGGTCGTCCGCCCACGAGGCTGTGGACAGAGCCGGGGGCGGGCGTCGCGGTCGGGCCAGACTCGCAGCGTGAACGCAGTGGAGGCGCTGGGCCGACTGGGGGGCGCCGCCACCCGGGCCGAGGTCGTCGCGGCGAGTGACCGGCGGTCCTTCGAGAACGCCCTGCGTGCCGGGTTGGTCGAGCGGGTGGCCCGGGGCCGCTACGCCCTTCCGACGGCAACGAGTGCGCGGCGGATGGCAGTGCAGCTCCGAGGCACCTCCGTCCTGCTGAGCGCCGCGGCACACCATGGTTGGGCGCTCAAGTGGCAACCCCGGACACCTCAGATCGCGGTCGGGCGCGGTCGCAAGCTCACCGCGGACCAACGTGGGTCGGCGCAGGTGACGTGGGTGAACCTGCCTGGTGCCGACGTCGATGGACTGGTGACCGGGCCAGTGCGGACCGTGATCGACTGCGCGGCGCGGCTGCCGTTCGACGAGGGGCTCGCCGTCGCCGACTCCGCGCTGCGCGACGGCACGGTGACCAGGGCCGAGCTCGCTCGGGCAGTGGCGGCACTCGCCGCCCGCGGGCCTCGCCGCAAGGTGGCGCGGGTGGTGGAGCTGGCGGACCCCCGGGCAGCAAACCCGTTCGAGTCGGTGTTGAGGGCGATCGCGCTCGAGGTCCCCGGGCTCTCGGTCGTGCCGCAGGTCCGCATCGACCGCAACGGGCGCTGGGTGGGCCGGGTCGACCTTGCCGACGTGGGCCTCAAGATCGTGCTCGAGGCGCACAGCTTCGAGTTCCACGGGGAGGGCGAGCTGTTCGAGAAGGACTGCGTGCGGTACGACGAGCTGGTGGCCGACGGCTGGTTGGTGTTGCGGTTCCCTTGGGCGCGGGTGATGACCAGGCCGGCGTGGGTGGCGGAGATGATCGCGGCCGCCGTGGCTATCCGGCGCGAGGAGCTGGCCCTGCGCGAAGAACTGCGACGGGCTCGCCTGCGTGTGGCCGCGTGACCTCGTGGCAGGACGACCGTGGTCAGGGGCAGCTCGACGAGGGTGTGCTCAGGGCGGCGCCATCACGCGATCGGGGCACGGACCGTGGTCGTCCGCCCACGACCGCCAGGCCACAGACGCAGGTATGCCGCGTGGCTGGGCCAGCCACGCGGCATACCTGGTGGAGTCCGTGCGTGAGAACGCCTGGACTCTGGTGTTCTATCTCGCGAAGGCGGACGTGATGAGCTCGGACTGCTGCTCGGCGTGACGCTTGCTCGAGCCGGTGGCCGGTGAGGCCGAAGCCTTGCGCGAGACCACCCGCAGCAGGCGGGTCTCGCCGAGACCGGCGAGGGCCTGCGGCAGGTTGAGCGCGATGAACGGCCACGCGCCCTGGTTGTTGGGCTCGTCCTGCACCCAGAGCACGTCGGCAGCGGGGTACTTCGCGAGCTCGGCCGCGATCTCCTTGGCCGGCAACGGAGCCAGCTGCTCGACCCGCACGATGGCGGTGGTGGTGTCACCCGCCTTCTCACGGGCGGCCTCGAGGTCGTAGACGACCTTGCCGCTGGCGAGCAGGACGCGGGTGACGGCGGCGGTGTCGAACGACGCGCGGTCGGGAATCACCGGACGGAAGGTGCCGTCAGTGAAGTCGGCCGGCATGCTGCTCGCCGCCTTGAGCCGCAGCATCGACTTCGGGGTGAAGACGATGAGCGGACGACGCGGACGGGCATAGGCCTGTCGGCGCAGCAGGTGGAAGTAGCTCGCGGGCGTCGACGGGTAGGCCACCGTCATGTTGTCCTCAGCGCACATCTGCAGGAAGCGCTCGATGCGGGCGGAGGAGTGGTCGGGGCCCTGGCCCTCGTAGCCGTGGGGGAGCAGCAGCACGACGGACGAGCGCTGGCCCCACTTCTGCTCGGAGGACGAGATGAACTCGTCGATGATCGTCTGGGCGCCGTTGAGGAAGTCGCCGAACTGCGCCTCCCACAGGACGAGGGCGTCGGGACGCTCGACCGAGTAGCCGTACTCGAACCCCATCGCCGCGAACTCGGACAGCAGCGAGTCGTAGACCCAGAACCGCGCCTGACCCTCGCCGAGGTAGAGCAGCGGGGTCCACTCCTCGGCGGTGTTCTTGTCGATGAGGACCGCGTGCCGCTGGACGAAGGTGCCGCGCCGACTGTCCTGACCGGCGAGACGCACCGGGGTGCCCTCCATGAGCAGCGACCCGAAGGCCAGCAGCTCACCGGTCGCCCAGTCGATGCCACCGTCGCGGGTCGACTGCGCGCGCTTCTCCATGGCCTGGAGCAGCTTGGGGTGCACCGTGAAGCCCTGCGGCGGGTTCACGAAGGCGTCACCGATGTGGTGGAGCTGGTCCGCCGGGATGGCCGTCTGGTCGGCCGAGCGGGTGGCCTGGTCGGTGGCCTGCGCGGTCGGCGGCTCGAGGCCGGAGTGGCCCTCGGCGTCGGTGYCGGCGAGCGTGGCATCGGTGGAGTCGGCCGTGGCGGCCTCCTTGAGAGCGGCCTTGGTCTCGACGAACACCCTCTCGAGCTGCTGCTGGTAGTCGCGCAGCGCGGCCTCGGCCTCCTCCTGCCCGATGTCGCCGCGGCCGATGAGGGCCTCGGTGTAGAGCTTGCGGACCGAGCGCTTGGCCTCGATGAGGTTGTACATCAACGGCTGGGTCATCGAGGGGTCGTCTCCCTCGTTGTGACCGCGGCGGCGGTAGCACACCATGTCGATGACGACGTCCTTGTTGAACTCCTGCCGGAACTCGTAGGCGAGCTCGGCCACCCGGACGCAGGCCTCGGGGTCGTCGCCGTTCACGTGGAAGATCGGAGCCTGGATCATCCGGGCCACGTCGGTCGAGTACGTGCTCGACCGGGACGCGCTCGGCGACGTCGTGAAGCCGACCTGGTTGTTGATGACCACGTGGATGGTGCCGCCCGTGCGGTAGCCGCGCAGCTGGGACAGGTTGAGCGTCTCGGCGACCACCCCCTGCCCGGCGAACGCCGCGTCGCCGTGCAGCAGCAGCGGCAGCACCGTGAAGTCCTCACCGGCGAGGTCGAGCCGGTCCTGCTTGGCCCGGGTGATGCCCTCGAGGACCGGGTTGACGGCCTCGAGGTGGGAGGGGTTGGCGGCGAGGTAGACCTTGGTCTTGTTGCCGTCCTCGGCGACGAACTCGCCCTCGGTGCCCAGGTGGTACTTCACGTCGCCGGAGCCCTGGACGGACTTGGGGTCCTGCTTGCCCTCGAACTCGCGGAAGATCTGGCCGTAGGACTTGCCCGCGATGTTGGCGAGCACGTTGAGGCGCCCACGGTGCGGCATACCGATGCAGACCTCGTCCATGGCGTCCGCGGCAGCCCGGCACAGGATGCGGTCGAGCAGCGCGATGACCGACTCGCCGCCCTCGAGGCTGAACCGCTTCTGGCCGACGAACTTGGTCTGCAGGAACGTCTCGAACGCCTCGGCGGCGTTGAGCCGGCGCAGGATGCGCAGCTGCTCGTCGGGGCCCGGCTTCGCGTAGCCGACCTCGATCTTGTCCTGCAGCCAGCGGCGCTGCTCGGGGTCCTGGATGTGCATGTACTCCGTGCCGATGGTGCGGCAGTAGGAGTCCCGCAGGATGCCCAGGATCTTGCGCAGCCGCAGCATCGGCGCACCGCCGAAGCCGCCGGTGGCGAAGTCGCGCTCGAGGTCCCACAGCGTCAGGCCGTGGCTGGTGACGTCGAGGTCGGGGTGACGGCGCTGGCGGTACTCCAACGGGTCGGTGTCGGCCATCAGGTGGCCCCGCACGCGGTAGGCGTGGATGAGCTCCTGCACGCGTGCGGTCTTGTTGACGTCGTCGTCGTGGTGGGTCGAGATGTCCTGGACCCAGCGCACCGGCTCGTAGGGCAGCCGCAGGCTCTCGAAGATCTCGTCGTAGAAGCCGTTCTCGCCGAGCAGCAGCTGGTGCACGATCCGCAGGAAGTCGCCGGACTGCGCGCCCTGGATGATGCGGTGGTCGTAGGTGCTGGTCAGCGTGATGATCTTGGAGACGGCGTTGCGGTTGATGGTCTCCTGGCTCGCGCCCTGCCACTCGGCGGGGTACTCGAGCGCACCGACACCGATGATCGCTCCCTGACCGGCCATCAGGCGCGGGACCGAGTGGACGGTGCCGATGGTGCCGGGGTTGGTGAGGGTCAGCGTGGTGCCCTGGAAGTCCTCGACCGTGAGCTTGCTGCCCCGGGCCTTGCGGACGATGTCCTCGTAGGCGGTCCAGAAGTGCGCGAAGTCCATCGACTCGGCGGACTTGATGGAGGGGACCAGCAGCTGGCGCGTGCCGTCGGGCTTGGCCATGTCGATGGCGAGGCCGAGGTTGACGTGGCCCGGGACGACGAGCGCCGGCTTGCCGTTCTCCTCGGTGAACCCGTTGTTCATCTCGGGCATGTGGCCCAGCGCCTTGACCAGGGCGTAGCCGATGAGGTGGGTGAACGACACCTTGCCGCCACGCGAGCGCTGCAGGTGGTTGTTGATGACGACACGGTTGTCGATGAGCAGCTTGGCCGGCACCGCACGGACGCTCGTGGCCGTCGGGACCGTCAGCGAGGTCTCCATGTTGGTGACCGTGCGGGCGCTCGCGCCACGCAACGGCCTGACCTCGTCCTGGTTGGTCGCCTTGGTCGCCTTGGGGGCCTCCGGCTCGCGCGGCTTGGGCGCGTCCTTCGTCGTGTCGACGGTGGCGGGGGCTTCTGCCCGGGCCGCGGGGGCGCGTGCGGGAGCCGGCGCGGTGGGCGCGGGCGTGGACGCAGGAGCGGCGGCAGCGGCGGGAGCCTGGGCGGCGGGCGCAGCGGGCGCGGCGGGAGCCTGGGCAGCGGGCGCGGCGGGCGCGGTGGGAGCCTGGGCGGCGGGAGCTGCCGGAGCCGACGCCGGGGTCCCGTTGGGCCCGGATCCGTTCGCGGTGTCGTCGCCCGGCTGGTAGCCCGCACCGGGCTGGTAGTCCTCGAACAGGGACCACCACACCTTGTCGACGGAGTTCTTGTCGTTCTTGTACTGCTCATACAGCTCGTCCACGAGCCACTCGTTCGGCCCGAAGGCCGACATGGGGTCGTTGGTCGGGGACTGGTCGGGCACGGCGGATACGCCTCTTTCGTAGCGTCGACAATGACGGGCAATGGGTGTTCCCAGCCTAGCCCCGCCCGCCGTGCCGTGCGGAGGCGGGCAAGACTTTCCGAGAGGCTCGTCACCACGCGCCCGAACGGCTGCCCGTCGACCAGCTGCGGGTATGCCGCGGGGCCGGCTCCCGTGGTGGGAACCGGCCCCGCGGCATACCTGCGTGGTCTAGCTGATGTCGCTGCGCACCGTGCGCCAGGAGCCGAACCCGGCCAGCACCGCGGCGTAGGCGGCCAGCACGAGGGCACCGGCCCACCACGCGAGCGGCTTCACGGCGTTCTCCCCACCCTGGGTCACGCCGTTGACCATGGCCTGCGTGGCTGCGGACGGCAGGTACTGGACGATGTGGTCGCGACCCCAGTCCCAGAAGCTGAGCCCGAAGCCGGCCAGCGGCTCGACGATCCACGCGACACCGATCGAGATCAGCAGGGCGGCGACCTGGTTGGGGATGAGGATTCCCGCCCCGAGTCCGATCAGCGCCCACAGCCCGAGGACCAGCAGGCTCAGGGCCAGCGTCCGGAAGACCCCACCGGTCGGGAACGGCGCGAATCCCCGGGCATTGAGCACGATGGCCCCGGCGATGATCGACCCGGCCAACGAGATGAGGCCGTAGATGGCGCCGATACCGAGCAGCGCGATGACCTTCGCGCCCATCACCCTGGCCCGCTTGGGCGTGCCCAGGAACGTGCTGGTGATGGTCTTGTGGCGGTACTCGCTGCCGATCTGGAGGACGCCGATCGTCAGGGTGAGCAGGTAGCCGATGCTCAGGCCGCTGGTGTAGACGCTGTTGGCGATCTGCTCGGGGGTGCCCGTGGGCGGGCCCTGACCGGCCGGGACGCTGGGGTCGGGAGCCTGGGTGAACAGGAAGCCGAACAGCACGGCGAGGCCGGCTCCGGCGAGGAACATGGCGATGGCCAGGCCCCACCACATCCGGGTCGTGAAGAACTTGCGGAACTCTGCGCGGATCGCGGCGGTCATCCGTTCGCCCCTTCCTCTCCGGTGATGGCATCTCGCTCGGTCGCGGCGCCCTGTCCGATCGACGCGCCGTCGCCGAGGTTGCGGTTGGTGCCTTCGGTCAGCTCGAAGAACAGCGCCTCGAGGTCGGTCGTGGCCTGGCGGAGCTCGTAGACGGGGAGTCCGGCTCGCAGCGCCACGTCGCCGATGAGGCGCAGGTCGTGGGTCTCGGCGAGCAGTGCGCCGTCCTTGACCTCGCTGGTCACGTCGGCGACGCGCAGGGCTCCCGCGAGCGCGTCGAGGTCGGTGGTGCGCACGATCGCGTGGGCCTCGCCGTGCAGGTCCGCCATGGCGCCCTGCTTGACCAGCTTGCCGTTGTTGATGATGACCACGTCGTCGACCGTCTGCTCGACCTCCTGCAGCATGTGGCTGGAGATGAGCACGGTCTTGCCCTGGGCGGACAGGTGGCGCAGGAACCCCCGCAGCCACCGGATGCCCTCGGGGTCGAGGCCGTTGGCCGGCTCGTCGAGGATCAGCACCTGGGGGTCGCCGAGCATCGCGGCCGCGAGGCCGAGCCGCTGGCGCATGCCCATGGAGTAGCCGCCGGCCCGCTTCCGCGCCGCTGCCGGGATGCCGACGAGCTCGAGCATCTCGTCGACCCTCTGGGCCCCCACCCCGGCGGTGTCAGCCAGCACCCGCAGGTGGTCGCGTCCGGTGCGGCCCGGGTGGAAGTTGGTGGCCTCCAGCGCCGAGCCGACGACCGCCATCGGCTGGGTGATGTCGTGGTAGGCGAGGCCGCCGATCGTCGCCGCGCCGCTCGACGGCTTTACGAGGCCGAGCAGCATGCGCAGCGTGGTGGTCTTGCCCGCGCCGTTGGGCCCGAGGAAGCCGGTGATCCGGCCGGGCTCGACGCTGAAGGACAGGTTGTCGACGGCGGTGAAGGTGCCGAACCGCTTGGTGAGGTCGCGCACCTCGATGCGGGTGCCGTCGCTCGGCCTGCTCGCTGTGGTCGTGGTCATCGTTCCCCCGGGTTGAGTGGCATGCGCTCATCCTGCCAACTGACGTGGGGGGAGGGTCAACCGGGTTGTCGGGTCGACGCGCTGCCGGGTCCCGCGCCCCCGCGTGAGGTATGCCGCGGGGCCGGCCCCGCGGCATACCCCGCCGTCGCCGGCGAGTCGGCTGGGACGCGGCCCGGACCTTAGGATGTCCGCACTATGACCGAATGGTTGCTGGTCCTGACCGGCGTGGGTTTGACGATCGGCACAGCCATCTTCGTGGCCACGGAGTTCTCCCTGGTCGCCCTCGACCGGCCGACGGTGCAGAAGGCGGTGGACGCGGGGGACGCGCGAGCCGAGGTGGTCCTCGGTTCGCTGCGACGGCTCTCGACCCAGCTCTCGGCGGCCCAGGTCGGCATCACGCTGACCACGCTGGTCCTCGGGTTCCTCGCGACACCCTCGCTCGGTGCGCTGCTCGAGACGCCGCTGAGAGCCTTGGGGCTGAGCGGTTCGACGCTCGACTCGGTGGCCGCCGGACTGGCGCTGCTGATCGCGACGCTGTTCTCGATGGTGTTCGGTGAGCTGCTCCCGCAGTTCCTCGGCATCTCCGCGCCCCTGGCCACGGCCAAGATCGTGGCGATGCCGGTGCGGGGTTTCGCGCTGGTGGCCCGCCCCCTGATCTTCGTGCTCAACGGCTCGGCCAACCTGTTCCTGCGCGCGCTGGGCATCACACCTCGCGAGGAGCTGTCCGGTGCCCGCACACCACAGGAGCTCGCGTCGCTGGTGCGACGCTCCGCCCAGGCGGGGACGCTCGACCCGGGCACGGCGCGGCTGGTCACCAAGTCGCTGGACTTCGGTGAGCAGACCGCCGCCGACGTGATGAGCCCGAGGGCCAGGGCCTCGTCGATCGAGCGGACCGCCACCGCCGAGGACGTCGTGCGGCTGGCCCGGCGCACGGGCCACTCGCGCTTTCCCGTCACCGGCGAGGACTGGGACGACATCGACGGCGTCGTGCACGTCAAGCGCGCGATCGCCGTGCCGCACGAACGGCGTGACGACGTGCCGGTGTCGGCGCTGATGGTGCCGCCGCTGCTCGTGCCGGAGACGATCCGGCTCGACCCGTTGCTGCTGATGCTGCGCGAGCACGGACTCCAGCTGGCCATCGTCGTCGACGAGTACGGCGGGACGGCCGGCATCGTCACGTTGGAGGACGTCGTCGAGGAGATCGTCGGCGAGGTGTCCGACGAGCACGACGTCTTCCGCACGACCGGCCGCGAGTTCACCGACGGGTCGTGGACGGTGCCCGGGCTGTGGCGACCCGACGAGGTGCGCGAACGCCTGGGAGCGGTGGTCCCGGACGGACCTGCCTACGAGACGACCGGTGGCTTCGTCATGGCCGAGCTCGGCCGGATCCCCGCGGTCGGCGACACCGTCAGGATCCCCGGCTGGGAGATCACGGTCCTCGCCATGGACGGCATGCGGGCCGACCGGCTGCGGTTCGTCCCGCTGGCGACCACCGAGGGTGGTGCCGACGGCGAGGTCGAGGGCAGTGCCGACGGTGGCTCTCGCGGCGGGGCGCGTCCTGTCGGCGACGGCCAGGTGGAGTCGTGAGCACCGGCGCCGTCTGGGTCACCATCCTGCTGCTCCTGCTGAACGCCTTCTTCGTGGGTGCGGAGTTCGCCGCGATGTCGGCTCGACGCTCCACCCTCGAACCCCTGGCCGCGTCGGGGTCGCGCCGGGCCCAGGTCTGCCTCGACGCCCTCGAGCAGATGGGATCGCTCCTGGCCTGTGCCCAGCTCGGCATCACGGTGTGCTCGGTGCTCCTGGGCGCGATCTCCGAGTCCGCCCTCCACCATGCCCTCGAACCCGTCGTCCACCACCTGTCCCTGCCCGACGGGGTCACCGACGGTGTGGCCCTCGCCCTGGCCCTGCTGGTCGTCGTATACCTGCACGTCGTGGTCGGCGAGATGATCCCCAAGAACCTCGCGCTGGCCGGACCCGAGCGCTCGGCACTGATCCTCGTGCCCGTCCTGCTGTTCGTCACCAAGGCGCTGCGTCCGATCATCTGGGTCATGGAGGCCATCGCGAAGTCGCTGGTGCGACTGTTCGGCGTGGAGCCCAAGGACGAGATCACCTCGGCGTTCACGGTCGAGGAGGTCGAGCACATCCTCGCCGAGAGCAGGCACGAGGGGCTGATCGAGGAGGGCCAGCACGGCCTGGTCGGCGCTGCCCTGGAGTTCAGCGACAAGGACGCGGTGGACGTCGCCGTGGCGCTGGAGGACCTGGTGACGCTGCCGTTGACGGCAACCCCTGACGACGTCGAGCGACTCGTGGCCAAGCGGGGCTTCTCGCGCTACCCCCTGCTGAACCGGGCCGGAGAGCTCACCGGCTACCTCCACCTCAAGGACGTGCTCTACGCCGACGACACCGAACGCGACATCGCCGTCCCGGTGAAGCGGGTCCGCAAGCTCGCGACGGTGCAGGCCGCCGACGAGGTCGAGGAGGTGCTCCGCACGATGCAGCGCACCGGCGCGCACCTCGCGCGGGTGGTCGACCCGGAAGGCCGAGACATCGGTGTGGTCTTCCTGGAGGACGTCATCGAGGAGCTGGTCGGCGAGGTCACCGACGCCTCCCAACGCTGACCTCCACCTGCCCGGTCGAGTGGTCAGGAACTCACTCTCCTGAGCCGGTCGGCCGTCGATTTGTGGCCTCTCGCGAGGAGTCTGTGGATGACGAGGCACGAAGGCACGCGGCATACCGCACCCTGAACGCATGCCGCGCATCCCCATCCCCGTGGCCCTGCAGGGTGGAGCCTTCACGGTGGCCCAGGCCAGGGCGGCGGGCCTCGGGACGAGTCGCCTCGGAGGGCCGGACCTGAGTCGACCCACGCACGGGGTCCGCTCCCTGGCGACGCCCGAGACCTTCCGGGACCGGGTCGTCGCGACCCGGGTCGCGCTCCCCTCCGATGTTGCCTTCTCCCACCTCACGGCTGCCCGGTTGTGGGGGCTCCCTCTGCCGCGTGAGCTGGAGGACGGTCCGATCGACGCCATGCGGGCGACCTCGGTGGCGCGGGTCCGCCGGCGCGGCTGCGTCGGAAGGCGCGGATTGGAGTCCCGGGCGACCGCCAGGAACCACGGCCTGCTCCTCACCTCGCTCGAGGACACGTGGTGCGACGTGGGCGAGACCCTCGAGCTGGATGACCTGGTGGTGGTTGGCGACGCCGTGGCGCGGCGGCTCGCAGACGTGACGCCGCTGCGCGATGCGCTACTGCGGCGGGTACGGCCGAGGGGCGCCGTCGCGCTCAGGGCAGCCCTCGGACTGGTCCGGGTCGGCTCTGACTCACCCATGGAGTCCCGTTGTCGACTGGTCTTCCATCGGGCCGGCCTGCCGGAGCCGGAGCTCAACGCCGTGATCACCCACCCAGGTGGTGGCTTTCTGTGCCGGGCCGATTTCGTCTGGCGTGAGCGGCGCGTCCTGGCCGAGTACCAGGGCAGCGACCACTTCGAGTCGTTCCGCCGTGGAGATGACGACATCTCGCGACGGCTGCTGCTCGAGGACGACGGCTGGAAGTACGTGGAGATGACCAAGCGCGACTACTACAACGCAGCGAGACAGGCCGGGCTGCTGGCCAGGCTCGCGGCACACCTGGTCTGACGCGCGGGCCCATGACGAGAGGCCCGGAACTGACGTCCAGCGATGGGCTGGACATTCGTTCCGGGCCTCTCGACCTGTGTGCCCCCGGCAGGATTCGAACCTGCGCCACCGCCTCCGGAGGGCGGTGCTCTATCCCCTGAGCTACGGGGGCGGACACGTGCGCCCCGCGAGGGAGGCGCGAGCCGAGGTTAGCAGCCTAGGGTGGGCCCCATGGAACCCGGGGGACTGGTGTACGTCTGCGACGACACCGAGCAGATCAGGCGCCTCATCCGGGTCAACCTCGAGCTCGAGGGCTACGACGTCCGCGAGGCGGCTGACGGTGCGCAGCTGGTGGACGAGCTGCGCGCCCGCACCGACGTACCCGGAGTCATCACCCTCGATGCCCAGATGAGTCCTCGCGACGGCTGGTGGGCGATCTCCCAGATCCGCGCGGACCCCCGGCTGGCCAACGTCCCGGTGATCATGGTGACGGCTTCCGTCCAGCAGCACGACCGGGTGCAGGCCGAGGGGTCGGGGCTCGACGCGTTCGTGTCCAAACCCTTCGACCCGGACTACCTCATGAAGCTCGTCGGCGGCTTCATGGCCGAGGGCAGGGCACACCAGCCCGCGCCCTAGACTTGCCCGGGTGACTCCCGAAGAGCTCTCCGCAGCCATCCGCGCCGCCCTGGTCGAAGCCGTCGCCGCCGGCGACCTCCGCGTGGACGTGCCGGCGGAGGTTCGCGTGGAGCGACCCCGCAACCGCGACCACGGGGACTGGTCCACCAACATCGCGCTCCAGCTCGCCAAGGGCGCGGGTATGCCGCCGCGAGACGTGGCCACCCCGCTCGCCGAGCGCCTCGGCCAGGTGGCCGGCGTGAAGGCCGTCGACATCGCCGGCCCCGGTTTCCTCAACATCACGCTCGACGCGTCATCGGCCGGCGAGCTCGCCCGGTCCATCGTCGAGGCCGGTCAGGCCTACGGCCGCAACGACTCCGAGGCCGGCCACGTCATCAACCTCGAGTACATCTCGGCGAACCCCACGGGGCCGCTGCACCTCGGTCACACCCGCTGGGCCGCCCTCGGTGACTCCATGCACCGGCTGCTGCAGGCCTCCGGGGCGGACGTCAAGGCCGAGTACTACATCAACGACGCCGGCGCGCAGATGGACAAGTTCGCCGGGTCGGTGCTGGCGCGGGCCAAGGGGGAGCCGACCCCTGAGGGTGGCTATCCCGGCGCCTATGTCGACGACCTTGCCGCGCAGGTGCTCGCAGCCCAGCCGGACCTGCTCGAGCTGCCCGAGGACGAGGCGTTGGCCGTGACCCGGGCCGTGGCCTACCGGGCCCAGCTCAAGGACATCCAGGACACCCTCACCGACTTCGGCGTCACGTTCGACGTGTGGTTCTCCGAGGCCGAGCTGCACGCTTCGGGTGCGGTGGAGCGGGCAGTGGATCGCCTGCGCGAACAAGGGCACGTCTTCGACAAGGACGGTGCCATCTGGCTGCGCACCACGGACTTCGGCGACGACAAGGACCGCGTGCTCGTGCGGGCCAACGGCGAACCCACGTACTTCGCCGCGGATGCCGCCTACTACCTGAGCAAGAAGGACCGCGGCTTCGACGAGAAGATCTACCTGCTGGGCGCCGACCACCACGGCTACATCAACCGGCTCAAGGCGATCGCGGCCTGCGCGGGCGACGACAAAGAGCACAACATCGAGGTCCAGATCGGCCAGCTGGTCAACCTCGGCGGCGCCAAGCTGTCCAAGCGGGCCGGCAACATCATCGAGCTGCGCGACCTGATCAACTGGATCGGGACCGACTCGATCCGCTACTCCCTCGCCCGCTACCCCGCCGACAGCCCGCTCTCGCTCGAGGGGGAGGAGCTGCGCAAGCAGACCAACGACAACCCCGTGTTCTACGTGCAGTACGCCCACGCCAGGACCTCCAACGTCGCGCGGCTCGCCAACGAGGACGGGGTGCTGCGGCAGGACGGGTTCGACCCGTCCCTGCTGACCGACCCGACCGAGGCGTCGCTGCTGGCGATCCTCGGCGACTTCCCGCGGGTCGTGGCCCATGCAGCCCACCTGCGTGAGCCGCACCGGGTCGCCCGCTACCTCGAGGACCTCGCGGGGCACTTCCACAAGTGGTACGACACGTGCCGCGTGCGGCCGATGACCGCCGACGAGGAGATCACCGACCTCCACCGCACCCGGCTGTGGCTCAACGACGCCACCCGCCAGGTCTTGGCCAACGGACTGGACCTCCTGGGGGTCTCCGCACCCGACAGGATGTAGCCCATGCGCGCTCACGAGGCTGGAGCCCTCCACGCCGAGGGATACGGCGGACCGCCGCACTGGCTGCCGTGGCCCACCGACGTCATGGAGCTGCTGCCGCAGCTCTGGCCACAGACGATCGGTCGTGATGCGCAGGGACGGCTGACCGTCGGGGGTCTCGACGTCGTGAGCATCGCGCGCGAGTTCGGCACCGCGGCATACGTCGTCGACGAGGAGGACTTCCGCGCCCGGGCGCGGGCCTTCCGCGACGAGTTCGCCGAGCCGTTTGCTGAGCTCGGCGGGGTCGACGTGTTCTATGCCGGCAAGGCGTTCCTGTGCACCGAGGTGGCACGGTGGGTGGCCGACGAGGGACTGTGCCTCGACGTCTGCTCGGGTGGTGAGCTGGCGGTGGCGCAGCGGGCGGGCTTCCCTGCGGAGCGGATCGGGTTGCACGGCAACAACAAGTCGGTGGCCGAGATCCGCCAAGCACTGGACTACGGCGTGGGACGGATCGTCGTCGACTCCTTCGAGGAGATCGACCGCGTCGCCGACGTCGCCGGCGAGCTCGGCGTCCGGGCACCCGTCATGGTGCGCGTCACGGTCGGGGTCGAGGCGCACACCCACGAGTTCATCGCCACCGCCCACGAGGACCAGAAGTTCGGCTTCTCCCTGGCCGGTGGCAAGGCCGCCGAGGCGGTCAGCCGCATCCTCGCGCACGGCGACCGGCTCGAGCTCCTGGGACTGCACTCCCACATCGGCAGCCAGATCTTCGACACCGCAGGCTTCGAGGTCTCGGCCCGGCGCCTGATCGGGCTGCATGCCGAGGTGGCGAGAGAGCACGGCCTCCACCTGCCCGAGCTGGACCTCGGTGGCGGCTACGGGATCGCGTACACCACCGAACACACCCCGCTGTCACCCCGCGAGCTGGGTGAACAGATGGCCGACCTCGTCCGGCGCGAGCTCAAGGCGGTCGGCGACGGGAGTCCTGACACCCCCACGCCGAGGATCTCGATCGAACCGGGACGCGCCATCGTGGGCCCGAGCACCTTCACGCTCTACGAGGTCGGCACGGTCAAGGACGTCGATCTCGGCGGGGGGATGGCCCGCACGTACGTCTCGGTCGACGGCGGGATGAGCGACAACATCCGGACCGCCCTCTATGACGCCGACTACTCCTGCACGCTGGCCAGCCGCCGCTCGGACGCCGCGCCACGGCTCGCCCGCGTGGTCGGCAAGCACTGCGAGAGCGGCGACATCGTCGTCATGGACGAGTACCTGCCTGACGACATCACCGCGGGCGACCTGATCGCCGTCCCCGGCACGGGCGCCTACTGCCGCTCCATGGCCAGCCAGTACAACCACACCCCGCGACCCCCGGTGGTCGCCGTCCGCGACGGTCGGGCCCGGGTCCTCGTCCGCCGCGAGACCGTGGAGGATCTGCTGGCGCTGGACGTTGGCTGACGAAGGATTGGCGCGGATGGACGCGGCAGCGACAGTTCGTCCGGATGACGGAACAATGAGCGTCCACACCGTGGACACCGGCACGATGGCCGGGATCCGGGCACGATGGCCTGGATCCAGCAGCAGGCCCACCAGGGCGCGAGGAGCACGCAGTGAGGGAAGTCAGCGTGAGTGAGAGCGAGCAGGCAACGGCCGAGCGGCCGCTGAGGGTGGCACTGCTCGGGTGCGGTGTCGTCGGCTCGTCCGTGGCCCGGATGCTCACGCA
This sequence comes from Pedococcus sp. P2_E2, assembly GCF_056403955.1. Classification (NCBI taxonomy): domain Bacteria; kingdom Bacillati; phylum Actinomycetota; class Actinomycetes; order Micrococcales; family Intrasporangiaceae; genus Pedococcus; species Pedococcus sp. P2_E2. The sequence continues at coordinate 125,290 of NZ_JBFUEM010000001.1, forward strand.
GCACTCCGACGACCTCGCGGCCCGTGTGGGTCGGCCCCTCGAGCTGATCGGCATCGCGGTGCGCCGGGCCGGCAAGGACCGCTCCGACCTGCCCGTCGATCCCGCCCTCTTCACGACCGACGCCGAGTCGATCATCACCTCCGCCGACATCGTCATCGAGGTGATCGGGGGCATCGAGCCGGCCAGGACCCTCATCGAGCTGGCCATGAAGAACGGCGCCTCCGTGGTGTCCGCCAACAAGGCGCTGCTGGCCGAGGCGGGTCCCGCCCTGTACGCCGCCGCGGCAGAGCACGGCGTCGACCTCTACTACGAGGCCGCGGTCGCCGGGGCCATCCCGATCCTGCGGCCGATCCGCGAGTCGCTCGCCGGCGACGACGTGCGCAAGGTGCTCGGCATCGTCAACGGCACCACCAACTACGTCCTCGACAAGATGGACTCGACGGGCATGGGGTTTGCCGAGGCCGTCGAGCAGGCACAGGCGCTCGGCTATGCCGAGGCCGACCCGACAGCCGACGTCGAGGGCTTCGACGCCGCCGCCAAGGCCGCCATCCTCGCCTCACTCGCCTTCCACACGCGCGTCTCCAGCGACCAGGTCTACCGCGAGGGGATCACCGAGGTGTCCGCTGCGGACATCCAGGCCGCACGCGAGATGGACTGTGTCGTCAAGCTTCTCGCGATCTGCGAGCGCACCGAGGTCGTCGGCGCCGACGGCAGGCTCGCGCCCGGCGTCAGCGTCCGGGTGCACCCGGCCATGATCCCTCGGTCGCACCCCCTCGGCGGGGTGCGCGATGCCTTCAACGCGGTCTTCGTGGAGGCCGATGCGGCCGGCCAGCTCATGTTCTACGGCAAGGGTGCCGGAGGTGACCCCACCGCCAGCGCCGTGCTCGGTGACGTGGTCGCCGTGGCCCGGCACCGCGTCGGCGGCGGCCGTGGCCCCGGCGAGTCGGCCTACGCCGACCTGCCCGTGCTCGACATGGGTCAGGCCCTCACGAGGTACCACATCAGCCTCGACGTGGCAGACCGCCCGGGCGTCCTCGCCCAGGTCGCGACGGCGTTCGCCGAGCACGGCGTGTCGATCGAGACGGTCCGCCAGCACCTCATCGCCGCCGACCCGGACAGCCCCGACGGCGACGCCGCCGAGACCCGCGCCAACCTCATCGTCGTGACGCACATCGCCCCGGACGCCGCCCTCGCGGCGACCGTCGAGGCCCTCGCCGGGCTCGACACCGTCCGCGAGGTCGTGTCGGTCATGCGGGTCGAGGGGGAGTGATGGCCGGGCTGTGGCGCGGGGTGATCCGCGAGTATGCCGACCGGTTGCCGATGCTCCAGGGCGCACCTGTGGTGACGCTCCAGGAGGGCGGCACGCCGCTGATCCCCGCGGAGCACCTGTCCGAGCTCACCGGGGCACAGGTCTTCGTGAAGTACGAGGGACTGAACCCGACGGGGTCCTTCAAGGACCGGGGGATGACGGCGGCGATCTCGCTGGCCGCAAAGCACGGCGCCAAGGCCGTGATCTGCGCGTCGACCGGCAACACCAGCGCCAGCGCGGCGGCCTATGCCACCAAGGCGGGCATGGCCTGCGCGGTGCTCGTCCCCGACGGCAAGATCGCCATGGGCAAGCTCAGCCAGGCGATCGCGCACGGCGCGACCCTGCTCCAGGTGGACGGCAACTTCGACGACTGCCTCACACTGGCTCGCAAGCTGGCCGAGTCCTATCCCGTCGAGCTGGTCAACTCGGTCAACCCGGCGCGGATCGAGGGCCAGAAGACCGCCTCCTTCGAGGTCGTGGACGCGCTCGGCGACGCCCCCGACATCCACTGCCTCCCGGTGGGCAACGCGGGCAACATCACCGCCTACTGGAAGGGCTACCGCGAGTACCACCGCGGCAGCGAGCAGCCCGGCCCGGCGACCATGCTCCCGCAGATGTGGGGCTTCCAGGCGGCCGGCGCCGCGCCCATCGTCCTGGGACACCCCGTCGACGACCCCGACACGATCGCCACGGCGATCCGCATCGGCAACCCCGCCTCGTGGAAGCAGGCCGAGGCCGCCCGCGACGAGTCCGGCGGCCGGATCGAGTCCGTCACGGACGAGCAGATCCTCACCGCGCACCGGATCCTCTCGGCCCGAGAGGGCATCTTCGTCGAACCCGGCTCGGCGGCGTCGGTCGCCGGCCTCCTGCAGGCTGCCGAGGCCGGACACGTCCCCGCCGGTGCCACGATCGTCTGCACGGTCACCGGGCACGGGTTGAAGGATCCGCAGTGGGCGCTCAGGAACGCCGACGGCTCCGACGTCACCCCGACGCGGGTGCCGGTGGACGCCTTCACGGCCGCGCAGGCCCTGGGGCTGCAGGACTGATGGGCGAGCTCCTCGCCGGCAGCTCCGTGAGGGTGCGGGTGCCGGCCAGCAGCGCGAACCTGGGGCCGGGCTTCGACTCGGTCGGGCTGGCCCTCGGGCTCTGGGACACCTGCGTGGCGACCGTGACCGACGAGCCCGGCGTGCGGATCGACGTCGACGGGGAGGGGGCCGACGAGGTCCCCCGCGATGCCAGCCACCTGGTCGTCCGCGCCATGGTGCGGGCGTGGGAGGAGCTCGGCACCCAGCCTGCCGCCGGACTGCACCTGGAGTGCCGCAACGAGGTGCCGCACGGCCGCGGACTGGGGTCCTCCGCCACGGCGATCGTGACCGGAATCGTTGCGGCACAAGCACTTCACGACGTATGCCGCGGGGTCACGGGTCCGCCCGACCTCACCTTCACCAACGACCTCGCGGCCCGCCTCGAAGGGCATCCGGACAACTCGTCTGCGTCGGTGTACGGAGGTCTCACGCTGTCCTGGGCCGACTCGTCCGAGGGCGGCACCCAGACCCTTCGCCTCCAGCCCCATCGCGACGTGCGCGCGCTGGTGCTCGTCCCCGCGGCCCAGCTGTCCACCGCGAAGGCACGGTCGGTCCTGCCGACCCACATCCGGCACGGTGACGCCGCCCTGAACTCGGCCCGCGCGGCCCTGCTCGTCCAGGCGTTGACCAGCCAGCCGGCATACCTGCTGGCGGCGACCCGGGAGTGGCTGCACCAGGAGGCGCGCAGGGACTCCTTCCCGGCGTCCATGGCCGTCGTCGACGAGCTGCGCGACCGCGGCCACGCAGCCGTGATCTCGGGGGCCGGACCCTCGGTGCTCGTCCTCACCACCGACGACCAGGTGTCCGCCATCGCCGGGGAGGCTGGCGACTCGTGGCAGGTCCTCGACCCGGGCATCCCGGAGACAGGTGCGCAGGTCAGGCGCCTGCGACACGGAGGGGACATTCTGGGCAGTCGGGACTGACGCACGCGCCAACGGTGTTACATTGGGTGCGCACTCGCAGCCGATGCCTCCTCTTGCGCATCCAGCAGCGAACTGCACCCACCACATGTCGGCGGCCTTCGTGCTGCCACGCCTCCCTGTGCTGCATGTGGCTCCATCGGTCAGCACTTCTGACCCAAGCACCGGTCCGGGATCTGAACACCGGACCGCGAACGAGGGGGAAGGATCCTTCGTGACAGACACCACCACTCTCGACTCTGCGGGTTCGCAGGACGAGAAGCCGCGCCGCTCCGGCGCACTGAGCACCATGAAGGTTGCCGAGCTCCAGGGCCTGGCCGCCAGCATGGGCATCACCGGCACCGCCAAGATGCGCAAGGGTGACCTCGTCACCGCCATCAAGGACCGCCAGTCCGGAGCAGGAGCGCCGGCACGCCGGACCGCCCCGCAGCAGGAGCGTCCGGCCCGGGCCGAGGCGCCCGCCACCGACCAGCAGACCGGCAGTGAGCAGCAGTCAGGGCAGGAGTCGGGCCCGCAGTCCCGCACCGAGCGCGGCGACCGTGCCGAGCGCGGCGACCGCGCCGAGCAGGGCGACCGTGCCGACCGTGCCGAGCAGGGCGACCGTGCCGAGCGTGGCGAGCAGGGCGACCGGGACGAGCGCCCCCAGGGCGAGCGCCCGAACCGCAACCGGGCCGACCGGGCAGCGCGCCCGCAGGCTCAGCGCCAGAACCGCGAAGGCGCCCGCGACGGCGACCAGCAGGACCGTGGACCGGACCGCGACCAGCAGGACCGTGGACCGGACCGCGACCAGGTGGGCCGCGACCAGAACCGGGACCAGAACCGGGACCAGAACCGGGACCAGAACCGGGACGGCGCACAGGCCCGCGACAACCGCGACGACCGTTTCCAGGGCGACCGACGCGAGCGCCAGCAGGCCGACCGACAGGACCGCGACGACCGTTTCCAGGGCGACCGGAACAACCGGGACAGCCGCGACGACCGCGACGACCGGGGTGGCCGCCAGCAGGGCGGGGCGGCCGGTCAGGGCCAGCAGGGCGGCCAGCGCAACCAGGGTCAGCAGGGCCAACAGGGCCAGCAGGGCCAGCAGGACCAGCAGGGCTACGACGACGACGGCGACGGCCGCGGCGGACGTCGCCGCAACCGCAACCGGAACCGCAGCCGTGACAAGCGCGGGCAGCGCGGCGACTACGGCAGCGACTACGAGAACGAGCCGATGGTCGAGGAGGACGACGTCCTCGTGCCCGTCGCGGGCATCCTCGACGTGCTCGACAACTACGCCTTCGTCCGCACCTCCGGCTACCTGCCGGGCCCCGGCGACGTCTACGTCCCGCTCGGCATGGTCAAGAAGAACGGCATGCGCAAGGGTGACGCGGTCACCGGTGCCGTGAAGGCCCAGCGCGAGGACTCCCAGCAGAACCAGCGGCAGAAGTTCAACGCCCTGGTGCGCCTCGACACCGTCAACGGGATGACCCCCGACGATGCCCGCAAGCGGGTCGAGTTCGGCAAGCTCACGCCGCTGTACCCCCAGCAGCGCCTGCGCCTCGAGACCGAGCCGGGCATCCTCACCACCCGCGTGATCGACCTCGTCGCGCCGATCGGAAAGGGCCAGCGCGGCCTCATCGTCGCCCCGGCGAAGGCCGGCAAGACGATGGTCATGCAGGCCATCGCGAACGCCATCACGACGAACAACCCCGAGTGCCACCTGATGGTCGTGCTCGTGGACGAGCGTCCCGAGGAAGTCACCGACATGCAGCGCGCGGTCAAGGGTGAGGTCATCTCCTCGACCTTCGACCGACCGGCCGAGGACCACACGACGGTCGCCGAGCTCGCGATCGAGCGGGCCAAGCGTCTCGTCGAGATGGGCCACGACGTGGTCGTGCTGCTCGACTCGATCACCAAGCTGGGTCGCGCCTACAACCTCTCCGCCCCGGCGAGCGGGCGCATCCTGTCCGGTGGTGTCGACTCCGCGGCGCTCTACCCCCCGAAGAAGTTCTTCGGGGCCGCGCGCAACATCGAGAACGGCGGGTCCCTGACGATCCTCGCGACCGCCCTCGTCGAGACCGGTTCCCGCATGGACGAGGTCATCTTCGAGGAGTTCAAGGGCACCGGGAACATGGAGCTCAAGCTCGACCGTGGCCTGGCCAACCGCCGGATCTTCCCTGCGGTCGACATCAACAACTCGGGCACGCGCAAGGAGGAGATCCTCCTGTCGGGCGACGAGCTCAAGATCATGTGGAAGCTCCGCAGGGTCCTGGCCGCGCTCGACCAGCAGCAGGGGATCGAGCTCCTGATCGACCGGCTCAAGAAGACCAAGAGCAACATGGAGTTCCTCATCCAGGTCCAGCAGAACTCGTCCATCCGCCTGGATGACGGCGACAAGGACTGACTCCGACCGGACTTGTCGGCACGACAGCCGGCCAGACAACCGGCACGACAACGGGCTGGGGTCCGCCACCAGGTGGTGTCGGACCCCAGTTGCGTGTCTCACGGCCTAGCATGGGTACGCGCACCACCAACTGCACGACGACCGAAGGGAATGGCAGTGACCGCGGCAGAGGCAATCCGAGTGCTCGTCGCTGACGACGACCCGGATATTCGCGATCTCGTCGAGTTCAAACTCACCCAAGCCGGTTACGCCGTGCAGGCTGTTCCAGACGGACTGAGCGCCTGGGAGGCGTTCCAGGCGGAGGCGCCCGCGCTCGTCATCCTCGACGTGATGATGCCCGGCCTCTCGGGCATCGACGTTCTGCGCAAGATCCGGGACAGCGGTGCCGCCACGGTCCCGGTCCTGTTGCTCAGCGCGAAGTCGCGAGACAGCGACGTCGACACCGGCTTCGCCGTCGGCGCCGACGACTATGTCATCAAGCCGTTCAGTCCACGAGAGCTGTTGCACCGGGTCAACGGGATCCTGGCGCGCGTCCGGTGACCCGGCACGACCTGCTGTGGGCCTCCTCAGCTCTGGTCCTGCTGGCCTGTCTTGCCCTGGTGCTGCTCATCGTGCTCACCAAGGTGTCGCGCACCGTCCGCGAGCGACGCACCGCGGAGCTCGTCGCACCCCATCGTGCGCACCTGCTCGCTGTCGCCTCGGGTGAGGACGATGACGGGAGCCATCGTGACGCCCTCATGGAGGTGGACGGTCCCGCCCGCGAGGCAGTGGATGACGTCGTCCTCGAGCTCCTGGGCAAGGTGCGCGGGGTCCCGGCCGAGGAGCTGGCGTCGGTGCTCCTCGTCCATGGCGCCGTAGACCGCGCACCCCACGACCTGCGCGACCGCAGCACCCTGCGTCGGGCGCGGGCGGCGCACATCCTCGGCCTGTGCCATGTGGGCACCGCGCTGCCGCTGCTCGTCCAGGCGCTCGGCGACCCCGCGCCGGAGGTCCGCGTCGCCGCGACCAGGGCCCTGGGCCGGCTCGGGGAGCCGACGGCGTCGGCCGCCCTGCTCGTGGCCGTCGGGGCCGAGCGCGTGGTCCCGGCCGGGCCCGCTGCTGACGCCCTCGAAGGAATGGGGGTCGGCATCTCCGGGTCGCTGGTGAACGCCCTGTCGGCGAGCAGCCCGACCACTCGCACGGTCGCGGCATACCTCAGCGGGGAGGGCAGCTTCTCGCGGTCCCTGGACGCGCTGCGCGTCGCCCTGGCGAGCGACGACGACCACACCGTGCGTGAGGCGGCGGCGGTCGCCCTCGGACGGATGGGCCGGGCCGAGGACGTGGCGGGGCTCCTGCGCCAGACCGCAGCGGACCGGCCACGATCACTGCGTCGGGCTTGCGCCGCGGCCTTGGGTGAGCTCGGCGAACCCTCTGCCGTCGACGGTCTGGGCGAGCTGCTGGGCGACCCGGATCCGCGGTTGGCCGAGATGGCGGCCACCTCGCTCCTTGCCCTGGGCCCGGCCGGGCGTGCCGTGCTCGAGTCGGCGCCGACCAACGCGTCTGTCGAGACGGCACTGGCCCTGGCCCGCCTGAAGGGGAGCGCGGCGTGAGCTGGGAGGGCTCCGTCGACGGCCTCCGGGCCGCGGTGGTCTGGGTGATGGACTTCAGCTCGGTGCCGATCCTTGTCTACTTCGCGGTCATCAACCTCTCCTACCTCCTGCTGATCGTCCTGGCCAGCATCGACTTCCGGGCTCAGCACCGCCGTCGCGAGGCCGTGGTCGAGACCTTCGGTGGTGCGCTGACCCCGGGGGTCTCACTCCTCGTGCCGGCCCACAACGAGGAGATGGGCATCGTGACCTCGGTGCAGGCGCTGCTCTCGCTGCGCTATCCCCGGCACGAGGTGGTCGTCGTCGACGACGGCAGCTCCGACGCGACCTTCGAGCGACTGCGCGCGGCCTTCGACCTGGTCCCCATCCCGCGCGAGATCCCGCAGGACGTCCCGATCCGGGCCCGGATCATCGACGTGCACGTGCCCCGTGACGGTCGGACCCGGCTGCTCGTGGTGCGCAAGGAGAACTCCGGCCGGTCCGAGGCGATCAACGTCGCCCTCAACGCGGCCACCGAACCACTCGTCGCCATGATCGACGCCGACTCCATCCTCGAGCCCGACGCCCTGCTCAGGGTGACGCAGCCGTTCGCCGACGACCCCATCCGCATGGTGGCAGCGGGGGGTGCCATCCGGCCCGTCAACGGCAGTCGGGTCGTCTCCGGGCGCATCGTCAAGGTCCAGATGCCGAAGCCGTGGCTGGCCCGCATCCAGGTGGTCGAGTACCTCCGCGCGTTCCTGCTCGGCCGGACCGGGTGGTCGCGTTTCGGGGCCCTCATCCTGATCAGCGGGGCGTTCGGCCTGTTCCGCCGCGACGTCGTCGTCGAGGTCGGTGGGCTCGACCCCGACAGCATCGGTGAGGACTTCGAGCTGGTCCTGCGCATCCATCGCAAGCTGCACGACGAGAAACGCGACTACCGCGTCGGGTTCGTCCCGGAGCCGGTCCTGTGGACCGAGGTCCCCTCGACGTTCTCGGTGCTGCGCAACCAGCGGCGACGCTGGCACCGCGGGCTGTGGGAGACGCTGTGGGCCTACCGCGGCATGCTCCTGCGTCCCCGCTACGGCAAGGTCGGCCTGATCGCGTTGCCGTACTACTGGGTCTTCGAGCTCTTCGCCCCGCTGCTGGAGTTCTTCGGCATCATCATCGTGCCGCTCGCGCTGGTCCTCGGCGTGGTCAACATCCCCTACGCGCTGCTGTTCCTCGCGCTGGCCTACGGTCTCGCGGTCCTCGTGACGCTGTCGGCCATGGCCGCCGAGGAGTGGTCGTTCCACCGTCACGAACGGTGGCGCGACCTCGGGCTCACCCTGGTCGCGTCGGTGCTGGAGAACGTCGGCTACCGCCAGCTCACCGTGTGGTGGCGGCTCGAGGGCTGGTGGGCGAGCTTGCGGCGCAAGAAGCAGGTGTGGGGTGTGATGACCCGCACCGGCTTCGGCGAGGCGGGCGAGTGACCAAGCTCGGCAGCCGTTCGGTCTCCGGACAGCTCAGGGTCCTCGGGCTCTCGCTGGTCCTGTTGTTCCCCATCGTCGCGATCGCGTCGCTCTCGAACATCACCAGCCAGAGTCGCGACGTCCAGGCGCTGACGCTGTCCTACGGCCCCGCCTTCGACGCCAACAACGCCGTCCTCATCGAGATGACCGAGGCCAACGCTGGGTGGAGCCAGCTGATCGGCGGCTCCGCCCCGCTGACGCGCTACGACCTCAAGCGCGAGCCAGTCTCCGCTGACCTCGCCACCATCGAACGCGCCCTGAGGTCACCGACGATCCGCGCCGAGACCCGCTCGAGGTATGCCGCGTTGCTGGGCACCCAGCGCGCTGCCGTCGACGCGTGGTTCAAGGCGGCGCGGGCAGCCGAGGTCGGCGCGCAGGGCACCCCGTCGGCGCGCAGCGTCCTCGAGGCCGACGCGATCGACCGGTTCCGGCAGTTCCGCGCCAGCAACCGGGGTCTGCACGAGGCAATCCGACTCGAGCGGGACGCGGCTCGGGAGGGCGCGCGGGACTCGGTCCAGAGGATCGTGGCGATCGCGGCCGGCACCATGGTGCTGGCCATGGCCATCGTGCTCGGTGGGTGGCGGCTGTTGGAGCGATCGGTCAGCGGCCCGCTGGAGCGGTTGCGATCGGTCGTCGAGCGCCAGCGTGACGGTGACCGCGACGCCCTGGCCGACGTCGAAACCGGCGCCGCGGAAGTTCGCGGACTGGCTGCCGACTTCAACGGACTGACCCGCTCCAACCAGGTGCTCCAGGAGCAGCAGTCGGTCGTCCTGCTCGCCCACCAGCTGGTGCTCGACGTCGCCCGGGTGGTGCACGGGGCGCCGGACATCGACTCCGCCCTGCACACCGTCTGCGCGATGCTCGGGCAGGGCCTGTCCGTGGACCGGATCATGCTCTACACCCACGACGAGTCGGGGGTGATCGACCAGCGGACCCAGTGGCACCGCGACGACCTGCCCGACCTCGGGGCGCTGCCACCATCACTCGCCGGCGAGGTCAAGGAAGTCGGGGACGAGCTGCGCCGCGAAGCCACCGTGTTCGTCCTCTCGGACTTCCTCCACGCGGAAGTCCAGACGCAGGACCGCGCCGGGCGGTTCTACCGCGCCACCGGCGCCAAGTCGCTCCTCATGGTGCCCGTGGGCATCGGCGAGCAGGGCCTGGGCGTGTTGTCCCTGATGACCGTCGACACCCCGAGGCGCTGGCGCCGCTACGAGATCCAGGCCGTCCAGCAGTGTGCGGGCTACGTCGCCCAGTCCATCGTCGACCTTCGGCTGCGCGAGATGCGCGAGGCGCAGGTCGACCAGCTCACCGCACTCGATCGCCAGAAGACCGACTTCATGGCCACCGTGTCGCACGAGCTGCGGACCCCGCTGACCTCCATCAACGGCTACCTCGAGCTCCTCGAGGACGGTGACTTCGGTGACCTCTCCACGCGACAACGTGGTGCCCTCGACATCATCGGACGCAACGCCAACCGGTTGCGGGGCCTCATCGAGGACCTCCTCGTGCTCAACAAGATCGAGGCCACCGGGTTGCAGTCCTCGGTCGAGGAAGTCGCCGTGGACGAGCTCGTGGCGGACGTTGCCGACATGCTGCGCCCCGTGGCCGACGCGGCCGGCGTCACGCTGGTCGTCGAACCCATCGACCCCCAGCTCCTGATCCGGGTCGACCGGGGTCAGCTGGAGCGCAGTCTCATCAACCTCGGGTCGAACGCGGTCAAGTTCACCAGGTCCGGCGGGCAGGCAACCATCGGCGCAGCGGAAGCCAACGGTCGCGTCGTCGTCACGGTGGCCGACACCGGCATCGGCATCCCCGAGGGGGACCTGCCGCAGCTGTTCGGCCGCTTCTTCCGCGCCTCGAACGCCACAGCTGCCGCCATCCCCGGCACGGGTCTGGGCCTGGCAATCGTCCGGGCCATCGTCGAGGGCCACGGTGGCGAGCTGTCCATCGACTCGGTCGAGGGCGAGGGGACCGTCATCCGGGTGGCCCTGCCGACGGGGAATGTCGGCACCCTGTCCACCGTTTAGGAGATGTGCGCCGCTCTCTGGCACACTTGACTGCTGACCGGTTCACGGCATGGACACGTCCAGGGCAACCCGCCCAGCCGACCCGGCCACATGACTCAAGGAGCACGTTTTGCAGAAGGACATCCACCCCGAGTACGTCGAGACCACGGTCACCTGTACCTGTGGGTCCACGTTCACCACTCGCAGCACCGCGACCTCCGGCCAGATCCGCGCCGAGGTGTGCTCGCAGTGCCACCCGTTCTACACCGGCAAGCAGAAGATCCTCGACACCGGTGGCCGCGTGGCCCGGTTCGAGGCCCGCTACGGCAAGAAGGCTGCTGCCGAGAGCAAGTAGCTTTCCCGATGCGCCGGTCCTGACCTCTGGGGTCAGGGCCGGCGCATTGCTTTCCCCGCCTCGCCGTTCCTGCCACGTCGCCGTCCGCGCACCACCACCCGGCACCACCACCCGCACGACCTCAGGAGCCCTCATGTTGGAGTCCGCTGCAGCGCTCGTCCAGGAGCATGCCGACCTCGAGAAGCAGCTGGCGGATCCCGAGGTCTTCGGCGACCAGAATCTGGTCCGCAAGCTGAACAAGAGGTATGCCGCGCTGGCGCCGACCGTCGCGGCATACCACGCGTGGCATGCCGCGACCGACGACCTGGCGGCCGCGCGCGAGCTCGCCAAGGAGGACGAGGGTTTCGCCGCCGAGGTGCCCGGGCTCGAGGCACGTCTCACCCAGACCGAGGGCACCCTCCGCAGGCTGCTCATCCCGCGCGACCCCGACGACGACCGCGACGTGATCCTCGAGGTGAAGGCCGGTGAGGGTGGCGAGGAGTCGGCCCTGTTCGCGGGCGACCTGCTGCGGATGTACCTGCGGTTCGCTGAGCGGCGCGGGTGGAAGACCGAGGTCATCGACGCGACCGAGTCCGACCTGGGCGGCTACAAGGACGTTCAGGTGGCGGTGAAGGCCAAGGGCACGCCGGCGCTGGGGGAGGGCCCCTGGGCGAGGCTGAAGTACGAGGGCGGCGTGCACCGCGTGCAGCGGGTGCCCGTCACGGAGAGCCAGGGCCGGATCCACACGTCCGCGGCCGGGGTCCTGGTCATGCCCGAGGCGGAGGAGGTCGAGGTCACCATCGACGCCAACGACCTCAAGATCGACGTCTACCGCTCGTCCGGGCCCGGCGGCCAGTCGGTCAACACGACCGACTCGGCCGTGCGGATCACCCACCTGCCGACGGGGGTGGTGGTGTCCTGCCAGAACGAGAAGAGCCAGCTCCAGAACAAGGAGTCGGCGATGCGGGTGCTGCGCGCCCGGCTCCATGCGGTCGCCAAGGAGGCCGCCGACGCCGAGGCGAGTGCGGCCCGACGGAGCCAGATCCGCACGGTCGACCGCTCGGAGCGGATCCGCACCTACAACTTCCCCGAGAACCGGCTGTCCGACCACCGCACGGGCTTCAAGTCCTACAACCTCGACGCCGTGCTCGACGGCGACCTCGAGGCAGTGGTCCAGTCCGCCGTCGACGCCGACGAGGCCGCCCAGATGGCGGCCGTCGCCGAGGGCGCCGGTCAGTGACGACCTTGCGATCGGAGGTCGTGCGGGCCACGGCTGAGCTCGCCGAGGAGGGTGTGCCCTCGCCCGAGGCGGACGCCGTCGCCCTGGCCGCGTTCGCCCTCGGCAGCGATGTCGCGGAGGTCAGGCGTCGCATGGTGATGCTCGACGAGGCCGATCCCGGTTTCCTCGATCGCTACGCAGGTCTCGTCGCGGAACGTGGTGCACGGATCCCGTTGCAACACCTGACCGGGCGGGCGGGGTTCCGCCGGCTCGAGCTCAGCGTGGGGCCCGGCGTCTTCGTGCCGCGGCCCGAGACCGAGTTCGTCGCCGGGCTGGCCATCGACGCCGCACTCGCACTGGAGGCGCCGCTCGTGGTGGACCTGTGCACCGGTTCGGGCGCGATCGCGCTCGCGGTCGCCGACGAGGTGCCGGCCGCGACCGTGTATGCCGTGGAGCTGGGTCGCGAGGCGCACGCCTGGGCCGAGCGCAACGTCGCCGACTCCGGCCTCGCCGTCGACCTGCGGCAGGGCGACGCCACCGAGGCCCTCCCCGAGCTGGAGGGGACGGTCGACGTGGTCGTGTCGAACCCGCCCTACATCCCGCTCGGCATGGTGCCGCTCGATCCCGAGGTCCGCGACCACGATCCCGAGCTCGCGCTCTATGGCGGCAGCGAGGACGGTCTTGCCATCCCCCTGGCTGTTGCGGCGCGCGCGGCTGTGCTGCTGCGCCACGGTGGGTTGCTGGTCATCGAGCACGCCGACAGCCAGGGAGTCACGCTGCCGGGCGCCCTGCGCCGGACCGGCGAGTGGACCGAGGTGGCCGACCACGACGACCTGACCGGTCGTCCGCGAGCCACCACCGCCATCCGGGCCTGACCCCGGCGCCGCGGCCGGGTCGAGACGACAGCCTCGCCCGACCCGACGGCCGTCAGCGCAACAGGTAGAACCGCCAGAACCCGAAGTCCTCGACCGGCAGCACCTCGAGGGAGCTGAAGCCGGCCTGCTCGGCATAGCGACGAAGGGTCGAGGGACGCATCACCGTGCCGGTGCCGACGCTGTCGTGGCCGGACATGCCGTCCGGGAGGCAGATCAGCAGGCTGTAGCCGTACATGACGCGCTCGAGCTCGTCGCCGTCCGGCGCGAACTCCTCGGCGACCGCCTCGTCCATCACCACCATGAAGCCGTTCGGCGCCAGCGAGGCCCGTGCGGCTGCCAGCACCTCCACCGGGCGGGGCATGTCGTGGACGCACTCGAAGGCGAACGCCGCGGTGAACTGCCCCACCGGCATGCCCGCGGCGTCACCGACCGTGAATGTGACCCGGTCGGCCACGCCCTGCTCCGTGGCGTTGGCGGTGGCCATCGCCACCGAAGGGGCGTCGATGTCGTATCCGTGGACCGTGGCGCCGGGATAGGCCTTGGCCAGCGCGATGCTGGACCAGCCGGCCCCGCAGCCGACATCGGCGATCGTTGCCCCGGGAGCCGACAGGGGATCGTGCACGGACGGGACCGCGGCCAGGGCGTCAGCGAGCCGCAGCTCGTACCACGGCCGGTTGGCGTCGGCCTGGGACTCACGGGCATCGGTCCCGAGCTGGTCCCAGCTCACCCCACCGCCGTGACGGTAGGCGTCGAGCAACCCGCCGAGCTGCGGACCCACGGCCGCGAACATGCGCGCCAGTGGCGCCAGGTAGCTCAGGCTGCTCTCGTCCGTCAGCACCTCCTGGGCGGCCGCCGGGATCGAGTAGACGCGGGCGTCAGGGTCGTCGTCGGGGCGGTCGAGGGCCAGCAGGCCCGTCACGGCCTGCTGCTCCAGCCACTCGCGCGCGTACCGTGGGTGGGTGCCGGTGCGCTCGGCGAGGTCCGGTGCGGTGGCCGGTCCGTCAGCGGCCAGGGTGCGGTACCAGCCGAGCCGGTCCCCGAGGTAGATGGACATGATGTCGGCGGTGCCGAGCAGGGCCCCGAAGATCCGTTCAGCGAGCTCGTCGGTGGTCGGAGTCGTCGGCGGGGGCGTCGTGGGGGGCAAGGTGGTGTTGCTCATCCCGACATGGTGCCGCCGCTCGTGGGGCCCTGCCCTCGGCCACCTGACGTACTGACCTGCGACGGGTCCTAGGCTGGCGAGCATGAGTCCGGTCTATGACTGCAGCACCGAAGAAGGCCGTGTCGAGGGCGTCGCCAAGGCGGTCGAGGCGGTCCGCGCCGGGGAGATCGTCGTCCTGCCCACCGACACGGTCTACGGCGTCGGTGCCGACGCGTTCTCGGCCGAGGCGGTGGCGTCCCTGCTCGCTGCGAAGGGGCGCGGTCGCGAGATGCCTCCGCCGGTGCTGGTGCCCAGCGTGCGCACCGTCGACGGGCTGGCGACCGACGTGCCGGCCTGGGCGCGCGACCTGATCCGCGAGTTCTGGCCAGGGCCACTCACCCTGGTCTTCAAGGCCCAGTCCTCGCTGATGTGGGACCTGGGCGAGACCAACGGCACCGTCGCGCTGCGGATGCCCCAGGACGACATCGCGCTCGCAGTGCTGAGCGAGGTGGGGCCGATGGCGGTGACCAGCGCCAACCTCACCGGCCAGCCGGCGGCCACGACAGTCACGGCGGCGGCCTCCCAGCTCGGTGCTGCCGTGACCGTCTACCTCGACGGCGGGCCGACCACGAGCACCGAGGTGTCGACGATCCTGGACTGCACCGGCGAGGAGTTCGTCCTGCTCAGGGCGGGAGCCATCACCGTCGAGCAGATCAGGGCCGTGCTCGAGACCGAGGACACGACCGAGACCGACACCGAGGGCGACACCGACACCGAGGACGAGACCGAGGACGCCTCGGAGGACGACGCGTCGGGCACCCCCGAGGTCGCGCACGACGAGGCAATAGAGTTGCCTGCGGATCCCACCGTCGACAGCCCCCTGCCAGGAGACACCCATGAGCGCTGACACCTTCTACGGTTCCGACTTCGGTGCCCTCGAGTCGTTCGATCCCGAGATCGCGGGGGTGCTCGTCTCCGAGCTCGACCGCATCCGCGGAGGTCTCCAGCTGATCGCGTCGGAGAACATGTCGAGCCCCCAGGTGCTCACGGCACTGGGCTCCACGCTGTCCAACAAGTACGCCGAGGGCTACCCGGGTCGCCGCTACTACGGCGGCTGCTCCGAGGTCGACAAGGCCGAGATCCTCGCGATCGAGCGGTGCAAGGCCCTGTTCGACGCCGACCACGCCAACGTCCAGGCGCACTCCGGCGCCAGCGCCAACCAGGCGGTCTACGGCGCGTTCATGCAGCCCGGCGAGACCATCCTCGCGATGGCCCTGCCGATGGGCGGCCACCTCACGCACGGCACCAAGGTGTCGTTCTCCGGCAAGTGGTTCAATGCCGTGCACTACGGCGTCGACAAGCAGACCGAGAACATCGACTACGCCGAGGTCGAGCGCCTCGCCAAGGAGCACCGACCCAAGGTCATCCTCGCCGGCGGGTCGGCGATCCCACGGCTCATCGACTTCGAGTTCTTCCGCAAGCTGGCCGACGAGATCGGCGCGATCTTCTGGGTCGACGCCGCCCACTTCATCGGCCTCGTCGCAGGCAAGGCGATCCCCAGCCCCGTGCCCTACGCCGACGTCGTCAGCTTCACGACCCACAAGGTGCTGCGCGGACCACGCTCGGGCGCTCTCGTCTGCAAGGAGGAGCACGCGGCCAAGCTCGACAAGGCCGTCTTCCCGATGATGCAGGGCGGCCCCCAGATGCACACGATCGCGGCCAAGGCGGTCAACTTCAAGGAGTGCGCGACTCCTGAGTACCAGGCCTACGCCAAGCAGGTCATCGAGAACGCCTCTGTCCTCGCGACCTCGCTGGGTGAGCGGGGGATCCGTCCGACGACCGGCGGCACGGACACCCACCTGAGCCTGCACGACCTCCAGGGTGTGGGCGTCACCGGCGCCGACGCCGAGGCGCGGGCCGACGCCGCGGGCATCGTCCTCAACAAGAACGCCATCCCGTTCGACCCGCAGAAGCCCAACATCGCCAGCGGCATCCGCGTCGGCACGCCGTGCGTGACCACCCAGGGCATGGGCACCGACGAGATGCGCGAGATCGCCGAACTCATCGCCAAGGCCGTCACGGAGGGTGACGCCGACCCCGACCACGCCGTCTCCAAGGAGGTCCGCGCCAGTGTCACGGACCTCGTCACCAGGTTCCCGGCCTACCCTCGAGGCTGAGTCCCGACCCACCCGAGCTCTGGGAGACACGCCTAGGTGCGCGAGTACCTCCTCGTCCTGATGGTCGCCGCGGTGATCACGTATGCCGCGACGCCGCTGATGCGCGCTGTTGCGGTGCGGACGGGCGCCTTCACGCCGGTGCGTGACCGGGATGTCCACTCGACCCCGATCCCGCGGCTCGGGGGAGTGGCGATCTACCTGGGGTTCGCCGCCTCGATGGTCGCGGCGAGCCACCTGCCGTTCCTCGGCCAGGTCTTCCGGCTGGGGCCAGAGCTCCGCGGGGTGCTCGTGGGCGCCGGCATCGTGTGCGTGATCGGCGCGATCGACGACATCCGTGAGATGGACTGGTTGACCAAGATGGGCGGCCAGATGATCGCCGCGGGGATCATGGCCTTCAGCGGGGTGCTGCTCTACCAGCTGCCGATCGGCGGCGTGACCGTGCTCCCGCAGCCGATCATGGTGGGGCTGACGGTCTTTGCCGTCGTGCTGTTCACGAACGCCGTCAACTTCATCGACGGCCTCGACGGGCTGGCCGCCGGCGTCGTCGTCATCGCGGGTGCGGCGTTCTTCATCTACAGCTACGGCATCTCGCGCAGCTACGACCCGCCCAACGTCTTCTCGTCGGCGACCCTCATCTCGGCGGCGCTGATCGGCTGCTGCGTCGGGTTCCTCCCGCACAACTACCACCCGGCCCGGCTCTTCATGGGCGACTCCGGCGCCCTGCTGCTCGGGTTGCTGCTCGCCGCCGCGACGATCTCCACCACGGGGAACGTCACGCCCGCGCAGGTGAGCACGAACCCTGTCGCGGCGACCCTGTTGCCGCTGGTGGTCCCTGCGGCCATCATCCTGCTGCCTCTGGTCGACATCCTGCTGGCCGTGGTCCGCCGGACCCGGCGCGGTGAGCGACCGTGGCACCCGGACAAGCAGCACCTGCACCACCGCATGCTCCAGCTCGGTCACGGTCACCGCCGCGCGGTGTTCCTCCTGTGGCTGTGGGCGGCGGTCGCCGCGCTCGGGTCGGTGAGCTTCATCTTCATCGACGACGCCAGGGTCGCCGGCGGGGGAGTGCTGGCCGCCGTCGTCGTCACCGGGGTGCTGACCATCTGGCTGCCCCGGTGGTCCGTCCCGGGACACCGCCCGAAGCTGACTGACGCCGCCAGCTAGCTAGCCGCCCGGCATACCCAGTCGTCGTTCGAGGCCGGCCCGCACGGACGGCCACTCCTGCGCCAGCACGCTGAAGACCACCGTGTCGCGGAAGCTGCCGTCAGCGCGCTTGGTGTGCCGTCGCAGGATGCCCTCACGGGTGGCACCGAGCTTGGCGATGGCCGCCTGCGAGCGCAGGTTGACCGCGTCGGTCTGGATCTTGACCCGACCGAACCCGCAGTCGAAGGCGTGCCCGAGGAGCAACAGTTTGCACTCGGGGTTGACCTGGGTGCCCCACCAGCGGGAGGCGTACATGGTCCAGCCGAGGTGCGCCCGCTCGTTCTCGAGGTCGACGTCGCCGAGCGACGAGGTGCCCACGATCGTGCCGGCCTCGCCGAGCCCACCCTCGCCGGTGAGCCGGACCGTGTATGCCGTGCGGCCGGCAGCGTGTGCCGCGATGTTCCCGGCGGTGTCCGCGCGGGTGGCGGCGAGGTCGGCCGGGGGCGGTCGCATGATGAAGCCCTGGTCGTAGACGGCCGGGTCGGTGTAGACCGCGTGCAGGCCTTCCGCGTCGCCGGGCGCCATCACGTCGAGGCGGACGAACCGGCCCAGGAGGGCGTCACCGGTCGGGGGAGTGGCTGACATGTCGGCAGGCTATCGGTGCCCGAATTTTGCCGATATCCGCGCGGGCCCTCCCTCTGTGGCCCTACGGTGCAACCGCCGAACTGAAGAGCCTCGGCGCCCGCACCACCCGCCCGCACCACCCGCCCGCCCGAGCACACCGCCGTGCCGCACTCCAGGGGGAGTCCATGAGCCTGTCCGACCACAACCAACCCGTCCCACCCGAGGCCACGGCCCATGCGGAGTACTCGTCGTTCCCGGCCAGTGGCTTCACGCAAGAGCCAGTCGAGATCGTGCCGCGCGGAATCCTGTTCTCGCTGGCGGCGATTCCGCTGGGCATGGCCGCATCCGTGCTCATCTGGAAGCTGGGCTTCATCGCCTCCATCACGAGCTTCCTCATCGCCGGCGTGGCGGGGTGGCTCTACGTCAGGGGGGCCGGGGCCGCTCCCCGCAAGGGCTGGCTTCCGTTGCTGGCGGTCATCGTCGGGGGCGTCGCGGCGTCCTTCTTCGCCATCGTCGCGGCCGACCTGGTCGAGGCCTACAACACGCCCGAGGGCCAGGCGGCGGGCTACCCCTCGGTGGTCGAGTTCGTCAGCGCGAACCTGTTCTACGGCGAGGTGTTGAAGTCCTACGGCACCGACCTGGTCATGTTCCTCGCGTTCGCCGCCCTCGGTGTCTTCGGCACCGTGCGCCGGCTGCTGGGCGTCCGCAGGGCCGTCTGACACGACGCCTGTGGTGGCCTGCGGCGGCCAGCCGTCCGCCGTCCGCGTCCACGCTGCCCACCCCGCCCTAAGCGGGGTGGGCTGCGTCGTGTGACGGGGCTCCGAGCCGGCTCGACGACGGACGGGGACCCTGCCGTGGCGGGCCTTGGGGTGCTTGTGATACCTTTCACAAGCACCCCAAGGAGGGTGCAGACCACCCCGTTCGCCAGGCACCGCAGCCCCGACGAATCAGGCAGGCCAGACCGATGAGCGCAGCTCCGCAGACCGACCGCGACCCGTTCGCGGTGATGCTGCGTGGGGCCTTCCTGCCGACGTTGGCCGTAGGACCGGTCGCCGTCGTCGTGGCGGCCGTCGTGGGCGGTGGCAAGGCGGCCCTGGGCGCTGCCCTCGGCTTCGCCATCGCCATGGTCTTCTTCGCGCTCGGCCTGCTGGTCATGCGCCGGCTGGGTGGGGCGTCAGACCCCCTGCGCTTCCTCGCCAGCGCCCTGGCCGTCTTCATGGGCCAGATGATCTTCCTGCTGCTCGTCATCATCGCCCTGCAGGACGCGTCCTGGCTGGACGGCACCGCCTTCGGTGTCGCCGTCCTCGCCGTCGCGCTGGTGTGGCAGGTGTTCCAGGTGATCGCCTTCGTCCGTTCCCGCAGGCTTGCTTTCGACGCACCGCAGGAAACCGGGCAGGATGGGGGCTCGGCCACATGACCATGGGAGCTCACCGTGACCACACCGTCCTCGCAGCCGTCGCCGGAGTCCCGGCAGACACCGCTGCAGCAGGCAGACTCGGGTCATCAGCGACTCGACGAAGCACGGATGTGGAACGTCGTGTCCTACCTCATCACCGGGCCGGCGATGTTCGGCGCGGCAGGGTGGGGACTGGACCGCTGGCTGGGCACGACGTGGCTGGTTGCCGTAGGGATCGTGGGTGGGATGGCCCTGTCGCTGTACCTCGTGTGGTTCCGGTACGGTACGCAATGACTTCCGCAGGTCAGCTCCCCCCTGTGTATGCCGGGCCCGGGCGCGAGAACGCTGCCTTCGTTGGCCCGTGGACTGTTTCGAACGCAAAGCTCAAGGAGAACCTGTGAGTCTGAACGTGCTGGGCACCATCAGCCTGGCTGCCGAGGGCGGTGAGGGCGAGGGCTTCCACGCCCCCACGCCGGCCGAGTTCTACCAGCCCCTGATCGGGCACGGCGACTTCGCGATCACCCGCCCGATGGTGGTCCTGGCCATCTCCGTGGGCCTGATCGCGTGGTTCCTCGTGGCGACGACCAAGCGTGCAGCGGTCGTTCCGGGCAAGGGCCAGTGGGTCACCGAGAACGCCTACAACTTCGTGCGCAACGGCGTGGCCCGCGACATCATCGGCAGCCACGACTTCCTCAAGTTCGTCCCGTTGCTGTTCAGCATGTTCATGCTGATCCTGGTCAACAACCTCTTCGGCATCATCCCGCCGATCCAGTACCCCACGATGAGCCGCATCGGCTTCCCGATCGCGCTCACCCTGCTGGTCTTCGTGATCTACCACGCTGTGGGCATCAAGAAGAACGGCGCATGGGGACACGTCAAGCACATGATCCCGCCGGGACTGCCCAAGGGCATCTACGTGCTGATCATCCCGCTCGAGCTGCTGACCTACTTCGTGACCCGCCCGCTGACGCTCGCGCTGCGACTCTTCGGCAACATGTTCGCCGGCCACATGCTGCTGCTGCTGTTCATCACCGGTGGCGAGTACATGCTGATCCACGGCGGGCTCGGGCTCAAGGTCGCGGGCGTCGGCTCCTTCGGCATGGCCTTCGTGCTGACCGCCTTCGAGGGACTGATCGAGTTCCTGCAGGCCTACATCTTCACGCTGCTCGCAGCCACCTACATCGCCGGCTCCCTCGCCGACGAGCACTGAGATCGTCCGGGCCTCGAGGCTCGGTGCAGGACCGCCAGACCCACAACTGAATACGCCACACGAACTCCCGCTCGGCGAGGTGCCGACGGATCTGATAACCGAAAGAGGACCTCTGACATGACTGGCAACATCGCCATCCTCGGCTACGGCCTGTCTGCGATCGGCCCCGGTGTGGGCATCGGCTTGATCTTCGCCGCCTACATCAACGGTGTCGCCCGCCAGCCCGAGGCGCGCGGCGTCCTCCAGGGCATCGCCATCCTCGGCTTCGCCCTCGCCGAGGCGCTGGCCATCTTCGGTCTGGTTCTCGCGTTCGTCTTCAAGTAAGCCGAACCACCCAGCCCAACGCCCCCTGGCACCACAGCACTAGGAGAACCCGTGCAGCACTTCACCGGCATCACGCAGGTGGTTGTCGCGGCCGCCGCCGAGGACAAGACCGGCGAACGCCTGCCGATCCTGCCCCTCTGGGGTGAGCTGATCTTCGGCGTCATCGCCTTCGCGATCCTGTACTGGGTCGTGGCCACCAAGGTCGTGCCCAACCTCGAGAAGGCGTACGCCGAGCGCACCGCCGCGATCGAGGGCGGGATGCAGCAGGCCGAGGAGGCCCAGCAGCAGGCCCAGGCGGCACTGGAGCAGTACCAGGCCCAGCTGACCGAGGCTCGTGCCGAGGCTGCGCGGATCCGCGAGGAGGCTCGCGAGCAGGGTGCGGCCATCGTCGTGGAGATGCGCGGTCACGCGCAGACCGAGGCGGCGCGCATCACCGAGGCGGCCCACAAGCAGATCGAGGCCGAGCGCCAGCAGGCGGTCGTCTCGCTGCGTGCCGAGGTGGGTCGCCTGTCGACCGACCTGGCCAGCCGCATCGTGGGTGAGTCGCTGCACGAGGAGACCCGCCAGAAGGGCATCGTCGACCGGTTCCTGGCCGAGCTCGAGGCCGGGGAGATCCAGCCCGAGAAGGTCGGGGAGGACGCCTGATGCGTGGATCGTCGCGTGCGGCCGCCATCGCCGGGAGCAAGGCGCTCGACGCCGCGCTCGCCGGTGGGGCAGACCGTCGCGCGCTCGGTGACGAGCTGCTCGCGGTCGTCGGCGTCATCGACGGGTCGGCCACCCTTCGCCGCGCCCTCGCCGACCCGTCCCGCGAGGGCGTCGAGAAGCAGACCCTCGCCGAGCGCCTGCTCGAAGGCAAGGTCTCTGCCGAGGCGATCGTCGTGGTCAAGAACCTCGTCGGGCAGCGCTGGTCCACCGAGCGTGACCTGTCCGACACCCTCGAGGAGCTTGCCGTCACGTCGATCCTCGCGGGCGCCGAGAAGGCCGGCCGGATCGACCGGGTCGAGGACGAGCTGTTCCGCTTCGAGCGCATCGTGGCGGGCAGCCCCGAGCTCCGCGACCGCCTCACCAACCGCCAGGGCGACGTCGACGCCAAGGCCGGCGTGGTGAGCCAGCTGCTCGACGGCAAGGCCAGCGAGGAGACGGTGCACCTGGCTCGCCAGGCCGTGCTGCATCCGCGTGGTCGCAAGCTGGACCGCACGCTCGAGCACTACCTCGGTCTCGCGGCCAGGCGTCGTGAGCAGATCACCGCGGTCGTGACGGCTGCGACCGACCTCACCGAGCAGCAGCGCGACCGGTTGTCCGCAGCGTTGCAGACCATCTACGGCAAGCCGGTCCTGCTCCAGGTCGTCATCGAGGAGCAGGTCCTCGGCGGCATCCGGGTCCAGGTCGGTGACGAGGTCGTCGACGGCACCGTGCTGCGGCGCCTGGACGAGGCCCGCCGGCACATCGCCGGCTGACCCACCGCCCCAGCGCCACGACACCAAGAACGCGGCATACCGCACCACAACTGAAGAAGCTGGACCACACCACAGACTTTGGCCCGACCCACCGGGCCAGCAATCGAGGAGAAGAGATCACATGACGGAGCTTTCGATCCGTCCGGAGGAGATCCGGGACGCGCTGGACAACTTCGTTCAGTCCTACGAGCCCGGGACGGCCTCGCGCGAAGAGGTCGGCCGGGTCAGCGACGCCGGTGACGGCATCGCGCACGTCGAGGGCCTGCCGTCGTGCATGACCAACGAGCTGCTCGAGTTCGAGGACGGCACGCTGGGCCTCGCGCTCAACCTCGACGTCCACGAGATCGGTGTGGTCATCCTCGGTGACTTCTCCAAGATCGAGGAGGGCCAGGAGGTCAAGCGCACCGGAGAGGTCCTGTCGGTCCCGGTCGGCGACGCGTTCCTCGGTCGCGTGGTCAACCCCCTCGGCCAGCCGATCGACGGCCTCGGCGCGATCGAGACGACCGAGCGTCGCGCCCTCGAGCTCCAGGCGCCCACCGTGGTCCAGCGCAAGTCGGTGCACCAGCCGCTGCAGACCGGCCTCAAGGCCGTCGACGCCATGACCCCCATCGGTCGCGGCCAGCGCCAGCTCATCATCGGTGACCGCCAGACCGGCAAGACCACGGTCGCGGTCGACACGATCATCAACCAGAAGCAGAACTGGGACTCCGGAGACCCGGAGCAGCAGGTCCGCTGCATCTACGTCGCCATGGGCCAGAAGGGCTCCACCATCGCTGCCGTCCGCGGCACCCTGGAGGAGGCCGGCGCGCTGGAGTACACCACGATCGTCGCGGCCCCCGCGTCCGACTCGGCGGGCTTCAAGTACCTCGCGCCCTACACGGGTTCGGCTATCGGCCAGCACTGGATGTACCAGGGCAAGCACGTCCTCATCGTGTTCGACGACCTGTCCAAGCAGGCCGAGGCCTACCGCGCCGTGTCGCTGCTGCTGCGCCGCCCGCCGGGCCGCGAGGCCTACCCGGGTGACGTGTTCTACCTGCACTCCCGCCTGCTCGAGCGTTGCGCCAAGCTCTCCGACGACCTGGGCGCGGGCTCGATGACCGGTCTGCCGATCATCGAGACCAAGGCCGGCGACGTCTCGGCGTACATCCCGACCAACGTCATCTCCATCACCGACGGCCAGATCTACCTCCAGGCCGACCTGTTCAACGCCAACGTGCGTCCCGCGATCGACGTGGGTGTCTCCGTCTCCCGAGTCGGTGGCGCCGCGCAGATCAAGGCCATGAAGGACGTCTCCGGTCGTCTGAAGCTCGACCTCGCGCAGTTCCGCGCGATGGAGGCCTTCGCGATGTTCGCCTCGGACCTCGACCCGGCCTCCCGCGCCCAGCTCGCGAAGGGTGCCCGCCTCGTCGAGCTCCTCAAGCAGCGCCAGGCCGCGCCGTTCCCGGTCGAGGAGCAGGTCGTGTCCATCTGGGCCGGCACCGCGGGTCAGATCGACTCCGTCGCCGTCGAGGACGTGTCCCGCTTCGAGAGCGAGTTCCTGGACTACCTGCGCCGCGAGAAGTCCGGTCTGCTGAGTGCGATCCGCGAGTCCAAGAAGTTCGAGGACGAGACCCGCGCCGGACTCGAAGAGGCCGTGACCAAGTTCAAGGAGCAGTTCCAGGCGTCCGGCGCCGAGAACACCCCCGTGGGCCACGAGGCCGACCCGGGTGCGCTCGAGCACGACGTCGAGCAGGAGAAGATCGTCAAGCAGAAGCGCTGACCGGTATGCCGGGTGCGCACCTCGTGCGCACCCGGCACCGCAGCGACCGTGCCGCCCACGCGGCATACCCGACAGTGCAGGACCAAGACGTGCAGCACACGACGACACGAAACTGAGAGAGGCGGCAACATATGGGAGCGCAGATGCGGGTCTACCGCCAGCGCATCCGGTCCGTCCAGGCGACCAAGAAGATCACGCGCGCCATGGAGCTCATCGCAGCCTCCCGCGTGGTGAAGGCGCAGCAGCGGGTGCGGGAGTCCTCGCCCTATGCGCGCGCCCTGACCCGAGCGGTCTCGGCCGTCGCGACCTTCTCCAACGTCGACCACCCGCTGACCACCGAGCACGAGGACGTCCGCCGTGCGGCGGTCCTCGTGGTGACGTCCGACCGCGGTCTGGCCGGCGCATACAGCTCCTCGGTGCTCAAGGAGAGCGAGCGCCTGATCGGCGACCTGCGGGGCGCCGGCAAGGAGGTCGTCCCCTACCTCGTCGGCCGCAAGGCGGTGGGGTTCTACAAGTTCCGCAAGCGTGAGTTCGCGGACGAGTGGACCGGGTTCACCGACCAGCCGACCTTCGAGGTGGCGCGGGAGATCGGCGACGCGCTCGTCGCCGCGTTCAACCAGGACTTCGCCGAGGGCGGGGTGGACGAGGTCCACATCGTCTTCACGCGCTTCGTCAACATGGTGACGCAGGAGCCCGACGTCATCCGCATGCTGCCGCTCGAGGTGGTCGAGGGTGAAGAGGCCCCCGCCGAGGACGACGTCCTGCCCCTCTACGAGTTCGAGCCGAGTGCAGAGCAGGTGTTGGACGCGCTGCTGCCCAAGTACGTGGGTGCGCGCATCTACAACTGCCTCCTGCAGGCTGCCGCGTCCGAGCTGGCCTCGCGCCAGCGGGCCATGAAGTCGGCCACGGACAACGCCGAAGAGCTCATCAAGAAGTACACCCGGCTGGCCAACCAGGCTCGCCAGGCCGAGATCACCCAAGAGATCAGCGAGATCGTGGGCGGCTCCGACGCCCTCGCCGACGCCAGTTGAGAAGGTAGAGAGAAACCAATGACTGCCACTGTCACTGAAGAGACCAAGGCCGCCACCCCCGGTGGCATMGGCCGCATCTCCCGCATCATCGGCCCGGTCGTCGACGTCGAGTTCCCCGCCGACGCGATGCCCGAGCAGTACAACCTGCTGACCACCACGGTCGAGCTCTCGGGTGAGAAGAACAACCTCAACCTCGAGGTCGCCCAGCACATCGGCGACAACATGGTCCGCGCCATCTCGCTCCAGCCGACCGACGGCCTCGTCCGCGGCACGCAGGTGCAGGACACCGGCGGCCCCATCACGGTCCCCGTGGGCGACGTGACGCTCGGCAAGGTCTTCAACACGACCGGTGACGTCATGAACCTCGCCGAGGGTGAGACCTTCGAGGTCAAGGAGCGCTGGGGCATCCACCGCAAGGCCCCTGCCTTCGACCAGCTCGAGTCCAAGACCGAGATGTTCGAGACCGGCATCAAGATCATCGACCTGCTGACCCCCTACGTGCAGGGTGGCAAGATCGGCCTGTTCGGCGGCGCCGGCGTGGGCAAGACGGTGCTCATCCAGGAGATGATCGCCCGTGTCGCCCGCGACCACGGTGGTGTGTCGGTGTTCGCCGGTGTCGGCGAGCGCACCCGTGAGGGCAACGACCTCATGGTCGAGATGGAGGAGGCCGGCGTCCTCGGCCAGACCGCCCTCGTCTTCGGCCAGATGGACGAGCCGCCGGGCACCCGCCTTCGTGTCGCGCTCTCCGCGCTGACGATGGCGGAGTACTTCCGCGACGTGCAGAACCAGGACGTGCTGCTCTTCATCGACAACATCTTCCGCTTCACGCAGGCCGGTTCCGAGGTCTCCACCCTCCTCGGCCGGATGCCGTCCGCCGTGGGCTACCAGCCGACCCTGGCCGACGAGATGGGCACGCTCCAGGAGCGGATCACCTCGACGCGTGGTCACTCGATCACCTCGATGCAGGCGATCTACGTGCCGGCCGACGACTACACCGACCCGGCCCCGGCGACGACCTTCGCCCACCTCGACGCGACGACCGAGCTGTCCCGCGAGATCGCCTCGCTCGGCATCTACCCGGCCGTGGACCCGCTCAGCTCCACCTCGCGGATCCTGGACCGCCGCTACATCGCGGAGGACCACTACTCCACCGCGGTGCGGGTCAAGCAGATCCTGCAGCGCAACAAGGAGCTCCAGGACATCATCGCGATCCTCGGGATCGACGAGCTCTCCGAAGAGGACAAGATCCTCGTCAACCGTGCCCGTCGCATCCAGCGCTTCCTCGGTCAGAACACCTACGTCGCCAAGCAGTTCACCGGCATCGAGGGTTCGACCGTGCCGCTGGCCGACACGATCGAGGCGTTCACCAAGATCGCCGACGGCGAGTACGACCACGTGCCGGAGCAGGCGTTCTTCATGTGTGGTGGCCTCGACGACGTCGAGCGCCAGGCTGCCGAGATCGAGAAGAGCCTCTAGGTCGGCGGACGCCGTCCCTGAGGACAACGAGACGTAACTGGAATGCCACTGGGGCCGGCCGCACTGGGTCGGCCCCACGGCATACCACTGGTCGGCGGGGCACCCACCGCGGGCCGATAGACTTCACACGCACCACTCGTGCCGTACCACCGGAGGACATCGTGAGCACCCTGCAGGTTGAACTCGTCGCAGCGGACCGCAAGGTCTGGGAAGGCGACGCCGACATGGTCGTGGCCCGCACGGTCGACGGCGAGCTGGGCATCCTGCCCGGCCACACCCCGCTGCTCGGCGTCCTGGTCGAGGGTGAGGTCCGGATCAAGTCCGGCGAGGGTTCGCAGTCCGCCACCATCGACGGCGGGTTCCTGTCGGTCGACCGCGACAAGGTGATCATCATCGCCGAGGCCGTAGACGCCTCGGCCTTCAAGGCCTAGCCGCCGGGACACTCAGCCGGGACACTCGGAAGGAGAGAGCATGTCGCCCGTCATCTCCGCGGAGATCGTCGCCGGCGCGCTCATCCTGCTTGCGGTCCTCGCGCTCACGTACATCTTCGTGCGGCGCCGGCTGCTCGCCTCCGGTGCGCCGCTCATGCTCTGCGCGCTCCAGCCCCACGGTCGGTCTCAGTACCGCCTGGGGCTGCTGCGGTTCTCGGGCTCCAGCCTCGAGTGGTACACCCTGATCGGCCCGTCGCCGCGGTCGGCCAGGACGTGGGACCGGACCCGTCTCGAGCTCGGGCCGCCAACGCTGCCGGAGACCACGATCGCCGGGCTCCCCGAGGCCGTGACCGTGGACTGCCACTACGGCACCGACACCTTCTCCCTCGCCCTGGCGCCTTCTGCCTACACGGCCATGCGCAGCTGGCTGGAGAGCTCGCCTCCCGGCTTCAACGTCAACGTCGCCTGAGGGCAGGCGCTCTGGTCGCCAGGGGGCCGGCGCGGTCGGTGCGCGCTAGGCCTTCCGTTTCCCAGGACCCTCGGCACGGCCGCCGCCGGGCTGCCAGAGGACGTCACCCCCGATGGGGAGGTTGGCAACGCGGGCGAGCACGAACAGCAGGTCGGACAGCCGGTTGAGGTACTTCGCGGTCAGGACGTTCACGCCACCCTCGCCCTTGGTTCCAGAGCCGGGCTGGTCGCCGTAGGCCGCGATGGCTGCCCAGGCCTGCCGCTCCGCGCGGCGGACCACCGTGGTGGCGACGTGCAGGTGAGCCGATCCCACGGTGCCGCCGGGCAGGATGAACGAGCGGAGCTTCTCCACCCGTTCGAGGTAGTGGTCGCAGTCGGTTTCGAGCTCGTCGATCCAAGCGGCCTCGACGCGCAACGGTGGGTACTCGTACGACTCCTGGAGCGGCGTGCACAGGTCGGCGCCGACGTCGAACAGGTCGTTCTGGACCCGCAGCAGGGTCGCCCTGATGTCGTCGGGCAGCTCGCCCGCGGCGAGGGCGACCCCGATGGCGGCGTTGGCCTCGTTGACGTCGGCGTACGCGAGCAGCCGCACGTCGGTCTTGCTCGTCCTGCTCATGTCACCGAGGTGGGTCTGGCCGTCGTCGCCCGTGCGGGTGTAGATGCGCGTGAGGTTGACCATGGCTGCAGCCTCTCAGACGGCGGCGTCGAGGACGTCACCACCCGGCATACCCGTGCCTGTGCACTCGCATAGGGTGGGCGGGTGGCAGAACGTTTCCGGGTCGTCGGCGGCACCAGGCTGCGCGGCGAGGTGGCCGTCTGGGGCGCCAAGAACAGCGCCCTCAAGCTCATGGCGGCAGCGCTGCTCGCGGTGGGTCGCACCCGGCTGACCAACGTCCCGGCCATCCTCGACGTGACGATCATGGCCGAGCTCCTGCGCCGACTCGGCTGCACCGTCGACTACGACGCCGTCGCCGGTGTCGTGGAGATCGAGGTGCCGGACCAGATCGGGCACCGCGCCGACTACGACCTGGTCCGCGCCCTGCGAGCCTCGACCGCCGTGCTGGGCCCGCTGGTCGCGCGCACCGGTGCGGCCGACGTCGCGATCCCCGGTGGTGACGCCATCGGGTCGCGTGGCCTGGACCTGCACGCCGCAGGACTCGAGGCGTTGGGGGCCAGGGTCCACGTCACCCACGGCTTCCTCGTCGCGGAGGCGCCCGGGGGGCTCGACGGGGCCGAGATCCGCCTCGACTTCCCGAGCGTCGGCGCCACCGAGAACGTCCTGACCGCCGCGGTCCTGGCGCGGGGGACGACCCGCCTGGAGAACGCCGCCCGCGAGCCCGAGATCGTCGACATCGCGGAGATGCTCATCGCGATGGGCGCCCGGATCAGCGGGGCCGGCTCGTCGGTGATCGACATCGAGGGTGTCCGGTCGCTGCGACCCACCGAGCACGCCGTCGTCCCCGACCGGATCGCGGCCGGCACCTGGGCGTTCGCGGCGGCCGCCACGCGCGGCGACGTCGAGGTGGTGGGAGCCCGGCCGGAGCACCTCCTCAGTGCGCTGGAACTGGTCAGGGCGAGCGGCGCCACCGTGACGACGACGGACCGTGGGTTCCGGGTGGACTCCGGAGGCCGTCGACCGCAGGCCTTCGACGTGGCCACGCTGCCCTATCCCGGCTTTCCCACCGACCTCCAGCCGTTCGCCCTGGCGTGCAACGCGGTGGCCGAGGGGTCGGCGATGATCACCGAGAACCTCTTCGAGGCTCGGTTCCGCACCGTCCAGGAGCTCAACCGGCTCGGTGCCGAGACCCGCATCGACGGCCACCACGTGATGGTCCACGGTGTGGAGACGCTGTCGGGAGCGCCGGTCGAGGCCAGTGACATCAGGGCCGGGGCGGCCCTGGTGATCGCGGGGCTCGTGGCCGACGGGATCACGACGGTGAGCGGTGCCCAGCACATCGACCGCGGCTATGCCGGGTTCGCCGAGAGCATGCAGGGGCTGGGGGCGGACGTCACGCGTGAGCCGGATGACGACCCCTTCGTCTGAGCCGTCTCAGCACCTTTACCAGATCTTGATCTGGGTCGCGGCAACCGAAGCCCCCCAACCAGGCGTCCTTGTGGGTGAATGTTCACGGACAAGGGGGTTCGCATGTCGATCAGCGCTACCGGGGCTCTTCCGGTCCAGGTTCGTGCCATGCACACCGGCCAGGAGGTCGCGATCATCGGCCGGATCGACGTGCACTCCGTCCCCGACGTACGACTACTCCTGCACGAGATCATCGACACGGGTTGCGGGGACGTCCACATGAGGCTCGCGGGCGCCGAGATCGGCGACGCCACCGGGCTGGGAGTCCTCGTCGAGGCCTACAACCGAGCCCGCCGTGCGGGTCGCCGGCTGGCCGTCGTCGACATGACGGAGCGCACCGGTCGGCTGTTGCGTGCATCACGCCTGGACCGTGCGCTGGTGCTCCGCGAGGCCGTCCCCGCCGCCACTGTGGTGGCCGTCACCGCCTGAACGGCTCCCTCGGCGCACACCGCCGCCGGTACCTTCGGCCCTATGGCTGAGCACAGTGACGTCCCGACCTCCCCCTCAGCGTCGCCCGTCAGCCCGGCGTCCGTGACCGATGCGTCAGCACCGTCCCGTCCGGAGCGTGACCGCCCCTGGGTGATGCGCACGTATGCCGGCCACTCGAGTGCCGCTGCCAGCAACGAGCTCTACCGTCGCAACCTCGCCAAGGGCCAGACCGGCCTGTCGGTCGCCTTCGACCTGCCGACCCAGACCGGTTACGACCCTGACCACCCTCTGGCGCGCGGCGAGGTCGGCAAGGTGGGTGTCCCGATCTCGCACATCGGTGACATGCGCGCGCTGTTCGACCAGATCCCCCTGGACCAGATGAACACGTCCATGACGATCAACGCCACGGCGATGTGGCTGCTCGCGATGTACCAGGTCGTGGCGGAGGAGCAGGCCGAGGCGACCGGCGCCGACCCGCTTGCGGCCGTCCGCGCCCTCGCCGGCACGACGCAGAACGACATCATCAAGGAGTACCTGTCCCGCGGGACCTACGTCTTCGCGCCGGGCCCCTCGCTGCGCCTGATCACCGACATGGTCGCCTACACCGTCTCCGACATCCCCAAGTGGAACCCGACCAACATCTGCAGCTACCACCTCCAGGAGGCGGGCGCGACTCCGGTACAGGAGATCGCGTACTCGATGTGCACCGCCATCGCCGTGCTCGACGCGGTGCGCGACTCCGGCCAGGTGCCGCCGGAGCGGTTCGGCGAGGTCGTCGCCAGGATCTCCTTCTTCGTCAACGCCGGCGTGCGGTTCGTCGAGGAGATGTGCAAGATGCGGGCCTTCGTCGAGCTGTGGGACGAGCTGACCCGCGAGCGCTACGGCGTCACGGACGCCAGGCAACGCCGTTTCCGCTACGGCGTCCAGGTCAACTCCCTCGGCCTGACCGAGGCCCAGCCCGAGAACAACGTGCAGCGGATCGTGTTGGAGATGCTCGCCGTCACGCTGTCGAAGGACGCCCGCGCCCGGGCGGTGCAGCTCCCGGCCTGGAACGAGGCGCTGGGCCTGCCGCGACCGTGGGACCAGCAGTGGTCGCTGCGGATGCAGCAGGTGCTGGCCTTCGAGTCCGACCTGCTCGAGTACGACGACCTGTTCACCGGGTCCCTCGTCGTGGAGGGCAAGGTGGCCGAGCTCGTCGCCGGCGCCAAGGCTGAGATCGCCCGGGTGCAGGAGCTGGGCGGGGCTGTTCCGGCCGTCGAGAGCGGTTACATGAAGTCGGCCCTCGTGGCCTCGCACTCGCTGCGTCGTCAGCGGATCGAGGCCGGCGAGGACGTGGTCGTGGGCGTGAACCGGTTCCAGATCACCGAGCCCAACCCGCTCACGGCGGACCTGGACGCGGCCATCCAGACCGTCGACCACGACGTGGAGGCCAAGGCGGCAGCGGCTGTCCGGGAGTGGCGCGAACGGCGTGACGCCGAGCCGCGTGGCCGGGAGCGCGCGGCCGCGGCCCTCGCTGCCCTCGGCGCCGACGCCCGCAGTGGAGCGAACCTCATGCCGGCGTCGCTCGAGGCCGCGCGTGCCGGGGTGACCACCGGTGAGTGGGCCCAGGCGCTGCGAGAGGAGTTCGGCGAGTTCCGCGCCCCGACGGGGGTCTCGGGTTCGGTCGGTGTCTCCAGCGGCGGCAGTGACGAGCTGAAGGCGGTTCGGGAGGAGGTCAGCCGAACCGGTGAGGAGCTGGGGGAGAAGCTGCGTGTCCTCGTCGCGAAGCCGGGGCTCGACGGTCACAGCAATGGCGCCGAACAGGTCGCCGTCAGGGCGCGCGATGCCGGTTTCGAGGTCGTCTACCAGGGGATCCGGCTGACGCCGGAGCAGATCGTCGCAGCCGCGGTCGCCGAGGACGTGCACCTGGTCGGGATCTCGATCCTGTCGGGCTCGCACATGGAGCTGGTGCCCGAGATCCTCGCCGGCCTGCGAGCGGCAGGTGCCGGCGACGTGCCCGTGATCGTCGGAGGGATCATCCCCGACACCGACGCCCGCGCGTTGCGCGCCCTCGGCGTGGCCGCGGTCTTCACTCCGAAGGACTTCGGACTCAACGACATCATGGGCCAGTTCGTGACGATCATCAGGTCCGCACGCGGGCTGGAGACGGCCGCCGCGACCGGCTGAGGGACCGACACGCAAAAAGTTTTGTGCGCGTTGTGGCGATTCGCGTCCGGCTCGCGCCGCAATGGCCTAATTTCAGCGACGGCGTGGTGAACCAGTGGGGGCGCGTGTCCTTCACACGTGACGGGCGATCCCCGGGGCGAATGGTCGTGGCCGCGCGCAGAAGGAGACCACGTGTCGATGGAATCTCAGGGAAGGCGCCGCGGCTACACAGCTGTCGTCGGCGTCAGTGCCCTGTCGATAGTGGCTGCGGCAGCCCTCAGCGCTGCGCCGGCCATGGCGAGCACCCAGCCCAGCCCGGTCAAGCACCGCGGGACCGCCCACAAGGTTCCCGCAGGACTCACCGGTGCGGGCTCCTTCGGGTTGGGCACCCAGCGGTCACAGGCGGAGAAGCTCGACCGCAGCCTCGTGGGTGCCAAGGGCCCGGTCGACGTCATGATCGAGCTCGACCCGGCACCCGCGTCGGCTGCCTACGGCCAGGCTCGGTCGCGGGGTGGCTCGGCAGCCCGGCTCGCTGCGCGCACCCAGACGGCCACGATCAAGCGCGCCCAGGCGTCGGTCGAGGCCCGCTTCGGGGAGTCGCAGACCAAGGCGCGCACCCTCTACCGCGCGCACGCCCTGTACTCCGGTATCGCCGTGCGCACCGATGCGAGCAAGCTGAAGGCACTCGCCGCCATCCCCGGCGTGAAGGCGGTCCACCGCATCACGCCCAAGTCCCCGTCCAACTCCTCGTCGGTGCCGCTCATCGGAGCCCCGGAGGTCTGGAAGGGACGCAGCGAGACCGGTGAAGGCGTCCGAGTCGGCGTCATCGACACCGGCATCGACTACACGCACGCGGACTTCGGCGGACCTGGCACCGGCGCGGCATACGCCACCGCCAAGGCCTCGAACACCTTCACGCCCACCGCCAAGGTGGTCGGCGGCTACGACTTCGCGGGTGACGCCTACAACCCCGGTGACGGCGTTGCCGTTCCGGTGCCCGACCCCAACCCGCTGGACTGCGAGGGCCACGGCTCCCACGTCAGCGGCACGGCGGCCGGTCTCGGCGTGACGAAGGCGGGGGCGACCTACACCGGTGGCTACGCCACCGACATCGACCCCGCGTCCCTGGCCATCGGTCCCGGCGTCGCACCCGGTGCGTCGCTCTACGCACTCAAGGTGTTCGGCTGCGAGGGCGACACCAGCGTCGTGGGCCAGGCCCTCGACTGGGCGGCCGACCCCAAT
This sequence comes from Pedococcus sp. P2_E2, assembly GCF_056403955.1. NCBI lineage: Bacteria > Bacillati > Actinomycetota > Actinomycetes > Micrococcales > Intrasporangiaceae > Pedococcus > Pedococcus sp. P2_E2. Next base: position 159,030 of record NZ_JBFUEM010000001.1, read on the forward strand.
GGCGACGGTGACCTGTCCGACCGCCTCGACGTCGTCAACATGTCGCTGGGCTCCAGCTACGGCTCCCCGGACGACCCGGACGCAGTCGCGTCCAACAACCTCGCCGCCCTCGGCACCGTCGTCGTCGCCTCGATCGGCAACAGCGGCGACGTCTACGAGGTGGGCGGCTCGCCGGGCAACGCCACGCGCGTGCTCGCCGTCGCCGCGTCCGACGACCGCGACTCGGTCGTCGATGGCCTCAAGGTCGAGAGCCCCAGCGGCATCGAGCCGGCCGACACCGTCGACGGCACCCAGGACAACGTGTTCGGCGCCCTGAAGTCGGTGGCCTACGACTGGGCGACCAAGCCCGGCCTGACGAACACCGACGTCGTCACCCTCGGCGACTGGAGCCAGACGGCCTCGGCCACGAACAACACGGATGGCTGCTCGGCCTTCTCCACCGCGGATGCGGCCAAGGTCGTGGGCAAGATCGTCATGACCAAGTGGTTCGACGGCACGGGCCGTCGCTGTGGCTCGGTCGGTCGCTCGGGTCAGGCCAAGGCGGCCGGCGCAGCCGGGGTCATCTTCGGCAGCGACGTGAATGCGTTCTCGGCCGGCGTGACCGGTGACGTGGACATCCCGGCGATGCTCACCGTCAACCAGGCGACCGTCGCGATCAAGGGACAGCTCGACGGGGGAACCCCGGTCAAGGTGACGATGACCAACGCGCTGCGCAACAGCGTGACCATCGTCAGCCCGGGCGCCGTCGACCAGGTCGCGGGCTTCTCCTCGCGGGGCGTCGGCATCGCCGGCAACGTCAAGCCCGACGTCGCAGCCCCCGGTGTGACCACGTTCTCCGTCGCCGTCGGCACGGGCAACGAGGGGATCGCCGAGAGCGGCACCTCCATGGCCTCCCCGCACGTGGCCGGCGAAGCCGCCCTCGTGCGTGGCGCCCACTCCACGTGGACCTCCGAGGAGGTCAAGGCCGCCATCATGAACACGGCGACCCAGGACGTCTTCGTCGGCCCCGACCACGGGGGTGCGGTCTACGGACCTGAGCGTGTCGGTTCCGGTCGCGTCAAGGCCGACGCCGCCGTCGACACCACGACCCTGGCCTACGTCAAGGACACCCCCGGTGCCGTCAGCGTCTCCTTCGGGCCGGTTGCCGTGACCGCGGCCACCACGACCCTGACCAAGACCGTGCACGTCGTCAACAAGCGCCCCACCGGGTCGGCGTCGTACACGATCGGCTACCAGGCAGCGCACCCGTCCCCGGGTGTGACGTACTCCTTCAGCCCCAGCCAGGTCAGCCTCGCGGCCGGCGGTTCGGCTGACGTCACGGTCACGGCCACCATCACGCGCTCGGCGCTCACGGCGGTCCAGGACCCCACCACGGCAAAGGACCCGCTGACCTACGGCATCGACCGCAGCTACCGCGCTGACGCCAGTGGCCGCATGGTGCTGACGCCTGCCGGTCTCACGCCGGGCTCGGCCCTTCGCGTGCCGGTGTGGTCCGCTCCCCGCCCGGCCTCGGCCATGGCGGCCGCGGCCAAGAGCACGGTCACGGGCGCAGGTGCGGTCAAGAACGGCACGCTGGCCCTCGGCGGCCTGGGCGTCTCCCAGGGCGTTGGCACGACCGGCTACGAGTCGACCGTGTCCACCTTCCAGCTGCAGGCCAGCAGCCCGAAGATCCCGAGCTGCTCCTCGGCCCTGGTCGTCGACTGCATCGCCTTCGCGGACGACCGCTCGGCCGACCTGCGCTACGTCGGTACGGGTTCGGACGCCTTCTTGTACGCCCCCGCCGACATCGGCGGCTCGAAGCTCAGCTTCGGGGTCAGCAGCTACGGTCCCTGGCGCACGCCGGCCTCGTACACCGAGTTCGACGTGTACCTCGACACCAACCCGTCGACCCCGGGCCCGGAGGCCGTGGCCTACAACACCAGGGTGTCCACCACGGACGACTACGACTACTTCGTCGTGGACGTCGTCGACCTTCGTACTGGGCCGAACCGGTTCCACTCGATCTTCGACTCGTCAGCCAACTACGGCCCGGAGTCCGTCAACAACGTCGACGGTTCCTTCGACACCAACCTCTTCAACAGCGACTCACTGGCCCTTCCGGTCTCCGTGGGTGCGTTGAGCGAGGCAGGTCTGGTCGCGGGTCAAACGCCCAAGATCAAGTACTGGGTCGAGTCCTACACCGCAGAGGCCGGTCAGGTCGACGCGGTGGGTTCCGAGGCTGCTCCGATGACCCTCAGCGTGGCCTCGCCCGCGCTGGCGGCCTACAGCGACGACTACGGCACGATGCTCAGCACCGACGCCCCGGGCGCCGTGCTGAATGTCCGTCGCGACGACGCGTCGTACTCCTCGGACAAGCCGCAGGGTCTGCTGCTCATCCACCACCTCAACACCGATGGTGCGAGGGCACAGGTCGTCGCGGTGAAGGCTGCGTCGTCGACCAGGCTCACCTCGAGCTCGACGTCGTACACCTACGGCGGCAAGCCGGTCTTCACGGCCTCGGTCACGCCGTCCACCGCAACCGGGACGGTGTCCTTCAAGGACGGCGGCAAGGTCGTCAAGACGGTGGCGGTCAGCGGTGGCAAGGCGATGTGGACCGCGTCGGGCCAGACCCGTGGGACGCACTCGATGACGGCCACCTACAACGGAGATGCGATCACGAACGCCAGCACCTCCGCTGTCGTCAAGGTCACGGTCAAGGGGCTGGTGAGCAAGACCTCGCTCAGTGCCAACGACCGCGACTTCTTCAAGGGCTACCGCCCGACCCTGACCGCGACGGTCAGCCCGTCGGCTGCCACCGGAACGGTGACGTTCCGGGACGGCTCGAAGGTGCTGGGCACCGTCACGGTGACCAGGGGCAAGGCCGTCTACCGGGCGCCGGTCCTGGCGCGCGGCACGCACAAGCTGACGGCGACCTACAACGGGTCCGGGGTCTACAACCCCTCGGCCTCGGCGGCGGTCTCGGTGGTCGTTCGCTGACAGCCCCTCAGCAAGGCTGAGCTCTGGGCCCCTGCCTCTCGGCAGGGGCCCAGAGCCGTCTCCGGCCAGACGTGGAAGGGCGTGGGTCAGAGCCAGGTGCCGCGTCGCAGCACCCGCTGCACCGACAGGTCCTCGTCAACGACGACGAGGTCGGCTGCGGATCCTGCTGACAACGACCCGACCCCTGGCAGCGCCAGCGCCCGCGCCGGGGTCGCCGAGGCCGCCTTCACAGCGTCGGCCAACGGGATGCCCAGCCCGTCGACCAGCCAGCGCACCTGGTCCACGAGGGTGCTCACCCCGCCGGCGAGGCTCCCGCTGTCGGTCAGGCGGGCGGCCCGATCGCGGACCGTGACGTCGAGGCCGCCCAGCGAGTAGGCGCCGTCAGGGAGGCCGCTGGCAGCCATCGCGTCGCTGACCAGGGCGATGTGGTCGGCTCCCACGGCGTCGAACACCATCCGCACCGTGCCACCGTCGAGGTGGACGCCGTCGGCGATCAGCTCGAGCACCGCCTCGCCCCGCGCGGCTGCGGCGATCGACGCGGCGACCGGTCCCGGTGCCCGTGACAGGAGCGGTGGCATGCCGTTGAAGAGGTGGGTCACGAGCGGCAGCCCACCCCGGGCGCCTTGTGCCGCAAGGGATTCCAGAGCGCGCGAGGCGAGGCTGTAGTCGGCGTCGGTGTGACCCAAAGAACCCAGAGCGCCGACCCGAGCGAGTGCCGTGGGCACGGCGTCGCCTCCGTCGCGCTCGGGCGCCCACGTCATGTGGGCGAACGAACCCTCCCCGCCCGCCTCGGCCAGGTCTTCGACCAGGGCGACGTCGGCGTCGATGAGGGCGGCAGGGTTCTGGGCGCCGCACCGGACCGTGGACAGGAACGGCCCTTCGAGGTGTATGCCGGCCAGCTCGCCACCGCGCACCAGCTCGCCCAGGGCGTGCGCCCCGTCGAGCAGGGTCCGTGCCGGGGCCGATACGAGTGACCCGATGACCGTGGTCGAACCGTGGTCGTGGTGGTGCGCGGCGGCCCTGCGCCCGCTCTCGACATCCGGCCCGAACTCGCCACCGTTGCCGCCGTGGCAGTGGATGTCGACCAGACCCGGCAGCAGGGTCAGCCCCGGACGCCACCCCTGGGGTGAGGCGACACCCACCCAGTCGGGAGGCAGGGAGCTGCGCTCACCGGCATACGTGACGACGGTGTCCGTGACGGCGACGGCGCCGTCGGCCACGACGCGGTCCGGCAGGACGACGGTGCCGGTGAGCAGGATGCGGTGGGCGCTCGGGGTCGCAGGGGTCACGTGAGGATGATGGACCGTGACAGGTGCCGGGGTCGATCCGGGTCCACGCCGGCCTGCTCCGCCTTGGCGACGCAGAGTCGGTGCAGGCGCACGAGGTCGGCCAAGGGGTCGATGTCCCGGTGCTCGAAGTGGGCACCGGTGGCGCGGACGTCCTCCGGCAGCCCCTCGGGGACCTCTCCGAAGGCCCACGTCGCCCGTCCCGCGGTCGCGATGCTGATGGGGCCGTGGCGGTACTCCATGGCGGGGTAGGCCTCGGTCCAGAACTGCGCCGACTCGCGCAGCTTCAGGGCTGCCTCCTGGGCGAGCCCGTTGGTCCAGCCGCGTCCCACGAAGGTGATCTGCTCGACGTCGCGCAGGCCTGCGAACGCGGTGTCGGCGTCCTGCGCGAGGACGTCCTCGGCGTCGGCGATGGCACTCGTGAGGTCCTCGCCCAGCGTGGCTCGCAGCAGCGCGAGGGTCGTGGTGGCGTAGCGGGTCTGGACGACCGACCGCTCGTCGACCTCCGGCAGCATCAGCTGGTGGGTGCTCAGGGAGGGGATCGGGGTTCCCTCGGTCGCGACGATGGCGGTGGTGACCTGTCCGCGGGCGTTCAGCGCCTCGAGGAGCTCCACCACCTCGGTCGTCGTGCCCGACCTGGAGATGGCCACGACGTGGTCGTAGGTGCGCTCGAGCGGGAACTCGCTGGCCGCATGGGCGTCGGTGTGGCCGTGGCCCGCCGACTCGCGCAGGGCGGCATACGCCTGGGCCATGTAGAAGGACGTCCCGCACCCGGTGACGGCGACGCGGGCGCCGTCGGAGGGGAGGGCCGCGCGGGCCTCGGGCACCCGGCTCAGGACGGCTCGCCAGTCGGCGGGCTGGGTGGCGATCTCGGCGGCCAGATGCGTGGTGGACACGACGCGGAACTCCTTCAGTGAGTGGATAAGACCGAACTAGATGGTCTTCCATCAGATTCGATCAGTCAAGAGGATGGCCTATTTACCCCGGTTTGATTGGATTGACGCCTGAGATTGCCTCAAATTCCTCCGCCAGGAGGCTTGACTGGACCACGGTGTGGGGCCAGTGTGTTCTCGAGCCTCGCTGATCCTGAGCGAAGCGCGCGTTAACCGCTACGAAACGATCAATGTTGGAGCGATCAGGGGCGGAACCGGTCAGGCAACGGCGCCTGATCGTCCACGAGAGATGTGAGGTATGACGTGAGCACCAGACGACACCTGCCGGTTGCAGGTCTGATCGCGGGGACCGCGGTCGTGGCACTCGGCCTCGCGGCCTGCGGAGGCGGGACGGGAGCCGGTTCCACCGACGGCGGAGGAGGATCGAAGAAGGGGACGACGATCAAGCTCGTCGCAGCCGAGTACTCCAAGGACCACACCAAGGCCTTCTGGGACCAGTTCGCCACGGCGTACAAGGCCAAGACGGGCAACACCCTCGAGGTGCAGATCGTCAGCTGGGACGACATCGACCAGCAGAGCTCGACGATGGTCCAGAACAACAACCCGCCGGACATCCTCAACCTCAACGCCTACGCGAGCTACGCCAAGGACGACCTGCTGTACAGCTCCGACGAGGTGCTGTCCGACTCGGTGAAGTCCGACCTGCTCGACGCGTTCGTGAAGTCGGGCACCTACAACGGCAAGATGTACGGCATGCCCGACCTCAGCTCGGCCCGGGCGATGTTCTACAACAAGACCCTCTTCAAGGAGGCCGGCATCGCCGCGCCGCCCAAGACCTGGGCCGAGTTCGAGGCGGACGCCCAGAAGATCAAGGACCTCGGCAAGGGCACCATCGGCTACGGCCTGCCACTCGGCCCGGAGGAGGCCCAGGGCGAGTTCTCGATCTGGCTGTTCAACAACGGCGGTGACTGGAAGAAGGACGGCAAGTGGGCCATCAACAGCCCCGAGAACGTCGAGACGCTGACCTTCCTCAAGAGCCTGGCCACCAAGAAGCTGACCCAGAACAACCCCGGCAAGTCCAACCGGCAGGACGCCTTCGACCTGTTCGCGTCCGGCAAGGTCGGCATGGTCGTCGGCTTCTCCCCGCTGGCCGGGACGCTCGACAAGGACAAGAAGGTCGACTACGCCGTGGCGCCGATGCCGACCAAGGCTGACGGTGGGACGCCGCAGACGTTCGGCGTCACCGACTACCTCATGGCCTTCAAGAAGAAGGGGAACCAGGACGCGGTCAAGGCGTTCTACGACCTCTACTACCAGAAGGACCAGGTCAACACCTTCATCAAGGCAGAGGGCTTCCTGCCGGTCACCAAGTCCGGCATCCAGGAGTTCTCCTCCGACGCCGCGCTGAAGACCTACCTCGAGACCCTGCCGAACGCCCACCTCACGCCGACCGACGACCCCACGTGGGACAAGGTCAAGCTCGCGGTGCAGCAGAACCTCGGAACGGCTGTCACCGGCGACCCGAAGGCGGTCCTGGACAAGCTCCAGCAGTCCGCCGAAGCCGGCGGCTGAGCGTGACCCAGCCCATCGGTGCTGGAGCGGGTGTGGTCGGGCAACCGGCCGCACCCGCACCATCCGCCCCGCCCTCGCCGCCGAGCCGTCGTCGGGGAGTCCGGTCCGCACGGCACGGTCGCGGCGGACGAGTCTCCGGCTGGACCGCGCTGCTGTGGCTCGGCCCGGCGCTCGCCCTGATCTTCGGGGTGGTCGTCTGGCCCGCGGTGGAGCTCGTGCGGGCTTCGCTCTCGCGGTACTCGATCACCGGTCTGCGCAAGGGTGACGCCGGGCTGGACAACTACCGCAACGTCCTGGCCAACGAGAGCCTCGGCACGGTCCTGACCAACACCCTCGTCTGGGTCGTGGCCGTCGTGGTGCTGACCATCCTGATCAGCCTGGGTCTGGCCCAGTTCCTGACCAAGGACTTCTGGGGTCGCCGGCTGGTCCGATGGGCCGTGATCGTGCCGTGGGCGGCGTCGCTGGTCATCACCGCGCGCCTGTTCACCCTGATCTACAGCTACTACTACGGCACCCTCAACGCCGTGCTGCTCGACCTGCACATCGTCGACACCCCGATCGACTTCCTCGGGAGCGACCGCCTGATCATGTCCTCGACGGTGGCTGTCGGCGTCTTCGTGTCCATCCCGTTCACCGCGTACGTCTTCGTTGCCGGCCTCAACGCGATCCCGACCGACGTCTACGAGGCGGCCCGGATCGACGGGGCGTCGCCGTGGAAGATCTGGCGACTGATCACCCTGCCCCTGCTGCGGCCGGCGATCCTCGTGGCCACGGTGCTCAACATGATCTACGTCTTCAACAGCTTCCCGATCATCTACACGCTCAACGAGTCCAACCCGGGCTTCAGCCACGACACGACGATCACGTTCATGTACAAGCTCGCCTTCAAGAGCGCGGAGAAGGACGTGGGGCAGTCGGCTGCGGCCGGCCTGTTCAACGTCTGCCTCATCCTCGTGGCGGTGCTTGTCTACCTGCGGGTCTCCCGCTGGCGCGAGGAGGAGTCGTGACCGCCACGACCACGACCAGGGGTATGCCGCGCAGCGCGGCACCCGAGCCCGCCCGTCCGAGCGGCTGGCGCGGCATCCGCCCGTGGGCGATGCCCCTCATCGGCCTCGGCGTCGCGTTCGCCTTCGTCTGGCCCTACCTCGTCATGCTGCTCGACGCGTTCCGTCCGAGCAGCGACGTGGTGCGGACACCGCCCTCGGTCCTGCCAGAGGTGTGGAAGTGGACGACGTTCTCCGAGGTCCTCGGCGACGAGCGCTTCCTCCACTGGCTCCGGACGTCGGTGATCGTGGCCGTCGCCTCCACGGCGATCGTGGTCGTGGTCGCCATCCCGGCGGCCTACTTCACCGCACGCTTCAAGTTCCGTGGGCGGATGGCCTTCCTGTTCCTGGTCCTGGTCACCCAGATGTTCTCGCCGACCTCCCTGGTGGTGGGCATCTACCGCGAGTTCTTCACGGTCAACCTGGTCAACACCTACCTCGCCCTCATCCTCACGAACGCGGCGTTCAACCTGGCCTTCGCGATCTGGATCCTGCACGGCTTCTTCGCCTCGATCCCGCGCGAGCTCGAAGAGGCGTCGGAGCTCGACGGCTGCGGGAGGCTCGGCACCCTGTGGCGGGTCATGCTTCCGCTCACGCTGCCCGGTCTGGTGACGGCCACGATCTTCACCTTCATCGCAGCCTGGAACGAGTACGTCGTGGCGCTGACCCTGATGCTCGACGACGCCAAGAAGCCGCTCACCGTCGGGATCAACTCCTACGTCACGGGCTACGAGCAGAACTGGGACCAGCTGTTCGGGGCCTCGATCATCGCGATCGTCCCTGTCGTGATCCTCTTCGCCCTCATCGAGAAGCACCTCGTGGGCGGCCTCACCTCCGGAGCGGTCAAGTGAGCGAGCCGGACGGGCGCAGCATGGACCGCGGCGCGCGCTGGAGTGCCCTGCTCGGCCTGCTCGCCGAGCACGGGCGGCTCAGCGTCGCCCAGGTGGTGGAGTCGCTGGGCGTCTCCGAGGCCACCGTGCGTCGCGACTTCGGGGACCTCGCGGCCCAGCAGCTCGTGACCCGCACCCACGGGGGCGTGGTGGCCAGCGCGGTGGCCTACGACCTGCCCGTGCGCTACAAGCAGGGGGGCGGCGACTCGGCCAAGGAGCGGATCGCCGCCTGCGCCGCCGACCTCATTCCGGAGGGTTCCGTCGTGGGCTTCAACGGCGGCACGACGACCAGCGCCACCGCGCGCAAGCTCGCGGCCAGGGCAGACCTCGCGGCGTCGTCCCGGCGTCCCTCGATCACGGTCGTGACCAACGCGCTCAACATCGCGACCGAGATGGTGCTGCGGCCGTTCATCCGCTGCGTCTCGCTCGGTGGGGTGGCGCGGCCCGAGTCCTATGAGCTCTCGGGCCCCCTGGCCTCGATGGTGCTCAGCGAGCTGTGGCTGGACACCGTGGTCCTGGGCGTCGACGGCGTGTCCGCCGTCGGCGGCGCGACGTGCGAGCACGAGGGCGAGGCCGGGATCAACTCGCTCATGGTTCAGCGCGCCGACCGCGTGGTGGTCGTGAGCACTGGGGACAAGGTGGGTCGACGCGCCTTTGCCCGGATCTGCTCCTCGGAGCGGATCCAGGTGCTCGTGACCGACGCGACCGCACCGGCTGCCGCGCTGGCCGAGATCCGGGCGGCCGGCGTCACGGTCGAGATCGTCTGAGGCGCCCGCCTCACACCCGCGCCACGCGGCACACCCACCATCGCTCGGTCGCTCGGTCGCACGGTCACTCGGGAGCCGCTGCGGGTTCTACCCTCGAAGCCATGAGCGACCTGCACTGCGCCGCCACCCTGCTCATCGCGCGCCACGGCGACGCCGAGTACGGCCATCCGTCGGTCCTGTCCGACGAGGGTGGCTGGCTGTCGCCGAAGGGCGTCGAGCAGACCGAGTCCCTGGCCGCCGCGGTGGCCACCCGCAGGATCGCCCGGGTCTACACGAGCACCTTCGCCCGGGCCGTCGAGTCGGGCGCGATCGCCGCGCGGACCCTCGGGGTCGCGGCGCGGGCCGTCCCCGGGCTGGAAGAGTTCTCCGTCGGGGCCCTGGCTGGTCGGCCGCACGACGACCCGGAGCTCGCCTCGGTCTTCAAGTCCTGGCTGCACGGCGACCTGCGACGGTGCATCCCCGGCGGGGAGACGGGGGAGGAGGTCGTGGCCCGGTATCGCGAGGCGCTGCAGGGGATCGCCGACCAGTTCAGGGGTGAGACCGTGCTGGTCTTCTCGCACGGCGGCGTCATGTCGTTCGTCCTGCCGCGGATCTCCGGGAACGTCCGCGACGACCTCGCCGCCGCCAAGTACCTCCCCAACTGCGGCGTGGCCGAGGTGTCGGTGGACGGGGACGGCTTCGAGGTGCTCAGCTGGCCGGGATCGACCGACCGCGCCGTCGTCTAGCTCGTCCAGTCGGTCGTGCCGCTGTGTCCCCGGCTAGAACAGGCGGTGCTCGCTGTTGTCGATGCCCTTGAGGGCGTCGTAGTCGAGCGTGACGCAGCGGATGCCACGGTCCGTGGCCAGGGTGCGTGCCTGGGGCTTGATCTCCTGGGCGGCGAAGACGCCCGTCACGGGGGACAGGTGCGGGTCGCGGTTCATCAGCTCGAGGTAGCGGGTCAGCTGCTCGACGCCGTCGATGTCGCCCCGGCGCTTGATCTCGACGGCGACCGAGCCGCCCGTGGCGTCCTTGCAGAGGATGTCGACCGGGCCGATGGCCGTCATGTACTCACGTCGCACGAGGCTGAAGCCCTCGCCCAGGGTGTGGATGTGCTCGGCCAGCAGCTTCTGGAGGTGGGCCTCGACGCCGTCCTTGATCAGCCCCGGGTCGACGCCCAGGTCGTGCGCGGAGTCGTGGAGCACCTCGTGGATGAGCACCCGTAGCCGGTCCTCCGACTTCGCGTGCTGCACCTGCCACACGGCGGTGACCCCGTCGGCGGCCTCGTGGGTCTCGGGCTCGACCTCGGCCATCGCGCACGGGGGCGACATCCAGTTCAACGGCTTGTAGGAGCCGCCGTCGCTGTGGACGAGCACGGAACCGTCCGCCTTGACGAGCAGGAGCCTCGTCGCCAGGGGGAGGTGGGCCGAGAGACGTCCGTCGTAGTCCACCGAGCACTTCGCAATGACCAACCGCACGAGGGGTCACTCTACGGCCCGCCGACCGTTGCGCGTGCCGGGGTGCTGAGCGCACACTCATGGGCAAGAGGTGAGTGGTATGCCGTCCGTCCTGGGCAACGTTGCCGGTCTCGCCCTCGTGATGGGCACCCTCGTGAGTGGGGTGCGCTGGCTCACCACGGGCCAGCCACCCAGGCTGCTCGAGCCCACCGTCACCAGGGCGCAGTCGTGGCGCGCCTCGCGGCGCCCAGCGGTGGAGCCCATCCCGCCCGTCCTGCTGGCCCTGGAGCTCAGCCGTCTCGCCGCGCACATCCGCCGGGTCGAGGAGGGGGACCAGCCCCGCAAGGCCGAGCGGCTGATGTCGGCGCGACTCGCCTACGACCACGCGTTGCGTGACTACTGCAAGGCGGTGGACATCCCGGTGCCGACCGCGATCCGCGGGCTTTCCCGCGAGCAGCGGTTCCACATGGAGTCCGCACTGATCGGAGCCGGTCACGACTGGTGAGGCCTGGTGACCGAGCAGGCAGGGTGGTGACCGTCACGCTGCCCGGGGGTCCACGCGGCATACCTGCTCTGCCAGACTCGCGGCATGGCTCGTGAGTTCAGCAAGGTCGGAGTAATCGGTCTCGGCACCATGGGTGCGGGCATCGTCGAGGTGTTCGCCCGCAACGGCATCGACGTCGTGGCGGTCGAGGTCGACCAGGCGGCGGTCGAGAAGGGACGTGGGGTCCTCGAGCACTCCACGGGTCGGGCTGTCAGCCGCGGCAAGCTGAGCGAGGAGGACCAGGCGGCGCTGCACGCGCGGGTGCACTTCACGTCGAGCCTCGACGAGCTCGCCGACTGCCAGCTCGTGGTCGAGGCGGTGCCGGAGCACCTGGAGCTCAAGAAGGAGCTCTTCGGCAAGCTCGACGCGATCGTCGGCCCCGATGCCGTCCTCGCGACCAACACGTCGTCGCTGTCGGTCACCGAGATCGCGGTGGCGACCGGCAACCCCAAGCGGGTCGTCGGCATGCACTTCTTCAACCCCGCCCCCGTGCTGCAGTTCGTCGAGGTGATCCGCACCGTCGTCACCGAGGACGAGGCCTTCGAGGACGTCAAGGCGCTCGCGATCCGGCTCGGGAAGCAGCCGGTCATCGTGGGGGACAAGGCGGGCTTCATCGCCAACGCCCTGCTGTTCGGCTACCTCAACCACGCCGTCTCGATGTTCGAGTCGCGCTATGCCAGCCGCGAGGACATCGACGCGGCGATGAAGCTGGGCTGCGGCTACCCGATGGGACCGCTGGCGCTGATGGACCTGATCGGACTCGACACCGCCTACGAGATCCTCGACACGATGTACAAGCAGGGCCGCGACCGCCTGCACGCCCCGAGCCCGGTCATCAAGCAGATGGTCAGCGCCGGACTCAAGGGTCGCAAGAGCGGCCGTGGGTTCTACACCTACGCCGAGCCCGGCAGCAGCCAGGTCGTCGACGACGGGCTCACCCCGGCGTCGGCCGGCGAGTCCGGGGCCACCCTGCGCGAGGTGCGCACCGTCGGTGTCGTGGGTTCGGGAACCATGGCGACCGGCATCATCGAGGTCTTCGCCAAGGCCGGCTACGACGTCGTCTACGTCACCCGCAGCCAGCCCAAGGTCGACGCGGTCACGGCGGCCATCACCAAGTCGCTCGAGAAGGCCGTCCAACGCGGCAAGCTGAGCGAGGACGACCGCGCCGCGGCGCTGGGCCACCTGACCGGTACCACGTCCCTGGACGACCTGGCCACCGCTGACCTCGTGGTCGAGGCCGTCGTCGAGGACCTGGCCGTGAAGAAGGCTCTCTTCGAGAACCTCGACGAGATCTGCAAGCCGGGCGCGATCCTGGCCACCACGACGTCGTCGCTGCCCGTCGTCGACTGCGCGGCCGCCACCTCGCGCCCGCAGGACGTCATCGGGATGCACTTCTTCAACCCCGCCCAGATCATGAAGCTCGTCGAGGTCGTCCACACGGTCTCGACGGCGCCGGACGTCGTCGCGACCGTCCAGGACGTCTGCGCCAAGGTCGGCAAGCACGCCGTCACGTGTGGCGACCGCTCGGGGTTCATCGTCAACGCACTGCTGTTCCCCTACCTCAACGACGCCGTCAAGATGCTCAACGCCAACTACGCGACTGCCGACGACATCGACACCGCGATGAAGACCGGCTGCGGGCTGCCCATGGGGCCGTTCGAGCTGCTCGACGTCGTCGGCAACGACGTGTCTCTGGCGATCCAGCGCGAGCTCTACCTCGAGTTCCGCGAGCCCGGTTTCGCGCCGGCCCCGCTGCTCGAGCACATGGTCACGGCCGGCTACCTCGGCCGCAAGACGGGGCGCGGGTTCCGCACCTACGCCTGAACGCCGCCGCTGCGGCGAGGGCGCTGGTGCGGTTCTGCGAGAATCGGATCCATGCCCCGAGCCAACCGGCGTCGCCGTGACGACGCCCCGCTGAACCTCGACCGTGCGGTCGGGGGGACCGCACGTCGGGAGGGGTATGCCGGGGGCGAGTGGTTCGTTCGCCGCGTCACCGGCAGTGGTGCGAGCCGCGCCTACCTGTGTCCGGGCTGCCAGCAGAACATCCCGATGGGCACGCCGCACGTGGTGGCGTGGCCCGCCGAGGGGATGGGCGGCCTCGACGACCGTCGGCACTGGCACACGCCCTGCTGGGAGGCGCGCGACCGCCGGCACACCCGCGGCGCCACCCGCTGACCACCCAGACCGCGGCGTCCTCGGCCGTCGATCTGGGGCGTCAGTGGCACGGATGAACGTGACAGGCGCGGATCCAGGTCGATCCGTGGCACTGGTGGCGCGGATGGCCCACCAGCAGGCTGGCCAGCGAGATCAGTGACGGCGCTGCCGCGGCAGCAGGACCTCTTCGTAGAGCAGCAGCAGGCCGGCTGCCACCGGGATCGCGAGCAACGCACCGAGGACACCCAGGAGCGTGCCGCCGGCCAGGGCCGCGACCACGGTGACGGCGCCCGGAACCGACACGGTGCGCTGCATGATCCTGGGCGCGACGACGTAGTTCTCGACCTGCTGGTAGACCACGTAGTAGATGATCGCGATCACGGCCTTCTTGGGCTCGTCGAAGACCGCGACCAGGCAGACGACCGAGGCCCCGATCGTGGCACCGACCATCGGGATGAGCCCGAGGAAGCCGACCGCCACCGCCAGCACCGCGGCATACGGGATGCCGACGATCAACATCATGATCCACGAGCAGATGGCATTGATGGTCGCGACGGCGACCTGGCCCGCGGCGTAGGAGCCCGTCCTGCGCATGATCTCCTCTGACAGCGAGATGACCCGGGGACGACGCGAGGCCGGGACGATCGCATAGGCCCCCTGCTTGACCCGCGGGAAGGACGCGAGCAGGAAGAGCGTCAGGACGAGCACGGTGAAGGTCTGGAAGATGCCGCCGATGACGGCGGCCCCGACGCCGAGCACGCCGCCGAAGACCTGGCTGATGAAGTTGCCGTCGGTGATCCGCTTGTTGAACTCGGCCTGGATCTTGTCGACGACGTCGTAGTGCCGGTCGAGGTCCTTGACGAAGTTGCTGCGCAGGATCTGGTCGAGGTAGTCGGGGGCCTTCTGCGCGAGGTCGCTGCCCTGGGTGATGACTGGTGGGACGACCACGAGTCCGAGCAGGGTGAAGACGGCCACGACGCCGGCGAAGACCACCGCCACGGCTCCGCCGCGGCGCATGCCGTGGCTGGTGAGGAACTCGACGAGCGGGTTCAGCGTGAGGGCGAGGAAGAAGGCGATGACGACGAGCGTGAGGACCGTGGTGAGCCGACCCAGGGTCTGCCACAGCAGCAGGGCGGTGAGCACGCCGATGCCCCCGACGAAGCCCATGTAGAACGGTGACTGCCGGTTGAGCGGTCTCCCGGCCTGTCCGTAGCGGCGGCCCCGCCCCTGCTCCTGGCCACGCCCACGCTCCTGGTCGTCGCCCTCGTCGACGTCGTCGCCCTCGTCGATGCGGTTGTCTCTCCCGTCGGCGAGTCCCTGGTCGCGGCCCCCGTCGGGGCGTCCGTCAGCGCCGGCCTCCCCGTCGTCGCCCGACCGGCGAGCGGGCAGGATGTCCGCGAGCAGGCCGGTCGGCGAGAAGGTCGTCTCGGACTCGGCGACCTGGTGCGGATGGTTGCTGGCGAGCAGGGCGGCGCGCTGAGCGCGGCGGAACTCACGCCACCTGTCCAGGGCTGACATGGGTCCGAGCCTATGGCACGGCAGGACGACGCCCGGGCATCGCCGCAGGTCAGGTGTTGCGGAACCGGTCGATCTGCGGGAGCAGGGCGGCCCGCTTCTCGGCGTCCGTCACGCCGAGCCCAGCCTCGGGGGAGAGGGTGAGCACGCCGACCTTGCCCTGGTGGGCGTTCCGGTGCACGTCGAGCGCAGCCTGCCCGACCTCGTCCATGGTGTAGGTCTTGGAGAGGGTGGGGTGGATGAGGCCACGGTTGATGAGCTCGTTGGCCTCCCACGCCTCGCGGTAGTTGGCGAAGTGGCTCGAGATGATCCGCTTGAGGTTCATCCACAGGTAGCGGTTGTCGTACTCGTGCATGTAGCCCGACGTCGAGGCACAGGTGACGATGGTGCCGCCCTTGCGCGCGACGTAGACGCTGGCCCCGAAGGTCTCGCGCCCGGGGTGCTCGAAGACGATGTCCACGTCGTGACCGCCGGTGAGCTCACGGATCTTCTTGCCGAGCCGCTGCCACTCACGCGGGTCCTGCGCGGTGTTGTCGTCGTTCCAGAACTTGTAGCCCTCGGCGCTGCGGTCGATGATCAGCTCGGCGCCCATGTCGCGGCAGATCTGGGCCTTCTCCGGCGAGGAGACGACACAGATGGGGGTGGCGCCACCGGACAGCGCCATCTGGGTGGCGTAGGACCCCAGACCACCTGAGGCGCCCCAGATCAGGACCCGGTCGCCCAGCTTCATGGCGGCGCCGTTCTTGGAGATCAGCTGGCGGTATGCCGTGGAGTTCACCAGGCCGGGAGACGCCGCCTCCTCCCACGTCAGGTGGGCCGGCTTGGGCATCAGCTGGTTGGACTTGACGATGGCGAGCTCGGCGAGGCCACCGAAGTTGGTCTCGAAACCCCAGATCCGCTGCTGCGGGTCGAGCATGGTGTCGTTGTGGCCCTCGGCGTCCTCGAGCTCGACCGACAGGCAGTGCGCGACAACCTCCTGGCCCGGCGTCCACTTGGTGACTCCGGGCCCGGTCCGCAGGACGACACCGGCGAGGTCGGAGCCGACCACGTGGTAGGGCAGGTCGTGCCGCTTGGCGAACTCGGAGGTGCGGCCGTAGCGCTCGAGGAACCCGAAGGTCGACACCGGCTCGAAGATCGAGGTCCACACGGTGTTGTAGTTGATGGCGCTGGCCATGACGGCGACGAGCGCCTCACCGGGCGCGAGCTCGGGCACCGGGACGTCGTCGAGGTGCAGTGACTTGCGCGGGTCCTTCTCCTTGGTGGCCAGGCCCTCGAAGATGCCCACCTCGTCCTTGTGCACCGTCACGGCGCGGTAGGTCTCGGGAATGGCCAACCCGGCATACGTCTCCCGGGTGCGGTCCCCGGAGAGGATGGCGTCGCGGATTTCCTGCATGGGTCTGTCTCCTCGGCGTCGTCGGCACGGCTGCAGGCGAAACTACTGCGGAGTAAGGCAATCGGGATGCTGGTGAGACTCCGGTCACGCGGTGACCTACCTCACGCCAGCCTTCAGTGGGTCTCGTGGGCAGGCTGGACGAGCTCGACCAGGATGCCGCCCGCGTCCTTGGGGTGGATGAAGTTCACCCTCGAGTTGGACGTGCCGCGCCGCGGCTCGTCGTAGAGCAGCCGCAGACCACGGTCGCGCAGCACCTGACTGACCGCCTCGACATCCTCCACGCGGTAGGCAACCTGCTGGACGCCCGGCCCGGAGCGGTCGAGGAACTTCGCGATCGTCGACTCCGGTGACAGGGGCGCCAGCAGCTGGATGTGCGACCCGCTGCCGCCGACCGCCATCATCGCCTCGCGGACGCCCTGCTCCTCGTTGACCTCCTGGTGCGCCAGCGTCATCCCGTAGGTGTCGCGGTAGAAGGAGATCGCCTCGTCGAGGTCGCGCACCGCGACCCCCACGTGGTCGATCGCGGTGAAGAGCTCGGTGGGCAGTTCAGTCATGGTCGCCAGCCTAGGCCGAGCCGGGTATGCCGCGACATGAGCGATGCGTCACGCTCCAGACCGCGCCCCTAGACTGGCGACCATGTCCGCACTGTCCCGGGACGACGTCGCGCACCTCGCCGGCCTCGCCCGCATCGACCTGTCCGATGCCGAGCTCGACCGGATGGTCGGAGAGCTCGGCGTCATCCTCGAGTCCGTCGCCAAGGTGCAGGAAGTCGCCGCGGACGACATCGAGCCGATGTCCCACCCACTGCCGCTCACCAACGTCACCCGCCCGGACGAGGTCCGTCCGTCACTCGGGGCGCAGGCCGCCCTGTCCGGGGCGCCGGAGCAGGAGCAGCAGCGCTTCTCGGTGCCGCGCATCCTCGACGAGGACTGACGGGCCACGCCAGACCGAGCCCCGACCGCGCAACCGACCCCCACTGCGGCCCACGCCGCCGACCCCATGTCCGCGTCCCACCAGCGACAGACCGAGGACCACCACCCGTGAACTCCGACATCACCCGTTCCAGCGCAGCCGAGCTCGCGCATGCGCTGAGCTCCCGCGAGCTCAGCTCCGTCGAGGTGGTGCAGGCCCACCTCGACCGCATCGCGGCCGTCGACGCCGACGTGCACGCCTACCTCCACGTGGACGGCGAGGGTGCCCTCGCAGCGGCCCGCACCGTGGACGAGCGGCGCGCAGCCGGGGAGGAGCTCCACGTCCTCGCCGGCGTGCCGATCGCCGTCAAGGACGTGATGGTGACCCAGGGACTGCCGACGACCTGCGGGTCCAGGATCCTCGAGGGGTGGATCCCGCCCTATGACGCCACCGTCGTGGCCCGCCTCAAGTCGGTCGGCATGCCGATCCTGGGCAAGACCAACATGGACGAGTTCGCGATGGGCTCGTCCACCGAGCACTCCGCCTACGGCCCCACCCACAACCCGTGGGACCTCACCCGGATCCCCGGCGGGTCGGGAGGTGGCTCCTCAGCCGTCGTCGCGGCATACGAGGCGCCGTTGGCGATCGGCACGGACACCGGTGGCTCGATCCGCCAGCCGGCCTCGGTCACGGGCACCGTCGGGGTCAAGCCGACCTACGGCGGGGTGTCCCGCTACGGCCTCGTGGCGCTCGCCTCCAGCCTCGACCAGGCGGGCCCGTGCACGCGCACCGTCCTCGACGCTGCGCTGCTGCACTCGGTCATCGGCGGGTACGACCCGATGGACTCCACCTCGATCAACGCCCCGGTACCCTCGGTCGTCGAGGCCGCACGCCGCGCGGACGTCAGGGGGCTCAGGGTCGGGGTGATCAAGGAGCTCGGTGGCGAGGGCTACCAGGCTGGCGTGCGCGCCCGCTTCGACGAGTCCGTCGCCCTGCTCCAGGAGGCCGGTGCCGAGGTCGTCGAGGTGTCGTGCCCGAGCTTCGACTACGCGCTCGCGGCCTACTACCTGATCCTGCCCAGTGAGGCGTCCTCCAACCTGGCCAAGTTCGACGCGATGCGTTACGGCCTGCGGGTGCTGCCCGAGGGCGTCGACGACCCCAGCGCCGAGCAGGTCATGGCGGCCACCCGTGACGCCGGCTTCGGCGACGAGGTCAAGCGCCGCATCATCCTCGGCACCTACGCGCTCTCGAGCGGTTACTACGACGCCTACTACGGCCAGGCCCAGAAGGTCCGCCGGCTGATCGCGAACGACTTCCAGGCCGCCTTCGGTCAGGTCGACGTGCTGGTCAGCCCGACGGCACCCACCACCGCGTTCAAGCTGGGCGACAAGCTCGACGACCCGATGTCGATGTACCTCCAGGACGTCGCCACCATCCCCGCCAACCTCGCCGGGGTGCCCGGGATGTCACTGCCGAGCGGCCTGGCCGACGAGGACGGCCTGCCCACCGGCATCCAGATCCTGGCGCCGGCAACGAAGGACGAGCGGCTCTACAACGTGGGCGCGGCCCTCGAGAAGATGCTCGTCGACAGGTGGGGCGGCTCACTGCTGGCCAAGGCCCCCCAGCTGACCGCGAAGGGAGCGTGACCACGATGAACACCGCTACGGCCACCGCCGAGGAGATCGTCGACTACGACGAGGCGCTCGAGCGCTACGACCCCGTGATGGGTCTTGAGGTGCACGTCGAGCTCAACACCGCGACCAAGATGTTCTGTGGGTGTGCCACCGAGTTCGGCGCCGAACCCAACACCCAGGTCTGCCCGGTCTGCCTGGGGCTGCCGGGTGCGCTGCCCGTCGTCAACGAGAAGGCGGTGGAGTCGGCCATCCGGATCGGCCTCGCGCTCAACTGCGAGATCGCGCAGTGGTGCCGGTTCGCCCGGAAGAACTACTTCTACCCGGACATGCCGAAGAACTTCCAGACCAGCCAGTACGACGAGCCGATCGCCTTCGAGGGCCACCTCGACGTCGAGCTGTCCGACGGCACGGTCTACCGCGTCGCGATCGAGCGCGCGCACATGGAGGAGGACACCGGGAAGTCGCTGCACATCGGTGGCGCCACGGGACGCATCCACGGCGCAGACCACTCGCTGGTCGACTACAACCGGGCCGGCATACCCCTCATCGAGATCGTCACCAAGCCGCTGACCGGTGCCGGTGAAAGGGCGCCCGAGGTGGCCAAGGCGTACGTCGGTGCGCTGCGCGAGCTGCTGCGCGCCCTGGGCGTCTCCGACGTCAAGATGGAGCAGGGGTCGCTGCGCTGTGACGCCAACGTCTCGTTGCGCCCCAAGGCCACCGGGGACCAGAGCCAGGACGACGTGCCGCTCGGCACCCGCACCGAGACCAAGAACGTCAACTCCCTGCGCAGCGTCGAGCGCGCGGTGCGGTACGAGATCACCAGGCACGCGGCGATCCTCGACAAGGGCGACAAGATCATCCAGGAGACACGACACTGGCACGAGGACACCGGGGTCACGACGAGTGGCCGCGAGAAGTCCGACGCCGAGGACTACCGGTACTTCCCGGAGCCTGACCTCGTGCCCGTCGCACCGACGCGCGAGACGGTGGAGGAGCTCCGCGGCACCCTGCCCGAGGCCCCTGGCCTTCGCCGCAAGCGGCTCCAGGCCGAGTGGGGCTACAGCGACCTTGAGATGCGTGACGTCATGAACGCCGGGGCGGTTGCCCTCATCGAGGAGACCGTCGCCGCGGGCGCGACCCCGGCTGCTGCGCGCAAGTGGTGGACCGGTGAGCTGGCCCGCCGTGCCAACGTCGAGGGCACCTCGGTGGAGGACTTCGGCGTCACGCCTGCCCACATCGCCGAGCTCGACGGTCTGGTCCGTGGGGGCCGCCTGAACGACTCGATGGCCCGCCAGGTCCTCGACGGCGTCATCGACGGTGAGGGCACGCCCACCGAGGTCGCCGACGCGAGAGGCCTCGAGCTGGTGCAGGACGACGACGCCCTCGAGGCGGCTGTCGACAAGGTCATCGAGGCCAACGCCGACGTGGCCCAGAAGGTGCGCGACGGCAAGGTCCAGGCCGCCGGTGCACTCATCGGTCAGGTGATGAAGGAGATGCGGGGCCAGGCCGACGCAGGCAAGGCCCGCGAGCTGATCCTGGCCAAGCTCACCTGAGTTCGTCGCCCTGTTGGACGGGGGCCTTCCGGATATCCGGAAGGTCCACTTCCAAAACGGGGGTGAGGTGCGCGGGCGCTAGAGGGTTGCCAGGTTGAGCGCGACCAGCTTGTCGTCGCCGGCCCGCGGGCTGCCGCGGAAGGTGTTGCTGGTCAGCACCCACAGCCGTCCGTCCGGACCCGCCACTGCGTCGCGGAGCCTGCCGTAGCGGCCGTGAAGCAGTCGCTTGGGGGTGCCGATGCCATTGGCAGCCAACGGAACTCGCCACAGAGACTGACCCCGCAGGGCTGCCATCCAGACCGCGCCGTTCGCCACGGCGATCCCACTCGGAGACGCGTCGGAGGTTGCCCACTGGGCGAGGGGGTCCGTGAACTTCGAGCGACCGGCCCGTCCCTCGACGACCGGCCAGCCGTAGTTGCGACCCGGCACGATCAGGTTGAGCTCGTCCCAGGTGTTCTGTCCGAACTCGCTCGCGAACATCCGTCCGTCGGGGGCCCAGGCGATGCCCTGCACGTTGCGGTGCCCGTACGTCCAGACGGGGGAGTTGCCGAACGGGTTGCCCGGCGCTGGTCTGCCGTCGGTCGTGATGCGCAGGATCTTCCCGCCCAGGGCGCGCTCGTCCTGGGAACGCTCGGAGTGGCCGGCGTCGCCCGTGGTGACGTAGAGGTAGCCGTCCGGGCCGAAGGCAAGTCGCCCGCCGTTGTGGTTGCCTGCCTTGGGTATGCCGCGCAGCACCACGGTCGGCTTCGTCGCCTTCCCGCCGCTGAAGGTCAGCCGGACGACCCGGTTGTCGTCCGCGGCGGTGAAGTAGACGAAGATGCTCTTGTCGCTGGCAAACCGTGGTGACACCGCCACGCCCAGCAGCCCGCCCTCGCCATCGGRTCGCACACCCGGGATCTCGCCGAGCACCGTCGAACCCCGGCCGCTGCGGACGTGCAGCAGCTGCGCCTTGTCGCGCAGCGTGACCAGGGCGGAGCCGTCCGGGAGGAACGCGATGGCCCACGGGACGTCGAGGTTGGTCGCGAGGGTGGAGGTCGCGGGGATGGCCCTGGTTGGGGTCGTTGTCGGGGTCGTCGTGGCGCCACTCGTGGTCGAGCCGGTCGGCGTCGAGGTGGCCGTGGTCGAGGAGGTCAGCACGGGCGCGGAGACGGTCGTCCCGTCGCCCGACCTGTC
Source organism: Pedococcus sp. P2_E2 (assembly GCF_056403955.1). Taxonomy (NCBI): domain Bacteria; kingdom Bacillati; phylum Actinomycetota; class Actinomycetes; order Micrococcales; family Intrasporangiaceae; genus Pedococcus; species Pedococcus sp. P2_E2. Next base: position 180,768 of record NZ_JBFUEM010000001.1, read on the forward strand.
TGTGCCCGAGCACCCGCAGACCAGCAGCACGGCAGCCACCCCGGTGGTGGCAGCGGCCCCTGCGGAGGTGCGCCGGCGACGAAGCGGTGCACGCGGCATACCCCATTGTGCGTGACGGGGCGCGTTCGCACCTGACCGCGGCGGGTCCTCGCCCCCGGGCGGACGTGCCGCCACCGCGTGGGGTCTCGGGGCTAGCGTGGGAGACATGACGCTGGTGACCCTGCCGGGGCAGGAATGGGTGAACGTGGTGGGACCGATCACGGGGGTCGAGCTCGCCGTGTGGGAGCTCGACGGCGCTCCGGACCGGGCCGAGGAGATCAGGGTCGTCGTGCCGCCGTACATCGGGGCCGGTGGTCGGCTGGGCGCCCTCTCGCACGTGCCCAACCTCGAGCTCGTGCAGCTCCTGACGGCCGGTTACGACGACGTGCAGGCCGTGCTGCCCGACGGAGTGAGGCTCGCGAACGCCACCGGGGTCCACGACGCCTCGACGGCAGAGCTGGCGGTGGCGCTCACGCTGGCGAGCCTGCGCGACTTCCCGGACTTCTTTGCGGCCCAACGGGAACGCACCTGGCTGCCCTCGACGTTCCACCACGCCTTGGCCGACAAACGGGTGCTGGTGCTGGGCTACGGCGCCATCGGGCGGGCGATCGCTGCCCGGCTCACGCCGTTCGAGGTCCAGGTGACGGCGGTGGCGAGCCGTGCGCGGGCGGGGGACGAGCTCGTGCGGTCCGTCCACGGGGTCGACGAGCTGCCGGACCTGCTGCCGCTGCATGACGTCGTCATCGTGATCGTGCCGTTGAGCGCGCACACGGCGGGCCTGGTCGACGACGACTTCCTGGCTGCCCTGCCCGACGGTGCCCTGGTCGTCAACGTGGCGCGGGGTGGGGTCGTTGACACCGACGCGCTGGTGCGACACGCGGCGGCCGGCCGGATCCGGGCTGCCCTGGACGTCACCGACCCCGAGCCGCTGCCGCCCGACCACCCCTTGTGGACCACGCCGGGAGTGATGATCACTCCGCACGTCGGCGGGGCCTCGACCGCGTTCATGCCACGCGCCGCGCGCCTGCTGCAGGAGCAGCTGGGGGCGTATGCCGCCGGGAGACCGTTGCGAAACCTGGTCTGACCACTCGCGCTGGCACGGAGGATTCCGGCCTGCGCTCCGATGAGTTCTGCGGTGCTTCCGGGTCGATACCGACAACACGTGTCGTAGGGCCAGAGGAGTGCCAGTATGGGAAACATGGGTGAGACCGTCGTCGGAATAGGCACACGCAAGGGGTTGTGGCTGGCTCGCAGTGAGGACCGGCAGTCGTGGCGGGTCGAGGGTCCGCACTTCCTGATGAGCGAGGTGCTGTCGCTGCTCTTCGACACCCGCACCGACCCCACCAGGCTGCTCGTGGGGTTCCGCTCGTCGCACTGGGGTCCGTCGTTGCAGCACTCCGACGACCTCGGGGCCAGCTGGGTCGAGCACCCCGACGGGTCGATCCGCTTCCCGGAGGACACCGACACCGCGCTCAAGGCCACGTGGCAGCTGGTGGCCGACCCGCACGACCCGTCGGTGGTCTGGGCCGGCACCGAACCCCAGGGGCTGTGGCGCAGCGCGGACCGGGGCGAGACGTTCGAGCTCAACCGGGGGCTGTGGGAACACCCCCACCGCCCCGAGTGGGGCGAGGGCTTCGGTGGCGGAGCCATCCACACCGTCCTGCCGAGCCCGGTCGACGCCGACAGCATGCTCGTCGCGATGAGCACCGGTGGCGTCTACAACACCCGTGACGGCGGGGCGTCGTGGAACCCCGGCAACACCGGCATCCACGCCTACTTCCAGCCGCACGACGAGTGGCCCGAGTTCGGGCAATGCGTCCACAAGGTGGTGCGCGACAGCGGCACCCCGACCCGGCTCTACGCCCAGAACCACAGGGGCGTCTACCGTTCGGACGACGACGGGGTCACCTGGACGTCGATCGAGGCGGGGCTGCCGACGAACTTCGGCATGACCGCCCTGGCCCACCCCCGTCGCGGCGACACCATGTGGCTGGTGCCGATCGCCTCCGACGGTGAGCGCATCCCGCCGGGTGCTGAGCTCCAGGTCCAGCGCACCGACGACGCCGGGGCGACCTGGCGCACCCAGCACGACGGACTGCCCTCCCCGTGCTACACGAACGTGCTGCGTGATGCCGCAGGCCTGGACGACCACCCCGAGGAGCCGGGCCTGTACCTCGGCACGCGCAACGGCGAGGTCTACGCGTCGGTCGACGGCGGCGACTCGTTCGCGCGCATCGTCGAACAGCTGCCGGACGTCCTCTGCGTGCGGGCGGTCACGCTTCCATGACCGCTCGCGTGGTGCTCCCGGGCTTGTTGCGCGAGCTGGCCGACGGTGCGGCCGAGCTGCCCGTCGAGCTGGGCGCCCAGGCCTCGCTCGCCGATGTGCTCGACCGGGCGTTCGAGCCGTGGCCGATCCTGGCGTCGCGCGTGCGGGACGAGCGGGGCGAGATCCGCCGACACGTCAACATCTTCGTGGACGGCGAGGACGCCAAGCGTGCCGACGGGGTGCAGACAGCGGTCACCCCGAACTCGACGGTCCACGTCATCAACGCCGTGTCCGGCGGCTGATCGCCCCCACTTGTTGCCACCTCGTCGTCACCAACCGCCGATTTCGGCTCCCGGTGACGAGCAGGCGGCAACAAGTCGTGGACCTCAGGCGGTCCAGGCCCCTTCGTCCCACGCCGCTCGCAGCACGGCGAGGTGGGGTTCGAGGTCCCACCCTCGCTCGGCGAGCCAGGCGTCGTTGCGATAGGTGCCGGCATACCTCTCCGAGCCGTCGCAGAGCAGCGAGACGATGCTCCCGCCTTCGCCCCGCTCGGCCATCTCGCACGCGAGGCGCAACGCGCCGAACAGGTTGGTGCCGGTCGATGCGCCGCCGCGCAGCCCCGTGCGTTCGGTGAGGAAACGCATCGCCGCGACGGAGGCGGCGTCGGGCACCAGCATCATCCGGTCCACGACGCTCGGGACGAAGCTCGGCTCGACCCGCGGCCGGCCGATGCCCTCGATGCGCGACCCGCACGCCGCCGTGACGCCGGCGTCGTCGCCGCAGAACGCCGGGAGGAAGGCCGAGTGCTCGGGGTCGACGACACACACCTGGCTGGCCAGGCCCCGATAGCGGACGTACCGCCCGATGGTCGCGCTGGTGCCGCCGGTGCCCGCGCCCACGACGACCCAGTGGGGGACCGGGTGCCGCTCGCGACCCATCTGCTCGAAGATCGACTCCGCGATGTTGTTGTTGCCGCGCCAGTCGGTCGCGCGCTCGGCATAGGTGAACTGGTCGAGGTAGTGGCCGTCACGCTCCTCCGCGAGCTGTCGCGCGACCTCGTAGACCTCGCCAGCGTCGTCCACGAAGTGGCACCGGCCGCCCTCGCGCTCGATGAGGGCGATCTTCTCCGGGCTGGTCGTCCGCACCATGACGGCGATGAAGGGCAGGCCGAGCATCCGGGCGAAGTACGCCTCGCTCACCGCCGTGGAACCGCTCGACGCCTCGATGACCGTGGTCCCGTCGTGCAGCTCACCGTTGCACAGGGCGTAGAGGAACAGGGACCTCGCGAGGCGGTGCTTGAGGCTGCCGGTGGGGTGCGTCGACTCGTCCTTGAGGTAGAGGTCGACGTCGGGCAGCCCCGGGAGCGGCACGTGCACGAGGTGGGTGTCGGCGCTGCGGTTGGCGTCGGACTGGATCCGGCGGATCGCCTCGTCGAGCCAGGGCCGGTCGGTCGGTGCGGTCGCCCTGACGTCGATCAGGGCGGGCGGCTGCTCCATCGGTCGTTCCTCACTGGGCGGAGAGGTATGCCGCGGCCGCGGGTTCACTGCCTCGGGTCCACCTCGTCGTGGTGGGACGAAGGGTAGCGGGCCGAGGTGGCTGGCTCGCTCAGCCGTGGCGGCTGATCCGGGGCGGCAGTCGCCGCGCCCTGAGCGCTGCTGTCAAGACTGGTTGTTGAGGTCCAACGGGTCCATGCTCGGGGTATGACCCTCGCCAGTGATGACAAGGTGCTCATCCTCTTCCGCCACGCCAAGGCTGAGCAGGTCATCGGCAAGCCGGACCACGAGCGCGCGCTCACCGGCCGGGGCAGGCGCGATGCCCGGGCGGCCGGCGTCTGGATGCACGAGCATGAGCTCGGTCCCGAGCTGGTGCTGTGCTCGACGGCGATGCGCACCCGACAGACGTGGGCCGCGGCGGTCGAGGGAGGAGCCTGCGGCGAGACCATCGAGTACGCCGACGGCATCTACTCCGGCGGCGCGCAGACCGTGCTCCAGACGGTTCGGGAATCGGCGGGGGAGGCGCAGGTCGTGATGGTGGTTGGGCACAACCCCACGATGGCAGCCCTCGCCAGCGGGCTGTCCGAGGGCGACGGCTCGTCGGCGGCGCACGAGTGCCTGGCCGCCGGGTTCCCGACGTCGTCGCTCGCCGTCCTGCGCTATGCCGGGCCCTGGTCCGGGCTCGACTTCGGAACGGCCGCGCTCGAGCGCTGCCACGTCTCTCGCGGCTGACCGCGCAGGTGGCCCCGCTGGTGTCCGCAGGGCTGGCGGCGCTGGGAACTGCACGGCATACCCGGCGGTTTTCGGCTTGTGAGACCGGCGTCCCACCCTGTGGACCCGAGTTCTAGACTCGGCCCATGACGACCACCGAACCCGCCGCGGGGGCAGCCACCAACGGCGTCGACATCAAGCCGCGCAGCCGTGACGTGACCGACGGCATCGAGAAGACCGCAGCGCGCGGCATGCTGCGCGCGGTGGGCATGGGTGACGACGACTGGGTCAAGCCGCAGATCGGGGTGGCCAGCTCGTGGAACGAGATCACGCCCTGCAACCTGTCCCTCGACCGGCTCGCCAAGGCCGTCAAGGACGGCGTGCACGCGGCCGGTGGTTACCCGCTCGAGTTCGGCACGATCTCGGTCAGCGACGGCATCTCGATGGGCCACGAAGGCATGCACTTCTCCCTCGTGAGCCGCGAGATCATCGCGGATTCCGTGGAGACGGTGATGAATGCGGAGCGCCTCGACGGTTCGGTCCTGCTCGCGGGCTGCGACAAGTCCCTGCCGGGAATGCTGATGGCCGCGGCGCGCCTCGACCTCGCCAGCGTCTTCCTGTATGCCGGGTCGATCCTCCCGGGGATCGCCAAGCTCTCGGACGGCTCCGAGAAGACGGTGACGATCATCGACGCCTTCGAGGCCGTCGGGGCGTGCGCCGCAGGGCTGATGTCGCGGGCCGACGTCGACGCGATCGAGCGCGCGATCTGTCCGGGCGAAGGTGCCTGCGGCGGCATGTACACCGCGAACACGATGGCTTCGGTCGCCGAGGCCATCGGGATGTCCCTGCCCGGGTCGGCGGCGCCGCCCGCCACCGACCGCCGCCGCGACGGGTTTGCCCGCAAGTCGGGTGAGGCTGTCGTCGGTCTTCTGCGGCGGGGCATCACGGCACGCGACATCATGACCAAGGAGGCGTTCGAGAACGCCATCGCCGTCGTGATGGCCTTCGGCGGTTCGACCAACGCCGTGCTGCACCTGCTCGCGATCGCCAACGAGGCCGAGGTCGACCTGACTCTCGACGACTTCTCGCGCATCGGGGCCCGGGTGCCGCACCTGGCCGACGTCAAGCCGTTCGGCCAGTACGTCATGACCGACATCGACCGGGTCGGGGGAGTGCCGGTCGTGATGCGCGCGCTGCTCGACGCGGGGCTCCTGCACGGCGACTGCCTGACCGTCACCGGCAAGACGATGGCCGAGAACCTCGCCCACATCGCCCCGCCCGACGTCGACGGCAAGGTCGTCCGGGCGATGAAGGAGCCGATCCACAAGACCGGTGGGATCACGATCCTCAAGGGCTCGCTGGCCCCCGAGGGCGCTGTGGTCAAGTCGGCCGGCTTCGACTCCGACGTCTTCGAGGGCACCGCCAGGGTGTTCGACGGCGAACGCGCAGCGATGGACGCCGTCGCACAGGGGTCCCTCCAGGCGGGCGACGTCGTCGTCATCCGTTACGAAGGACCCAAGGGCGGCCCGGGGATGCGCGAGATGCTGGCCGTGACCGGTGCCATCAAGGGTGCCGGGCTGGGCAAGGACGTGCTGCTCCTGACCGACGGCCGCTTCTCCGGCGGTACCACCGGTCTGTGCGTGGGACACGTGGCGCCGGAGGCGGTCGACGGCGGACCCATCGCGTTCGTCCGGGACGGTGATCGCATCACGCTCGACGTGGCGAACGGCGTGCTCGACGTCCACGTCGACGAGGCAGAGCTGGCTCGTCGCGCCGAGGGCTTCGTGCCGCCGGAGTCCAAGTACCCCCGCGGCGTCCTGGCCAAGTACCGCAAGCTCGTCGGCAGTGCCAGCGGCGGGGCCGTCTGCGGCTGAGGGTCTGTGACTGAGACGACAGGTCCGGATCGTGGGACCCGTTGTCTCGCACGTTGACACCCTTCGGGCCGCGCGGGAGAGTTCTCGTGTGGCACGAATTCTCGTACTTCATTAGCGCGCAGGCTCCTTGAGCCAGCGCGCTGCCCTCCGTCGTCCTCACCCGAGGACTGGAGGGCTTTTTTGTGAGCAGGCACAGCGTGAGCAGGCACAGCGTGAGCAGGCACAGCGTGAGCAGATCAGCGTGGTCCAGCACCAGCGAGAACCGAAAGCGGTAGAGACGTGAGCGACACGAAACCGGCCCCGAGTCCGGCCCCGAGTCCACCCAGCGCGCCCAGCCCGCCCAGCCCCTCCAGGCTGGCCGAGCAGGCGAGGGCGAAGGTTCCCGCCCAGGTGACCGGCGCCCAGAGCCTCGTGCTCTCCCTCGAGGCCATGGAGGTCGACACGGTCTTCGGCATTCCCGGCGGGGCGATCCTGCCGGCCTACGACCCGCTGCTCGACTCGGTCAAGGTCCGCCACATCCTGGTCCGCCACGAGCAGGGCGCCGGCCACGCGGCCGAGGGCTACGCCAGCGCGACCGGCAAGGTCGGGGTCTGCATGGCGACGTCCGGTCCGGGTGCCACCAACCTCGTGACCGCCATCGCCGACGCCTACATGGACTCGGTGCCGATCGTGGCGATCACCGGCCAGGTCGCCTCCGCCGCCATCGGCACGGATGCCTTCCAGGAGGCCGACATCCGTGGCATCACGATGCCGATCACCAAGCACAACTACCTGGTCACCGACGCCTCGCAGATCCCTCGTGTCATCGCTGAGGCGTTCCACATCGCCTCCACGGGCCGGCCCGGCCCCGTCCTCGTCGACATCTCGAAGGATGCGCTCCAGGCGAAGACCACCTTCGCGTGGCCGCCCAAGTACGACCTGCCCGGCTACCGGCCCGTCGCCCGGCCGCACAACAAGCAGATCCGCGAGGCCGCTCGACTCATCGCCCAGGCCAAGCGCCCGGTGTTCTACGTCGGCGGCGGCGTGATCCGCGGCAATGCCTCCGACGCCCTGCGCGAGTTCGTCGAGCTGACCCAGATCCCCGTCGTGACCACCCTGATGGCGCGGGGCGCCGTCCCCGACAGCCACCCGCTCCACCTCGGCATGCCGGGCATGCACGGCTCGGTCGCCGCCGTCACGGCCCTTCAGAAGTCCGACCTGCTCATCACCCTCGGTGCGCGCTTCGACGACCGGGTGACCGGCCAGCTGTCGACGTTCGCACCAGAGGCCAAGGTCATCCACGCCGACATCGACCCCGCCGAGATCTCCAAGAACCGCAATGCCGATGTCCCGATCGTCGGCGACGTGCTCGAGGTCATCAATGAGCTGGTCAAGGCGGTGGCTGCCGACCACGAAGCCGGGACGGTCGGCGACTACGACGCCTGGCGCGAGCAGACGGCCGGCTGGAAGTCCACCTTCCCGCTCGGCTACACCTCGCCCGAGGGCGAGGAGGGCGTGCCGCCGCAGTACGTCATCGAGCGCATCGGCGCCCTCAGCGGACCCGAGTCGGTCTACGTCGCCGGCGTCGGCCAGCACCAGATGTGGGCGGCCCAGTTCGTCCAGTACGAACGCCCGAACGCCTGGCTCAACTCCGGCGGCCTCGGGACGATGGGGTATGCCGTGCCGGCCGCCATGGGTGCGAAGGTCGCCCAGCCGGACCGTGTGGTGTGGGCCATCGACGGTGACGGGTGCTTCCAGATGACCAACCAGGAGCTCGCGACCTGCGTCATCAACAACATCCCGATCAAGGTCGCGATCATCAACAACAGCAGCCTGGGCATGGTCCGCCAGTGGCAGTCCCTGTTCTACGACAAGCGCTACTCGAACACCGACCTGCACACCTCGGTCGGCCGCCGCATCCCCGACTTCGTCAAGCTGGCTGACGCCTACGGCTGCGTCGGACTCCGGTGCGAGCGTGCGGAAGACGTGGATGCGACCATCAAGAAGGCCATGGAGGTCAACGACGTCCCGGTCATCATCGACTTCGTCGTCCACCGCGACGCGATGGTCTGGCCGATGGTCCCGGCCGGGGTCAGCAACGACGCCATCCAGGTCGCGAAGGACACCGCGCCGCAGTGGGACCGTGAAGAGGACGAGGCCACCGAGCAGCCCGAGGACGCAGACAAGGACGGACGGTAGATGGCGATGAGCAAGCACACCCTGTCGGTCCTCGTCGAGAACAAGCCCGGCGTCCTGGCCAGGATCGCAGCGCTCTTCTCGCGGCGCGGCTTCAACATCGACTCGCTCGCCGTGGGCCCCACCGAGCACCCGGAGATCTCGCGGATGACGGTGGTCGTCGACGTCGACGCCCTGCCGCTGGAGCAGGTCACCAAGCAGCTCAACAAGCTCATCGAGGTCCTCAAGGTCGTCGAGCTCGAGCCCACCGCCTCGGTCCAGCGCGAGATTCTGCTGGTCAAGGTCCGCACCGACGTGCACAGCCGCAGCCACGTGCTCGAGACGGTCCAGCTGTTCCGTGCCAAAGTGGTCGATGTCGCCAGCGACACCCTGACCATCGAGGTCACCGGCAACCGCGACAAGCTCGCCGCGTTCCTCGAGGTCATCGAGCCGTTCGGCGTCAAGGAGCTCGTCCAGTCCGGCATGGTCGCGATCGGACGTGGTACGCGGTCGATCACCGACCGGGCGCTGCGGACGGCCTAGCGCAGGGGAGCGGCGCAGACGGTTCGAAGCCACGCTGCATACCTGAATGTCTTTGCAGTCCAACAGATTTCATTGATCACCCGAAGCAAGCCAGACAACACTAAGGAGTGGCCACCGTGGCCGAGATGTTCTACGACGACGACGCTGACCTGAGCGTGATCCAGGGCAAGAAGGTGGCCGTCATCGGCTACGGCAGCCAGGGCCACGCCCACGCGCTCAACCTTCGCGACTCCGGGGTCGACGTGCGCGTCGGCCTCGCCGAGGGCAGCAAGAGCCGCGCCAAGGCCGAGGCCGAGGGGCTCACCGTGCGATCCGTGGCGGATGCCGTGAAGGAGGCCGACCTCGTCGTCATCCTCACGCCCGACCAGGTGCAGCGCACCGTCTATGCCAACGACATCGCGCCCAACCTCAAGGACGGTGCCGGCCTGCTCTTCGGGCACGGCTTCAACATCCGGTTCGACTACATCAAGCCCGAGGCAGGCTCCGACGTGATCATGGTGGCCCCCAAGGGTCCCGGTCACCTGGTGCGCCGTGAGTACGTCGACGGCCGCGGCGTCCCCGTGCTGCTGGCAGTCGAGCAGGACGCGTCCGGCGACGCCTGGGCGCTGGCCCAGTCCTATGCCAAGGCCATCGGCGGACTGCGTGCCGGCGGCATCAAGACCACCTTCACCGAGGAGTGCGAGACCGACCTGTTCGGTGAGCAGGCCGTCCTCTGCGGGGGTGCATCCCAGCTCGTGCAGTACGGCTTCGAGACGCTTGTTGAAGCCGGCTACCAGCCCGAGGTGGCCTACTTCGAGTGCCTGCACGAGCTCAAGCTGATCGTCGACCTCATGGTCGAGGGCGGCATCGCCAAGCAGCGCTGGTCGGTGTCCGACACGGCCGAGTACGGCGACTACGTCTCCGGTCCCCGGGTCATCGACCCCCGCGTCAAGGAGAACATGCAGGCGGTGCTCGCGGACATCAAGAACGGCGCCTTCGCCAAGCGGTTCATCGACGACCAGGACGCGGGCGGCCCGGAGTTCAAGGCCCTGCGTGAGAAGGGTGCCCAGCACCCGATCGAGGGCACCGGCAAGGAGCTCCGCAAGCTGATGAGCTGGATCAAGGAGACCGACTCCGACTACGTCGAGGGCTCCGCGGCCCGCTGACAACGCGGCCCGCTGACGGTCCCCACCAAGCATGCCGGCCGGCCCCGTTCGCGGGGTCGGCCGGCACTGTTGTCCCCAGGTTGTCCCCAACGGTGGACAAACCTTGCACACCAAGCGGGTGCCGGTGATCCGCGTGTCACATGTCGAGCCGGGGCATCCACATGCTGAGCGCGGTCGTATGCTGACCGCGGGCACAGCGCGGTGCCGGACCCCCCATCAGTGACCCATCAGTGGCCGACCACTGACCCACCAAAGGACTGACACGTGAGCAAGCCGATCGTGCTGATCGCCGAGGAACTCTCGCCCGCCACCCTCGACGCCCTAGGGCCCGACTTCGAGGTGCGCCACGTCGACGGCGCCTCCCGCGAGGCCCTCCTCCCGGCTCTCGCCGACGTCGACGCGGTCCTCATCCGTTCCGCCACGAAGATGGACGCCGAGGCCATCGCCGCCGCCAAGAACCTCAAGGTGATCGCGCGAGCGGGCGTCGGCCTCGACAACGTCGACGTGCCGGCCGCCACCCAGGCCGGTGTCATGGTCGTCAACGCCCCGACCTCCAACATCACGTCAGCGGCTGAGCTCGCGGTCGGTCTGCTGCTGTCCACGGCCCGCAACATCGCCCCCGCCAACCAGGCCCTCAAGGAGGGCGCCTGGAAGCGCAGCAAGTACGGCGGCGTCGAGCTGCTCGACAAGAAGGTCGGCGTCGTCGGGTTCGGTCGTATCGGCCAGCTCGTCGCCGAGCGTCTCAAGGGCTTCGGCATGGAGATCCTGGCCTACGACCCCTACGTCTCGGCCCAGCGCGCCGGTCAGCTCGGCGCCCAGCTGGTCACCCTCGACGAGCTGCTCGAGCAGAGCGACTTCATCACCGTGCACCTGCCCAAGAACGCGGAAACCGTGGGCCTGATCGGCAAGGAGGCCCTGACGAAGGTCAAGCCCACCGTGCGCATCATCAACGCAGCCCGCGGGGGCATCGTCGACGAGGAGGCCCTGGCCGAGGCGCTCCGCGAGGGCCGGGTGGCCGGGGCGGGCATCGACGTCTTCGCCACCGAGCCCACGACCCAGAGCCCGCTGTTCGAGCACGAGTCCGTGGTCGTCACGCCGCACCTCGGCGCCTCGACCGACGAGGCCCAGGAGAAGGCAGGCGTCTCCGTCGCGAAGTCCGTGCGGCTCGCTCTCGGCGGCGACCTCGTCCCCGACGCGGTCAACGTGTCCGGTGGTGTGGTGCCCGAGGAGGTGCGGCCCGGCATCGCCCTCGTCGAGAAGCTCGGGCGCATCTTCACCTCGCTCGCCGGCTCGGTGCCGGTGCAGCTGGACGTCGACGTCCAGGGGGAGATCACCCAGCACGACGTGTCGATCTGGAAGCTGGCCGCGCTCAAGGGCCTGTTCACCGACGTGACCGAGGACCCGGTGACCTATGTCAACGCGCCCCTGCTCGCCGAGCAGCGTGGGTGCGAGGTGCGCCTGCTCACGGACCCGACGATGCAGGACTTCCGCAACGTCACGATCCTGCGAGGGACCCTGGCGGACGGTGCGACGATCAGCGTCGCCGGCACGCTCACCGGCCCGCGCCTGATCGAGAAGATCGTGGGCGTCAACGGCTTCGAAATCGAGGTGCCGCTCACCGAGCACCTCGCCTTCTTCACCTACGTCGACCGTCCCGGCGTCATCGGCACCGTCGGCCGGCTGCTGGGCGACGCCGACGTCAACATCGCCGGGATGCAGGTGGCCCGCAACGAGAAGGGTGGCCAGGCCCTGGTTGCGCTCACCGTCGACAGCAGCATCCCCGCTGACGTCCTCGCCGCGATCGCCAGCGAGGTCGGTGCCGACGTGAGTGTCGTCGACCTGAGCTGAACCGTCCGCGCCGCACGGCGCGAAAGGACAACCACCAGGTATGCCGGCTGGTCCCCGCTGTGGGGACCAGCCGGCATACCTGTGTCTGGGCATGGTCGGTGTGCAGGCTCAGACCGGCGGTGGGTCGTCGTGGAGCACCAGGTTGAACATGATGTTGTCGCGCCACTCTCCGTCGAGGTACAGGAAGGCCGGGATCCGGCCGCACTCCTCGAAACCGCATCGACGCAGCACTCGCTGAGAGGCGAGGTTCGAGACGTTCGTGCCTGCCCCGAGTCGGTGCAGGTCCAGGTCCCGTGCTCGCTGGATCAGGAACTCGAGCGCGGCCACGGCAAGGCCGCGGCGCAGGTGGGCGTGGTCGATCCAGTACCCCACGTCCGCCCCGTACATGGCCCCCCTCACGATGTTCTGGAGGGTCGCTGTCCCGACGACCTCGTCACCGTGCCACAACAGCCAGGCGTCGAACAGGTCGAGCTCGACCTGGCGCAGTCGGTCGCGGATCGCCTCGCGCTGGCCCTCCTCGGTGAAGAACGCGTCCGGCCTGACCGGCGCCGGCCGAAGATGTTCGCGGTTGCGGGTGTAGGCGGCCGCGAGGGCGGCGGAGTCGTCGAGCGAGAGTGGGCGCAGGGAGTAGTCGTCGGGCAGCACCTCGTCACCCTAGGCACTGGCATCGTCCGCGACGCGGCAGTGCGTCAGAGGTTGAGGGGAAGCACTGTGGCGGCGCTCACGTCCAGACGTGTCTCACTGCGTGGGAAACGGGTGTCGTTTAGTTGGACGTCCACGTAACCTCGAAGACATGACGCGGCAGGTCGTAATTCTTATCCGCCGCGGCGAGTTCCGGTAGTCAGCCCACTCGCCGCGGAGATCCCGCGTGCGTGGCTGACAGTGGCGCCCCGTTAACCGGAGAGCGCCCAGCGAGACACCGAGAACCCAGACAAACCCGAACCCTGTTGGGACACAGGGGCATCCGCAAAGGAATGAGTGACATGAGCGAAGAGGCTGAGAAGGCACGTCAGGCACTGCAGGAGTCGATGGACCTGCGCGAGCAGGGTCACTCCGACGACTGACGTCGCAGGCATGATCCACCGCACCATCTGGGTGCGACGACGAACGGCTTCGGGCACCCGCCCGGGGCCGTTCGTCAGGTGAGACACCAGTATCAGATCGCAAGACCGTCTTTAGGCTGGAGACATGGCTCCCGACAGCACTGGCAACGACACCGTCAACCTCGCCGTCATCGGCGGCGACGGGATCGGTCCGGAGGTCGTGGCGGAGGGCATCAAGGCCCTCGAAACGGTCACTGCCGGCACGGGGACCAAGTTCCACACCACCGAGTACGACCTGGGCGCCCGTCGGTGGCACGCCACGGGCGAGACCCTGCCCGACTCGGTGCTCGAGGAGCTCCGCGGCCACGACGCGATCCTCCTCGGGGCGATCGGCGACCCGACCGTCCCCAGCGGCGTGCTCGAGCGCGGTGTGCTCCTGCCGCTGCGCTTCGCCCTCGAGCAGTACGTCAACCTTCGTCCCGCCAGGCTGTACCCCGGCGTCCTGAGCCCGCTGGCCGTGGAACGCGTGGCGCCCGGCGGCATCGACTTCGTGGTGGTCCGTGAGGGCACCGAGGGCCCCTACGTGGGCAACGGTGGTTCGTTGCGCGCGGGCACCCCGTACGAGATCGCGACCGAGGTCAGCGTCAACACCCGATTCGGCGTCGAGCGGGTCGTCCGCGACGCGTTCGCCCGCGCGCAGGCCCGCCCCCGCAAGCACCTCACCCTCGTGCACAAGCACAACGTGCTGACCCACGCCGGTCACCTGTGGCGGCGCACCGTCGACGAGGTGGGCGCCGAGTTCCCCGAGGTCACGACGGCCTACCAGCACGTCGACGCGGCCACAATCTTCCTGGCCACCGACCCCGGTCGGTTCGACGTGATCGTCACCGACAACCTGTTCGGCGACATCATCACCGACATCGCGGCCGCCATCGTCGGCGGGATCGGCCTCGCCGCCAGCGCCAACATCAACCCTGACCGCACGGCACCGAGCATGTTCGAGCCCGTCCACGGGTCCGCACCCGACATCGCAGGTCAGGGCAAGGCCGACCCGACCGCCACCATCCTGTCCGTCGGCATGCTGCTCGAGCACCTGGGGCGCACCGACGAAGCCGCCAGGGTCGAACGCGCGGTCGCCGCCGACCTCGCGACGCGGGGGAGCGCCGTACGCAGCACGACCCAGGTCGGCGACGCCATCGCGTCCCTCCTGTAGGTCACCGGCTGCATCCGACGTCTCCTGCCCGGGTGGTGTGCCGGACAGGTAATCTCGGCAGGAGCAGCCCCGCCCTGACGGGGGCGACACCCAGGAGGACTTCATGAGCCAGACCACCGCCCCGCTGACCTTCGAGGTCACCCGTCGCACCGACCCGCGGCCGGACGCGGAGCGCGAGGCAGTACTGGCCAACCCGGGGTTCGGCACCACGTTCACCGACCACATGGTCACCGCCGTGTGGCGCAAGGGCGAGGGGTGGAGCGAGGGCAAGGTCACGGCCTACGGACCCATCACCCTGATGCCGTCGGCCGCGGTGCTGCACTATGCCCAGGAGATCTTCGAGGGCATGAAGGCCTACCGGCACGCGGACGGGTCGATCTGGACCTTCCGCCCGGAGGCGAACGCCCAGCGGATGCGGCGCAGTGCCCGTCGGATGACGCTGCCCGAGCTGCCCGAGGAGGACTTCCTCGCCTCGCTGCGGGCACTGGTCGAGGTCGACCAGGCCTGGGTGCCCTCCGGTACCAGTGGTGAGTCGAGCCTCTACCTGCGGCCCTTCATGTACGCCTCGGAGGCCTTCCTCGGGGTGCGACCCGCGACCGAGGTGACCTACTCGGTCATCGCCTCCCCGGCCGGCGCCTACTTCAGCGGCGGCATCAAGCCGGTCACCCTGTGGCTCTCGACCGACTACGCGCGCGCCGGCGAGGGCGGCACCGGCGCGGCGAAGTGTGGCGGCAACTACGCCTCGAGCCTCGCGGGCCAGCTCGAAGGAATCGAGAACGGTTGCGACCAGGCGGTGTTCCTCGATGCGTCGACGCACACCTTCGTCGAGGAGCTCGGCGGCATGAACCTGTTCTTCGTGACCAAGGACAACAAGCTCATCACGCCAGAGCTCACCGGCTCGATCCTCGAGGGTGTCACGCGTTCCTCCGTGCTCGCGCTCGCCAAGGAGATGGGGCTGGAGCCCGAGGAGCGACGCATCCCGATCCAGGAGTGGAAGGACGGAGCGGCCAGCGGGGAGATCGTCGAGATCTTCGCCTGCGGCACCGCGGCCGTCATCACGCCTGTGGGCGAGCTGCGCTGGGCAGGCGGCTCCTGCGACCACCGGGGCGGCGTCGACTACGGCGAGGTGACCCGCACGATCCGTGAGCGGCTCCTCGACATCCAGTACGGCCGCACCGAGGACACCCACGGCTGGTTGACGCGCCTCGTCTGACCCGTCGGGTGACTAGTCAATGGTTTGTGATTGGACCATTGACAGGGTGAGTCTCGTGGGTGAAATATCGGCTCCACTTCGCACCGAAGACTAGGAGCCCGTATGGCCAGCGTCAGCAAACTCTCGGACGACGAACGCCGGTTGGCGGAACTCGGCTACAAGCAGGAGCTCAACCGGTCGTGGTCGGGCTTCTCCAACTTTGCGATCTCGTTCTCCATCATCTCGATCCTCGCGGGCTGCTTCACGACGTTCGGCCAGGGCTTCAACAACGGTGGCCCGATTGCGATCTCGTGGGGCTGGCCCATCGTGTCGCTGTTCATCCTCATCATCGGTTTCACCATGTCCGAGCTCGTGTCGGCCTACCCGACCTCCGGCGGCATCTACTGGTGGGCCAGCAAGATGGGCGGCGCGCGGGCCGGCTTCTTCACGGGCTGGCTCAACCTGATCGGTCTCGTGGCCGTCACGGCCTCGGTGGCCTACGGGTGTGCGACCTTCATCGACCTGACCCTCAGCACGTTCTCCGAGAGCTACGCCGGCAGCTACTCGTTGACGAGGGTGTTCTGGACCTTCCTCATCGTCCTGGTGCTCGCCTCCGTGCTCAACATCTTCAGCGGCCACCTGATGGCACTGATGAACAACGTCTCGGTCTGGTGGCACGTCGTCGGTGCGGCAATCGTCATCCTGATCCTCATCCTCGTGCCTGACCACCACCAGAGCTTCTCCTACGTCTTCACCGAGCGGTTCAACAACTCGGGCTACAGCGGAGGCTCGAACAGCTCGGTGAAGTACTGGTTCCTCGTGGTGCCCTTCGGGCTGCTGCTCACGCAGTACACGATCACCGGGTTCGACGCCTCGGCCCACCTCTCGGAGGAGACCTCTGCCGCCTCACAGGCAGCCGCCAAGGGGATCTGGCAGTCCATCTTCTACTCGGCCATCGGTGGCTGGATCCTGTTGCTGTGCTTCCTGTTCGCCGTGCCCGACAAGGACGGTGCGCCGGACAACGCCGGCGTCGGCGGCGGGGGCGTGGCCTACATCTTCACGAACGCGATGAGCTCCAAGTGGGCCACCGCGATCCTGCTCATCTCCGCGATCGGCCAGTTCTTCTGCACGACGTCCTGCATGACCAGTGCCTCGCGCATGACGTTCGCGTTCAGCCGCGACGGTGCGATCCCGGGCTCGCGGCTGTGGTCCTCGCTCTCTGCCAACAAGGTCCCGGCCAACGCGGTCATGCTGGTAGCCGTGGTGGCCGCGCTGATCACCCTGCCGGCTCTCAAGGAGGTCAACATCGGCACTGCCGACAAGCCCCTCATCGTGCCGGTGGCCTTCTACGCCGTCGTCTCGGTGGCGGTGATCGGCCTCTACCTCGCGTTCCTCATCCCCATCTGGCTGAGGTGGCGGATGGGTGACTCCTTCCAGCCAGGCAGCTGGAACAACGGTGCGAAGTACAAGTGGATGAACCTCATCGCAGTTATCGAGATCGCGTTCATCTCGGTGTACTTCATCATGCCGTTCGTCCCCGCCGGGGTGCCGTTCACGGACGACTTCGACTGGAAGTTCGTCAACTACGCACCGATCCTGACGATCGGGTCGCTGATCGTGCTCGCCGTGTGGTGGCAGGTCTCGGCCCGCAAGTGGTTCAAGGGCCCGAAGCACACCATCGACCAGGCGGTCGTCGAGGCCTTCGGCGAGTGAGCCACGGGGTCACCCTCGACCAGGCGCTCGCCCAGCTCCCTGCCCTTGCGGGCGATCGGGAGGTGAGTGAGCTGCCCGGTGGGCTGACCAACCACAACTACCGGGTCCGGACGGCGACGCAGGACGTCGTCGTCCGGATCTCGCCGCCCACGACGGACCTGTTGGCCGTCAACCGCGAACACGAGTGGCTCAACAGCCGCGCCGCGGCGCTGGCCGGAGTCGGCGCTCCCGTCGTCGACTACCTCCCGGGACAGGGGGTGCTCGTCGTCGGCTTCCTCCCGGGGCGGACGTATGCCGCGAGCGACGTCGCGTCCAACCTGCGGCGGATCGCCGCTGCGCTTCGCCTGCTCCACGCCGGGCCACCCTTCGCCTCCGACTTCGACATCTTCGACATCCAGCGTCGCTACTGGGGCATCGTCACCCAGCGAGGACTGCGCGTCCCCGACGGGTATGCCGAGCTGCGCGACGTGGCTGCGCGGGTCGAGGCCGCGCTGCGCCGGTTCCCAGAACCCCGTGTCCCGTGCCACAACGACCTGCTGGCGGCCAACTTCCTGGACGACGGCGGCAGCATCCGCATCGTCGACTACGAGTACTCCGGCACCAACGAGGCCTCCTTCGAGCTGGGAAACCTGGTCAACGAGTCGCAGCTCGACCATGAGCACCTCGTGGAGCTGGTCGACTCCTACTACGGGTCGGTGGACGAGCGGCTGTTGGCACGAGCGGAGCTGTGGGGCCTCGCCGGCCGCTACGCGTGGACCCTCTGGGGAGCGATCCAGCACGGCGTGTCCGATGTGGAACACGACTTCTGGGACTTCGCCCTCGAGCGCCACAACCTCGCTGCGGCGCTCTTCACGAGCGCGCGGCTCGACGAGCTCATCGATGCCGCCACCACTGCGGTGTCCGGCGACGTGACAGGCGACTCGAGGTGAGCGAGCAGCTGCCGGAGCGGGCCAGGGTCGTCATCATCGGCGGCGGGGTGATCGGGTGCAGCGTCGCCTACCACCTGGCCCATCTCGGCTGGACCGATGTGCTGCTCGTCGAACAGGGTTCGCTCTCGTGCGGCACGACGTGGCACGCTGCGGGGCTGGTCGGCCAGCTGCGGGCCACTGAGGCGAGCACGCGACTCGTGCAGTACTCGACGGACCTGTACTCGCGCCTCGAGGCGGAGACGGGTCTCGGCACGGGATACCGCGTCTGCGGCGGGCTCACCGTGGCCCGCACCGAGGAGCGGATGGTGGCGCTGCGGCGCACGGCTGCCAGCGCCGCGGCATACGACCTGGACTGTGAGCTGCTCACCGCGGGGCAGGCGCACGAGCGCTACCCGCTCATGCGCGCCGGGGACCTGGTCGGTGCGATCTGGCTCCCGGGTGACGGGAGAGCGGACCCGACGGACCTCACCCAGGCCCTGGCGAAGGGCGCGCGGATGCGTGGGGTGCACATCGCTGAACGGGTGCGCGTCACGGACGTGCTGACGAAGGGCGGCCGTGCCACGGGCGTGCGGACCGACGAGGGAGACGTCGAGGCGGAGGTCGTCGTCAACTGTGCCGGCCAGTGGGCCAAGGCCGTGGGGGAGCTGGTCGGGGTCACCGTGCCGCTGCACTCCGCCGAGCACTTCTACGTCGTGACCGAGCAGATCGAGGGGGTGCACCGTGACCTGCCGATCCTGCGCGACCCCGACGGCTACACCTACGTCAAGGAGGAGGTCGGGGGTCTCCTCGTGGGCGGGTTCGAGCCGGTGGCCAAGCCGTGGGTACCCCCGGACCAGATCCCCTACCCCTTCGAGTTCGCCCTGTTGGAGGAGGACTGGGAGCACTTCGAGGTCCTCATGGACAGCGCCGTCCACCGGCTGCCTGTGCTCGCGGAGACGGGGATCCGCAAGTTCTACAACGGGCCGGAGAGCTTCACCCCCGACAACCAGTTCATCATCGGCGAGGCGCCCGAGCTGGCCGGCTTCTTCGTCGCGGCGGGCTTCAACTCAGTGGGGATCGCGTCGGCGGGCGGTGCCGGTCGGGCGCTCGCGGAGTGGATCGTCGAAGGCGAGCCGACCACCGACCTGATCAGCGCCGACATCCGCAGGTTCTCCCCGTTGGCGGCCAACAACGACTGGCTGCGCCGCCGCGTGGGCGAGGTGTTGGGGCTCCACTATGCAGTGCCCTGGCCCAACCGTGAGCTCGAGACAGGGCGACCGCTGCGCCGTTCACCCGTCCACGACCTGGTCGTCGCCCAGGGTGCCTGCCTGGGGAGTCGGAACAACTGGGAGCGACCGAATGTCTTTGCGCCCCATGGTGTCCCGCCTGTCATCGACTACTCCTGGGAGCGTCCCGCGTGGGTCGACTGGTCGGTCGCCGAGCAGCTGGCGACGCGGGAGGCGGTAGCCGTCTTCGACCAGACCTCCTTCTCGAAGTACCTCGTGGTCGGGGCCGGGGCCGAGCGCGCCCTCCAGTGGGTCTGCACCGCCGATGTGGGTGTGCCCGTTGGTCGCTCGGTCTACACGGGGATGCTCAACTCGCGTGGCACCTACGAGTCCGACGTGACGGTCACCAGGACTGCCGCCGACGAGTTCTTCGTGGTGAGCAGCGCCGCGACGACGGTCCGAGACATCGACTGGATGCGCCGTCACTTCCCGCCCGACGCGTCGGCGCACGTCGTCGACCTCACGAGTGCGTATGCCGTGCTCGGCGTCATGGGACCACGGTCCCGTGAGCTGCTGCAACGGTTGTCGCCCGATGTGTTCGACGACGCGTCGTTCCCCTTTGCGACCAGCAGGGAGGTCAGGGTCGGGCAGGCGACGGTGCGGGCGACTCGAATCACGTATGTCGGTGAGCTGGGCTGGGAGCTCTACGTCCCCGCCGATCTCGCCGCCGGCGTCTACGAGGACCTGTTCGACGCGGGCAGCGACCTGGGGGTCGTGCCGGCCGGCTACTCCACGATCGAGTCGATGCGGCTGGAGAAGGGCTACCGCGCCTTTGGCCGCGAGCTGACGACGGAGACCGGGCCGGTCGTCGCTGGTCTCACCTTCGCGTGCAAGCTCCGGACCGACATCGACTTCCTGGGTCGTGCGGCCGTCGAGCAGTCGCGGCTGGTGCCTCCGGCCCGCCGGATCGTCTCGTTCGTGGTCGACGACCCCGCGGCCTACCCGTGGGGTGGCGAGCTCGTGCTGCGCGACGGCGAACCGGTCGGCCAGGTCACCAGCGCCGCCTGGGGCGCCAGCCTGCGGAGCGGGGTCGGACTGGCCCTCGTGGGCGACCGGGCCACGGGCAGCGCCACCGCTGACTGGCTGCGCAGCGGCAGCTACGAGATCGACCTCGCGGGGAAGCGCTACGCCGTGGCGGTGGGCCTGCGTCCGCCGTTCGACCCCGACGGGCTGAGGCTCGCGCGCGAGACGGCGAGGTGACGAAATGGTTCTTTCGCAGACCATTGACGCGACCCGATGGGGGGTATTGGATCTGAACGTGAGTCCCGCCCCGCAGACGTCCCTGCCGCACGTCGTGCTGCGGCCTGCATCGGGCAACGCGTTCGAGTCGACCGTCGAGCAGCTCGCGACAGCCATCCGGCTGGGGGTCTTCACCGACGGCGACCAGCTTCCCCCCGAACGCGAGCTCGCGGAGCGCCTCGGCGTCAGCCGCAACACGCTCCGCGAGGCGATCGCGGCGCTGCGCGAGTCCGGGCTCGTCACGACGCGGCGCGGCCGCGGTGGTGGCACCGTGATCACCTACGCCGGACTCGAGCCGGGGACCGGCGCAACGCCGGTCCGCACGGGTGCGGCGCTGGCCGACGCGATCGACTTCCGGCGGGTGGTCGAGCCGGGCGCTGCCGCCCTGGCGGCCACCAAGGCGCTGGCCGCCGATCAGCGGGCCTGGTTGATCGAGAGCGCCAAAGCGGCGCGCGAGGCTCCGGACAACGCCGCCCACCGGCTGGCCGACAGCCGCTTCCACCTGGCCATCGCGACCCTCTCCGGTTCGCCGATGCTCATCGAGGCCGTCACCCGCGCCCAGTCCGCGCTGCACGAGCTGCTGACCGCGATCCCGGTGCTGCCCCTCAACATCGCCCACTCCAACGACCAGCACGAGGCCATCGTCGCGGCAGTCCTCGGCGGGGACGCCGACACTGCCCGGGCCACCATGGAAGAGCACTGTGACGCCACGGCAGCCCTGCTGCGCGGGTTGCTGGGCTGAGGCAGGACAGGGAGACGCCATGACCACACCACCCCAGCTCACCGTCGACGAGCTCAAGGCGGACATCGCCGCGGGCACCATCGACACGATCATCGTGGCCTTCACGGACATGCAAGGACGGTTGCAGGGCAAGCGGATCCACAGCCAGTTCTTCCTCGACTCGGTCCTCGGGCACGGCACCGAGGGGTGCAACTACCTGCTCGCCGTGGACGTCGACATGAACACCGTCGACGGCTACGCGATCAGCTCCTGGGAACGCGGTTACGGCGACATGATGTTCGACCTCGACCTGTCGACCCTGCGGCGCACGCCAGGTCAGCCCTACTCGGCCACCGTCCAGTGCGACCTGTCCTGGCTCGACGGCAGCGGGCCGGTGCGCCCGTCACCACGGTCGGTGCTCAAGGCCCAGGTCGACGCGGCCGCCGAGCTCGGCTTCGTGGCCCTCACCGGCACCGAGCTCGAGTTCATCGTGTTCGAGGAGAGCTTCGAGCAGGGCTGGGACCGGCGCTACCAGGGCATGACCGGCGCCAACCGCTACAACGTGGACTACTCGATCCTCGGCGGCACCAAGGTCGAGCCGCTGCTGCGCGAGATCCGCAACGAGATGTATGCCGCGGGCGTGACCGTGGAGAGCGCGAAGGGCGAGTGCAACCCCGGACAGCACGAGATCGCCTTCCTCTACGACGAGGTGCTGCGGACCTGCGACAACCACGTCGTCTACAAGACGGCTGCCAAGGAGCTCGCCGCCAAGCACGGGCAGTCGCTGACCTTCATGGCCAAGTTCGACGAGCGCGAGGGCAACTCCTGCCACATCCACCTGTCACTGCGAGGGCTCGGTGGGGAAACGGTCTTCGCCGACGAGGACCGCGAGGGTGGACGCTCACTCGTCTTCGAGCACTTCGTCGCAGGCATCCAGGCCACCATGCGGGACTTCACCCTGCTCTACGCACCGAACATCAACTCCTACAAGCGGTTCCAGCCCGGTTCCTTTGCGCCCACGGCCATCGCCTGGGGCACGGACAACCGGACCTGCGCGCTGCGGGTCGTCGGGCACGGTGCCGGGCTCCGCGTCGAGAACCGGGTCCCCGGGGGCGACGTGAACCCCTACCTCGCGGTGGCGGGCATGCTCGCCGCCGGGCTGCACGGCATACGCGAGGAGCTCCCGCTCGAGCCGGCGTTCGGCGGCAACGCCTATGCCTCCGACAAGGAGCGCGTGCCCTCGCTGCTCAGCGAGGCGCGTGAGCTGTTCCTCGCCTCGCCCGTCGCCCGAGCCGCGCTGGGGGACGACGTGGTCGAGCACTATGCCCACGCCGCCAAGATCGAGCTCACCGCGTTCAACGCGGCGGTCACCGACTGGGAGCGGGTCCGGGGGTTCGAGCGGCTGTGAGCGCGACGATCCACGAGGTTCTCAACCCCGCAACAGAGGCGGTGGTGACGGAGGTCAGCCTGGCCTCGGTCGAGGACGCCGACGCGGCGATCGCCGCAGCAGAGGCTGCCGGCCCCGCCTGGCGCGCCCTGGCTCCAGCCGACCGGGGCCGGCTGCTGCGCAGGTTCGCGGAGGTCGTGGACGACCACCTCGAGGAGCTGGCCCGGCTGGAGGTGGCCAACGCCGGCCACACCATCGGCAACGCGCGCTGGGAGGCAGGCAACGTCCGCGACGTCCTGACGTACTACTCCGCCGCACCCGAACGCCACTTCGGCAGGCAGATCCCCGTCGCGGGCGGAATCGACGTGACCTTCAAGGAACCTTTGGGGACGGTCGGGATCATCGTGCCGTGGAACTTCCCGATGCCCATCGCCGGGTGGGGATTCGCCCCGGCGCTGGCAGCCGGGAACACGGTGGTGCTCAAGCCCGCAGAGCTCACCCCGCTGACGGCTCTGCGACTCGGTGAGCTGGCCCTCGAGGCTGGACTGCCCGAGGGCGTGTTCACGGTGGTCGCGGGCAAGGGGTCGGTCGTGGGCGAGCGGTTCGTCACGCACCCCGCGGTGCGCAAGATCTGCTTCACGGGATCGACCGCCGTGGGGCAGCGGATCATGCGTGGCGCGGCCGACCGGGTCAAGCGGATCACCCTGGAGCTCGGTGGCAAGAGCGCCAACATCGTCTTCGCCGACAGCGACCTCGAGAAGGCTGCAGCCACGGCCCCGTATGGCGTCTTCGACAACGCCGGCCAGGACTGCTGCGCACGGAGCCGGATCCTGGTGCAGCGCAGCGTGTTCGACAGGTTCATGGAGCTGTTCGAGCCGGCCGTGGCCGGGGTCGTGGTCGCCGCACCCGGCGACGAGGGCACCGAGATGGGTCCGCTCATCAGCGCCGGTCAGCGCGAGACCGTCCGGTCGTATGTCGAGGAGTCGCCCGAGCCGGTCGAGGTTGCCTTCCGGGGTGGGGCGCCCGAAGGCGCCGGCTACTGGTACCCGCCAACGGTCGTCCTGCCCCGAGCCACGACAGACCGCGTCTGGCAGGAAGAGGTCTTCGGGCCGGTGGTCGCCGTGATGCCGTTCGACGACGAGGCCGACGCGGTCGCGAAGGCGAACGACACGGCATACGGGCTGTCCGGCTCGATCTGGACGCGCGACGTGGGTCGGGCGCTGCGGGTGGCGCGCGGGGTCGAGGCCGGCAACCTGTCGGTCAACTCGCACAGCAGCGTGCGGTACTCCACCCCCTTCGGGGGCTTCAAGCAGTCCGGCCTCGGCCGGGAGCTCGGACCGGACGCCCTCGACTCGTTCAGCGAGGTCAAGAACGTCTTCATCTCCACTGACAGCTGAGAGGACACTTCATGGCAGGCAGGCTCCAGGGCAGGGTGGCCGTCGTCACGGGCGGGTGCAGCGGCATCGGGCTCGCGACGGTGCGACGGTTTGCCGAGGAGGGCGCCACGGTCGTGATCGGCGACCTCGACGACGCCGCGGGGGAGTCGATCGCCGCGGAGCTGGCGGGTGCCTACGTCCACTGCGACGTGACCGACCCCGAGGAGGTCGAGGCGCTGTTCCGCACGGCCAAGGAGAAGTTCGGCAGCGTCGACGTCGCCTTCAACAACGCGGGGATCTCCCCTCCCGACGACGACTCGATCCTCACCACCGGGCTCGACGCATGGCGTCGCGTGCAGGAGGTCAACCTCACTAGCGTCTACCTGTGCTGCAAGGCAGCCCTGCCCTACATGCTGGAGCAGGGACGGGGTTCGATCATCAACACCGCGTCCTTCGTCGCGGTGATGGGTGCCGCCACGAGCCAGATCTCCTACACGGCCAGCAAGGGCGGCGTGCTGTCGATGTCGCGTGAGCTGGGCGTGCAGTTCGCCCGCGAGGGGGTGCGGGTCAACGCCCTCTGCCCCGGGCCGGTCAACACGCCACTGCTGCAGGAGCTGTTCGCCAAGGACCCCGAGCGGGCGGCCAGGCGCATGGTGCACATCCCGGTCGGCCGGTTCGCCGAGCCGGTGGAGATCGCCAACGCGGTCCTCTTCCTCGCCAGTGACGAGTCCAGCTTCATCACGGCCTCGCAGTTCCTCGTCGACGGCGGGATCAGCGGCGCGTACGTCACCCCGCTGTGAGAACGAGCGCCCCTGTGAGCACCCGATGAGGACCCCGTGAGCCGCCGCCCCGTGAGCCGCCCCGTGATCGGGCTGACCTGCTACGTCGAGCCGGTGTCCCGTACTGTCTGGCGGGACGTTCCCAGCGCCACCGTTCCGTACTCCTACATCCGCAAGCTCGAGCAGGCCGGCGGGGTCGTCGTGATCATCCCGCCGCGGGCGGACGGCGACCCTGGCCTTGCCGCGGAGATCCTCTCGCGACTCGACGGCCTCGTCATCGCAGGCGGGGCCGACGTCGATCCCTCGCGATATGCCCGCGAGCGCCACCCAGCGGCCCAGGAGCCCCGGGAGGACCGGGACGCCATGGAGCTGGCCCTGGCAGCGGCCGCCGCCGAGGGGGGAGTGCCACTCCTCGGGATCTGCCGGGGTATGCAGGTCATGGCCGTGGCCGCCGGAGGCGACCTGGAGCAGCACGTGCCGGACCGGGTGGGCCACCAGGACCACTCGCCCCACGTGGGGGCCTACGGTGCCCACGCGGTGACCACCGTGGCCGGGACGCGGGTGAACTCGCTGCTGGGCGACTCCACGGTCGTGCCGAGCTACCACCACCAGTCGGTGCTGACCCATCCCGGGTTCGTCGCCGCCGCCTGGGCGGAAGACGGCACGCTGGAGGCGATGGAGGACCCGGCGGCCGGGTTCCGGCTGGCTGTCCAGTGGCATCCGGAGGAAGGCGACGACCCGCGGTTGTTCGTCGCGCTGGTGGACGCGGCCGCGCGGCATACTTCGTCGGCGACCTGACCATCATCTGGACGGGGGATGCCAATAGGCGGACCGCCCTGTCACTCTTGCACCGTGACGTCCTGGCACATGGCCACCACCATGGTGATTATCGACTAGCGCGACGAGAACTCCCTCGTCGCGCAGACCTCCCACACCCGGGGGGTCTTTTCGTTTGTCAGGCACTGTCTGTCAGCCGCTGCCAGCACCATCCCCGCCGGCCAGCGGGCGCGATGCCGGGGAGAATGACCACCAGGAACTGCTGTACCACCGAGGCGAGACCGAACCGATGAGGACACCGCGATGAGCGACCTGCACGTCTACGACACCACCCTGCGCGATGGTGCGCAGCAGGAGGGGCTCAACCTCTCCGTGTCGGACAAGCTGGCCATTGCCCTGCACCTCGACGAGCTCGGCGTCGGCTTCATCGAGGGTGGCTGGCCGGGCGCCAACCCGAAGGACACCGAGTTCTTCGCGCGCGCCAAGACCGAGCTGACGCTGCGCAACGCGACCCTCGCGGCCTTCGGCGCGACCAGGCGGGTCGGCGGCAACGCGGCCGACGACCCGCTGGTCCGTGCCCTCGTCGACTCCGGTGCCCCGGTCGTCACCCTCGTGGCGAAATCCCATGTGCGCCACGTGGAGTCGGCCCTGCGGACCACCCTCGAGGAGAACCTCGCCATGGTGCGCGACACCGTCTCCTTCCTCCACGGCGAGGGACGTCGCGTCTTCCTCGACGCCGAGCACTTCTTCGACGGGTATGCCGCCGACCGGGCCTATGCGCTGGAGGTCATCCGTGCCGCGATGGAGTCCGGCGCCGAGGTCGTGGCGCTGTGCGACACCAACGGCGGCATGCTGCCGAACCAGGTCGCCGACGTGGTGGCCGACGTCGTCAGCGCCACCGCTGCCCGGGTGGGCATCCACTGCCACAACGACACCGGTTGTGCGGTGGCCAACTCGATGGCGGCGGTCGACGCGGGGGCGACCCACGTGCAGGGGACCATCAACGGCTACGGCGAGCGCACCGGCAACGCCGACCTCCTCACGGTGGTCAGCAACCTGCAGATCAAGCGAGGCCTGCCGATGCTCGACAGCGGACGGCTCCGGGAGGCGACGCGCATCGCCCACGCGATCTCCGAGATCACCAACGTGCCGCCCTACTCGCGTCAGCCCTACGTCGGTGCCAGTGCCTTTGCACACAAGGCCGGGCTGCACGCCAGCGCCATCAAGATCGACCCCGACCTCTACCAGCACACGGACCCGCAGCACGTGGGCAACGACATGCGGATGCTGGTGTCGGACATGGCTGGTCGCGCGAGCATCGAGCTCAAGGGCCGCGAGCTGGGTTACGACCTCTCCGACGACAAGGACCTGCTCACCCGGGTGCTGGCCAAGGTGAAGGACCTCGAGCTGCGCGGCTACACCTTCGACGCGGCCGACGCGTCCTTCGAGCTGCTGTTGCGCCGGGAGGTCGAGGACGCGAGCTACGACTTCTTCGAGGTCGAGTCCTGGCGCGTCATCACCGATGCCCGTGGCGGCGGCGAGACCGCCCTGTCCGAAGCAACGGTCAAGCTCGTCGCGGGCGGCGAGCGGGTCGTGGCGACCGGCGAGGGGAACGGTCCCGTGAACGCTCTCGACCACGCGCTGCGCCGAGCACTGGCCCCGGCCTACCCCGAGCTCGACAAGCTCGAGCTGATCGACTACCGGGTGCGCATCCTCGACGCGGCCCACGGCACCGACGCGGTGACCCGGGTGCTCATCGAGACGTCCGACGGCTCGACGTCGTGGGAGACCATCGGCGTCGCGGGCAACATCATCGAGGCGTCCTGGCAGGCACTCGTGGACGGTGTCACCTACGGACTCGTGCGGGCGGGCGTCCCCGTCAGATAGCCCACCCGACCGCCGGGGTGTCTGTGGTGGTCAGTCGGTGCCGAACTCGATGGCGGCGCGGTCGAGTGCGTCGTCGTCGGAGTCGGCCTGTGCTGCATGGGGATTCGACGAGATGGCCTTGGCACCACCCGGCTCGAGGTCGCCCACGAGGTCCTGGTGACGGGCGACGAGCTGCCCCTGCGCGGCATACAGCTCGAGCTTGGCCCGGGAGTCGGCGATGTCGAGGTTGCGCATCGTCAGCTGGCCGATGCGGTCGACGGGGCCGAAGGCCGCTCCCTCGGTGCGCTCCATCGAGAGCTTCTCCGGGTGGTAGCTGAAGGCGGGACCGGTCGTGTTGACGATCGAGTAGTCGTCGCCCCGGCGCAGCCGGACGGTGACCTCTCCGGTGACGACCGAGCCGACCCAGCGCTGGAGCGACTCGCGCAGCATGAGTGACTGCGGGTCGAGCCAGCGGCCTTCGTAGAGCAGCCGGCCGAGGCGACGGCCCTCGGCGTGGTAGTTGGCGATGGTGTCCTCGTTGTGGATCGCGTTGAGCAGTCGCTCGTAGGTGATCCACAGCAGGGCCAGGCCGGGGGCCTCGTAGATGCCGCGGCTCTTGGCCTCGATGATGCGGTTCTCGATCTGGTCGGACATCCCGAGCCCGTGGCGTCCGCCGACCTTGTTGGCCTCGTCGACGAGGGACACCGCGTCCGGGAAGGTCTGGCCGTTGATGGCCACCGGGCGCCCCTGCTCGAACCGCACGGTGACGTCCTCGGTGGCGATTGCGACCGACTCGTCCCAGAACGCGACGCCCATGATCGGCTCGACGATCTCCATGCTCTCGTTGAGGAACTCGAGGGTCTTGGCCTCGTGGGTGGCGCCCCAGATGTTGGCGTCGGTGGAGTAGGCCTTCTCGGTGCTCGAGCGGTAGGGGAGGTCACGGGCCTGCAGCCACTCCGACATCTCCTTGCGGCCGCCGAGCTCGCTCACGAAGTCGGCGTCGAGCCACGGCTTGTAGATGCGCAGAGCCGGGTTGGCGAGCAGGCCGTAGCGGTAGAACCGCTCGATGTCGTTGCCCTTGAAGGTGGAGCCGTCGCCCCAGATGTCGACACCGTCGTCCTTCATGGCACGCACCAGGAGCGTCCCGGTGACGACCCGGCCCAGAGGAGTGGTGTTGAAGTAGGTCTTGCCGCCACTGCGGATGTGGAACGCACCACACGCGATGGCGGACAGGCCCTCCTCCACGAGCGCGGGCCGGCAGTCGACCAGGCGCGCCAGGTCGGCGCCGTACTGCCCGGCGCGGTCGGGGACCGTGTCGATCTCGGGCTCGTCGTACTGGCCCAGGTTCGCGGTGTAGGTGCAGGGGATCGCCCCCTTCTCCCGCATCCAGGCAACGGCGACAGAGGTGTCCAGACCACCCGAGAAGGCGATCCCGACACGCTCACCAACAGGCAGGGACGTCAGAACTTTCGACACGGTAGGTCAGCCTACGGGCCGCCGCAGGAGCGCGCGCACGGGTCCGGTCCGTGGCCAGGAGCCGGCACGGAGAGGGTGGAGGTCGAGGGTCGAGGTCGAGAGTGGGACTTGACATCGATATATCGACGAGTGCATCATTCGATATATCGACAACATACTGTCGATTGTGCGAGAGAGAGCCGTCCACCAGAGCGACGGCCCCCGCACCCCCATTCGTAGGAGAGAACCCATGAATCGCATGAACCTGAACATCCAGATGTCCCACCCCCGTCGAGGGAGCAGCTCCGGCGAGTCCGGTCACCCCGGTCACGGCCACCACGGGGGACCCCGCCGTGGCCGCGGCGAGTTCGCCGGCTTCGGACCCGGCGCGGGCTTCGGCCCGGGTGCCGGTTTCGGCCCGGGTGCCGGTTCCGGCAGGGGGCTCAGTGGCGAGGGCCGCGGCCCTCGCGGCGGGGGTCGCGGACCACGTCGCGGCCGTCGCGGTGACGTCCGACGCGCGATCCTCGCCCTCCTCGCGGAGGAGCCGATGAACGGCTACGGCATCATCACCGCCATCGCCGAGCGCTCGGACGGCTCGTGGCAGCCGGGTCCCGGGTCGGTCTATCCGGCCCTGCGCGTGCTCGACGAGGAGGGCCTGATCGCCCCCGACGAGTCCGACGACGATCCGCGTCGCAAGGTCTTCGCACTGACCGACGACGGCCGCGCCTACGCCGAGGGCCACGGTGAGGAGCTCGCGCAGGCGTTTGTCGACGCGACCACTCCCCGTCGCGGGTTCCGCGAGATGCGCCGTGAGATCGGCCAGCTGGTGGTCGCCGTCGAACAGGTCGTCGTCGCGGGCCAACCGGCCCAGCTCGACGCCGCACAGCAGGTGCTCGCCGATGCTCGCCGCTCGCTCTACCGCATCCTCGCGGAGGACGAGACCGGCAGCGTCGACGTCACCCCGGTCGACACGCCGACCGACACGCCGACCGACGCCGGCGCCTCGGCCGACCCGAGCACGGCGGCCGAGTAGTCCCCACTGATCGCGTCCAGGGCCTGCAGGAGTCGCTCCCGCAGGCCCTGGCCGCGCGTGGCGAAGTCGCGCTGGGCGGCGGCATACTCCGCTCGGCCTTGCGGTGTCTCGATGGCGACCGGGACGTAGCCGAGGGCGCTCAGGTCGTAGGGCGAGGCGCGCATGTCGAGCTCGCGGATCTCACGGGCGAGGTCGAAGCAGTCCATCACCAGCGAGCTCGGGATGGCGGGCGCGAGCTTCATGCACCACTTGTAGAGGTCCATGCCGGCATGCAGGCAGCCCGGCTGTTCGAGGGCCACCTGGTCCTCCCGGGTCGGCTGGAGCAGGTTCAGCGACCGTGCCGGTGGGGTGTAGAAGCGAAACGCGTCGTAGTGGGTGCACTTGATCTGTAGGCCGTCCACGACCGCGTCGGTGCCTCTCGGGCCGAGCCGTAGCGGCCAGGCTGCGTGGCGGACCTCCTCGGCGGGCTGCCGGTAGACCATGGCCCACTCGTGCAGCCCGAAGCAGCCGAGCTGCGCCGGTCGCGAGTGCGTCGCCGCCAAGAGCCGCCGCACGAACTCGACCGTGGCGCCGCGCGCTTCGAGGTATGCCGCGCTGTCCAGCTGGGTGCCACGGTCCACCTCGCGGTAGAACCGCCACGCGCCGCGGTCCAGGTGCGCGGCGCCCTCGAGGACCACGCCGGGTCCGGGGTGCCAGCGACGCAGCTGCGACGGCTTGAACGGGTAGTACGTGAAGAGGAAGTCCTCGACCGGGTGGGCGACGCCGCTCTGGCGACGCTCTCGATGACCCGAGGTGGCCGCGTCGACGCGGTCGGCGTGCTGGGCCTCGAGCGCCAGCCACACCGACGGCTCGAGCACCATGGCGACCATGGGCACCAAGGCTAGCCGCGCGGCATACCCGTCCGAACTTTCGGCCACTCGCCCGAAGGTGCGGGGCGAGTGGCCTGCGCGTCAGGAACGCGCCTCGGCGTCGTGCAGGACGCGGTCCCAGTCGTGGTCGAGGTCGGTGAAGGCGATGGTTGAGTCGGATCCGTGCGGTGCGTGCGGGAGCGACCAGGTGCGGCGGTGGTGTCGCTCGACGGCGA
This sequence comes from Pedococcus sp. P2_E2, assembly GCF_056403955.1. NCBI lineage: Bacteria > Bacillati > Actinomycetota > Actinomycetes > Micrococcales > Intrasporangiaceae > Pedococcus > Pedococcus sp. P2_E2. The sequence continues at coordinate 211,913 of NZ_JBFUEM010000001.1, forward strand.
AGACCAGCGCAGTGACGAATGCCAGGAGCAGGATGATGGTCATGACTGAAATCATGCGCTCAACCGATTCCAGACACGAGTGGCAGAACTGTCGGTGAGGGCAGTTTTTCTGCCATACTGTCGCCCATGGCCCTGTCCACCATTGCAGCGCTCATCACCGACCCCGTCGCCATGTTCGAGACCGCCATCGCGTGCGAGGTCTTCGGGCTCGACCGCACCGACGACGGAGTGCCGCCGTTCACCTTCATGATGTGTGGCGAGACCGCCGGCGTAGCCGTCCCCACGACGAGCGGTGGCGCGCTGACGCCGACGCACCAGTGGCAGGACGCCCTGGATGCCGACCTCGTGGTGATGCCTGCAGGCGGGGTCCGCGACACCTATCCGGAGGAGCTGCTCGACGTGATCCGCGGCGCGCACGCCCGCGGCGCCACCATCCTGTCGATTTGCACGGGGTCGTTCATCCTCGGCGAGACCGGGCTGCTCGACGGACTGACCGCGGTGACGCACTGGCGCTACGCCGAGTCGTTCGCCCGTCGGTTCCCCAAGACCACGGTCTCCATGGACGTGCTCTACCTCGACCACGGCCAGATCGTCACCGGGGCCGGGACTGCCGCAGGCATCGACGCCGTGCTCCACCTCGTCCGTCGCGAGCTGGGGTCGACGGTGGCCACCCGCATCGCCCGCCGCATGGTCGTCCCTCCGCAGCGCGACGGCGGCCAGCGCCAGTACGTCGAGGCACCCCTGCCCGAGACCGACTGCGAGAGCATGCAGCCGGTGCTCAACCACATCACCGATAACCTCGATGCCCCCCACACGGTCCCGGACCTCGCTCGCCTCGCGATGATGTCCGAGCGCACCTTCGCCCGCCGCTTCGTCGCCGAGACCGGCACGACGCCGCACAAGTGGCTCGTCCAGCAACGAGTGCTGCGCGCTCGCGAGCTGCTCGAGTCGACCGATCTCCCCGTGGAGTCGGTGGCGTCGCACAGCGGGTTCGGGTCGGCAGCGTTGCTGCGCACCCACTTCCAGACCGTCGTAGGCACCTCGCCCCAGCGCTACCGTCGCGAGTTCTCGCGGCGCTGAGCCGCACCTCCCCGACCTCTCCCGCGCCCGGGACGACCACGTCGCCCCGATAGGCTCGTCGGGTGCGCATTGCGAGATACACGACAGGTGAGGACCCGGCCTACGGCATCGTCGAGGGGGAGCCGGGTCGCGAGTTCATCGCCCAGGTCCAGGGCGACCCGCTCTACCAGCCCCTGGTACTCACGGGCGAGCAGGTTGCGCTGGCCGACGCAAGGCTGCTCGCGCCCGTCATCCCGCGCAGCAAGGTGATCGGCATCGGTCGCAACTACGCCGACCACGCCAAGGAGATGGGCGGCGAGCCGCCGGCCCAGCCCATGATGTTCCTCGTCCCCAACACCGCCGTCGTCGGCCCTGGCGACCCGATCGTGATGCCCGCCGGGGCGGAGGAGATCTCCTACGAGGGCGAGCTCGCAGTCGTCATCGGCCGGATCGCCAAGGACGTGCCACGGGAGCGCGTGAAGGGGGTCGTCTACGGCTACACCTGCGCCAACGACGTCACCGCCCGCGACTGGCAGCGCGGCGACGGGCAGTGGGCCCGCGCCAAGGGTTTCGACACGTCCACGCCGCTCGGTCCCTGGATCAGCACCGAGCTCGATGTCAGCGACCTGCGGATCCAGACCCGTCTCGACGGCCAGACCCGCCAGGACGGCACCACGGCGGACATGGTCTTCGACGTCGAGACCCTCGTCTCGTACGTCAGCTCGGCCTTCACGCTCCTGCCCGGAGACGTCATCCTGACCGGCACGCCCGCCGGTGTCGGCCTCGTCGAGGCAGGTCAGCGGGTGGAGGTCGAGATCGAGGGCATCGGCACGCTCAGCAACACCTTCGTGCGCCGCTGAGGCGGGGTATGCCGCGCGGCTGGCCACGCGGCATACGTCCAGTCCGTGGCTGGTCCCTAGAATCGGGGCACCATGACTGAGAAGCCCTCCACCGCACCCCGCCTCCGCGTCGCGCCGTCACCCACGGGCGACCCGCACGTCGGCACGGCCTACATGTCGCTGTTCAACCTCGCCTTCGCGCGCCAGCAGGGCGGCTCGTTCGTGCTGCGCATCGAGGACACCGACCGGGCCCGGTTCCAGGCCGACAGCGAGCAGCAGGTCTTCGACACGCTGCACTGGCTGGGGCTGCGATGGGATGAGGGCCCGGACGTGGGTGGGCCGTTTGCGCCGTACCGCCAGAGCGAGCGGCTGGACACCTACCGTCCCTACGTCGAGCGACTGCTGGAGGAGGGCAAGGCCTACCACTGCTGGTGCTCGACCGAGCGACTGACGCGGATGCGCGAGATGCAGCAGAAGCTCAAGCAGCCGACCGGCTACGACCGGCTGTGCGTCGGCAAGTCCCGGGACGAGCGGGCCGGGCTGCCGGGCTTCTCGGAGATCCCTGTCGTGCGCATGCTCATCCCCGAGGACGCCCCGCTGCAGTTCGACGACCTCATCCGCGGCCGCGTCTCGGCGCCCCGCCCGGACGACCAGGTCATCCTCAAGGCCGACGGGTTTCCGACCTATCACCTCGCCGTCGTGGTGGACGACCACGAGATGGGCATCACCCACGTCGTGCGCGGCGAGGAGTGGATCTCGAGCACTCCCAAGCACATCCTGCTCTACCAGTGGCTGGGGCTGGAGCCGCCGGCGTTCGCCCACATGCCGCTGCTGCGCAACACGGACAAGTCCAAGATCTCCAAGCGCAAGAACCCGGCCGCCAGGCTGACCTGGTTCAAGGAGCAGGGCTACCTGCCTGAGGCTCTGGTGAACTTCCTTGCGCTGCTTGCCTATCCACCCGCCATCGGCGCGGACGGCAGTGATGTGGAAGTCTTCACGTTCGAGGAGTTCAGCGCCGATTTCGACTGGGGCAAGGTCAACCCGGTCGGGCCGATCTTCGACCTCAAGAAGCTCGAGTGGCTCAACGGTGTCTACATCCGCGAGCTGGGAACCGGTCAGCTCGCCTCCCGGCTGCTGCCCTACCTCGAGCGTGACGGCGTCCTGTCGGGCAACCCGAGTCTGGGCGAGCTCGCCCGACTGGAAAAGGTCACCGAGCTGATCCAGACCAGGATGGCGCTGCTGTCCGAGGCGAGCGCGCTGGTGGCGCCGTTCTACACCGCCGACGACGCCTTGGAGATCGCCGAGGACGCGCGCGCCCAGCTCAAGGACGACTCGCGTGAGGTGCTCGGGGCGGCGATCAAGGCCATCGAGGACCTCGACGACAGTCGTTCGGGCCCCCTCGGCTCCGAGAGCGGCTGGAAGGCCGCGGTCATCGAGGCGGCACTGCGGTCGGCGATCGTCGAGGGGATGGGCATCAAGCCCAAGTTCGCCTTCGGCCCGCTGCGCACCGCCGTATCCGGTCAGCGGATCAGCCCGCCGTTGTTCGAGTCGATGGAGATCCTCGGCAAGACCTCGACCCTGGCGCGACTGCACCGGCTGCACGACGAGCTCGCCTCTTCCTGACAAACCCCGCGAAGAGCCGATTTGGGAACGCACCCGACGGGCCGGTAGTATCGCGTCTCGGTTCACTCCCATGAAGGCCCTCGGGCGCGCTGGAAGTGATACCCCCTTGGGGTATGGTGTAATTGGCAACACTACGGTTTCTGGTACCGTCATTCTAGGTTCGAGTCCTGGTACCCCAGCTCAGGCGCAAGCCCTTGTGGCACACGCCGATTCGGAGAAATCCACTGCCTGCCGGTATGGTTCTCTCCGCTGCCCGCCGCGCAACTGCGTGCGGGCAACACGCTAGGGCCCCGTTGTGTAGCGGCCTAGCACGCCGCCCTCTCAAGGCGGTAGCGCGGGTTCGAATCCCGTCGGGGCTACCAGCAGAAGCCTCCGTCCACGGACGGGGGCTTCTCCCATGTCCCGCCCGCGGCTCGGCGACCCGGGCCCCGTGCTGCGGAGGTCAGGCGTGGTTCTGCTGCTGCTGCTGCGCGTGGTGCCGCGCGAGCACCTCGGTGAGCTTGTTGGCACCGGCGATCACCGTGGCCGCGTGCAGGCGCCCGGGCTGGCGCGACAGCCGCTCGATCGGACCTGAGATGGAGACGGCGGCGACGACGCGACCGGAGGGGCCACGCACAGGCGCGGACACGGACGCGACGCCGGCCTCGCGCTCGCCGACACTCTGGGCCCAACCGCGGCGACGGACGCCGGAGAGGGTCGTCGCGGTGAACTTCGCGCCGTGCAGCCCGCGGTGCAGCCGGTCGGGCTCCTCCCAGGCGAGCAGCACCTGGGCAGCGGACCCGGCGAGCATCGACAGGGTCGCGCCGATCGGGATCGAGTCCCGCAGGCCGACCGGACGCTCGGCTGCCGACACGCAGATGCGGTGGTCGCCCTGGCGGCGGAAGAGCTGGGCGCTCTCGTTGGTGTGGTCGCGCAGGGCTCCGAGCACTGGGCCCGCGGCGGCGAGCAGACGGTCCTCACCAGCGGCAGCGGCAAGCTCGGCAAGCCGGGGACCCAGCACGAACCGACCCTGCAGGTCACGCGTGACCAGGCGGTGGTGCTCGAGTGCCACGGCAAGCCGGTGGGCGGTGGGGCGAGCCAGGCCGGTCGCGGTGACGAGCTGGGCGAGGGTCGACGGCCCGGCCTCGAGGGCGCCCAGGACGATGGCTGCCTTGTCGAGAACGCCGACTCCACTGGTTGTGTCCATGGCTTGATATTGACGTCTCATTCGCTGAGACGCAAATCCGTGGGCGTGTCCTGCGTGCGAACCTCGGATGGCAGCACGGCGCCGTGCTCACGAAGGACGCGGCGACGCCCTGCCCACGACGTGACGAAGGCCGTATTCGAAAAGAAGGGTGAAGACGTGTCAGGAACGCTGGCCGAGAAGGTCTGGGATGCGCATGTTGTCCGGCGCGCCGAGGGCGAGCCGGACCTGCTCTACATCGATCTCCACCTCATCCACGAAGTCACCTCGCCCCAAGCCTTCGACGGGCTGAGACTGGCCGGTCGCACGGTCCGCCGCCCCGACCTGACCCTGGCCACCGAGGACCACAACGTCCCGACGACACCCGGCCCGATCACCGACCTGGTGAGCAAGACCCAGGTCGACACGCTGCGGCGCAACTGCGAGGAGTTCGGCGTCCGGCTCTTCCCGATGGGCCACGCAGAGCAGGGAATCGTCCACGTCGTCGGCCCCCAGCGCGGCCTGACCCAGCCGGGCATGACCATCGTCTGTGGCGACTCGCACACCTCGACCCACGGCGCGTTCGGTGCCCTGGCCTTCGGCATCGGCACCTCCGAGGTCGAGCACGTGCTGGCCACCCAGACCTTGCCCCTCAAGCCGTTCCGCACCATGGCGGTCAACGTCGAGGGCGAGCTCCAGCCCGGAGTGACCGCCAAGGACATCACCCTTGCCGTGATCGCCAAGATCGGCACCGGCGGCGGCCAGGGCTACGTCCTGGAGTACCGCGGGAGCGCCATCCGTGCGTTGTCGATGGAAGCCCGGATGACGGTCTGCAACATGTCGATCGAGGCCGGTGCCCGCGCGGGCATGATCGCCCCCGACCAGACCACGTTCGACTACCTCCAGGGGCGCGAGCACGCGCCGACCGGCGCCGACTGGGACGCCGCCGTCGCCGACTGGAGCACCCTGCGCAGCGACGACGACGCCACCTTCGACGCCGAGGTCGACCTCGACGCCAACACGCTCACGCCCTTCGTCACCTGGGGCACCAATCCCGGCCAGGGGCTGCCCCTCGGCGAGTCCGTGCCCGACCCGGAGACGATGGGCGACGACAACGAGAAGGCGGCAGCCCAGCACGCCCTCGACTACATGGGCCTGACCGCCGGCACCCCGCTGCGCGAGATCCGCGTCGACACCGTCTTTGTCGGCTCCTGCACCAACGGCCGGATCGAGGACCTGCGGGCCGCCGCCGAGGTGGTCAAGGGGCACAAGGTCGCCGACGGAGTCCGGATGCTCGTCGTCCCCGGTTCGGCGCGGGTGCGCCTCCAGGCCGAGGAGGAGGGCCTCGACAAGGTGTTCACCGCTGCGGGAGCCGAGTGGCGTCTCCCCGGCTGCTCCATGTGCCTGGGCATGAACCCCGACCAGCTCGCCCCCGGGGAGCGCAGCGCCTCCACGTCCAACCGCAACTTCGAGGGCCGGCAGGGCAAGGGTGGTCGCACCCACCTGGTCAGCCCGCTCGTCGCCGCGGCCACCGCGCTGCGCGGCACCCTGTCCAGCCCGGCGGATCTCGTCGACCTCGTCGATGCCGGCACCTTCGAGGGGAGCAAGTGATGGATGCGTTCACGACCCACACCGGCATCGGGGTCCCACTGCGCCGCAGCAACGTCGACACCGACCAGATCATCCCGGCCGTCTACCTCAAGCGGGTGACGCGCACCGGTTTCGAGGACGGCCTGTTCGCCGCCTGGCGCAAGGACGAGACGTTCATCCTCAACAACCCGTCGTATGCCGCGGGGTCGGTCCTCGTGGCCGGCTCCGACTTCGGGACGGGATCGTCTCGCGAGCACGCCGTGTGGGCCTTGATGAACTACGGCTTCCGCGTGGTCCTGTCCTCGCGGTTCGCTGACATCTTCCGGGGCAACAGCGGCAAGCAGGGCCTGCTGACCGCCCAGGTCGCCCAGGACGACATCGAGCTGATCTGGAAGTACCTCGAGAACGAACCCGGCGCCTCGGTGACCGTCGACCTCGTCTCGCGCACCGTCACCGCCGGAGACATCGTCGCGCCCTTCGAGGTCGACGACTACACCCGCTGGCGGCTGCTCGAAGGGCTCGACGACATCAGCCTCACCCTGCGCCACGAGCAGGACGTGACGGACTTCGAGGCCCGCCGACCGGCATACAAGCCGTCCACGACCGTGGCCTGACGCGCGCGGCGCGCCGAGAGGGCGCAATTCCCCGAAGTCGCAGGCCGAGGCAGGCGAAGACGGCCCCCGATGCTCCGCGTCGGGGGCCGTTCCGGTCCCCGTGCGGTCTCCGGCAGGTCTTCAGGGGCGCGAATTGCATTGGTGCGCAACGGGATTGGCGCCAACGGGAATCTCCCCCCTCGAAACCAGCCACCAGCCCGGGTGGGGGTCCGCGTCCTCCGTGCGGCCCGGCTGAGCGCCGCAATCCGTTGCGACACAACAGATCGGGCGCTCGGGATGGTGGACTCGCACGCACAACCGCCCTAACGTCAGACGCAAGTCGGGCATTGGCTCGGCGGCTCACCTCGTCGGGCTAAGGGGTCCGGCGTCACCAACCCTGTGGAGGGGAAGACGTGAACAAGGCAGAACTGATCAAGGAGCTGGAGAGTCGCTTGGGCAGCCGCAAGGCAGCCAGCGATGCACTGACGGCCGTCGTGGACGTGATCATCCGCGAAGTGGCCAAGGGCGGCAGCGTTGCCATCACCGGCTTCGGAACGTTCGAGCAGGCCGCCCGGGCCGCGCGCACCGGCCGCAACCCCCGCACCGGTGCCAGCGTGAAGATCAAGAAGACCGTGGTGCCCAAGTTCCGGGCGGGCTCGGCGTTCAAGGATGTCGTGAAGAACCCGCGCTCCCTGCCCAAGGCCGCTGTCGCCGGGGCTCGCGCCGCCGCAGGCACCGCGACCAAGGCCGCGGTGAGCACCGCCAAGAAGGCAGCGCCGGCCACGAAGGCAGCTCCCGCCAAGAAGGCGGCTCCGGCGAAGAAGGCGGCACCGGCGAAGAAGGCTGTCGTCAAGAAGGCCGCTCCGGCCAAGAAGGCGGCTCCCGCCAAGAAGGCTGTCGTCAAGAAGGCCGCTCCGGCCAAGAAGGCGGCACCGGCGAAGAAGGCTGTCGTCACAAAGGCCGCTCCGGCGAAGAAGGCTGCTCCCGCCAAGAAGGCTGTCGTCAAGAAGGCCGCTCCGGCCAAGAAGGCGGCACCCGCCAAGAAGGCTGTCGTCAAGAAGGCCGCTCCGGCCAAGAAGGCGGCACCGGCGAAGAAGGCGGCACCCGCCAAGAAGGCTGCGACCAAGCGCGCGGCCAAGAAGGCCTAGTTCGACGCGGGGCACCAGCCCCACGAGCCGCACGACAGAGGCCGGCACCCCCTCGGGGTGTCGGCCTCCGTCGAGTGCCGCGATACTTGCCCCATGGCAAACATCCTCACCGTGAATGGCGGCGTACCGCTGGTCGGAGACCTCGAGGTCAGGGGTGCCAAGAACCTGGTCTCGAAAGCCATGGTGGCCGCACTCCTCGCGGAGGGACCGTGCCGGCTCCGCGGGGTCCCCGAGATCTCCGACGTCAAGATCGTCTCCGGCCTGCTGGAGCTGCACGGCGTCAAGATCGACTCCACCGACCGGGACGGTGAGCTGCTGCTCGACCCCACCAACGTCGAGCAGGCCCACGTCGCCGACATCGACGCGCACGCCGGGTCCTCACGCGTGCCGGTGCTGCTGTGCGGCCCGCTGCTGCACCGGCTGGGGGAGGCCTTCATCCCCGACCTCGGTGGCTGCCGTATCGGTGAGCGCCCGATCAACTACCACCTCGACGTGCTGCGCCAGTTCGGTGCCGACGTCCAGAAGCGACCCGAGGGGCTGCGCCTGACCGCCCCGAACGGGCTCAAGGGCACTCGCATCAAGCTGCCGTACCCGTCGGTCGGCACCACCGAGCAGGTGCTGCTGACCGCGGTGCGAGCCCAAGGTGTCACCGAGCTGCGCAACGCCGCAGTCGAGCCCGAGATCCTCGACCTCATCGCCGTGCTGCAGAAGATGGGCGCGATCATCAGCGTCGAGACCGACCGCGTCATCAAGATCGACGGCGTCGACCGGCTCGGAGGCTACGACCACCTGGCCATCCCGGACCGCATCGAGGCCGGCTCCTGGGCGTGTGCGGCTCTGGCGACCAAGGGCGACATCTACGTCCGTGGCGCCCAGCAGCAGGCGATGATGCCCTTCCTCAACGTCTTCCGGAAGATCGGTGGCGACTTCGACATCGACGACGAGGGCATCCGCTTCTGGCACGCCGGTGGGACCCTCAACTCCCTGGTCCTCGAGACCGACGTCCACCCGGGTTTCATGACCGACTGGCAGCAGCCGCTGGTCGTCGCCCTGACCCAGACCAGCGGGCTGTCGATCGTCCACGAGACGGTCTACGAGAACCGCCTGGGCTTCACGGAGGCACTGGGGGAGATGGGTGCGGTCGTCCAGCTCTACAAGGAGTGCCTGGGTGGTTCGCCGTGCCGCTTCGGGCGCGCCAACTTCCGCCACAGTGCGGTGATCTCGGGACCCACGCCGTTGCGCGGTGCCGAGATCACGGTCCCCGACCTGCGAGGTGGCTTCAGCTACCTCATCGCGGCCCTGGCCGCCGAGGGCCAGTCCAAGGTGCACGGGATCGAGCTGATCTACCGCGGCTACGAGCGGTTCTCCGACAAGCTCGACTCGTTGGGTGCGGACTACGAGGTCGGCTGAGCGCGCGGCCGAGCTCAGCCGATCCGCTGGTCGTCGCCGATCCCGACGATCCACAGCTTGCTGATCTCGGTGCTGGCACCGAGATCCAGGCTGAGGCGCTGGCCCACACGCAGGTGCCGCAGCGCGCTGGCGGCGAACACCTCACCGGTGAAGGTCACCTCGCGTCCGTCGTCCAACAGCGCGGATCCCGCACCGGTGGCTTCGTCGAAGGTGTGCACGCTCGCCTGCATGGGCGGCAGCGTAGTCGGCGTCGCGCCGAGGATGCGTCGTGTGGCCGGCCCCACCCCGAGCGCCAGCGTCGCCTGAAGTCCCGCGTCGTCGTCGACGTCGGTCCGCAGGCGCGGCAGGTCGAGCTCGAGGAGGTGGTGGCCCGCCGCCTGGTGCCGCAGCGCGGAGCCTGGGCCGAACGCCGGCACGAGGTCCGCACCGGTCAGGGCCGTGAGGAGCACAGTGCCCCCACCGGCCGCATCGGGCACGACCGCCCGAGGGTATGCCGCCGCGGCGCCCAGGGCCGCTGTCAGGTCCCCTTGGCGGAGCGCGGGCAGGTCGCCCAGCAGCACCGCCACAGGGGTGTCGGCTCCCGCGGTCACGACGACGTCGCGCCCTGCTGCGGCAGCCGCGTTGAGCCCGCCCCCGGGGTCGGCGGTGACGCGTGCCCCCAGGTCAACCGCCATCTCGGCCACGCGCTCGTCCGAGGTCACCACGACGACCCGACCGGGCGGCATACCGGCGCAGCAGGCGGTGAGGCAGTCGGTGGCGAGGGCGAGCGCGAGCGCCTCGCGGTCGACGCCAGCTGGGGGGTGCAGCCGTGACTTCGCGGTCGCGCCGCCCTTGACGGGGACGACGAGGTGCCAGTCGGGAAAGGAGGTCATCGGGACGATCGTCGCAGTGCTGGCGCGGTTGCTCGACACCGACCCCGGGAGCCGCGAGGATGCTCACTCACACGTTCCCGTCGATCTGGAGACCTGGTGACCGCCAGCGGCACACGCGCTCTGCCCTTCGCCTACCGCTTCACCGTGGCAGTCCTGCGTCCGCTGCTGATGCTCCTGACCAAGCGCGACTGGCAGGGCATGGAGCACCTGCCGACCACGGGCGGATTCGTCGCCGCACCCAACCACCTCTCGTACTTCGACCCCCTGGCGTTCGCCCACTTCCTGGTCGACAACGACCACCCGCCGTACTTCCTCGGCAAGGAGGGTGTCTTCCGGGTCCCGGTCGTGGGGGCGATCCTGCGTGGTGCGCAGCAGATCCCGGTCTACCGCAACACCGGCAAGGCCGCGGACGCCTTCCGCGCCGCCGTCGCGGCGGTCGAGAGCGGCAAGTGCGTTGCGGTCTATCCCGAGGGCACGCTGACCCGCGATCCAGACCTCTGGCCGATGGTCGGCAAGACGGGTGCCGCGCGCATCGCGCTGAGCACGAAGTGCCCCGTCATCCCCGTGGCGCAGTGGGGACCGCAGGACGTCCTCGAGCCCTACGGCAAGCGTCCGAGGCTGCTGCCCCGCAAGACGATGCACCTGCGCGCCGGGCCGCCCGTCGACCTCGGCGACCTCTATGACCAGCCGGTGACCGGGGCCCTCCTGCGCGAGGCGAGCGACCGGATCATGGCTGCCATCACGGCCGAGCTCGAGAAGATCCGCGGCGAGCAGGCCCCTGCCGAGCGGTTCGACTCGCGCAAGCACGGCCTTCCCGAGACCGGGAAGTTCCGCCGACAGCATGGAGAAGACGCATGACGACTGCTGCTGTGTTCGGGACGGGCAGCTGGGGCACTGCGTATGCCGCGATCCTCGCCGATGGTGGGACGACGGTTCGGATGTGGGGACGCCGGCAGACCGTGGTCGACCAGATCAATGCCGGCTGCAACGAGGACTACCTCCCCAACCTGGTGCTGCCCTCCTCGGTGTCGGCCACGCATGACCCCGCCGAGGCTGCCGAGGGCGCGGACATCATCGTGCTCGCAGTGCCCTCGCAGACGCTGCGGGCCAACCTTGGCGACTGGGGCGCCGTGCTGGGTGACACCGCGGCCGTGGTCTCGCTCATGAAGGGCGTGGAGCTCGGGACGACCAAGCGGATGAGCGAGGTCATCGCCGAGGCCGGGGGTGTGGCGCACGAGCGCATCGTCGTCGTGTCGGGCCCCAACCTCGCCAAGGAGATCGCCCTGAAGCAGCCCGCAGCCAGTGTGGTCGCCTGCATCGACGAAGCTGTGGCCGGCAGGGTCGCCGAGGCGTCCAACCCGGCCTACTTCCGCCCCTACACCTCGACCGACGTGGTCGGCACGGAGATCAGTGGTGCCGTGAAGAACGTCATCGCCCTCGCAGTCGGCATGGCCGAGGGGCTCGGCATGGGCGACAACTCCAAGGCCTCCATCATCACCCGCGGTCTCGCGGAGACCACCCGCCTCGGCATGGCGCTGGGCGCGGACGTGATGACGTTCGCGGGGCTGGCGGGCGTGGGCGACCTCATCGCGACCTGCATGTCGCCGCTGTCCCGCAACCACACCTTCGGGGTGAACCTCGGCAAGGGCATGAGCGTCGAGGAGGTCATCGCCGTGACCAAGCAGACGGCCGAGGGCGTGAAGTCCTGCGAGTCGATCCTGCAGCTCGCGCAGAAGCACGATGTGCGGGTGCCCATCATCGAGCAGGTCGCCGCGGTCGTGCACGACGGACGACGGGTCGAGGACGTCGTGGGTGCCCTGATGGTGCGGGCGCTCAAGAACGAGACCGACTAGAGGCACGGTCGCAGCGACCGCGTCTCGCACGACCGGAAGGACCGCGTTGGGGTTCGATCCCTGCGTGGCCGAACTGTGTCGCGGTCGAGTGACCGACGGGTCGGTTCGACGTTCTTGCCCGACTGCGTAACGGTGCGTGCTGCCCCGGGGTCTCTAGGGGGACCACACATCGGATGGGCCGCGGCGGGTACGGCACTCAGTCGGGAAGGACCATCATGAAGAAGTCGACCAAGGGCGCGTACGCCGCCACCGCCGCCGCCGTGCTGTTGCTCGGAGGAGCCGGGACGCTCGCCTACTGGAACGACACGACGACCGTGGCGGGCGGCGAGATCGAAAGTGGCGTGCTGTGGCTCGGGAACCCGGACTGTGGCCAGGGCTGGACGCTCGACGGTGGGGACGTGTTCACCACCCAGCTGCTCGTCCCCGGCGACACCCTGACCAAGGTCTGCACGATCGACCTCGTGGCCGAGGGCGAGCACCTCGGCGCCGACCTCGCCCTGGACACCCCTGCGTGGGAGGCGACGAACCCCCTGACGAACCAGCTGACGGCGTCGGCAACCTTCAGGGTCAACGCCGCGGCCAAGACCCACATCACCTCGGCCGACGACACCGGTGTCGACGAGGTCGAGGCGACGGTCAGCGTGGTGTTCGCCGGACCTGCTGCGACGAACGCGAGCCAGGGCCTGCTGGCGACGCTGGACGAGATCAACCTCGTGGCGACCCAGACCCACGACGGCTGACGGCTGACAGGGCGGTCGCGGACATGGTCCTCCGGTCGAACCCCACCCGCGCACGACGTGCGACGCGGTGGTTGGGGCAGGTGCTGGCCTGGGTGATGATCGGCGGAGTCGCCGGGGTCCTGGCCGTGGCTGTCATCGTCCCGCGCGCGTTCGGTGCCACCCCCTATGCGGTGCTGACGAGCTCGATGCGGCCCTCGCTGCCGGAGGGCACCCTCGCCGTGGTCCGGCCGACGTCGCCGACGTCGATCGGCATCGGGTCGGTCATCACCTACCAGCTCCGGTCGGGCCAGCCCGCCGTCGTGACCCACCGTGTCGTCGCCCAGGGAGTCGATGGCGCGGGGTCGCCGATCTTCCGGACGCGGGGCGACGCCAACGACGTCGCGGACACGGGGTGGGTCAAGCCGGTGCAGGTCAAGGGCAAGGTCTGGTATGCCGTCCCCCACCTCGGGCGGGTCAATGCCGCCTTGAGCGGGCGGGAGCACCGGCTGCTGGTCCACCTCGTGGCAATCGTGTTGCTGGGGTACGCCGCCCACAGGTTCACGGGTGCCCTGCGAGACCGGAGTCGGGCCGCACTGCAACGGGAGGGAAGCCATCCATGACTCGTCCACGCCACCTGGGGTCCACCCGGGTCAGGGCAGCTCTCGCGCTGGGAGCCGTCCTGGCCGCAGGGGTGAGTGGGACCTATGCCCTGTGGTCCGACACCGTGCCGGTCACGGGGGTGACGATCTCGTCAGGGGTCCTGGACCTCAAGGTCAACACCCTCGACTCCGTCCCGGCCTACACCGACCTCAACCTGACCGGGATGGTGCCGGGCAACACCGTGGCGGGCATCCTCACCGTCCGCAACGCCGGAACCATCCCCTTGACGTACTACGCGACCGCAGCCGCCACCAACGCCGACGGCAAGGGCCTCGGTGCCGCCCTCGTCGTCAAGGTCACCGCTGACTCCGCCGTGACCGGGACGGCTCCGGCACGGACCTGTGCCGGAGCCTCCCTCCCGACGACGGGCACCGCGTTTGCCGGGAACCTGGTCGGCGTCCCGGCGACCCAGCGGGCACTGGCCGTGGGGGCGTCCGAGACGCTGTGCATCCAGGCGACCTTGCCGCCCACCGCCGTGAGCACCCTGCAGGGCGCCACGACCAACGTCACGTTGGCCTTCAACGCGAGCCAGTGAGCCCATGACTCCTCGACGAGCACTCCACCGGGTGGGCCACCTGGCCCTGTCCCTGGGTGCTGCCATCGGGGTGCTGTGCCTGGTCATGACGGTGGCCGGCGTGGCCTTCGGGGTCCGGCCGGTGATCTTCCTCTCCGGTTCGATGTCTCCCACGATCCCGGCCGGAAGCCTCGCCGTGGCCCGCCCCGTGCCAGCCGCAGACCTGCGCGCCGGTGACGTCGTCGCCGTGCGGGCTGGCGACGCACAGGTCACCCACCGCATCGTCGCCATCACCCACCACGACAGGTCGGCAACCCTGCGGCTGCGCGGAGACGCGAACCCCGGGGCCGACGACCAGCCCTACGAGGTCGAGGCGGCGCCGCGAGTCCTCCTGTCGGTGCCCCGGGCCGGTGTGCTCCTCGCGTGGCTCTCGCGGACCCCTGGCGTCTTCGTGCTGGCGGGGTATGCCGGCCTCCTCCTTGCGCTCCTCCTGCGAGGTCCGGCCCCGCGGTCGTCGGGGAGTGGGCCCGAGCGTGTCCAGGAGGCCGAGAGGTCGTCGCCCGGTCCCAGGAAGAGGATCGCGCGCCACTCGGCACGGACCTCGCTCCGGGCATTCGCTGCGGCAGCCGTCCTGGGGTCGGGGACCTTCTCGGCGGCGCCTGCGCGAGCCGCGTGGACTGACCCGGTGGCCGTCTCCGGCAGCACCGTGGGGACCTACACGGTCCCGGCGCCCTCCACGTTCACCTGCGGCGGGTTGGGGGTTCTCTCGGTGACCTTCAACTGGACCGCCGTCGCCGGCGCGACGAACTACACCCTGCACTATGGCGTCGGTGGCGGCCAGACGAAGGCCGTCACGGGGACCTCCACGACCGTCGTCGCAGCGATCTCCGGCGGCACCGCGTGGCTCCAGGCCAACCGGAACTTCGGCGCCACCACGTGGACCTCCGCCGCGTCGGCGACCCGCACCTACACCGTGGCAGCCGTCAGCCTCTGCAGCTGACCGAACGACAGGAGGAGCCGATGACGGGACGAGAGCGGGGAGCCCAGCCCCTGATGGGTGCTTTGTCGGTGGCGGAGTCACTTCTGTCGCGCACGCGCGTCTCCATAAGTGCCCGGGGCCTCACCGATGCCCGGGGCAGGGATCCCAGCGCTGGCTGGTCGCTGTCGGTGTCGGCGCTGGGATCCCGTCCTCACACTCCAGGCAAGGGATGGCTGATGCCCCGAAGTCAACACCTCGTCGCCGAGCTGGTGGTCACGAGCTACGGCGCCCACAGACATGCCGCGCGGATCGACGGCGCCCGGTCTCCGGGCACCCCGAGCTCGACGTCCGCCCTCACCGGGTCGCGGCAACGCGTCTGGACCTGGAGGCCCGACCCGGATACAGGGGGCAGCCTCGACCGGGCCTAGGCAGCCGACAGGGCACGAGGCTGGCGGTTGCCAGCCCCGTGCCCTGGGCGTTTGTCCTGCGACGTCTGCTCAGCCGGACCAGTCAGCCGCCGTAGGAGATGACCGATGCAGGGTCCAGCACGTCGGCGGGGCCAAGCAGGGTCGCTCCTTGGTCGTCCGGCTGCTGTACGTGCAGCACTGTGGCGACCGCCGAGGTCGCCGCTCCGGCGCCTAGGGCGGCGCACAGCAGAGTGATGATGATGGCGCCGCGGGTACGACTGCGGCGGTCCTCGTCCTGGGCCATGCGGTGGTTCTCCTTTGGTCGACTACCCAAAGGACGCGCAAACGGCGGACTCATGACGCTGGAACGGTCAGGTGGGCTGCCAGAGCTCGATCCGCGTGCCCTCGGGATCGGTGACCCAGCCGAATCGACCCACTCCCTCCATCTCCTGCGTCTCCGGCGCCACGTCCGCCCCCTTGCTGCGCAGCTGCTCGAGCATGGCGTCCAGGTCGCTGACCCGGAAGTTGAGCATCGCCTGCTGCGTGCTGGACCCGAAGTAGTCGGTCCCGGACTCGAACGCCGCGAAAACGGTCGGCCCGGCCCCCTGCTCCCAGACTCCGGTCTCGTCGACCTCGAGGCCAAGGCAGTCTCGGTACCACGCGAAGAGGGAGGCCGGGTCCGAGGACCGCACGAAGTAGCCGCCGATTCCCAGGACGCGTTCCATGTCACCGGTCCGTCAGCGCGCGGTCAAGGTCGTGCCAGAGGTCGTCGACGTCCTCGATGCCGACGGACAGCCGGAGCAGGGCGTCGGGGACGGTCGGCGGCTCAGCGGCATACCGACGGCGCCTCTCGATCTGGGACTCGACACCCCCCAGACTGGTGGCGTGCGTCCACAGGGCGGTGCTGGTGGCAACCCGCTCCGCCGCCTCGGCGCCACCCTGTACCTCGATCGCGATGATCGCGCCGAAACCGGGATAGCGCGTCAGGCTCACCGCGGGATGCCCCTCGAGCCGGGCGGCGAGCTCGCGGGCGTTGGCGGTGGCCCGCTCGAGCCGCACGTGCAGGGTGCGCAGACCGCGCAGCGCCAGCCAGGTCTCCATCGGTCCGGCGATGCCACCACCCAGGAGGCGTGCGGTCGACAGACGGGCGTGCAACCCGCGACCAGCTTCCGTGGGCGGGGTGACGAGGGCGCCGAGGATCACGTCGGAATGGCCGGAGAGGTACTTGGTCACCGAGTGGAGGACGACGTCGACGCCGTCGGCGAGCGGCTGCTGCACCAACGGGGTGGCGAACGTGTTGTCGCAGACGGTCAGCGCGCCCGACTCCCGGGCCATCGCGACCAGGGCCCCGATGTCGGACACCTCGAGCATGGGGTTGGTGGGCGACTCGATCCACAACAGTGCCGCGCCCTCGACGGCGACGCGCACGGCTTCCTGGTCGGTGGGGTCGACCCGCCGGACCACGACGGCACCGGAGTCGGCGAGCTGGTCGAGGAGCGTGGTCGTGCCGTTGTAGGCGTGGGCCGGCACCACGACGGCGCCCCCGTGCGGAACGAGCGAGAGTGCCGCCGACACGGCGGCCATCCCGGAGGCGAAGACGAGGGCATCCCCGCCCTCGAGTCCGCCCAGCGCCTCCTCGAAGGCCGACCACGTCGGGTTCCCGGCGCGCGCGTAGTTCACCGGCCCGTCCGCGATGTAGGTCGACGTGAACTCCAGGGGCGCGTTGACCCCGGCACCCGGCATACGGGACTGGCGTCCCAGGGCGACGACGCGGGACGCGGGGGACAGGTGCTCATGGTTCACGCGGCCAGCGTAGAGGCGCCGCCAGGCGAGCCGCGCGGGGTGCCCGGCGGATGGTCGGGATACGCTCGGCGGCGATGACTACGGACCAGCCAGCGACCCACAAGCCTCGAGTCGCCATCGTCTTCGGTGGCCGCTCGTCGGAGCACGCGGTCTCGTGTGCGACCGCGGCTGGGGTGATGCGGGCGATCGACCGCGACGCCTACGAGGTCATCCCGATCGGCATCTCCCGGGACGGGCACTGGGTGCTCTCCGACGGCGACCCGCAGCTGCTCGAGCTGACCGCCGACAGCACGCCCGAGGTCGCGCCGGGAGGCGCTGGCGTGGTCGTGCCGCTGGCCACGACGGATCGCACGCTCACCACCCTGGAGCCCCAGGAGGTCCCGAGGAGCCTCGGCGAGGTCGACGTCGTCTTTCCGTTGCTGCACGGGCCTTTCGGCGAGGACGGCACCATCCAGGGCATGTTCGAGATGGCCGATATCCGCTACGTCGGGTCCGGCGTCTTCGCGTCCGCCGCGGGGATGGACAAGCACTACATGAAGGTCCTGTTTGCCGGCGCCGGACTCCCGGTCGGCCCGTATGCCGTGATCACCGACTCGCAGTGGCGGCGCGACAAGGCCGCGGCGATGGACGCCGTCGGTGCGTTGGACTACCCCGTCTTCGTGAAGCCGTCGCGGGCCGGCTCGAGCATGGGCATCTCGAAGGTGTCGACACCCGAGGCGCTCGAGGCGGCCATCGAGATCGCCCGCGAGCACGACCGCAAGGTCATCGTCGAGCAGGGCATCGTGGGACGCGAGATCGAGTGCGCGGTGCTCCAGGGACGGGGGACCGACGCGCCGCGGGTCTCACACGTCGGCGAGATCGAGGTGACGACCACGGGCGGTCACGAGTTCTACGACTTCGAGGCCAAGTACCTCGACGACGGTGCGGTGCTGTCGTGCCCGGCCAACGTGCCCGACTCGGTGTCGGCCGAGGTCCAGCGGCTCGCGGGTGCCGCGTTCGAGGCGCTCGGCTGCGAGGGACTGGCGCGGGTGGACTGCTTCTA
Source organism: Pedococcus sp. P2_E2 (assembly GCF_056403955.1). Lineage (NCBI taxonomy): Bacteria > Bacillati > Actinomycetota > Actinomycetes > Micrococcales > Intrasporangiaceae > Pedococcus > Pedococcus sp. P2_E2. The sequence continues at coordinate 230,186 of NZ_JBFUEM010000001.1, forward strand.
CACCGACACCGGCGACGTCGTCATCAACGAGATCAACACGATGCCCGGTTTCACGCCGCACTCGATGTATCCCCAGATGTGGGAGGCGACGGGGCTGCCGTACCCGGAGTTGATCGACGAGCTCATCCAGCTCGCCCTGACCCGGCCCGTCGGACTCCGCTGAGCGCTCCGTCACCGCTGGGAGTCCACACGCGACGGGCGCCCATGACGGCTGGCTAGCTGCGGAACCACCGCTTCTTCGTGGGCGGGGCATCGGTCTCGACCGGAGGCTGGGTCTCGAAGTCTGCGCTGCCCTCGAAGCCTTCGGCCCTGCCCTCGAAGTCCTCGGCGCTGCCCTCGACTGCTATCAGGTTCAGGCTGAGGAAGTATCCGGACTCCGGGTCTCCCGTCACGGACTCGAGCTCGACCTGCCCGTCCTCGGCGAGAAAGTGGAACACATCCAGACCGGGGAGACGCAGCTCGGAGATCCACACCGCCTCGAGGAAGCTGGACACCTGACGCTCGGGCGTGCCGGGCCGGTAGCGGACCAGAGCGACCAGAAGACGGTCGGGGTCCTCCGTGGCCTCCACCTCGACGTGAGCGAACATGACGCTCGACACCAGTCGTTGACGAAGCCTGGCTGCAGCGGCGTCGATGAGCGCACCAGATGCCGGCGGCAGGTTGGATGTCAGCGCGGTTCTGAGTCGCAGGAATTCCACGCGGTCCACGATGGTGAGACTGCCCGACGACGATCGATTGGGCAAACCGCCTGGCTTGGCTGGCTGATCGGCGACTGCTCGCGTGGCCGTGGCCGGCAGTCACCACGCGTACGCTGGCCGAACGGTCGACGGCGGCCGCGAGACGAGCCGCGCGAAGGGACCACCGATGAAGGTTCTCGTTGTGGAAGACGATGTGGACATCCAGGATCTCGTCATCAGCTTGCTGAGTCGCGCCGGCTACGACGTGCTCGCCGAGGGCAACGGTGACGCGGGACTGGCCACTGCCCTGACGCAGCAACCCGACCTGGTGATCCTGGACTGGATGATGCCCGGGCTGAGCGGGGTCGACGTCTGCCGGGCTCTGCGTGCGGACCCTCGGGCGAAGAACATTCCCGTCCTGCTCCTGACGTCTCGAGCCCAGGAGGCCGACATCGACCAAGCCTTCACCGCAGGAGCCGATGACTACATGGTCAAGCCGTTTCGGGGGCGCGAGCTGGTCAGTCGTGTCCAGTCGCTGACAACCAACGGTGTCGGACGTGTCTGACCCACCCCGGCCGTCAGGTTCCCAGCAACCCGCTGCTGGGGCGGGCGTCTCGGCGAGCATCCTGCGGGTCTGAGCAGGACGTGCGTCACCTGCAGGAGCGGCCGTTGGTGGGCAGCGCCTTGGCAGCTGGTCCGAAGGCAGGGAGCAGCAGGGGCTCGGGTTTGTAGGAGTCCGGCACGAGCACCTCGATCGCCGGCGCGCGTCCGAAGGTCGTGAACTTCACGCCGTCCCCGAGCCGCTCGACGACCCAGTAGGCGCCGTCGACGTCAAGGCACTCCTTGTCGGTGGCGCCGAGCGCCGGCCAGCCGCACGACGCGATGACGGCGGGGTCGCCCCACGCCCTGGCATCCCTGCCTGCGGGGCCCGTGGTGCGCTGCCCACTGTCCACTGTCCGGGGTTCCTTGCCCGCCACCTTCGCCGGCCACAACGCGGTGGCGGACTCACAGGCTGCGTCGTGCGGGGGAGGGATGACCTCGACCGAGTCGGAACACCCTGACAGCAGACCACCGGCCACCCCGAGGACGAGGAGGCCGGTGGTCGTGGTGCGCAGTGGGCGCGCGGCCGCGTGGCGGGCGCCGGGGCACACAGAGGTCGGTGGGACGCTCAGACGTGGACGACGGTGCAGGTCAGGGTGCGGGTGATGCCCGGCACGTCCTGGATCTTGGCGATGACCAGCTTGCCCAGCTCGTCAACGGTGTTGGCCTCGACACGGGCGATCACGTCGTAGGGCCCGGTCACGTCCTCGGCGAGGACTACACCGGAAATTGCGGCAATGGCCTCGGCAACGGACGCCGCCTTGCCGACTTCGGTCTGGATCAGGATGTAAGCCTGGACCACCACGAGACACCTCACACTTTCTGTTGACAACAGGTTGAGCCTGTTTCCTTGTGCACAGCCTGCTCTTGAGACAGAGCCTGTTTCCACGACCCCGGAGAACCGCATGGCCGGGGGCGCACCTCGGCCACGGCAGACGCTACCGTGCCCGTGTCCCGCCCGTCTCCCCCGGGCCGTCACGAGGAGGTCAAGTCATGGTCACGGCCGCGCTGACGCTGGCGGAGGTGTCCGAGTCGGACCTGCTTCAGCGGATCTTCCCGCTCTTCGAGGCTGGTCCGTCATTGGCGGTCGGCCCCGGTGACGACGCCGCGGTCCTTCGCACCGGCTCGACCACCGTGGCGACCACGGACTCGATGGTCCGCGGCCGCGACTGGCTCGACGAGTGGTCGACCGCGGCTGACGTCGCGACCAAGCTGCTCACCCAGAACCTCGCCGACGTGGCGGCCATGGGCGCGCGGTCGACCGCGATCCTGGTGTCTCTCGTCGCCGACCCGGCGACCCCGCTGGACTGGGTGGTCGAGTTCGCGCGCACCCTCGGGGAAGGCGCGGCCGCGCTGGGGGTCGTCGTCGCCGGTGGCGACCTGTCATCGGCGCCGGCCGGCGTGCTCATGGTGTCGGTGACGGCGCTCGGTGACCTGGACGGCCGCGAACCGGTGCTGCGCAGCGGTGCTCGGCCGGGCCATGTCGTCGCGGTCTACGGCACCCTGGGCCGCTCCGCCGCCGGCCTGGCCATGCTCGAGGGGGGCGCCGACCCCCGAGCGGCTGCGGTCGGCATACCCGCGGCCTGCCTGGCTCACCACCTGCGACCCAGGGTCCACCTGATCGCCGGGAGGCAGGCGGCCGAAGCCGGCGCGAGCGCCATGATCGACCTGTCCGACGGCTTGCTGCGCGACGGACACCGCATCGCCCAGGCCAGCGGAGCGCGCCTCGCTCTGTCCCCGGCGGCGCTGCACGACGACCTCGCCGCCGTCGAGCAGGCCGTCGGTGACGCTGCCTGGGAGTGCGTGCTCGCGGGCGGCGAGGAGCACAGCCTCCTGGCAACCTTTCCCGTGGGCGTCCCGGACGGCTGGCGCACCATCGGCGTGGTCGAGGCGGGCGAGGGCGTCACGCTCGACGGCGTGGTGCAGCAGCCGCGCGGCTGGGATCACTTCCGGGCGTAGCAGGAAATCAGATCTTCCGGGGTTGAAGCATGAAAGGAGCCGACCTCCCGGTGGGGAGATCGGCTCGTTTCGGTATGCCGCAGGGGCAGGGTCAGCGCTTGACCTTGCCGGCCTTGAGGCACGAGGTGCAGACATTGAGACGCTTCGGGGTCACGCCCGCGTCGCCCACCAGGGCCTTGACGCGCTGGATGTTGGGGTTCCAGCGACGCTTGGTGCGGCGGTGCGAGTGCGAAATGTTGTGACCGAAGCCCGGTCCCTTGCCGCAGACGTCGCAGTTGGCAGCCACGGGTGTTCTCCTGAAATCGATTGGTACAAGAAATGGGGCGCTCCCGGTGTCTCCTCGCGCGGGCACAGGCCAGCGACGCAGAGGTCCATGGGAACCGGTCAAGCGTAGCCGAGGTGTGGCGCAACGGCCAAAACGGGGCTGACGAGGGCGTCTGCGACTAGCCTGCCACCGTGCTCGAAGCCCTCAGTGCCGTGGACGCGAGGCGATGGGCCGTGCTCACGCGCGCCGCCTTCGCCGCGCGACGGGCCGAGATCGACGCGCTCAACGTCTTCCCCGTCCCCGACGGTGACACGGGCACCAATCTCTACCTCAGCCTCGACGCGGCGCTCGACTCGGTCCGCACCGAGCACGAGAGGGCCGGCATCCTCGGTGCCGCCTCGCTCGAGCAGGAGTGCAGCGCCATGGCGCGCTCCCTGCTGCTGACGGCCCGTGGCAACTCCGGCGTGATCCTCAGCCAGCTGGTCCGCGGTTTCGCCGAGGCCATCGCGGAGAGCGGCAAGGACCTCGCCGATGCCGGGACGATTGCGGATGGACTTGAGCGCGCCAGCCAGCGTGCCTACGCGAGTGTGACCAGGCCGGCCGAGGGGACCATCCTCACCGTCGCTCGGGCGGCGGCGAGCGCGGGTGCGGCCGCCGTCGACCGTGGGCTGGTCGCCGTGGCGGAGGACGCCCTCGACGCTGCCACCGAGGCCCTGAAGGCCACGACCGCCCAGCTGCCCGCCCTGGAGCGCGCGGGCGTCGTCGATGCAGGAGCCGCGGGCTACCTCCTGCTCCTCGAGGCTCTCGCGCGGGTCGTGCACCAGGACGGAACCCACGTCGGAGAGCGGATGGAGGTCTTCGCCGACGACACCATGCACCGCCGAGAGGACTGGAGCCAGGCCGGCGGTGTGGTCGCGCCGATGGGCGCCTCTGGCGGCTCGCCCTCGGGCGAGGGCGACCTCGTCCCCGGCGGCCCGGCCTACGAGGTCATGTACCTGCTGCGCGACAGCGACGAGGAGCGGGCGGCGGTGCTGCGCGACACCTTGGACGCGCTCGGTGACTCGCTGCTCGTCGTCGGCGGTCCCGACCTGTGGAACGTCCACGTGCACGTCGACGACGTCGGAGCCGCTGTGGAGGCGGGGATCGAGGCAGGGCGTCCCTACCGCGTCCGGGTGACTCACTTTGCCTCTCAGGGTGATCGTGCCACCCACGGTGATCGTGCAGGTCAGGGTGACCGAGCGGACCAGGTCGGCGGTGCCCACCCCGCGGGCGGTGTTGCCGTCGTCGCCTGTGCGGCGGGTCCGGGGCTGGCGGCGGTGCTCGGGCAGGCGGGGGCCAAGGTCGTCGAGAGCGGGCCGGGCCGGCGTGCGTCAGCAGGACAGCTGCTCGACGCGGCCCGGTCGGTGCATGCGCTCGAGGTGATCGTGCTGCCCAACGACGGCGACACCGTCATGGCGGCCGAGGCCGCGGCGAGTGCGGCCGAGCAGGACGGGATCATGCTGCACGTCGTGCGCTCGCGGACAGCTGTCCAGGGCCTGGCGGCGCTGGCGGTCTTCGACCCGACCGCGAGCGGTTCACGCAACGCCGCCCAGATGAGCCACGCGGCGGCTGCGACCCGCCATGGCGCGGTGGCTGTGGCGAGCAAGCAGGCCCTGACCAGCGCGGGCCCGTGCGAGCCCGGAGACGTCCTGGGTGCCGTCGCGGGAGATGTCGTCATCGTGGGCGCCGACCTCGAGGAGGTCGCCATCGACGTGGTGGCCAGGCTGCTGAGCAGTGGCGGCGAGATAGTCACCGTGATCGGTGGCGCCGACGCGCCACCCGGACTCACCGAGTCGCTCGGCGCCCGCATCGAGCGCGGGCACCGGGACGTCGAGGTCAGCTTGATCGACGGCGGCCAGCCGCACTACCCCTTGTTGCTCGGAGTCGAGTAGGCGTGGTCGGTGTGGTCACGCAGTCCACCAAGCTCTCACAGATCGTCTCCACGGCTGCGCCCAAGCTGGCGAAGCACCGAGGGATCAAGGTCGTGGGGGACCTGCTGGAGTTCTGGCCGCGGCGCTACCTCGAACACAGCGCTGACCTCGGCATGCTGCACGTCGGGATGTACGTCGTGGCGGTGGCCACCGTCAAGACCGCCGCGACCCGGTCGATGAAGAACCGCCGGGGCGAGATGCTCACCGTCACCATCACCGATGGCGCACACGAGGTGGACCTGGTCTTCTTCAAGGCGTGGGGGCACAAGGACTCCCTGGTGCCCGGCACGACGGCCTTGTTCGCCGGCACCGTCGGGATGTACCGCGGGCGATGGCAGCTGGCGCACCCGGCATACCAGCTCATGCACGGCGGACTCGGCGATGCCGCCACCGACCGTGGGCCGATCCCGGTCTACCTCCAGGTCAAAGGCATGCAGAACTGGGCCGTTGCCGAGTGCGTGCGCCTGACGCTCGACCAGCTCGACGCGCTGCCGGATCCGGTCCCCGCCGACCTGCGACAGCGGCGCGGCCTGCCCGGTCGGCTGGAGGCTCTGCGCGGCATCCACGTCCCGAGGGAGATGCCGGAGGTCTATCGCGCCCGTCAGCGGATGCGCTACGAGGAGGCCCTGGTCCTGCAGACGTTGCTGGCGCAGCGTCGTGCGCGGGCAGCCCTCCAGCACACCGCGGTCGCGCGGACGCCCGGCGTGGGTGGGCTGCTCGACGCGTTCGACGCCCGGCTGCCGTTCGAGCTGACGGAGGGTCAGCGGGAGATCGGGGCGACCCTCGCCCGCGAGATGTCCGGCGACACCCCCATGAACCGCCTGCTGCAAGGTGAGGTCGGCTCCGGGAAGACGGTCATCGCGCTGCGGGCCATGCTGGCGGCCGTCGACGCAGGTGGTCAGGCTGCACTGCTTGCCCCCACGGAAGTCCTTGCGGCACAACACCATCGCTCGATCACAGCGATGCTCGGGGAGCTTGCCGAGCGCGGAATGCTCGGAGGCAGCGAGATCGGGACGCAGGTCGCACTGCTCACCGGCAGTCAGTCGGCGGCCGCCCGGAAGAAGTCGCTGCTCGACCTGGCGAGCGGCGACGCCGGCATCGTGATCGGCACACATGCCCTGATCCAGGAGCACGTCCAGTTCTTCGACCTCGCCCTCGTCGTCGTCGACGAGCAGCACCGCTTCGGGGTCGAGCAGCGAGATGCCATGCGGGACAAGGCAAGGCAACCGCCCCACGTGCTCGTGATGACGGCCACCCCGATCCCACGAACCGTGACGATGACGGTGTTCGGCGACATGGAGACCTCGACGCTCACCGAGCTGCCGCGAGGTCGCGCCCCCATCACGACGCACGTCGTCCCGACCGACAACCCCCGATGGGTCGAGCGCACCTGGGAACGCATCGCCGAGGAGGTCCGGACCGGCCGCCAGGCGTACGTCGTGTGCCCGAGGATCGTGGACACCGAGGACTCCAGCGGCGTCTCGGACGAGGAGGTTCCCGACGCGCGGCCGGCGGCCGAGGATGCCGAGCTCGACGAAGGGGAGCCCGCGGAGTCGACGGCGCCACGCGTCTGGGCCAGCGTCCTCGCGGTCGTCGAGCAGCTGCGGTCCGACCCTGCGCTCCACGGCATCACCGTCGACGTCCTGCACGGCCGGATGACCCCCGAGGACAAGGACGCCGCGATGGCGCGCTTCACCCGCGGAGAGACCGGAGTCCTCGTCTCGACCACCGTCATCGAGGTAGGCGTCGACGTCGCGAACGCGACCGTGATGGTCGTGATGGACGCAGACCGGTTCGGGGTCTCCCAGCTCCACCAGCTCCGTGGACGCGTGGGTCGTGGGGGACACCCCGGCCTGTGCCTGCTCATGACCGGTGCCGAGGCCGACGGGGGAGCCCGCGAACGACTCGAGGCAGTCGCCGCCACCACCGACGGGTTCGCCCTCGCCCAGCTCGACCTCGAGCTGCGCGGGACCGGTGACGTGCTCAGTGGACGACAGAGCGGTGGTGGCCGGTCCACCAGGGGGATGGGAAGGGGCAGCTTCCGGTTCCTGTCCCTCGTGCGCGACGAAGAGCTCATCCTGCAGGCCCGTGAGGACGCTGCCGAGCTCGTGGCCTCCGACCTCGACCTCACGGCCCACGCCGAGCTCAGGGTGGCAGTCGGCGAACGCCTCGACGAGGAGCAGGCAGCCTTCCTCGAGCGGGGATGACGCGAGGGTTGACCGAAATTGCAGGGGCGCTCACATGCGAGTTCGCCCTAGTCTCGAAGGGTGCTGCTCTCCCATGACGACGAAGGTTCCGGCCCAGCGGTCCTGCTGCTCCATGCGGGAGTTGCCGACCGCCGCATGTGGGACCCCCTGGTCCCGGGGCTGCGCCACACCTTCCGCGTGATCCGTCCCGACCTGCGAGGTTTCGGCGACTCGGCGCAACCGGGCGAGGAGTACGCAGACGCCGACGACCTCGACGGGCTGCTCGACTCGCTGGGGGTGGGCAGCGCCGCGGTGGTCGGGTCCTCGTACGGCGGGCGAGTGGCGATGGAGCTCGCGACGGCCCATCCGGCGCGGGTCTCCTCGCTGGTCCTGCTCTGCCCGGGCTATCGCGGGCTGGAGCCCTCCGAAGCAGACGCGCCGGCCTTGGAGGCCTATGGCGACGAGGAGGCACGGCTGCTCGAGGCGGGCGACCTCGCGGGTGCCGCCGCACTCACCGTGGACACCTGGGTGGGACCGGAGGCGGGGCCCGAGGTGCGAGAGCTCGTCGCTACGATGCAACGCCGTGCCTACGAGGTCCAGCTGGCGGCCGACGAACAGGACCCGCCGCCTTCGGCGCGCCGGATCGAGGTCGACCCGACGGCGCTGGCGGTGGACACCTTGGTGGTGTCGGGCGCGCACGACCTGGACCACTTCCGCGCCATTGCCGCTCATCTCGGCAGGCAGATCCCGGGGGCCGAGTGGGTCGAGCTCGACTGGGCCGGCCACCTGCCGTCGATGGAGCGGCCCGACGCCGTGCTGACGCTGCTCCTCGACGTGCTGCGGGACGACCCGACGGTGCACGCGCCCTGAGCGAGGGACCTGGGTCCGGCGGCGCTGCTACGTTGCCGCCGTGACGCGGATCATCAGTGGGCGGGCCGGGGGCATGCGGCTGGCCACCCCGGCAGGCTCGGGCACCCGACCGACGAGCGACCGCGTCCGAGAAGCGCTGTTCTCGCGTCTCGAGCACCTCGAGGTGCTCGTCGGTGCGCGGGTGGTGGACCTGTATGCCGGGTCCGGCGCCCTCGGTCTCGAAGCGGCCAGCCGTGGCGCGGCGACCGTGCTGCTCGTGGAGTCGGACAAGGCCGCCGCGAAGGTGACCCGTCAGAACGCGGGAGCACTCGGCATACCCGGGATCACGGTGCGGCACGCCACCGTGCAGCGGGCTCTGTGTGCGGCTCCGGCGCAGCCACAGACGCTGGTCTTCCTCGATCCGCCGTACGAGCTCGGCGAGGAGGAGCTGGCCGCGGACCTCGTCGCCCTGGTGGAGCAGGAGTGGCTCGATCCCGAGGCGCTGGTGGTGGTCGAACGGTCCGCGAGGTCACCGGAACCGGCCTGGCCCGAGGAGCTCGAGCGCGAGGGGGAGCGACGCTACGGCGAGACGAAGATCTGGTTCGCAGGCCCACGCCTGCCCGACGTCGTGGCCTGAGCGCCGCCCTGGCAAGGGATGCGAGCAGGGCCGAACGCGGCGGAGCCCGACCGCACAGCGATCGGGCTCCGTGACTTTGGTCGGTCAGACCGTGGGGGAGGAGGGGAGCAGGCTGAACTGCACACCCCCGGTCTCGTCCACCGCGGCATCGAGCACCTGGTCGCCCAGGGCCACGGCGGCGGTCTCGTCGAGGTAGACCTTGGCGCCGTCCTGCTCGACGACGGCGTCACCGGGCAGGGCCTGCTCGGCGGTGGTCACCGTCAGGCCGCCGGAGTCGACGCCTTCCTGGCTGAAGCGCAGACCCGCGTCCTCGGTGCTGAGGTTCTGGTCCACGAGGGTCTTGACGATCGTGCTGGCGTTCTCGGTCAGGGTGAGCATGTGGCTCCTTCTTTTCCGACGGTGTCAGGCTATGGAGGTCAGGACCCCTCCACCGTGTCGCAACCCGCGTCCCGACTTCAAACCAGGCGTCCGGTGGGTGGGACGTCGTCTCGCCGCGACCCCCGAGGTGTGGCATCGCCGCAGGTGGGAGAGGGTATGGACATGACGGACTACGAGATCCCCCGGCCGACCAACGGCGACGTTGTCGAGCTGATCCTCGACGACCACCGATTCTTCGAGGCACTCCTGCGCGACCTGCGCGACGCCACGGCGGACCGCGAGGCGGCCCGGGCCACCCTGGCCGCGGTCCTCATCGCCCATGGTGAGGCGGAAGAGGCGAAGGTCTATGCGAGCCTCAAGCGCAAGGACGCCATCACGGCCCACGAGGCCGAGCACGGCGAGGAGGAACACGCTGAGGGCAACGAGGCCCTGCTGGCGCTCCTGGAGTGCAAGGGCACCGACACCCAGAAGTTCGACGACGCCGTCGAGGACCTCGCCACCGCGCTCAACCACCACATCGGCGAGGAGGAGCAGACCATCCTCAACCCGGCCCGCACCGAGGTGTCGGAGGAGGTCCGCCAGGACCTCGGCGTGAAGTGGGCGACCGAGCGCAACCGCCTCCTCGAGGCCGGGGTCGGGACCCTCACCAACGTCCGCGAGATCGTCGCGCGGGCGCACAAGGAAGGCCTCCTCCCGGCCGACGACGAGGGCGAGGACGACAAGGAGTAGCCGGGCGCGCTGCTAGCGTGCCGGTGTGACCAGCCCAGCGACGAGACGGTGTGTGTGCCCCGGCTCCTACGACCCCGTCACGCTCGGCCACGCCGACGTCATCCGGCGCGCCGCAGCGCTCTACGACGAGGTCGTCGTCGCGGTGCTGCACAACCCTGCCAAGCGCGGGACCTTCAGCCCGGAGGAGCGTCGCGACCTCATCCTCGACGGCTGCCGCGACCTGGGAAACGTCCGCGTGGAGCTGTTCGCCGACCGGCTGCTCGTCGACGTCTGCCGCGAGCTGGACGCGACGGCGATCGTGAAGGGTCTGCGGGGCGGCACCGACTTCGCCTACGAGCTGCCGATGGCCCTGATGAACCGGCACCTCACCGGCGTCGAGACCGTCTTCCTCCCCGGTGACCCGAGCCTCGAACACATCTCGAGCTCGCTGGTCAAGGAGGTCGCGCGCTACGGCGGCGACGTCTCCGGGCTGGTCAGCGACCGCGTCCGGGACGCCCTCCTGGCGCGCCTGCGGGAGCAGTGACCTGACCTCGAGATCCCCCCGGCCGGAACGCTTTCGGCCCGACATCGAGGGGCTGCGAGCCATCGCCGTCCTGCTGGTGATGGCCTACCACGCCGGTGTCCCGCTGGCGAACGGCTTCCTCGGGGTGGACGTCTTCTTCGTCATCTCGGGCTTCCTCATCACGAGCCTCCTGGTCCGCGAGCTGGTCGCCACCGGCACCATCGACTGGGCCCGCTTCGTGGGTCGACGGATCCGTCGGCTGCTGCCCGCGGCGATCCTCGTCCTCGTCGTCACTGCGCTCGTGGCCCTGGCGGTGGTTCCCGGCCTGCGCCGCCGCGAGATCGGCACCGATGTCGCTGGTGCGGCCCTGTACGTCGTCAACTGGGTGTTCTCGCACCGGGCCGTCGACTACCTCGCCTCGGACAGCATCCCCTCACCGGTGCAGCACTTCTGGTCGCTCGCGGTCGAGGAGCAGTTCTACGTCATCTGGCCGCTCGCGCTGATCGCGCTCGCGCTCGTGCTGCGCCGGCTGGGTCGGCGCCCAACCGTGGGCGCGGTGGGGGTCCTGCTCGCCGCCATCGCCGTGCCCTCCTTCGCCTATGCCGTGTGGCTGGGTGCCGTCGACCCGGCGCGGGTCTACTTCGTCACCACCACGCGGGCGTGGGAGCTCGGGGTCGGTGCGGCGCTCGCGGTCTGGTGTGCAGGCAGAGGCGAGCGGGCGCGGCATACGGGAGAGGGCCCGGCCGCTGCGTCCTCACGGGGCAGGGGGCTGCTCGACGCCGCCATCGGCTGGGTGGGCCTCGCCGCGGTCCTGGGCTCGGCCTGCTGGCTTCCGGCCGACGCGGTCACGCCCGGCGGGTGGACCCTGGTGCCGACGCTGGGGGCCGCCGCGGTCCTCTACGCCGGCTGGACGGGGACGCCGGCCGGCCCGGTCCGCGTCCTCGGCACCGCGCCGATGGTCTGGATCGGTGGGTTGTCCTACTCGCTCTACCTCTGGCACTGGCCGGTCCTCGTCCTGAGCGAGTGGACGTTCGACGGGCTCGGCGCGACGCAGCAGGCGCTGGCCGTCGCCCTTGCCGTCGTGCCCGCCTGGCTGAGTCACCGGTTCCTGGAGAACCCGATCCACCACAGCCGGACGCTGGCGGCCCGCACCCGGCCCGTGCTCGCCCTGGGACTCGCGCTGTCCGCGGTGGGCGCCCTCGCCGCGCTCCCGCTCGCGCAGGCGTCGTCGCCGTTCCGCACCTCGCCGATCGCGGGCCCCCGACCGGCCATCGAGACCCTCGGCGCGGCCACGCTCACCTCGCCGCCCAGCACCGACCCCGGGAACTACGCCGTCGACGACTGGGAGTGGCTGACCCCCGATCCGCAGCTCGCCGGCGAGGACCGTCCCAGGGCCGACGTCGACCGGTGCCAGGTGGACCGTCTGGTCGAGGACCCGGTGACCTGCGTGTTCGGGGTGTCGGGGGGAGCGACCACGGTGGCCCTGGTCGGGGACTCCAAGGCGATGCAGTGGTTGCCGGCCCTCGAACGGCTGGCTCCGGACCGCGGCTGGAGGATCGTGACCTACGGCAAGTCGGCCTGCGCCTTTGCCGCCGGCCGTGCCCAGAACGAAGGCAGGCCCTATCCGGCGTGCGACGAGTGGAACCGCCGTGTCGTGGACCGGCTCCGGGCCGACCCTCCCGACCTGGTCCTCACGTCCGGGTATGCCGCGACGGCCTGGGACGGCGCCCACGCCACGAGTGCCGCGCTGGTGGCCGGGCTGGCAGACCGCTGGTCGGCGCTGCGTGGCGCCGGGATCCCCGTCGTCGTGCTGGGGGACAGCCCGGTGTCGCCCAACGACCTGGACGTCTGCACGGCCCGCCACCCGCACGAGCTGAGCCGGTGCGCCTTCGCCCGGGACCGCGCCGTGGCGGGGAGCGGGTTGCCCGCCCAGCGCGAGGCCAGCACCGCCTCCGCCACCCCGCTGGTCGACCTCACGGAGTGGATCTGCCCGGTGGAACGCTGCCCCGTCGCCATCGGCAACGTCGCCATCCACCGGGCCGGCGACCACCTCACGGCGACCTACGTCCGCACCCTGGCACCTGTCCTTGGGGCGGCGCTGGAGCGTGCGGAGCCCCCTGGTGCGGTCCGGTGAGGGCGGCGGTTCGAGGGTCGGCAGCCACCCGGCATACCCGCGCATTTGGGGGACTGGGCCGTGCTCCGGTAATCTCGTGCGTCGGTCTTGTCCTCGCCCGAGGCGAAGTCCGAGTCACTCGACGTCTGCTGGAGCCATGGAACACCTGAATCCCCGATCGCCGCTGGTCTTCGACACCACGGACCTCGGTCGGCGACCCGGTTCGATGGAACGCCTGCAGCGCACGATCGAGGCACCTGCCGACTTCGGCACGGACGTCATCGCGGTCCCGCAGGGGTCCACGATCGAGCTGGAACTCCGGCTCGAGTCCGTCGTCGAGGGCGTGCTGGTCACCGGCTCGGCCCGCGCCACGGCGACCGGCGCCTGCGTGCGGTGCCTGGACCCCGTCAGCCACGAGGTTGAGGGGAACTTCCAGGAGCTGTTCGCCTACGCCGATCGCGCGGCCCACCACCGTGAGGTGGGAGCGGACGACGACGAGACCGAGGAGCACACCCTCGAGGGCGACCTGTTCGACCTCGAACCCGTGCTTCTGGACACGGTGGTGCCTGCACTGCCGTTCCAGCCCGTGTGCCGTGCCGACTGTCCGGGACTGTGCTCCGAGTGTGGAGCGCGCCTGGCGGACGACCCGGACCACCACCACGATGTGTTCGACCCCCGGTGGGCCGCGCTGAGCGCGCTGTCCCCCGAGACCACCGACCTCCTGGGCAGCGCCCAGGTCGAAACCCACAGCAACACCGAAGAGAAGAGGAACTGACGTGGCTGTCCCGAAGCGGAAGACGTCGCGCTCCAACACCCGTTCGCGTCGTGCGAACTGGAAGGCGACGGCGACCACGCTCACCACGTGCCCGCAGTGCAAGGCTGCCATGCAGCCGCACATCGCCTGCCCGTCCTGTGGCACCTACAAGGGTCGTCACTACACGCCGGCCGAGCGCACCGAGCACCAGGGCTGAGTCAGTCTGAACCGCGCGTGAGTCCCACTCCGTCCCTCCCGGGGGACAGCGCGATGCAGCGGCCCGTCGACGGCTTCGTCCAGCACCTCACCGAGGTGGTGGGGGGCCCCGTCGACGAGTCGCTGCTCCTGCGTGCCCTCACGCACCGCTCGTACGCCTACGAGAACGGTGGCCTGCCCAACAACGAGCGCCTCGAGTTCCTCGGCGACTCGGTTCTCGGGCTCGTGGTCACCGACACCTTGTATGCCACGCACCCCGACCTGCCCGAGGGGCAGCTCGCGAAGCTGCGCGCCGCCGTCGTCAACATGCGCGCCCTGGCTGATGTGGCCCGCACCCTCGGCCTGGGTGACCACGTGATGCTCGGTCGTGGCGAGGAGAGCACCGGGGGACGCGACAAGGCCTCGATCCTCGCCGACACGATGGAAGCCGTCATCGGGACGGTCTACCTGTCCTGCGGCATGGCGGCCGCGGCGAACCTCGTGCACCACCTGCTCGACCCGCTCATGGCTGCCAGCGCCACCCTCGGCGCCGGCCTGGACTGGAAGACCAGCCTCCAGGAACTCGGCGCGTCCACAGCCCAGGGCGTCCCGGAGTACCGCGTCGAGGAAGAGGGCCCCGACCACGAGAAGACCTTCCACGCCCAGGCGGTGGTGGGTGATGAGGTGCTGGGTACCGGCACCGGTCGGTCGAAGAAGGAAGCCGAGCAGCGCGCTGCCGAGCTGGCCTGGCGTGCCCTGAGCGCGCGCGCCGCCGCAGGTGTGGCCGCCGGTTCGTCGGACAACCTGCCCGACTCCGTGGTCCTGGCCGACGAGGACGCCGTGGCGGGCTCGCCCTCCTAGGCGAGCGCCCGGCATACCCACGTCCGTGCGGGCCACCCCGCAGGGGTGTCGGCCCCGCATGCTTGAGTTGCCCCATGCCTGAGCTGCCCGAGGTCGAGGTGGTCCGCCGCGGTCTCGCCGACCACGTGGTCGGGCGCACGATCACGGCTGCCGAGTTCCGCGGGCAGCGGGTGGCGCGGCGCCACCTGCCGGGACCGCTCGACCTCGCCGACCAGCTGACCGGCAACCACGTCGAGCAGGCGCGGCGCCGCGGCAAGTACCTGTGGCTCGTGCTGCGCGCCCCCGACGGCCACCGGCAGGGCCTCATCGCGCACCTCGGGATGAGTGGGCAGCTGCTCGTCGAGGCGTCGGACGCCCCGGAGGAGAAGCACCTGCACGCGCGATTCACTTTCGCCGATGGCCGTGACGAGCTGCGGTTCGTCGACCAACGCACCTTCGGCGGGATGGCGCTGGCCGAGCTCACGGACGACCTCGTCCCCGAGACCATCGCCCACATCGCGCCCGACCCGTTCGAGGCGGCCTACGACCAGGTCGCGGTCGTGCGGCGGATGAAGTCCCGCGACTCCGCGGTGAAGCGCGCCCTGCTCGACCAGACCCTCGTCGCCGGGATCGGCAACATCTACGCCGACGAGGCGCTCTGGCGGGCGCAGGTGCACGGTGAGCGGCTGTGTTCGTCGCTGACCAAGCCGACCCTTTCGCGGGTGCTCGGCCACGCCCACGACGTGATGCTGGCCGCGCTGGGGGAGGGCGGCACGAGCTTCGATGCGTTGTACGTCAACGTGAACGGCGCGTCCGGCTACTTCGACCGGTCGCTGCACGCCTACGGCCAGGAGGGGCGGCCCTGCGACCGGTGCGGCACGCTGATCCGGCGCGAGGCCTTCATGAACCGGTCGTCGTTCTCCTGCCCGCGCTGCCAGCCGCGTCCCCGACTGAGGCGCGGCTGACAGGACAGGTCCTGCGGTTGTACAACTGAACCGAGAGGTGGTGCACATGGATCACAACGGTCCCGCCCGGGCGGTCATCTGGGTTCACGGTCGGGTGCAGGGCGTCGGTTTCCGCTGGTGGACCCGCGCGCGGGCCCTCGAGCTGGGTCTGGTCGGCCATGCCCGCAACGCCGGCGACGGCCGGGTCGAGGTGGTCGCCCAGGGTGACGAGGAGCGCATCCGCGAGCTCGTGGAGCTCATCGAAGAGCGACCGTCGCAGCACCTGCGCCCCGGCGAGGTGCACACCTGCGTGACGACCTGGGGGGCGCCGCGCGACGGGCTAGCGGGCTTCGTCGAGAAGTGAGTCCGCGGGCGGTCCTGCCGCACGCGACACCACGAGAATGGACGTGAGCTGACCGAAGCGGCATTGACCCTGCGGAATCCGGATGCCACCCTGAGAGATGCCCGGTTCGGGCACCCGCAGCACGCGACCCCCGACGTCTGCGGAGAAGGAGTCGACATGGCCAAGGCCCTGGTGGGCTATCGCGTGGCGTCCGACCCGCGACTGATGCTCGAGACCGTCGAACTGCGCCGCCGCGTCCGCGACCTCGAGTTCCTCGTCGAACGGCTGCAACGTGACAACGACCAGCTTCGTGAGGATCTGAGACAGCCCGACGTCGTGGCGGCGGGCATGCCTACGATTGCCGGGTGAGTTCGCCCGCACAGACACCCGGTTCCGCACCAGGACCTGGGTCCCGTACTTCCCGTTCGACGCCCGAGGATCTCGTGCGCCTTCGCGCCAGCATCGACAACATCGACGCCGCCCTGATCCACCTGCTGGCCGAGCGGTTCAAGTGCACCCAGGAGGTCGGCGAGCTCAAGGCGCGTGAGGGTATGCCGCCCGCTGACCCCGCGCGCGAAGAGGCCCAGATCGCGCGGTTGCGCGACCTCGCCGACCAGGCCGGGCTCGACCCGACGTTCGCCGAGAAGTTCCTCAACTTCGTGATCGCCGAGGTCATCCACCACCACGAGGCCATCGCCGGCTCCTGACTTCGGAGCGCTCCGCCCGCGACGTGTTGCCACGCGACTTGTTGCGACCCGGTGGTCACGGATGCGCCGGAATGGCGTCTCGTGACGATCTGCCGGCAACAAGTCCGGGGGCGCCGCGACGTGTTGCCACCTCGTGGTCACGGACGCGCCGGAATGGCGTCTCGTGACGATCTGCCGGCAACAAGTCAGGGCCTGGGACGTGTTGCCACCTCGTGGTCACGGACGGCCCGAACTGGGGGTCCGGTGAGGATCTGCCGGCAACAAGTCCGGGGCCGCTGGGACTTGTTGCGACCTGGTGGTCACGGACGCGCCGGAATGGCGTCTCGTGACGATCTGCCGGCAACAAGTCGGGGAAGGTGGGGCGGGTCCCACGGCGAGGTGCCGGGCTGACGGGGCGGGGCGGCATACCTCTGGCGTCACTCCAGTCTCACGGTGCACAGGCAACGCAGGACGGCGGAAGGTGCCGGGAGCGCCTCCCTCCCGCAGGTAAGGTGGCCCACGCACAGCCAGCCCCGGCAGACCCCGCCAGCCACGAACCAGGAGCCGACCCGCTCGTGTACGTCAAGAGCCTGACCCTGAAGGGCTTCAAGTCCTTCGCCTCGGCGACCACGATGCGCCTCGAACCCGGCA
This sequence comes from Pedococcus sp. P2_E2, assembly GCF_056403955.1. Taxonomy (NCBI): domain Bacteria; kingdom Bacillati; phylum Actinomycetota; class Actinomycetes; order Micrococcales; family Intrasporangiaceae; genus Pedococcus; species Pedococcus sp. P2_E2. The sequence continues at coordinate 247,464 of NZ_JBFUEM010000001.1, forward strand.
TCACCTGCATCGTCGGGCCCAACGGCTCCGGCAAGTCGAACGTCGTGGACGCGCTCGCCTGGGTGATGGGGGAGCAGGGCGCCAAGAGCCTGCGCGGCGGCAAGATGGAGGACGTCATCTTCGCCGGCACCGCCGGACGCGCGCCCCTGGGTCGCGCCGAGGTGGCCCTGACCATCGACAACACCGACGGCGCGCTGCCGATCGACTACACCGAGGTCACGATCGCGCGGACGATGTTCCGCAACGGCGGCTCCGAGTACGCCATCAACGGCACCTCGTGCCGCCTGCTCGACGTGCAGGAGCTGCTCTCCGACTCCGGCATCGGCCGCGAGATGCACGTCATCGTCGGTCAGGGCCAGCTCGATGCCGTGCTGCGCGCTACCCCGGAGGAGCGTCGCGGGTTCATCGAGGAGGCCGCCGGCGTCCTGAAGCACCGCAAGCGCAAGGAGAAGGCGCTCCGCAAGCTCGAGTCGATGGAGGCCAACCTCACCCGGGTCAACGACCTGACCGGTGAGATCCGCCGCCAGCTCGGCCCCCTCGGTCGTCAGGCCGAAGCCGCCCGCAAGGCTGCCGTCATCCAGGCCGACGCCCGCGACGCCCGCCTGCGGCTGCTCGCGGACGACCTCGTCCAGCTCACCTCCACGCTGGAGCAGGAGGTGGCTGACGAGACCGCTCTCATCGCCAAACGCACCGAGGTGGAGGAGGGCCTGGCCACCCTGCGGAGCCGCCTGGCCACGCTCGAGCAGCAGGCCCAGGACGCGGCTCCCGAGCTCGCCAGGGCCCAGGAGCGCTGGTTCAGCCTGCAGCAGCTGCGCGACAAGCTCACCTCCACCGAGTCGCTCGCCGCCGAACGTGTCCGCCTGCTGTCGCAGGACACCCAGGACGAGCAGACCTCAGGTCGCGACCCGGAGGAGCTGCGCGCCCAGGCCGTGGAGGCGCGCAAGCAGGAGGAAGCCCTTCTCGCCGAGGTGCGCGAGGCCAGGGCCGAGCTCGAGGGGGCCGTCGCCGCCCGCGAGGCCGCCGAGCAGGCGTATGCCGCGGAGCAGCAACGCCTCCAGCGCCTCGCCCGAGCGGCCGCTGACCGCCGCGAAGGGCTGGCGAAGCTCGCCGGTCAGGTCGGTGCCCGCAAGAGCCGTCTCGAAGCCGGCGAGGCGGAGATCGGTCGCCTGCGCGGCGTCATCGAGCAGTCCCTGCAACGAGCCGCAGCCGCCGAACAGGAGTTCAACACCCTCGAGGCTTCCGTCGCCGTCGACGAAGAGGGTGAGGAAGGGCTGGACTCGGCCTACGAGAAGGCCGCCGCCGTCCTCGAGCAGGTCGAGGCCGAGGTCGAGCAGCACCGCGAGGCCGAGCGTCTCGCCGAACGCGACCGAACCAGCGGCACCGCCCGGCTCGAGGCCCTCGAGCTCAGCCTGTCCCGCAAGGACGGAGCCGCCACTCTCCTCGCCGCCGCGGACTCCCGGCACGGCATCGTCGGGTCGGTCGCGTCGCTTCTCCAGGTCAAGGGCGGTCACGAGGCCGCGGTCGCCGCAGCCCTCGGCTGGGCCGGTGACGCCCTCGCCGTGGAGTCCGTCGAGCACGCCGCTCGCGCACTGACCACGTTGCGTGCCGACGACGCCGGTCGGGCTGCCTTCCTCGTCGGACAGACTGCCTCGTCGAGCGACCCGGCCAGCTGGCCGCGACTCGAGGGTTCGGCGGTCTGGGCCCGTGAGGTGGTGGAGGCCCCCGCGACGGTGCGCCCGGCGGTGGAGCAGCTCCTCGACCGGGTCGCCCTCGTGTCCGACCCCGCCCTGGCGGCCGCCCTGGTCGCCCAGGGCGAGGGAATCACCGCGGTCACGACCGATGGGGACGTGTTCGCCCCCGGTTTCGTCCGTGGCGGCAGCAGCCACGCGCCCAGCCTCATCGAGATCCAGTCGGCCGTGGACGAGACGCGCGACCGCGTGGCCGATGCCACCAGGCGTGGCGAGCAGGCGCGGTTCGCCCTGACCTCCGCCCAGGAGCGGCACCGCGTCGCCACCGACGACGTCGAGGCCGCCCTCGAGCGGCTGCACGACTCGGACGCGAAGATGGCCGCGGTGGCCGAGCGGCTCGGCCACCTCGGCGCCACCGTTCGGTCGGCCAAGGCCGAGGCCGAGCGCACCGAGCGCTCCATCGCCGACGCGACGGCGGGGCTCGAGAACGACCGCCGCGAGCTCGCCGAGTTGACCGAGCGCCTCGACGAGGCGAGCGCCGAGCCGACCGAGTCGCAGGACCCGAGCACCGACGAGCGTGATCGCCTCGAGCTCGAAGCCAGCCGTGGACGAACGGCCGAGACCGAGTTGCGGCTGACGCTGCGCACCAAGGAGGAGCGGGCCCGGGCGCTCAAGGGCCGCGCCGACTCCCTCGAGGGGGCGGCGCGCAACGAGCTGGCCGCCCGCCAGCGACTGGCCGCGCGCCAGGAACGCCGCAAGCGCGAGGCGACGGTGGCCGAGGCCGTCCGACGCGGCGCGGCGTACGCGAGCACCCTGATCGCCGGCGCCCTCGACACCGCGGCCCTCCGGCGCGCCGTCGCCGAGCAGGAGCGCACCGAGCGAGACCAGGCGCTCACCGTCGTGCGGCGCGACGTCTCCGTCCTGCAGGACGACCTGCGAGAGCTGACCGACACCGTGCACCGCGACGAGGTGGCCCGCACCCAGCAGCGGCTGCGGATCGAGGCCATGCAGGCCAAGGCCGTCGAGGAGCTCGGCATCTCCCCCGAGGCCCTGATGGAGGACTTCGGCCCCCACCAGCTCGTCCCGTTCGTCGTCGGGCCCGACGACGACCCCGACGAGATCCCCGAGCCCGGGCCCTACGTCCGCGAGACCCAGGAGAAGCGGCTGCGCAAGGCTGATCGAGCGCTCAACGCGCTGGGTCGCGTTAACCCGCTGGCGCTCGAGGAGTTCGCGGCGCTGGAGGAGCGGCACAAGTTCCTCACCGAGCAGCTCGAGGACCTGAAGAAGTCCAAGCGCGACCTGCTCGACATCGTGCGCGAGGTCGACGAGCGGGTGGAGCGCGTGTTCACCGAGGCCTTCCACGACACCGCCGCCCAGTTCGAGGGCGTCTTCAGCCGACTGTTCCCCGGCGGTGAGGGCAAGCTGACCCTCACCGACCCGGCCAACATGCTCACGACCGGCATCGAGGTCGAGGCGCGCCCACCCGGCAAGAAGATCAAGCGGCTCTCGCTGCTCTCCGGCGGCGAGCGGTCGCTGGTCGCGGTCGCGCTGCTGGTGTCGATCTTCAAGGCGCGGCCCAGCCCGTTCTACATCATGGACGAGGTGGAGGCGGCGCTCGACGACGCCAACCTCGGCCGCCTGATCACGCTGTTCGAGGAGCTGCGCGACTCCAGCCAGCTCATCGTCATCACCCACCAGAAGCGCACGATGGAGGTCGCCGACGCGCTCTACGGTGTGTCGATGCGTGGTGACGGTGTGACCACTGTGGTTTCGCAGCGGATCCGCGACGTGGCGGCGCAGAGCGCCTGAGCGCGCCGACCCTGATGGGCCGCGCGGCACGAACGTGCAGTTCAACGGGTATGCCGCCGTGCCGGACCTCACAGCGACGGGCTCGGGCGCGCGGCGGGTCGATTTGAGCATTCCCGCCCCGCGGGGCACCCTTGAAGCATGGTCCCCCTCATCATCGGCATGCTGCTCTGCGTCGGACTCGCTGTTGCGGTGGTCGCCGTGGTCGCAATCCCGGCACGCCGCGAGGGCCGCGAGCTCCTGACGCCGCAGGGCGAAGAGCTCATCGCCGTGGTCAAGGAGAAGACCGAGTCGACGCTGGAGAAGACCGGCGACGCCATCACGTCCGCCAAGGACAAGGTCAGCGACACCGTGAGCAGCAGTGCCCCCAGTGACAGCCTGGACGACGCTGGCCGTCACCGCGCCGTCTGACGCCTGACGCCTGACGCACCCGGCCGCCCCCGGCGTGCCTCGGCGCCCCTGCGTGCCCGGCGTGGCCCGCACGGCATACCTCTCCCTGGGCTGGCGAGGCGGTGCCAAGACACCGCTAGCCGTCCGCGTTTGCGCAGGTCAGCAGGCAACTGACCCTCACCACCCATGACAAATGTCATGGGTGCTTCCCGCGCTGTGGCTGGATGCTGGGGCGGGCCCGATCGGGTCCTATCCCTCCAGGAGGAGATGCGCGGATGGCATCGTTCACACCCCGAGCCCGCAGGCTGATCGCCGGCGGCGCTGGACTGGCACTGGTCGCCGGCGGAGCCGCCGGCTTCCTCGGCCGGCACGAGCTCAACGAAGCATGGCTGAAGTACCAATGGCGCGACCGGCACTACAACGCCGCCGTGATGGAGAAGGCGCTCATGATCGCCGGCGGCAACCCCGCCGAGGCGCAGAGCGAGTCCAAGGAAGCCGTCACGATCGCCGAGCAGTTCGACCAGGCTCGCACCGCTCCCTCGGGGATCGTCGCGCCCGGCGCCTATGGTTCGGCTTTCGCCCAGATGCAGGCCATGCAGCACAGCCCCGGCAGCTGGAACGAGGTCACCAAGGTCCCCTACAACGCCGACGACCCGCGCTACCGGGACTGGTACTCCAACTCCTCCGGCGGCGCGGGCCACGTCACCGGTCGCATCACCGGACTCGCGGCTGACGCTGCCAACCACGTGTATGCCGCCGGCGCAGACGGCGGGGTCTGGCGATCCTCCCAGGGTGGGGGCGGCTGGACGCCCATCGCCGACTCGCTGCCCTCGCTGAGCTCGGGCGACCTGCAGCTCGCGGGTGACGGCTCCCTCTGGTTCGCGACCGGGGAGTCCAACACCGGGGCCACCTCCTACGTCGGCGCCGGGGTCTTCCGCCTCGCCAACCCGACGTCCGGTTCCTTCGCCCCGACCGACCGGGTCGGTGGCAAGGAGCTCGAGTCGACCACGATCGGCCGGATCCGCTGGGGCGGCGGCGCGACCGTCTTCGCCGCGACCAACAGGGGGATCTGGTACCACGCTGCGGGCACCAAGGCCGGCGCCTGGACCTTCGGGTTCGCCCCCAACATGAGCTGGATGCCCGAGATCAAGGACAACGCGGGCAACGTGCTCGTGCCGGCAGGCAGCGACTGGGGAGGCAACACTGCCTCGGGACCCACGAACGCGGCATACAAGAACATCGTCAACGACATCGCGGTCGACCCCAAGAACCCCAAGCACGTGATCGCAGCCATCGGCTGGCGCTCGGGTGACACCTACAACGGCTTCTACGAGACCAACGACTTCACGACCGGTCCGTCGGGCTGGCACAAGCTGTCGGTGACCCTCGGCAGCATCACGAACACGAGCGACGTGGGCTACACGACGTTCGCGTTCAGCAAGACCGGTGACCGCCTCTACGCGATGGTCCAGCAGCCGAGCAAGATCAACGCATCGTCTTCTCTCGCAGGCATTTTCGTCTCCAAGAGTGGCTCACCCAACGGACCATGGAACAAGATCGGCGACCAGGCACAGCTGCACAACAGCGGCTCCGCCCTGGACCGCAAGGGCTACGGCGTCGGTGTGCAGGCCTGGTACAACCAGTTCCTCACCGTCGACCCGGCCAACCGTGACCACGTGTGGGCGGGCCTCGAAGAGGTCTTCGAGACCAAGGACGCGGGTTCGCACTGGTCGGCCGTGTCGCCGTACTGGAACTTCTACTTCCCGTGCTGGAACATCGCCGACGGCAAGAACACCTGTCCGCTGGCGGGTCACCCCGACCAGCACTCCGTGACGGTGGGGACCGCGGGCGGCGCCCCGGTCGTCTTCTTCGGCAACGACGGCGGCGTCTACCGGCGCCCGGTCAACGGCGCGGTCAACGCCAACGGCAACGCCACCGACCTGGTGTCGACGACCACCGACGGCACGATGGACGCCCTCCAGTACTACTCGGTCTCCGTGGGGCGTGACACCAAGAACGGCAGCGGTGTCGTGGTCTCGGGCGGGCTGCAGGACAACGGGGTGTCGAACCTGTTCAAGGTCGCCCCGAACGGCACCAACGCCGACACCGAGATGGGCTCCAACTTCGGCGGTGACGGTGGTGACGGTGCCGCAGACCCGGCGAACGGGTGCAACCAGCTGCAGGAGTACGTCAACCTCGCGGTGAAGATCACCAACAACTGCGCCCTCAACCCAGGGGCGCTCAGCGAGGCCGACGCGAGCTCGTGGTCACTCGACCCGGGTGACCCGTCGCCGCGGTTCATCGCCCCGATCGCGCTCGACGGCGCAGCGTCCGACCACTTCATCTTCGGCGGCCGCTACGTCTACGTCGGCACCAAGGGCTGGACGGCCACGCGCAGCGCCGCCGACCTGACCAAGGCGTTCGACCTCGGAGCGGGGCACTCGGCGACCGCGGTGGCGATGCAGGGCGGCACGGCCTACGTGTCGTGGTGCGGCCCCTGCAACAACGCCGGGTTCGCGCGGGGCATCGCGACCAACGCGGGAGGCACCTGGCACCAGCTCACGCTGGCCGCCAGCTTCCCGCTGCGGTTCGTCCAGGGCCTGGCCATCGATGCCGCCAACGGCAACCACGCGTATGCCGCGATCAACGGCTTCTCGCGCCGGTTCACCGAAGGCCCGGGTGCGGGCGTGGGTCACGTCTACGAGACGACCGACGGCGGTGCCACCTGGACCGACGTGAGCGCCAACCTGCCGGACGTCCCTTCGAGCACGGTCAAGCGGCTGTCCAACGGCGCGCTGGTGGTGGGCACCGACCTGGGCGCCTTCTACCGAGCACCAGGGGCGACCTCCTGGCAGGTGCTGGGTTCAGGGCTGCCGAGCACCGTGGTGATGGACCTGGAGTCAGGTCCTGACGGCAACGTGTACGCCGCCACCCATGGCCGCGGCATCTGGAGCATCCCCGTGCCCCAGTAGCAGCAGCTGCGTCATCCCGGTGCCCCGTCGACCTCGTCGGCGGGGCACCGGCGCGTCCAGCCGCGGCGGTGCCGACCGTGGGTCTGCGGTCGGCGTGCGGTCGGCGCGCGCTCCTCCGGATGAGAGGATGGCGCGCGTGATCGATCAGCTGTGGGAATGGATTGCCGTCGCCGTCGGGCTCCTCGTCGTCCTGGGCGCGGTGTTGCTGGGGCTCGTGCGCGGACGCGGGGGCCGGGGAAAGTCGGCACCCGCCCCGAGGGGCGGCACCAAGGGGCCCACCGATGTGCTGCCCGGTGTCGGTGACGACGCCGAACCGCCACGGGACGCCCCGAAGCGCTCCATCGAGGACGCCGGCTCGGTCGACACCCTGCCGTCGCCGCCCCAGGAGTCCCTGCCCTCACCAGAGCCGACGCCGACGCTCGACCGCCCGGACGCGCCCGCCGGACGGCTCCAGCGGCTCCGCGCCCGACTGGCCCGCTCGAACACCGCCCTCGGGCACGGACTGCTGACGCTGCTCTCCCGCGGCAAGCTCGACGAGGCTGCGTGGGAGGAGGTCGAGGACACCCTCATCGCGTCCGACCTCGGGGTCGAGGCCAGCACTGAGCTCGTCGAGACCCTCCGTGCACGGGTCAAGGTCGAGGGCACCACCGACGAGGCCACCGTGCGCGGCTGGCTCCGCGAGGACCTGCTGCGGCTGGTCGACCCGTCGCTCGACCGCACCGTCGTCAGCTCGCGGGTGGACGGGCGTCCTGCCGTGGTGCTGGTCGTCGGTGTCAACGGCACGGGCAAGACGACCACGGTCGGCAAGCTGGCCCGCGTGCTCGTCGCCGAGGACAAGGACGTCGTGCTCGGCGCTGCGGACACCTTCCGGGCCGCCGCCGCCGACCAGCTCGAGACGTGGGGGGCCCGGGTCGGGGTGCCGACCGTCCGCTCCGAGCGTGACGGTGCCGACCCCGCGGCCGTGGCCTTCGACGCCGTCAGGGCCGGGGCCGAGATGGAGGCCGACGTCGTGCTCATCGACACGGCCGGACGGCTCCACAACAAGGTCGGCCTGATGGACGAGCTGGCCAAGGTCAAGCGAGTCATCGAGAAGCAGAGCCCGATCGACGAGGTGCTGCTCGTGCTCGACGCCACCACCGGACAGAACGGCCTGCGCCAGGCCGAGGTGTTCGCCCAGGTCGTCGATGTCACCGGGATCGTGCTGACCAAACTGGACGGCACCGCCAAGGGCGGCATCGTGGTCTCGGTGCAGCGCAAGCTCGGTGTACCCGTCAAGCTCGTGGGGCTGGGGGAGGGGCCGGACGACCTCGCGCCGTTCGACCCCGAGGCCTTCGTCGACGCGCTTCTTGCCTAGGGGGTTCGCCCTCACGGCCGCGCTACTGGCCGCAGCGGTGATCGGTGTCCCGGGGGCGGCCCTTGCCGCTCCAGCCGCCCGGCACGGTGCCGCGACCGCCCTGCTCGATCCGGCGCGACCAACCGGGACCTCCGGGTCTCAGGGCCCGGCCATCCGGATCGACGACGACCGGATTACCGAGTCGTCGGGCCTGGCGCTCAGCCGGAGGCACCCGCACACCGTCTGGACGGTCAACGACTCGGGTGACACGTCCCGGGTCTTCGCAGTGGACACCGCGACCGGCAGGACGGTCGGGGTGCACACCTTCGACGCGCCGGTGCGCGACGTCGAAGCCCTGGCGATCACGCCCCAGGGCCGGATGCTGGTGGCGGACATCGGCGACAACGACGGCGCCCGGCCGATGGTGCGGGTGTTCTGGTTCGACGAGCCCGAGCTGGGCACGACCTCCGGGCCGTGGGCGTCGTGGGAGCTCACCTATCCCGACGGCTCTCACAACGCGGAGGCGATCGCGGTCGACCCCAGGTCGGGTGGGGTTCTCGTCGTGACCAAGGAGCGGCCGGGTGGGATCTACGCCCTCCCCGCCACGCCCAGCCGCCAGGGCGTGAACCGGCTCACCAAGGTCGCGACCGCGCCCGACATCGTGACCGACGCGGTGTTCCTGCCCGACGGCTCCGGGCTGGCGGTCCGGACCTACACCGCACTGGCCGTGCTCGACCCGGCGACCTGGCAGGCGAAGTCCAACCAGGTGCTTCCCATGCAGCCCCAGGGCGAGACGCTGTCGATGGCGCCCGGCGGCAAGCACCTCCTCGCAGGCAGTGAGGGCCTGCACTCGCTGATCCAGCGCGTGAGCGTCGTGCAGGTGGGCTCGCCCAGCCCGTCCAGGCCATCCGGCTCATCCACCGGCGACGACGACACCCGCGTCGTCGAGGCCAACCGTGGCGAGCTCATCTCGGGCCTCGGAGCCTGTGCCGGTCTCGTGGCCCTGGCGTACGTCGTCGCGAAACTGGCACGGAGGAGGCGCCGGTGAACGCCGACGTGCGCGAGGAGGCGCTGAGCGGCGGCAACACCGGCCACGTCGTCCGCGTCGGCGACACGGTCCGGCGGCAGGCTGGCCACTGGACTCCCGCCGTGCACGCGCTGCTGGACCACCTCGCGGCCGCAGGTTTCGACGCCGCACCCCGCGCGTTGGGCACCGATGCGCTGGGACGCGAGGTCGCGTCATACGTCGAGGGTGTTGCGGGCACGCTGGGCCCGGACCAGCTCGCGCCGCAGTTCCGGACGGTCGAGGCGTGCCGTGCCATCGGCGCCTGGTTGCGGGCGTTCCACGACGCCCAGGCCGGCTTCGAACCCGACCCCGCGCAGCCCTGGCGCGTGGTGCCGGGCCGACCACTGGGACCCGGCGAGGTGATCGCCCACCATGACGTCGGCACCTACAACACCGTGCTGCGCCCGGACGGGTCGTTCGCCGTCATCGACTTCGACTTCGCCTCGCCGGGGTGGCCGGTCGAGGATCTCGCCTACGTGCTGTGGTCGTGGACGCCGCTCTGGCACGACCAGTCGGCCGTTCGCAGGGAGATGGGTGTGGTGACGATGGCGGGCCGCCTGCACAAGTTCGCTGCCGTCCTCGACGGGTATGCCGCCGACGCCGGGCTGCGTGCGCAGGTGCCGGACGCCGTCCTGCGATGCATGCTGGACCATTCCCGCACGGTGGAGGAGCTTGCAGCGCAAGGCGATCCGGCCTTCGTGCGCATGGTGGCAGCGGGTCATGCCGAGCGACCACTGCGCGATGCGGAGTGGTTTGCGTCCAGCCGTTCGCTCTTCGCCGCCGCCATCGCGGAGGACCGGCCGGCACACCGGATGGCTTAGCCTGAGCGCGTGGAGACGGGGGTGGACCGACTCGGTCGAGTGGCAAAGGCGTGGCGCGTGGCTGTCGTCCTCGCCTTCACCGTCGTGTTCTGCGCGGGCTCGCTCGTGGGCGACGACCACTGGTGGCCGTTCGGGCCGTGGCGGATGTTCTCCACGTCGCAGGCCGCGACCGGCTCGGTGTGGTCGACCGGCATCGAGGTCCAGACCGCCGACGCGCCAGGGACGTGGGTGCGCGCGCCACTCACGCCCGAGAACGTCGGCCTGAACCGCGCCGAGGTCGAGGGTCGCATCCCCCAGATCGAAGCCGACCCGTCCCGCCTCGGCACCCTGGCGCGCAGCCATGCCGAGCTGCGCCCGACGGCGGCCGAGTGGACCGCGCTGCGCGTCGTGCGCCGCCTCATCGTCGTGGTCGACCGCAAGCCCACCGGCGAGGTGCGCACCGAGGTGCTCGCACAGTGGGAGGCGCCATGAGCGCGGGACCGCGTGCCCTGACGGGTTGGCGCCGACGTGGGGCGCAGGGTCTGTCCGGCTGGCTGTTCGCCCCGATGCCGGTGTCCCGGGTGGCGGCGCTGCGGGTGCTCGTCTTCGCGTTCGTCATCGTCGACGTGGTGCTGCTGCACACCTCCGGCTGGTACCACGGCTACGCAGACCCCGTCTGGTACGAACCGCTGGTCATGGGCAGGATCCTGCACCTGCCCGCTGCCTCGGTCCTGCTCGTCCAGGTCCTCAAGTGGGGCTGCGTGCTCGCGGCGCTGGCTGCGATGACCGGCCGGGCGCCACGAGTGCTCGGCTGGACAGTCGCCGTCGGCTGGGTCTGGTACCAGTACGTCGCCTTCTCCTACGGCAAGGTCGACCACGACCGTGCTGACTTCGTGGTCGCCCTCGCGCTGCTGCCGACGGTGGGGCTGGCCCACCTGTCGGACCGCCGTCGCAGCGAGGCGGCAGGCTTCGCGCTGCGGGCCGTCCAGCTGGCGGCCATCGCCACCTACTTCCTCTCGTCCTGGGCGAAGGTCCGGTTCGGTGGCTGGGACTGGGTCAACTCGGCGACCATGGTCCGGGCGGTCGTGCGACGCGGGACCCCGATGGCCCAGTGGCTGCTCGAGGTGCCCTGGACGCTGCACTGGTTCCAGTGGGTGCTGATGGGAGCCGAGCTCACCTCGCCGGTCATCTTCCTGCTCTCCGAGAAGTGGCGGCGGCGGGCGGTGGGCGGGTGGTTCGTCTTCCACGCCATGACCTACGGCGCGATCACCATCGCCTTCTGGCCACACCTCGTGATGATGCTCGCGTTCCTCCCCCTCGAGAGGTATGCCGCGTGGCTCCGTGACCGTTTCGCCCGCGTTCGCGGCGGGTCACCTGCCACTCCACCCGACGGAGAGCCGGAGGACATCGACCGATCGAGCCGCGACCCCGTCGGTGCCGCCGGTTAGGGTCGTCGCGTGAGCAGAGGCGAGCACGTCACCGCGTTCCTGGGGGCCGTCGACCTGTCCCTCGAGCTGGCTGCCCGACCGCAGGTGCGCGATGCCTGGGAGCAGGAGAGCGCCTGCGCGGGCATGACCGTGGGAGGGCTCACCCACCACCTGCTCAAGCAGGCCGGCAACACCGTGCGCGGCCTGCGGGCTGAGCCCGACGACGCGCCGCCGATCGCGCTGCTGGACCACTACGCCCGGGCTGCGTGGGTGGAGGCCGGTCCGGAGGACGAGGCCAACGTGTCCATCCGTGACGGTGAGAACGACGGCGCCCAGGTCGGCCCCCACGTCGTGCTCGAGCTGGCTGGGGAGTGGGCCGACGACCTCCCGGGGCTGCTCGCGGCACCTCGCGACCCGGACACGATCTTCATCCCGTGGCAGGGCTGGTCGCTGACGACCGAGGACTTCCTGACGACGCGGATGATGGAGCTCGTCGTCCACGGCGACGACCTGGCCGCCAGTGTCGGGCTCCACACCCCGACCTATCCCGAGGGTGTCATCACTCCCGTGCTCGGGCTGCTCACCGGCGTCGCGGTCCGCCGCCACGGCCAGACCGCGGTGGTTCGCGGTCTCAGCCGCCCGCAACGGGCACCCGCAGTGATCTCGGCGTTCTGACCGCTGCGCGCCCGCGGCATACCTCACCAGGGCAGACGCTCCCACGATGTGAGACGTTGACCATCCAGTTACCTGATGCTTACCGATGTGAGGATCCGCTAACACGCCCGTAACATGTCGTGGCTCTCCGCGAAATCCGCCGACGGCATGGTTCTCCGCATGAGCGCTATAACTTTCGTGGCGGCCGACGTGCCGTTCACCGACAGCGGGAACACCGCCTGGGTCCTTGCTGCGGCGGCCCTGGTGCTGTTCATGACACCGGGCCTCGCCCTCTTCTACGGAGGCATGGTTCGGACCAAGAGCGTGCTGAACATGATGATGATGAGCTTCATCACCATGGGCACGGTCGGCACAGTGTGGATCCTCTGGGGTTACAGCGAGACCTTCGGCCCGGACGTGGGCGGCGGCATCGTGGGCAACCCCTTCACCCACTTCGGACTGAAGGGAACTCTCGACCAGATCTACGGCTTCGTCGCCGCAGACGCAACCACCGGGACCGCCGCAGCCGGCGGCATCCCGGCCCCGGCCTTCGTCGCCTTCCAGGTCGTCTTCGCCATCATCGCGGTGGCCCTGGTCTCCGGCGCGATCGCGGACCGGGCAAAGTTCACCGCCTGGACCGTATTCACCGTCGTCTGGGCCACCCTTGTCTACTTCCCGGCCGCCCACTGGGTCTTCGCCTTCAGCGGTTATGCAGCTGAGACCGGTGGCTGGATCGCCAACAAGGCGGACGGGCTGCTGTTCGGCGGCGCCGGCGCCTACGACTTCGCGGGTGGAACCGCGATCCACATCAACGCCGGTGCAGCCGGTCTGGCCCTGGCCATCGTCCTCGGCAAACGCATCGGGTTCGCCAAGGAGCCCATGCGTCCGCACAACCTGACGCTGGTCATGATCGGCGCAGGCATCCTGTGGTTCGGCTGGTTCGGGTTCAACGCCGGCTCCGCCCTCGGTGCCGGCACGCAGGCCGCAGGCGTCTGGGTCAACACCCTGGCCGCAACCTGCACGGCGATGCTCGGCTGGCTGATCGTGGAAAAGGTCCGCGACGGCCACCCCACCTCCCTCGGCGCGGCCTCTGGCGTTGTCGCCGGCCTGGTCGCCATCACCCCGGCCTGTGCCACGGTCTCGCCCATCGGTGCCTTGATCGTCGGCCTGGTTGCCGGCGCCGGCTGCGCCCTGGCCGTGGGCCTGAAGTTCAAGTTCGGCTTCGACGACAGCCTCGACGTGGTGGGCGTCCACCTGGTCGGTGGTCTCATCGGGACCCTGCTCATCGGCCTGCTGGCCACCAAGGGCAGCCCCACGGGTGCTGCCGGCCTCGATGTCAACGAGGGACTGTTCTACGGCGGCGGGTTCTCGCAGCTCGGAGCGCAGGTCCTTGGTGCCCTCGTGGTCCTGGTCTTCTCCTTCGTGATGACCTACCTGATCGGCCTGGCCATCCACAAGACCATGGGCTTCCGGGTCGACGACACGCAGGAGTCGCAGGGCGTCGACCTCTCCGAGCACGCTGAGAGCGCCTACGACCTCAGCGGTCTCACGGGTGGCCGGTTCGGCTCCTCTGGTGCAGTCTCGACCACGTCGTCCGGCAAGCCTGCCAAGACCCATGAGGGAGCATCGGCATGAAACTCGTGACCGCGATCATCAAGCCCCACCAGCTCGACGAGGTGAAGGAGGCCCTCGAGGCCTACGGCATCTCCGGCATGACCGTCAGCGAGGCGTCCGGATACGGTCGGCAGCGCGGCCACAGCGAGGTCTACCGCGGCGCCGAGTACACCGTCGACTTCGTACCGAAGGTGCGGGTGGAGGTCCTCGTCGACGACATCGATGCCACCTCGGTGGCCGACGTGATCCTCAAGGCGGCCCAGACCGGCCGGATCGGTGACGGCAAGATCTGGACCATCCCCGTCGAGGACGTGGTCCGGGTCCGCACCGGAGAGCGCGGCGTCGACGCCCTCTAGCAGCACACCAACCACTGGGTATGGCGCCCGGTCCCGTTCGCGGGGCCGGGCGCCATCGGCCATGGAACGTCTAACACGGGCGTAACACGACGGCTCACGTTCCGAAACGTCGGAAGGGGAGGGTGGAGCACGTGACCATCGAGCAGACCGACCTGGCGGCCCGCCGCCTCGACCTTGCGGGGGCGAGGGGCTTCGACGCCCCCGGGGCCGGCCCGGTCCGCCGCGACGCGATCGCGTCCCTCACGCGGGGCTGGCTCGGTGAGGTCTGGAAGGTGGCCCTGGACGGCCGCTCGACCGAGGGGATCGCCCTGGCCGCGGTCGGCAGCCTCGCGCGGGGTGACGCCGGGCCGCTCAGCGACGTCGACCTGGTCCTGCTGCACTACGGGCGCTCACTCAGCGGTGACGACCTGCGCGGACTGGCCGACCGGGTCTGGTACCCCGTCTGGGACGCCGGCGTGAAGCTCGACCACGCGGTGCGTACCGTCAACCAGTGCCGGACGGTCGCCTCCGGCGACCTCGCCGCAGCCGTCGGACTGCTCGACCTCCAATGCGTGGCCGGCGACCCCGAGGTGGTGGCCGCAGCCCGCTCGACCGTCGCGCACGACTGGCGCGCGAACGCCCGGCGCAGGCTGCCGCAGCTGGTCGAGAGCCTCAAGGCCCGGCACGCCCGCCACGGCGAGCTCGCCCAGAGCCTTGAACCCGACCTCAAGGAGGCCCACGGCGGCCTGCGAGACATGACGGTGCTCGGCGCCCTCGTGGCTGCCTGGCTGACCGACCGTCCCCACGTGGGGGTCGACGAGGCCCACCAGACCCTGCTCGACGCGCGTGACGCCGTCCACGTGGTCACTGGCCGTGGCCGCGACCGGCTGACCCGTGAGGACCACGATGCCGTGTCGGCGCTGCTCGGCCACGGCGACTCCGACGAGATGATGACGGCGGTCGCCGACGCCGGCCGGACCATCGCCTACGCCCTCGACGGCACGGTGCGCCGCGCCGGGCAGTCCCAGCGAGCCCGCACCCTGCGCGTCGGACCGCGTCGCCCACAGCTCAACCCGCTCGGGTTCGGCATGTTCGAGCACGACGGCGAGGTGGTCCTCGGACCGCGCAGCACCCTGTCGAGCGACCCGCTGCTGCCCCTGCGCGCGGCAGTCGTCGCCGCCCGCAGCCACCTGCCCATCGCCCCGACCACGCTGGCCAACCTCGCCGGCCAGGCACCCACCCTGCCCGAGCCGTGGCCGGAGATCGCTCGCGACCTCTTTGCCGACCTGCTGGCGACCGGTCCCGGCCTCGTCGCCGTCTGGGAGGGGCTCGACCAGGCCGGCATCATCGACCGCTGGCTGCCCGAGTGGGCAGCCGTGCGCTCTCGCCCGCAGCGAAGCGCCGTGCACCGCCACACCGTCGACCGGCACCTCATCGAGACCGTCGTCCTCGCCGGCGGACTGGTGCGCGGGGTCACCCGGGCCGACCTCCTGCTGCTCTCCGCCCTGCTGCACGACATCGGCAAGATCCGGGGTGCCCACGACCACTCGGCCACCGGAGCTCCCCTCGCCCGGACCATCGCCACGAGGCTGGGGTACCCCGCCGCCGACGTGGAGGTCATCACCACGCTCGTGCGCGAGCACCTCACCCTCATCGACCTCGCCACCCGCCGCGACCACCAGGACGCAGGCACGGTCACCGCGGCCCGGGCCGCGGTGGGCGGCTCGCGCGAGGTGTTCGACCTGCTCGTGGCCCTGACCGAGGCCGACGCGAGCGCCGCCGGCCCGCAGGCCTGGACCGACTGGCGGGCGACCCTGCTGGCCCAGCTCGCCGAAGGAGCCCGCAAGGGCTGGGAGGAAGGCAGCGTGCCACCGCCGGCCGAGACAGCCACCGTCGACGAGGCCGACCTCCAGTCGGTGGCGGCTGGGGACCCCCGCGTCATCATCCGTCCGCAGGGCGGGTCCTACCGCATCGACGTCTTCGACCGCGACCGGCTGGGACTGTTCGCTGACACCGCGGGGCTGCTCGCGGCATACGGGCTGGTCGTCCGCACCGCCATCCTGCGCACCATCGACGGCGTCGCCGCCAACGAGTGGCACGTGGAGAACCCGAGCGGAGAGGCGCCCCAGGAGGAGCGGATCGTCCGTGGGCTGGAGCGGCTCGCGCAAGGGGACCGCGGGCCGCTGGGGCTCCTCGAACGCCGGCGCCAGTTCGCCGCGCGACCCAGCGCCGAGTCGGGAACAGGGTCTCCCGGCCAGGCCCGGGCCCTCGTCGTGCCCCGCGCCTCCGAGGAGGCGACCGTGATCGAGGTGCGTGCCCAGGACCGTCCGGGCCTGCTGCACGAGCTCGGGATGGGGTTCGCCAAGGCCGGGCTCTCGGTGCGCTCCGCGCACATCGCTACGTATGCCGGCCAGACCCTGGACACCTTCTACCTCACCGAGTTCGGTGGCCGGCTCCTGTCGCCGGCCAAGGTCGCGCAGACCGTGGCCATGGTGATCGACACCTGCGACGGCGCCGCTCCCGCCTAGGAGCTGCCGCCCCGCGCGTGCAGGTATCCGTCCAATCGGACGGATACCTGCACGCGGACCACCTTCTGGCGCTGCGTCCGGCGCAGGACCCTGGGTCGATTAACCTTGGGCCCGTGTTCACCTCACTCTCCGACCGCCTGACAGCCACCTTCAAGAACCTGCGGGGCAAGGGCCGGCTGTCCGAGTCCGACGTCAACGCGACGGTCCGCGACATCCGGCTCGCGCTGCTCGACGCCGACGTGTCGCTGCCCGTCGTCAAGGCGTTCACCCACGCCGTGCGCGAGCGGGCCCTCGGGGCAGAGGTGTCGGGAGCCCTCAACCCGGGCCAGCAGGTCGTCAAGATCGTCAACGAGGAGCTCATCGGCATCCTCGGTGGCCAGACGCGCACGATCGCGTTCGCCAAGAACCCGCCGACCGTGATCATGCTCGCCGGTCTGCAGGGCGCCGGCAAGACCACCCTCGCCGGCAAGCTCGCCCGGTGGCTCAAGGAGCAGGGCCACACGCCGATCCTCGTGGCCGCCGACCTGCAGCGACCCAACGCCGTCACCCAGCTCGAGGTCGTCGGTGAGCGCGCGGGCGTGCCTGTGTTCGCACCCGAGCGCGGCAACATCGGGGGCCACGACGCCGTCGGTCCGACGGGTGAGGGCACCCGCTCGTTCGGCGACCCGGTCTCGGTCAGCCGAGCCGGAATCGACCAGGCGCGCCGCGCCCAGCACGACGTGGTCATCGTCGACACCGCCGGACGCCTGGCCGTCGACGCCAACCTCATGCAGCAGGCCGCCGACATCCGCACGGCGATCGAGCCCGACGAGGTCCTGTTCGTCATCGACGCGATGATCGGCCAGGCCGCGGTCGAGACGGCCCTGGCGTTCCAGGCTGGCGTCGACTTCACCGGCGTCGTGCTGTCCAAGCTCGACGGCGACGCCCGTGGTGGCGCCGCCCTGTCCGTCGCCTCGGTGACCGGTCGTCCGATCATGTTCGCCAGCACCGGCGAGGGCGTGAAGGACTTCGAGGTCTTCCACCCCGACCGGATGGCCTCGCGCATCCTCGACATGGGTGACGTCCTGACCCTCATCGAGCAGGCCGAGAAGGCGTTCGACCGCAGCCAGGCCGAAGAGATGCAGCGCAAGTTCCTCGCCGAGGAGGACTTCACCTTCGACGACTTCCTGCAGCAGATGTCGGCGCTCAAGAAGATGGGCGGCATGAAGGCGATGCTCGGCATGATGCCGGGCATGGGCCAGATGAAGGCCCAGCTCGACAACCTCGACCCGCGCGAGTTCGACCGCATCGAGGCGATGGTCCGGTCGATGACCCCGTTCGAGCGCACCCACTCCAAGCAGATCAACGGATCGCGCCGGCTGCGCATTGCCAAGGGCTCGGGGGTGCAGGTGTCCGAGGTGAACGGGCTGCTCGAGCGGTTCACCGAGGCGCAGAAGATGATGAAGCAGCTCGCGCGCGGTGGCGGCATCCCCGGGATGCCCGGAATGCCGGGCATGGGTGGCGGCAAGAAGGGCCGCCAGCAGCAGCCACAGCGCAAGAAGTCCAAGTCGGGCAACCCGGCGAAGCGGGCCGCCGAGGAGCGGGCAGCCCTCGAGAAGGGCGCGGCCGCCAAGGCGAGCGGTGGCGGGGCCGCCTTCGGAGGAGGCGCCGGGGACGGCGGCATACCCGCTGACCTCGACCCCAACCAGCTGCCCGCAGGCTTCGAGAAGTTCCTCGGCAGGTGAGCCACGCAGCACCGCTGCACACCCTCTCGGTCGGCACCGCAGGGCCGCGAATCGCCTTTCTCCACGGGCTTTTCGGGCAGGGGCGCAACTGGTCGCAGATCGCCAAGGCGCTCGCCGGACCCGACGGCAGGGGTGCGCGCAGCACCCTGGTCGACCTCCCGGACCACGGCCGGTCCCCGTGGTCACAGGAGTTCTCCTTCGAGGGGTATGCCGCGGCCGTCGCCGACACCCTGCGCGGCATCGACGCCGACGCGTCGTGGGTGGTCGTGGGGCACTCCCTGGGTGGCAAGACCGCGATGCTGCTGGCCCTCGAGCACCCCGAGCTGGTGTCGAGGCTGGTCGTCGTCGACATCGCGCCCAAGAGCTACGGCAGCCTGGAGCGGTTCAGCGGCTACATCGAGGAGATGCAGCGGCTGCCCCTGGGAGAGCTGGCCAGCCGGCGTGACGCCGAGGCGCGCTTCGAGGAACCCGACCCGGGTGTGAAGGCGTTCCTGCTGCAGAACCTCCGGCGCGACGGCGACTCCTGGCGCTGGCAGGCCAACCTCGAGCTGTTCGCCGCCGATGCCGCCCGGGGGGCGGGCTCGGTGATCGCGGACTGGCCCGAGACCGCCGCCGAGCTCCCGCCCTTTGCCGGGCCTGTCCTGTGGATCGCCGGCTCGGAGTCGTCCTACATCACCGACGAGGACCTGCCCTCGATGCGGGCGCTGTTCCCGAAGGTGCGCCAGGTAACGGTGAAGGGCGCCACTCACTGGGTGCACACCGACGCTCCGGAGGTTGTGGTCGAGGCGCTTCGCCGCTTCGTCCGGCCGCTCACCGAGACCCGCTGACCCCCGCAGGTCCAATTCACCAATTGGACCGATACCTGCGCGGGCCAGGCGTGAATATCGGTCCAGTTGGGTGAGTTCCCTGCGCCGGTAGGGTCGGCGACATGACGGCAACGGTGCTGCACCTGCAGGGTGAGGTCCTCGTCGGCCCCGAGGACGTGCGGCCCGAGGCGTGGGTGGTCGGCGGAAGGCTGACCTTCGAACGGCCGAGCGGGAGCGGATCCGACGTCCAGACGCTGCGCGGCTACGTCCTGCCCGGCCTCGTCGACGCGCACTGCCACGTCGGGCTCGACGCCCACGGCGCGGTGGACGACGCGACCGCGGAGGCCCAGGCGCTGGCCGACCGCGAGGCGGGGACGCTGCTCATCCGCGACGCGGGATCGCCCGCCGACACCCGGTGGATCGACGAGCGCGACGACCTGCCCAAGGTCATCCGGGCCGGCCGCCACATCGCGCGCACCCGTCGCTACATCCGCAACTACGCCCACGAGATCGAGCCCGACCAGCTCGTCGAGCGCGTCCGGATCGAGGCTCGCGCAGGGGACGGGTGGGTCAAGCTCGTGGGCGACTGGATCGACCGCGACGCCGGCGACCTCACGCCCTGCTGGCCGGTCGACGTGCTCACCGATGCGATCTCCGCCGCCCACGACGAGGGCGCCAGGGTGACCGCCCACTGCTTCGGCGAGGCCTCGCTCTACGACTTCGCCGCGGCGGGCACCGACTGCATCGAGCACGCGACCGGGTTGGAGGCCGAGACCATCGCGCAGTTCGCGGAGCAGCAGATCGCGATCGTGCCGACCCTGGTCAACATCGCGACCTTCCCATCCGTCGCCGAGCCTGCCAGGGACCGGTTCCCCGACTACCACCGCCGGATGCTCGCGCTCCACGAACGCCGCTACGCCACGATCGGCGCGGCCCGGGACGCCGGCATACCCATCTATCTGGGCACGGACGCGGGGGGATCCTTGCGGCACGGACTGGTGGCCGACGAGGCCCATGAGCTGACGAAGGCGGGGTTGTCCACCGACGAGGCCCTGTACGCCGCGACCTGGGGCGCTCGCGAATGGCTCGGCCGACCTGGGCTGGAGGAGGGTGCAGACGCCGACCTTGTGGTCTACGCGGCCGATCCGCGACGCGAGATCCGCGCGCTCGCGGCCCCCGAGCACGTCGTCCTGCGCGGTCGCGACTTCTCCTGACCCACGCGCGTCCTGACTTCCGCGCGGTGGCCGGCGCGCGGCATACGTGCCAGTCCCGGCCCTTCCACGATGCGAGACATAAGGTCACGTTATTTGACCGATAACAAATTGCTATCCAAACTCCTAGTTGTCACATAGGAGATGCGCAGGGTGCGCATCCAACGCCTCACGGCAACCAAGGAGCTCCGATGAAGTCGACCCGCCGTCACCCCCGCCTCGCCCTGGCCGCCGCCGCGACCGTCGGCGCGATGGTGATGACCGCCTGTGGCGGCGGCGGAGCCAGCGACACGGTCGGTGCCGCCGCGGACGCCGAGAATGCCGCCGCCAAGACGGGCACGATCAACCTCTTCGCGTATGCCGTGCCGAAGGTCGGCTACGACAAGGTGATCCCCGCGTTCAACAAGACCGAGGCCGGCAAGGGCATTCAGTTCCAGCAGTCCTACGGCGCCTCGGGAGACCAGTCGCGCAAGGTGGCGGCAGGGGCGACGGCTGACTTCGTGAACTTCTCGGTCGAGCCGGACATCACCCGCCTCGTCGACGCGGGACTGGTCGCCAAGGACTGGAACGCCAACCAGTACAAGGGGATCCCGTTCGGCTCGGTCGTCACCATCGTCGTCCGCAAGGGCAACCCCAAGGGCATCAAGGACTGGGACGACCTGCTGAAGCCGGGCGTCGAGGTCGTCACCCCGAACCCGTTCAGCTCGGGCAGCGCCAAGTGGAACCTCCTGGCGCCGTATGCCGCGAAGAGCGACGGTGGAAAGGACCCCAAGGCGGGGCTCGCCTTCATCGAGCAGCTGGTGACGGATCACGTCAAGGTGCAGCCGAAGTCGGGGCGCGAGGCGACCGAGACGTTCCTGCAGGGCACCGGCGACGTGCTGCTGAGCTATGAGAACGAGGCCTTGTTCGCCGAGCGCAGCGGGGACCCGGTGGAGCACGTCACGCCGCCGACCACCTTCAAGATCGAGAACCCCACCGCCGTGCTGAGCAAGAGCCCCAACCTCGCCAAGGCCAAGGCGTTCAACGACTACCTCTTCACCCCAGAGGCCCAGAAGCTGTGGGCCCAGGCAGGCTTCCGCCCCGTCGACCCGGCAGTGGCCAAGGAGTTCGCGGCCGACTTCCCGGCGCCCCAGAAGCTCTGGACCATCGACGACCTGGGTGGCTGGAAGACGGTCGACGGCACGCTCTTCAAGAAGGAGACCGGCTCCATCGCCGTCATCTACGACAAGGCCACGTCGTAGGCCATGACCGCAACCACGCACAGCGCGCGCAGGGACGACATCTCGATCTCCGAGGTGGCGTCCCTGCCGCCGCGCGCAGACACCCCTCGTCGCCGGCTCCAGGGCGCCAGACCGCTCGCCCGCCCCCTCGGGATCGGCCTGGTGGGCCTGTGGCTGAGCGTTCTCGTCCTGCTCCCGCTCGCAGCCCTCACGGTCACCTCGCTCGGCGAAGGCGTCGGCGGCTTCTGGGATGCCGTCACCGCACCCGTCGCCCTGGCCTCACTGCGCGTGACCGTCCTGGTCGCCGCCGTCGTCGCGGTGGTCAACGCCGTGATGGGCACGCTCATCGCCTGGGTGCTGGTGCGCGACGACTTCCGGGGCAAGCGCGTCGTCAACGCCCTGATCGACCTGCCCTTCGCCCTGCCCACCATCGTCGCCAGCATCGTGCTGCTGTCGCTCTACGGGCCGAACAGCCCGATCCACGTCCACCTCAACGCCACCCAGCCCGGGCTGCTCGTCGCACTGGCCTTCGTGACGCTGCCGTTCGTCGTCCGGTCCGTCCAGCCGGTGCTCATCGAGGCCGACCGCGAGGTCGAGGAGGCCGCCGCCTCCCTCGGGGCGTCGAACTGGACGACCTTCCGACGGGTCGTGCTGCCGACCCTGGCTCCGGCCCTGATCAGCGGCACCGGACTGGCGTTCGCCCGGGCGATCGGGGAGTACGGCTCGGTGGTGCTCATCGGCGGGAACATCCCACGCGAGACCCAGGTCGCCTCGCAGTACATCCAGCAGCAGATCGAGATCGACCGGCCGCTGAACGCCGCGGCGGTGTCGGTGGCGCTGCTGGTGATCGCCTTCGCCACCTTGTTCGTGCTGCGGGTGTTCGCCGGCCGCAGCCTGCGCCGGGAGGAGGAGGCCCAGTGAAGACCTCCACCACCGCCCGGATCGGCCTGCGCACCGTCGCGCTCGGCTACCTCGTGCTCCTGCTCGCCGTCCCGATCGTGCTCATCCTCGTGCGCACGTTCGGAGAGGGTGTGGGGGCGTTCCTCGAGTCGATCAGGACTCCCGCGGCGATCTCCGCGCTCAACCTGTCGCTGCTCATCGTGGCGATCGTCGTGCCCCTCAACGTCGTGTTCGGGGTGGGGACGGCGCTGGCCCTGGTGCGCGGACGGTTCCGTGGACGCGGCCTGGTCCAGGCCGTGGTGGACCTGCCGTTCGCGGTGTCGCCGATCGTCGTCGGCGTGTCGCTCATCCTGCTCTGGGGAGCCGACGGCTGGTTCGGTGGTCTCGAACGGCTCGGCTTCAAGGTCATCTTCGGGCTGCCGGGCATGGTCATCGCCACGCTGTTCGTCACCCTGCCGTTCGTGGTGCGCGAGGTGGAGCCGGTGCTCCACGAGATCGGCACCGAGCAGGAGCAAGCCGCCTCCACCCTCGGTGCCAGCACGTGGCAGACGTTCTGGCGGATCACCCTGCCGGCGATCCGCTGGGGGCTGACCTACGGCGTCGTCCTCACGATCGCCCGGGCGCTGGGAGAGTTCGGCGCCGTGATCATGGTCAGCTCCGGCTTCCCCGGGGTCTCCCAGACCCTGACCCTGCTCGTCCACTCCCGCTACATCGACGACCACAACACCTACGGCGCCTACGCCGCCGCCACCCTGCTCATGGGCCTGGCCGTGCTGACGTTGCTCGGCATGACCGCGCTCGACCGCAAGAGGAGAACCACATGATCACCGTCCTTGGCGCCCGCAAGCACTACGGGGACTTCGCCGCCCTCGACGACGTGACCCTGGACATCCCCGCGGGCTCACTGACTGCCCTGCTGGGGCCGAGCGGGTCCGGCAAGTCGACGCTGCTGCGCTCGATCGCCGGTCTGGAGCAGCTCGACGGCGGACGCATCGTCATCGGCGGACGGGACGTGACCGGGGTGTCCCCGCAGAAGCGCGGCATCGGGTTCGTGTTCCAGCACTACGCCGCGTTCAAGCACATGACGGTGCGCGACAACGTGGCCTTCGGCCTGACCATCCGCAAGCGGCCCAAGGCCGAGATCGCGCGCAAGGTCGACGACCTGCTCGAGATCGTCGGGCTCGACGGGTTCCAGCACCGCTACCCCGCCCAGCTGTCGGGTGGGCAGCGCCAGCGGATGGCGCTCGCCAGGGCGCTCGCGGTCGACCCGGAGGTGCTGCTGCTCGACGAACCCTTCGGTGCCCTCGACGCCAAGGTGCGCGCGGACCTGCGCCAGTGGCTGCGCAGGCTGCACGACGAGGTCCACGTCACCACCGTCCTGGTCACGCACGACCAGGAGGAGGCCCTCGACGTGGCCGACCGGATCGCCGTGCTCAACAAGGGCCGCATCGAGCAGGTCGGCGACCCCGTGACCCTCTATGACCGACCGGCCAACGACTTCGTCATGTCGTTCCTCGGCTCGGTGGCCCGGCTCGGTGGACAGCTGGTACGTCCGCACGACATCGCCCTCGACCGCAGCCGGGAGCGCGCCCAGGCCCAGGACGCCCGCGTCGGCGGCTCGCCGGGCGTCGTCGAGGCTGTCGTCGAACGCGTCGTGCGTCTCGGTTTCGAGGTACGGGTCGACCTGCGCACCGACGCGGGTGTGCGCTTCGCGGCGCAGGTCACGCGCGCGGAGGCCGATGCCCTGCGGCTCGTCGAGGGTGAGACGGTCTTCGCCCGGGCGACCACGCGGCCCGACGCAGCGGAGGTCGAGCCCGCGCTCGCCATCTGAGCGGCGCAACACGCTTTGGTATGCCGCGCGCAGGGTCCGCTGCGTCCGTCGCCCGCCCGTGCGACACAATGCGCGGGTGGACATCTCGGCACGCACTGAGTACGCGGTCCGGGCCATGCTCATCCTCGCCGAGGCGGCGACGATGTCGGCCGGTCCGGTGAGCGTCGAGACCTTGTCGTACCGGCAGACCCTGCCGCGCAAGTTCCTCGAGGCCATCGTCGCCGACCTCAAGACGGCTGACCTGGTCAAGAGCACGAGGGGCGCTCGCGGCGGCTACTCCCTCGCCCGCGAACCCCGGGACATCTCACTCGGTGACGTGTTCCGTGCCGTGGACGGACCACTCGCGGAGGTGAGGGGCCTGCGGCCGCACGAGACGGCATACGAAGGGGTCGCCGAGCACCTGCCCACGGTGTGGGTCGCCCTGCGGGCGAGCCTGCGCTCGGTGCTGGACGAGACCAGCCTTGCTGCCGTCCTCTCCGGAAACCTGCCCGACCGGGTGGGTGCCCTCGCCGCTGACCCCGACGCCTGGCGCAGCCGCTGATGGCGCACGACCGGGCAGACCGGGCGGCGGCTGACATCACGCCCGCTGTCCCGTTGGACGTCGGGCCGGGAATCGACCCGGACGACCTCGCGACAGCGCTGCGCGTGCTGGAGGAGCTGGCCGAGCTCGATGGTGACCACCCCGACATCCAGACCGTCAAGCGAGCCACCGGCCGGATGTACAAGCGGGTGCGCAAGGCCCGTCGTCGCGAGGCGAAGCAGCCCCAGGTCGACCACGACGAGGCGATCCTCGCCCAGACCGCCACCGGGTCCCCGATGCGCATCGACGACGAGACCAAGGGCATCCCACTCGTGTCGACGACCCGGGGCGCACACGCCGGTGAGCTCCTCAAGCCGCGCAACTGCTACATCTGCAAGGCGGAGTACACCCTGGTCGACGCCTTCTACCACTGGCTCTGCCCCGACTGCGCCGCCCTCAGCCACTCCAAGCGCGAGCAGCGCACCGACCTGACCGGCAAGCGAGCCCTGCTCACGGGCGGCCGCGCCAAGATCGGGATGTACATCGCGCTCCTGCTGCTGCGGGACGGCGCCCACCTCACGATCACCACGCGGTTCCCGCACGATGCGGCTAGACGCTTTGCGGCACAAGAGGATTCGCACCTGTGGATTCACCGGCTCAAGGTCGTCGGCATCGACCTGCGCGACCCCACCCAGGTCGTCGCCCTCGCTGACGAGGTCGCCGCCGCGGGCCCCCTCGACATCCTCATCAACAACGCGGCCCAGACGGTGCGCCGCACGCCGGGCGCCTACTCCCACCTCGTCGAAGGCGAGTCGGTCCCACTCCCTGCGGGCATCGCCCTGCCCGAGCTGGTCACCTTCGACAGGATCAGCGAGGCGCACCCCGCCAACCTGCTGGGCACCCTGCGCGAGCACAAGGTGGCCCACCACGAGGGGGAGTCCGAGCGAGAGGCGGCGCAGGCGCTCGCCCAGCGCTCGGCCGCCTCGATGACGTCGATGGCGCTGTCCGCCGGTCACGCCAGCCTGGAGGCGCACCTCGCGGGGACGGCGGTCGACGCGGGCGGGTTGCTGCCCGACACCCAGGTCAACAACTCCTGGACGCAGAAGGTCGAGGAGGTCGACCCGCTCGAGCTCCTCGAGGTGCAGCTGTGCAACGCCACCGCGCCTTTCATCCTCGTCTCGCGGCTCCGGCCGTCGATGCGGGCGGCGGTGGCGGCCGGTGCCAGGCGCGCCTACGTCGTGAACGTGTCGGCCATGGAGGGCCAGTTCTCCCGCCGCTACAAGGGTGCCGGCCACCCGCACACCAACATGGCCAAGGCGGCGTTGAACATGCTGACCCGCACGAGCGCGGGGGAGATGTTCGAGACCGATCGGATCCTGATGACCGCGGTCGACACGGGCTGGATCACCGACGAGCGTCCGCACCACGAGAAGCTGCGGATCGCCGCCGAGGGCTGGCACGCCCCGTTGGACCTCGTCGACGGGGCCGCCCGCGTCTACGACCCGATCGTCCGGGGCGAAGCCGGTGAGGACGTCTACGGCTGCTTCGTCAAGGACTTCGAACCCAGCCCCTGGTGAGAGCCCGGTCCAGGGGAGTGGGACTTGTTGCCGGCTGCTGGTCACGGAGCACCCGGATCGGGGGTCTGGTGACCAGCGGAGAGCACCAAGTCGGGGAGAGGTGGGACTTGTTGCCGGCTGCTGGTCACGGAGCACCCGGATCGTGGGTCTGGTGACCACCGGAGAGCACCAAGTGGCCGGGAGTGGCGACTTGGTGCCGGCTGCTGGTCACGGAGCACCCGGATCGGGGATCTGGTGACCACCGGAGAGCACCAAGTCGGGAGCGGCGCAGGCAGGTGAGCAGGCGGCATACCCTCGCGTGTCGCCTGGACCCGTTGGCCGGCGGGGTCGCCGTGGTCGGGAGCACTGTGAGGGTCTGGCAGAATGGTGGGCTGTACCCGTCCAGGCACGGGCTCGGTCTCGCACCGGAGCCTCCTGGCTGGAACGCCTACACCGAGTTCCGGTACCCCGCGTGAATCCTGCGCGGTCTCGCCGTGCTCACAACCAGAAACAGGAGACACCACCACCGTGGCCGTCAAGATTCGTCTGAAGCGCATGGGCAAGATCCATGCTCCGTTCTACCGCGTCGTCGTCATGGACTCGCGCGCCAAGCGCGATGGCCGGGCCATCGAGGAGATCGGCAAGTACCACCCCACCGAGGAGCCCTCGGTCATCGACATCAGCTCGGACCGTGCGCAGTACTGGCTGGGCCAGGGCGCGCAGCCGACCGAGGCCGTCGCCGCTCTGCTCAAGATCACCGGTGACTGGCAGAAGTACAAGGGCGAGCCCGGCACCGAGGGCACCCTGCGTGTCAAGGCTGCCAAGCCGTCCAAGAAGGAGCTGTACGACGCGGCCATCGCCGCGGCGGGCAAGTCCGAGGCCGGCGCCGACGGGGCCACCACCCCGAAGAAGAAGGCCACCAAGAAGGCCGACGAGGCTCCTGCCGAGACCGCCAAGGCCGACGGCAAGGTCGAGGACAAGCCCGCCAAGGCCGACGAGAAGCCCGCCAAGGCTGAGAAGGTCGACGAGGCCAAGGCCGAGGCCCCGGCCGCAGAGGTCGCCGTCGAGGAGCCCAAGGCTGCTGACGAGGCTCCCAAGGCTGACGACGCGAAGGCTGAGACCGAGGAGGCCCCCGTGGCCGCCGACGCCGACGCCGCGGACAAGGCCTGACCGTGCTGGAAGAGGCGCTCGAGCACCTCGTCAAGGGCATCGTCGACCACAAGGACGAGGTGGCCGTGCGACGCAAGGAGCTCCGCCGTGGTGAGGTGCTCGAGGTCCGGGTCCACCCCGAAGACCTCGGTCGCGTGATCGGTCGCTCCGGTCGCACCGCGAGCGCCCTGCGCACCGTCATGGGTGCGCTGGCCGGCGGCCAGAACGTCCGCGTCGACATCGTCGACACCGACCGCGTGCGCTGAGGCTCCGCCGACAGCAGACGCAGTGACGAAGGGCCACCGGGCTTCCCGGTGGCCCTTCGTCGTGCCGGCCCGCAACCCCGTCGTCGTGCCAGCCCACCAACCCCTGAGAGGATCAACCCATGCCTGCCGACTCCAGACTCCTCGTCGCCCGCATCGGCAAGCCGCACGGCCTGCATGGTGAGGTGACGGTCCAGACGCACACCGACGACCCCGAGGTCAGGTACGTCCCCGGCGTGGCCTACGAGACCGAGGCCGTCGCGGGCTCGGGGGTTCCGAGGTCGTTGACGCTGCGCTCGGCCCGCCTGCACCAGAAGACCTGGCTGCTGGCCTTCGAGGAGATCCCCGACCGCACCGGGGCCGAGTCGCTGCGCGGCACCCGCCTGTTCATCGACGCCGAGGCCGCCGTGGCGCAGGACGAGGATGACGCCTGGTACGAGGACGAGCTCGTGGGCCTGGCCGCCGTCGACCCCCACGGCAGCGTCCTCGGCGAGGTCGCCGGACTGCGCACGGGGGCGGTCCAGGACCAGCTCGTGCTGCGACTGACCGGTGGGGCCGAGGCGCTGGTCCCGTTCGTCGAGGCCATCGTGCCCGAGGTGGACGTCGAGGGCGGCCGCGTCGTCGTGGACGCCCCGCCGGGACTGCTCGAGCTCAATGCCGAGTGACGGCCCGGTGACCCCGTGATCATCGATGTCGTCTCCATCTTTCCGGAGTACCTCGCGCCGCTCGACCTCTCGCTGATCGGGAAGGCGCGTCGCGACGGCCTGCTCGACCTGAGGGTGCACGACCTGCGCGAGTACGCCCACGACCGGCACCGCAGCGTCGACGACACGCCGTACGGCGGTGGGGCGGGCATGGTGATGAAGCCGCAGCCGTGGGCCGAGGCGCTCGACCACCTGGTCGCCTCAGCCGACGGCGGCACGCGTCCGCGTCTGGTCGTCCCCGGTCCGGGAGGTATGCCGTTCACGCAGGCCCTGGCGCGCGAGCTCGCCGAGGAGCCGTGGCTGGCCTTCGCCTGCGGCCGCTACGAGGGCATCGACGAACGCGTCTACGAGTACGCGGCGCAGGACCTGGGCCTCGAGGTGTCGGTGATCTCGCTCGGCGACTACGTCCTCAACGGGGGAGAGGTCGCGGTGCTGGCCGTGGTCGAGGCCGTCGCCCGCCTGTTGCCGGGTGTCATCGGCAACGCCGAGTCACTGGTCGAGGAGTCCCACGAGGACGGCCTGCTCGAGTACCCCGTCTACACCAAGCCCGCGTCCTGGGAGTCCGCTCCGGGCGTCACCCGCGACGTACCCCCGGTCCTTCTCTCGGGTGACCACGGCGCCATCGCCGCGTGGCGGCACCAGCAGCGGCTCGATCGCACCGCGGCCCGCCGCCCCGACCTGTTGCACGTGTCCCAGACGGTGCACCGGACCGGCACCGGACAGGCAGGGCAGGAAGGGCTTGAAGGGCTGGAGGTCGCCGTCGCCACTGCGGCGGATGCCCCGGAGCTGATGACGCTGGGCCGCGCCTGTTGGCTCAGCGAGGCGCGAGCCAACGACTCGCTCAGCATCCCGCCACTCGTCGAGACCCTGCCAGAGGTCGTGGCCGGCATCGCCGAGTGGCGCACCTGGACCGTTCGCGCCGGTGGGCGCCTGGTCGGGTCGGTGCGCGGCCGCACGGCTCCGACCGAACGAACCCTGTGGCAGATCGGCCGGCTGATGGTGGCGCCCGACCTTCAGGGCCGCGGACTCGGGCGTGCCCTGCTCGCCTTCGCTGAGGCGCAGGCGCCGGAGGGGACGGCGGCATACTGGCTCAACACCGGGATCCGCAGCGACCGCAACCTTCGGATCTACCGCAAGGCGGGCTATCGCGTGCAGCCGGACGAGGGTGCCTTTCCCGGCACCGTAGACCTGGTCAAGCCGCGCCGCTGACCCGCTCACTGGCGTAGAGCCGGTACACCGCGTAGGCCGCCACCGCGCAGAGCAGGTGCCACGCGGCGTGCCCCTGCAGGAGCGAGTCCGGGTGGCAGAAAGCCGTGCCGTCCTTGGCGAGGTTCCAGATCCCGAAGGCCAGGGCCAGGGCGCCGGCCGACGCGAAGCCCCAGCGGATGTCGCTGTGCGTGCTGCCTCGACGCCAGAGGACCGCTTCGCCCGTGAGGGCCACCAGCAGGAAGGCCCCGAACGCAAGGTTGGCGGCGATGTCGACCACGGGGACGTGCCCAGGGATGCGTTCGACGAGCTCGCAGACGACCACGACGGCGACGAACAGGCCTGCGAAGAAGCCGTCACCGCGGTGCAGGCAGCGGGTCACGGCGTACGACGAGGCGAATGCCGCCACGAGATACATGCTGAGCAGGTCCAGGTGGCCTCCGAGGGCGCTCTGGGTGGCATGCATCGCCGCGCTGCCGGGCCCGAGCAGCACGACCACGACGGCGAAGGCGGCCGCGAGCCGAGGGTTGGCCATGATCGTGGTGCGCGATGCCCCAGCCCGCCATGCGATCGCGAGACCGGCGACGACGAACCCGACGTTGCTGAGCGTGTTGGCGGGTTGCCGCACGATGCCGTCCCGGGCCGCCTCGCAGAACCGGTCACCGCGGCCGACGTCCGGGCCGAGCCAGCCGTGGACCGTCGCCAGTCCGAGCAGGGTGACCGAGGCGATCGCCACCGTGGAGGCCAGCGCGAACGGCCGCAGGTCTCGCCGTTCGTCCGGTGGCATGCCGTGAGTATGCCGCCACCGACACCTGCAGGGATGCGGGTCGGCTCAGTCGACGAGGGCCGTGGCGAGGTCGGACGGGACGAGCCGACGGCTGGCGACGAGGCGCTCCGCTACCAGGACGGTCACCGTCTGGGCGGCCATGATCCCGAACAGCACCAGCACCTGCGCCGTGGCGGCCTCCACCGGCGTGCCGCCGCCGAGCATCACGCCGATGAAGGCGCCGGGCAGCGTCACGACACCGGTCGTCTTCACCTGGTCGAGCCCCGGCAACAACGCCTCTGGCGCGCGGCGGTGGACGATCTCGAGGACGGCCTGGTGGGGGAGCAGCCCGAGCGACAGGCACGCTTCGTACTGGCTGTGCTCCTCGCGCAGGGCAGCGAAGGCGCGGCGGCCCACGAGGGTGTGCGCTGTCATGGCGTTGCCGACGATGATGCCGACGACAGGGATGAGAGCGATGCCCTCGGGCGGGATGGTTCCCGTGCCGAGGACCACCGCGACCACGGGCAGGACGCCGGCAGCCATGGCCAGCGCTGCCCACCGCCAGGCCTGCGGCGCCTCGACGCGCCGCGAGGTGGTCAGCACGCCCATCGCGAACATGACCCCGATCAGCGCGACCGACAGCGGAAGGCTGTCGACAACCGCGGCGATGAGCAGGGCGGCGACCCCGAGCTGGGCGATGGCCCGCACGGCCGCGACCAGCACCGGACGCTCGAGGTCGTAGCCCGCCACTCGGTGGGCCGCCAGCGCGATCAACAGGAGCAGCGCCAAGGCGATGGCGACGGGCCACCCGGGGTCGATGCTCACAGGCGCCACCGTATGCCGCGTGCTGGCGGTGGTGCGCGAGCGGGCCCCTCGCGAAAAAGAGCTGCGCGAGTTGGGAATGTTTTCTGTATCGTTTTTCTTGAACGATTTAGTACATCGATACAGATCGCAGATTCGGGAGGGAGGCCAGCCATGGGAAACGTCACCTTGAAGTCCGTCGCAGAGGCTGCCGGCGTGTCTGTGTCCACTGTCTCCAACGCCTACAACAAGCCCGACCAGCTGTCGGCCGAGGTGCGCCAGCGGGTGCTCGAGACCGCGAAGGCGCTCGGGTATGCCGGTCCCAACCCGGCCGCACGGAGCCTGCGGTCCCAGCGGGCCAGGGCCATCGGTCTGGTGTTCACCGAACGGCTCAGCTACGCGTTCTCGGACCCCTACTCGGTCGGAATGCTGGCGGGGCTGGCCGAGGTCGCCGAGCAGTTCCAGACCGGCCTGCTGCTGATCCCGCTGACGCCCTTCGACCCGGAGCGGCCCGAGGAGGTCGAGGCGAGCGCCGAGGCCATGCGGGCCGCGGTCATCGACGGGGTCCTGGCCTACTGCCTCGACATCGGCCACCCGGCCCGCGAGATCGCCGTCGAGCGGGGCCTGCGGATGGTGGCGACCGACGACAAGGACCCGCGGATGGACGGGTTGGTGCTGATCGACGAGCGGGGCGCGGCCCGTGAGGTCGGCGAGTACATCCGACGGCTGGGGCACCGGAACGTCGGCATCGTCGTCGACAGCAAGGTCGACTCCCACCAGGTCGTCGAGGTGGACGACGTGCAGCACCGCTCGATGTCCTTCTCGTGGGACCGCTACGACGGCTTCCGTGAGGGCCTGGGCCCGGACGTGAGCGTGCGCACCGTCGCACCTCCCGGCCACAACTCGGTCGAGGCCGGGCGGGCGGCCGGCGCCCACCTGCTCGACCGCCAGGACCGACCCACGGCGATCATCACCGTGAGCGACGTCCTCGCCCTCGGCGTGCTCGACGCGATGCGGCAGCGCGGCATCACCCCGGGTCGGGACCTGTCCCTCGTCGGTTTCGACGACGTGCCGGCGGCGGCCGACAACGGCCTCACGACCGTGCGGCAGCCCATTGCCGAACGAGGTCGGATCGCCGGCCGCATGCTCCTCGACCCCAACTACACCGAGCGCCGCATCGTGCTCCCCACCGAGCTCGTCGTGCGGTCCAGCACCGGACCTGCCACGACGCCACAGACGCGCTGACGGACCCGTCAGCGTCCACCGATAGCACCACCGCACCACCACATCCCCGGAAGGAGAAGGACATGAGCGACTACATCGCCCTCACCATCAACCGCAACGCAGGCGCCGCCCTGGCCCGGTCGGCCCGCCCGGACGCCGCCGTCGTCGACGACGGCCTCGGAACCCGTCCGACTCGCGGGACCGTGCGCCGTTCGTTCGCGACCACGTTGCGCAGCACGGCGTCGGTCCAGCGTCGCTGGGCCGACCGGATCGACCCGGCCTGCCGTCCGGCGCACGCCAGCGCCTGAGCGCGTGGCCCAGCCACGCGGCATACCGGGATCACAGGGGCCGCGACGATTTCTGTCGCGGCCCCTGTGCGTGGCAGAATGGCTCCTCGCGCCCGCGTGACCAGCGACCCCTGCCACAGGGGGAGTGTCCGGGCAGTGTCCCGACCACGTGGTCGGTCACGCACCAGGCGCGCACCATCATCAGCAGCACCACCCAACACCCTGGGCGACCTGTGGCGCCGAGAAGAAAGCGAATCCGCCATGCAGCGTTTCGATGCGATCGACAAGGCATCCCTTCGTGACGACATCCCGGCCTTCCGCGCCGGCGACACGATCAACGTGCACGTCAAGGTCGTCGAGGGCACCCGCTCGCGCGTCCAGGTCTTCAAGGGCGTCGTGATCCGTCGCCACGGTGGTGGCATCGGCGAGACGTTCACCGTCCGCAAGGTCTCCTTCGGCGTCGGCGTGGAGCGCACCTTCCCGCTGCACACCCCGATCATCGACCACATCGAGCTCGTCACCCGCGGTGACGTCCGTCGCGCCAAGCTCTACTACCTGCGCGACCTGCGCGGCAAGGCTGCCAAGATCAAGGAGAAGCGCGAGACGGTCACCGCCAAGTAAGGCGGGAACCATCTCTCCCTCAGGTGTCCCGCCACGCGGCGGCACAGGCCCGAGGGTTAGGCTCCGGATGCGATGAACCCCGGACCGGAATCACCCCAGCACGACCCGGCCGCCGCTCCAGTCGAGACTGATGCGGCGGTCGCGTCGGAACGCCCACGTGGCGGCCCGTCGTGGCTGCTCCTGGCGAGCGTCTCCCTGCTGGTGATGGTGCTGGTCCGGGGTTTCCTCGTGCAGTCGTTCTACGTCCCGTCGGGATCGATGGAGCCGACGATCGAGCCCGGCGACCGCATCCTGGTCAACAAGCTGGTCTCCGGCGGTTCGCTGCGGCGGGGGGACGTGGTCGTCTTCGACGGCACCACGAGCTTCGCCGTCGCCGAGCGCGAGCCCCACAAGGACGACGGTCTGATCGGACGGGCACTCGGCGGCGCGGCCTCCCTGGTGGGTCTCGACCTCGGTGAGCAGGACTTCGTCAAGAGGGTCATCGGGCTGCCCGGCGACCACGTCGTCTGTTGTGACGCCCAGCACCGGCTCACCGTCAACGCAGTGCCGCTGGCCGAGCCCTATCTCTTCTCGGGGGACCAGTCGAGCGACCTCACCTTCGACGTCACCGTGCCGGCTGGCCGGGTCTGGGTGATGGGCGACCACCGCAGCGACAGCGCCGACTCCCGCTCCCACCTCGGCGACCCGGGCGGCGGCACGGTGCGGCTGTCCGACGTGATCGGCCGCGCCAGTGCGACCTACTGGCCGCTGTCGCGCGTCGGTGGTTTCGACACCCCTGAGGCGTTGGCCGACATCCCCCGCGTCGGTGCCCCGTGAGTGGCGACGCGCGGGACGCGCGCCGCGGCGACGCGGGGTGGCTCGGTTACGAGGGAGAGTCCCCGCCATCGTCGGAGCCCGCCCAGGTCGACGGGGTCGACGCGGTCGATCCCGGCGCCGACGAGTCCGCCGAGCCCGAAGGACCGACGGCGGCATCGGCGTCTCGCAAGGGACGCCATGCCGACGATGCGCCGGTGGGCGGTCTGGCGGTGCTCGGTGCTGCCCTCAAGGAGTTCGCGATCGTCGTGGGGATGGCCCTGGTGCTGTCCTTCATCGTCAAGACCTGGCTGCTCCAGGCGTTCTACATCCCGTCAGGCTCCATGGAGGACACCCTCGTCCTCAACGACCGCGTCATCGTCAGCAAGCTGACGCCGGGACCCATCGACCTCGAACGCGGCGACATCGTCGTGTTCGCCGACCCGGGCCAGTGGCTCGACGCGACCACACCGGTCCAGCGCGGACCGCTGGCGACGATCGTCAGCGACACCCTGACCTTCGTCGGACTGCTGCCCGACAACGCCGAGAACCACCTCATCAAGCGTGTCATCGGGCTACCCGGTGACCATGTCGTCTGCTGTGACGAGGGCGGCCGGATCACCATCAACGGCACCGCCATCAAGGAGCCCTACCTCAAGCCGGGCGACGCGGCGAGCGAGCAGGACTTCGACATCACCGTGCCCAGAGGACGCGTCTGGGTGATGGGCGACCACCGCTCCAACTCCGCCGACTCGCGCGCCCACGACGCTCCCGAGAACAACGGCAGCGAGGGCTCGGTCGACGAGCGCCTCATCGTGGGCCGCGCGGTGGCGCTGGTCTGGCCGCTGGACCACCTGACCTGGCTGTCCAACCCCAAGGACACCTTCGCCACCGTGCCCGCGCCCGCTACCAGCGGCAGCCGTGCGCCCGCCGGCGATCCCCAGGGGGGTTCGACGACGGGCGGGTCCGACGGGGCGACCGACGGCCAGGGTGGTGGCGAGGTGGGAGGCACCGACACCGACGCCCCGACAGGAACGGGCTGACCGGTGGCTCAGGCGCAACCGGCGGGACGCAGCCGTAAACCCAACCTGCGGGTCGAACGCCAGCTCCAGCGAGACGGACACCGCATCCTCGCGGGCATGGACGAAGTGGGCCGTGGCGCCCTCGCGGGGCCCGTCAGCGTCGGCGTCGTCCTCATCGACGAGACGTGTCGCAGCGCGCCCGCCGGCGTGAAGGACTCCAAGCTGCTCACGCCCGCAGCGCGGGTAGCGATGGTGCCGCGGATCAGGCGGTGGGCCCTGGCGTATGCCGTCGGCCACGCCTCGCCCGAGGAGATCGACGAGATCGGGATCATCGCCGCCCTCCGTCTGGCGGGGTGCCGCGCGCTCGCGGCCGTGAACATCGTGCCCGACCTGGTCATCCTCGACGGCAACCACGACTGGCTCACCGCGCCCGACGAGGTGGGGCTCTTCGCCTTCGCGTCCGACTCCGCCCCCGTTGCCCCGCCGGTCACGACCATGATCAAGGCCGACCTCAAGTGCTCCTCCGTGGCCGCCGCGTCGGTGCTGGCCAAGGTGGAGCGCGACTCGATGATGGTGGCCGCCGCCCCCGACCACCCGGCCTACGGCTGGGACGAGAACAAGGGGTATGCCGCGCCGGAACACCTCGCGGCGCTGGAGGCCTTCGGCGCCACGGACCTGCACCGCAGGTCGTGGCGGCTGCCCGGCATCTCGGGAGATGATGGGACTGGTCTCGGCGATCGGGCAGGGCAGGGTGCGCTGACAGCACCCGACGTGACGCAGGTGGAGATGAGTGCGCGATGAGTTCAGAGGACCTGGAGAAGTACGAGAGCGAGATGGAGCTGCAGCTCTATCGGGAGTACCGCGACGTCGTGGGCCTGTTCTCCCACGTCGTGGAAACCGAACGTCGCTTCTACCTGTGCAACTCCGTCGACGTGAAGGTGCGCTCCGACGGTGGCGAGGTCTACTTCGACGTGACGATGGCCGACGCGTGGGTGTGGGACATCTACCGGCCCGCGCGGTTCGCCAAGCAGGTGCGGGTGGTGACGTTCAAGGACGTCAACGTCGAGGAGCTGGCCAAGTCCGATCTCGAGCTGCCCAAGGGGCAGGGCTTCTAGGTCGGAGTCGCGCGCCACTGGCCGGCCACGGTGGCCCAGGGCGCGACGGCGACAGCAATGGCGCCGTATCGGGAGTCGACGCCCACAGGGGACCCTGCCGCGTCGTCCTGGTCCACAGCCCGGCGCTTGGCTGCTGTCAGCGGGACGGGCAGGCGGCTTGGCTTGGCGCATGGCACACCAGACAGATCCGCGCCGGGCGCTCGGGGAGTACGGCGAGCGACTGGCCGAGCGCTACCTGAGGGAGCACGGGGTGGCGGTCATCGACCGCAACTGGCGGTGCGCCCGCGGCGAGATCGACCTCGTGGGCAGGGACGGCGACTGCCTGGTCTTCTGTGAGGTGAAGACGCGCCGGACCGAGCGGTTCGGTGCCCCTGTCGAGGCCGTGGACCGGCGCAAGGCCTCCCGACTCCGACGACTCGCGTCCGCCTGGCTGCAGGCCCACGACGAGCACCCCGGGCGGATCCGGATCGACGTGATCGGCATCCTGCGTCCCGTCGCCGGCCCGGCCCGGGTCAGGCACCTCCAGGGGGTCGGCGGATGACCTTCGGGCGGACGCGCTCCGTGACGCTGGAGGGACTTGCCGGTGCCGTGGTGGAGGTCGAGGCCCACCTGTCGGGGGGCCTCCCGGCGTTCATGTTGGGTGGTCTCCCGGACACGGCCTGCGCGCAGTCGCCCAACCGTGTGAAGGCCGCGGCGGCAAGCATCGGCCGGTCCTTGGCTCAGGACCGCATCACGGTCAACCTGTCTCCGGCGTCGATCCCCAAGAACGGCAGTGGGTTCGACCTGCCGATCGCGGTGGCCGTGGTGGCAGCGCTCGCGATGGTGTCTCCGGAGCGGGTGCGAGACATCGTGCACCTGGGTGAGCTGGGGCTCGACGGTTCGGTCCGTCCTGTCCGCGGCGTCCTCCCCGCCGTCCTGTCCGCGGCGCGGGCAGGGTGTCGCGACGTCGTCGTGCCCGTGGCCAACGCGGCCGAAGCGCGGCTGGTGCCCGACATCCGGGTGCATGCTGTCAGCCACCTGGCCGATCTCATCGCGGCGTACTCAGGCGGGTCCGAGACGTTGGGCCTCGGCGTTCCGGACTCCGCCATCGCGCCGGCCCTGGCCCGGGCGGATCCGCTGGACCTTGCCGACGTCGTCGGTCAGGACGAGGCCAGGACAGCGCTCGAGCTGGCTGCTGCCGGGGGTCACCACCTGTTCCTGCTCGGCCCGCCCGGCTCGGGGAAGACGATGCTCGCCGAACGCCTCGTCTCGATCCTGCCTCGGCTCAGCCGCGAGCAGTCGATCGACGTGCTGGCGGTCCGCTCGCTCCTGGGCGTGACGGCCGCCGAGCTCGACGTCGAGGGGCTGCCACCGTTCGTCGCCCCGCACCACAGCGCGACCCAGGCAGCCATCATCGGTGGCGGCAGCAGTACCGTGCGGCCCGGCGCGATCTCGCAGGCCCACCACGGTGTGCTGTTCCTCGACGAGGCCCCCGAGTTCAAGACCCAGGCACTCCAGGCCCTGCGCCAGCCGTTGGAGTCCGGCCACGTCATGGTCTCGAGGGCGCGGGCCACCGTGCGGTTCCCCGCACAGTTCCAGCTGGTCATGGCGGCAAACCCGTGCCCCTGTGGGCTGGGCTTCGGCAAGGGCATCGGCTGCGCGTGCACCCCCATGGCCAAGCGCGGCTACATCGGCCGACTCTCGGGGCCGCTGCTCGACCGGGTCGACCTGCAGGTTCACGTGCCCGCGGTGACCCGCGCCTCCCTCGCAGGTCTGACCGGAGAGAGCAGCGCCGTCGTGGCCGCGCGGGTCCGGGAGGCCAGGGAGGCGCAGGCGCAGCGATGGGACTCGACCTCGTGGCGCGTCAACAGCGAGGTCCCGGGGTCCGAGCTGCGGCGTGGACGGTGGCGGCTGCCGAGGTCGACCACGGTCGACATTGACCGGGCACTCGACCGCGCTCAGCTCACCCTGAGGGGCTACGACAGGGTGCTGCGGGTCGGGTGGACCGTCGCCGACCTCGGCGGGCGCAGCACGCCGGTGCGAGACGACCTCGGCGCCGCCCTGGCCCTGCGCAACCAGGGGCCGGTGGCCGCGTGACGGCGCCACGGGCGTTTCGGGGGGAACGCGGGGCACGGGTCGCCTGGGCGCGGCTGGTCGAACCGGGCGACGCCGACGTGGCGGCCCGGATCGCGGTGGCCGGGGCGGAGGAGGCCTGGCACACCGTGACCCCGGGCACGACCGTCGGCGCGAGGATGGCGGAGCGGCTACCCGGGTTGGATGTCGAGCGGGACTTCCAGATCGCTCAGCGGCTGGGCGCCCGCATCATCATCCCGGGCGACGACGAGTGGCCGCACGGCTTCGACGACCTGGCCGCGCCCCCGCTCTGCCTGTGGCTGCAGGGACCTGCCGACCTCGCGGAGGTGGTGGCCCGCAGCGTCTCGATCGTGGGCGCGCGCGCTGCCACCGGCTACGGCGTCCATGTGGCCAAGGACCTCGCCGCCGGCCTGGCCGAACGCGACTTCGCAGTCGTGTCCGGTGCGGCGTACGGCATCGACGGTGCCGCGCACGAGGGCGCCCTCGCGGTGGACGGCGTGACCATCGCGTTCGTGGCCGGAGGCATCGAACGGCCCTATCCCAGTGGCCATGCCGGGCTCCTGGACCGCATCCGTTCGGCAGGTCTCGTGGTCAGTGAGGTGCCACCGGGATCCGCTCCGACCAAGTGGCGCTTCCTCAGCCGCAACCGGCTCATCGCCACGGTCAGCCAGGGCACGGTCGTCGTCGAGGCAGGCCTGCGCAGCGGCTCCCGCAACACGGCGCGGCTGGCGGGTGAGCACCTGAGGGTGGTCTGCGCCGTACCGGGACCCGTTTCCTCGGCGGTCTCGGCCGGCTGCCACGAGCTGGTCCGTGACGGGGCCACCCTGGTCACCGACGCCGCGGAGGTCGCCGAGGAGGTGGGTCCGATCGGGGAGCTGGCACCGCGCAAGCACGGGCCCTCAGAGCGCGACGACGACCTGTCGCTCACCCACCAGGCTGTCCTGGCGGCTCTCCCGACTCGCAACGCCGTCACGACCGAGGACCTGGCTCGCAGGTGCGGGCTCGCAGCCCACGAGGTCCGCAGCGCGTTGGGCGCCCTCGACGTCGCTGGTCTCGCGATCCGCGAGGGGAGTGGTTGGCGCAAACCCGCAGTGCCGCGCTGAGCTGCGGGGTGGCGGCTTGTGCCGCGTCGCTGCGTTTGCGACGGTGACGGCGTGAGTCAGTCCATGGCGCAGACGCTCGCTGCGTTCGAGCGCCACCTGCGCAGCGAGCGAGGCCGGTCGGAGCACACCACTCGGGCCTACCTCGGCGACCTGCGGGGCCTGGTGGAGTTCCTGGACGCCGAGTGCGGGATCACGGACCTCGCCGATGTGGGGCTGCGTGACCTGCGAGGCTGGCTGGCGGCCCAGGCGGAGTCGGGGGCGGCTCGCTCGACGATCGCGCGGCGGTCAGCCGCAGCCCGGACCTTCCTCGGCTGGGCCACGCGCACCGGGCGAGTCGAGCACGATCCCTCCTTGCGGCTGGCCGCGCCGAAACGCGCCGGCCACCTCCCCGAGGTGCTGCGGCAGTCTGACGCCACGGCTCTGATGGACGTCGCGGCGGTGGCCAGCGACGACCAGGACTCGATGCACCTGCGCGACCGGGCAGCCTTGGAGCTTCTCTACGCCAGCGGGATCCGCGTCGGCGAGCTCACTGCCCTCGACATCGACGACCTCGATCTCGACCGGGGTGTGGTGCGCGTCATGGGCAAGGGGGGCAAGGAGCGGACGGTGCCCTTCGGGGCCCCGGCGCGCGACGCCGTTCAGGCCTGGCTCACCCTCGGACGACCCCAGGTCGCCGTGGACGGCAGTGGCCCGGCGCTGCTTCTGGGGCGTCGGGGTCGTCGGGCCGACCCGCGACAGATCAGGGCAGCGGTGCACTCCCTGCTCGAACACGTCCCGAACGCACCGGACCTCGGCCCGCACGGGCTGCGCCACAGTGCGGCCACCCACCTGCTCGAAGGGGGAGCCGACCTGCGGCTCGTCCAGGAACTGCTCGGCCACGCGTCGCTGGCGACCACCCAGATCTACACCCATGTCTCCGTCGACCGGCTCAAGCAGTCCTACCGACAGGCGCACCCGCGTGCGTGACGACCGATTCGAGCTCTCGGCAGTCGCGACCTGGGCGCGCCGTGGTCTGCGAGCCGGTCGGAAGGGGGAAGATGGATGCCACAGTCGTCGCTCGGACCCCACGGGGTCCGCGTCTCTCGAGAGGAGCAGTGCCAGCGCGTGAGTGAGGACTCGCGGATGACCCGCACGCCGCCTCGGCACCGCCGCCGCCCCAGCCGGCAGGTGCGGCTCCGCCGCACCATCGCAGTCACGGTCATCCTCCTTCTCGTGGCCGTGGTGACCGTGCGACTCACCATCAGGGGCGACACGGCTCCGGTCGGTGCAGCTGCCTCACGGGTCACCACTCCAGCGAAACCGTCCGCGACGGCCACCCGGACGACCAACAACGAGGACGGCTCGGCGGCGACCGAGACGACCGCGGCGGGTGCCACCGAGGTCCCGCAGGAGGGCACCGGCAAGCTCACGGTCGTCTCGGTGCCCCGGGCTCCGGTGGCGACCTCCGGGCGGACCGTCAGGTACACGGTGGAGATCGAGGGTGGGCTCGGTGTCGACCCGGTGCAAGTGGGGACGACGATCCAGTCCGTGCTGCTCGACCCCAAGGGGTGGCAGAAGGTCGACGGTGTCCGCTTCGTCAACGTCACCCCGCAGCAGGAGGCCAAGGGCGCCCACGTGGACGTTCGGGTCACGCTGGCCAGCCCTGGCCTGACCGACAGGTTGTGTGCCCCGATGCGGACCCTGTCCCAGGTGTCGTGCTGGAACGGCGAGCGGTCGGTGCTCAACTTCCGCCGGTGGGCCCTGGGCGACGACAGCTACGGCGCCGACGTGGCGCTCTACCGCGTGTACCAGGTCAACCACGAGGTCGGTCACGGCCTCGGTCACCAGCACCGGACCTGCCCCGGCAAGGGCAAGCGCGCCCCCGTGATGGTCCAGCAGACCCTCGACCTCGGTGGGTGCAGACCCTGGCCCTACCCCTCGGGCGCCTGACCCGCCAACCACGGGCTTCGGCACACGTGGTCCGGAGGGAGTCGGTCCGCGGGCACTGGGGCCAGAGGCACTGGGGTCAGGGGCAATCGATCCGGAGCCGGCAGCGGCAACACCTATGGGGCCAGCGGCAGCAGGCGCACTCGCCGGCCGCCCTCCAGGAAGGTCAGGGGGTCGAGGTAGACGTCGCCCCGGATCGCCCCCAGGTGCAGGCACACGGCGGCGCCGCAGTGCGACCCGTGCTCGTCCAGCCGCCCCAGGACAGCTCCCCGCGCCACGGCCGAACCCGCGACCACCGCCGACTCCACCGGCTCGTAGGTCGAACGGATCCCTGTGGCGTGCAGGACGCTGACGGTGCCACGACCCGCGATGCTGCCCACGTGGGTCACCGTGCCCGCCTCGACGGCATGGACCTCCTGCTGCGCCGCCCCGGTGAGATCCGCGCCGCGGTGCCCGGCGCCGTACGTCGTGGCCGGTCGCACGAAGGGCCGGACCAGGGCGGGCTGCGGCTGCAGCGGCCAGGCCCAGCGGCCGCGCAGGGCGGGGGACGGGGCGCGGCTCGAGTCGCGCGGGACCGCTGCGGCCAGCTGGTTCCACGATGGCGCACTGGTCGACGCGGAGGAGGACGGGAGGCCAGGGTGCTCCCGCCCGGTCGGAACCGCCGACAGGGTGGTGCCGGCGAGGACCAACGCAGCGACGGGCAGAAGCGACACGGCTGCTGGATGCATCGGCTCAGGATCGCGGTCCGCTCCTGCGGGCGCCCGGCAGGGGACGGCGACCTGTGGACGGCGCGGTCCTTCACGTGGGCGGTGTGGATGTCGGGCAGCGATACCGCCCGGCTGTCGACCTACAGCCGGCTCAGCCGTTCCACCGCCTCGTGGAGCACCTCGTCCCGTTTGCAGAACGCGAACCGCACCAGGGTCCGGGCGGCCGCGACGTCGTCGTGGAACACCGACACCGGCACGCCCACGACGCCTGCCCGTGCGGGCAGCTCCCGGCAGAACGCGAGGGCGTCTGTTGCGCCCAGGGGAGCTGCGTCGGCGACGACGAAGTAGGTCCCGCCGGGCACCGACACCTCCAGCCCCGCCGACCGGAGCCCTGCAACGAGCAGGTCTCGTTTGGCTTCCAGCGAGCGCGCCAGCCCGGCATACACCTCGTCGTCCAGGGCGAGGGCCAGGGCGACGGCGGGCTGGAAGGGGCCAGACCCCACGAACGTGAGGAACTGCTTGACCGCGCGCACGGCGGCCACCGCAGCTGCGGGCCCCGACACCCAGCCGACCTTCCACCCGGTGGCGGAGAAGGTCTTGCCGGCGGACGAGATCGTCAGGGTCCGCTCCCACATCTCGGGCAGGGTCGCGACAGGCAGGTGCACGGCATCGCCGAAGACCAGGTGCTCGTAGACCTCGTCGGTCACCACCCACGCGTCGAACTCCCTTGCGAGAGAACAGATCAGCTCGAGCTCGGCTCGGCTGAAGACCTTGCCCGTGGGGTTGTGGGGCGTGTTGAGCAGCACCAGCCGGGTGCGTGACGAGAAGGCGGCCCGCAGCGACTCCTCGTCCACCGCGAAGTCCGGGAAGCGCAGCACCGAGGTGCGACGCACCGCGCCCGCCAAGGCGATCGACGCGGCATACGAGTCGTAGTAGGGCTCGAAGGTGACGACC
Organism: Pedococcus sp. P2_E2; assembly: GCF_056403955.1. Taxonomy (NCBI): domain Bacteria; kingdom Bacillati; phylum Actinomycetota; class Actinomycetes; order Micrococcales; family Intrasporangiaceae; genus Pedococcus; species Pedococcus sp. P2_E2. The sequence goes on from NZ_JBFUEM010000001.1 coordinate 290,558, forward strand.
TCGTCGCCCGGCTCGCAGAAGGCGAGGATGGTCGCGGCGATGGCTTCGGTGGCGCCGACGGTGACGAGCACCTCGGACTTCGGGTCGACGCCGAGGCCGTAGAAGCGCGCCTGGTGGGCCGCGACGGCATCGAGCAACTCGGGGACACCGGGGCCAGGCGGGTACTGGTTGCGCCCGCCGTCGATGGCCGCCTTGGCCGCGTCGAGCATTGCCCGGGGCCCGTCGGTGTCGGGGAAGCCCTGGCCGAGGTTGACGGCGCCGTGCTCGGTGGCCAGAGCCGTCATCTCAGCGAAGATCGTGGTGCCGAACGGGGCCAGTGCGGGTTTGCCGGGTGGACGGGCCATGCGCCTGAGGGTATGCCGCGTGACGACCGTGGAGCGGAACCTATCCCTCGGCGCGTGGCGGGCGGGCCCGCGCTTCGTCCTCGTCGGCGTGCGCCTCGTCGGCGTGCGCGATGTGTCCGAGCTGACGCCACACGAGCACCAGGGTCACGCCGGAGCCGATGAAGGCGAACCAGAACGGGGCCGCGGCGCCGAAGTGGCGAGCGAGGAGGCCCCCGAGGAACTGGCCCACGAGCAGCCCGACGATCAGCCCCACCCAGTAGACGCTCCCGACCCGGCCCTGGAACTCGTTCGGCGTGCCTCGCTGGCGGACGGCCGAGGAGAGGGAGCCCCACACGAACGCGTACCCGCCGAACACGACCATGATCCCCATGGCGACCCAGGGCACCGTGGTCAGCGCGAGGGCGAGGTGGGTGAGCACCTCGAGCACCAGACAGATCTTCATGAGGCGGGCCAGCGGCACGCGTCGTTCGAGCCGGTCGTAGAGCAGCACCGAGGTCACGCCGCCCACCGCCGAGGCCGTCGTGAGGAGGCCGAACCCCACCGCGCCGACACCCAGCCGCTCCTGCGCCCAGTAGACGAGGACGCCCCAAGGGGCGCCCCAGGTGATGTTGAAGATGAAGATGACGAGGGTGAGGGTGCGGATCGGCGCGTTGCCGGCGATCCAGCGCAGCCCGTCCAGGATGTCGTGGCCGATGTGTTGCTCCGGACGCTCGCGGGTGTCCTCGCGTGGCAGGCGCACCTTCGCGAACAGCGCGGCCGACAGCAGCAGGGCGCTGCCCTGCACCCCGAACGGGACGGCGGACCCCAGGGCGAACAGGCTCGCGCCGACCGCCGGACCGATGAACTGGTTGGCCACGAGAAACCCGGACATCTGCCGGGCGTTGCCGACGCCGAGGTCGGCCTTGGGCACGATCATCGGTAGGACGGCCCGCCAGCCGGTGTCGGCGAAGAGCTCCGCCACACCCACCGCGAACAGGGTCACGAGGAGCAGGGCGATCGAGACCGTGCCCGTGGCGATGGTCACGACCAGGATCGCCAGCACGACCACCCGCACGAGGTTGCCCGTGAGCACGAGCCAGCGGCGATCGACGCGGTCGGCGACGGCGCCGGCATACAGGCCGAGCAGCAGCGTGGGCAGGTTCTGGACCATCGCCGCCGCGGCGATGAGGGCGGGGTCGCGCGTCAGCGAGGCGACGAGCAGGGGACCGGCGGCCAGCGCGATCCCGTCGCCGAGCTGGCCTGTCCAGGAGGACGCCAGGTTCCAGCGGAACGGCACGCCCATGCGTGCCGGTGCGACCCATTCGCCGAGTCGGGACAGGAGGGTGGTCACAAGAGGGCGAGCCTACCGGCGTCCGTGCGAGAGGTCGTCCGGGTTTTCGGGGGGCTCGGGGGGCCGGGGAGGGGCACGGGAGGGGCACGTCAGAGGCGCTGGCGATTTCTCGATCACGCCCGTGAGCACGTACGATGGTCGGCGGTCCACGTGTGTTCACACACGCAGACCTACTTCGCGCGTCTTCCGCCCGTTGACTCGGCTCGCCGACGAAACGGGGGCGCACCACAGCAGTCCGGTGAGTATGCCGGTGGGGTGCGTTGCAGGCGCCAGGCAGGTAGTCGCACCCATGCGGCCTACCGACGCAACTGACAACGACACAAGGAGACACGGCATGGCCGTCGTTACCATGCGCCAGCTCCTCGAGAGCGGCGTCCACTTCGGGCACCAGACCCGTCGCTGGAACCCCAAGATGAAGCGCTTCATCATGACCGAGCGCAACGGCATCTACATCATCGACCTGCAGCAGTCGTTGACCTACATCAACAACGCCTTCGAGTTCGTCAAGGAGACGGTCGCCCACGGCGGTTCCATCCTCTTCGTCGGCACGAAGAAGCAGGCCCAGGAGCCCATCGCCGAGCAGGCGACCCGGGTCGGGATGCCCTACGTCAACCACCGTTGGCTCGGTGGCATGCTCACCAACTTCAACACGATCTCCAAGCGCCTCACGCGCCTCAAGGAGCTCGAGGAGCTCGACTACGACAACGTCGCAGGGTCGGGCTACACCAAGAAGGAACTCCTGATCTTCAAGCGGGAGAAGGACAAGCTCGAGAAGACCCTCGGCGGCATCCGCAACATGGCCAAGGTCCCCTCGGCCGTGTGGATCGTGGACACCAAGAAGGAGCACCTCGCCGTCTTCGAGGCGCGCAAGCTCGGCCTGCCGGTCATTGCCATCCTCGACACCAACTGCGACCCCGACGAGGTCGACTACAAGATCCCCGGCAACGACGACGCCATTCGCTCCGTCACCCTGCTGACCCGCGTCATCGCCGACGCCGTGGCCGAGGGCCTCATCGCCCGCAGCTCCGGCAAGTCCGGTGAGCAGGCCGAGGGTGTCGTCGCCGGTGACGAGCCGATGGCCGAGTGGGAGCGCGAGCTGCTCGGTGGCGACGCCGCCGAGACCGCCGAGGCTGCCGCCCCGGAGGCCGGCGCTACCGCTGCCGCCGACGCGACCGAGGCTGCCCCTGTCGAGGCTGCTGCCCCCGTCGAGGCTGCTGCTCCCGTCGAGGCGCCCGTCGCCGAGGCCACCGAGGCGCCCGCCACCGAGGAGACCGCCGCCCCTGAGGCTGCGGCCGCCACCGAGGAGACCGCCGCCCCCGAGGCGCCGGCCGCCGAGGAGACCGCTGCTGCCGAGGCCAAGGCCTGAGCCCACCCCTTCCGCAGCCCTGCCTGACGGCATGGGCACCTTGTTAGAAATGAGCTGAGAAACATCTATGGCGAACTACACCGCCGCTGACATCAAGGCCCTGCGCGGGTCCACGGGCGCTGGCATGCTCGACGTCAAGAAGGCGCTCGACGAGGCCGACGGCGACCGTGACAAGGCCACCGAGATCCTTCGTGTGAAGGGCCTCAAGGGCGTCACCAAGCGTGAGGGGCGCACCACGTCCAACGGACTGGTCGCTGCCCAGTCCGGTGACGGCGTGGGCACTCTCGTCGAGGTCCTGTGCGAGACCGACTTCGTGGCCAAGAGCGAGAAGTTCATCGCCCTGGCTGCCCAGGTCCTCGCCCAGAGCGTCGCCTCCGGCGCCGCTGACGCGGACGCGCTGCTCAAGAGCTCGCTCGAGGACGGTTCCACCGTCCAGGAGCTGCTCGACAACGCCAACGCAACCATCGGCGAGAAGATCGAGGTCAAGCGCGTCTCCCGCGTCGAGGCCCCGGTCGTCGTGTCCTACCTGCACAAGACCAGCCCCGACCTGCCCGCCCAGATCGGTGTGCTCGTCGGCGCCGAGGGTGGCGACGAGCAGATCGCTCGCGACGTGGCCATGCACATCGCGGCGTTCAGCCCGACCGTGCTGACTCGTGACGAGGTCGACCCGGCCACCGTCGAGCAGGAGCGTCGCGTCGCCGAGGCCACGGCCAAGGAGGAGGGCAAGCCCGAGGCTGCCCTGCCCAAGATCGTCGAGGGTCGCGTCAACGGCTTCTTCAAGGAGAACGTCCTGCTCGAGCAGCCGTTCGCCAAGGACGCCAAGAAGACCGTCGAGAAGGTCCTCGCCGAGGCCGGCACGAAGGTCACCTCCTTCGTCCGCTACCGCGTCGGCGGCTGACCTCGCTCAGTCACGATCCAGCACCACACGACGAGGCCCCCCACCGGATGGTGGGGGGCCTCGTCGCGTCGTTGGGGTATGCCGGGTAGCCGGCCGCGCCGTCAGCCCGCCGCCTTCTTGACCAGGGCGGCGATCTGCTTCTCGAGGGCCGGCGTCAGCCGCGTGAGGGCGTAGCCGATGGGCCACATGTCGCCGTCGTCCAGCTTGGCGCTGTCGTTGAACTCGAACGTGGCGTAGCGCGCCTTGAACTTGCTGGCGGGCTTGAAGAACGCCACCGCCTTGCCGTCTCGTTTGTACGCGGGCATGCCGTACCAGGTCGAGGGCTCGAGGTCCGGAGCGGCCTTGGTGATGATCTCGTGCAGGCGCTCGGCCAGCTCGCGGTCCTCCGGGGGCATCTCGGCGATCTTGTCGAGCAGGTCCTGCTCGCCGACGGCGCCCTTGGCTTCCTTGGCGCGTTCCTTCATCGCGGCGCGTTCGTCGGCGGTGAACCCGCTCTTGCTGCCGGCGGTCTTCGGCGCGGCCTTCGTGGTGGTCTTCTTCGCGGTGGCCGTCTTGTCGGTGGCCTTCGTCGTGGTCGCCATGGTGTCTCCCCGAGGTCGTGGTGGGCTGTCGAGACCATTCTCCGAGAGGGGGCCGCTGCAGCGCTTCTCGAAAACTGACCACTTCTGCCGCATACTCACGCCATGGGGAGACGAACGAAGCACACGCCGCGTCGTCAGGTGGAGCACGAGCTGCCGGACTTCACCCACCTGCCCGAACGGGTGGCCCCCGAGGACCTGACGACCACGCACGACGTCGACCCCGGGCCGGACCCACGCGGTGGACGCGACACGGACACCGAGTTCATGCTGCGGAACGCGGGGATCTGACGCGGGGATCTGACGCGGGGGTCTGACCCGGGAACCTGACCCGGGAACGCGGACCGATGACCGCTCGACGGGTCGGTCAGAAGATGTGGACGCGCTCCTCCGGAGCCAGCCACATGCCGTCGCCCTCGGTCACCCCGAACGCCTCGTGGAACTCGTCGCAGTTGCGGACGGCGTTCGCCCGCACCTCAGTGGGAGAGTGCGGGTCGATCGCGAGCAGCCGCTTGGCCTCCTCGGTGCGCGCCTTGCCGGACCAGACCTGCGCCCACCCGAGGAAGAACCGCTGCGGCCCGGTGTAGCCGTCGAGCTCGGGTGCGTCCTGGCCCTGCGTCGCGATGCGGTAGGCGGAGTAGCCGATGGCCAGCCCGCCGAGGTCGCCGATGTTCTCGCCCACCGTGAGGGCGCCGTTGACCTTCTCGTCGGGGGCAGCCAGCGGGGAGAGCGTGCTGAACTGGGCGATGAGGGCCTGGGTGCGCTCGTCGAAGCGGGACCGGTCCTCCTCGGTCCACCAGTCGCGCAGGGCCCCGGTGGCGTCGTACCGCGACCCCTGGTCGTCGAAGCCGTGCCCGATCTCGTGACCGATGACGGCACCGATCCCGCCGTAGTTGACGGCGTCGTCGGCGTCCATGTCGAAGAACGGCGGCTGAAGGATGCCGGCCGGGAAGACGATCTCGTTCATCAGCGGGTGGTAGTAGGCGTTGACGGTCTGCGGCAGCATCAGCCACTCGTCGCGGTCGATCGGGCCCCCGAGCTTGTCCAGCTGGCGCTGGAGCTCGAACTCATTGGCTCGGCGCACGTTGCCCACGAGGTCGTCGTCGATCGTCAGCGAGGAGTAGTCGCGCCAGCGGTCGGGGTAGCCGACCTTGGGCGTGAATGAAGCGAGCTTGGCCAGGGCCTGCTCCCGGGTCTGGGGGCCCATCCAGTCGAGCCCCTCGAAGGACTGCCTGAACGCCTCGACGAGGTTGCCGACGAGCTCGAGCATCCGCTTCTTGGCCTCGGGGGGGAAGAACTCCGCGGCATACAGCTGGCCGACCGCCTCGCCGATTGCCCCCTCGACGAGGGAGACGCCGCGCTTCCAGCGCTCGCGGTTCTCCGGGAGGCCCGAGATGACCCGTCCGGTGAAGTCGAACTCGGCGTCGACCAGCTCCTTGCCCAGCAGCGGCGCCGCCGAGGCGACGACGTGGAAGGCCAACCAGTACTTGAAGTCGTCGAGGGCGACCTCGTCGAGCGCGACGGACACGCCCTCGAGGTAGGACGGCTGACCCACGACGACGTGCTCGAACGCCTCGCGTGCCTCGAGCCCACCGACGAAGTCACCCCACAGGACGTTGGGGGCCAGGCCCTCGAGAGCCGCGAAGGCGTAGGGGTTGTAGCTCTTCACCGCGTCGCGGGTGGCGACGTTGTCCCAGTGGTGGCCGGCCAGCCGCGTCTCCAGGGCCACCACGCGGGCGGCCGGCGAGCCGTCCTCCGTCGAGCCGTCGCCGATGCCGGCGAATCCGAGCATCCGGGCCACGTGCGGCAGGTATGCCGTGAGGATGGCCGCGTGCCGCTCCTCGCGGTAGTAGGACTCGTCGGGCAGGCCCAGTCCGCCCTGACCGAGGTAGAGGACGTATTCCTCCGGGTTCTTGGCGTCGGGGGCGACGCCGAAGTCGAACAGGCCCGGTCCACCCTGGCGCTGCAGGCGACCGAGGGCCCGGAACAGGTCGTCGGTCCCGCTGATCGCCGCGATGTCGGCAAGGTCCTTCTCGATCGGGGTCAGCCCCAGCGTCTCGGCCCGGGCCTCGTCCATGAACGAGCGGTAGAGGTCGCCGACCTTGCGGGTGGGCGAGCCGGGAGCGGCGCTGTGGTCCGCCGCGGCCCGCTCGATGATCTTGCGCACCCGCTCGTCGGACTGCTCGCGCAGCATGTCGAAGGTCCCGTAGCGGCCCCGGTCGCCGGGGATCTCGGTCGTGCGGACCCAGGTGCCGTTCGCGTGGCCGAACAGGTCGTCCTGCGGGCGAACCGTCTCGTCGCGATGCCCCGGAAGGATGCCTGACCTCATGCGCTTGTCTCCTTTGGTGCATCGATGGACAGTGGTGTGGCCCGTGGCCCGTGGTCCGTGGTCCGTGGAGTGCGGACCGCGTGATGGTGACACCCTGCCACGCAGGGCTGACGGTGGTGCAACCGACACCATGCCGCTCCCGGGAGTGTGGAAGGATTCGGTGACCGCCCGCACATCTTCAGGAGGATCCCTCGTGACTGCTGTCCCCGAGCAGACCGCCCCAGCCGGATCGTCCGCCCCTGGTTCGTCGGCACCGCATCGCCGGGTCCTGCTCAAGCTGTCCGGTGAGGTCTTCGGTGGTGGTCGCGTCGGACTGGCACCCGAGGTCGTGCGGGGCATCGCCCAGCAGATCGCCCAGTCGGTCAACGAGGGCATCCAGGTGGCCGTCGTGATCGGTGGTGGCAACTTCTTCCGGGGCTCAGAGCTCCAGCAGCAGGGGATGGACCGGACGCGTGCCGACTACATGGGCATGCTCGGCACCGTGATGAACTGCCTCGCCCTGCAGGACTTCCTCGAGAAGGAAGGCATCGAGACCCGCGTCCAGACCGCGATCGCGATGGGCCAGGTCGCCGAGCCATACATCCCTCGTCGCGCCATCCGCCACCTCGAGAAGGGCCGCGTGGTCATCTTCGGCGCGGGCGCGGGTATGCCGTTCTTCTCCACCGACACGGTGTCCGCCCAGCGGGCCCTGGAGATCAAGTGCGACGCGGTCCTGATGAGCAAGAACGGCGTGGACGGCGTCTACGACTCCGACCCGCGCACCAACCCGGAGGCCCGCAAGCTCGACGAGATCAGCTACCAGGAAGCCCTCCAACAGGGCCTGCGCGTGGTCGACGCGGCGGCGTTCAGCCTGTGCATGGAGAACAAGCTGCCGATGGTCGTGTTCGGCATGGAAGGCGAGGGCAACGTGGTGCGGGCGTTGCGCGGTGAGAAGATCGGCACGCTGGTCACGCCGGGCTGAGTCGGCACCTCACTGACCCACCCACCAGACTGACCACACCACGACTGGCGTGGCCCCGACAGGGGAGCGCCCGAGAAGGAGCAGGACATGATTGAAGAGACTCTCCTCGAGGCCGAAGAGAAGATGGAAAAGGCCGTCGAGGTCGCCAAGGAGGACTTCGCGGGAATCCGCACGGGCCGGGCGACCCCGGGCATGTTCAACAAGCTCACCGTCGACTACTACGGCGCTCCGACCCCGCTGCAGCAGCTGGCGTCGTTCCAGACGCCGGAGGCACGCACCATCCTGATCACGCCGTTCGACAAGTCGGCGATGCACGAGATCGAGAAGACGCTGCGCGACTCCGACCTGGGCGTGAACCCCAGCAACGACGGCAACGTCATTCGCTGCGTGCTGCCCATGCTCACTGAGGAACGTCGCAAGGACTACGTCAAGCTCGCTCGGCACAAGGGCGAGGACGCCAAGGTGTCGATCCGCAACGTCCGCCGCAAGGCCAAGGACGAGCTGGACAAGCTGGTCAAGGACGGCGACGTGGGCGAGGACGACGGCAGCCGCGCCGAGAAGGAGCTGGACGCGAGCACCAAGAAGTACGTCGAGCTCATCGACGAGCTGCTGAAGGGCAAGGAGACCGAGCTGCGCGAGGTCTGAGCGCTCGTCCTCAACCTCAGCCAGCGCTGGTCATGAACATGTCCCAGTCCCGTCGCGACCGTCGCGCGGCCTCCGACGCCGCGGGCTCTGGCGTGCCCGGAGGGTCGACCTCGCCGGACACCTCCCGCGACGGTGCGGCTCCCGACGAGTCCGTCCCCGCGTCGGCCCGGGGCGGTCGGCCGTCGAGGGCGGGGCGCAACCTGCCCGCGGCGATCGGGGTCGGCCTGGGCCTGGGTGCACTCATCATCGGCTCGCTGGCTCTGCGCAAGGAGCTGATGCTCGGGATCATCGTGGTGGCCATCGTCGTCGGCGTGTGGGAGCTGCGTCGGGCGCTGGCCCAGGTGTCGATCAACGTGCCCCTGGTCCCCAGCGTCGTCGGCAGCGTCAGCATGCTCGTCTCGGCCTACGTCGGCGGCGGGGAGGCCCTGGTCGTGACCGTCGGCCTGACCTGTGTCGGCATCCTGTTGTGGCGCATCGCCGACGGCGTGCTCGACGCGGTGCGCGACATCGCCGGGGGATTCTTCGTCGCGGTCTACCCCTCCTTCCTCGCGGGCTTCGCCGCCCTCATGCTGGCCACTCCGCACGACGGCGCCCGCCGGGTCTTCATCTTCCTCCTCGTCGCGGTGCTCAGCGACGTCGGCGGCTACGCCGCCGGTGTCCTGTTCGGCAAGCACCCCATGGCGCCGTCGGTCAGCCCCAAGAAGTCCTGGGAGGGCTTCGCCGGCTCGATGGTCGCGTGCGTCGTCGGCGGTGCGATCGCGGTCGTGCTGACCCTCGACGGGCCGTGGTGGGGTGGCGCGCTGCTGGGAGCGAGTGCAGCGGTGGCTGCCACCGTGGGTGACCTCACCGAGTCCACGATCAAGCGTGACCTCGGCATCAAGGACATGGGCACCCTGTTGCCCGGGCACGGCGGGATCATGGACCGGCTCGACTCCGTGCTGCTCGTCGCGCCGCTGGCCTGGGCCCTGCTCGCCTGGGTCGTCCCACCCGCCTGACACCACGGCATACCCGCGCACCTGCGAGACTGGGGGCACCATGACCACGGACCTCCCCGAGCCCACCAGCGAGCGCCCCCAACCTGGCCAGCTGACCTTCACCGCCCCTCGTCGGGGCAAGCCACCACGGCATCTGGCCGACCTGTCTCCGGCTGAGCGCAAGGAGGCCGTCGAGGCGCTGGGGCACAAGGGCTTCCGGGCCAAGCAGCTGTCGACGCACTACTTCGAACGGCTGGTCGCCTCGCCCGAGGAGATGACCGACCTGCCCAAGGCGATCCGCGACGAGCTCGTGGCCGACCTGTTGCCGACCTTGCTCACCCCCCTCGTGCAGCGCACGGCCGACGACGGCATGACGATCAAGAACGCCTGGAAGCTGCACGACGGTGCCATCGTCGAGTCGGTGCTGATGCGCTATCCCAAGCGCGTCACCATCTGCATCTCGAGCCAGGCCGGCTGCGGCATGAACTGTCCCTTCTGCGCGACCGGACAGGCCGGGCTCACCCGGAACATGAGTGCGGCCGAGATCGTCGAGCAGGTCGTGGCCGGTGCGCGGCTGCTGCGCAGTGGCGAGCTCGCGCAGGGCGCGGGCGGCGCCGGAGCGCGCAGCCAGCGCACTGTCGGGAATGCCGAACACCAGGCCGAGCTGGGCGACGAGGACGGCACCGAGGACGGCGACGAGCGTCCCGCCGAGGCGACCGGCCCGACCCGCATCTCGAACGTCGTGTTCATGGGCATGGGCGAGGCGCTGGCCAACTACAAGGCCGCGATCGGCGCGATCCGGCGGCTGACCGACCCCGCGCCGGACGGCCTCGGGATGTCGGCGCGGGGCATCACCATGTCGACGGTCGGCCTCGTCCCGGCGATCGACAAGCTCGCCGCGGAGGGGATCCCGGTCACGCTGGCCCTCTCGCTGCACGCGCCTGATGACGAGCTGCGCAACGAGCTCGTGCCGATCAACACCCGGTGGAGCGTTGACGAGGCCCTCGACGCTGCCCACCGCTACTACGAGGTGACGGGGCGCCGGGTGAGCATCGAGTACGCGCTCATCAAGGACATCAACGACCACGCGTGGCGGGCCGACCTCCTCGGAAAGAAGCTCAACGCCCGTGGCCGGGGCTGGGTGCACGTCAACCCGATCCCCCTCAACCCCACGCCGGGCTCGAAGTGGACGGCCTCCCGACCCGGGGTCGAGCAGCAGTTCGTCGAACGGCTGCGCGCCCACGGCATCCCGACGACGATCCGCGACACCCGGGGCCAGGACATCGACGGCGCCTGCGGCCAGCTCGCGGCCTCCACGGCCTAGCGATCACCAGACCAGCCCCGCGTGTGACGCTGTGGTGCTCGCCACACCCGCTGAGAGCCTCCGGTCACAGCGATCGAGCACCGGGCGGCGGCTGGTCTGCCTATGCTCGTGCGGTGATGCTGCGTGCGCCGATCCTGACGGCTGGGGCTTTCTTCCTGCTCCTCACTGGTTGCGCCGCCGGCGACCCCGAGCCTGGGGCCGCCCCGGCGTCGCGCGCGACCCAGTCGACGCCTGCGGCTCCCGTGGCGACCTCGACACCGTCGGCCGGTCACGAGCACTCGGGCAGCACTGCACCGCCTGAGGCTGCACTGCGCACGGGGGAGCGCTTCGTCACCCTCCGGATGCCCGCGGCATACACCCCCAAGGCGCCGGCCGCCCCGGGAACGGACGACTACCGCTGCTTCCTGCTCGACCCCCAGCTGACGGCCAAGTCGGTCGTGACCGGGATCAACGTGCTGCCGGGCAACCCCGATGTCGTGCACCATGTGATCCTGTTCCGGGTGCCGCCCGACAAGGTGGCCGCTGCGGAGGCGATGGATCGAAGTCAGACCGGCCAGGGCTGGACCTGCTTCGGTGGGACCGGCGTGGAGAGCCAGGGTGCCGGCCTCAACGGGGCGCCGTGGCTGGGTGCGTGGGCGCCCGGTGGTGGCGAGCGGGTCCTCGCCAAGGACCTCGGTATGCCGGTCGAAGCCGGCTCGCGCATCATCATGCAGGTCCACTACAACCTGCTCGCGGGACGGTCGCCCGACCTGAGCGCCGCCAAGCTGCGCGTGGCCGCCGACGACGGCTCGCGCCAGACCCTGCAGACGGTGCTGCTCCCCGCGCCGGTCGAGGTGCCGTGCCGGCCCGGGAAGAAGGGTCCGCTGTGCGACCGGGCAGCGGCGATGGCCGACGTGCAGCGTCGCTTCGGGGGCGCGAGCCGCGCGGGGGACGCGCTGCACCTGCTGTGCCCCGGCAACAAGGCCGGCCCGACGCAGACCTGCACCCGGACGGTGACCCAGGGGTCGACGATCCGGGCGGTCGCCGGGCACATGCACCTGCTCGGCACCAAGATCTCGATCACCGTCAACAAGGGGAAGGCCAACGAGCGCACCGTCCTCGACATCCCGATCTGGGACTTCGACGACCAGGGGAGCCGCCCGGTCAACCCGGCCGTCAGGATCAAGATCGGGGACACCCTCACGGTGTCGTGCACCCACGACCAGAGCCTGCGCGACAAGCTGCCGTCGTTCCAGGGCCAGCCGGAGCGCTACATCGTCTGGGGCGAGGGCACCACCGACGAGATGTGCCTCGGCATCGTGATGGTCACCCGCCCGTAGTCCTCCCGTCCGCCCCTAGGCTGGCCGCGTGAGCTCCACTCCTGCCGCACCTGCCGAGACGGGCCGAGAGTTCGTCCTGACCGTCTCGTGCGCAGATAGGCGCGGGATCGTGCACGCCGTCTCCGGGGTGATGCTGGACCTGTCGATGACCATCCTCGACAGCCAGCAGTTCGCCGACCTGAGGGCGGGGGAGTTCCACCTGCGGATGCACCTCTTGCGCGAGGGTTCTGCCCTGCCCGTGGAGGCGTTGGACGCCGCGATGGCAAGCGTCGCAACGGAGTTCGCGATGACGTATGCCGCGCACGACCTGTCTCGGCGACGCCGGGTGCTGGTCATGGTGAGCCAGCAGGGTCACTGCCTCAACGACCTGCTGTTCCGGGTCGAGAGCGGGTCGCTGCCGATCGAGGTGCCGGCCATCGTCTCCAACCACGAGGACTTCCGCGCGCTGGCGCAGTGGCACGGCATCCCCTACCACTACATTGCCGTCACTCGCGACACCAAGCCGGCGGCCGAGGCCGAGCTCCGGCGCCTCGTGGAGCACTACTCGGCCGACACGGTCGCCCTGGCGCGCTACATGCAGATCCTGTCGGGCGAGCTGTGCACCGACTTCCAGGGTCGCATCATCAACATCCACCACTCGCTGCTGCCGAGCTTCAAGGGGGCCAAGCCCTACACCCAGGCCCACGACCGCGGGGTCAAGGTCATCGGTGCGACGGCGCACTACGTCACCGCGGACCTCGACGAGGGCCCGATCATCGAGCAGGACTTCCGGCGCGTCGACCACCGGATGAGCCCGGCCGAGCTGGCGTCGGTGGGACAGGAGCTGGAAGCCATGGCGTTCGCGCGGGCGCTGCGCTGGCACGCCGAGCACCGCGTGGTGCTGCGTGGCCGTCGCACCATCGTCTTCGACTGAGCGCCCCGCCCTCCGAGCTCAGCTCAGCTCGGGGGGACGAGGGCTCGCAGTGCCGCTGTGGTCTGGGCTGAGGGGATGAATCCGGTGCGGTTCACTCCACGGACCCAGAGCTCGTCGAGGCACGCGGTGCTCAGCCTGCGCTCGTCACCGGCTTCCGTCACCCCCACGATGGAGTAGGTCCAGTGACCTTCGCCGCTGCAGCCCTCGTTACCCCCGAAGAAACTGGGCCAGCGGGAGCTCACGTCCGCGTTGAGCTGGGCGAGGGTGTCGGAGGGGACGGGGATGGACCGGTAGCTCCGCGCGGTCAGGGGCTCCACCGGGCTCACCGGATCGCCGGATAGGAAGCTCGGTGCAAGGCAGAACGTCGCAGCCACGAATGGCGAGTGAAGCTCGTGTGTCAGGGAGCCAGGCTTGCGGGTCGTGAGCCAACTCTGTTCGCCGCGGCAGGCGTACTGCGGACGGCTGGCCGACCGCGCTCGCACGTCAGCCTCTTCCTCCGCGAGACCATTCAGGAAAGAGGCCAGCGCGCGGCTGCCATCGCAGGCGAGCTCGCGACTCCGGAAGGTGCGCAGCTGTCCGGTGCCCGACTCCACCGTGACAGTGAAGGCCGGGCCGGGGCGCCCTGTGCCACAGGGCCACTGGTCGCTTCGACCGAGGAGGTTCAGCATGCCCGTCTGCCGACCAGTGATCCGATCGGTTGGCAGTATCCAGCCGTTGTCCGTGCCGTTCGAGGTCTGGGTCCCCGCCGGGGTGGCGTCAGGGCACACCCAGGCGGCGCGCAAGCCAGCCAGGTCGGGACCGTTGACGCTGGCGATGGTGGTGACCCGCGCTTGGCGGGTGCAGTCAGCGGGCGTCAGGAAAGGCCCCGCGGGCACGACGCGGGTTGGCGGGTCGAACGATCCCAGCAGCAGCCCGGCGGCGACCAGGATGGCGGCCGTTGCGCCGGCGACTCCGAGCTGGCGGGCCCGTCGGGCACGCGCGGCGTAGTGGCGTGCCCCGTCGGCCAGCCCGTCGGTGGCTGGTTGGGCCGGGGCGAGCTCGTGCAGGGCCTCACGGAGTCGGGTGTCGAGGTCGCTCATCGAAGTTCTCCCTCGGTCACGGCGAGTGCAGGACACTGGCGCAGGGTCGCCAGCGCCCGCGCGCTCTGGCTCTTGACGGTCCCGACGGTGCAGCCGAGCAGCTCCGCCGTCTGTACCTCTGTGCGGTCCTCGAAGTAGCGCAGCACGATGACGGCACGTTGCCCCTTCGGGAGGGAGGCGAGCGCCACCAGCAGGTCACGACGCTGGTCGGGGTCGACGCCCCTGGCGGGGAGCTCGGGCAGCTGCTCCGTCGGGTACTCGGCGTTCCACCGCCGACGCCACCAGGCGATGTAGGTGGTCAGCATGACCTTACGGACGTACGCCTCCCGCGGACCGACCTCGATGGAGTCCCATCGGGGCCAGGTCTTCCCGAGAGCCGTCTGGACGAGGTCCTCGGCCCTCTGCCGGTCGCCGGTCAGGAGGAAGGCGGTGCGCAGGAGGGCTGGGCCACGTGCCGTGACGAAGGCGTCGAACCCCGCCGTGGTGGCGTGCTCGGCGGTGCCCACGACGGCCATGCCCCTCTCCTCTCGCTCCACCAGGAAGAGCGGCCGACCCACCCACAAGGTTGTCATCGGGAGCCAGGTCGACCAGCGCCATTCTCCTCGTCCGGCACGAAGTCGACACCGACAACCTTTTGCCGCCCCCAAGGCCTCGTGACGGATAGACGGAAGGGAGGAGCCATGTCGGCAACTCGAGTGCTCGGTGCCGTGTCGGGGGTGTTGCTGCTGGCAGTGGCCGGCTGCAGCGGGGAGGACTCGGCGGCGGCCACGTCGCCACCAGTCACGTCAGGCACCACCGCCACCAGGTCGACCCCGGCCGCGGCTCCCGTGCCGGCGGTGGGTGAGGAGTGGCTGGCCTACCAGGACAGCACATTCCGGATCCAGCTCGTGCGTCCGGACGGCTCGGACGACCATGCCCTCGACACCGTGAGCACCGGACCGGAGGACAATCCCGACTGGTCTCCCGACGGGACGCGCCTGACGTTCGTGGGCTCGGGCGACCAGGCGGGCAGCAACGCCGGGCTGTGGGTGATCGGCACCGACGGCAGCGGCCTGACGCGGGTCGTCAGCTGTGAGACGCCCTGCGAGTACCTCGACGACCCGGCGTGGTCACCCGACGGGTCGCAGATCGCCTACAGCCGCATGCAACCTCACGGTCAGACGGGCGGCACCCTGGAGACCGTGGAGGTGGGGACGGGCAGGACCAGGACGTTGCTCAGCGCGAAGGCGGGGGAGTTCTTCTCCGGTGTACGCTACGCGCCCTCGGGGAAGGCGCTCGTGGTCGAGTGGGTGCTCGCGACCCCCAAGGACCACGAGGACATCAAGGGGGTCACGCTGGCCCGCGTCGACCTCACGAAGACACCGCCAACGGTGACGCGGCTGACCCCTCCTGCGGTGTTCGCGCAGACACCCGACTGGAGTCCCACCGGCGACCTCATCGTCTACGCCGCACTCCCGAAGGCCGGCTCCTCCGCCAACGACCTCTACCTCGTGCGACCTGACGGCGGCGCCCCCCGACGCCTGACGAACCTCGTGGCCGCAGGGAGCGGGGCCCTCTACCCCGACTTCACCGAGGACGGGTCCGCCGTGGTCTTCCTCGGCGCCGACGCGTCCGGAAAGCCGCGCTTCAGGGTCGTGGACCTGGCCACCGGCGCGGTGTCGCCGGCCCTCGGCGGCCTCGTCGCCGGGGTGCATCCACGATCCAGGCCCGTGCCGTGACCCGACCGTCACGAGCCGTGGTCGACCGCTCGCTGTACCGCCCTGAGGTAACCGAGCGCGGCGACGTGTTGAAGCCTGCGGGTCAGCGGACCGCCGAGACGCGTCAGCCAGCCGGCGGGTCGTGAGTAGGCGCGCACGACGGCGTACACGTCGGCGCCGCGGCGCTCCACGAGGAAGCCCTCCTCGCCGCTCTCGACGTGGCCCTCGAGGGTGCCGTAGCCGAACCCGGTGCGCTCCGGGCCCTCCTCGGCCCAGACGATGCGGCACGGCACGCCGACGACGAGGAGACGGCTCAGGATCTCCACGCCGACGGCAGCCCGCGGGGCCGTCGCCTGTGGCCGCAGCCCCAGTCCTCGCTGGGCCCCATAGGTCATCACGGACTCACTGGCCGATCGGTATGCCGCGTCGCCGGCTCCCAGCCGCCGCTCCACCGCGAGGTGGTGGTAGCCCTGGGGCAGCGGGCCGTCGAGCGTCAGGCCTCGCGGCTGGTAGGTGAACTGGCGTGCGGCCAGGTCAGCGAGCTTCACGGAGCCTCCTCGGTGCGCTCCGCGGTGGACGCGAGGACGATCTGGACGGCTTGCTCGGCGGTCTCGACCAGGTGGATCACCGAACCCATGCCGCGCTCCTGGCCCAGGGCGCGCACGGCGGCCCAGACCGGCACCGTCTCCGACCAGTACTCCTGGCCGACGAGGACGAGCGGCGCGAGCGGGGACTCTCCCGGCGCGTAGAAGAGAGGGGTGACCGCCTGGAAGATCTCCTGCACGGTGCCCGCCGCTCCCTCGAGGACGACCAACCCCGCGGTGGCCCGGGCGAGGAGGCCGTCCTCGCGGATCGCGTTGGAGAAGTACTTGCCGATGCCGTCACAGAAGACGTTCGGCGGCTCGTGGCCGTAGAACCACGTGGGGATGCCGAGGCTGCCCGCGTCGTCAGCGCGCGGCAGCTGCGCCCGCACCGCCAGGGCGGAGCTCACCCAGGCAGAGACCGACGGTCGGAACGACGGCACTGCCGCGAGCTGCTCGAGGGCAGCTGCGACCGAGGACTCGTCGCGGGCGAGGGCTCCGAGGTTGGCGGCCTCCATCGCACCGGGTCCGCCACCAGTGGCGACGACCAGTCCTCCCGCAGCGAGGGAACGCCCGAGTCCCGCCGCGGCGGCATACGCCGTGGTGCCACGCGCCAGTGCATGGCCACCCATGACACCGACGACGGGGCGCCCTGCGACGAACTCGTCGAGGGCATCCGTGATGGAGTCGTCGTGGATCGCCCGCAGGAGGGTGACGAAGGCGTCACGGTGCACCGCGCCGTCCCTCATCCATTGGTACGCAAGGAAATCCGGTGTCGACTCGTAGCCGCCTCCAGCGAGTCCGGCATACAGCTCGTCGGCGGTGTAGAGCGAGGCGCGATAGGGGTCGATCGGTGCGTGCGGGTCGGTCGGGAACACCAGCGCGCGGTGCGCACCGAGGTGCGCGCCCAGGGCGGGCGAGAGGCGCCCACCGAGGACCACGAGCCCTTCGACGTCGGTTCGAGCGAGCAGGCTGTCCTCGTATGCCGTGAGGTCGAGGTCCTGGAAGCGCAGGCCGGTGAGCGGGCGGCCTGACGAGAGCACGGCGTCGAGGTCGGCAAGGTTTTCGACCTCCGGGTCGGGGGTGCTCCTGCGGGCGCCGTCCATGGCCTGACTCTAGACGCGGCCGTGGCCTGTCTAGAGTCGGGTGGCATGGACGCGGGCTTCTCACAGGAGGTGGCGACCGACGCCTGGCGCGCCGAGGCAACGCGGTGGATCACCGACGAGCTCGCCGCGGTTGGTCTGGGTGTCACGGGCGACATCGAGCAGCCGCGGATCCGACCGTGGTCGACCCAGCTCGTCGTGCCGAGCGACCAGGGCACGGTGTGGTTCAAGGCCAACTGCCCCTCGGCCGCGTTCGAGCCGGCGGTCCACCTCGCCCTCGCGGAGCTCGAGCCGGGGGAGGTCGAGGCGCCGCTGGCGATCGACGCCGAGCGCGGCTGGATGATGACGGCCGACCGCGGGCTGACCCTGGGGGAGCGCCACGACGCCACGCTGGCGGACTGGCAAGCCGTCGTCGCCCGGGCGGCACGCGTCCAGCGTCGTGTGGCAGGCCACGGCGGGACGCTGGTCGAGCGCGGCCTGCCGGACTGCTCTCCGGGCACTGTCCCTCAGCGGTACTCGTGGCTCGTGGGGCAGCTCGAAGCGTTGCCCACCGACCATCCGTCGCATCTCCCCGCTGACGAAGCGCGGTCATTGCGTGATCGGTCAGCAGTGGTGGACGCCGCCGTGGAAGCACTGCTCGCAGCGCCGATGCCTTCGAGCCTTCAGCACGGTGACCTGCACCCCCGCAACGTGTTCGTCCTCGACGACGGACTGCGCTTCTTCGACTTCGGCGATGCCCAGTGGGCACACGTGCTGGAGGTCCTCGCAGTGCCCTACGGCTTCGCGACCCGGGTCACGCACCAGCCGTGGGCCGAGATCCTCGACGCGTACGCCGCGGTCTGGTCCGACGTCATCGATGCCGAGGCGCTCCAGGCGCTGATGGGCCCCGCGATGGTCACCCACGCGGTCAACCGGTCCTTCACCTGGTTCGGTGCCGTCGTGGGAGCGCAGCCCGACGAGCTGGCCGAGTGGGGCGACGCGCCGCTGTACTACCTCAGGCTGGCACTCGAACCGTTCCCGCCGGCTGACCCGGAGTCCGGCCCGTAGCGACCGACGCTAGACGTTGCCGAGCACGCGGTCGACGGCGATCTCGACAACGACCCGTTCGGGGTTCTCCCGTGGCACGCGGTAGCGGGCGGCATAGCGGTCGACCGCGTCGGCCACCGCTGCCGCGTCGGTGAGCACCCGGGCCGTCCCCTCGAAGGAGAGCCAGTGCCGGCCGTCCACCTGGCACACGACTGCGCGACCTCCCAGGGCGGCGTTGCGGGCCTTGCGACTGCTGCCACTGGTGATCACGCGAACGACGAGTTCCGCGCTGTCCCAAGTGAATCCGACCGGCACGACATGGGGTGACCCGTCGGCGCGCAACGTCGTGAGCGTGGCCAGGTGTCGGGCCGTGACGAACTCGAGGGCGGCGGGGGACAGGTCAGCGGGGGCGGTCGACACGAGTGGAGTCTTCCCTAGTGGCCGGTGAGGGCGCTGAGCAGCCTGCCGAGCCGGGCCGGACGGCCGGTGCGCGCCTCCTCGAGGTCGGCGGCGTGAGCCAGCCTGAGACCCGCGTTGATGCCGGCCCACCGCAGGGGTTCGGGCTCCCAGCGTCGGCTGCGGTGCCCGACCCACGGCAGCTCGGTGAGCGGTGTGGGCCGACCAGTCACCAGGTCGGCCAAGGTGCGTCCCGCGAGGTTTGCGGCTGCGACCCCGTCCCCGACGTAGCCCCCTGCCCAGCCCAGGCCGGTGGACCGGTCGTGGCCCACGGAGGGGTGCCAGTCGCGCGCGATCCCCAGCGGGCCACCCCAGGCGTGCGTGAAGCGGACGCCTTCCAGCTGGGGGAGGAGGTCGGTGAGGGTCGCGCGCAGGTCGGCGAAGACGGTGGGCTCGTGGTCGAACTCGGGCCTGATGCGCGAGCCGTAGTGGTAGGGCGCTCCTCGCCCGCCGAACGCCAGTCGGTCGTCGGCCGTCCGCTGGCCGTAGATGATCACGTGGCGCTGGTCGCTGAACACCTCGCGCTCGGCGAGCCCGATCGACTCCCACCGCGCTGCCGTCAGTGGTTCAGTGGCGACCACGAGCGAGTAGACCGGGGCGACGGTGCGGCGCTCGCCGGCGAGCTGCGGCGTCCACGCCTCGGTGGCCCGGATGACGTGGCGCGCCATGACGTGACCGCCGTCGGACAGCGTCGCGCGGCCGGGCTCGATGGTGCTGACCCGCGCCCCCTCGACGAGCTCGGCGCCCTGCGACCGCACGGTCGCAGCCAGGCCGTCGACGAGCATCCGCGGGTGCACCCGGGCGCAGTGTGGGGTGAACGTCGCGCCCTGGACCCGACTGGCGGCCAGCCGCTCGGTCGCCTCGGTGGCGTCGAGCCAGCGGGTGCCGGTGCCCCACTGCTCCGCGTGGGCCACCTCGGCCCGCGCCCTGGCGACCTGGGCGTCGGACCGCGCCAGGGCGAGGGAGCCGCCCTTGCGGAATCCGCACTCGATCGCCGCGGATTCCGTTGCCCTGCCGACCTCGTCGACCGTGCGTCGCAGCTCCTCCAGCATGGCCAGGGCGGCGCTGCGACCCCGGCGGCGGGCCAGCGCCTCGGGACCGACCGGCCACAGCGCGGACACCCAGCCCCCGTTGCGCCCGCTCGCACCGAAGCCGACCTGCTCGGCCTCGAGGACCAGGACGTCGAGCGAGGGGTCAGCCAGCAGCAGGTAGTGCGCCGTCCAGAGCCCGGTGAAACCGCCGCCGACGATGACCACGTCCGCACGGGGCGGGACGGGACGTGAGGAGGGCCCGGGTGCCGGCGACGCGGCATACGGGCCCTGCTCATGTCCGTCACTCGACCACAGGGGTTCGGTCACGGGGCGTCGACGCGTGTCAGAGGTGCTTCTCGGCGCCGGTGAGCACCGAGCGGAGACGCGACTCGATGTCGTCGAACTCGGTCTGCCCGATGATCAGCGGCGGCGCGAGCTGGATGACCGGGTCGCCGCGGTCGTCGGCACGGCAGTAGAGGCCGGCGTCGAACAGCGCCTTGGACAGGTAGCCGCGCAGCAGTCGCTCGGACTCCGCGTCGTTGAACGTCTCGCGGGTCTCCTTGTCCTTGACCAGCTCGATGCCGTAGAAGTAGCCGGCGCCGCGGACGTCGCCCACGATCGGCAGGTCGAGCAGCTTCTCGAGGGTGGCCCTGAACTTGGGGGCGTTGTCCTTCACGTGCTGGTTCAGGCCCTCGCGCTCGAAGATGTCGAGGTTGGCCATCGCCACTGCCGCGCTGACCGGGTGGCCGCCGAACGTGTAGCCGTGCGGGAAGTAGGTCGTCCCCTTCTTGAACGGCTCGAAGAGCCGGTCGCTGGCGATCATCGCGCCGATGGGGGAGTAGCCCGAGGTCATGCCCTTGGCACACGTGATGATGTCGGGCACGTAGTTGAAGTCGTCGCACGCGAACATCGAGCCGATGCGGCCGAAGGAGCAGATCACCTCGTCGGAGACGAGCAGGACGTCGTACTCGTCGCAGATCTCGCGGACCCGCTCGAAGTAGCCGGCCGGCGGCGGGAAGCAGCCTCCGGAGTTCTGCACCGGCTCGAGGAACACGGCGGCCACGGTGTCGGGACCCTCGAACTCGATGGCCTCGGCGATCCGGTCGGCGGCCCAGCGGCCGAACGCCTTGTCGTCGTCGCGCAGGTGCTCCGGAGCGCGGTAGGAGTTGGTGTTGGGGACCTTGAAGGCGCCGGGCACGAGCGGCTCGAACATCTCCTTGGCCGCGGGGATGCCGGTGATGGACAGGGCGCCCTGGGGGGTGCCGTGGTAGGCGACCGCGCGGCTGATGACCTTGTGCTTGGTCGGCTTGCCGGTCAGCTTGAAGTACTGCTTGGCCAGCTTCCAGGCCGTCTCGACGGCCTCGCCTCCACCCGTCGTGAAGAACACCCGGTTGAGGTCACCGGGGGCGCCGGCGGCCAGGCGTTCGGCCAGCTCGATGGCGCGGGGATGGGCGTAGGACCACAGCGGGAAGAAGGCGAGCTCCTTGGCCTGCTTGGCGGCCGCCTCGGCGAGCTCCTCGCGGCCGTGGCCGACCTGGACGACGAAGAGCCCGGCGAGTCCGTCGATGTACTCGTTGCCGCGGTCGTCCCAGATCTTGTGGCCCTCACCGCGGGTGATGATGGGGACGCTGTGGCCCATCCCGCCCTCGCTGCGGTCCTCGAACACCGAGTGGCGCGTGAAGTGCATCCACAGGTGGTCGCGAGCGGCCTCGCTGTGCAGCGTGCCGAGCGGCGTGTGCGTGTCGCTGGACGGTTCGAAGATGGACAGGTCAGTGGTCATCGAGTACCCCAGTTGTAGTGCTGTTTGTTGAGTTTCAGGTAGACGAACGTCTCGGTGGTCTGCACCCCGGGGAGGGTGCGGATGCGCCGGGTCAGCAGGTCGAGCAGCTCGGCGTCGTCCTCGCAGACGACCTCGGCCAGCAGGTCGAAGGAACCTGCCGTCGTGACGACGTAGGACACCTCCGACATGGCGGTGAGGGCGTCGCCGACCGGTAGCAGGTCACCGTCGACGCGGATGCCGATCATGGCCTGCCGGCGGAAGCCCACCTGCAGGGGATCGGTGACCGCGACGATCTGCATGACCTCCTGGTCCAGGAGCCGCTGCACGCGCTGGCGCACCGCCGCCTCGGACAGCCCCACGCGCTTCGCGATCGTCGCGTAGGACTGCCGACCGTCCACCTGCAGCTGCTCGATGATCGCCTTCGACACATCGTCGAGGCGCACATCGGTGCTGGTGCTGGCGGGCCGGGTCACGGTGGCCATGGTGTCCTTCGAAACCGCTTCGCGCAAGTCCCAACACGACGGAATCGATCGCCACTGCATCAAATCGGCGACGATTTCCGCATTCTGACGGCCAGAACCTATTGAAATCCGCTGTGAGGCGGCTACAGTGCCACACACCGGAATCAGTAGCCGATCCGCATTGGAGCATCAGTGACTGCCACGTCCGCGGGCCCCCGTGTCCTGCGCAACTTCATCAACGGCGAGTTCGTGGAGGCGCGCGGCGATGCGACCTCCGACATCGTCAGCCCGGTGACCGCCCAGGTGGTCGCCACTGCCCCCATCTCGACCGCGGACGATGTCGACGCCGCCTACGCCTCGGCCGCCAAGGCCTTCGAGGAGTGGGGTCAGACCACCCCCAGCGAGCGGCAGCAGGCGCTGCTCAAGTTCGCCGACGCCATCGAGAAGCGATCCGACGAGTTCGTCCGCCTCGAGTCCGAGAACACCGGCAAGCCGCACGCCCTGACGGCGAGCGAGGAGATCCCGCCGATGGTCGACCAGCTGCGGTTCTTCGCCGGCGCCGCTCGGGTGCTCGAGGGCCGCGCCGCGGGTGAGTACATGAAGGGTCACACCAGCTGGGTCCGTCGCGAGCCGATCGGGGTCGTCGGCCAGGTGACCCCCTGGAACTACCCGATGATGATGGCCGTCTGGAAGATCGGCCCTGCGCTGGCCGCCGGCAACACCATCGTCCTCAAGCCGTCCGACACCACTCCCGAGACGACCCTGCTGATGGCCGAGATCGCCTCGGAGTTCCTGCCGCCAGGCACGTTCAACGTCGTCACGGGTGACCGCGACACCGGTCGCGCGGTCGTCGAGCACAAGACCCCCGCCCTCGTAGCCATCACCGGCTCCGTGCGGGCCGGGATGCAGGTCGCCGAGAGCGCCAGCCGCAATCTCAAGCGCGTCCACCTCGAGCTCGGTGGCAAAGCACCGGTCATCGTCTTCGACGACGCCGACATCGAGGCAGCGGTCGAGGGCATCGCCATCGCCGGCTACTTCAACGCCGGTCAGGACTGCACGGCCGCGACCCGGGTGCTGGCCGCTCCGCACATCCACGACGACTTCGTCGCGGCCTTGGGGGAGTACGCCAAGAACTCGGCGACGGTCGGTCTGCCGGACAACGACGACGCGCTGCTCGGCCCCGTCAACAACCGTGGCCAGCTCGAGCGCATCGAAGGGTTCCTGTCGCGACTGCCCGACCACGCGTCGGTCGCCGCCGGTGGCCACCGGATGTCCGGCCTGGGTGACGGCTTCTTCCTCGAGCCGACCGTGCTCTCGGGGCTGCAGCAGGACGACGAGGCCATCCAGGACGAGATCTTCGGTCCGGTCATCACCGTCCAGCGCTTCACTGACGAGGCGGAGGCCCTGCGGTGGGCCAACGGAGTCGACTACGGGCTGGCCTCCAGCGTCTGGACCAAGGACTTCGGCCGGGCGATGCGGGTGTCCAAGGCCCTCGACTTCGGCTGCGTCTGGATCAACACGCACATCCCGATCGTCGCCGAGATGCCCCACGGAGGGTTCAAGAAGTCCGGCTACGGCAAGGACCTGTCCATGTACGGCTTCGAGGACTACACGCGCATCAAGCACGTGATGGCCAACATCGACAGCTGAGCCACCCGCGTCACGCGGTCCAACGCCCCGACTGCCCCCACCCCGCAGGAGAGATCGATGAACGAACAGACCCCCGTCACCCCCATACAGGCAGCGTTCCTGCGTGGCGTGCTCAGCCGCCGCACCCTCATGGTGGGATCCGCCGGTCTCGGGGTCGCCGCCCTGGCAGCCTGCGGATCCAAGGGCAAGACCGCCACGAACTCGGGCAGCAGCACCACCGCGCCCACGGCCAAGGCGGCCCAGGACATGTCCGACACCGAAAAGGTCATCAACTGGTCGAACTGGCAGCAGTACATCGACGTCTCGGACGACGAGAAGAGCCGCCCGACACTCGATGCCTTCACCAAGGCCACGGGGATCAAGGTCAACTACACCGAGGACTACAACGACAACGACGAGTTCTACGCCAAGGTCCGGCCGCTGCTCGCCGGCGGCCAGGACACCGGTCGCGACGTCTGGTGCTCCACCGACTGGATGGTCGCCAGGCTGATCCGACAGGGTTACGTGCAGCCGCTCGACAAGGCCAACATCCCCAACGCCAAGAACCTCGAGGCAGCCTTCCAGGACGTGTCCTTCGACCCCGGCCGCAAGTACTCCCTGCCTTGGCAGGCCGGCTTCGCCTGCATCGGGTACAACACCAAGGCGACGGGTGGCAAGAAGATCGAGACGATCACCCAGCTGCTCACGGACCCGTCGCTCAAGGGCAAGGTCACCCTGCTGTCGGAGATGCGCGACACCGTCGGTCTCGTCCTGCTCGACCAGGGCAAGGACCCGTCGAACTTCACCGATGCCGACTTCAAGGCCGCGATCGACATGATCCAGAAGGCCAAGGACGCGGGCCAGATCCAGAAGTTCACCGGCAACGAGTACACCGACGGGCTCAGCGCCGGCGACATCGCCGCCTGCGTCGCGTGGTCGGGTGACGTGGCATCGCTCGGGCTCGACGCCCCCGAGCTCGGTCTGACCCTCCCCGCCGCCGGATACACCCTGTGGTCGGACAACTTCGTGATCCCCGCGATGGCCAAGCACAAGAAGAACGCCGAGCAGCTGATCAACTACTACTACGACCCCAAGGTGATGGGCGAGGTCGAGGCCTGGGTCAACTACATCTCGCCGGTGACCGGCACCAAGGACGCGGTCGTGGCGATCGACAAGAGCCTGGGCGCCAACCAGCTGATCTTCCCCTCGGCCGAGACCTTGTCCAAGGCGAAGAAGTTCCGGGACCTCACCGCCAAGGAAGAGTCCGAGTACACCCGCATGTTCACCAACCTGGCGACGGGCTGATGGCGACGGAGACGTCCGGGGACCTGCGGCTGACCGGTCTGACCAAGCAGTTCGACACCTTCACCGCGGTCCACCCCATGGACCTCGTGATCCCCCAGGGCTCCTTCTTCGCGCTGCTCGGCCCATCAGGCTGCGGCAAGACGACGACGTTGCGGATGGTGGCCGGGCTCGAGCACCCGAGCGGGGGGCGGATCCACATCGGCGACACGGACATCACCGACACCAAGGCGCACCAGCGCAATGTCAACACGGTGTTCCAGTCCTACGCGCTCTTTCCCCACATGAGTGTGATCGACAACGTCGAGTTCGGGCTCAAGCGCCGAGGCGACAAGGCCGCCAAGGCCAAGGCCAGGGAAGTCCTCGAGCTCGTCCAGCTCGGGGAGGTCGCGACCAAGAAGCCGGCGCAGCTGTCCGGGGGCATGCAGCAGCGCGTCGCGCTCGCCCGTGCGGTCGTCAACCGTCCCGACGTGCTGCTGCTCGACGAGCCCCTCGGCGCCCTCGACCTCAAGCTGCGACGCCAGATGCAGATCGAGCTCAAGCGGATCCAGCAGGAGGTCGGTCTGACCTTCATCCACGTCACCCACGACCAGGAAGAGGCCATGACCATGGCCGACACCATCGCGGTGATGAACGCCGGGCGGATCGAGCAGCTCGGTGACCCGGCCACCCTCTACGAGCGTCCGGCGTCGACGTTCGTGGCCAACTTCCTGGGCCAGTCCAACCTGCTCAAGGCCACGGTGACGGGTGGTGCGACAGGCGCGGAGGTGCCGGTCACGGCATACGACACGCCACTCACGGTGGCTGCTGACCACCTGCCCGAGGGCACCAAGGACATCTGGCTCGGGGTGCGGCCCGAGAAGCTCCGCCTGGGGGAGCACGGAGGACCCAACCGCCTCAGTGGCACGGTCACCGACGTCTCCTTCTCGGGTGTGGCGACGCAATACCTCGTGCGTATGCCGTGGGGCCAGGAGCTCACCGTCGTGCAGCAGAACGACGGGTCGGGTCGGGCGAGGCGGGGAGACGACGTCACCGTCTCGTGGGCGGCCGAACACGGGTTCGCACTCGACGCGGCGCAGGCCGCGGACGCCGGCGTCGAGGAGGAGGGGTAGTGGCCGAGGTCGCTGCCATCGGCGCGGGGACACCCGTCAACAAGCCCGTCCGTCGGGGTCGCTGGGTTCCCTACGCGCTGCTGGCCCCCGGTCTGTTGTTTCTGCTGGTCTTCTTCGTCGCACCCATGATCACGCTGGGGTCCCAGTCGCTGCAGGAGGGCAACGTCGACGAGGGCTACACGTTCACGGGCAACGTGGGCATCTACGCCGACGCCTTCGAGCGCTACTGGCCGCACCTGGTGCGGTCGGTCGGCTACGCCGGCAGTGCGACGATTCTCGCGCTGTTGCTCGGCTACCCGCTGGCGTACTTCATGGCCCAGAAGGCCGGTCGCTGGAAGAACATCCTGCTCGTCCTCGTGATCGCGCCGTTCTTCACGAGCTTCCTCATCCGCACGCTGGCGTGGCGCAACATCCTGTCCGACGACGGCCCGGTGGTGGCACTGGCCCAGAACACGGGCTTCACGAGCCTGTTGCAGGCCGTGGGCCTCACCGACAACGACACCCTCCTGGCGTCCAAGTTCGCCGTGATCTGCGGACTCACGTACAACTTCCTGCCCTTCATGATCCTGCCCCTGTACGCGTCGCTGGAACGTCTCGACAGTCGACTCGTCGAGGCGGCGGGCGACCTCTACGCCTCCCCGAGGGAGGCGTTCCGGCGCGTCACGTGGCCGTTGTCGCTGCCCGGGGTCGTCGCCGGCACGTTGCTCACGTTCATCCCGGCCGCGGGCGACTTCATCAACTCGCGGCTGCTCGGCAACACCCAGACCGTGATGATCGGCCAGGTCATCGACAGCCAGTTCCTGCGGGTGCTCGACTACCCCTTGGCTGCGGCGCTGTCGTTCATCCTGCTCATCCTCATCGTCGCCCTGGTGGCTGCCTACGTGCGCAAGGCCGGCACCGAGGAGCTGGTCTGACATGGCCGTCCTCGCCAGGATTCGCCGGCACCTCGTCGCCTTCGCGGCGTTCGCCGTGCTGCTCTACCTGCTCATCCCCAACGTCGTCGTGGCGGTGTTCTCCTTCAACGACCCCGTGGGCAAGTTCAACTACAACTGGGCACGCTTCTCGACGGACGCGTGGACGAACCCGTGCGGGTCGCCCGGGATCTGCAGCTCGCTGGGGCTCAGCCTGCGGATCGGCGTGACTGCATCCGTGGTCGCCACCGTGCTCGGCACGATGGTGGCCCTCGCCCTTGGCCGCTACCGGTTCCGTGGGCGGGCGGCCACGAACCTGCTCATCTTCGTCCCGATGGCCACTCCCGAGGTCGTCATGGGCTCCAGCCTGCTGACCCTGTTCCTCATGCTGGGGATCCCCTCAGGTGCGACGGCGATCCTCATCGCGCACATCATGTTCTGTGTCTCGTTCGTGGTGGTTGCGGTGAAGGCGAGGGTAGCCACGCTCGACCCACGGCTCGAGGAGGCTGCGGCCGACCTGGGTGCCACACCCGCCCAGACGTTCCTGCGGGTGACCCTGCCCCTGGCGGCGCCCGGTATCGCGGCCGGGGCGCTGCTGGCCTTCTCGCTCAGCTTCGACGACTACATCATCACCAACTTCAACGCCTCACCCAGCTCGATCACCTTCCCCATGTTCGTCTGGGGTGCGGCCCAACGTGGTGTCCCGGTCCAGGTCAACGTCATCGGCACAGTCATGTTCCTGGCGGCCCTCGGCTTCGTGATCACCGGGCAGCTCCTCTCCAGCCGACGTCAGAAAGCAGCCTGATCCGCCATGCGCATCCTGATGATCGGCGCCGGCGGCGTCGGTGACGCTGCCGCACGCATCGCCGTCGAACGGGACTTCTTCGAGTCCTTCGTCGTGGCCGACTACGACCTCGGTCGTGCTCAGGCCACGGTCGCGGCGGCGAGCGCCAGGCGTGACGGCGAGCAGCGGCTCGTCGCGGCCCAGGTCGACGCGTCGGATGAGGACGCGGTGGCCGCGCTGGCTCGCGAGCACGGGTCGACGCACGTGTTCAACGCCGTGGACCCGCGGTTCGTCATGCCCATCTTCAGGGGCGCCCTCGCAGCAGGTGCGGGCTACCTCGACATGGCGATGAGCCTGTCCCGCCGCCACCCCGAGGAGCCTTACGCCAAGGTCGGCGTCAAGCTCGGTGACGAGCAGTTCGCCATGCAGGGGGCCTGGGAGGAGTCGGGTCAGCTGGCCCTGTTGGGGATCGGGGTCGAGCCGGGGCTGTCGGACGTCCTCGCGCGCTATGCGTCCGACCACCTGTTCTCGACGATCGAGGAGCTCGGGACCCGTGACGGCGCCAACCTCGCGGTCCTCGACGACGACGGCAACGAGACCTTCGCGCCGAGCTTCTCGATGTGGACCATCATCGAGGAGTGCCTCAACCCGCCGGTGGTGTGGGAGCGCTCGCGGGCCGACGCGGGCGGGGGAGACGTCGAAGCGGGCTTCTTCACCCTGCCGGCGTTCAGCGAGCCCGAGGTCTTCGAGTTCCCCGAGGGCATCGGGCCGGTGGAGTGCGTCCACGTCGAGCACGAGGAGGTGCTCCTCATGCCCCGCTGGCTCGACGCGCAGCGGGTGACCTTCAAGTACGGCCTCGGTGACGAGCTCATCACCATCCTGCGCACCCTGCACACGCTCGGCCTCGACGGCACCGACCCCGTCAGCGTCAAGGGCGTGCAGGTGTCGCCCCGCGACGTCGTCGCCGCGGTGCTGCCCGATCCCGCCACCATCGGCCCGCGGATGAAGGGCAAGACCTGCGCCGGGGTCTGGGTCACGGGCACCGGCAAGGACGGTCAGCCGCGCAGCACCTACCTCTACCACGTGGTGGACAACGAGGAGACGATGCGTGACTACGGCGCCCAGTGCGTCGTCTGGCAGACCGCCGTCAACCCGGTGGTGGCCCTGGAGCTGTTGGCGAACGGCACCTGGAGCGGGTCTGGTGTCCTCGGCCCCGAGGCCTTCGACGCGGTGCCGTTCCTCGAGCTCCTGGCGGCGCCGAAGCCCGGCGGGTACGGCTCGCCCTGGGGCCAGGAAGACCGCTGAGACCATGACCTCGAAACGGCACTAGGGTCGAATCATGACGCGATACGGGCAGCAGTACGGCCCCGACTTCACCTTCCTCGGCGTGGACCGCTGCGACCTCGAAGACGAGAGCACGTATGCCGATGCGGACGTCGTGATCCTCGGTGCGCCCTTCGACGGGGGCACCTCACACCGGCCCGGAACGCGCTTCGGACCCCAGGCGATCCGGATGACCGACTACCTGCCGCACGACGGGTCGCGCCCCTCCCTGGCGCTGCGGACCGACGGCCTCGTCGACCTCCGGGTCGTCGACGCGGGCGACGTCGAGATGTACTCCGGCGACATCGAGCGGTCCCTGCCCAAGCTCGAGGCCGCGGTCGAGCGCGTCACGCGGGCGGGCGCCATACCCGTCGTCCTCGGGGGCGACCACTCGATCGCCTTCCCGGACGCCAAGGGTGTCGCCAACGTCCTCGGCCACGGTCGCATCTCGATGATCCACTTCGACGCGCACGCCGACACCGGTGACATCGAGTTCGGCTCCCTGTGGGGGCACGGCCAGCCCATGCGCCGGCTGATCGAGTCCGGTGCCCTGCGAGGCGACCGGTTCCTCCAGGTCGGGCTGCGGGGCTACTGGCCCCCGCCGGAGACCCTCGACTGGATGGCCGGTCAGGAGATGCGGTCGTTCGAGATGACCGAAATCGTGCACCGGGGTCTCGACGAGGTCCTCACCGAGGCGTTCACCATCGCCACGGACGACTGCGACGGTGTCTTCCTGTCGGTGGACATCGACGTCTGCGACCCGGGCCATGCGCCGGGCACCGGCACCCCGGAGCCCGGTGGGCTCTCGGCCCGACAGCTGCTCGACGCCGTGCGCCGGATCTGTCTCGAGCTACCGGTCGTCGGTGTCGACATCGTCGAGGTGAGCCCGCCCTACGACCACGCCGACATCACCGCCGCGCTCGCGAACCGCGTTGTCCTCGAAGCCCTTTCGGCGATCGCGCGCAAACGGCAGGACGAGCGGGAGGGAACTCGCTGGGACCCCTCGCAACCGCTGCTCGCCGGGCGCAACGGAGCCATTCCCGAGGGGCACATCCCGCAGCACCACCACACCCACGCCACGCACGACCACGCACCGGAGGACCACGGCTGATGGCCACCACCCAGAAGACCCTCATCGACTCGGTTCCCAAGGGACTGTTCATCGGCGGCGCGTGGCGCGACGCCACGGGCGGCGGCACCCTTGCCGTCGAGGACCCCTCGAGCGGTGCCACGCTCGCCCACGTGGCCGACGCCACGGTGGCCGACGGCAAGGCGGCCCTCGATGCAGCCGTTGCGGCGCAAGGGGACTGGGCCAAGACGCGTCCGCGCGACCGGGGCGAGATCCTGCGTGCAGCGTTCGAACGGATCACCGAGCGCGCCGAGGACTTCGCCACGCTGATGACCCTCGAGATGGGCAAGACGCTTGCCGAGTCGCGCGGAGAGGTGACCTACGGCGCCGAGTTCTTCCGCTGGTTCTCCGAGGAAGCCGTTCGCATCCACGGTCGCTGGTCGACGGCTCCCAACGGGGCGACCCGGCTGCTCACGATGAAGAAGCCCGTCGGGCCGACCCTGATGATCACGCCGTGGAACTTCCCGCTGGCGATGGGCACGCGCAAGATCGGGCCGGCCATCGCTGCCGGCTGCACCATGGTCGTCAAGCCGGCCAGCCAGACCCCGCTGACCATGCTCGCCCTGGCGGACCTGCTGCGCGAATGCGGGCTGCCCGCCGGTGTCCTCAACGTCGTCACGACGTCCCACACGGGTGACGTGATGGAACCCCTCATCCGCGACCCCAGGCTGCGCAAGCTCACCTTCACCGGCTCAACCGGGATCGGTCGCAGGCTGGTCGAGCAGTCGGCCGAACAGCTGCTCAGGGTCTCCATGGAGCTCGGCGGGAACGCCCCGTTCATCGTCTTCGAGGACGCCGACCTCGACCGGGCCGTCGATGGCGCGATGCTCGCCAAGATGCGCAACATCGGTGAGGCGTGCACGGCGGCCAACCGGTTCTTCGTCCACGAGGGTGTGGCTGACGAGTTCGCGAAGCAGTTCGCCGCGCGGATGGCCGGCCTGACCCTCGGCAAGGGCACCAAGAAGGGCGTCGACGTCGGTCCGCTGATCGATGCCAAGGCGCGCGACGGAGTCAGCGAGCTGGTCGAGGACGCCAAGGCCAAGGGGGGCACGGTCCTGACCGGCGGAGGACAGGTCAAGGGCCGGGGCTACTTCTTCGAGCCGACCGTGATCAGCGGGGTGCCCATGACGGCTCGGATGATGAAGGAGGAGATCTTCGGGCCCGTGGCCCCGATCGCCACCTTCCGTACCGAGGCCGAGGCCATCACCAAGGCCAACAGCACCGAGTTCGGCCTCGCCTCGTACGTCTACACGAACGACCTCGGACGGGTGATCCGGGTCAGTGAGGCGCTGGAGTACGGGATGATCGGCATCAACCAGGGGATCATCTCCAATCCGGCAGCCCCCTTCGGCGGCGTCAAGGCTTCCGGCTTCGGCCGGGAGGGTGGCTTCGAGGGCATCGAGGAGTACCTCGAGACCACCTATGTCGGGATTGCCCCTTAAGGGCTGAACTGGGGTCATCCGTTCGGTGCCAAAGTTCACCGAACCGTTTCCACCGGAGGCACATCGACGGTTCAATCTGTCGCATGACCAGCGCTGAACCAGCGGGAGCAAGCGTCCTGTCCATCACCGGCGAACCGCCAGTGCAGTCGCGCAACGTCGGCCGACTGCGATCGCTCGCCGACGTCCTCCTCGAGACGGACGAGAAGCTGCGGCTGGGCCAGACCGCCGGAGCACGCGTCTGGCCCACGGGCTTCGACGCCCTCGACGTGGCCCTGACCGGTGGCTTCCGCTCGGGCGAGCTGGTCCTTCTCGGTGGGCCGCAGGGACTGGGCAAGACGGCGATGGCGCTGCAGATGCTGCGCAACGCCGTCGCGGCCAACCGCAGCGCGGTGCTCTTCTCCTACGAGCACGACGCCCACAGCATCCTGGAGCGGCTCATCGCGATCGAGGCGGGAGCCATCGCCGGCACCGACGCCGTCGGTCTGAACAAGATCAGGGCCGGCTTCGAAGCCAGGCACAGCCGCACGAAGTCGATGCGCGAGCGCTTCGGTGAGACCGTCGGCGGCATGGAGGCCGTCGAGGCCCTCGAGAGCTACGGCCAACGACTGCACGTGCACACCTCGAGCGGGATGCACACCACGCTCGATGAGATCCGTGCCGCCGTTGCCGAGATCATCGAGACCGACGGACGCCCCCCACTGGTCCTGGTCGACTACCTCCAGAAGGTCCCGGTGGCCGGGGTCATGGGCGAGGAGGAGCGAGTCTCCATCGTCGTCGAGCGGCTCAAGGACATGGCGCTCGAGCTGGGCGTCCCGGTCCTGGCGATCGTCGCCGCCGACAAGTCCAGCCTGGTGGCCGGCCGGCGGATGCGGGTCAACGACCTGCGTGGCTCGTCGGCCCTCGCCTACGAGGCCGACGTCGTCCTGATCCTCAATGACAAGTACGACATCGTCGCCAAGCACCACCTCGTCTACCACCTGGGTAACGCCGAGCGGTTCCGCCACTGGGTCGTCATGTCGATCGAGAAGAACCGCAACGGCGCCGACCACCTCGAGCTGGAGTTCCAGAAGCGGTTCGACCAGGGCCGGTTCGAGCCGGCCGGTCGCGTGGTCGAGGAGCAGCTCATCGAGGAGCGTGTCTTCCAGGAGTAGGTGTGCCCGGACGCGCCACCCAGGTGGCGCAGGACGGTCGTCCGGCCAGCGGCTCGAGCGGGGCGGGACCGCGTGCCTGCCGACATGCGCGACAATGAACCAGTGACTTCCCCGCGCACCGTCGCCGTCCTCGGCTCGACCGGCTCCATCGGCACCCAGGCCCTGGACGTCATCGCGCGCAACCCCGACCGCTTCCGGGTGGTCGCCCTCTCCGCGGGGTCCAACGTCGAGCTGGTCGCCGAGCAGGCAGTCACGTTCGAGGTCGACCTCGTCGCGGTGGCCCGCGGCACCCACGAGCAGGTCGCCGAGGCCATTGGTGCGTATGCCGCGCGGGCCGGCCGCGCGGCATACCGGCCCCAGGTGGTGGTCGGGGACGACGCTGCGGTGACGGCCGCTGGGTGTGGCGCAGACGTCGTCATCAACGGAATCACGGGGGCCATCGGGCTGCGTCCGACGCTGGCGGCCCTGACCGAGGGCTCCACGCTCGCGCTGGCCAACAAGGAGTCGCTCATCGTGGGCGGACCCCTGGTCAAGGCCGCCGCCAAGCCGGACCAGATCGTGCCCGTCGACTCCGAGCACTCGGCCATCGCCCAGTGCCTGCGCGGGGGGCGCGCCGACGAGGTGCGCCGGCTGGTGGTCACCGCCAGTGGGGGACCGTTCCGTGGGCGCAGCCGCGAGTCGTTGCGCCCCGTGACCCCGGCTGAGGCGCTGGCGCACCCGAACTTCTCGATGGGGCGCGTCATCACGACCAACTCGGCGACCCTGGTCAACAAGGGGCTCGAGGTGATCGAGGCGCACCTGCTCTTCGACATCCCGTTCGACCGCATCGACGTCGTCGTCCACCCGCAGCAGCTGATCCACTCGATGGTGGAGTTCGTGGACGGTTCGACCATCGCCCAGGCCGGACCGCCGCGGATGCTCGTGCCGATCGCGCTCGGGCTGTCCTGGCCGGCGCGGCTCGCCGACGTCGACGTCCCCGTGGACTGGACCCAGGCACAGTCGTGGGAGTTTGAACCGCTCGACGACGCGGCCTTCCCGGCCGTGCGCCTTGCCCGACAGGTCGGCGAGGCCGGGGGCACCAGTCCAGCGGTCTACAACGCAGCCAACGAGGTCGCCGTCGATGCCTTCCACGACGGTCGCATCGGCTTCGTCGAGATCGTCGACACGGTGGCCAGGATCGTGGACATCCACGGGTCCGGCGGTGCACGCGGGATCGAATCAGGGACACTGACCGTTGAGGACGTGATGCGCGCGGACGCGTGGGCGCGCGAGGAGGCTCGGAAGGTGCTGGGTTTGCAGACTGGATCGATGACCGAGGAGTCGCTGGCGGACACCGAGGGGGCGCTTCGCTGATGACGGCCCTGCTGTACGTGCTCGGCGTGCTCTTCGTGGTCCTGGGGGTGGGCCTGTCGATCGGGCTGCACGAGATCGGGCACCTCGTCCCCGCCAAGAAGTTCGGGGTCAAGGTCACCCAGTACATGGTCGGCTTCGGGCCGACCGTGTGGTCGACGAGGCGGGGCGAGACCGAGTACGGCATCAAGGGCATCCCGCTCGGCGGCTACATCCGGATGATCGGAATGTTCCCGCCGCGGCCGGGAGACAAGCCCGGGACGTTGCGCGTGTCGAGCACCGGCCGGTTCACCCAGCTCGCCGACGAGGCACGTCAGCTCAGCCTCGAGGAGATCAGGCCCGGCGACGAGGACCGCGTCTTCTACAAGCTGTCGGTGCCGAAGAAGGTCGTCGTCATGATGGGCGGCCCGGTGATGAACCTGGTCATCGCCGTCGTGCTGCTCACCGGTCTGGTGACCATCTACGGCATGCAGGTGGAGAAGGACGGGGCGGTCGTGGCCTCGGTCAGCGAGTGCGTCGTGCCCGCCAGCCAGGCGGCCGCCAAGACGACCTGTGCCCCCTCCGACCCCAAGACCCCGGCCTTCATCGCCGGCATCCGGCCCGGCGACCACATCCTGTCCATCGCAGGCCAACCCATCAAGCGCACCATCGATGTCGGCAAGCAGATCCGGCCCAGGGTCGGCGAGCAGACCGAGATCGTGGTGCTGCGCGACGGCGTCCGGGAGACGCTGCGGGTCAGCCCGATCCGCAACACCGTCCAGCAGGTCGGCCCGGACGGCACCCCGCTGGTGGACGCCGACGGTCAGCCCGTGGTCCTCGAGGCCGGTTTCCTCGGGGTCTCCTCGGCTCCCGTGCTGGCCCTCGAGCGCCAGAGCGTCACGGTTGTTCCTGGCATCCTCGGCGATCAGGTCTCGCACATCGCCGGGGTGCTCCTGCACATCCCGCAGCGGATGACCGACGTCGCGCAGGCGGCGTTCGGCTCCGAGGAACGCGACCCGAACGGTCCGGTGTCCGTGGTCGGCGTGGGCCGGATGGCCGGCGAGATCTCGTCGGGCTCCATCAAGGGACTCGACGACAGCCTCGGCGGCAAGATCGCGATCCTGGTCAACCTGATGGCCGGCCTCAACCTCGCGCTGTTCGTCTTCAACCTGATCCCGCTGCTCCCCCTGGACGGCGGCCACGTCGCGGGAGCGTTGTGGGAGGGGCTCAAGCGCAACGCGGCACGCCTGCTGAATCGCCCGGACCCCGGGCACGTGGACGTCGCCAAGGCGTTGCCCGTCGCCTATGCGGTGTCCTCGGTGCTCATCGTGATGTCCGCGCTGCTCATCTACGCCGACTTCGTCAAGCCCGTCAAGCTCGGCTGACCCCGGCCTCGGGTCGGCCACGCGGCCGGCGCGGAGCCGGCTTCCAGCCGGCGTCGGCCTCCACCTCTCTCTGGGAGATACTCAACGCATGACTGTTGGACTAGGTATGCCGGCCCTGCCCCCGCCCGTGCTCGCGCCCCGCCGCAAGACGCGCAAGATCAAGGTCGGCAAGGTCGAGGTCGGCGGTGACGCCCCCATCTCGGTGCAGTCGATGTGCACGACGCCCACCACCGACATCAACAGCACCCTGCAGCAGATCGCCGAGCTCACCGCCTCGGGCTGCGACATCGTGCGCGTCGCGTGCCCGAGCCAGGACGATGCCGAGGCGCTCCCGGCGATCGCCCGCAAGTCCCAGATCCCGGTCATCGCGGACATCCACTTCCAGCCCAAGTACGTCTTCGCGGCGATCGACGCCGGCTGCGCTGCGGTGCGGGTCAACCCGGGCAACATCCGCAAGTTCGACGACCAGGTGAAGCAGATCGCAGCGGCGGCCAAGGATGCCGGTGTCTCGATCCGGATCGGCGTCAACGCCGGCTCGCTCGACCCCCGGCTTCTCGAGAAGTACGGCAAGGCAACGGCGGAGGCCCTGGTCGAGTCGGCCGTGTGGGAGGCCTCCCTCTTCGAGGAGCACGACTTCCACGACTTCAAGATCTCGGTCAAGCACAATGACCCCGTCGTCATGGTCAAGGCCTACGAGATGCTCTCCGAGCGGGGCGACTGGCCGCTGCACCTCGGGGTGACCGAGGCGGGGCCTGCGTTCCAGGGCACCATCAAGTCCGCCACCGCCTTCGGTGCGCTGTTGTCCAAGGGCATCGGCGACACCATCCGCGTGTCGTTGTCCGCCCCGCCGGTCGAGGAGGTCAAGGTCGGCAACCAGATCCTGCAGTCCCTGAACCTCAAGCCGCGCAAGCTCGAGATCGTGTCCTGCCCCTCGTGCGGTCGGGCCCAGGTCGACGTCTACAAGCTTGCCGACGAGGTCACTGCCGGACTGGAGGGGATGACGGTCCCGCTGCGCGTCGCGGTCATGGGCTGTGTCGTCAACGGTCCCGGCGAGGCTCGCGAGGCCGACCTCGGCGTCGCGTCCGGCAACGGCAAGGGCCAGATCTTCGTCAAGGGCGAGGTCATCAAGACCGTGCCCGAGAGCCAGATCGTCGAGACGCTCATCGAGGAGGCGATGCGCATCGCCGACGAGATGGGTGAGCCCATCGACGAGGAAAGCGCCGGGGCTCCGTCGGTCACGGTCGGCTGACCAGGCTCTCGGGCCCGCCCCCACCAGCGGACCCGAGAGTGACCTGCTCCCCGGCTCAGCCCCGCGACCGAGCCAGCAACTTCCCCTCAGCTCACCCCTGCGGGAGCAACCGCGGGTCGATGCCCAGCGCCTGGTCCAGGGTGACCTCGATGTACTCGTTCGGGTCGGGGACGACTGCCGATCGGCCACCGGTGTTGGGGAAGTTGTTGTCGTTCATCACCGCGATCGTGTGGTCGTCGACGACGGCGAGGTCCTCGATGGTCTCGAAGGCGAACGGGAAGAAGGCTCCCAGCTTGCCGACGTTGGCCGGGTCAGGAACGGCCAGGAGGTTCACGAGGAGCTGCTTGTCGGCATACCCGTCGTGGTCCCGGTCCTTGAGGTCCACGGTGAAGACCGCCTTGAAGCGCGCGTTCGGTCCCGCTCCCGCATCGCGTTCGACAACGAGGAGCTCGTGGTCGTTCAGCGCGATCGCATCTCCGATCGAGTCCCCGGGGCTCTCGAGGCGATAGCGCCAGTAGGTGCCGGTGAACTGCGCCCCGAGGTCCTGGTTGACCTTGACCTCGAAGATCCGCAGGTCCGAGGCCAGACCGGCAGCCTTGTCCTCGGCGATGGAACCCTCGAGCATCGGGTAGAGCCGCTGGCCGTTCGGGGAGATCGCCATGCCCTCGAACCCGCGCGACGACGCGAGGTTGGGCTGCTCACCAACTGCGAGCGTGGGGTTCTGGGGCGCCTTCACCCCCGGGGCCGGAACGGGCGCTTCCAGGAGCCGACCGTGTTCGTCCGCGTGGAGCAGGAACGGTCCGAACTCGTCGCCGAACCAGAAGGTGCCGTCGGGCGCGACCTGCATGGACTCAGGGTCGAAGTCCCAGCCGGTCAGCACTCGGTCCGGCGGGGGGCATGCGTAGCCCGCCGGCAGGGTCGCCGCCGCCGCGCAGCCGCCGTCGCGCCAGATCGTCCAGTCGACATGGTGGTCGGGGTCGCTGAGCAGGAACTGCAGACCGAGGAAGGTCGTCGTCCCTGTGCTGGTGTCGGGCCGGATCCGGTTGACGACCAGCTCGAAGTCCTGGCTGTTGCCCTTCTGGCCGTAGCCGTTGTCGGTCATGACGAGGTAGCTGCCGTCGGCGTTGCGGTGCATGGCCGAGAAGCCCTGTACTGGTTGGGCAGGGTAGGGACGCGCAACCGCCGTCGTCCCGGTCTGGAAGTATCCCGACGACGCAGTACCCGGTCGATAGGTCTCGGCCGGGAGCGAGGAGCGCCCGACCAGCCGGGCCTGGGCGGCTGTCGTCGCGGGGTCGGGATCGACGGTGGCGCCCCCGACGCCGGCCGTGGCGCCGCTCGGCGATGAGGCGAGGGCGGTCGCACAGAGGGCGCCGGCTGCGGCAGCCCCGGTCGCACGTTTCCAGGCACGGCGACGGCTTGCGGGACGTGGGCCCGCGAGGGCCCGGTCGTTCGTGGACATGATGGTCTCCTTGGTGAGCTGGTCCGGTGTTGGTGCTGGTGTTGGTTTTCCCGCCTGGTGTCGGCGTTCGTGTCGCTCTTGCTTGTCGCTGCCGCACGAGCGGTGGCTCGTGGATCCGCAGCAAGCTGCGGCAAACTCGACGATCCCGTGGCAGACGCAGCTGCGTCGTCCACCAGGGAGCCCGACTACGTCGCCCCCTCGGCCACAGCTGTGGACCGCAGGACGACGGGAGGGCGGCGTTCTGCGGCGCGCTGACCCGGCGAGCCCTAGGCTGGATCCGTGCTGCGCACTCGAAACCCGGTCCACGCGCTGTCGCCCTCGGACCGCGACGCCGCGTTGGAGGTGTGCGCGCGGAACCTGCCGGCGAACGTGTTCGTGGCCGCCCGCCTCCTCGAGGGAGTGCTCAGCAGCCAGCCCGGAACCGTTCTCGGGCACAAGGTCGGCGGCAGTCTCGAGGCGCTGTGCTGGTCCAGCGCCAACCTCGTCCCGGTGGAGGCCGACGAGCAGACGCTGAGCTTCTTCGCCGACCGGGTCCGCCGCTGGCGCCGCCACTGTGCCTCGATCCTCGGGCCGGCCGACCAGGTGGCCGAGCTCTGGCGGCACCTCGCACCCGCATGGGGACCGGCACGCGCCGTGCGGGCGAACCAGCCGTTGATGAGCAGCATGGACCGGCCCTCAGCCCTCGGGATCGAGCTCGACCCGAGGGTGCGTCCGGCCCGGGAGCACGAGGTGGACCTCGTGATGCCTGCCGCGGCGCACATGTTCGAGGGCGAGATCGGCTACCCGCCCTACACCGGCTCCGGCGCGGCATACCGGTCGGCACTCCTGGCCCTCATCGACCGTGGCCACACCTTCATCGCGGTCGAGGACGGCGCGGTGATCTTCAAGGCCGACGTGGGCTCCGTTGCGCTCGGCTGCGCGCAGCTCCAGGGGGTGTGGCTGGCACCGCACCTGCGGGGGCGCGGACTCTCCGTGCCCCTCATGGCGTCCGTGGTCGAGCAGGTGATGGAGACCCGCGCGCGCTGGGTCACGTTGTACGTCAACGACTTCAACGAGAGTGCCCGGGCCACGTATGCGCGGGTCGGCTTCGAGGACGTCGGTAACTTCTCGACCGTCCTGCTCTGATGAGCGGCGTTCGCTGCTGATGGACCCCTCCTGATGGACCCCTCGCTGCGGTCGGAGCCGCGCCCGGACACACCCGCTGCCGGAAACGCGCTGCTCTGGATGACCGGGTCGCTCGCCCTCTTCGGTGCCTTCCTCGTCGCCGTGCCTGGCCGGGAGACAGCCGGGCGCACGTGGCTGTGGGTCGGCCTCGTCCTGCTGGTCGTCGGTGGCGCGACCTTTGCGCTCGCCCTCAGGGCTCGGCTGTCCTATCGGCGCGAGCACCGCAGCGACTGAAGCCCGGCCTTCATAGCAGGCGGCACTGACAGTGAAGTGGTGGGGTCACTGCGCCAATTCTGTTGTCTGGCAATCGAATTCATCGCTCGTACAGGTTGAAAGGGAGTGTTGCGTGGGCTAGAGTGGACATATGTTCGAACTCGCCGACCTCCACCTTCGACTCCAGTCGGAGCTCGGTCGAGTGCGCGCCGTCGGGGCCGAGGCGTCGGGCGCGGAGTGGGTGGAGCTGGCGGGTTCGTGCCAGCAGCTGATCAACGTCGCGGCGGCGATGCAGACGGTTGCCCTGGCGCACGTGGCCGCGACCGATGACGTCGTGTGTGAGGACGGCACCATCGAGGAGGAGTTCCGGGGCCTCGGCCACCAGCGGCTGGACGCTCCCGCTCTCGTGCAGGACCGGTTGGGGCTCACCACGTCCGGAGCGACTGACCGGGTCGCGACCGCGGTGGACCTCGTGACGCGTCACCCCGCCCTGGTCGAGGCCATGGCGGCTGGGCGGCTCGACACCTACCGCGCCGGGATCGTTGCGGAGGAGCTGGCCGACGCCACGCCGGAGGTCTGCGCCGAGGTGGCCGACCGGATCGGCGAGCGGCTCGGCACCGAAGCAGGCGGTGCGTTGCGCCGCCGGACTCGTCGCGTCCTGGCGTCGGTGGATGCAGACCTCGTGCGGCGCAAGGCCGAGCGCGCGCGGGCCGAGCGGTCGCTGCGTCGCAGCGCCTTCTCTCCCGGGGTGGACGAGTGGAGTGCGAAGGTGCCCGTCGAGGAGTCGCGAACCGCGTGGTCGGTGGTCGACGGGTTGGCCCGGAGCTATGTCCTCGACGGCAAGTGCGCGGGCATCGAGCAGGCCCGGGCAGACGCCCTGATGGATCTCATCCACGCTCGGGCCACCGGTGAGGTCACGGTGCACCTGACGGTCCCGGCCAGCGCGGTCGCCCGCGAGGCCGCCGCCGCAGAGGCGGCTCGTGACGAGGGCGCAAGGAGCGACGGGGACGGCGGCCGACGCGCTGCCGAACTGGTGCCGGTGACGGGATTCGGTATGCCGGGTGTCACCCATGTGCGCGCCTCCTGGGTTGCGTCGGTGGCGCAGCGCCGACAAGGACCGCGCGGTGGCGCGACGGAGCCTGCGCCGGCTGGCGACGCGGGCGCGCCGTCAGCTCCGAAGTCCACCGCATCGTTCCACGTGGTGGCGTGTCACGACACGTCGGGCGCGCTCGCGTCCCTGCCGATGAGCGCGGAGCGCCCAGCCCGAAGGTTTCGGAGCCTCCCAGCTCCAGGGGGCGGGTCCCGTGCAGGCAGTCGCGACTCAGGTCGCTATCGACCTCCCCAGTGGATGATCGACTTCGTCAAGGCGAGGGACGGTCAGTGCCGCTTTCCCGGATGTGCGATCAGTGCGAGGTTCTGCGACGTCGACCACGTGGTCCCGTGGCCCGTGGGCGCGACCGATCCGACCAACCTGGTGTGCCTGTGTCGACGCCATCACCGCATCAAGCAACGGCCACGGTGGCGATCGCGCCTCGACGCGGACGGCGCCCTGGTCTGGACCGATCCCACAGGCCACCTGAGCACCACCGTGCCCTTCGACCAGCTTCAGTGTGGATCTGAGGCCGCCTCAGCGATCACCACCATGAGTGGTGACGCCCACCCGGCGGTGGTCGTGGACGCTGAGGTGGACGTCGAGGTGGGCGTCGAGATAGCCGTGGAAATGGACGGGATCGCCGGGCTGACTTCGCTGCTGGAGGAGGGAGTGCAGCACCTGACCGAGCACCACCTCGTCGAACTGGCCTGCCGTCCCGGCAACCTCACCACCCGCAACCGCCGCGCGCTGCGGACCGGGCGGCGGGTCGACTTCGGCCGCCTCGAGTGGTTCTCGACGAGGGGGCGCTCGAGGGTGGAGATCATCCAGGTGTGCGACCGGCTCGACGCGGACAGACTCCTGTTCCACGGCCATGGCTCCACCTCGCGCCTGATCCGAGGCCCGTCCCCCGAGGACCCGCCTCCGTTCTAGACGGCGAGTCGGCGTGCGCATGGATCGCAGCAGCTCGCCGCTGGCCGCGAGCTCTGCCTGACAGGATGGCGGCATGCCCCGCTCCGTCGCGCCCCTGACCAAGGACATCGTCGGCCTCGCCGGCCTGTTCATCACCTCGGGGACGACCCACCTCGTCAAGCCCGAGCTGTTCGAGCCGCTGGTGCCGAACTCGTTGCCGCGCCGGCGCGAGCTGATCTACCTCTCGGGCGTTGCCGAACTCGCCTGCGCGGCGGGGCTGCTGCACCCGCGCACCCGCCGGTATGCCGGGTGGGCGAGTGCCGCCCTGCTCCTCGCCATCCTGCCGGGCAACGTGCAGATGAGCGCCAACTACGGCAAGCGCGCGCAGCGAAAGGGCACTCCGGCAGCGCAGGCCGCCTTCGCGGGCACCGTGGCACGGCTGCCGCTGCAGCTCCCGTTGATCCGCACCGCCCTCAGGGCCGCTGGGCGCTGACGCGCGCGGGCGGTCGTCGCGCTAGGTCGTGGTCTGGTCTGCCGGCTGCTTGGCGTTGTTCTCGGCGCGATCCCGCGCCGCCTTCGCCTTGGAAATCCTCAGAGCCTCTTGCTCTCGACGATCCATCGATCGCTTTCGTGTAAACGGCCACACGCAGCCATCACCCCCCCGCTTGGGAACCCCCGACCCGACCGACAGACTTCCGCAAAACGGACAAACTCACAAGCCGGCGGGGACCAATACCTGCAGGTCGCACCCCGTCCCCCAGAGATCTGATCGCTGCTGGTTGCGGCGCCCGTCAACCCGACGAAGGCGACGAAGGAAACCGTGGTGAGCACGCGGCATACCGACGGATATCCTCTGGGGGTTGTCCGCCAACCGAGGAGTGCCACGTGGCCCTGCGCATGTCGACCCTGTTCCTGCGAACCCTTCGCGAGGATCCGGCCGATGCCGAGGTGCCGAGCCACCGGTTGCTCGTCCGGGCGGGCTACATCCGACGGGTCAGCCCCGGCATCTACACCTGGCTGCCGCTGGGCCTGCGCGTGCTGCGCAAGGTCGAGACCATCGTCCGCGAGGAGATGGACGAGATCGGCGCCCAGGAGCTGCTCTTCCCTGCGCTGCTGCCCAAGGAACCCTTCGAGGCGAGCGGTCGCTGGACCGAGTACGGCCCCAACATCTTCCGCCTGCAGGACCGCAAGGGCGGCGACTACCTGCTCGGGCCGACCCACGAGGAGATGTTCACGCTCGCGGTCAAGGACCTGTACTCGTCCTACAAGGACCTTCCGCTGGCGATCTACCAGATCCAGACGAAGTACCGCGACGAGGCGCGTCCGCGGGCCGGCGTGCTCCGTGGCCGCGAGTTCGTCATGAAGGACTCCTACTCCTTCGACCTCGACGCGGCCGGCCTCGACAAGGCCTACCAGCTGCACCGCGACGCCTACATCCGCATCTTCGACCGGCTCGGCTTCCACTACGTCATCGTCCAGGCGATGGCCGGTGCCATGGGTGGCAGCAAGAGCGAGGAGTTCCTCGCCACCGCCGAGAACGGCGAGGACACCTACGTCCGCTGCCCGAACTGTGGGTATGCCGCGAACGTCGAGGCCGTGCGCGTCCCCGTCCCCGACGCCATCTCGTATGCCGACGTGCCCGCTGCGCACGCGGAGTCCACCCCGGACACCCCCACCATCGACGCGCTCGTCGCCCGCCTCAACGCGCACTTCCCCCGCGAGGACCGACCCTGGGCTGCGGGCGACACGCTCAAGAACGTCATCGTGACGGTGGTCCACCCCGACGGCACGCGTGAGCCGCTGGCCATCGGCGTGCCCGGCGACCGCGAGATCGACGAGAAGCGGCTCGGCGCCCAGGTCGACCCGGCCGAGGTGGAGGCCTTCGAGGAGAAGGACTTCGCCGCCAACCCGGCGCTCGTCAAGGGCTACATCGGGCCCGGCGCGCTCGGCTCGGAGTCTGCCTCGAAGATCCGCTACGTGCTCGACCCGCGGGTCTCCGAGGGCACCCGCTGGGTCACGGGTGCGAACGAGGCCGGCAAGCACGTGATCGACCTGGTGGCCGGCCGCGACTTCACCGCTGACGGCACCATCGAGGCCGCTGACGTGCGCCCCGGCGACGCGTGCCCGAGCTGTGGCCACGGACTGGAGTCGGCCCGCGGCATCGAGATGGGACACATCTTCCAGCTCGGCACCAAGTACGCCGAGGCGCTCGACCTCAAGGTGCTGGACCAGAACGGCAAGCTGCAGACCGTGGTCATGGGTTCCTACGGCGTCGGCGTCTCGCGTGCCGTGGCCTGCGTCGCCGAGGGCAACCACGACGAGCTCGGCCTGCGCTGGCCCCGGGAGATCAGCCCCGTCGACGTGCACGTCGTCGCCACCGGCAAGGACGCGACCCGCGACCCCGAGGTCTTCGCGACGTCCGAGGAGATCACGCGCGCCCTCGAGGCCCAGGGCCTGTCGGTGCTCTACGACGACCGCCACAAGGTCAGCCCCGGCGTGAAGTTCAAGGACTCCGAGCTGATCGGGGTCCCG
The DNA here is from genome assembly GCF_056403955.1 of Pedococcus sp. P2_E2. NCBI lineage: Bacteria > Bacillati > Actinomycetota > Actinomycetes > Micrococcales > Intrasporangiaceae > Pedococcus > Pedococcus sp. P2_E2. The sequence continues at coordinate 334,869 of NZ_JBFUEM010000001.1, forward strand.
ACGATCGTGGTGGTGGGCAAGTCGCTCGAGAACGGCATCGTCGAGATCAAGGACCGCGCCACCGGCGACCGTCGCGAGGTCCCGGTGCAGGACGTCGTGGCCGAGGTGGTCCGAGAGGTCCGCGGCGACCGCGAGGTCCGCGGCTCCGAGTCCTGATGGGCGGCTCTGCGCCGATCGAAGCGCTGATCTTCGACTGGGGCGGGACGCTCACGCCCTGGCACGACGTCGACCTGCCCCAGCAGTGGCGCGTCTTCGCCCGCGAGGTGCACGGACTGCCGGTCGATGACCCGGGCATGCCCGTCGAGGAGCTCGCCGAGGCCGACTCGCTGGCCATCCGCATCCACGAGGCCGAGGAGAAGGCCTGGTCTCGCGGCCGCCAGACCCATGAGAGCGCCTCCATCGAGGAGATCCTCGCGGACGCCGGGGTCGACGCGGACCACGACCGGCACCTCCTGGCGCTCGCGGCATACCGGAGGTTCTGGGAGCCGCACACGCACACCGACCCGCAGGTGCGCCCGCTCTGGGAGGGGCTGCACGACCGCGGCCTCAAGGTCGGTGTGCTGTCCAACACCATCTGGAGCCGCGCCTACCACCGCGAGGTCTTCCAGCGTGACGGTGTCCTCGACCTGCTCGACGGCGACGTGTACTCCTCGGAGATCCACGTCGTGAAGCCGCACCCGGAGGCGTTCCTGGCGGCGTGCGAGGCAGTCGACGTCGCGCCGCAGGCCGCCGTCTACGTCGGCGACCGCCTCTTCGAGGACGTCCACGGGCCGCAGCAGGTCGGCATGCGCGCGATCTGGATCCCGCACAGCGACATCCCGGTCAACCAGCAGGTAGCGGTCGACGTGACCCCCGACGCCCAGGCCCACGAGCTGCTCGACATCCTCTCGATCGTCGACGGCTGGCTGGGGCAGTAGGTGCCGGACGTCGACCTGACCACGGTCCTCCTCATGGCCCTGACGGGGTTCGGTGCGGGCTGGATCGACGCGGTCGTCGGCGGTGGCGGCCTCGTGCAGCTGCCCGCCCTGCTGCTCGGCTTCCCCGGGGCGTCACCCGCGCAGCTGCTCGCCACCAACAAGATCGCCTCGATCTTCGGCACGACGACCAGCTCGATCACCTACTGGCGCAGGGTCCGTCCCGACCTGCGCACCGCGCTGCCGATGGCGGCCGTCGCCTACCTCGGCGCGGTCGGGGGTGCCTTGCTCGGCCTGCACATCCCCAAGAGTGCGTTCAACCCGATCATCCTCGTGATGCTGGTGGTCGTCGGCGCCTACACCATCGCCAAGCCCTCCCTCGGCGCCGAGACCGCCCTGCGCTTCGCGGGTCACCGGCACACCGTCATCGCGATGATCACGGGCTTCGTCATCGGGGTCTACGACGGTGCCCTCGGTCCGGGTACCGGCTCGTTCCTCGTCTTCGCGCTCGTCGGGCTGATGGGCTACGCCTTCCTGGAGGCCAGCGCGAAGGCCAAGATCGCGAACTTCGCCACCAACCTCGGGGCGCTGACCGTGTTCGTCCCCGGTGGCCACGTCATGTGGAAGATCGGGGCGGTGATGGCCGTGGCGAACATCGCCGGCGGCTACGTCGGAGCGCGGACGGCCGTGGCGCGGGGGAGTCGGTTCGTCCGCGTGGTCTTCGTGGTGGTGCTCGTGGCCTTCATCGTCAGGATCGGCGGCTCGGTGCTCGGCTGGTGGAGCTGACCGGGGATGGACGCCTCCCGCGAACCCGGTGGTCCGGAGGTCGCCGGCGCGCCGTCGCTGCCCGCGCTGAGTGAGCTGCTGGACCGGTGCGCCGGCCTCGTGTCCGAGGCTGCCGGCGGACGCCGACGGGTCCTGGGCATCGCGGGGCCACCGGGCGCAGGCAAGACCACCCTGGTCGCGGCGCTGCTGCACGCCGTGGCAGCCGACCCGCGACTGGCCGGCCGCGTCGCCCACGTGCCGATGGACGGCTTCCACCTGCCCGGTGCCGAGCTGGGACGGCTGGGCCGCTTGAACCGCAAGGGGGCGCCGGACACCTTCGACGTCGAGGCGTATGCCGCGCTGCTCGCCGCCGTTCGCGGCTCACCGCGCGTGGTGGTCCGGGCCCCCGCCTTCGACCACGCGGTGGGGGAGCCCGAGGCCGAGGCCATCGAGGTCGGCCCCGCCGCGGACCTCGTTGTCTCCGAGGGCAACTACCTGTTGCTCGACGACCCGGCGTGGCGCCCGGTGCGGGCGCTGCTCGACGAGGCGTGGTTCTGCGCCCTGGCGGACGACCGGCGCCGCCAGCGCCTCATCGACCGCCACGTGAAGACCGGCAGGGCCCTCGAGGACGCGACGGCCTGGGTCGACCGGTCCGACGAGGCCAATGCCCGGCTCGTCGCCGGAGGCCGGAACTTCGCGGACCTGGTGCTGGTCGACGGCCGGATCGTCCGAGGCCCTGCGGCACCCTGAGAGGGGGTCCCTTGGACTCACGCACCGGTCATGGCTGGTGCACAGCAAACACCCAGACTCGCGACCCACAGTGCTGGATGTGACCACCACCGACCTGCCGCGCTCTGCGGTGACCTCCGCCCACGACCCCGCGCACGCGGCATACCGAGCTGACGCCGGTCGAGCCCACGCCCGCCGTCCCGCCGTGCGGGTCGTGCCGCGCTGGTGGCGCGATGCGTCCGTCAGCGCCTTCTGGCTGGTGCAGCTCTGGGTGACCGCGCTGTGGGTCCAGCACGGTGGCATCCAGGACCTCGGGTCGCTCTCGGGTGCGCTCACCAGCCTCGGGCGCCTCACCGGGCTGGTCGCCTCGGCCCTGCTGCTGGTCCAGGTGTTCCTGATGGCCCGGGTGCCGTGGTTCGAACAGGCCTGGGGCCAGGACGAGCTCGCGCGCACGCACCGGCTCGTCGGGTTCACGTCCTTCAACCTGCTGTGGGCGCACATCGTCCTCATCACGCTCGGGTATGCCGCCGCCTCACCCCTGGGGTTGTGGGGCACCATCGTCGACTTCGTCCTCAACTACCCCGGGATGCTCCTGGCGGTGGCCGGCACGGTCGCCCTCTGCCTGGTCGTCGTCACCTCGGTGCGCAAGGCACGACGGCGGCTGCGGTACGAGTCCTGGCACCTCATCCACCTCTACGGCTACCTCGGCGCCGGGCTGGCGCTGCCGCACCAGCTGTGGACCGGTCAGGAGTTCCTGGCCTCGACGGCGTCGACCGTCTTCTGGTGGGGCCTGTATGCCGTGTGCGCCGCGACCGTGCTCGTCTTCCGGGTGGGGCTGCCCCTGTTCCGCTCACTGCGGGCGCCGCTGCGCGTCGTCGCCGTGCACGCCGAGGCGCCGGGGGTGACCACGGTCGTCGTCGGTGGGCCCGGCGTGGCGCGGATGCGACCCGCGGCAGGGCAGTTCTTCCAGTGGCGCTTCGTCGACGGGCCCGGCTGGACCCGGGCCAACCCCTACTCCCTGTCGGCGGCTCCGGACGGGCGACACCTGCGCGTCACCGCTGCCCACGTGGGGGACGGCACCGAGCGGCTGGCCACCCTGCGGCCGGGCACGCGGGTGCTCGTCGAGGGGCCGTACGGCCGACTCCACCCCGGGGTCCGCACTCGCCGCAAGGTGCTCCTCATGGGCGCGGGAATCGGCATCACCCCCATCCGGGCTCTGCTCGAGGGACTCGACCAGGACCCTGGCGACGTCGTGGTCATCCACCGGGCCAGCACGCGAGAGCAGTTCGTGCTCGGCGAAGAGCTGTTCCGGATCGCGACCGACCGCGGCGCCCGCTACGTCACCGTCGAGGGACACCGGGTGCCCGGGCGTGACACCTGGCTGCCTGCGGCCGCCGCGCACCTGACCGACGCGGCCGCCCTGGCCCAGCTCGTGCCGGACGTCGCCGAACGTGACGTCTTCCTGTGCGGGGCGCCTGCCTGGATGGACGCCGCCCGCCGGGCGGCGCTCGACTGCGGGGTCCCGGCCACCAACATCCACCTCGAGCGGTTCGAGTACTAGGAGGACCCATGCGAAGAATCACCCTGTGGGCCCTGTCCACCCTGACCACGTTGGTGCTGCTGTTCAGCTACCACACCTCCACCGCCGGCTCGGGGACGACGCTGGCCGCCGGGACCTCGGTCCAGGCGCCGGCCGCTGCCTCGGGCACGACGGACTCGGGGACCACGGGCTCCGGAACGACGGACTCGGGGACCACGGACTCGGGGACGACCTCGGGCTCGAGCACCTCCGCCGCCAAGACCTACGACGGAGACACGGTGCAGACGCGATGGGGGCCCGTGCAGGTCCGGATCACCGTGCAGGACGGCAAGATCACCGCCTCCGAGGCGATCGTGTACCCCAACGGGAACCACGAGGACGTCCAGATCAACTCCGCCGCGCTGCCGGTCCTCAGCCAGGAGGCGGTGCAGCAGCAGAGTGCCGACATCGACATGGTGTCCGGCGCGACCGTGACCTCCGAGGGCTACCTGTCGTCGCTGCAGTCCGCGATCGACCAGGCCCACCTGTGACTGCCGTGACGGCGACCCCGCGCAGGGCGTTCGTCGAGCAGGTCATGGGGATGCCGGTCTCGATCCACCTCCGAGGAGAGGCGCGGGGTGCCCTGGACGACCCCGGGGTCGTCACCGCCGTCGAGCAGGCCTTTGCCGTGCTGCGCAGGGTCGACTCGGTCTTCAGCACCTGGCGCGAGGACAGCGACCTGATGCGGGTGAGGCGAGGCGAGCTCCCCGCGGCGCAGGCGCATCCGTGGCTGGCCGAGGTCGAGCAACTCTGTGCCGAGGCGCAGTGGCGCACGGCTGGGCTGTTCAGCGCCTCCTACGCCAGCTCCTCCCACGACAGCACCTCCCACGACAGCGCTGCCACCAGCGGGACCTCCTACGACCCGACGGGGCTGGTCAAGGGGTGGGCCGTCGAGCGGGCGGCGATGCACCTGCGGCACGTGCCCGGGATCTCGTGGTGCCTGAACGCGGGCGGCGACCTGTTCGCCGGCGCCGGTCGTGCGGCCCCGCCGAGCACCTGGCGCGTCGGTGTCGAGGACCCTCGCGAGCCCTCCGCCGTCGCGGCGACGATCCCCCTGCGCAGTGGCGGGTTGGCGACGTCCGGCGCAGCCGCCAGGGGAGCGCACGTCGTCGACCCGCGGAGCGGCGCGGCCATCACCCGCCCCGGTTCGGCGACGGTCTGGGGCCCCAGCCTCCTGTGGGCGGACGTCTGGGCGACGGCCCTCTTTGTGGACCCGTTGGCGGGGGAACGTGCGCTGGAAGGCGCCGACCCGGCATACCGGTCGCTGTTGCTCTGAATGAGCGGTGGTGGGGTGGCACCGGCCTCGGCGTGGCATGGTGGAGGTGTGCAGGTCTGGTACGCGAGCTATGGCAGCAACCTCTCCCGCGACCGCTTCCAGTGCTACCTGGGCGGCGGTCGGCCTGAGGGCGCGAGCCGCACCTACCCGGGCGCCCGCGACCAGAGTCCTCCCCAGGACGACCGCGCGCTGACGTTGCCGGGCGAGCTGGTCTTCGGGTGGGATTCGCCGACGTGGGGTGGCGGGATCGCCTTCTACGACGCCGACACGGCGGGCACGACGCTGGCGCGCGCCTACCTCGTGACCGAGCAGCAGTTCGCCGACGTCGCTGCCCAGGAGATGCATCGGGCGCCGGGCGCAGACCTCGATCTCTCGCACGTGCTCGAGCACGCGCGGCACGAGGTGGGGCCGGGTCGTTACGAAGCCCTCCACCTGGTCGGCGAGCTCGAGGGGACGCCGGTCCTCACCTTCACGACGCCGGATCCGACTGCGGTGCAACCCAACTCACCGACACCCGCCTACCTGCGAACGCTCGCCGCAGGCGTCCGCGAGGCCCACGACCTGTCGGACGACGAGCTCACGGACTACCTGCTCGGGCGCCCGGGCATGCAGCCCGACTGGGATGCGGCCCGGCTGACCGAGCTCGTCAGCGAGCCAGCGCCGCGGTGAGCGCCGCGACGTCCGTCACCGGGGCGTCGCACACGAAACCACGGCACACATATGCCGCGGCGCCACCACCGACGAGGGGCCGCTGGGCGAGGAGCGGGTGCCCCGGGGCATCGGGCTCGCCCTGCACCACGACCAGTCCGGGTGAGGCCGAGCGGCGCGCGACTCCGGCCAGGGCGTCGGCATCGGCGCCCGTGCCGACGACGGCAACCTGCAAGGGGCCGGTGACCGACGCCTCGGCCACCGAAAGCGTCCAGCCTGCGAAGCGCGGGTCGCGCAAGGCCAGCTGCCCTGCTGCTGAGAGCCCTGCCTCTGCCCGGTCTCTCATCGCTGTGTCCCCGGTCAGGGCCGAGCAGGTGAGGAGGGCGCCGGCCAGCGCCGACTGGCCTGATGGTTCGGCGTTGTCGGCGGCGCTGCGCGGGCGGGTGAACAGCGCCTCGGCGTCATCACTGGTGTCGTGGAACCCGCCGTCGTCAGCGGCGAAGTGCTCGACCGCCGTGGTGAGCAGATCTCGTGCGGTCGCAAGCCATTTCGCGTCGCCGGTGGCCTGGTGCAGCGCGAGCAGCCCCTCCGCCAGGTTGCCGTAGTCGTCGGCCACACCGGCGGCGGTTCCGACCGTGCCAGCCCTCGACGTCCGGCGCAGGCGGCCGTCGACGACGTGGGTCGCGACGACGAACTCAGCGCACGCCGCGGCGGCCTCGACGAGGTCGGGCCTGCCGAGGACGGCACCCGCGTCGGCGAGCCCGGCGATGGCCAGACCGTTCCACGAGGTGACGATCTTGTCGTCGCGGCCGGGCTGCGGGCGTGCCTGGCGTGCCTCGAACAGCCGGCGTCGCGCGTCGGCCCACCAGGCCCCGTCGTCAGGGTCGGCCGGCAGCTGGAGGGTGGACGATCCGTGCTCGAACGTGCCGCCGGTGGTCACGGTGAGCAGGGTGGCCGCCCGAGCGCCGTCGTCGTCACCGAGGACCTCGGCCAGCTGGGCCGGTGTCCACGCGTAGGTCAGGCCCTCGACGCCGTCGGTGTCCGCGTCCAGCGCCGAGGCGAAACCGCACTCGTCGGTGCGCAGGTCTCGGAGCAGGAACTCGGCAGTCTCCAGGGCGACGCGGCGAGCCAACGGGTCCTCGGTGATCCGGTGCAGGTGGGTGTAGACCCGGAGCAGCTGGGCGTTGTCGTAGAGCATCTTCTCGAAGTGGGGAACCACCCAGCGCGCGTCGACGGAGTAGCGCGCGAACCCGCCCGCGAGCTGGTCGTAGATGCCGCCGCGTGCCATCGCCTCGCAGGTGCTCGCCGCCATCGCGAGGGCGTCCTCGGACCCGGTTCGGGCGTGGTGGCGCAGCAGGAACTCGAGCACCATCGACGGCGGGAACTTCGGCGCACCGCCGAATCCCGCTGCGCCGTGGTCGAACTGGCCACGCAGCTGCACCGCAGCCGCTTCGAGTGCGCCCTCGTCCAGCACCTGTCCAGTGACCGGGGCCGACAGCTCGCGGAGCCGCGAAGCGATGTGGGCGCCGCTCTCGAGGACGCGGTCGCGCTGGGTGGTCCAGGCGTCGGTGACCCCCGCGAGGAGCTGGAGGAACTGACCCTTGGGGAAGTAGGTGCCGGCGAAGAAGGGGTCGCCGTCCGGCGTGAGGACACACGTCATCGGCCAGCCGCCGTGTCCCGTCAGGGCCGTGGTGGCCGCCATGTACACCGCGTCGATATCGGGTCGTTCCTCGCGATCCACCTTCACCGCGACGAAATCCGCGTTGAGCACCCCTGCCACGTCCTGGTCCTCGAACGACTCGTGAGCCATCACGTGACACCAGTGGCACGCGGCATACCCCACCGAGAGGAGGACGGGGACGTCTCGCTCGCGCGCCTCGGCGAACGCCTGCGGACCCCATTCCTGCCAGTCGACGGGGTTGTCCTGGTGCTGCAACAGGTAGGGGGAGGTCGAGTCGGCCAGACGGTTCGGCATGGGTCCCACTCTCCCTCAGAGGCCTCGGGGAGGGCGAATGCGGGTGGAGCCGGTGCAGCGGGTGCTGGTGGCGCTGTGGGTGCTGAGCCTGCTCAGGCGATGGTGACGGGGGTGCCCAGGGGCAGGAGCTTGGCGAGGGTGGTGATGTCCTTGTTGCTGAGCCGGATGCAGCCGTGGCTGCTGGAGCGGCCGATGCTGGAGGTGTCACTGGTGCCGTGGAGTCCGATCTGGCCCGGACCACCGCCAAAGCTTGTGAGGACGTCCGAGAAGGCGGACAGGCCGTAGGCGTACGGGCCGTAGCCGGCGTTGGTCGGGGCCAGGAGCTCGGCCAGGAAGAACGTGCCCAGCGGGGTGGGGGTGCCCCCGGTGCCGGTCGCCGCGCGGAAGGTGGCGACCAGTCGCCCGGACTTGTAGAGCCGCAGCCGGTGAGCGGTGGTGGAGACAGCGATGCGGTACAGGACCCGCGCGGTCGACACGTCGGTGCTCCGCACCCAGCCGGTGGTGCCGTTCGGCCTGACGGGCAGGGACACCTGCAGCCAGGCTCCCTCGCGCTTCATGACCAGCAGCGTCCGGGGCGCCCCGTTGGCTTGGGGGTTCGACAGGGTGTGGGTCACCGGGCCGTCCGGCTTTGCGTACACGGGCAGGGGTTGCCCCACGGCGGTGGCCGAGAGGGCTGAGGTGGCCGACGGTGAGTCGCCGGTCCCCGGCGCCGTCGTGACTGCCGCGGGTGCACGGGTGGCGGTGACCGACCCTGTAGCGGTGGCGGGCGCGGGGCCTGCGGTCGGGGCCGTGGGGTTGCAGCCTGCCAGCACGGTCGCCGCCAAGGCGATCACGAAGAGCTGGGGCAGGCGTCGCCGGGGCATGACCTCTACCCGGTGAAACGGGCTCCTGAGCGCACTGGGACCGCAGCCCCTGCAACTCCCGGTGTGCCGGCGCCCGACGGGGTGGATGCAGCGGCAGTCCCGCAGCCCGGCCGCGTGATGGTGTTGCGGTCCAGCGTCACCGCGCCGGTGCGGGCCAGGAGTCGACCGGCAATGGTGGCGCCGGTGACTGCCGTGATCGAGGCCTGGGCCATCACGGTGCCGACGAAGACCGAGTTCGACCCCAGCGTGGTCGAGCTGCCCACCTGGAAGTAGACGTTGCACGGGCTGGCGCCGTTGATCAGCCGGATGCGGCTCCCGGAAGCGGTCACCAAGGTGCTGGCCGACTTGAAGACGAAGACGGCGTTCGGGTTGCCCTGGGCGTTCAGGGTGAGCGCGCCGGTCACTTCGAGCGTGGTCCCGCTGTACACGCCGGGAACCAGTGTCCTGCCGCCAAGCTCCGGAAGTACGGTCGCCGTGGTACTCCGCCCAGCGGCATCGTTGTAGGCGGTGGTGAGATCGGACTTGGCCCGCCGCGCCACCGCGTCGGCGCGGTGGATCGTCCCGTTGAACACCAGACCGGGAGGAAAGCCCACTACTGCGGAGCCTGGACTGACGCCAGCGCTTCCACTGATGCGGGACGCTCCGGTGTTGGTGATGGTCGATCCGGCCAGCACCGCGAAGCTGGCCGCAGTGCCCAGCCCGACGGGAGCGGTGGCCGCTTCCGCGGGTCGCGTCCCCACGAAGCCGACCACGAGTGCGATGGCCAGCCCGCAGGCGACGGTCAGAAGCCGGCGGCTGCGGTGAGTGGGAAGGGAGGCGGCAGAAGGGATGGAGATGCGACGTGTGGCCACGGTGGGCGCCCTAACAGAAAGGAAATGCTGCGGACGGCCGAACCAGTTGGGGGCGCTGCCCGCGCGAATCTTCCCCGCTGTTGCTCGTGTTGAGGGTCGCCCCCTTTCTACGGTTTGTCAAAGGGGCGTTGGCCTGCCACGACTCGTGGGATGGCTCCGCTGTCGGGGATTCAGGCTGGGGTGGGGGACGTGATGGTCCGCAGGAGTCCGATGACCTGTCGCTCGAAGTCCTCCGGAGACTCTCCCGCCTTGGTCACGAACCGGGTCTCGCCCAGGCGCAGCCGGCGCCGGTCGGTCTCGTCGAGCTCCCTGCCGGTGTAGACGACCATCGGCAGGGACCGCAGCCGTTCGTCGCGGCGCAAGGCGCTGACGACGGCATACCCGTCGATGTCAGGCAGCCCCAGGTCGAGGACGAGCAGGTCAGGTGCCACCTCACGGCTCATGGCCAGGGCCTGCATCCCGGTGTGGGCCACGCGGGCGTGGACCCCGTGGTCGGTGAAGAAGCCCTTGAGGACCTCGCCCAGGTCCTCGTCGTCCTCGATGACGAGGACGCTGGTGGTGGCGTCGGTGCCCAGCGCCTTGCGTAAGGAGCTCATCAGGGCGCCCTGGTCGACGGGTTTGGTCAGCCAGGCGGATGCGGTGGGGACGGCGTAGTCGTCCGGGGCCAGCGCGCTGAGGATGACGACCGGGATGTGCGCGGTTGCCGGGTTCGCGCCGAGGGCGGCGATGGTCTCCCAGCCCGACATCCCCGGCATGCGCAGGTCCATCAGGATCAGGCTGGGTGCCTGGCCGGTGGCAAGCTCCAGGGCCTGTTGGCCGGTGCGGGCGGTCAGGGTGGAGTAGCCGTGGGCTTCGAGCATGGCGGCGAGGACTTCCACGATGTCCGGGTCGTCGTCGCAGATCAGGACAGCGCCCACCGGCCTGGGTCCCGCCTGCTCGTCCTCCACCTGAGCCGGGGCGGCCGGCAGGATGAACGTCAGGGTGCTGCCCGACCCCGGTGTGCTGGTCGCCCAGATCCGGCCGCCGTGCTGTTCGACGATGCCACGGCAGATGGGGAGGCCGAGACCGGTGCCGGTCTTGGCGCGGGTGTCCGAGGCGTCCACCTGGGCGAACCGGTCGAAGATGGTCTCGAGCTTGTCGGCGGGGATCCCGGGGCCCTGGTCGGTCACGGTGAACAGGACCATGTCGTCACCACCGGCCTCGGGCGACGCCGGCCCGGCGTGGACCGTCACCACCCCACCTTCGGGGGAGAACTTCACCGCGTTGCTGAGCAGGTTCGCCAGCGTCTGGGCGATCCTGTCCCGGTCGGCGAGCACGAAGGCGTCGCTGTGGTTCGCGCTGAGCGTCACCCCCGCCTGCTGCGCCATCGCACGCATCTCCTCGAGGGCCGCAGCGACCAGCTCGTCCACGGACAGCAGCTCCAGGTCGAGCTCGAGCTTTCCGGCGGACAGCTTCTCCACGTCGAGGATGTCGTTGACCAGGCGGACCAGGCGCTGGCAGCTGTTCAGCGCGACATCGGCCATCCGCTGCGCCTTGGGCGGCAGGGTTCCCACGGCGCCGCCGGCCATCAGGCCGAGCGCGCCGCGGATGGACGTCAGGGGAGTGCGCAGCTCGTGGCTGATGACGCCGACGAACTCGTCCTTCATCCGCTGGACCACGCGCTGCTCGGTGACGTCCTGCACCGTGCCGACCAGGCGAACGATGGTGCCGGAGTCGTCGCGCACCGCCCGCCCCATGGCCCGGACGTCGCGGACGGTGCCGTCGGGGCGCACGATGCGGTACTCCGAGTGGATATCACGCTGCGCGGTGGCTGCTTCCTCCTGGGCCCGGACGACGTCGGCGGCATCCTCAGGGTGGACGCGGGCGGTGAACAGGTCGGCGTGATCGCCCTCGGTGTCCGGGTGGATGCCGAGGATGCGGTAGAACTCGGCGCTCCACTGGGTCTGCCCGCTCGCGAGGTCCCACTGCCAGCTGCCGATGTGAGCGAGCTGTTGGGCGTCCTGGAGCTCGGCGTTGCTGAAGGCCAGCTGTTCGGCGTTCTCCTCCACGCGCCGCAAGAGAGCCTCGTTCCCGACACCGAGGCGGTACAGCGCGAAGGCAAGCAGCAACATCGCGCCCAAGGTCGCGGCCGCGACGATGGCCGTCCAGCGGATCGCCGTCTCCTGCCGACGGTCGGCTGCCCTGTTCGCCGTGCCGGCCTCACGGGCCAAGGCGGCCGTCAACGTCGACTGTGGCCCCCCCAGCTCGTCGAAGGCGTCGTCGAAGGCCGCGTGCTCCTCACGAGCCCGGCTCGGTGACGTGGTGGCCAGATCGGTCAGCCGGACGGCCTCGGCGGCGTAGGCCCTCAGCCTCGTATCCAGGGCGCGGACGTCCGGGGCGAGCGTGCTGTCCAGTGTCGACGCGGCCAGCCTGCGCAGGTCGTTCTCGAGCCGGGCGACGTGGGTCCGGGTGCGGGCAGCGAGCTCGGCGCCGGTCTCGTTGTTGCCCCCGAAGGCCTCGAGCGACTCGAGCACGTCGCCGTGGAGGGTGGCGTACATCAGGTTGGCATCCTGCTGGTACTGCTGGGCCGTGAGCAGGCCGGTGGCCTTGGCGTGGGCGCGCTCAACAGCCGCAAAGCCGGTCAGGGCAGTGGTGACCACGAGCAGCGGGAGGATGATCGCGACCACCGCCGCCACGAGCAGGGCGCGGCCCAGCGGCAGGCCGCCGAGCGGGTCGCCCGACCGGAGCCGGCGCACCCACGCGGGACCTCGCTGCGCGTCGGCGGTGGCGGTCGTCACGACCAGCCCAGCATCGAGGCCAAGGTTCCCGGCAGGAGCATCGGGTCGAACGGCTTGCTCAGGACGCCGACCACCGGCAGTGCGGACAGGTCCGGCTGCCCCTTTCCCTGGGCCTTCGCCGTGAGCAGGACGATGGGTATGCCGGCTGTCACCGGGTTCTCGCGCAACGCCACAGCAGTCGTGGGGCCGTCCATGCCGGGCATCATCACGTCCATCACGATGGCATCGGGTCGTTCCGACACCGCCCGGTCCAGCCCCTCCTGGCCGCTGCTGGCCGTGGTCACCTGCCAGCCTCCCACCGCTTCCAGGCACATCTGGGCCACCTCGAGGATGAGCTCGTCGTCGTCGACGACGAGAACCCGTCGGGCCCCCACCCCTGTCGGTCCCGCGGCACCACCCCCGGCGTCGCTCATCGAGTGCGCTGGTCGCTCGCTGGTGCTTTTGTCCTCATGCGCACAGTGTGCCCTCTATCTGACCCTGCGGCACCGGTTCGCGGCCAACGCGCAGTGTGTGCGCCAGCCGGTCGAGTGTGCGCAGGGGGTGAAGGTGCTGCACACTGGCCAAATGGCCGCAAAACCACTCCCATCCCAGCACCCCTGCAGGTGAACGGGGCCGCGCACGGTTCTCAGGAAGGCGTTGCCCGCCGAGTGCTGGTCGTCGACGACGACGAGCTCATCCTCGAGGTGGCGCAGATGAGCCTGGAGGTGGTCGGCGGCTGGATCGTCATCACCGCAGCCGACGGCCAGGAGGCGCTGGACCGCGCTCGCAGCGAACAGCCGGACGCGATCGTCATGGACGTGATGATGCCGCGCATGGACGGTCCCACGGCGGTGGTGGCCCTGCGGGCTGATCCCGCCACGGCCGGCATACCCATCGTGCTGCTCACGGCCAGTGTCCTGGCCGCCGAGCGCGCCGCCCTGGCGGCCCTGCCAGTGAACGGGGTGCTGCGCAAGCCGTTCGACCCGATGCTGCTCCCGGCTGAGCTGTCCACGATTCTCGGCTGGTCCTGATGCCCCCCGACCAGCCCATCGATCCGGAGACAGCGCTGCCGGCGATGGCATCCTTTCGTGACCGCGCCAGGCTCACGAACCTCGCGCGGGTGGAGGTCATCGCGGACGCCCTTCACCGCCTCGGTGACGGGGGCCCGGCCGACGACGCGCGGCTGACCGCGCGCCGGGCCGCACACTCCCTGGTGGGTTCGGCAGGCACCTTCGGGTTCGGTGAGGCGAGCCAGCTCGGTCGCGCCCTGGAGTCCCTGCTGGACGAGGCGGATGACGCCGAGGACGGACAGGTCCGGGCCCAACGGAGGCTGGACGTGGTCGAACGGTTGCGCGAGGCACTGGCGATCCCGACTTCTGGTTGAGATCCTCTGAGGGTGAGCAACAGGTGACAACAGAGACGGCATCGCGGCCCGCGAGCCTTCAGCTAGCCGAGCCCTGGGGCGGGACCGGGTGGGTCACCGACCTCGGCGGGCCGGTGCACTGGGTGGACTACGGCGGGCCGGACGAGGCGGACGACGCCACTGCGGGAGTGCCGATCGTCATGGTGCATGGCCTCGGCGGTTCGCACCTCAACTGGGTCGGGGTCGCGCCGCCGCTTGCTCAGAGGCACCACGTGTATGCCGTGGACCAGGCGGGTTTCGGACTCACGCCGGGGACCAACCGGTCCACCTCGGTGCAGGCGAACGCAGACCTCCTGGCGCGGTTCGTCAGGGAGGTCGTGGGGCGTCCCGCGGTTCTCGTCGGCAACTCGATGGGTGGGATGGTCGCACTGCTGACGGCGGCGGCCCACCCCGAGCTGGTCGAAGGGCTCGTGCTCATCGACCCGTCCATCCCGGTGCCACGGCAACGCCCGGACCTCGCGGTCAGCGCCACCTTCCTGGTCTACGCCACACCGTTCGTCGGTGAGCGTTACCTGGAGCTGCTGACCCGGCGGACCAGCGACCGCCAACGGGTCCAGAGCGTCGTCAACCTGTGCTTCGCCGATCCGAGTCGCGCCAACCCGGACGTCGTCGACGCCGGTGTCGTCCTCGCGGCACATCGCCGGGGTGTGCCGGGCCAGGAGGCGGCCTTCCTCGGCGCCGCGCGGTCTCTGATGAGGGTGCTGGCGAACCCGCGCCGGTACCGGTCGGTGATGCGCAGCATCGACAGGCCCGTCCTGCTGGTGCACGGCGAGCTGGACCGGCTGGTCCCCGTCGCGGCCGCGCGAGCCGTCGCTGCCGCGAACCCGTCCTGGGAGACGATGTTCCTCCCCGGAGTCGGGCACACCCCTCAGCTCGAGGTGCCCGACGCAGTCAGGGACCGGATGGTGACCTGGCTGGGAGACCACGGCTTCGCCCCGAGCCCATGACCACGGCATACCTGACCTGTCCGTTGTGCGAGGCCACCTGTGGCCTCGCCGTGACGCTCGACGGTGAGACGGTCACGTCCGTGCGCGGCGACGCGGACGACGCCTTCTCGCACGGCTTCATCTGTCCCAAGGGCGCTTCGCTCAAGGCGCTCCACGAGGACCCCGACCGGTTGCGCGGTCCCCTCGTGAAACGTGACGGGCACTGGCACGACGTGAGCTGGGACGAGGCGTTCGAGGAGATCGACCGACGGCTGGTGCCGATCATCGCCGAGCACGGCCCTGACGCGGTCGCGTTCTACCTGGGCAATCCCTCCTCGCACAACCTCGGGGTGACGCTCTACGGCCGTGCGTTCTACCGCGCAGTCGGCACCCACAACATCTACACCGCCGGCAGCGTCGACCAGCTGCCCAAGCACTACTCGTCCGGCTACCTGTTCGGCGACCCCATGACCATCCCGGTGCCGGACCTCGACCGCACTCGGCACCTGCTGATGCTCGGCGCCAACCCCTTGGTCTCCAACGGGTCGCTGATGACCGTGCCGGATGCCCGCGGACGGCTGAAGGCGATCCGCAACCGTGGCGGCAAGGTCGTCGTCGTCGACCCGCGACGGACCCGCACCGCCGAGCTGGCTGACGAGCACCACGCCATCAGGCCGGGCGCCGACGCCCTCCTGCTCTTCGGGTTGGTCAACGTCATCCTGCGCGAGGGCCTTGCCGACCTGCGCCACCTCGCCGACCACGTGACCGGGCTCGAGGCACTGACGGGGCTCGCCGCCCCGTTCACGCCGGACGCGGTCGCCGAGCACACCGGCATCGCGGCCCCTGAGATCGAGCGGATGGCCCGGGAGCTCGCAGCTGCGGAGGCTGCAGCCGTCTACGGCCGGATCGGGACGACGACGCAGGCGTTCGGCACCCTCGCCAGCTGGCTCGTCGACGTGCTCAACGTCATCACCGGCAACCTCGACCGACAGGGCGGCGCGATGTTCCCGCTCGCCCCGGCCGGACAGACGAACAGCGTTGCGGCGAAAGGCGATACGCCGAGCAAGGTGTGGCGACACGGGCGCTGGAGCAGTCGGGTGCGGGGCCTCCCGGAGGTGATGGGGGAGCTGCCCGTCGCGACCCTGGCGGAGGAGATCCTCACGCCGGGGTGGGGGCAGGTGCGTGCCCTGGTGGTCGTCGGAGGCAACCCCTGCCTCAGCACCCCCAACGCCGACCGGCTCCGTGCGGCGGTGCAGACCCTCGACCTCATGGTGTCGCTGGACGTCTACCTCAACGAGACCAGTGAGCACGCCGACGTCATCCTGCCGGGGCCGTCCCCGCTCGCCCGAGACCACTTCGACCTGACCTTCACCCAGCTGTCCGTGCGCAACATGGCGAACTGGAGTCCGGCCGCCATCGAGACCGACCTGCCCCAGGAGTGGCAGACCCTCCTGCGTCTGGCTGGAATCGCGGCCGGACAGGGGCCCAAGACAGACGTCGAGCGGCTCGACGACCTCCTGGCCGCGCAGACAGCGGCCCGCTACCAGCTCGACCCGGCCGTGAGCGAGCCGCGGCACGGACCTGCGCGGCTGCTCGACCTCATGCTTCGCGGCGGCCCCTACGACCTGACCCTCGCTGACCTCGAAGCCGCACCGCACGGACGCGACCTCGGACCTCTCTCACCTCGCATCCCTGAGGTGTTGCGCACCGCCAGCCGCACCATCGAGCTGACACCGACGGCCATCACCGACGACGTGGCACGGCTGGTCGCCGTGCTGGAGACGGCTCCGACCGGCGGCATGGTCCTCATCGGGCGGCGTCAGCTCAGCTCCAACAACTCGTGGATGCACAACCTGGCCCCACTGGTGCGGGGGGCCAACACCTGCACCGCCCACGTCCACCCCGAGGACGCGGCGCGGCTCGGGCTGCGCGACGGCGGTGACGCGGTCGTCCGCTCGCGGGCCGGGTCGATCACCGTGCCGGTGGAGGTCACCGACACGGTGCGGCCGGGCGTCGTCAGCATCCCGCACGGCTGGGGGCACTCCAGTCCAGGCGCCCGTACCGCGGTCGCGGCGTCGCACGCCGGCGTCAACAGCAACGTCCTCGCCGACGACCTGTTCGTCGACGCCCTTACGGGAACGGCCGCCCTCAACGGCATCCCGATCACCCTCACCCCAGCCTGAGGAGCCGTCGTGGACCGGATGAGCGCGATGGACGCGATGTTCTACTACATGGAGGGCGAGAACACGCCGATGCACGTGGGCGGGGTCTCCGTCCTGGAGGGTCCCGCGCCCGCCTACGGCGACCTCGTCCGACTTCTCGCCGCCAAGATGGACCTGGTCCCGCGCTACCGGCAGGTCATCAAGACGGTGCCGTTCCAGCTCGGTCGCCCGGTCTGGGTCGACGACCCGCACTTCCAGCTGCTCTACCACGTGCGACACACGTCGCTGCCGAAGCCCGGCGGACCGGAGCAGCTGCGCAACCTCGCTGGCCGCGTGTTCGCCCAGCGCCTCGACATGACCAAGCCGGTGTGGGAGGCGTGGCTGGTCGAGGGCCTCGCGGACGACCGGTGGGCGCTCATCTCCAAGGCGCACCACTGCATGATCGACGGCGAGGGCAGCACCGACCTCATGCAGGTCATCTTCGACGTCGAGCCGGAGCCGCAGCGTCGGGAGCCGTCGGACTGGTCGCCCTCGCCGTCCCCGTCCCTGGTCGCCCTCACGGCGGGGTCCTTGCGGGACTTCGTGACCGAACCCCTGCAGGCTCTCGGGGTGCCCAGCATCTCCGACCTGGGCAAGGTGCCCCTGGCGCTCGCCGGTGTCGGCGTCGCGGCCAAAGAGCTTGTCCCGCAACAGATCGCGCAACTGATTCCCGGTCGTGGGCAGCTCACTCCCGTGAGCATGAACGGCCCCCTCGGCCCCAACCGCCGCTGGGTCTGGACCGAGGCCACGATGGCCGAGGTCAAGACCATTCGCACCGCACTCGGCGGCACCGTCAACGACGTCATCCTCGCGGCGGTCACCCGCGGCCATCGCGACCTCCTGGCCGGCAGGGGTGAGCTGGTCCTCGACATGGTGGTGCGTTCGCTCGTGCCGGTGTCGACCCGCCAGGCGTCAGGACGCGGCCAGGTCAACAACCAGGTCACCAGCGTCGTCGTCGACCTGCCGGTCGGGGAGGAGGACCCGAGCAGGCGGCTGACCCTGATCCGTGAGCAGATGGACCGCAACAAGCGGGGGATGGGCGCGGTGGACGCAGCGGCCATCGTCGGGCTGGCCGACTACGCCGCTCCGACCCTGCTCGCCCTCGGCGCACGGTCGATGTCGCGGATGCCCAACAAGCTCACCCAGACCGGCACGACCAACGTCCCGGGTCCGCGGATCCCGCTGTACCTCCTGGGCCGCCGGCTCATCGGGTCGCACCCCTACGTGCCGGTCTTCGCCGGCGTGCGGGTGGCCACCGGGATCTTCTCCTACCTCGACACCTTCAGCTTCGGGATCACGGCCGACTTCGACAGCTTCCCGGACGTCGAGGTCATCGCCGACGGCATCCGCGCCGGCTTCAACGAGCTCGTGGCCGTCGCCGTGTCCGGCAACGGGACCGACCAGCCTGCCTGACCGTCGCCCACCCGTGGCCAGCGGTGCCGGGGCCCCCGTCGGGCTCGTGGTCGTCGATCAGCGTCGACTCGTCGAACGGCAGGTCGCCGGCGAGCACCGCGTCGAGCCGAGGTCGGTCCAGCTCGCCGACCCAGTGCCCGATCAGCACCGTCGCGATCGAGTTGCCGGCGAAGTTGGTCAGCGCCCGCGCCTCGCTCATCATCCGGTCGATGCCGACGATGAATCCGACGCCGTCGACCAGGTCGGGGCGGTGCGACTGGAGGCCGCCGGCCAGCGTGGCCAGACCCGCTCCGGTCACGCCTGCAGCACCCTTGGAGGCGATGATCATGAACACCAGCAACGAGACCTGCTGGCCGATGGAGAACGGCTTGTCCATGGCGTCGGCGATGAACAGCGACGCCATCGTGAGGTAGATCGCGGTTCCGTCGAGGTTGAAGGAGTAGCCCGTCGGCACCGTGATCCCGACGACCGGCCGGGACACCCCCGCGTGCTCCATCTTGGCGATGAGGCGCGGCAGGGCCGACTCCGACGAGGACGTCGAGAGGATCAGGAGGAACTCGCGGGCGAGGTAGCGCAGCAGGGCGAAGACGTTGACCCCGGTCACCAGCTTGAGCAGCGTCCCCAGGACGACGAACACGAAGAGCGCGCACGTGATGTAGAACGCGACCATCACCTGGGCCAGGCTCTTGAGCGCGTCGACGCCGGTGGCGCCGACCACGGCGGCCATCGCTCCGAACGCACCGATCGGCGCGACATACATGATCATCGCCATCAGGCGGAAGACGAGGCGCTCGAGGTGCTTGATGCCGACCAGGATCGGCTCTCCCGCGCGGCCCATCTTCTGCAGCGCGAAGCCCACGAGCAGAGCCACCAGCAGGGCCTGGAGCACCGAGCCCGACGTCAGCGAGGAGACGACGGTGTCGGGGATGAGGCCGAGGATGAAGTCGGTGGTCGTAGTGTGGGCCTCACCCACCTGCTTCTGGCCGGCGGCGGCCAGCGTGTCCGTGAGGTGAAGGCCGGCGCCGGGCTTGACGATGTTGCCGACCAGCAGGCCGATCGCGAGGGCGAACGTCGACATCGTGACGAAGTAGGCCAGCGCCAGACCGCCGACCTTGCCGACCTGGCTGGCCCTGCGGACCGAACCGATGCCCAGCACGATCGTGCAGAAGATGACCGGGGTGATCATCATCTTGATGAGGCTCACGAAGCCGGTGCCCAGCCACTTGAGCTTGACCCCGAACTCGGGGTTGACGAACCCGACGATGATGCCGAGGACCATCGCCACGATGACGGCGATGTAGAGGTAGTGCGTGCGGTCCCGCTTCGGTACGGGGCGTTCGACGACGCTGTCGGCGCTGGTGCTCACGGTGGTCTCCAGGGGATCGGGTCCCGGGCGCGGCCCGGGAGCGGTGAACAAGGACGAGGGTGGCCCCACGAGTGACTAGGGTCACGTTTGTGTTCATTGAGTTCCCGGTATGCCGGTGAGCGCACCTCGGTGGCTCACCGCACCGGCGCGGTGGAGCGTGGCGGCGCAGACCTTCGTGCTGCAGGTGCTCGTCGCGCTGCTCGTGGTCGGCGTGGGAACCCTCGCGGCCTACGCGCAGGCGCAGCGGGCCGGCACGCAGGAGGCGACCGCACGGGCGACCGCTGTCGCCGAGACGGTTGCCAGCACGCCCTCCGTCGTCGCGGGTGTCCGCACCGGTGCGCCGGGAGCCGGGCTGCAGGCGTTTGCCGAGGACGTGCGTCGCGAGACGCGCACCGACTTCGTCGTCATCATGAGCCCGACCGGCATCCGCTACACCCATCCCGACCCCCGGCAGATCGGTGGCCAGTTCCTCGGTCACATCGCGGCGGCCCGAGCTGGAGGCACCGTCGTCGAGGACTACACCGGGACGCTCGGGCCGTCCCGCCGGGTGGTGGTGCCCGTCCGGGCCGACGACGGGGCGGTCGTCGGGCTGGTGGCGGTCGGCATCCGCAAGGCAGCCGTGAGCGAGCGGCTGCGCGGCCAGCTCCCGGCGCTGCTGCTCGCCGGACTGGCAGCAGCCCTGCTGTCCGGCTTCGGCACCCTGCTCGTCAGCCGCCGGATCCGTCGCCAGACCCACGGCCTGGGCGAGGTGCAGCTGCGGGAGATGGTCGAGTACTACGACGCGGTGCTGCACGCGGTGACCGAGGGACTCCTGCTGACCGACCTCGACGGACGGCTCCGGCTCGCCAATGACGAGGCGGTCCGGCTGCTGGGGTTGCCGGACGACGCCCGTGGCCGCCCCGTCGCCGAGCTGGGGCTGTCCGCTCCCCTCCTGGCCGCGCTGACCGACGGCGAGCCACGGGAGGACGAGCTGCACGTCACCTCGGCCAGGGTGCTGGTCCTCAACAAGGCGCGCGCCCAGTGGGACGGCCGCGCACTGGGATTCGTCGCCACGGTGCGCGATCGCACCGACCTCGAGCACCTCACCGGCGAGCTCGACTCGGCCCGCGGGCTCACCGAGGCGCTGCGCTCGCAGGCCCACGAGTCGGCCAACCGGCTGCACGCCATCGTGTCGCTCATCGAGCTCGGCCATCCCGAGCGCGCGCTGGCCTTCGCCACCGACGAGCTGCAGGTCTCGCAGCGGCTCACCGACAGCGTGGTGGCGTCGGTGGGTGAACCGGCCCTGACCGCGCTGCTGCTGGGCAAGGCAGCGCAGGCCGCGGAGCGCGGCATCGACTTCCGGATCGCGGACGACGCGGTCTGGCCACAGGACGTCGCACCCGTGCGCGACGTCGTGACCATCGTGGGCAACCTCATCGACAACGCCTTCGACGCCGTCACCTCGGGGTCCGGCGAACGCCAGGTCGAGGTGAGCTCGCGGATCGAGGCCGGCCGGGTGGTGCTCAGCGTCGCGGACTCCGGGCCGGGGCTGCCGCCGGACGCCGTCGACGAGGCGTTCCGCCGCGGGTTCTCCACCAAGGAGCAGGGGGGAGCGGGTCGCCGCGGGATCGGGCTGGCCCTCGTGGCGCAGTCGGTGGCGCGCCTTGACGGGGTGCTGGAGGTGTCGGGGCCGCCGGGGGCCCGGTTCACGGTGCGCCTGCCGCTGGAGGCGAAGACGCGTGCCTGACGACGACCTGCCCGCCAACACAGCCCTGCCCGCCGACCCAGCCCAGCCCGCTGTCCTCACGGTCCTCGTCGTCGAGGACGAGCCGGTCGCCCTGGAGGCGCATGCGGCCTACGTGGGGCGGGTGCCCGGCTTCGTCGTCGCGGCCACAGCCGCCACGAGTCACGAGGCGCTGCGCGCCCTGCAGGCCACGCCGGTCGACGTCGTGCTGCTCGACATGAACCTGCCCGACCGGCACGGTCTCGACGTCATCCGGGCGATGCGCGCCGGGGGACACCAGGCCGACGTCATCGCGGTGACCTCCGCCCGCGACCTCGACGTGGTGCGCGCGGCGGTGTCCCTGGGCGTCGTGCAGTACCTCCTCAAACCGTTCGTCTTCGCGACCCTGCGCGACCGCCTCGAGGCCTACCGCGCCTATCGGACCCAGCTCGGCCACACCCAGCACCTGTCGACCCAGGCGGAGGTCGACGAGGTCTTCGCCGGGGTGCGCACCAGCAGCCCCACCGCGCTGCCGAAGGGGATGAGCGAGGATCTGCTGGCGCGCGTCACCCGCGCGCTGCGGGACACCGGACAGGGACTGTCGGCGACCGAGCTCGCCGAGGCCATCGGGGTCAGTCGCGTGACCGCTCGCCGCTATGCCGAGCACCTCTGCGACAACCGCCTCGCCGTACGCACCCAGAGGTATGCCGGTGCCGGGCGTCCCGAGGTGGAGTACCGCTGGCAGTGAGCGCGCTGAGCGGGGTCAGCCGTCGAGGGCCTTGAGCAGGGCGACGTTGAAGGACACCGCGTCGCGGTCGCCGTCCCCGGCCGCCCAACCTGCCTCCATCGCCGTGTGGACATAGGTCCACGCGAGGGCCTGGCCCTCGTCGATCCCGGCTGCCTCGCAACAGATCTCGAGCCGGCGCCGCACCAGGTAGCGGAAGGCCGCCCCGTTGCCGAGCTCGTCGGTGCGGTTGCGCAGCAGGGGCTGGATCTCGAAGCCGGGGTGTCCGGCCATGGCGTGCGGGTCGATGGCCAGCCAGTCCGGGCGACCCGACTCGGGCAGGCTCGCCAGCACGTTCTCGTAGTGCAGGTCGGTGTGCACCAGGGTCGCGTCGCACCCCGGGTCCGCGGTGAGGTCGCGGACCAGCGACGCAGTCCGCTCCAGCATGCGACGGGGCAGGGCTCCCTCTGCGGACTCCAGCCGCGACAGCTGCTCGCGGGCGAAGGTCGACAGGCGCCGAAGCCCCGCCGGGGCCGGAACGTGCAGCTGGCGGAGCAGCTCCCCGACGGTCTGGCAGGCCTGGTCGACGTCCACCGAGCGCAGGTCGCGGTCGGGGTCGAGGGCCTCCAGCAGGAGGGCGCTCCTGCCAGGGTCTGCCGCCACCAGTCGCACGGCACCGCGGCCGTCCCAGTGCCGCAGCACGAGCGGCTCGTCGCGCGACTCCACGTGGGGCCACACCAGCTTCAGGGCCAGCCGTTCGCAGTCGCGACGGACCGGCACGACGACGGCTGTCCACCCGGTCGCACCGACGCCCAGCGGTTCCAGGCCCCAGTCGTCGAGGACCTCCGCCAGCAGCCGGGGTAGCCGTGCGGACCAGTCGGCACCCGACGGGCCGCCCACCGCACCGTCCTGCGCCGAGAAACGGCGCACGGCGGAGCGGAACGACTCCGGGACGAGCTCGACAACGTCCTCGGGACGCGTCACGTGAGGCCGGGGAAGGCCGACAGCCGGACCCCCCACTGCGACGCCAGGACCTCGGTGTCGGCGAGCCACTGGACGAGCGCGCCGAGGGGACCGAGGTCGCCTCCGGTGGACCCCAGGTCCCTGGCGACGGACGCCCGCAGCTGGGTGAGCACCTGCCCGGCCAGCCTGCGTGCGGTCGCGGTCGTCGTCACGGGGAAGGGCAGCGGATAGCCCAGGGCAGGCGGCCCGGCGGAGGCGCCGGCGAGGGACTCCTGGTCCTGCGCGCGCGACTCCAGGGCGGAGAGGGTGGCCAGCGCCAGGGAGTGCTGGGCCCCACTCGGGGACTGGGCGGCCACGACCTCGAAGGCGTACACGGCGGCGCGGGTGCTCTCGAGGTACGAGGCTGCCAGGGAGGGGGCCGACCAGCTGGTCTCGGGCCACGTCGCCGGCGCGCCCAGCAGGGTCGCCGCGGCGGCCCGCTGGGCGAGCACGCTTCCGACCAGGGGGATGGCCTGCGAGGGCACCTTCGCCAGCGAGGCGATCGCCGTCGGGCCCAGGTCGCTGGCCTCCTCGGCGCCCAGACCCCTGGGACCCGGGACCGCAGGTGCGGTGCTCGTGCTCGCCGAGCCGGTGGGGTTTTCCGAGGTGCCGGACGCTGTGGCCGTCGCGGTTGACGAGGCCGACGGGCCGGCGGCGGCGGTGTCCAGCACCTTGCGCGGTACCCCGAGCCTCAGCAGCTCCGCCTCGAGCACCGACACCTGGCTGCGGTGCAGGGCGGCCAGCCGTGCGGGCACTCCGGTCGCCGGACCGGCCAGGGAGGTGGCCCGCGCGGCGAGGTCGTCGCTGTGCCGCCACAGGGCCAGCAGGAACGCCTCGCTCGGTATGGGTGCCCGAGTGGGGATGAGTGGCACGCTCGGCGCGTCGTCCTCGAGCCTGATGCCGCAGGCCGCGAGCGAGGCTGCCGCCATGGCGCCGAGCGCCAGGGTGAGCACGCGGCGCCGGGTGGGGCACGGCGGCCTACCGGCGTCGTCCTGGGGCATGGGCCGATCATGACATGCCCGCAGGTGCGGGCATGCGGCCCACTCACGGCGCAGATAGAGTGGCGGTGCACGGCCACCAAACTTCAGAGAGGACGAGTCAGTGAGCGTCAAGGAACAGATTCGTCCCGCCGTCGAGGGCCCCTTGCGTGACCTCGGCCTGCTGGTCGAAGACGTCGCCGTGACCCCCGCAGGCAAGCGTCGTCTGGTCCGCCTCTGGATCGACCGCATCCTCGACGCGACGGGTGACACGACGACCAGGACGCCGCCCCTCACCCTCGACGAGGTGGCCGACGCCACCCGAGCCGTGAGCGATGCCCTCGACGAGACCGGCGCGATGGGCGAGCAGCCCTACACGCTCGAGGTCGGGTCGCCGGGCATCGACCGGCCGCTGACCGAGCCTCGCCACTTCCGGCGCAACGTCTCCCGGCTGGTCACCATCACCCCGCTGGAGGGCCCGGCCGTGACCGGCCGCATCACCGCTGCGGGTGAGACGGGTGTGACCCTCGAGGTCCCTGCGGTCAAGCAGGTGCCGGCACAGTCCGTGGACGTGGCGTATGCCGACGTGTCCAGGGCCGTGGTGCAGGTCGAGTTCTCGAGGGCAGCCAGCGACGACGACGACGACGATTCTGAGGAGCACTGACATGGACATCGACCTGGCTGCACTGAGGGCGCTGGAGCGCGAGCGCGACATCTCCCTCGACATCCTCATCCCCGCGATCGAGCAGGCCCTCCTCGTGGCCTACCACCGCACCGAAGGCGCCTACCGCTCGGCGCGGGTCGAGCTCGACCGCAAGACCGGACACGTCATCGTCTGGGCCAAGGAGGAGCTCGAGCAGCCCGAGCCCCAGGCCGCCGAGCCGGACGGGGACACGGACTCCGACGCTCCGCCGGCGTCGGTCGAGCGCCCGGTCCGTGAGTACGGCCCGGAGTTCGACGACACCCCGACCGGGTTCGGCCGGATCGCCGCGTCCACCGCGCGGCAGGTCATCGTGCAGCGGCTGCGCGACCTCGAGGACGACGCGATCATGGGCGACTTCAAGGGTCGCGAGGGCGACGTCGTCGCCGGCATCATCCAGCAGAGCCCGGACCCCCGGGTCGTGACCGTCGACTTCGGCACGGTCGAGGGCATCCTGCCCCTGGCCGAGCAGGTGCCGGGGGAGAAGTACGTCCACGGGGAGCGGCTGCGCTGCTTCGTCGTGTCCGTGCGGCGCGGGCCCAAGGGTCCCCAGATCGGCCTGTCCCGCACCCACCCCAACCTGGTCCGCAAGCTCTTCGCCCTCGAGGTGCCCGAGATCGCCGACGGCTCCGTCGAGATCGCCGCCCTGGCGCGTGAGGCCGGCCACCGCACCAAGATCGCGGTGCACTCCAAGGTCGCGGGGCTCAACGCCAAGGGCGCCTGCATCGGCCCGATGGGCGCCCGCGTCCGGGCCATCATGACCGAGCTCCACGGGGAGAAGATCGACATCGTCGACTACTCCGAGGACGCCCGCACGTTCGTGGCCGCGGCCCTCTCGCCGTCGCGGGTCCAGTCGGTGCAGATCGTGGACCCGACGCTGCGTTCGGCGCGCGTGATCGTCCCCGACTACCAGCTGTCGCTGGCCATCGGCAAGGAGGGCCAGAACGCCCGCCTGGCCGCCAAGCTGACCGGTTGGCGCATCGACATCCGCCCTGACACCGCCCCCGTCGCGGCGTCCTCCGCAGGTGCGGATGACGCGTCCGATCGGCAGTAGGGGCTAGACTGGTGGTGACCGACCGGACTGGACTCCGGCCAGCGGCATCGCGCACGACCCTCCACACCTCGCACGGGCAACCGACCCGGACGTGTGTGGGATGCCGCCGGACGGATAGCTGGTCGGCACTCCTGCGAGTGGTCGCGGAGACGGATGAGACCGGAGCAGTCCGGCTGACTCCTGACCTGCGGCGTTGCCTGCCGGGGCGCGGCGCTTGGCTGCACCCCACGGGCGACTGTCTTGAGCAGGCCCTTCGCCGCCGGGCGTTCGGTCGCGCGCTGCGTGTCAGCGCCGCGCCGGATCCGGCAGCGGTCACGGCATACGTCGAGGGCCTGGACCGGACCACGAGCTAGGCAGTGTCATTGAAATGCAATCCCCCTCATCCCGAGGGAAACCGTCCGCCTCCATGGGCACCGTCCATGGAACCGGTTATGTCCATCGAACCGAGAATGGGTTTGACGCTGATGAGCATCCGATGAGAACTCAGCAATGAGCTCCAACCAGCATTGACGACGGTCCGCGCCTGTCACCTGACTGCGGACCAGGAACAGGAGAAACGTGGCCAAGGTCCGTGTAAGCGCGCTCGCCAAAGAGCTCGGCACCGACAGCAAGACGCTGATCGCCCACCTCAACAGCATTGGCGAGTACGTCAAGACCGCCAGTTCGACGATTGAGGCCCCCGTCGTCCGCAAGGCGACCGAGACATTCCCCGAGGACCTCAAGAAGGCTCCCGCCAAGAAGGCTGCAGCGAAGCCGGCCGGTCCGGCCGCTCCCGCTGCGCCTGCTGCCGCCGCCCCTGCGGCGCCGGCAGCGCCTGCCGTTGCCCCGTCGGCTCCGGCTGCTGCCCCGTCGGCTCCGGTCGCACCGGCACCGGCGCCCGCCTCTCCCGAGACGGTGACGGCTCCTGCTGCCGCCGCACCGGCGAGCCCGGCTCCCACCGCGCCCGCCGCTCCGGAGGCTCCCGCCGCCCGTGCCGACGTCCAGTCCGCTCGTGATGGTGACCAGCAGGGTCCCGGCGTCCCGGCGTCCCCGCGTCCCGGCAGCGCCCCGCGTCCGGCCGGCTCCGCCCCGGGCGCTCCCCGTCCCGGCGCACCGCGACCGGGCAACAACCCGTTTGCGCCCAGCCAGGGCATGCGCACCGGCCGTGACGGCGGACAGCCGGGTCGTGGCGACGCCGCACCCCGCGAAGGCGCACCCCGTGAGGGTGGCGGCCGCGACAGCGCCCGTCCGGGCAACAACCCCTTCGCGCCCAGCCAGGGTATGCCGCGCCCCCAGAGCCGTCCCGGTGCCGCCGGTCCGCGCCCTGGCGGCACTGCCGGCCCCGGTGGACCGCGTCCGGCCGGAGCCCGTCCCAGCCCCGGCATGATGCCCGACCGCAGTGCGGTCGGCCGTCCCGGTGACCGTCCCGCCCGCGGTGGCGCACGGGGCCCCGGCGGCCCCGGCGGTGCCGGTGGCGGCCGTGGACCCGGTGGTCCCGGAGGCCCTGGTGGCCCCGGTGGTGGTGGCGGCGGTTTCGCCGGTCGCCCCGGTGGCGGTGGCTTCCGTGGTGGCGCCGGTCGAGGCTCGACCGCAGGTGCCTTCGGGCGCGGCGGTGGCCGTCCCGTGCGCGGACGCAAGTCCAAGCGTGCGAAGCGCCAGGAGTTCGAGCAGATGCAGGCGCCGTCACTCGGTGGCGTCAGCGTGCCCCGCGGCAACGGCGACACGCTCATCCGCGTGCGCCGAGGCTCGTCGCTCAGCGACTTCGCCGACAAGATCAACGCCAACCCCGGTGCCCTGGTGACGGTGCTCTTCCACCTCGGCGAGATGGCCACGGCCACCCAGTCGCTGGACGAGGACACCTTCAAGCTGCTCGGTGCCGAGCTCGGCTACAACATCGAGGTCGTCTCCCCCGAAGAGGAGGAGAAGGAGCTCTTCGACGCCTTCAACATCGACCTGGAGACGGGTATCGAGGGTGAGGACGACGAGGACCTCGAGGCGCGCCCGCCGGTCGTGACCGTCATGGGCCACGTCGACCACGGTAAGACCCGCCTGCTCGACGCGATCCGCAACGAGGACGTCGCCGGTGGCGAGTCCGGCGGCATCACCCAGCACATCGGTGCCTACCAGGTGCACAAGCTGCACGAGGGCGTCGACCGTCCGATCACCTTCATCGACACCCCCGGTCACGAGGCGTTCACCGCCATGCGTGCCCGTGGTGCCAAGGTGACCGACATCGCGATCCTCGTGGTCGCGGCCGACGACGGCGTCATGCCGCAGACCATCGAGGCGCTCAACCACGCCCAGGCTGCGGACGTGCCGATCGTCGTGGCGGTCAACAAGATCGACGTCGAGGGTGCCAACCCGGCCAAGGTGCGCCAGCAGCTGACCGAGTACAACCTCGTCGCCGAGGAGTACGGCGGCGAGACCATGTTCGTCGACGTGTCGGCCAAGGCCGGACAGAACATCGACGCGCTGCTCGAGGCCGTCCTGCTCACCGCCGACGCCGCGCTCGACCTGCGCGCCAACGCCGACCGCGACGCCCGCGGTGTCGCGATCGAGGCCAACCTCGACCGTGGCCGTGGCGCCACGGCCACGGTGCTGGTCCAGGCCGGCACGCTGCACGTCGGGGACGCCATCGTCACGGGCTCGGCCTACGGCCGCGTCCGCGCGATGCTCGACGAGCACGGCAACAACCTCACCGAGGCGGGTCCGTCCCGTCCGGTGCAGGTGCTCGGTCTGTCCTCGGTCCCGCGCGCCGGTGACACCTTCGTGGTGGCCCCGGACGACCGCACGGCCCGACAGATCGCCGAGCGTCGCGAAGCTGCGGACCGTCAGGCCTCCCTGGCCAAGGCCCGCAAGCGCATCTCGCTCGAGGACCTCACCGAGGCCCTCGCAGCAGGCAAGGTCGAGACCCTCAACCTCATCCTCAAGGGTGACGTGTCCGGTTCCGTCGAAGCCCTCGAGGACGCGCTGCTCCAGATCGACGTGGGCGACGAGGTCGACCTGCGGATCATCGACCGCGGTGTCGGTGCGATCACGATGAACAACATCAACCTGGCCATGGCGTCCAGCGCGGTGATCATCGGGTTCAACGTGCGTGCAGAGGGCCAGAACGCCGACTACGCCGAGCGCGAGGGTGTCGAGATCCGCTACTACTCGGTGATCTACCAGGCCATCGAGGAGATCGAGGCGGCCCTCAAGGGCATGCTCAAGCCGGAGTTCGAGGAGGTGGAGCTCGGCACCGCCGAGATCCGCGAGATCTTCCGCTCCAGCAAGTTCGGCAACATCGCCGGTTCCATCGTGCGCAGCGGCGAGATCAAGCGCGGCACCCGGGCCCGGATCACCCGCAACGGTGTCGTGGTCTCCGAGAACGTCGAGATCGCCGGACTGCGCCGGTTCAAGGATGACGTCACCGAGGTCCGTGAGGGCTTCGAGTGCGGCATCAACCTGGGGTCCTACAACGACCTCCAGCTCGGCGACCTCATCGCCACGTACGAAATGCGGGAGAAGCCCCGCGCCTGACGGTATGCCGGGTGGGCCGGCGGCGGCTGCATGTCACCGCCGGCCCACCCGGCGAAGCCGGATGATGGCGCCTGCACCTCTCGCAGGCTCGCTCTACGGTGGTGCGCGCCATCATCAGCCTTCGCCTGAGAGTTCCCACCTCACCCACACCAGCAAGGAGTCCTCGCATGGCTGACGCCGGACGCGCGCGCAAGATCGCCGATCGCATCAAGACGCTCATCGCCGCGAACGTCGTGTCGATCGTCAAGGACCCCGACCTGGGCTTCATCACCGTCACCGACGTCCGCGTCACCGGCGACCTCCAGCACGCCTCGGTCTTCTACACCGTGTTCGGTGACGAGGCCCAGCGCGAGAAGACGGCCGCCCTGCTGGAGAAGAACAAGGGTCGCCTGCGGTCGTTCGTCGGCCAGCAGATCCAGATCCGGCTGACGCCCAGCCTGGACTTCTTCGCCGACGCGATCCCCGAGACCGCCGCGCACATGGAGGACCTGCTGCGCGAGGCCAAGGAGCGCGACGAGGCGGTGGCTGCGGCTGCGGCCGGCGCGACCTACGCCGGCGACGCCGACCCCTACCGCAAGCCCGAGCCCGAGGACGAGGCTCCTTCCACGGACGACACCAGGGACGACACCAGCGACAACGGCGCGGATGCCCGCGCCTGACGGCCTGCTCGTCGTCGACAAGCCGTCGGGCTGGACCAGCCACGACGTGGTCGGCCGGGCCCGTCGGCTGTGCGGGACGCGCAAGGTCGGCCATGCCGGCACCCTCGACCCGATGGCGACCGGCGTCCTGGTGCTCGGCATTGGCCGGGCCACCCGGCTGTTGACCTTCCTCGTCGGCTGCGACAAGGACTACACCGCCACCATCCGGCTGGGCCAGGCCACGATCACCGACGACGCCGAGGGGGAGGTCACCTCCTCCACGGCCGCAGATGGCGTCACCCCGGGACAGCTGGAGGCGGCCGTGAGCCAGCTGACCGGCGACATCGAGCAGGTGCCGAGCTCGGTCTCGGCCATCAAGGTCAAGGGTGAGCGCTCCTACCACCGGGTCCGGGCGGGCGAGGACGTCGACCTGCCCCCACGACCGGTGACGGTCAGCCGGTTCGACATCCTCGCGACGCGCCCGGGTGACGTGGGCGGCATACCCGTGCTCGACGTGGACGTCGAGGTGACGGTGAGCTCCGGCACCTACGTCCGTGCGCTCGCCCGCGACCTCGGTGCCGCACTCGGCGTCGGCGGCCACCTCAGCGCGCTGCGCCGCACCCGGGTCGGGGCCTTCACCCTCGACCGGGCGCACGACCTCGAGGCGCTCGGCGCCGTCGAGGACTCGGAGCGGATGCCGGTCACCCCGCTCGCCGACGCGGCTCGCGCCCAGTTCATCGTGCGCGAGCTCACCGACTCGGAGACGACTGCGGTGGGCTATGGCCAGCGGGTCGAGTCCGCGCAGGAGGGGCGCACCGAGCCGGTCGCGGCCTTCTCGCCGGACGGCCGGTTGGTCGCGATGCTCGACGAGACCGGACGTCAGGCCAGGGCGCACGTCGTGTTTGCCCCCGCTGGTTCGTAGAGTGTCCTCCGTGCACCGCTGGACCGATCCCGCCCAGACCCCTGAGGGCCTGCGCCCCTGCGTCGCCACCTTCGGCAACTTCGACGGAGTCCACCTCGGACACCGAGCGGTGCTGGCCCGCCTGCTCGCCGAGGCGAGCCAGCGGGGCCTGCCCAGTGTGGCCGTCACGTTCGACCCGCACCCGGCGGCGATCTTCCACCCCGAGACCCTCGAGCTCATCGCGCCGGGGCGGCTGCGCGACGAGCTGCTCGAGACCACCGGCATCGACGGCCTGCTCGTGCTCGACTTCACCGAGGAGTTCGCGCAGCAGAGCGCGGAGGAGTTCATCGTCCGCACCTTCGTCGAGACGCTCGGTGTCAGCGCGATCGTCGTCGGCGAGGACGCCCGCGGGTTCGGGCGTGGCTACACCGGCGACGTGTCCACCCTCGCGGCGCTGGGGGAGGAGCACGGCTTCGACGTGATCGTCCTCGACGACCTCGGCAACGGCGAGCGCTGGTCGTCCTCCGCGGTCCGTCGCCACCTCGCCGCCGGCGAGGTGGGAGCCGCCTCCGCGATCCTCGGACGGCCGCACCGCATGACCGGCACCGTCGTGCACGGCGCCCACCGCGGGCGTGAGCTGGGCTACCCGACCGCCAACCTCGCGCCGGACTCGCTCGGCCTCGTCCCCGCGGACGGGGTGTATGCCGGGTGGCTCACCCGCGTGGCAAAGCCCGCGAACGACCCCGAGCGGACCCTGCCGGCAGCGATCTCGGTGGGGACCAACCCGACCTTCGACGGGACCGTGCGGACCGTGGAGGCCTACGTCCTCGACCGGACGGACCTCGACCTCTACGACGAGGAGGTCACCGTCGAGTTCGTCGAGCACATCCGCCCCACGCTGCGCTTCGACTCCATCGACGAGCTGCTCCAGGCCATGGCCGGGGACATCGAGAAGTGTCGACAGGTCCTCACCTCGATCGTCCCGTCCTGACGAGCAGGTCCCGCTCCGGCGGGACCTGGGCCAGGGCGAGTGGCGGCGCGGCGCGGTGGAGCCGGAGCGACTGGGGGCTGGTCGTCGCGGCCCTCGGGCTCTCGCTGATCGGGGCGCTGCTCGTCTGGTCGGCGACCCGGCACCAGGCCGGGTCGGCCTATCTCGTGCGGCACCTGACCAACACCGTCCTCGGCGTGGCGCTGGCCGCCGCCGTGACCAGGACCGGGTACCAGCTGCTGCGGGCGGTGGCGCCCCTGCTCTACCTCGCGTCCGTCGCGGGGCTCGTGCTGGTGCTCACCCCGGTCGGGTCGACCGTCAACGGGTCGCACTCGTGGATCCTGCTGCCCGGGGGATTCTCGGTCCAGCCGTCGGAGTTTGCCAAGGTCGCCCTGTGCCTCGGCCTGGCGATCCTGCTGGGGGAGCGGATCGACCGCCAGGCCCAGCCCGACGGTCGTGACCTGCTCCTCGCCGTCCTCGTGGTGGGCGTCCCCATCGGGCTGGTCATGCTCCAGCCCGATCTCGGATCGGCCCTGGTCCTCGGCGCGCTCGGGTTCGGCGTGATCGCGGTCGCCGGCACCCCCAAGCGCTACCTCGCGGCTGCAACGGCCCTGGTGGCGGCGGCTGTCGTCGTCGCCCTCACCACGCCCGTCCTCAGTGACTACCAGCGGGATCGGCTGACGGCCTTCGCCGACCCGCAGGCGGACCCTCAGGGGATCGGGTACCAGACCCGCCAGGTGCGCATCGCCATCGGCTCCGGGGGCTGGCAGGGCCAGGGGCTGTTCGAGGGTCGGCAGACCCAGGGCGGGTTCATCCCCTACCAGCAGACCGACTTCGTGTTCTCCGTGGCGGGGGAGGAGCTGGGCTTCCTCGGCGCCGCAGGCCTGCTGCTGCTCCTGGGGTTCGTGGTGCTGCGCGCCGTCCTCGTGGCCGCACGGGCCCAGGACGCGTTCGGACGGCTGATGGCCTCCGGGGTCGCGGTGTGGTTCCTGTTCCAGGTCTTCGAGAACGTCGGCATGAACCTCGGGATCACGCCGGTCACCGGACTGCCGCTGCCGTTCCTGTCGTACGGCGGGTCCTCGATGTTCGCCTGCTGGCTGGCGGTCGGCCTGGTCAACAACGCACACCTGGCCTCGCGGCGGCGCTGAACCACGCGGCATACCGCCGACACGAGACCTGACCGCACGAAGCGTGACGCGTTCAACGCGCTCCGCGGCAACGTCCAACTGTTTGGCCACAATCGCGCTCGATCACCCCCGTTGGACCCTCGTGCGTGGCACTATCCCCGGCAACCCCTGTCACCCCTGTCACGCCGTGTCACCGCACTGTCACCGCACGCAGTCTCACCCCACTGTCACCCCACACTCCCTGTCACCGAGCCGAGGACGGTCAATGTCGACTCAAGCCCCCCATGCCACCTCCACGAGAGCCGCCTCCAGGAACGAGCGCTTCAACGCCGCCGTCCTGGAGCAACGCCCGCCCACGGTGGCCCACCTGTTCCGTGACCGGGTCGCCAAGACGCCGCAGGCCGAGGCGTTCCGCTTCGCGGAGGACGACTCCTGGTCGTCGGTGACCTGGAGCCAGGTGCGCGAGCGCGCCTACCGCCTCGCCGCCGGCCTGATCGCCCTCGGCGTACGGCCCGAGGACCGCGTGGCCATCGCCTCCTCGACGCGCTACGAATGGGCGCTTGCGGACCTCGCGGTGATGTGCGCCGGTGGTGCCACCACGACGATCTACCCGACGACGATCGCCCCGGACGTCGCCTACATCCTGTCCAACTCGGGCAGCGTGGTCGTGTTCGCCGAGGACGACGACCAGGTCGCCAAGCTTCGGGAGCGCCGGATCGACCTGCCGGAGATCGTCCGCGTCGTGACCATCGACGGCACCACGGACGGTGACTGGGTGATCAGCCTCGACGAGCTCGAGCAGATGGGCGCCGAGCTGCTCACGACGAACTCCTCGGCCGTCGACGACCGCATCGACGCCCTCACCAAGGACCAGCTCGCCACCATCATCTACACCTCGGGCACGACGGGCCGTCCCAAGGGCGTCCGCCTCAGCCACGACGCGTGGACCTACGAAGCCGCTGCCGTCGACTCGATCGGCATCCTGAACCCCAGCGACCTCCAGTACCTCTGGCTGCCGCTGGCGCACGTCTTCGGCAAGGTGCTGCTGACCCTGCCCCTGCAGATGGGCTTCCCGACGGCGATCGACGGCCGCGTCGACAAGATCGTCGACAACCTCGCCGTCGTCCAGCCGACCTTCATGGGAGCTGCACCGCGCATCTTCGAGAAGGCCTACGGCCGGATCACGACGATGGTCGCGAACGAGGGCGGCGTGAAGGCCAAGCTGTTCGCGTGGGCCACCGGCGTGGGCGCCAAGGTCGCCGACGCCCGCGCGCGAGGCGAGGAGCCCTCGGGCATGCTCGCCCGCCAGTACGCCGTCGCCGACAAGCTCGTGCTGCACAAGGTGAGGGCCCGCTTCGGCGGTCGGA
Source organism: Pedococcus sp. P2_E2 (assembly GCF_056403955.1). Classification (NCBI taxonomy): domain Bacteria; kingdom Bacillati; phylum Actinomycetota; class Actinomycetes; order Micrococcales; family Intrasporangiaceae; genus Pedococcus; species Pedococcus sp. P2_E2. The sequence continues at coordinate 369,235 of NZ_JBFUEM010000001.1, forward strand.
TCCGGTTCTTCATCTCCGGGTCTGCGGCGCTCAACAAGGACATCGCGACCTGGTTCGACTCCGTCGGCCTGGTCATCCTCGAGGGCTACGGCCTCACCGAGACCAGCGCGGCGTCGTTCGTCAACCGGCCGGCCACCAACGCGATCGGCACCGTCGGCTGGGCCCTGCCCGGCACCGAGGTCCAGATCGCCGAGGACGGCGAGGTCCTGCTGCGTGGTCCCGGCGTGATGGAGGGCTACCACAACAAGCCCGAGGACACGGCCGAGACCAAGGACGCCGATGGCTGGTTGCACACCGGCGACATCGGGACCCTCGACGACAACGGGTACCTCAAGATCACCGACCGCAAGAAGGACTTCTTCAAGACGTCCGGTGGCAAGTACGTCGGTCCCTCGCTCATCGAGTCGACCTTCAAGGGCCTGTGCCCCTACGTCAGCCAGTTCATGGTCTACGGGTCCGACCACAACTTCGTGACGGCCCTGGTCACCCTCGACGCCGACGCGATCAAGGAGTGGGCCGACCTGCACGGAGTCGCCGGCGACTACCGCGCGATCGTCACCTCCCCACAGGTGCGCGACATGGTGCAGATGTACGTCGACAACCTCAACGTCAACCTCAACCGCTGGGAGCAGATCAAGAAGTTCACGATCCTCGACCACGACCTCACCATCGAGGACGGTGACCTCACGCCGAGCCTCAAGCTGCGCCGCAAGGCCGTGAGCGAGAAGTACCAGACGACGCTCGACGCGCTCTACACCAGCCAGTAGGTCGCGCCAGAGGGCTAGTCCGCAGGACCCGGAGCAGCAGCTCCACGCGGCGGGTCGGCGACGAGGGGCACGAAGCGGTACCACCCGTGCTCCTCGACCGCCGGCCCGCTGTCGCGTGCCACCACCCGGACCATCCGTCCCGCCACGGGGATGACGAGCACCCCGCGTGGTGCCAGCTGCCGGACGAGCTCGGCAGGGAGCGACGGCGCCTGCGCCGACACCAGGATGCGGTCATACGGTCCGTATGACGCGTGGCCCAGCTCGCCCGGCACCGCCGCCTCGACGTGCGCCCACGGCATACCCCTCAGCGCCAGGTTGGCGGCGCCGAAGGTGACGAGGTCCGGAACCCGCTCCACGCCCGTCACCCGGCCCGCCGGTCCGGTCATGTGGGCCAGCAGGGCCGTGGACCAGCCGGACCCGGAGCCGACGTCGAGGACCCGGTCACCGGGCTGGACGTCGAGCAGCTCCAACATCTGCCGGACGGTCGTCGGTTGGCTGTTGGTCTGGCCGTGACCGATCGGGAGCGGCGCATCGCGCTCGCTGTGACGTCGTTGGGCGGGCGGCAGGAACGCCAGACGGGGGACCGCCTGCATCGCCGCAGCCACTCGTTCGGCCGTGCTCGGCACCCGTCCAGTATCGCCGGACGGGGTCGCCCAGCGCTCCGCGGGCTGCGTCTGACCTGCCGGCCCCACGCGAACCTGAATGCGCGCTGAGGCTCCCAGCCAACCCCCAGCCAGCACGCAGTCTGCTCACATCGGCCGCGCGCACGCTGGGTTCGTGCCCTGGTGCCGGGGCCGGTCGGAGGTTTGCGCATGCCCCTGCTTGGTTGGCCCCTGCTCGTGACGCTGGGTCTGGCGACGGTCGCCACAACCGTCCTGGCGCTCGTCATGTGGTCCCGCGTCCGCGGCCCTGCCCCTGCGCGCGTGGGGCAGAGGGTCGCGCTGGTCGTGGCGTCCCAGCTCGGCGCGGTGCTGCTGGTCGCAGCTGCCCTCAACGACTACGGGTTCTTCTACGGATCCTGGTCGGAGCTGCTGGGCACGTCGTCCTCGGCGGCTGCGGCGGTCCACGCCGGGGTGAACCCACCGACGAGGCGGCACGGCGCCCTCCCGGTGGCAGCCACCAGCGACGCCTCCCTCGGGGGTGTCGACTCCTGGTCGACGCCTGCGCAGTGGGCCACGCGCGGGCGGGTGGAGACCCTCACCCTGTCGGGCGCGCACAGCGGACTGTCCGAACCTGCCGCGGTCTACCTGCCACCGCAGTACTTCCAGCGGGCGTACGCGCGGACCGTGTTCCCGGGGGTGGAGGTGTTCACCGGCTACCCGGGAACCACGAGGAACCTGGTCTCGCGGATGAAGTACCCGGATGTCCTGCTGTCGCAGATCGACGCGCACCGCGCGCGGCCGATGGTCCTGGTCATGATGCGACCGACCGTGGCACCGCCACGGGACACCGAGTGCAGTGACGTGCCGGCCGGACCCCAGACCCTGACCTACTTCGGTGAGGACGTCCCGAGGACGGTGTCGCAGACCCTGCGGGTCGCTCCGGTCGGCTGGGGTGCCATCGGTGACTCCACCGGAGGCTACTGCGCAACCAAGCTCCTGCTCACCCACGCCTCGGTGTTCACGACGGCGGCCTCCCTCTCCGGCTACTACCACACGCTCCGGGACGGGACGACCGGAGACCTCTGGGGTGGGTCGTCGGTGCTGCGGGACCTCAACGACCCGGAATGGCTGGTGCGCCACCAGCCCGAACCCCCGGTCTCGCTCTTTGCGACGATCGGGACCGGCGAAGTCGGGGGCACGGGGATCCGCGACACCCGGCGGTTCGTCGCGCTCGTGCACGCCCCGATGTCCGTGACGACCGTGGTCGTCCCCGGCGGCGGACACAACTTCGCCACGTGGTCGGCCCTGATGCCGCAGGCCCTCGACTTCCTGTCCGCCCACCTCGGCGCCTGACCGTCCTCAGGGAGGTGTCGCCGCCAGCAGGGCACGGGCGATCACCTGGTGACCGGCGGCGTTCGGGTGGTCCCCGTCGGAGGACAGCAGCGGGGTGGGGTTGCGGTTGCCTTCCGCGCTGAGGAAGGGCGTGTAGAGGTCCACGCAGGTGTCACCGAAGATCCGCGCCGTCGCGCAGATCGCTCGGTTGGCGGACAGCGTCACTTTGTCGCTCCAGTCCGCGAAGCCCAGCCCGCGCTGCTGGTCGGCGACGTCGCCGTCCTCGAACACGTTCCAGTAGGTCGTCACCTCCACCCGCTGACCGGCGTGCCCGAGGTCCCTGATCCGGGCGAGGTCGTCAGCGAGCCCGCGCGCCATGGCCGTCACGGCTGGCGCCCGGCAGGCCGCACCGCACCCCGTCCGCTCCCACTGGTCCTCGAGTGGTCCGAGGTCGTTGGCCCCGATGGTCACCACGACCGTGTCAGCCGACGCCACCGACCCGGACGGTCCCGGCTGGGTCAGCTGCGCGGCGAGCGAGCCGGTCGTCAGGCCCGGCACCCCGAGGTTGGTGGCGGTCGCAGCCCGCCCGTCCCGCGCCGAGACCAGGTCGGCGAGCCGCTCCACGAACGCTGCGCAGTCACAGTTGGACCCGGCGGTGACCGAGTCGCCGAGTCCCACGATGGACATGGTGTCCGAGGTGGTCGGGGTCGCCCCCTGTGGCGACGCCGACGGGGTGCTGCGCTCGTGGGGGAGGGCGGTGTGCACCGGGGTCGATCCAGCGAGTGGCCGCGAGCCGACCACGCCCACCACCGCCGCGATGGCGACCGCACCGACCGCCAGGGCGGCGCCGCCGGCCACGACGCGCGGCGGCGGCAAGTGGCGAGGCACCCGCGCGATGGTAGGAGCCCTTGCTGTGAGAAGCGTGGGAATCATCGCATTTTCGGCACCCGGCGGTGCCGCCGTTATCCTTGTCCCACCATGACCCACACCTGCGGCGCCTCCGTCTTCCCGCTGCTCGAGCCGTTGCTCGAGCAGGTCAGCAAGCCCATCCAGTACGTCGGGGGCGAGCTGAACTCCACGGTGAAGGACTGGAACTGCGGCGGTCACGGCCCGGACGGCCAGGAGCTGACCACCCGCTGGGCGCTGATGTACCCGGACGCGTACGAGGTGGGCGTGCCCAACCAGGGCGTCATGATCCTCTACGAAGTGCTCAACGAGCGCCCGGACGCCCTCGCCGAGCGGACCTATGCGGTCTGGCCGGACCTCGAGGCACTGATGCGCGAGCACGCCGTGCCTCAGTTCACCGTCGATGCGCACCGGTCGGTGCGGGACTTCGACGTGCTCGGGCTGTCCTTCTCGACCGAGCTCGGCTACACCAACATGCTCACCGCGCTCGACCTCGCGGGTATCCCGCTGCACGCGGTCGACCGCACCGACGACGACCCGATCGTCATCGCCGGCGGTCACGCCGCGTTCAACCCGGAGCCGGTCGCCGACTTCGTCGACGCTGCGATCGTGGGCGACGGCGAGGAGGCCGTGCTCGCGGTCACGCACCACATCGGTGCCTGGAAGGCGGAGGGTATGCCGGGCGGCCGCCGCGAGCTGCTGCTACGCCTGGCTCGGACCGGTGGGGTCTACGTCCCGTCGCTCTACGACGTCTCCTACCTGCCCAACGGGCGGATCCAGCGGGTCGCGCCCAAGGCTGACGCCCACGGAGTGCCGTGGCGGGTGTCGAAGCACACCGTCATGGACCTCGACGCGTGGCCCTACCCCAAGCAGCCTCTCGTGCCGCTGGCCGAGTCGGTGCACGAGCGGATGTCCGTCGAGATCTTCCGTGGGTGCACGCGCGGTTGCCGGTTCTGCCAGGCCGGGATGATCACCCGCCCGGTGCGTGAGCGCTCCATCACCGGTATCGGCGAGATGGTCGAACGCGGCCTGGCCGCCACAGGCTTCGAGGAGGTCGGGCTGCTGTCGCTGTCCTCGGCCGACCACTCCGAGATCGCCGACATCGCCAAGGGTCTGGCTGACCGCTACGAAGGCACGCAGACCGGGCTGTCGCTGCCGTCGACCCGCGTCGACGCCTTCAACATCGACCTCGCCAACGAGCTCACCCGCAACGGCCGCCGCTCCGGGCTCACCTTCGCGCCCGAGGGCGGCAGCGAACGCATCCGCAAGGTCATCAACAAGATGGTGTCCGAGGACGACCTCATCAACACCGTCGCCGCGGCGTACGGCGCGGGCTGGCGCCAGGTGAAGCTGTACTTCATGTGTGGCCTGCCCACCGAGACCGACGAGGACGTCCTCCAGATCGCCGAGCTCGCGAAGAAGGTCATCGAGACCGGTCGCCAGGTCTCGGGTCGCCGTGACATCCGGTGCACCGTGTCGATCGGTGGGTTCGTGCCCAAGCCGCACACGCCGTTCCAGTGGTGCGCCCAGCTCGGCGACGAGGAGACCGATGCCCGCCTGGCCAAGCTGCGCGAGGCGATCCGGTCCGACCGCCGCTACGGCTCGTCCATCGGATTCCGTTACCACGACGGCAAGCCCGGCATCGTCGAGGGACTGCTGTCCCGTGGCGACCGCCGGATCGGCCGGGTCATCGAACAGGTCTGGCGCGACGGCGGGCGGTTCGACGGCTGGAGCGAGCACTTCTCGTTCGACCGGTGGATGACCGCGGCCGACACCGCGCTGGCCGACCTCCCGGTCGACGTGGCCTGGTACACCACGCGCGAGCGCGGCGAGACCGAGGTGCTCCCGTGGGACCACATCGACTCGGGGCTCGACAAGGAGTGGCTCTGGGCCGACTGGCAGGACGCCCTCGACGAGACCGAGGTCGACGACTGCCGCTGGACGCCGTGCTTCGACTGCGGGGTCTGCCCCCAGATGGGCACCGACATCGAGGTCGGCCCGACGGGCAAGACGCTGCTCCCTTTGACCGTCCTCGGCGCCGGTCGCGAGGCGATGCTCGCGGGCGACCACACGCACTGACGCGGCACAGCCACCGAGTCTGAAGGATCGTCCGGACCAGGGTCCGGACGATCCTTCAGACTCGCGGGCGCCCGGCTCTCAGGGGACGACGACGACGTCGCCGACCATGCCCATGTCGTCGTGGATGGCGCAGATGTAGTGGAACGTGCCGACGGTGGTGAAGGTGACGTCGAACGGGGTGCCGGGCGCGAGGACCCCACTGTTGAGGTCGCCACCGGCGAAGTGGGTCGGGTCGCCGGATGGGGCCAGGATCGCGAGCCCGGGAGGCTCTTCGCCGAAGGTCACGGTGTGCGGTGCGCCGGGTCCGGCCACGTAGAACGAGACCGTGTGGCCCACGTGCACGACGAGGTGGTCGCGGACGAACCGCGACACCCCGAAGCCCTCGCCGTCCACGCCGACCAGGACACGGGACCCGGTGGTGGCGTGGGACTGCCGGGCCTGCCGCCAGGCGTCCCGTCCGTGACCGAGCGCGGCCTGGGCCTGCTGCGTGCCGACCCTGTCGTAGTCCTGCTGGGTGTAGGGGTAGGCGGTGCCGGCCGGACGGACGTGCACCGTGCCCGTCATCATCAGACCGTGCAGCAGGCAGACGTACGTGAAGTCGCCGGTGGTCGTGAAGGTCAGCTGGTAGCTGGTGGCGGGGTTGGTGAACACGAAGATCGGCTGCGTGGCCAGGATTCCGGAGTTGGCGTAGGCGGTGCCGTTGTAGAGCGAGGATCCCTGGGCGGCGGTCTGTGACGGGTCGAACGGGTTGAACTCGGGCAGCGCCGTCCCGGGGGCAAGGAAGGTCACGGTGTGCGGCTCTGCGCTGTTGGAGGTCCAGTGGACGGTGTCGCCGGCGTCGACCCAGATGTTCTCGGGCAGGAAGGCCATGGCGGTGACGGCCATGTCGGGGGTCTCGGCGCCGACGCGCACGTGCCACGTGACGGGTCCGGCCGTTGCCGCCGAGGCACTCGAGCCGAGGGCGACTGGGATGGCGAGGGCTATGACGGAGACGACGGCCAGCACGAGCCGTCGCAGCATTGACTTCGCGGACATGGGTGCTCCTCAAGGGGGACTCACGGTCGCGGTCGCGGCCGCGTCGGATTGCTCGTGGGCCCCTTCAGCGCGCGCACTCCATGACAAGGGTGCTCGTCCGTCCATGACGTGACCTCATGCCTTTGGACGATTTCCGGCGTCCTCCGCTCCTGGACGCGCCATCGGTCGCAGGCGTGGGCGGCGCGAGATCGTCCCGCCGTTGGCCACGGTCAGCGCCGACGTCTCGTGGCAGCTGGCCGGGATGTCACGCTGCCCGGGGTTGGTGCTGTCGTAGCTGACCCGCCACGAGAACGAGCCGGAGGCCGTCTGCGTCGGGGCGTTGCCCGACAGGACGGACTGCGGTGAGGCGCCGGCGACGGTCTTGGTCGTCGAGAACGCGCTCGATCCGGTGCAGGCGCCGTTGGTGAAGAACTCGAACGACACGGTGCCAGCCATGGCGCCGCCGGCGGTGGCAGACACGGTCACCGAGTCGCTCGGCACCCAGGTCTGCGCACTGGTCAGCGACGACGGCACGGTGGTGACGACGACGTCCTCGTTGGTGTCGTCGCACGCGGTGTTGTGGGTCGTGCCGTTGTTGTTCGGCAGGTTTCCGCTGTACGAGGCCGCCCAGTGGTAGGTGCCTGCGGCGGTCGGGACGAACTGCGGGTTCGGCGTGTTGTAGGTGCCGTTACCGCTGACGGTGACTGCCGACGACGCGTAGGCGACGGTGGTGCAGTTGTCCGGCCCGAACAGGGTGAACGTGACCGTGCCGCCCGCTGCAGCACCACCGGTACCGGTCAGGTTGATGACCGGGTTGGCCGGCTGGGTGGCCAAGCCGCTCAGGGTGGCGCTGTCACTCACGGAACCACCGAGGACCACGTCGTCACTGGCGCTGGTGGCCAGGGTGGGTGTCACCGGGTTCACGGTGAAGCACTCACTCGCACGGGAGTCGGACGACCCGGGAATGCCGTTGGCCGAGTCACCGCTCCACGCTGCCCGCCAGCAGTACCGACCTGCCGACGTCACATACGCGATCGGCGACAGGACCGTCACGGGGTAGGCCGCGCCGGTCAGGTTGGTCGATCCGACCGAGGTCCCGCCAGTCGTGCACAGCCCGGGGGAGTCGACCTTGCAGAGGTTGAACGCGACTGAGCCAGTCGGGGTGGCGGTGCCGCCCACGAGGTCAACCACGGCCGAGTCCTTCACGGACACGACACCCGTCCCGATGGACAGACCACCTGCAGGGATGTCACCACCGGCGCCGGTCTTCGGCGTGGTGACGGTCGTGGAGGTGCAGTTGGTGATCGGAGGAGCGTTCTTGAGGATGGTGTCCTTGTAGTCGGCCGAGTCGGAGTTGCCCGTCACCGTGCTGGGGATGGTGTTGGCGAACGTCTTGCAGGCCGTGCTGCCGCCGAAGATGGTCGCGGTCAGGTCGACCGCTGCTTCGCCGCGGAACCCGTCCGAGCTGTACTCGGCCTGCGAGACGGTGGCGTTGAGCTGGGTCGGGGCGCTCAGGACCAGGTTGGGCGCCGTGCCGGACCAGGTGCGCAGGAACAGGTCCTTGCTGCCACCCTGCTGGTCCCACAGGATCATGAAGTCGCCGGCCTTGCGGTTGGCCCACGGGTTGCACGCGGCGATGAGCTGCGCGTCCGTGGCGGTGTCGTAGGCACAGGCGGCGGGCGCCGCGCTCTGCATGAACTCGTAGGCGATGAAGCCGCTGCCGCTGTTGGCGTCGCGCTCCCAGGCGAAGTAGAGCCAGTCGTGGTTGGGGGCGGCGGTGTCACGCTCGGTGTCGAGCCAGGCACGGCGCAGGTCGACCTGGCCGTTCGGGTTCGTCGTGTCCAGCATCGGCAGAGCCGCACTGTGGATGACGCCGATCTTGGTGACGTTCGAGTTCTTCGGGCCCAGCTCCTTGACGTTGCCGAAGCCGTCCGCGAGCTCGGTGGTGTTGGCATCGGGCACCGTACCGTCGATGCTGAAGGGGCCGTCGGCGGCGTAGGCCACCTGCGGCACGGCCACCGCTCCGGCGACGACCAGCCCGGCAATGGCGAGGGCGGCCTTCAGCCGCGACCTGCGGGTCATCCTGTTTGCGCCCCCTGCGGTCATGCGTTGTGTCATGACTCCTCCAAATTTCAGCTGCACCGGCCCGGGTTGGAGCCGGGTCGGCATCGCCGGCGGTGTAAACCGCGGCTCCGTCGTCAGGGGAGCTCCCGCCAGCAGGGGGTTCGGAGGACGCTGGGGTCGTCGGGCACTGTCGGTCGGTGCCGGTCTCCCACGCTAGGACGGCCCGGCGTCGAGCAGCACCGCCACCAGGCGCAGGTGGAAGCACGCCGAATGTGCTGGAGGAAGCAGGCAATCCGGCGATTCACGGCCAAGCCGGCCCCTCGCACCACAGGGCTCTCAGGGAACTCACATGAAACCGGTGACATTTGTCATCGGGCAGGGACGAACCCCCGGTGTCGAATGAGACCGCTCCACCTGCGGGCGGCCGAGACCCGGCTGCCCCGGGCCACTCGTCCCGGAGGTCTGATGTCACGAATGTCGAGAACCGCCTGCGCCGCACTGGGCGCAGCCGCACTGGTCACTGCCGCAACCGCCGGATCCGCCCTGGCTGCGACGTCGGGACCTCACGCCCTGCCCGGCAGCGTCCCGTCCTGGGCCGTCGCGAAGAACCGCGCCGCCAGCACCGACGGCACCCAGCAGGTCACGTTCCGCGTCTACCTCAACTACCGCGGAGGTGACGCGGCCGCGGCATACGCCAGCTCCGTCTCGACCCCCGGCAGCGCCAACTACAAGAAGTTCCTGACCCCGGCGCAGTTCCGCGCCCAGTTCTCGCCCGTGCAGGCCGACGTGAACAGCGTCTCGGCGTGGCTGAAGAGCCAGGGCTTCTCGATCGGCACGACCCCCGACAACCGCAAGTACGTCGAGGCCACCGGCACGCTTGCCCAGGCGGCCGCCGCCTTCGACACCTCCTTCGCGGAGTACCGCACCGAGGGCAAGGTGGTGCGCGCCAACGCCTCGGCGCTCAAGGTCCCGGCGAGCCTGACCGCCGTCGAGGGCGTCGTCGGGCTCGACGAGTCGCAGACCCTGGCCCACGAGGACAAGGTCACCCCGGGACCGGACCTGTTCCGCAACGCCGAGCCGACCAGCGCCTACTGGGGCGAGAAGACGGTGCAGAACACCCCGACGCCGGACGGCACCGCCCTGCCGGCCTCCCCGAGCGCCTTCGCGCCCAAGGGGTATGCCGGGGCGCAGCTCCAGGGCCTGTACGGCATGACCGGGGCGATCGGCTCCGGCAACGACGGCCGGGGAGTCACGGTCGGCATCATCGACGCCTACGCGTCGCCGACGATCCTCCAGGACGCCAACACCTACTCGGCCGCCCACGGGCTGCCGTCCCTCAACGGTCACTTCACCCAGGTCGTGGCGCCGGGCACCTACAACCGTCCCGAGAACCCCAGGCAGGACCCCCAGGGCTGGGCCGGTGAGGAGACCCTCGACGTCGAGGCTGTCCACACCATGGCTCCGGGAGCCGACATCACCTACATCGGCGCCCCGAACAACTACCGCGACATGGACGCGATCATGAACAAGGTGGTGGACAAGCACCTCGCCGACATCGTCAGCAACTCCTACGGCTACGGCGGCGAAGCACTCCCGGCCGGCACCATCAAGCCGTCGTTGGACACCCAGATCCAGGCGGCCGCAGAGGGCATGACGCTGTTCTTCTCCTCCGGCGACAGCGGCGACGAGACCGGCGGGGTCGCGGGCGCCACCCCCAGCCCGGACTGGCCGGCCTCGAGCCCCTACGTCACGGCGGTGGGCGGCACCAGCGCCGGCGTGTCCCAGGCCAACGGTCGAGTCTTCGAGCTCGGCTGGGAGACCGCCAAGGGCACGCTGAACAAGACCACCACGACGTGGAACACCCCGGCGTTCCTCTACGGCAGCGGCGGCGGCACCTCGCGGCTGTTCGCCCAGCCTTCCTACCAGGCGGGTGTGGTCCCTGCGGCCATCTCGCAGACCTACGGTGGCGGCGCGATGCGCTCGGTGCCCGACGTCGCGGCCCTCGGAGACCCCAACACCGGCATGCTCGTCGGTGAGACCCAGACCTTCCCGGACGGGTCGCAGCAGTACTCCGAGTACCGCATCGGCGGCACCTCGCTCGCCTCGCCGCTCTACGCGGGCATGTTCGCGCTGGCCCAGCAGAAGGCGGGTCACGCGTTCGGTCTCGCCAACCCGGTGCTCTACGGAGCCCGCAGCACCAGCATCGACATCACCAAGTCCGACATCGCGGCCTACCCCGGTGACGTTCGCTCCGACTACGTCAACGGCGTCGACGCCGGCGACGGCTACGTCTACAGCGCTCGCTACTTCGACCGTGATGACGCCCTGACCATCCACGTCCGCCCCGGGTACGACGACGTCACCGGCGTCGGGGTCCCCAACGGACAGGCGTGGTTGAACGCGGTCGCTTCCTCCTGACCGCGCGCGCCGGCGGGTGGGGCCCCTTCACCCTCTCGTCGGCGCCACCCCCTGGCTCCTCGTGCGGAGAGGGTCAGGGTATGCCGCCCGCTCACCCAGGCTCAGCGCCTGAGGTGGGCGGGCGGCGTACGTTCCGCACGGGGGAGGGAGGGTCGGCAAGCCGGTCAGCTCATCGACATCCCGCCGGCTGGTGCGCTGGCGAACCACGGGGAGTGCAGGTCGAGGTAGCGCATGTCCCTCACCTGGGCCATCTCGTCCTCGAACTCGCGACGACGGTCCTCGGGCATCTCCTTCTTCTCGCCGACGCGGGCCTCCTCCTCGCTCCGGAACGCGATGGTCTCGGTGAAGAAGCCGTCCTCGTCGATCGCGATGGTGCCGCCGATGATCTCGGGACGCTGCTCCTGGAGCATGTCCATCGGCTGGTCCATGAAGCGCCGGAACCGCTCGGTGTCACTGAGCCGGCCCTGCATGACCTGCACGAAGCCCGCGTCGTCGGAACCGCCGTTCAGGAACATCTGCGCGTTGTCGCAGTCGTGGAAGGTGACGTCGCCGTCGAAGCACTCCTGCATCTTGGTGAACCACTCACCCTGCTCGCGCCTGGTGGAGTTCCTCGCAGCGGCCTCCCGGCTCTCGAACCGGACCACGCCCACGAACTCGTTGTCGTCAGTGATGCCGTAGGTCCCCCCGAGCCAGCCCTCGGCCGTCGGTCCCAGCTGCTCTCGCCACTCATCGGTCAGCTGGTGCATTCGGTCCGCGTCCCGACACTTTCCCTGGATGATCTGGATGAACACCTCGAAACCCTCCGCTCTCTGCAGGGGCCGCTTCCCACTGAAGTGGTCCACCTGACGAAGTTACGCCGGGGCCGCTGCCACGTCACCAGACAATCCGGGCTGTGCGCCGAGCGGTCGGCCAGGCACTGGCCGACAGCCCTGCGCGAGGACCGAGGTCACGCGAAGAGTGCCCCCACGACCTCGCGGAAGGTCGCGGTGTGCAGGTCGACGTCCGCCCGGCTCGTCTCGGGGCACATCAGGGCCATGTTGTGGAACGGCGTCATGAGGATGCCCCGGTTGCACATCGCGAGGTGCAGGTAGGCATCGAGCACGTCGTCGGCGGCCGCTGCGGACTCTTCACCGCTACCGGGTGCGGGACGCGCGAAACGGTACTCCGCCCTGGCGCCGAGCTGGCTGATCGACCAGGGGACGTCGAGCTCGTCGAGTGTCGCCTGGACGCCGGCGGTGAAGGCCGTCGCCAGCTCGGTCATGTGGCTGAACGCGTCGGGCGTGAGCACCTCCGCGAGCGTGGCCCGCATCGCCGCCGTCGACAGGGCGTTGCCCGCCAGCGTGCCGCCGACGCCACCCACGTCGACGATGTCGGCCTCGCCGGCATCGGTGTGGCGGGTGACCGCGTCGGCGACCTCTCGGGAGATCCCGTAGGCGCCACAAGGGATCCCGCCACCGATCGACTTGCCGATGACCAAGATGTCCGGCTCCAGGTGCCACTCACGGGTCGCGCCACCCCACCCGGCCGAGAACGTGTGCGTCTCGTCGATCATCAACAGGGCGCCGTACCGGGTGGCGAGCTCGCGGAGCCCGGCCAGGAATCCCTCGCCGGGCAGCACGATCCCGATGTTGGTCAGGGCGGGCTCGGTGAGGATCGCGGCGACGTCGCCGTGGGCCAGCGCTGCCTCGACCGACGCGAGGTCGTTCCAGGTCGCGACGCGGGTCGTGAGGTCGAGGTCGACCGGGGGAGCGACGTTGCCGGGGCGACTCTGCGCCTTGCCCTCGGGGCCGGGCAGGGCGAACGCCTCGTCCACCGAGCCGTGGTAGCAGTAGGCGAACACCAGCACCTTGGGCCGGCCGGTGGCGAGCCGTGCCAGCCGGATCGCCCAGCGGTTCGCGTCGGTCGCGGACAGCGTGAAGCTCCACAACGGCATACCGAAGCGTCGCTCCAGCTCGGCGCCCACCCACTGGGCGTCCGCGGTCGGGAGCATCGTGGTGATGCCGCCCAGGTCGCCGGCCCGGCGCTGCACGGCGGCCACGGTCGCGGCAGGGGAGTGGCCGGCCATCGCACCCGTGTCGCCGAGGGCGAAGTCGACGTAGGTGTGGCCGTCGACGTCGGTGACCCGGTTGCCGGTCGCGCGGTCGAGGTAGAGCGGGAATCCGCCGGACCACATGTTCATCCAGGTCATCGGCACGCGGCCGAAGAGGTTGTCGGCCTCCTCGAACAAGGCGCTGCTGCGGGGGTGGTTGTCGGTGTATGCCGCCTGCTCGCGGTTGAGGAGCGCGGTGAGCCGGGCGCGGTCGAGGTGGGCCATGCGGCCACGCTAGGACCCCGGGCGGGCCGGTCGCAGGCGAGTGCGGATTCCGTTGCGGTGCGTAGTCAGCGGTGCGTGGTCAGCCCTTGACGTACGACAACTTTTCGCAGATGAGCCCGTCGCGGAAGCGGACGACGTCCACGCCGCGGACGTGGCCCGGCGTGCCATCGTCGTTCGTCCAGGCGTAGGACCAGCGGAACAGCGCCCGGTCACCTGCGACGAACTGCTCCTCGGTCGTGAAGACAGGGTCCGTCGTCTCGGCGAACATCTGGGTCCACACGGCGCGCACGGCATCGGCCCCCTCGTGGCGGACCCCGTCCGGCGCCGGCCCCGTGGCCTCGAACAGGCAGTCCGGCGTCATCTCCAGCAGGGCCGCGTCCATGTCCCCGTTCCCGAACGCCCGCAGGAAGCGTGCGGCGCAGGCATGGTTGGGGCCCCACTCCGAGTCGCGTCCGAAGGTGGCGAGCAGGTCGGCCTGGGACCCGCCGTGGGAGATGGCCCGTGGCGCCACGGCGCCGACGCTGCGGTAGGCCTCCTCGCGCTCGGCGAACCAGCCGGCCACGCCCGCCACGAGGGTCGGGTCGAGCCGCCGGTCCGTCCCGGTCGCCGCCGACAGGTCCCAGGAGTGGATGAGGTGGTCCGAGGCGAGTTGCCAGACGTACTCGGCGACGTCGGTGTCGCCGAAGGACAGGGGAACCGTGCCGCCCCGGGGGAGCCGCTCGGCGACGGACGTGGTGGCTGCCTTCGCCGCATCGATCGACCGCGCCACCGGCTCGTCGCCGAGCAGGTCGCCGTCGAGGCGGTCGCCCACCTCCTGGATCGTGCCGCCCTCCATGAGGGCAGCGGTCCACAGGTCCTCCGACGTCACGTGGTTGACCAGGTCCCGCACGCTCCACTCGCTGCAGGGGGTGGGGGAGTCCCACTGGTCGTCGCGGACCGCGACGACGACGTCGGCCCAGCGCTCCACCGTGCGGTGGTACAGCGTGTTGAGGTCCATCAGATAGCTCCGCTCTGCAGTGCCGTTCTGGTGGCCCGTACCCACCAGTCGAGGTCCGTCCTCTCCCGGGCCCGGATCGCCCGGTCCGGGTGCTCGACCGCGTCGAGCGCCTTGTTCCACCCCAGCCAGACCATGGCCGACAGGAGCCCGAGGTGCATGGTCCGGTCGTCGCACGCCTCGCCGGCCGCTGCCCGATACCAGCCGATCAGGTCCTCCCTCGTCGCCTCGACGACCGAGGAGCACCCGGCGACGAACCTGGCGATGTCGAGGGCTCCCGGTCCCTGCGTCGCCATCGCCCAGTCCAGGAGGACCAGGTCGTCTCCCTCGAACGCCATGTTGACCGTGGCCAGGTCACCGTGGGCCAACGTCGACGGCGAACGGTGCAGGGCGGTGACGAGCGGGGTGGGGTCGTCGAGCAGGCGGAGCACGGGGTCAGCGACGTCGGGCGGGACGGCATCGGCGAACAGCTCCCATCCGCGCAGCGCCAGCCGCATGAGCTCGACCTCGGCGACCCGGGCCTCCCGGACGCGTCGCGGGGTGAACAGCGTCACGACGAGGTCGAGCTGAGCCAGTCCGGGCGGCGCCTGGCCGAGAAAGGCACGGTGGAGGGAGGCGACTGCGGTCATCGTCTGTGCGGCCCGCTCGGCCGAGAGCCGGTCCTCCCACGTCAGGACGCGGTCGCCGAGGTCCCGCAGCACCAGGACCGTGCTGTCACCCTCGACCCAGCCGTCCACCACGGCGTGACCGACGCCCGAGGGCAGCCGGTCGAAGGCGCCGTCGCGCCACAGGACGTACTCCGGGGAGGGCCCACCGCCCGTCATGGCCAGGGTCACGTCGTGTCGGGGGTCGACCCGCTTGACCACGAGCGCACGCCCGTCCCGGAGCCGGACCCGCTCGAGCCCCACTCCCGACTTGCCCACGTGGTCCGAGACCACTGTGCGTTCCACGACGTCGCTCAGGACGTCGCCCGCTGCCACGAGTCCACCGTGGCACGGAGCGCAGCCGCCCACCATGGCCCGATGGAGCCACTCAGGAGCCGGTGCCTAGGCTTGCCCCATGGCCAGGCAGCGCGTTCCCGAAGGACCCCCACCCGCCCTGGCGGTGCAGAAGCTGCGGATCCGGTACGCGAAGCGGGGTCGGCTGCGGTTCTCCTCCACCCGTGACTTCCAGCGTGCCCTCGAGCGTGCCCTGCGCCGTGCGGGGGTGCCGATGGCGTTCTCGGCCGGCTTCCACCCGCACCCGAAGATCAGCTACGCGAACGCGGCGCCCACCGGGACCGCCAGCGAGGCCGAGTACTTCGAGATCTCGGTGACCGAGAGGGTCGACCCCGAGTCCGTGCGTCGGGCCCTCGACGAGGCGCTGCCCGAGGGGTTGGACGTGCTCGAAGTGGTCGAAGCGGCCCCCGGTGCGCTCGCGGACCGGCTCCAGGGCAGCGACTGGGTGATGGACTTCCCGGGGCTCACCGTCGAGCAGCTCCAGCAGGCCGCCGACCAGCTCCTCGCGCTCGACCGGGTCGAGGTCACCCGCACCTTCAAGACCGGTCCGAAGACCTTCGACGTGAGATCGGCCGTCGTGTCGATGACCACGGAGCCGTCGCAGCGCCCCGACTGTGCGATACTGCGGGTGGTTGTACGGCACACCACACCGGCCGTACGCCCCGACGACGTCCTGACCGCGCTGCGAGCAGCCACGGAGCTCACGCCACCGACACCACCCCTGGTGACCCGACTGGCGCAAGGCCCGCTGCGACCCGCAACCGCTGGGGTGGCTGATCCACTGGCTGCCGACAAGAACGACGACGGCGCCTGACCTGGTGCCGCGCGACCTGCGCGAGCCTTGACGGGCGTAGCCCACCCGACTTCCGTGTCGACGGCACCCGCCACCGACACGACGCAACACCGCGCACCACGTGGCCGATGGGAGAGTCCTCCGGGACTCTCGGTGTGGCCTTCGCCCGTGGGTGACGGAAGGGCGCCGAATGGCCTCCAACGAAGACCTGTTCACATCAGACTCCTCAGGCACCTCAGAGGGCCCAGACACCTCGGGTACCTCCGCGCAGGAGCCTGCTGCGGACGCTGGCGTCAGCGCCCCGGCACCAGCCCGCAAGCGTGCACGACGGGCGACCAAGAAGGCGTCCGCACCGGAAGCTGTCGAGGTCACCGACTCGGGCGCAGCCGTCGTCGCGCAGGACGTCCTGGCCCTGGACGCTGCCCTCGGCTCCACCGAGACGGATGCCGCCGACACGACCGAAGCTCCCGTCGCGGCGAGGAAGGCCGCCACCAAGTCGGCCACCAAGAAGACTGCGAAGAAGGCCACCGCGAAGAAGGCGGCTCCCAAGAAGGCCGCCAAGGCCACCGCCGACTCCCTTGCCGCCGACGTGGAGCCCGCCGTCGACGGGACGGCCATCGGCGAGACCATCGACGAGACCACCGACCCGACCGCGGTGGACGCCGAGCCTGCCACCGCCGCCCGCAGGACGAGGTCGCGTCGGGCCACCCGCGCCACGGCAGAGCCGGCGCTCGACGAGACGATCAACGACGAGACGATCGACGCCGAGGCCACCGAGGCCACCGAGGGCGAGACGCCCGAGGACGAGACTTCCGAGGACGAGGCCGCAGCGACTGCCGCTGCCGTGCCGAGCTTCGGCGTGGTGTTCCAGGCGCCGGACCCGGCAGCGGCCCGGCCGACGCGCCGCCGCGCGGCCACCAAGGCGGCGGGACCGCCGCAGGTCACGGAGGCAGCCCCGGTCGTCGAGCAGGACACGACAGGCGAGGCAGAGCAGGCCGATGGCGCGGCCGAGGTCGGCGAGGTGCAGGACGCACCCGCACCGCGCCGCCGCCGCGGCCGTGGGGCCAGGCAGCAGGGCGGCGCCCAGGGCGACGCAACCGCCCGCGAGGACGCCGACACCGCCGAACGCACCGAGGACGCCGCGCAGGCCGACCAGGGTGGGGACGGCCACGCAGGCGACGACGACTCCGAGGGCGGTCGCCGCCGGCGCCGCCGTGGCGGCAAGGGCCGCGGCCGTGGCCGAGGTCAGGGCGACGCCGACGCCGCTGTTTCCTCTGAGGACGACGACGAGCCCTCCTCCGAGGGCCCCGACTCCGATGCCCTCGACGACCAGGGTGGTGACGGCGACGCGTCGTCAAGCCGTCGTCGTCGTCGCCGTCGCCGCAGTGGTTCCTCGGCCGAGGGGGACGACCCGCCCGGCACCGTGACCCGCGTGCGCGAGTCCCGCCGCGACGAGCCGCAGAGCGTGAAGGGCTCGACCCGCCTCGAGGCCAAGAAGCAGCGTCGCCGCGAGGGCCGCGAGGCCGGCCGTCGTCGCACGATCATCACCGAGGCCGAGTTCCTCGCCCGTCGCGAGAGCGTCGAGCGAGTCATGGTCGTCCGCGAGCGTGAGGGCCGCACCCAGATCGGCGTGCTCGAGGACAACGTCCTCGTCGAGCACTACGTGTCGCGCGAGAGCAACGCCTCGATGGCGGGCAACGTCTACCTCGGCCGGGTCCAGAACGTGCTCCCGTCCATGGAGGCTGCCTTCGTCGACATCGGCAAGGGCCGCAACGCCGTGCTGTACGCCGGTGAGGTCAACTGGGATGCCGCGGGGCTGGAGAACAACCAGCCCAAGCGCATCGAGAACGCCCTCAAGTCCGGTGACACCGTTCTCGTGCAGGTCACCAAGGACCCGATCGGTCACAAGGGCGCCAGGCTGACCAGCCAGATCTCGCTCCCGGGCCGTTACCTCGTCTACGTGCCCGAGGGCTCGATGACGGGCATCTCCCGCAAGCTCCCCGACACCGAGCGCAGCCGCCTCAAGGGCATCCTCAAGGAGGTCGTGCCGGACAGCGCCGGCGTCATCGTGCGCACGGCCGCCGAAGGGGCGAGCGAGGAGGAGCTGCGCGCCGACGTGGAGCGACTCACCAAGACGTGGGACAAGATCAAGGGCAAGGCCGACTCCAAGGGCAAGGCCAAGGGCGGGTCCCCGTCCCTCGTCCACGGCGAGCCGGACCTCACGGTCCGCGTCATCCGCGACGTCTTCAACGAGGACTTCACCTCCCTCGTGGTCGCCGGCGACCAGGCCTACGGCGAGGTCAGCGACTACCTCGGCGACGTCGCCCCCGACCTCGCCGAGCGGCTCCAGAAGTGGACGTCCGAGGAGGACCTGTTCACCCACTACCGCGTGGACGAGCAGATCGCCAAGGCCATGGACCGCAAGGTCTGGCTGCCCTCGGGTGGCTCCCTGGTCATCGACCGCACGGAAGCCATGACCGTCGTCGACGTCAACACGGGCAAGTTCGTCGGCTCGGGGGGCAACCTCGAGGAGACCGTCACCAAGAACAACATCGAGGCGGCTGAGGAGATCGTCCGCCAGCTCCGGCTGCGCGACATCGGCGGCATCATCGTCATCGACTTCATCGACATGGTCCTGGAGAGCAACCGCGACCTCGTGGTGCGCCGCCTCCTGGAGTGCCTGGGCCGGGACCGGACCAAGCACCAGGTCGCCGAGGTGACCTCGCTCGGCCTGGTCCAGATGACCCGCAAGCGCGTCGGGTCGGGCCTCATCGAGGTCTTCTCCGAGACCTGCGAACACTGCGGTGGACGCGGGATCATCGTGCACGCCGACCCGGTCGACCGGTCGTCCGGTGGCGACGGCCGGGACAGCCGCGACAACCGGGACAGCGGTGGGGGCAGTCAGGGTGGCGCCGGCTCGAGCGGCCAGAACTCACGCAGTGGCCGCGGCCGTCGCGGACGCTCCGGCACCTCGGCCCCTGAGGAGCAGGCCCCGCCGCAGCCGGTCCACTCCGGTCCGACCCCGGCCCAGATCGCCGCAGCCGCGCACGCGGCGGCCCTGAAGTCGGCCGACCACCACCACCACGACGACGACCACGACCACCCCGAGCACGACGACCTGGGTGGGCAGGATGCACCGGTCGTCGAGGTGCACGAGGACGTCGACCAGGAGCAGCCCGACCAGGCTGTCCCGGAGACTGCCTCTGAGGTTGCCCCTGAGGTTGTCCCTGAGACGCTGACGGAGCCCGAGTCGGTCCGCGAGCTCGCTCCCGAGCCCGTGGCCCTGGCCCCGAAGCGCCGCAAGCGCGGCCGCGTCGTCGCACCGGCCGGCCCGCYGCGCGCAGGCGCCGGCGACGCCGACGGCGAGCCCTCCGCGGAGGCGACGGCAGAGCAAGCCTGAGCCGTGCGGCATACCGGTGGATCACCCGTCGGTGTGCCGCACGACCGCCGGTTTGGTCGGCAAGGCCCCTAGCCGGTAATCTTCACCCTTGGTGCGCCCACCATCCGGCGTCCGCGGCTGAGTTGAGTCACAGCGCGGGTAGCTGCCGGCCGGTCCAGACAGAGAGCGCGTGCCACCCGAAGTAGGAAAGAGAGTTCCACGTGTACGCGATTGTTCGCGCTGGTGGTCGCCAGGAGAAGGTTTCCGTCGGCGACGTCCTCATCATCGACAAGGTCAGCGGCAAGGCTGGCGACAGCATCGACCTGACCCCCTTGCTCGTCGTCGACGGCTCGACCGTGACCAGCGACGCTGCCAAGCTCGCCAAGGTCAGCGTCAAGGCTGAGGTCGTCAAGGCCGCCAAGGGCCCCAAGATCACGATCATGAAGTACAAGAACAAGACCGGCTACCGCAAGCGTCAGGGCCACCGTCAGCACCTGACCCAGGTCAAGATCACCTCGATCGACGCCTGAGTTTCGGACCAGAACAAGACATAGGCAGGTACTGACATGGCACACAAGAAGGGTGCGTCCTCGACCCGCAACGGTCGCGACTCGAACGCACAGTTCCTCGGCGTCAAGCGCTTCGGCGGCCAGCTCGTGAACGCGGGCGAGATCCTCGTCCGCCAGCGTGGCACGCACTTCCACCCCGGTGACGGCGTCGGCCGTGGCGGCGACGACACGCTGTTCGCGCTCGTCGCGGGCAACGTCCAGTTCGGCACGAAGCGTCGGCGCAAGGTCGTCAACATCGTCCCGCTGGAGACCTCGGACGCCAGCTGAGCCTCCGGGCGAAGCAGGAGATCAGATACCTCCGGGCGAAGCAGGAGATCAGAAACTTCGGTATGCCGCGTGGCCAGGCCACGCGACGCACCGCACCGGAGGGGGSGGGCCCGACACGGGCCCGCCCCCTCCACCCGTCCCACCTAGAATTCATGCCTGAGACCAGAGGAGCCCCCATGACCACGTTCGTCGACCGCGTCGTGCTGCACGTCGCCGCCGGCGACGGCGGACACGGAGTCGCCTCGGTCAAGCGCGAGAAGTTCAAGCCGCTCGGAGGCCCCGACGGCGGCAACGGCGGACGGGGCGGCAACGTCATCCTGCGGGTCGACCCCAACGTCACCACGCTGCTCGACTACCACCACCACCCCCACCGCAAGGCCACCAACGGCAAGCCCGGCGCCGGCGACGAGCGCAACGGCGCCGACGGTGGCGACCTGGTGCTGACCGTTCCCGAGGGCACGGTCGTCAAGGACGGCTCCGGGGCGGTGCTGATGGACCTCGTCGGGCTCGACGGTGAGTTCGTCGTCGCCAAGGGTGGCCGCGGCGGCCTCGGCAACAAGGCCCTGTCGTCGGCCCGTCGCAAGGCGCCCGGCTTCGCCCTGCTCGGTGAGCCCGGTGACACCCTCGACATCGTCCTCGAGCTCAAGTCGCTCGCCGACGTCGCGCTGATCGGCTTCCCCTCTGCAGGGAAGTCCTCACTCGTGTCGGTGCTGTCGGCCGCGCGACCCAAGATCGCGGACTACCCGTTCACCACGCTGGTGCCCAACCTCGGCGTCGTCCAGGCCGGTGACGCCCGCTTCACCATCGCCGACGTCCCCGGGCTGATCCCGGGCGCCAGCGAGGGCAAGGGCCTCGGGCTGGAGTTCCTGCGCCACGTCGAGCGGTGCTCGGTCCTGGTGCACGTGATCGACTGCGCGACCCTCGAGCCCGGCCGCGACCCGATGAGCGACCTCGACGTCATCGAGCGCGAGCTCGCCCAGTACGTCCCTGACGCGACCCTCGGCGGCCGACCGCTGGCCGAGCGCACGCGCATGGTCGTGCTCAACAAGTCCGATGTCCCTGACGCGAACGAGCTGGCCGACATGGTCAAGCCCGACCTCGAGGCGCGCGGCATCGAGGTGTTCGTCGTGTCCGCGGTCGCCCACACGGGGCTGCGTGAGCTGACCTTCGCCATGGCGCGGCAGGTCAAGGCCGCTCGGGCCGAGATCGAGGCCGCAGCCGCGGCCACCCCGCAGCGCATCGTGATCCGGCCCAAGTCGGTCGACGACACCGGCTTCAAGGTCATCCGCGAGAACACCCCGGACGGCGAGGTCTTCCGCATCGACGGTGAGCGGCCCACCCGCTGGGTGCGCCAGACCGACTTCTCCAACGACGAGGCCGTGGGTTACCTCGCCGACCGGCTGGGCCGGGCCGGCGTCGAGCAGGCGCTCTTCGCCGCCGGGGCGGTCGCCGGAGCCACCGTGCTCATCGGCCCGAAGGACGACGCCGTCGTCTTCGACTGGGAACCCACCCTCGTGGCCGGCGCCGAGCTGCTGGGCGCCCGCGGCACCGACCTGCGGCTCGAGGACGCTGCCCGTCCCACCCGCGACGACAAGCGGGCCGACTACGCCGACCGTCGCGCGGCCAAGACCGCCGCCCGCGACGAGCTCGCTGCCGAGCGTCGGGCCGGTCACTGGGCCACGGCGAAGGACGAGGACGCCGAGGAATGAGCGTCGAGGGATGAGCGCGGCTGACCGCCGGGGGGACGTGGCCCGCGCCCGGCGCCTCGTGGTCAAGGTCGGTTCGTCGAGCCTGACCGACGTCGGGGGAGGGGCGCTCGACGAGGAGCGGCTCATCGCCCTCGTCGACGTGCTCGCCAAGCGACGCCTCGCCGGTCACCAGGTCGTGCTGGTGTCCTCGGGCGCCATCGCCGCGGGCATCGCACCTCTCGGCCTGACCAGGCGGCCCTGGGACCTCGCGACCCAGCAAGCCGCGGCCAGTGTGGGGCAGGGAGCCCTCGTCGCGGCATACCAGCGGGCTTTTGGTGTCCACGGGCTCACGGTGGGGCAGGTGCTCCTGACGGCCGACGACATGACCCGTCGGTCGCACTACACCAACGCACGGCGCACCCTCGACCGGTTGCTCGAGCTGGGCATCGTGCCCATCGTCAACGAGAACGACACCGTGGCCACCCACGAGATCCGGTTCGGGGACAACGACCGGCTTGCCTCCCTGGTGGCCCACCTCGTGCACGCCGACGGGCTCGTCCTGCTCACTGACGTGGACGCCCTGTATGACGGGCCGCCCAGCCGAGCCGGCACCAAGCGGGTGCCGACCGTGGTCGGGGGAGCGGGCCTGGACGTGATCGCGATCGGCGGCACGGGTTCGAGCGTCGGCAGCGGCGGAATGGTCACCAAGGTCGAGGCGGCCTCCATCGCCAACGCCGCGGGGATCACGACCGTGCTCACCAGTGCGACCCAGGTCGAGCAGGCGCTGGCCGGCGAGGACGTGGGCACCGTGTTCGTCCCCACGGGCTCGCGCCGCACCTCCCGCAAGCTGTGGCTGGCCCACGCCACGACGCCGATGGGCCGGCTGCTGCTCGACCCGGGGGCAGTGCGAGCGGTCACCGAGCGGCGTACGTCGCTGCTGCCCGCCGGGATCACCGGAGTCGAGGGCACCTTCTCCGACGGCGACCCCGTGGACCTGTGTGCTCCCGAGGGGCGCGTGGTCGGCAGGGGCTTGGTCAACTACAGCTCTGCCGAGCTGCCCGGCATGCTGGGCCGCTCGACCCACGAGCTGGCCAAGGAGCTCGGGCCGGAGTACGAGCGTGAGGTCGTCCACCGCGACGACCTCGTCATCCTGTAGGACCGTCTTCACCTGGCGCCCTCAGCGGAGCCGGCTGACCTCGAACTGCAGTCGCGGCTCGGCGATGGTCTCCTGCGACTGGACCAGCTGGAGCTCTCGCTCGCCGGAGTCGAGGGTGTTCTGGAGCAGGTCGAACACGCTGCTCGACGTCCGGGCCAGGGCCACCGCCGGGTCGCCGGTCGACAGCAGGTGCGCGGTGAACAGGGCAGCCGTGACATCGCCGGAACCGTTGGCCTTCATGGCCAGTCGCGGCGTCTGGACGATCCATGCGCCGTCGTCGGTGACGGCCATCATCTCGATGGTGTCGGCGGGGGCGTCGGGACGCTCGACGCTCGTGACCAGCACGATCGACGGACCCAGGTCGCGCGCGAGGTCAACGGAGGCCAGCGTCTCCTCGATGGTCCGAGGCTGCGTGCCCGTGAGGTAGCCGAGCTCGAACTGGTTGGGCGTGATCAGGTCGGCGGCCGGGACCACGCGCTCGCGCAGCAGCACCGGGATCGCCGGGTGCACGAAGCAGCCGCTCTTGGCGTTGCCCATCACCGGGTCGCAGGCGTAGATCGCACTGGGGTTGGCCGCCTTGACCCGCGCCACGGCGTCGAGGATCACGTCCCCGATGTCTTCGCCTCCCTGGTAACCGGACAGCACCGCGTCGACCTCGGCGAACGCGCCACGCTCCTCGACGCCCCGCAGGACTGCGCGGACGTCGTCGGCGGGCAGCAACGGCCCGCGCCACTCGCCGTAACCCGTGTGGTTCGAGAAGTGAACGGTGTGGACGGGCCAGACCTCGACCCCCAGCCGCTGGAGGGGGAAGACGGCGGCGCTGTTGCCGACGTGGCCGTAGGCGACCGAGGACTGGATCGACAGGATGCTCACGCCAGCATTCAACCAGCGTGGCGGAAAGGTCCCCACCCGGCTGCTGGACGGGCGCATGGCGGGGTGGCCACGCGGCATACCCTTGGGGCATGGCTGAGATCGACCACGCCGCCGTCGCGCAGGTCGCCACCGCGGCCCGCGCCGCTCGCGCGGCCTCCCGCAGGCTGGCGCTGCTCTCACGGGCGGACAAGGACGCTGCGCTGCACGCGCTCGCCGATGCCCTCGACGCCGCAACCGACCGCGTCGTCGCGGCCAACGCCGAGGACCTCGAGCGCGGCCGCGCTTCCGGTATGCCGCAGGGCCTGCTGGACCGCCTGGCTCTCGACCCGCAGCGGGTCGCCGCCGTGGCCCAGGCGCTGCGTGACGTGGCCGCCCTGCCAGACCCGGTGGGGGAGGTCGTCCGGGGCTCGACCCTCGCCAACGGCCTGCAGATCCGCCAGGTGCGGGTACCCATGGGCGTCGTCGGCATGGTCTACGAGGCGCGCCCCAACGTGACTGTCGACGCCGCCGGGCTGGGCCTGAAGTCCGGAAACGCCGTCATCCTCCGGGGAGGCTCGGCCGCCGAGTCAACCAACCGCGCGCTGGTCGACGTGATGCGGGCGGGCCTTGAGGCCCAGGGCCTGCCGGCGGACGCGATCACCCTCCTCGAAGGCGGACGGGACTCGGTGCGTGCCCTGCTCACCGCGCGCGGGCTGGTCGACCTGATCATCCCTCGCGGCGGTGCCGGCCTGATCCAGACCGTCGTGACCGAGTCCACGGTGCCGCTGATAGAGACCGGGGTGGGCGTCGTGCACGTCTACGTCGACGCTGCCGCAGACCTCGACAAGGCCCTGGCCATCACGGTCAACGCCAAGACCCATCGACCGAGCGTCTGCAACGCCGCCGAGTCGCTGCTGGTCCACCAGGCGGTCGCGGCTGACTTCCTGCCCAAGGTCCTGGCCGAGCTCTCAGGTGCCGGTGTGGTCCTGCACACCGACGACGCATCGGGCGCGGCTGCTGAGGCTGCCGGGGTGGCCCATCAGGCGGCCACCGAGGAGGACTACGGGACCGAGTACCTCGCGTTGGAGATGAGCGTCCGCGTGGTGCCCGACCTCGACGCCGCCATGGAGCACATCCGCACCTACGGCTCCGGGCACACCGAGGCGATCGTGACCGAGGACCGCGCCGCCGCTCGACGCTTCACCAGCGAGGTCGACGCCGCTGCCGTCATGGTGAACGCCTCGACGCGGTTCACCGACGGGGGAGAGTTCGGGTTCGGCGCGGAGATCGGGATCTCCACCCAGAAGCTGCACGCCCGGGGGCCGATGGCCCTGCCGGAGCTCACCACGACCAAGTGGATCGTCGAGGGCGACGGACAGGTGCGCGCCTGACGCTCGGGTGTGTCCAGGGACAAGGTGAGAGCCCCTCGAAGTATGAGTTCGAGGGGCCCTCGGTGGCGATCCTCCCGGCCGCTGACAGAGCCAGCTGCTGGGTGGATCTCCGGGTGCGAGGTCCGGTGCCACCGAGGTGGCGCCATGCTCGCGGTGCGGGTGCTGTCGTCACCGAGGTGACGACTCTCCCCACGGGTGGTGCAGTTCCTCGGCCGGCGAACCGGCCATGTCCCTGCCCCTGTCGATCGCCCACGTCCTCCGGCGAACCGGATGTTGTGGCCACTGCGACGATGGCGCCCTGCCTGCTCCGGCGAACCGGTGCAAGCCACGGCGATGCGATCTGGTCAACGGGCCCGGCATTCCTCCGCGGCGTCGCCCGCGGACCTGTCAGCCCGAAGGCTTCAAGGACCTCGTCCGAGCGAACCCGGTCGAGGCGGTCGTCCGTTATCCGGCTGACCTGTGCTCCTGTCTCACGGCCGTCCCGGGTCTCCCCGTTTCGACCCTCCGACCGGAGCGCGTGAGAGATTTCTAATGGCCGCATCCGTTGTGCCGCAATAGGTTTCGCGAAACATTTTTCGTCCACCGGTTTCCCACACCGTTGTCCACACCCGGCCGTGCTCGCACGGGATGTTGTACACACCCCTGTGCACAACATCCGTGGACAGACGCGCCGATGAATCCGGTCCGATCCCCGGGCGGATCCCGGGAGAGCGGGGGCTTGCGAGGCGGGGGCGGCGATGGGCACGGCCCGGGCCCTGCCGGCGGGTACGCTGGGGCCCATGTCGTTGTCGTCGTCGTCCGTGTCCCTGTCGAACCTGGTCGTTGTCGCCGAGGAGCACACTCGCGAGCTGCCGATGTCTCCCTATGCCTTCGGGGCCCTCGCGTTCGTCTCGTTCCTCGCCCTCCTCGGCGTCCTGTGGGCCTTCCGTGGCACCGCGCAGAAGCACGTCCTCGGTCACGCCTCGCACGGCAGTGGCCACCAGCACGACAGCCACGGCGCGCACACCGACCACCAGGGCAGCCACCACTGACCATGCGCCTCGGAGTGATGGGCGGGACGTTCGACCCGATCCATCACGGCCACCTCGTGGCCGCCTCCGAAGTCCAGACCCGGTTCGGGCTCGATGAGGTCGTCTTCGTCCCCACGGGCCAGCCCTGGCAGAAGGACGAGCGCGAGGTCAGCGCACCGGAGCACCGCTACCTCATGACGGTGGTGGCGACCGCTTCCAACCCCCGCTTCACGGTGAGCCGGGTGGACATCGACCGTCCCGGCCCGACCTACACGATCGACACCCTGCGCGACCTGCACCGTGAGCGGCCCGATGCCGAGCTGTTCTTCATCACCGGTGCCGACGCGCTCGCCCAGATCCTGTCCTGGAAGGACGCGGACGAGCTGTTCGACCTCGCCCACTTCGTGGGCGTCACCCGGCCGGGTTACGTCCTTTCCGAGTCCGGTCTCCCCGCCGACCGGGTCACCTTGCAAGAGGTGCCCGCGATGGCGATCAGCTCCACCGACTGTCGAGCGCGCGTCGAGCGCGCCGAACCCGTCTGGTACCTCGTGCCCGACGGCGTCGTCCAGTACGTCAACAAATACCGCCTGTATGCCGCCGGCTCACCTGCCGGCGCACCGGCACGAACGTAGGAGAGCAGTGCCCGCCACCGAACGATCCCTTGACCTGGCCATGACGGCCGCCAAAGCCGCCGACGACAAGCTGGCCACCACAGTGGCCGGCATCGACGTCAGCGAACAGCTCGCCCTCACCGATGTGTTCGTGATCGTCTCGGCGAGCACCGACCGACAGGTCGGCGCCATCGTCGACGAGGTGGAGGACCAGCTCCGCGAGAAGGGTGCCAAGCCGATCCGCCGCGAGGGCGAGCGGGACGGCCGCTGGGTGCTGCTCGACTTCGGCGACATCGTCGTGCACGTCCAGCACGATGAGGAGCGCGAGTTCTACGAGCTCGAGCGGCTCTGGAAGGACTGCCCCGAGATCGACCTCGGCGTGCCCAAGCGCCGGGACGCATGAGCGGCGAGGCCTCGGCCTCGACCGCCCCGACGACCTCTGGTCGGCGCCGGATCATCGTGCTCAGGCACGGCCAGACCGACGACAATGCGCGGGGCGTCTGGCAGGGACAGGTCGACAGTGACCTGTCCTCCCTTGGCCACGAACAGGCACGCGCCGCGGCCGGTGCGCTGGCGGCATACGCACCGTCGGTGGTCGTGGCCTCGGACCTGAAACGAGCGGCCGAGACCGGCGCGGAGGTCGCGCAGGCGTGTGGCCTGCCGATCAGCTACGACGCGCGGTGGCGAGAGATCCACGTGGGTCAGTGGGCAGGCATGACGAGCGAACAGGTGAGCAGCGAGTTCCCCGAGGAGCGGCTGCGACACCTGCGCGGCGAGGACTTCGTGCGGGGGGTCGACGGGGAGTCGCTGTCGGACGTGGCGCAGCGGGTCCGCGCCGCTCTCGACGACCTGCTCGACGGCCTTCCGGCGGGGCAGACGGCCATCGTGGCGACGCACGGGGTGACCGGCCGCGTGGTCATCGCCGAGCTCGTGGACCTCGACCGGCTCACCGCCTGGCGGGTGCTCGGGGGTTTCGGCAACTGCCACTGGGCCGAGGTCGTCGAGGCCGAGAACGGCTGGCGGATCCAGGCCTGGAACGCGTCGGCCTGAGGTCTGGGCGCGGACGCCGCCCCGATTTGGAGATTGGGTGGGGGTACTGGGTAAACTTCCGCAGTCCCCCTCGGGGGATGTCCCACTCGGGAGACCGGGGCTGTGGCGCAGTTGGTAGCGCACTTCCATGGCATGGAAGGGGTCAGGGGTTCGAATCCCCTCAGCTCCACCGAACACGAGATGGCCCCCGGCCGGCGGAAACGCTGGTCAGGGGCCATTTCCGACGGCATCACGCGGGTAGCAGAACCCGGACCTGGTCCCTCACCTGGCGCACGAGGTCGTCGGCCGGTTTGGCGATGTTGATTGTCGCGGCCATGCTGACGAACATGATCGCGGAGACGATGTGCGCGAGGGTAGCGGCGTCGTCGGAGTGGATGCGATCGTCCCGCTGTAGCACATCGGCGATCGCCAGTTCGGTCTGCACGGTCAGGTTGAGCGCGTCGCGGTGGTGGGGTTCCTCGGGGTCGCCGAAAACGATCTCTCGTAGGTAGGTCCGTCCGTTGTCGACCTGTTTGCGGTTGCACTCCACGACCGGGCGGACGATCGCCATGACCGCGTCGAGCATGTCGGGGATGTTCTCGGCCGCCCTCCTGCCTTGGGTGAGCGCATCGGCGTAGGTGGAGTTCTGCACGAGCAGCAGGAGCTCGCCCTTGGACTTGGCGTAGAGGAACAGCGTGCCCGCACCGATATCGGCCCTGTCGGCGATCTCCTGGGCGGTGACCTCGTCGACGCCGCGCTCGGCGAAGAGCTCCCGTGCGGCGGCGGTGATGCGGTCGAGTTTCTGCTGCTTGTTCCGCTCGCGCCGTCCGACGGGTTGGGAGGTGAGTGGCATGTCTGCCGCCCTTCTCTGCGGTCTGGGCTCCGGGGTGCCGGCTCGAAGGTGCCGGCGCTCATTCTTCCACGGCGGTGCGAGAGCTCTCGTATCTCGGAACTCCGGTTAGAGCGCCCCACCGGTCCGCCGAGAGCCGCCCTGACTTGGCCGGTCAGGTCATCGGCGATGACCTCGTACTCGCCGGCCTCGACAGCGTCGTGGACCTCGGTCACGAGCGCCGTTGGCTGCATCTCGTTCGATCGGCGCTTTCGCCAGTGACTTGCTCATGTCGCTGACTCCTCCTGGGTTGGGTCGCCCGGTCGGTCAGCGGGCGAGGAACTCGACGGCGACCGGGGCGAATCTGTCGTGGAACTGGAAGATGCCGCCGTGGCCGGAGTCGGGGTAGATGACCAGCTCGGAGCCCTTGATGCGGCGGTGCAGGTCTTCGGAGAGCACCGAGGGCACCATCCGGTCGTTGTCCCCGTTGGCGATCAGGGTGGGCTGGGTGATCTTCGACAGGTCGGCGGCGGGCGAGCGTCCCCACTGCTTGATCGCCTTGAGCTGCGTCTGGAAGGCCTTCACCGCCACTCGCGCGTCGCGGTCCACGGTGCGCTCCTTGAGGCGCTCCACGAACGCGCGGGCGGCAGGCTTGCCCGTGGCGTTGCGGTTGAAGAAGAGAAACTCCTTCGGGTCCGACCGCGTCACGGCGGCGCGGAGGATGTCGTAGTAGGTGACGCCGGCGACCTTGTCCATGTCCTTGCCGCCAGCGGGGCCGGTGCCGGTAAGGACGAGCTTGCGGACGAGGCCGGGGTGCTTCACCACGAGGGCCTGGGCGATCATGCCGCCGAGGGAGAAGGAGAAGATGTCGACTTTTTCGAAGCCGAGCGCCTTGATGAAGGTGGCGGCGTCGTCGGCCATCGCCTCGATGCTGTCGGGAACCGTGCCGGTGGAAGCCCCGATGCCGCGGTTGTCGAAGGTGATGACGTGGTGCTGAGCGGCGATGGGGTCGATGATCCGGGGGTCCCAGTTGTCGAGGTTCGCGGCGAGGTGGACGAAGAAGACGACGGGGACCCCGACCTTCGGCCCCAGCTCGCGGTAGGCGTAGGTCACGCCGCCGGCGTGGATGGTGCGGGTCGGCGCGTCCTTGTAGGAGGTGATGACGTCGTCCTGTGCGTGGCTGTTCGTGCTCATGATGTTCTCCTGTGTCCTGGTTCTCGGGTGATGAGGTGGGCTGGTCAGGCCCTGCTGATGACGGCCTTGCCGCGGATGCCGCCCTTGTCGAGCGACTGAACCGCCTTCACGGTCTGGTCGAAGTCGAAGACCCGTCCGACGACGGGGCGCAGTGCGCCGGCATCGACGAGATCGGTGATGTGGCGAAGCTGGTCACCGCTGGCGCGCATGAAGAGGAACTCGTACGTCACGCCCAGGCGCCGGGCTTGGCGGCGGATGCGGCTGCTGAGGGCGGTCATCACCAGCCGGAGGATCGGGTTCGCGCCGAGTTCGCGGGCGAAGGCCGTATCGGGTGGTCCGGCGATCCCGATCGCTTTGCCACCGGGGCGCAGCACGCGGAGCGACTTCTCTAGGTTTGTCCCGCCGAGGCTGTCCAGCACGAGGTCGTACCCGTCAAGGAGCCGTTCGAAGTCTTGGCGGCGGTAGTCGATGACCACGTCCGCCCCGAGTGCGCGCACGAAGTCGACGTTGCCGGTGCTGACGGTGGTGGCGACCGTGGCACCGAGGTGCTTGGCGAGCTGGATCGCGATCGTTCCTACTCCGCCGGCGCCGCCGTGGATGAGGACCCGTTGTCCTGGCTGCACGTTGCCCCGCTCGACGAGCGCCTGCCATGCGGTCAACGCCACCAGCGGTAATGAGGACGCTTCCTCGAAGCTGACCGACGCGGGCTTGAGCGCCAGATCCGCCTCGGCAACCGCGATGCGTTCCGCGAAGGCTCCGATGCGGTCCTTGTCGGGCCGGGCATACACCTCGTCGCCGAGCCTGAAGCCCTGCACCTTCGCACCGACGCCGATCACCGTTCCGGCGACGTCGTTGCCGAGGATCTGCGGCAGCTTGTACGGGAGGATCTGCCTGAACTCGCCCGTCCGGATCTTCTCGTCGAGCATGTTGAGCCCGGCAGCCTGGACCTCTACCAGCACGTCGCGCTCTCCGACCACGGGCTCGGAGACATCCGCTTGCTGCAACGGACCCTTGTACTGCCTCACGACGAACGCTCGCATGCTGACTTCTCCTCGACAGATTAACTGAGTGACCTCAATAATGAGCACGCTCAGTTAATCTGTCAAGCGGGAGCCGTCTTCAGCCGGAAGGCGTCACCTGGCTGGACGCGGCGCCACATCCTCCTTGTGCGCAACGCCGGAAGCGGGTCGGCCGAGCCTTTCGGCCCTCGTGGACCCGTGCTGGGTCTTGAGCGTCCCGCGTCCAAAGGCGTCCGACAGCGACTCGTCGATGGTCTTGATCCCGCTGACGGTGTCCATCAGCATGCTTTGCCGCAAGCGGTGGTGAACCTGGAAGGCTGACCGGGCTCGGCTCGTATGCGATAGCGACGTGGGCTGCGCGTTCCCTCTGTCAGAGGGCAGCGCGCAACAGTCGTTCTGCGAGCTTGAGCTCGGACCCCAGCAAATCGAGCAAGGCGACGTCAGCTGGTTCTCCGCCGGTTTCGACCTGACGGGCCAGGTCGGCGACGCGGCGGGCGCCTAGGTTCGCCGCTGACCCTTTGAGTTCGTGGGCAGCGCTTCGCAGGCTGTTGGTGTCGTTGGCGTCGAGGGCTCGGCGCATCGTCGCGAGCAGGGCCGGGGAAGCGGTCGTAAAGGCGTCGACTAGAGCCGGGAGGAGCCCGGGCCCGGCTGCTGCGCCGAGCTCGCGTAGGGCCGAGAGGCGCCCGGGGTCCAAGGCCGCGAGGCGCTCCGGGTCCAAGGCCAATGTGTCGCTGTCGAGCGAGCTCGGCGGCTCAGGGTCGGGTTGGTTTGCCCGGCGATGGGCGGGGCGCGCCCAGCGGTCCAGAACGTCCTTGAGTGTTCTCAGGGCGACGGGTTTGGGGATGTACGCGTCCATCCCGGCCACCAAGCACCTTTCGTGATCCGCGGGCGTCACGCCCGCTGTCATGGCGATGATCGGCACCCGTATACCGCCGTTCTCCCGCCGCCGGATTTCCTGGGTCGCGACGTACCCGTCCATCACGGGCATGTGGCAGTCCATCAGCACGGCCACGTAGTCGACGGACGTGACGGCCTCCACGGCCTTGACACCGTTCTCGGCGATGTCGACGTCGTAGCCCAGGTGTGTGACCAGCCCCTCGGCGACGAGCTGGTTCACGGTGTTGTCCTCGACGACGAGCACGCGTCCCGAAGCCGTCGCCGCGCGCGCCGCGTCGGGCTTCTCCGCCTGCTGGGACGCCGTGGTGGGCGCATCCGCCACCAGCTTGAGGAGTCGGTCGAAGAGCTCGGAACTGCGCACCGGCTTGCTCAACGCGTCCTGGACCCCGGCGCGCCGCAGCTCGGCCCGGTCGATCTCGATCGACGACGACAGCATGATCAGCGCAGTGCCGCGCAACGTATCCTCGGCGCGGATGAGGCCCGCCAGCTCGAGGCCGTCGATGTACGGCATGCACCTGTCGAGCACCGCGATCGCGTAGGGATCGCCAGAGGCGAGTGCGGCGCGCATCATGCCAACGACCGCGTTTGGATGCTCGACGACGTCGGGTCGCGTTCCCCATTCCGTGAGATGCGCGTGGAGCACCAGCCGGTTGGTGGCGTTGTCGTCCACGGCCAAGACCCGCAGTCCCTGTAGCTGGTCGCGGCGCGGTACCCGGGGTGGACCGGTCGCCGACACGGGGAGCGGCACTTCGAACCAGAACGTGCTGCCAACGCCTTCTTCACTGTCCACTCCGATGGCGCCGCCCATCGCCTCGGTCAGGCTGCGCGAGATCGCCAGTCCGAGACCGCTGCCACCGAACCTGCGCGTGGTGGACGGGTCGGCCTGGGTGAAGGAGTCGAACATGGCGTGCTGCGCATCTTCCGCGATGCCGATTCCTGTGTCGGTCACCTGGAAGCGCACCCGGCCCGGGTCCGTCGTGCTCATCCGTGCGGTGATCACCACCTCGCCCTTGTCGGTGAACTTC
Organism: Pedococcus sp. P2_E2; assembly: GCF_056403955.1. Lineage (NCBI taxonomy): Bacteria > Bacillati > Actinomycetota > Actinomycetes > Micrococcales > Intrasporangiaceae > Pedococcus > Pedococcus sp. P2_E2. The sequence continues at coordinate 402,432 of NZ_JBFUEM010000001.1, forward strand.
ACCGCGTTGGAGGCGAGGTTGAGCAGGATCTGGCGCAGCCGTCCCTCATCGCCGACCAGTCGCGCTGGGACCTCGGGGGCGCAGTAGGCGATCAGCTCCAGCTCCTGGCGCGCGGACATGGGTGCCATCAGAGTCGCCACGGACTCGACCAACGACCGGGGATCGAGGTCGACGAGTTCGAAGTCGACCATTCCTGCCTCGAGCTTGGAGAAGTCGAGGACGTCGTTGATGACCTGGAGGAGGGCCTGCCCGGCGTTCTGGAGGTTGTCGACGTACTGGACCTGGGTCTCGTCCAGGTCGGTGTGCCCGAGTAGTTCGGTGAGCCCGATGACTCCGTTCATGGGGGTCCGGATCTCGTGGCTCATCGTGGCCAGGAACTCTGACTTCAAGCGTGAAGCCTCCGTGGCCTCCTTGCGGGCGACCTCGAGCTCCGCCGTGCGGCTGGCAACGCGCTGCTCGAGCTCGGAGCGGTTGGCGCTGAGCTCCTCAGCCAGCATGTTGATTCCGACCACCACGGCGTCGAGGTCGTCATCCTCCGCGGGGCGTGCCCCGCGGGCATCAAGGTCGCCGGCGGCGAGGCTGGTGAGCAGCTCGATGATGCTGTCGATGCCCGTCTGACGGGCCTCGGTCATGCCTGCACTTGCAGCCACGCGACGGCGTCCGCCTCGGAGGTGAACATCTTCACCGGGATCGCGCCTCGCTTCAGCCCCATGAAGAAGTTGGCCAGCATTCGCGTAGAGGCCGACGCGGCGATGAGCGCGACGGCTCGGTAGTTGGGATTGCGGTCCATGAAGAACTCCCGAGCGGGACGGTCAATCGACTCAACCTGACGAAGGTCGACCAAGGAGAGCACCTTGCCCCGTCCTAGGGCCTTGATCTCGGCGTCCACAGCGCGAGCCTCCTCGATGCCGCACACCGCACCCGGGAGCCAATCGGTCCGTGCCGTACCGCTTGCCTCGTCCCACGAGACCTCGTAGCACTTGTCCTCGGCACTCATCCCGCCACCTCCAGCCAGAGTCCCCGATCTAGCGCCAAGGTACCCTAGTGCCGTCCGTAAACGACAGAACGGCATCGGTCGGGACATATCTCCCCCAAGTAGTGATGTCCTACATCTAGGTGGACAGCCTGACGTTGCCGACAGGCGGCTGATCGGTCGGGGTCCGCCGAGTGCCTGTTGCGGCCCCCGCAACCCTTCGCGCCATCAGCGAGCCAAGCCACACCCACTGAGGAGCGCCCGCTCGTTGCGGGCCAACCTCCACACAGAGGGGTTGCTGCTCACAGGGCCGATTCGCGTCCCCTGGCGGATCCCCTCCACCGAAGACGAGATGGCCCCTGGCCAGCGGAATCGCTGGTCAGGGGCCCTCTCCCTGTCGCCCGGGGGTTGGGATCTCCCGCGCCTGGGTAATGGGTGGGGATGACACTCACGGATCCGTGTGCCCTACCCGATGCAGTCCCGCAGGGCGGCGAAGGCGACGACATGGTCGTCCGCGCGATGCACCGCCTCGAGTCGTCGGCGGCTCTGGACCGACTGGGTCGTGTGCTCGAGTTTGCGTCGAGGCCGCTCGCCGCGGAGCCCACTCGCTCGCTGCTGCTGGGCGCAGGTACGGGTCACGCACTTCACCCGGTCATGACGGATGTCCCCATCGGGCTCTGGTCTTCGGCGGTGCTGCTCGACGTGCGTGGCAGGCGAGCTGACCGCCCCGCTGCGCGCCTGTTGCTGGCGGCGGGCCTCGTGTCTGTGCTGCCCACCGTCGTCACGGGCATGGCTGAGTGGCGTCAGCTGAACCGGCCGGAGAACCGTGTCGGCGCGCTGCACGCGGCGCTGAACCTCGGGGCTGTTGGCTTGTATGCCGTGTCCCTGGGTCTGCGACGTCGCGGCCAGCACGGCTCGGGCGTGGCCGCCAGCATGGCGGCTACCGTCGTCGCCAGCGGGGCGGGATACCTCGGTGGTCACCTCGCAATCGCGAGGAAGGCCGGAACTCGGCACCCGGCATACGAAACTGACGCGGTGGGGCCGAGCCTCGGCCGACCGGATCCCCGGTGAACCCCACCGGCGCAGGCGTGAGCGGATGGCGGCTCGCTACCCCCAAGCCCCGGGAATCGGGGACCGAGTGGTGGATTGACGAGCACCTCCAGCGGGTAAGGAAGGCCTATCCGCACCCGTCGTCGGGCGCCCTGCTGAAGGAGGTCCTCTGTGACTGACACGGAGATGGCCATCCTCGACTTCGAACGAGAATGGTGGCGCCACGCCGGTGCGAGGGACCAAGAGGTCGCGCAGCGGTGGGGCATGAGTGCCTCCGAGTACGACCGTCGGCTGATCGCGATTGCGATGCGTCCCGAAGCGATGGCGTACGACCCGCTCACGGTGCGGCGCATCCGCAGACGGCTCGTCCCCCCGATCCGCGCGCAGTTCGGCGGTAGGTGACCAGACACGTCAGCCTCGCGCCAGCACACGAATGCGTCAGGTCGAGTGCCACGATGAACGGGTCGGAAGACTGCCTGCACCATCGCTGGGTTCAAGGGACATGACAATGTCAAGCAGGCTGCGGACCGGCTCGTCCCGGCTGAAGGCAGGGTCGCAGAGGCCGGCCACGATGCGGTGCGCCACCTCCGCGAGCTTGATGTTGTGCCGGCTGGAGTACGCCCGGAGCAGCTCGAAGGCGCCGTCCTCCTCAACGCCGAACGTCAGCATCAACGCCCCTTTGGCCTGCTCGATGGCTGCCCGATGCTCCGCGGAGGCGGCCACCGCAGCCCTGGCGGTCTCGCGTATGGGTTCGGTGAGGTCGACGACGAAACCAGTGAGCCGCTTGACCTCTCCACCGACGGCCTCGCTCTCCCCGACGAAGATGACTCGGCGAATCTGGCCATCGCCGCGAACGAGGCTGTAGACACACGAGTACGGGCCCGGGTGGTCGAGGTGATGCTGAAACCTGGCAATCATGACCGGACGGTCCTCTTCGACCATGTGATCCAGGATGAGATCGGTGGTGGGTGCCTCGTCAGGTGCCAGATCGTGGAGTTCTCGCAGACCTTCGGACCAGGTCCAGCGGCCACTCTCGGCCTCGTACTCGAACGACATCGTCTGGCCGTCGCTTTGCGCACCGTCGCGGGTCACCGGCTACCTCCTACATGACGACCCTGAGGGATCTCCCAAGTGGGAAGGCCACTTCTCGACCAAGGCCAAGAATACGACGCGGAATCCGCCGACGCCACGGGCTCGAAGCGAGTGGTCGGTGCATTGCATAGTTGACGCGGGATCGGGTAGATGTGACGTAGACGGTCTAGCGGAGGTCAGCGAGAGCATGGAAGGAATTCCCGAGACGCGCTTGGCGCTGGCCGAGATGTCACGGTTCCATGATGAGGACCTGACGGCTCGGTTCGGCGCCATGGCCGACCGGGTGGGCGCGCTTGCCCCGGAGTGTGTTGGCCTGACGCTGTCCTTTCTGCAGCAAGGACTGGCGTTCACGTGGGTCGCCACCGGCTTGGACGTCGCGTCTCTGGACGCGGTGCAGTACCTCGGCAACGGCCCCTGCGTCGAGTCCATGCAGCAGGGCGCCGTCGTGGCGACGACCGGCTCGGATCCCCTCGACGAAGGCAACTGGTTGCTGTTCGCGCGAGCGGAGAACACCGCCGGCGTCGAAAGCACGCTCTCCATTCCCCTCCTGGAGGACCACGTCGTCGTCGGCGGGGTCAACCTACGGAAGCACACCCACGGCCTTTGACGGGCTGCACTCCGAGCTGGCCGCCGAATGCGGCGGGTGGCCGGCAGGCGCCGTGACCAATGCCGACCTCTCCCTCTCCGGGGTGCGTCGGGCGCAACAGACACCGGAGACGATGCGAGACCAGTTCGTCACCGACCAGGCCGTCGGCATGATCATGGCCGCGCATCGCGTGGGTGACCAGGCGGCAAGCCAACGTCTCCACGAGGCCGCCCAACGAGCCGGCATACAGGATGCGGAACTCGCCCGGATCCTGGTGAAGACCCGGCTGCTCTAGACCGATGTCGGGCGCTGCGCACTGCTGATCCGGGGGCCGAACGCGCCGCTGTGGGTCAGGCGGGATCGCCGAAACTGGTCAGTGGGGCGCGCGTAGCCGCGATGACCAAGTGCTCGACGAGCTCGTCCAACGACCGGAACTCTTGTGTCCTGGTGGCGACCGACAGGTGCCACAGGAGATGGCTTGGAGCATGCTGCTTGATCAACGTGGCGGCGAGGTGATCGTGCGTGGCTGGAAAGCATCGAGGGCTCAGGTAGGTGCCGAGCTCGTCCGCCCAGCTCGAGGCCTGGGGGCTGGTCGGCGCGGTGGGCGAGGTCATTGGTGTCTCCCGGGGTTGCATCACAYCCGGCGTGTCCATGGGTGCTCACCTCACCGTTCCCACAACCACTCTGACTCAAACGCGCACAACGGCAGGGTTCACGATCGCGGGACGGATGGCGCGGGCTTGTTTGTCTGGCCCGGGGACGGGGTAGCGGGCATGTACATGCATCGCACACCTAGAGCGGCCAACGGCGGTCCTCGCGAGGAGGGAGAGCTTCGTGCTCGACATGCAGCGACTAGGACCGGCCAGCCTCGTGCTGGTGCGTCACGGCGAGAGCATCGGCAACCTGGCAGATCGCGCGGCCCGTGAAGCCGGGGCCGCCCGACTCGACCTGCAAGACCGCGACGCGGACGTGCCCCTCTCGGACACGGGGCGCGAACAGGCGGACGCCTTGGGGCGGCATCTGCGCGAGCTGGGCGCGACCGCGAGACCGACTGCCGTCGTCAGCTCGCCCTACCGGCGAAGCGCGGACACGGCCGAGCTGGCGCTCGCCACGGCTGGTCTCGCTACCCCAGTGATGCGCGACGAGCGGCTGCGCGAACGCGAGCTGGGACTGTTCGACGGGCTCACCGGCACCGGCATCCGCGACGAGTACGGCGACGAGGCGCGGCGGCGTGAGCACCTCGGGAAGTTCTACTACCGGCCACCCGGCGGTGAGAGCTGGTGTGACGTAGCCCTGCGGGTCCGCTCGTTCCTGCGTGACGTCGGCACCCGCCCGGCCACCGACCGGCTGTGGATCTTCACCCACCAGGCGGTGATCACCTGTTTCCGCTACGTGCTCGAGGGGATGGACGAGGCCGCAGTCCTCACGCTGGACCAGACGGTGGACGTCCCCAACGCTTCGACCACCACGTACCGACGCGGACCGGCGGGCGTACCCGAGCTCGTCGAGTACGCGTCGTCCGCAGTGGTGGAGTCGAGCGGCGTTCCGGCCACGCACGAGCCAGAGCACGCAGGGCGCGGGAGCGCGTCATGAGCCGGACCGTCCGGGACCTGGGCACCGATCAACTCGGCGCGTGGCCACTACCGGACCCGGGCGGGGGCAAGGAGGGACGGGGTCGCGTGGTCGTGGTCGGGGGCAGCCGACGGACTCCCGGAGCGGTGCTCCTGGCTGCGGAGGCCACGATGCGGGCCGGCGCCGGAAAGCCACAGTTCGCGACCGTGAAGAGCGTGGCCGTCGCCGTGAGCGTCGCCCTCCCAGAGGCGCTGGTCACCGACCTGCACGAGACCAGCGACGGCGAGATCGCCGCGAAGGCGGCCGAACAGGTGCTCACGCTCGCTGACGGTTGCGACGCGCTCTTGCTGGGGCCGGGGCTGATGTCACCGGACTCGGCCAACGACCTGCTCGACGAACTGGTGCCGCGACTGGACTGTCCTCTGGTGCTGGATGCCCTGGCCATGGCCTACCTGACCGAACACCCGGACGGGGTCGCTCATCTCGACGGAAGGGCGGTCCTGACACCGAACGAGTCCGAGCTCGCAGAGACGCTCGGGCGGGACAAGAGCGAGGTCGCAGCCCATCCCGGGGAGTGCTGTGCCGAGCTTGCGGACCGGTGCGGCGCCACTGTGGTCGCGGGTGGCGAAACGACGTACATCGCCGCACCTGGCTCGGCGGTCGTGTGGCGCCACCCGGGAGTTCCCGGTCTCGGGGTCGCAGGGTCTGGCGACGTCAAGGCAGGCATCGTCGCCGGACTACTTGCGCGAGGCGTCCCGGCGGAGGGCGCGGCAGCCTGGGGCGTGGTGCTCCACCTGACGGCCGGCAGGGCGGTCAGTGAACACCAGGCGCCGGTGGGCTTCCTCGCCCGAGAGGTGCTCCCGTGGGTCCCGCGGGTGATGACGCAGCTGTCGTCGCAGGCAACCTGAACGATGGTCGCGTATGCGCATTGGCCCGCTCAGACCACGAAACCCATACCCACGAGAGATGAGGTCGGGGACGCTGCGCCCAGAGGTTGACCGACCCAGCCCTCCCCGCCTGAAGGAGCGTCATGTCCGCCGAAACCCACTCCACGCACCACGAAGCCGAACGCCAATCCTCAAGCCCGGATGCTGCCGTCCCCGACTCGCCGACGGAGGTCACGCGTGAGTCGTGGCAGTACATCGCGCGAAAGACCCTTCGCGAGTTCAGCAAAGACCAGTGCACCGACCTCGCGGCGGCCCTGACCTACTACGCCGTCCTGGCGCTGTTCCCCGCTGTCATCGCCCTCCTGTCCCTTGTCGGCCTCTTCGGCCAGGGCCAGCAGACCGTCGACACCCTGCTGGGGATCCTGCGCGACGTCGGCGCCGGCTCGGCCGCGAACACGCTCGGACCGACGCTCAAGACCATGGCAGATCGGGAGGGGGCCGCCGGGATCGCCTTCGTGGTGGGGCTCGTGACTGCCCTGTGGTCTGCTTCCGGCTACATCGGCTCGTTCGGGCGTGCCATGAACCGGATCTACGAGATCCGGGAAGGACGGCCGTTCTGGAAGCTGCGCCCCGTCATGCTCGCAGTGACGCTGGCGGAGGTCGTCCTGGTCGCGCTGGTGGCGATGGCGCTGGTGCTGACCGGTCCCGCAGCCCGTGCCGTGGGTGATGCGATGGGGCTCGGTTCGACCGCGGTGTTGCTGTGGAACGTCGCCAAGTGGCCGGTGATCCTTCTCGTGGTCGTCCTCGTGGTGGCGATCCTCTACTACGTCACACCCAACGTGAAGCAACCACGCTTCCGCTGGGTGAGTGTGGGTGCGGTCGTCGCTATCGTGGTCTGGATCCTCGCGTCGGCCGCCTTCGGCTTCTACGTCAGCTCGTTCTCCAACTACGACAAGACGTATGGCGCACTGGCAGGCGTCGTCGTCTTCCTCCTGTGGTTGTGGATCACCAACGTGGCGCTGCTGTTCGGCGCGGAGCTCGACGCCGAGCTCGAGCGCGGACGGGAGCTCCAGTCCGGCATACCCGCCGAGGAGACGGTGCAGCTGCCGGCCCGCGACACCCGGGGCACGGACAAGGCGGACGCGAAGGAAGCCGAGGACGTGGAGCGTGGGCGCCGCCTGCGGGCTACTCGTGGTGGCGATCACGACGTTCGTTGAGCTACCGCGACGAGTCCTGGAGCGCGAACGCGATCTCGCGAGCGACACCGAAAGCGAACCATCAGCGCACCCTTTGCGGGTGGACGCCCACTTCGACCTCTGGGTGAGTCGACCGCCAGTCGAGTGTGAGGGTGGCTATCCGGCTCGTCAGTCGTCCTTCTTCAGACTCGGATACTTCTTCTCGACAGCCGACCGGACCTGCTTCTTCTCGGCCGCTGTTCCATGTTGGGCCACCCGGGCCAGAGCATTCCGAGCGTGCTCGATGTCAGGAATCGGGTACTTCTCCTGTTCCGGCAGCGCGAACGACGACTTCTTCAGCTTCTTGCGGTTCTCGCTGTCACTGAGATCCTTCGACACGGTCGACTCCTTTCCAGAGGCTGAGGTCATACCCGCAGGCGCCAAGCTCAAACCCCCGCCCTGGGCCGAGGTGTGGCCAAGCGCGGCTGGACGGTGGAGGTCTTGCAGGTCACGCAGGAGCCCGACCGCCCCGGTGTGCACCTCGACGAGGCCCTCAGCGTGCGACACCTCTGGCCACAGGGTGGGTGGTGGGGTGACGATGGGCTCATGGCAGCAGAGGCGGCGGTGGAGCACGAGCGGGTGGAGCGGCTGTTCTGTTGGTGTTGCGGGAACGGCTTCGACGAGCGCGACCTCACGCGGCTGGGGACGCACCCGGAGGTGGGGGTGTGCACCGGGTGCGCGCGATGGCTCCACCGACGCGCGCGAGCCCGCGCCAACGCCGGGCGCGGCGCCCCGGGCGTCAGGGTCCGCCGGGGCGTCGCGGTGGTCCGTGGCCGCGTGATGCGCGCCGGCGCCCAGGACTGGCCGGTCGTCGGGTCGCTGCTGCGCCGCCTGGACCGACACCTGCCCTGATGGTCGTGGCCGCCCCGTGAGGCACCGCGAGAGCGATGGCGGGGAGGTTGCTGACCGCAACGCCGTCGTCGCCGACCTTGTTTGGTGCAGGGACGACCTGCACCGCCTGCTGGCGGCGACGACCCCAGCACTGCTCCGTGCACGCTCCAACGGCACCAGATGGACCAACGAGCAGCTGCTCTTCCACATGGTGTTCGGGTTCCTGATCGTCAGACGACTCGTGCCGTTGGTTCGTCTTCTCTCCGTTCTGCCACCTTCGGTCGGCCGGACCTTCGTGTGGTTCCTGGACGCGGGCACGGTGCCGTTCCACTGGGTCAACTACGCCGGCTCGTGCGGCGGGGCGCTCGTGTTCGACCACGCCCGCATGGGGTGGCTGTGTGACCGGACGATAGGCGCGCTGGTCCGCAGCCTCGAGCAGGCACCCGAGGACCGGCTGGCTCAGGGGATGCCCTTCCCGACGCGGTGGGACCCGTACTTCGAGCCGCACATGACCCTGTTCGACGTGTACGCCTACCCCGCACTGCACTACGCGCACCATCGCAGGCAGCTCACGCTCTGGACCTGACGCCGCGCCGTGCGGTCCCGCTGCCCTCAGGGGTTGAGCTTGGACCAGAGTGCGACGGCCTGGGCTCGGCTGTGGGCACCGACGCGCTCGCGGGCCGTCGACACCCGTTTGCGGACGCCGCGCTCGGTGATGCCGAGGCGGTGGGCGATGCGCCGGTCGGTCCAGCCCCGCGCGACCAGGGCCAGGACCTCGGCCTCACGGTCGGTGAACGTCACACTGGGCGGCAGGATCGTCTGCATCCGACGGGCGGCGTCCTCGAGCTGGTGTCGGAAGACCAGAGCGCTGGCCAGGGGCTGACGGACCAGCTCCAGGCGGCGCATGTCGTCGTCGCTGAAGTCGTGACGGCTGCGGTGGACGCCGAGGAAGACCAGGGTGGTGGGGGTCGCGAGCAGAGTCAGGGCGGCCGGGTAGCGTCCGCCGCAGAAGCCATGCATCGCCTCGTACGGCTCAGAGTCCCAGAACGGGCCCATGGGGGTCAGGTCGCTGACCCGGTGGGTCGCCAGCTCCGGCAGGCCGGCGCTGAACGACGGGTGCTGCGACACCACCGCCTTGGCCCGCTCGACGTAGGTTGCATCCAGCGGGTCCTGCCCGGCCACGTCCACCGACACGCGGTCCGCTCCGTCAGCCCCCACAGTCCAGGTCGTCAGGCCGGCGCCGGCGTCGGCGCGCAGCTGACGGTGCACGGCGTTCGCGAGCAGCTCGCCGTACGGTTGGCCGCGCACGGCCAGGTGGGCAGCTTCGACACTGAGCCTCACAAGGTCCTGATCCCCCACAGCCGCCCCCGCAATGACGCGCCAAAGTTCCGCTTTTGACACTACTCGTGCCACGGGCGCGCGTGGAACCCTTCATCAGGCGGCGACCCACACCGAGTGGTGGCGCCGGCTGGGTTGGGTGAGGGCGGCTGCCAGCGGTTCGCACGAACGGTGGGAACCGTCCGCTTGGCCGTGGCTGAGGTCGGTCGAGGTGAGCGTCGGGAAGGCAACAGGGGATGCCTGGGCGCTGGCAGCGACCGGCACGCCCGCCCACGATGAACGACCGGGTGCTCTTCGTCCGGTCGTTCATCGCGCTGTGGCGCATCGCAGCCCGAACACCGGCGACGTAGCATGCGGACGTGGCGACCGCGTTCGAGAAGGGCAACACCGGTGTGCGCCCACCCGACGCAGTCTTGAGGCTGCCGTCGACGGTGGTGGACGTCGACGGCTACCTCACGCGAGTCGGCGTCCGGGTCGAGAAGCCCGACCTGGCCACCCTGCAGGCCCTGCACGAGGCGCACGTGCGCACCTTCACGTTCGACAACATCGACGTCCTGCTCGAGCAGCACCCCGGTGTGGAGCTGCCCGACGTCCAGGCCAAGTTCGTCGGTCGTGGTCGTGGGGGGTACTGCTTCGAGCACGCCACGCTCTTCGGCGCCGTCCTCACCGCCCTCGGGTACGAGGTGGAGCGGCGGCTCGCACGGGTCGGCGACGTGACCGCTTCGGCCAGGACCCACTGCGTGCTCGCGCTCCAGGTCGACGGAACGTCGTGGCTGGCCGACCCCGGTTTCGGCCTGAGCCTGATGCACCCGATCCGCTTCGTGGACGGCGCGCTGGACGACCACGGGGGCTGGGCCTACCGTCTCCAGCGCCACGAGAACCCGGCCGGTGGTCCGACGTGGGAGCTGCAACGCCAGCGGGACGGGGCCTGGGAGCTCATGCACACCACCGACGACCTGCCTGTCCAGCAGGTCGACGTGCGGGCGGGGCACCACTTCACCAGCACCTATCCGACGTCGCACTTCCGGCACGGGCTCATGCTCACCCGTCACCTGCCGGACCGGCACGTGACGGTCACGCACGAGGCGGTCACGGTTCGCCGTCCCGGCGAGCCCTCCGAACACCGCGAGCTGGCGGCGGGGGAGCTCCCGACCCTGCTGGGTGAGCTGCGCGTCGGCCTGACCGAAGACGAGACCGAACGCCTCCTGGCCGTCGTGCGCCGGCTGCGCTCAGGTCGGGAGACTCAGTCGCCGTAGCTGTCGCGCACGGTCGAGTCCCAGCGCCAGTGCGGGGCCCGGTTGGCCTCGGTGCGGTGGGTGGCGGTGAGGAAGTCGTGCCAGCCGTCGCCGGTGCGGATGGAGCCGGGGAAGAGCCGGTTGAGGACGCAGACGCAGATGTCGTCGTCGATGCTGAAGTCGATGCCGTGCGCCGTCAGGACGTCCCACGCGTGGGCCGCCCCCTCGACTATGCCCATCGCGCCGAACCCCGACGCGTCGGAGTTGCCGGCTGGGTGGTAGCCGAGGTGGCCCGGGGGAGCGGTCGCAGTCACGGCGACAAGCAGCCCCCCGGCGGCGTCGAGACAACGCACGATGGCCGCCGTGCCCTTGGCGGGGTCGGGCCACACCAGGTTCGGCGGGGTGGTGGGCTGCCACTGGGGCGGGTCGAGGAACGGGACGTACTCGTCGAGGTGGACCTCACGGCTCGACAGGTTCATCGCATAGGCGGCGAAGTCGTCGACGACGTGGGCGGCGGTGTCGCGACAGTCCCAGACGAGGCCGTGGGCCTGCCGCGCCCACCCGTCGTCGGGCACCTGGGCGAAGCCGATCATGATCGCGTCGACCACGATGCGCAGGTCGTCGGGGCTGGGGACGGGTGCGGTCATGGTCGCGAGCGTAGGTGCAGGGCCCGACACCGGGTCCTCATGGCATGGAATATACCCATAGGGGGTATGGTTGGCCTCGTCATGAGCCACCAGCACACGCATGTGATGACGCAGTCCCTGTGGCGGCAGGCGGTGAGCGCGACGCTGCACTGCCTCACCGGCTGTGCCATCGGCGAGGTCCTGGGGATGGTGATCGGCTCCGCGCTCGGCTGGAGCAACCTCGCGACCGTCGTCCTGTCGATCGCCCTGGCGTTCGTCTTCGGCTACTCGCTGGCTCTGCGGCCCGTGCTGGCGGCCGGCTTGCCGCTCGCGGCGGCCTTCGGCGTCGCGTTCGCCTCCGACACCGTGTCCATCTCGGTGATGGAGCTGGTCGACAACGCGTTCGTCGTGGCCATCCCCGGCGCGATGGAGGCCGGGCTCGCGAGCTCCTTGTTCTGGGGCACCCTGCTGGCCTCCCTGGCGATTGCCTTCGTCGTCACCGTGCCGGTGAATCGCTGGCTCATCGCCCGTGGGCGAGGTCACGCCCTGATGCATCGATACCACCACTGAGCGTCTGTCACGCTGGGCCCGTGCCCGAGCTCGCGTTGACCAGCCTGGCGGCCGTGGCGGTCGCGGCACCCCTGGACTGGTGGGCCGTCGCAGTGCGCGGCCGCCGACGCGAGTGGGTCCTCAAACCACTGGTCCTGGTGTTGCTGGCGGTGGCTGCATCGGCGATGGGAGCGTCTGAGTCCACCGCGGGCTGGTGGCTGCTCGCGGCGCTCGGGCTCAGCCTGGCCGGAGACGTCGCTCTCCTCTCCGACAGCGAACCGCGGTTCATCGTGGGGCTCGGGAGCTTCCTGGCGGCCCACGTGGCGTTCGTGGTCGCCTTCTTCCACCTCGGTATGCCGCGTGCCGACCTCGGTCTCGTCGGCCTGGCAGTCGTCGTGACCATGGTCGCCGTGGTGGGTCGTCGCGTGGTCCCGGCGGCGCGCGCCGAAGGTGGGGCGGTGCTGGCAGGCGCCGTCGCGGCATACATGGGGGTCATCGGCGCCATGGTCGTCGCGGCGTGGGCGACGGGGCACCTGCTGGTGGCACTGGGGGCCACCGTGTTCATGGTGAGCGACGCGGTCCTGGCGCTGGACCGGTTCGTCCGGGCGCGCCGCTTCGGGCCGCTGACGGTGATGGTGACCTACCACCTCGGCCAGGTCCTGATCGTGCTCGGCGTCCTCAGGTGACACAGTGGGCGAACCAGCGATTCTCCAGCGAGAGGGACCAAGGCGCGTGAGCACTGCGGATGCGGTCGTCGTCGGGGCGGGACCGAACGGCCTGGTGGCCGCCATCGCCCTGGCTGACGCAGGGTGGGACGTCCTGCTCGTCGAGGCCAACGAGGACGTGGGTGGAGCAGTCCGCAGCGCGGAGGTGACGTCGCCCGGATATGTCACCGACCTGTTCAGCGCGTTCTACCCGCTGGCGGCCGCGAGCCCGATCATCCGCGACCTGCACCTGGAGGAGCACGGTCTGGTCTGGCGGCGCGCCCCGCACGTGCTCGCCCATGCGCTCGACGACGGCAGCGCGGCCCTCCTCTGCTCGCGCGCCGAGGACACCGCCGCCGGACTGGAGGCGGAGGCCGCCGGCGACGGGGAGGCCTGGCTGGAGCTGGTCCGCGGCTGGGACCGGATTCGCGACCCGTTGCTGGACGCGTTGTTCACACCCTTCCCCCCGGTCGCCTCGGCCGCCCGGATGCTGCGCAGTCTCGGCGCCGCGGACACCCTCGACTTCGCGCGCCTTGCGATCACCCCCAGCCGCCGGCTCGGACAGGAGCGGTTCTCCGGCCAGGGGGGCGGACTGCTCCTCACCGGCAACGCCCTGCACAGCGACCTGTCGCCCGACTCCGCCGGAAGCGGGATGTTCGGCTGGTTGCTGTGCATGCTCGGCCAGGACGTCGGGTTCCCTGTGCCACAGGGCGGGGCGGGCGAGCTCGCGGGTGCGCTGCGTCGTCGCGCCGAGAGCGCGGGAGTGCGCGTGCTGACCGGCACGCCGGTCACCGCTGTGACCACCGCTCATGGCCGCGCCACGGGTGTCAGGCTCGCGGACGGCACCCTCCTGGGGGCTGGGCGTGCGGTCCTCGCCGACGTGCCGGCACCGAGCCTCTACGGGGACCTGTTGGCCGACCACCCGCTGCCGGCCCGACTGCAGCGTGACCTGGCGAGGTTCCAGTGGGACCACGCCACCGTGAAGGTGAACTGGGCGCTCGACCGGCCGGTGCCCTGGACGGCCGACGCCGCGAGGGGCGCAGGCACCGTGCACCTCGGCGTCGACAACGACGGCTTCGTCGACTTCGCCGCGGACCTGACCGTGGGGCGGACCCCCGAGCGGCCGTTCATCCTGTTCGGGCAGATGACGACGTCGGATGCCACGCGCTCCCCTGAAGGCACGGAGTCGGCCTGGGCCTACACCCACGTCCCGCAGGGCCCGGACTGGTCGGTTCAGCAGCTGGCCGACCACGTGGAGCGGGTCGAGGCCGCGGTCGAACGTGTCGCACCCGGGTTCCGCGACGGCCGGGTGGCGAGCTACGTCCAGGGGCCGGGGGACCTGGAGGCGCAGAACCGGAGCCTGTTCGGCGGGGCCATCAACGCCGGGACCGCGGGACTGCATCAGCAGCTCGTGTTCCGTCCCACCCCGGGACTGGGACGCCCCGAGACACCGGTGCCGGGGCTCTACCTCGCCGGCGCCTCCGCGCACCCCGGTGGCGGAGTCCACGGCGCCTGCGGCTGGAACGCCGCTCGAGCCGCACTCGGTGCGAACGCACGCCTCACCGGCGGACTGCGCCGCGCCCTCAGCCGAACGGCCTGGGACCGGCTGCTCAGGTCCTAGGGGCCGGATCGTGCGGGCTGGCTTCGCGCGTGGACGGCCGCGCTGCGGTCAGTCCAGGGCCTCGTCGTGCAGACCCTCGCGGTGGTTCGCGTTGATCTGCTCGGCCAGAGCCGCGAGCTTGGTGTTGGTGTGGTTCGAGGCGGCGCGCAGGATGCGGAACGCCTCGTCGTCGCCCACCGAGTGGGCGGCCATGAGCAGCCCGACAGCCTTGCCGATCTCGCGGTTGCTCTGGAGCCCGAGCCGTAGGCTCTCCGCGGTGGCCCGCTGTTCGGTGGCCGCGAGCGCGACGGAGGTGAAGGCGGCGAGCACGGCGCCGACGTCGGCAGCTTCCTCGGTCAAGGCGCCAGGGGTGTCCGAGAAGACGTTGAAGGCCGCCCGGGCGCCCAGGCCCTCGAGGAGCTGGTAGCCCACCATTCCCCGGACCGGGGTGCGAGCCAGGGTCAGCTCTGCGAGCCGGGGCCACTTGGTCGCGGTGGTGATGTCGGCATCGTGCTGGACGGAGTCCTCCAGGATGCTGTCGAGGCACGGCCCCTCGCCGGCCTCGGACTCGAGCCGGTCCATCAGGCTCGCGACGTCGTCCGTGGAGGCCTGTGTGTGGAGCTGCTGGTCCGCGTCGAGCGTCGAGATGCAGGCGTGGTCGGCCCCGGGGATGACGTCGACGGCGGTCCGGCAGATCGCGGCGAGGACGTCACTCGATCCGGTTCCTGAGTAGACGAGCTTGGCGAGGGAGGCAAAGGCCTCGGTCGTCTCCCGCGGGATGGGCGTCTGCATGACGCCCAGTATCACCCGCTGCCAGTTCGCGTGGCCACGTCGTCCGTCACGAGGTACTCGATGGGCTTGCACACCCCACCGTTGGACTTCTCGGCGGAGCAGGCCGTCAGGCCCACGTGAAGGTCCATCTCGGCCCGGACGGAGAACCGGTCGCCCGCGACGGAGGTCGGGGGGTCGATGTGGAGCTCCCCGCTGGGTTCGGGCCAGACGTTCATGAAGATGTTGAGCGTCGTCCCGATCTGGTCGGGCCGGACACCGAAAGGTGCGAGGCCGGAGCTGAGGTTCTCCAGGCAGCTGGGGTGGTAGGCCCCGTCGAACTCGGGGTAGAGCAGGTCGAAGGTGTCCTGGCTGCACGGGGTGAGCAGGAAGTCATGACGACCACAGGTGTCCTCGACGACCGTCAGCATCGGGGCGCTGCGGTTGCTGTAGAGCACATGAGGGGTCGTGAGGAAGATCGTGTTGGCGTAGTCGATGGTGCGACCGCTTGACAGCTTTTCGTCGTGGTCGTCGGCACTGAAGCAGAACAGGTCGCTCACCTGTCCGCCCTCAGGGTCGGTGACGGTCAGCACCTGCCCGGCCAGGAGGAGGAACCCCGTCCCGGTCTGCGGTGCCAGCGTGGTGCTCACGTCGTCTCCTCGTCGTCGAAGCTGGCCGGCGCCACCCAGGTCGGGGGTACTGCCCGACCGGAGTACTGCCGGGCCTCCGAGCTCCGCCCATGGTCGGCGACCATCGGGTTGAGGGTTCCCTGCAGCTCGAGGTCGCGGCGCCTGATGGTGTCACGCATCCGGTCGAAGCGGTCCGACCCCCGGAGCTCCTCGAACTGCTCGTGCAGGTTGAAGACCAAGGTGGGCAGAGGAGTCCGTCGGGCGATCCTGGAGGACTGCGGGTGCAGGCCGACGACGAAGAACGCGGTCCCGCCGACGCTGAAGGCGAAGTGCGGGTCGGCAGGGTCGTCCGACACGCGTGGATCCCACGGCTGGTGGTCGGCCTCGTGCAGCAGCTCCAGCTGCCGCCAGAGCAGCTCCTCGAAATCGGCTTCGCCGGCGACCTCGGTCGCGCGGAAGACGGCCACCAGGGACGCAAAGCCCGCCTCTCGATCTGTCTCCCGCCCGAACGACGTCAGGGCGCTGAGCAGGCGCCGGGTGCTCGCGGTCGTGCCCAGCTCCTCCAGCACGACGACGGTGGCGCGATCGCGGTTGAACACCGAACGGGCTCCCAGGCAGGGGTAGTCCGGGTGCAGCACCATTGCCTCCAGACCCTCGGCGATCTCCTCGACGGGGCTGGACGCGTCGTGGTCGCCGGCCAGGTCCTCCAGGAGGGCAGGGAGGCTGTCGTTGGACACTGGTGCTCCTGACGATGGGAAAGCCCGGGGCAGGGTTGATCACCTCCGGGCCCAGTGGCTGTACCCAGGGGCTCACCTTCGCAAACACGTTTGAACCCTGCTGCAAAGGGCACTTCAGTAGCTGACGGAGGTGGTCACCCATGACCCAGAGTTCACACCTGCAGCCCGACGGGACGATCTTTCCACCCGTGACCCCGGACCCGCCGTACCCGCCCGGGTACGAAGAGCCGGTGCTCCTGGACAGCGCCGAGCTGATGGCCGACCCGGCAGATGGAGGGCAGACCCCCGCCGATGGAGGGCAGACCCCCAAGGAACCGCCGGACTGAGTCCGTGGCTGTCAGGCCCGCCTCGGGGTTGTCAGGCCCGCCTCGGGCTGTCAGGCCCGAGCGTGCTGCTCGGCTCCCCGCTCGAGCACGAGGAGGTCTGCGAGCGAGGCGGCGACGCCGATCAGGGCGAGCCCCATCACGACTTTGGAGAGCAACCCGACCTCGGCGTATCCGCGCCCGAAACCCGAGGACATGAAGTACGTGATGAAGAGGGCCATCCCGCTGGTGGCCATGATGATCCCCGGCACGCGCGGGTGGACACCGCAGCGAGCGATCGAGACTCCCAGCAGGAACAGGCCCAGGCACACCGATGCCGGTGACGAGACCAGTCCCTCGAGGACGGCGGCCACGCCGGCCCAGCCGATCCACGCCCCCGGCGCCAGGCCCTGCTCCAGCTGGTAGCCGAGCACGGCGGTGCCGAGGAGCAGGACGGTCGCGAGGTCCAGGAGTGGGCCGACGAGCGGCGGCAGTGACACCTCACGCGCCCTGACGAACCAGTAGGCGAAGAACAGGAGCCCGCCGACCAGCCCCAGGAGCGGCGTCGTCCGCCGCACCAGCGCCACAATCCGGTCCGTTGTCCGCATGGCCCAAACGTACGACCCCCACCTCGTCCTGTCATCGTCAGATCTACGTATCCGTAGGCGAGACCGGACCGCGCGGCGCCGGCGCGGAGGGGACATGGGCCGCCCGGAGCACGCTGCGGTAGCCTTTGGCCATGGCACGGTCGCTGCTTCTTCCCGAGCCGCGTTGACGGTCCGGACCACCTGGTCCACGTCACCGCGGCGAACCCCTCCTGCGTGAGGGGTTCTTCTGTGTGAAGACTCAGATGTGTACAAGCTGACGTGAGGATGAGATGAGCGAGACGCCGTACCGCTACACCGCCGACCTGGCCCAGACGATCGAGCTGGCCTGGCAGGACCGCTGGCAGGAGGAGGGCACCTTCCACGCGCCCAACCCTGCGGGTCCCTGGGCCGAGCCCGACAAGGTCGCGGGTCGCGAGAAGCTGCTCGTCCTCGACATGTTCCCCTACCCCAGCGGCGCGGGCCTGCACGTCGGACACCCCCTCGGCTACATAGCGACCGACGTCTTCGCGCGCTACCACCGGATGACCGGCAAGAACGTCCTGCACTGCCTGGGCTACGACGCCTTCGGCCTGCCGGCTGAGCAGTTCGCGGTGCAGACCGGTCAGCACCCGCGCAAGACGACCGAGGAGAACATGGTCGTCATGAAGCGCCAGCTGCGCCGGCTGGGGCTCGGTCACGACGACCGCCGCACCATCGCGACCATCGACCCGGGCTACTACAAGTGGACCCAGTGGATCTTCACGCAGATCTACAACTCCTGGTACGACCCGGAGGCAGTGCGCCCCGACGGTGGCACGGGGCGCGCCCGCCCCATCGCCGAGCTGGTCGAGCAGTTCGAGGCCGGCGACCGCCCCACCCCCAACGGTCAGCAGTGGGCGGAGCTGTCGGCGGCTGAGCGGTCCGAGATCCTCGACGACTCCCGGCTGGCCTACACCTCGCAGGCGCCGGTCAACTGGGCTCCCGGCCTGGGCACGGTCCTGTCCAACGAAGAGGTCACCAACGACGGGCGCTCCGAGCGCGGCAACTACCCGGTCTTCAAGACGAACCTGCGCCAGTGGATGATGCGGATCACCGCGTATGCCGACCGGCTGGCTGACGACCTCGACCGCGTCGACTGGCCCGACAAGGTCAAGGCCATGCAGCGCAACTGGATCGGTCGTAGCCAGGGTGCACGGGTCGCCTTCCCGGTCGTCGGCCAGGACGCGTCGATCGAGGTCTTCACCACCCGGCCCGACACCCTCTTCGGCGCCACCTTCATGGTGCTGGCGCCGGAGCACCCCCTGGTGGACGTGCTTGTCCCGGACGGGGAGTGGGCGCCCGACACCAACCCCGTCTGGACCGGGGGCGAGGCGTCGCCGGAAGCCGCCATCGCGGCATACCGGCTGGCGGCGTCACGCAAGAGCGACGTGGAGCGCCAGACCGAGGGCAAGGACAAGACCGGTGTCTTCACCGGCGCGTTCGCGACGAATCCCGTGAATGGGCAACGGATCCCGGTGTTCATCGCCGACTACGTCCTGATGGGCTACGGCACCGGCGCCATCATGGCGGTGCCCGGACAGGACCAGCGCGACTGGGACTTCGCCGGCCAGTTCGGGCTGCCGCGCGTGCGCACCGTGCAGCCGTCGGAGGGCCACCCGGAGGACGAGCCGTTCACCGGTGAGGGGCCCGCGATCAACTCGTCCAACGACGACGTGTCGCTCGACGGCATGGGCGTCGCCGAGGCCAAGGCGACGATCATCGAGTGGTTGGCGCACAAGGGTTTCGGCCAGCCCACGGTCAGCTACAAGCTGCGTGACTGGCTGTTCAGCCGACAGCGCTACTGGGGCGAGCCGTTCCCGATCGTCTTCGACGAGGACGGCGTCAGCCACGCCGTCCCGGACTCGATGTTGCCGGTGGAGCTGCCGGACGTCCCGGACTACTCGCCCAAGACGTTCGAGCCCGAGGACGCGAGCAGCCAGCCCGAACCGCCTCTCGGGAGGGTCGAGGACTGGGTCAACGTCGAGCTGGACCTGGGCGACGGTCGCGGCATGCGCAAGTTCCGCCGGGAGACCAACACGATGCCCAACTGGGCCGGATCCTGTTGGTACTACTTGCGTTACCTCGACCCCGCGAACGACGAGGCCTTCGTCGACCCCGAGAACGAGGCCTACTGGATGGGCCCGCGGGAGACGCCCGTGGTCGGTTCGCCCGAGGGGGTCGTCGACCCGGGTGGGGTGGACCTCTACATCGGTGGGGTCGAGCACGCCGTGCTGCACCTGTTGTATGCGCGGTTCTGGCACAAGGTGCTGCACGACCTCGGTCACGTGACCAGTGACGAGCCGTTCCGCAAGTACTTCTCGCAGGGCTACATCCAGGCGCCTGCCTACCGTGACGACCGAGGCCAGCCCGTCGAGGCGTCCGAGGTCGTCGAGGTGCCCGACCACGCCAGTGGCGAGACGTCCTACACCTGGCAGGGCCAACCCGTCAGCCGCGAGTTCGGCAAGATCGGCAAGTCGCTCAAGAACGTCGTCAGCCCGGACGAGATGTTCGAGCAGTACGGCGCCGACACGCTCCGCGTCTACGAGATGTCGATGGGTCCACTGGAGCTGAGCAAGCCGTGGGAGACCCGTGCCGTCGTCGGCGCTCAGAGGTTCCTGCAGCGCTTGTGGCGCAACGTCATCGACGAGGAGACCGGCGCAGTGCGGGTGGCCGAGGTGCCGTTGGACGACGCGACAGCCAGGGCCCTGCACCGGACCATCGACGCGGTGTCCAAGGACTTCCCGACGTTGGGGTTCAACACGGCCATCGCTCGGCTCATCGAGCTGAACAACGCGCTGACCAAGCTGGAGGCCGTGCCTCGCGAGGCAGCCGAGAAGCTGGTCGTCATGGTGGCGCCGCTCGCCCCCCACATCGCCGAGGAGCTGTGGCAACGGCTGGGGCACATCGAGTCGATCACCTTCGAGCCGTTCCCGGTGGCCGACCCTGCCCTGCTCGTCGAGGACACCGTCACCTGCGTCGTGCAGATCAAGGGCAAGGTCCGCGACCGCCTCGAGGTGCCCGCGGACATCAGTGAGGACGCCCTGCGCGAGCAGGTGCTGGCGCTGCCGAAGGTCCTCGCGGCGACCAAGGGCGGCATCCGCACGGTGATCGTGCGAGCCCCCAAGCTCGTCAACATCGTCCCGATGTGATCCTGCGCTGCACCGGTGGCCCGCACCGATAGCCTGCGCAAGTGAGCATCGCGATCGTCACCGACTCCACGGCATACCTGCCGGGGTCGGAGCTCGAGGCCCACTCGATCCAGGTGGTGCCGCTGCACGTCATCGTCGGCGGCACCGAGTTCAGCGAAGGCGTGGACATCACGACCGGCGAGGTCGCCACGGCGCTGCGAGCCTTCAAGCCCGTGTCGACCTCGCGTCCTTCGCCCCAGGCCTTCCTCGATGCCTACGAGAAGGCGGCCGCAGGCGGAGCCGACGGGATCGTCTCGGTGCACATCTCGGCCGACATGTCCTCGACGATCGAGTCGGCGCACCTCGCCGCGCAGCAGTCGCCTGTGCCTGTGACGGTGGTCGACTCGCGGTCGCTCGGCATGGCGATGGGGTATGCCGTGCTGTCCGCGGCAGAGTTGGCCGAGCAGGGCGCGTCGCTGGAAGACGTTGCGGCGCGGGCCCGTTCGCGAGCCGAGGCATCGACTGTGGTTTTCTACGTCGACACGCTCGAGCACCTGCGACGGGGCGGCCGGATCGGTTCGGCGTCCGCGTTCCTGGGCTCAGCCCTGGCGATCAAGCCCATCCTCGGGCTGGTGGACGGCAGCATCCGGCCGCTGGAAAAGGTGCGCACCTCGTCGCGGGCGCTCGCGCGGCTGGAGGAGCTGGCCGTGTCGGCCGCGCAGGCCGCCGAGAAGGCCGGGTCGCTCGTCGACATCGCGGTGCACCACCTCGACTCCCAGGCACGGGCGGACGACCTCGCCGGGCGGCTGCGCGAACGCGTCGCAGACGTCGCGACCACGGCAGACGGGGGACAGGCCGGCAAGGGCGCGGTCCAGGTGGTCGAGCTGGGCGCGGTCGTCGGCGCCCACGTCGGCCCGGGCACCATCGCCGTCGCCGTGTCACCCCGGCCGAGCCCATGACCGCTCTGGCGGACGTGTCGACGGGGGACCTGGTGGAGGTCGTGGCCGCCTCGGTGGCCGCGTTCGTCGTGGGGGCGGTGAACCCGGCGACGATCCTGGCCAGGCTGCTCGGCAAGGACCTGCGCCACGCGGGGTCGGGCAACCCCGGAGCGACGAACGCCGGACGCGTCCTGGGCGCGCGCTGGGGGGTCGTTGTGGGGATCCTCGACGTGCTCAAGGGTCTGCTGCCGGTCCTGGTCGCCCAACACTTCCTCGGGTCGGTGACGGGGCTGTGGGTCGGGCTCGCGGTCGTGCTGGGCCACATCTGGTCGCCGTTCCTCAAGGGGCAGGGCGGCAAGGGGGTGGCCACCTCGCTGGGGGCGATCCTCGCCGTGCAGCCGTGGTACGGCGTGGGCATGCTCGTGGTCTTCGGGCTGCTGGTCTGGCGCATGCGTTGGGTGGCGGGGGCCTCGGTGTCGGCGTGCGTGCTGCTGCTGGTGCTGGGAGTGCTGACCTGGTTCCGGTGGGTGCCCGTGGGCAAGCGTGAGACCGGGGCCTGGTGCGTTGTCCTCGCCCTGCTCGTCATCTACCGGCACCGGCGCAACATTGAGCTCTGGATCTCGGCGCGACGGGACGCGTCGTCCACAGGCTGAGCCGGCTCGGGACGCTGTCCACAGGGCCGCTGCGACGACGTGTCGCGCGCCTGGTCGGCTTCCTAGCGTGCCTGTATGCCGTCCCGTCGCCGACCGTCGGAAACCTCAGCCCGCGCGCGGGCCCTGTTGGAGGCCGCAGACCGCACGCGTGAGCCTCCGGCGCTCGGGTCGCCACGGCCCGAGGTCGTCCCCTGGCTGCCGGAGCGCACGTGGATCGAGACGGCGGCGGCCAAGCCAGCCAGTGGCCCGTCGCGCCCGCCCAGCGGCGTACGGGGTGGTCGCCACCGCCGTCCTGTCCCACCCGGCCCCCGGTTCCTGACCATCCCTGCGTCCCTGCGGGGCGCCCGGCTCAGCGGGCCGCGTGCCGCGGCGGCAGGTCTCCTGCTGGTGGTGCTCGTGGCGGCAGTGGGCTTCGGAGCCCGCGTGGCCTGGGCCAGGGCGGCGAGCACGCCCCAGGTGGCGCCGTCACAGTCGGGGTCGGCCCTCGGGAACAGGGGGCCGACCAGCAGCGGGTTCGCCTCGTCGAGCACGGCCTCCGGTGGTGGTGGACCACCTGTGGGCACGGTGACGGTGCACGTCGTCGGCCAGGTGGAGAGCCCTGGTGTGTTCACCATGCCGGCCGGGTCCCGGGTCTCCGACGTCGTGGCCAAGGCCGGGGTTCGCAAGGGGGCGGACCTCGCAGCCATCAACCTGGCGCGACCGCTGGTCGACGGCGAGCAGCTCCGCGTGCCCAAGCCCGGCGAGGTCGTGGTCGCGGGGGCTGGCACAGCGGGCGCGGGCGCGGGGGCAGGCGCGGGAGCAGGCGCGGGCGCGGGCGGTGCCTCGGCGGCTTCCGGCAGGGTGAACCTCAACTCCGCGTCCGCTGCCGACCTCGAAGAGCTGCCGGGCGTCGGCCCGGTCCTGGCCCAGCGGATCATCGACTGGCGCACCGAACACGGACGATTCGCCTCGGTCGACGAGCTCGGGGAGGTCAGTGGGATCGGGGAGAAGATCTTCGCCGCACTGCAACCCAAGGTGACGGTGTGAGCGGGAGCGCCGGAGCGCTGCGGCGGGGCGTCGACCAGCCTCGGCTCCTGGATCTGCGCCTGCTGTTTCCCGCCGTGACGGCGTGGGCGGTCAGCGCCGCCACGCTCGGCGTCCGACCTCCGTTCCTGGTCGTCGCGTCCGCGTTCAGTGCTGGTGTCGCGGCCGTCCTGGTCTGGTGGCTGCCCCGACCTGTTTCCCGGCGGCGCGGCGCGGGGCTGGGCGGACTGGTCCTGGCTGCCGTGGCGCTCGTGCTCGCGGCGACGGCTGCCCACGTGTCCTCGCGTGAGGCGGGCCCGATCCGGTCCCTGGCGGCGCAGCAGGCCTCGGTGACCGTGTCCGGTGTCGTGACCAGGGATCCCGTGGTCGTCGGTGGCCGCCGTCTCGACGGCGCGACCGTGAGCCTCACGCTGCGCGTCGACGAGGTCACGGGACGAGGCCGCGTTGCGCGGGTGTCGACACCGGTCCTCGTGATGGGTGACCAGCGCTGGGAGGCTGTGCGCTGGCACGAGCGGGTGCGGGTCCAAGGCATCCTGCTCGCGGCCGAACCAGGGGACGACGTCGTCGCGGTCCTGCGACCCCGGGGCACGCCTCGTTCGCTCGCTGCGCCCGGCCTGGTCGCCAGGGCGGCCGAACACCTGCGGTCGGGAATGCGTGAGGCGGCAGCCCCGCTGCCCCCCGATGCGCGTGGCCTGTTGCCTGCACTCGTCATCGGGGACACCAGCCACACGCCACAGGACCTCACCGACGCCATGCTCGCGACCGGTATGACCCACCTTTCCGCCGTATCGGGCAGCAACGTCGCCATCGTCCTCGCATGCGCTCTCGGCGGCGCGTCGCTGGCTGGCGTGCGACGTCGCTGGCGCCCGCTGGTGGCGGTTCTGGTGCTGGCCGGCTTCGTCGTCCTCGCCCGGCCGGAGCCCAGCGTCATCCGGGCCGCGACGATGGGGACCATCGGGCTGATCGGGCTGAGCCGGTCGAGACGAGCGGCCGGCATACCGGTCCTGTCTGCGGCGGTGGTCGTCCTGCTCGTCGTCGACCCCTGGCTCAGCCGGTCCTACGGTTTCGCCCTCTCGACCCTCGCCACCCTGGGGCTCCTGCTCTTCACCCGCAGCTGGGGAGAAGCCATCGGGCGCCGGCTCCCGGGCCGCATCCACGGATGGGGGCCTGCGATGGCCATTCCCGTTGCGGCACAGGCGATGTGCGCCCCGGTGGTCGTGCTGATCCAAGGCTCGGTGTCGGTCGTCGGCGTGCTGGCCAACCTGCTCGCTGCTCCGCTGGTCGCCCCCGCGACCGTCACCGGGGTGGCTGCCGCGACCGTGGCCCCGATCTGGCCGTTCGGGGCGAGGATCCTGTGCTGGGTCGGGGCGGTGCCGGCACTGGGGATCGCCCGAGTCGCCCGTACCTGTGCCACCGTCCCCGGCGGCACCCTGCCGTGGCCGGACGGTGCGGCTGGAGCGATCCTGCTGACGGTCCTGACCGTCTTCGTCCTCCTCAGCGGCACGTGGTGGACCCACCGCGTCAGGCTCCACCCGGTCATCGCCACCAGCGTGTGCCTGCTCGTGCTCGCGGCAGCGGCCCCGACCTCGGCGGTCACCTGGCCCCCACCCGGCTGGCGCCTCGTGGCCTGCGACGTCGGGCAGGGCGACGGGCTCGTGCTGGCCACGACTCCCGGTCACGCGGTGCTCGTGGATGCTGGGCCGGACCCCGTCGCGATCAACTCCTGCCTGCGCCGTCTCGACATATCAGTGCTGGATTCGGTTGTCCTGAGCCATTTTCACGCCGACCACGTCGACGGGCTCCCCGGTGCGTTGGCGGGCCGCGAGGTCCGTGAGATCCTCGCCAGCCCGGTGCATGAACCGCCCTACCAGTGGACGGAGGTGCAGGCGTGGGCCCGGGCGCGCGGCATACCCATCCGTGACCTCTATGCCGGCGACCACCTGGCCTGGACGGGAGTCACGGCAGACGTGTGGTGGCCGGCCCGACGGATCGCGTCGGGTTCCGTGCCGAACAACGCCAGCGTGGTGCTGGCTGTGCGGTCCGGCCCAGTCGACCTCTTGCTCCTCGGCGACGTGGAGCGCGAAGGGGCCCACGCGGTGCTCCTCGAGCTGCGGCGCAGCTCGTCGATGTCGGCACAGGCGTCACGCTTCGACGTCGTGAAGGTGGCCCACCACGGCTCCGGAAACCTCGACGAGGGCCTCATGGAGTCGGTCCGCGCGCCGGTCGCGGTGATCAGTGTGGGCAAGGACAACGACTACGGTCACCCATCACCCAAGGCCCTGGAGGTGTTGCGACACAACGGGTATGCCGTCTACCGCACCGACCAGCGCGGGGACGTCGCCGTGGTTTCGCAGGGGGACGACGTGGCGGTCACCTGGCGCCGCCGATGAGCAAGCTGGATCAGGTGCTTGCGAGGACGCGGGGCTTGGCCTTCGCGGCTTCGACGAGGGCCTCGATGGTGGCCTGGACGGCCGGGACGCGCTGCAGGTCGGCGGTGGTGACCACGCTGATGGACCGGCGCGAGGCCGGGTTGATCGGCAAGGTGACGACATCGTGGTGGTGGGCCGTCCGCAGGATGAGGTCGGGGATGAGCGCCACGCCCAGGCCTTCCGCGACCAGCCCGAGCACGGCAACGTAGTCCTCGGTCTCGAACCCGACGTGGGGGGAGAACCCGGCCGTCGCGCACATCTGCAGGAGGTGGCCACGGCACCGCGGGCACCCCGCGATCCAGTTCTCCTGGGCCAGGGCGGACAGGTCCACCACGTCGAGCGTCGCGAGCGGGTGTTCGCGGGGGAGAGCGAGACGGACCTCGTCGTCGAGGAGCTTGTGGGTCACGAAGAGCTCCATGTCCTCCTCTCCGCGGCCGACGTCGGTGCCCTCGTAGGCGAAGGCCACCGCGAGGTCGCACTCGCCGGCCTTGAGCGCAGCGAGCGACTCGGGGGGTTCGGCCTCGGTGAAGGTGACCTGGACGTCCGGGAACCGCTTCTTCACGAGGGCGAGCGCGCGCGGGACGAGGGTGGCCGAGCTGGACGGGAAGGCCATCAGGCGGACCCGCCCGGCGCGCAGGCCCGCAATCGCGGCGACCTCCTCCTCGGCGGCATCGAGGGCGGACAGCACGCCAACGGCGTGGCGCGCCAGCACCTGGCCGGCCTCGGTCAGGCGTACGTTGCGGCCGACTCGTTCGACCAACACGGTGCCGGTGCGCTGCTCGAGGCGGCGCACCATCTGCGAGATCGCCGGTTGGGAGTAGCCGAGGGACAGCGCAGCCCCGGTGAAGCTGCCCTCGTCGGCGATGGCCTTCATGACACGGAGACCTGCGGCGTCGATCATGGATGAAGCATAACTGCTCGTTATCAAGATGGTTAGTTGTTGATGGCATCGTGATGGATGATGCCGGCCCAGGGCGACCCGCCACCTGCGACTTGTTGCCGGCTGGTGGTCACGGGAGCCGCGTTTGGGGGGTCTGGTGACGATCTGCCGGCAACAGGTGAGGGCGCCCCGCGACTTGTTGCCGGCTGGTGGTCACGGGGGACGCGTTTGGGGGGTCTCGTAACGATCTGCCGGCAACAAGTCGCCGAGCCCTGCGACTTGTTGCGTTGTCGTGGTCACGGGAGCCGCGTTTGGGGGGTCTGGTGACGATCTGCCGGCAACAAGTCGCCGAGCCCTGCCGACGGGCGGGTGTCCCCGGCCTCTGCTTTCATCGGTCCACGATGAAGCCTGAGCCCACCAGCACCACGCACGCCGACGAGCGCGCAGCCACCGAGAGCGACGCGCTCGAACCCAGCGACACGGCATACGCGGAGGTGGGCGCGGCGACGCATCGGACAGGCGTGGCGCTCTGCCTGTCCGGTGGCGGCTACCGCGCCGCCCTGTTCCACCTCGGTGCCGTTCGCCGGCTCAACGAGCTCGGCGTGCTGTCGCAGCTCACCACCATCAGTGGGGTGTCCGGCGGCTCGATCGTGGCCAACCTGCTCGCCGACCCCGAGCTCCGGTTCCCGGCGGCGGGCGGCATCGTCGAGGGTTTCGAGGAGTGCGTGGCCATGCCCCTCCAGCGGCTCGCCTCCCGCAACGTCCGGACGCCGGCGTTGCTGTCCAGGGTCACGCCGTGGAAGTGGTTCGACCCCGACGCGGCCGTCCGGGCGCTGGCCGACGAACTCGCCGAAGTCGTCCGCTGGTGGTCGAAACCGTTGCGCGACAACGACACTGGTGGTCCGGGAGTCGTGACTGGCGCGACCGAGATCGGCTACGGCGTCGACTGGGTGTTCGAGGGCCCGACCGCCCACCGTCCCCACGGGCGGGTGGGGGACTACCGCCTGGGGTATGCCGCGCCGCCGGCCGGGCTGCGGATCGCCGACATCGTGGCGGCCTCCTGCGCCTTCCCGCCGTTCTTCGCGCCGATGGTGGTGGACGGGCTCACGATGCACCTCACCGGGGGACACCGCGGCCTCGAGTCGGAGCAGGAGCGCGCCTCGATCATGCGGCGCATCCGGCTGACCGACGGCGGGATCTACGACAACCTCGGGCTCGAGCCGGTCTGGAAGCGGCACGCCACGGTCCTGGTCAGTGATGGCGGGGGAGTCTTCCGCGCACGCACGGAGCGGACCGTCGTCGGCCGCACGCTGCGCATCCTCGGCATCGCCACCAACGGCGGGCAGTCGGTCCGCAGTCGGTGGCTCCAGGCCAGCTATGCGCGAGGCGTCCTCCGCGGCACGTCGTGGGCGCTCGACACGGTCGTCGACGGCTCCTACCCCCGCGAGACGACTGAGCTGGTCAACGCCGTCCGCACCGACCTCGATGCCTTCAGCCCAGCGGAGCAGCAGATCCTCGAACGCCACGGCTACCTCGTGGCGGACGCCCAGGTCCGGGCGCACTCCCCAGAGCTCGTCACCCGCGACAGCCCGGCGGCCCCGCCGCACGACGAGGTGGCCGATCCCGGGGTGGCGAGTGCTGCCCTGGTCGACTCGGCGAAGCGCCGACTCCTCGGCAGGTCCTGACCCGACGTACCCTTGCCGCGTGACGCAGACCGCCGCCGAGACCGACCAACCGGCCACATGCGGCCAGGTGGCCATGGCCGACCAGTTGGCCGCGGTCGCCGACCAGCTGGCCGCGGTCGCCGCCCTGCTGGAGCGCGGCAACGTCCTCGTCCTGACCGGCGCCGGCATCTCGACCGACTCGGGCATCCCCGATTACCGGGGCCCGGACGGCACGCGCCGCGTGACGCCCATGCAGTACGCCGAGTTCCTGGGGTCCTCCGAGGCGAGGCAGCGCTACTGGGCGCGCAGCTATGTGGGGTGGCAACGGTTCAACCGGGCCGAGCCCAACTCGGGCCACGAGGCCGTGGCGAGGCTCCAGGGCCGCGGGCTGGTCGGCCCGGTCATCACCCAGAACGTCGACGGCCTGCACCAGCGCGCCGGCGCCACCGACGTCGAGGAGCTGCACGGGTCGCTGGCGCGGGTCGTCTGCCTGACCTGTGGCGACCGCACCTCCCGCTGGGACCTCGACGACCGGATGCGCGAGGCCAATCCCACCTACACGGTGACCAGCGACGAGATCCGTCCGGACGGCGACATCGTCCTCAACGACGTCGACGTGGCCGCCTTCCGGACACCCCTGTGCCTGGTCTGCGGTCACGACACGCTCAAGCCAGACGTCGTGTTCTTCGGCGAGTCCGTGCCGAAACCGTTGGTGGAGAAGTGTTTTCGCCTCACGGAGCAGGCCAGCGCGGTGGTCGTCCTGGGCTCCAGCCTCAAGGTCATGAGCGGCTACCGGTTCGTCCGCCGTGCGGCAGCGCTCGACATCCCGGTCGCGATCATCACTCGCGGACCGACCCGAGGCGACGGCGAGGCCACCGTGCAGCTCGACGCGCCACTCGCCCCGACCCTCGAGGAACTGCTCAGCCGGCTGGCCGCCTGACGAACCTCACGCCGGTCGCCGGGCTATCAGCACCACGTCGATCGCGTCGCCCTGCTCGGTGGGCCGCACGTACTCCTCGCAGCGCTCGACCTGAAGGTCCCCGGCCGCCGCCCGCAGCTGCTCCGGTGTGTGCAGCAGCGCTGGGTCGGACGGGCCGCCGACCCCTTCGGTGAGGTTGCGCAGGCCGTGGCCGACGACCACCAGCGCACCGCCCGGCGTCAGCCACGTCCGGGTGCGCGAGACCACGTCCGAGGGCAGGTGGAGGTACGACACGAGGACGAGGTCGAAGAGGAATAGGGGCGCCGGGTGCCAGGACCGGGCGTCCGCCACCACCCAGTCGATCCGGAGCCCGCGACTGGAGGCCTCCTTCTCGCCCTTGGCCAGCCCCACCGCCGAGAAGTCGACCGCCGTGACCCGCCAGCCCTTCGAGGCCAGCCACACGGCGTGTCGGCCCTCGCCGGCGCCGAGGTCGAGGGCGCGACCGGGCGGCCAGGCGCCCACGATCCTTTCCACCTCGGCGTTGGGCGTCGCGCTCCAGACGTGCTCGTGGGCGGCATACCGCTCGTCCCACAAGGCCTGTCGGTCCGTCGGCCCACCGCGGTCGGGGTCGGGCAGCTTCGCCGCCGCAGCCGAGTCATGCGTCCCGTGGCTGTGGTCGTGGCGGTGGCCGTGCTCGTCGCTCATCCCCCTAGCATCGCCGATATGAGCAGGAATGCCCCGGACAGCGGCCGCGCAATCGTCGTCCGTGATGCGACGCAGGCGGACCTCCCCGCGATGGCCGCCATCTACGACGAGCAGGTCCGCACCTCGCTGGCGACCTTCGACACCGAACCCCGCGGCGCGGCATACCTCGGTGAGAAGCTCGCCGCCACCAGTGCGGGCAACGTCGGCAACGTCGTCCTCGTCGCCTGCACGGACGAGCAGCTGCTCGGGTACGCGTTCTCCGGCCCCTTCCGCCCGCGGCCGGCCTACGACGGCACCAAGGAGGTGTCGGTCTACCTCGCGGAGGGCGCCCGCGGTCTCGGCCTCGGACGGACCCTGTATGCCGCGCTGCTGGCGCGGCTGGACGCCGCCCCCGAGGTGCACACCCAGGTGGCCGTGATCGCGCTGCCGAACGACGCCAGCGTGGCGCTGCACGTCGCGTGCGGCTTCGAGCGGGTGGGAGTGCTTCGCGAGGTCGGACACAAGTTCGGTCGTTACGTCGACACGGCCTGGTACCAACGGATGACTCCGCACGAGTAGGACTGGCGTGTCGCTGCGTCTCTTGGCACCCTCGAAGGAGCATCGTTCGCACGCTGTGGAGGTTGGGAGATGGGCGCCACCGGAGCCGGGCCGTTCGAGAACGACGACGCGCTCGACCTGCTCGACGAGCTCGAGGAGTCCGAGCACGACGTACGACGCAAACGGGTCGAGGCGGCCCTCGACCAAGTGGTCCGCGCGCGGGGGTACATCGAGGCGCCGACCATGTCGCAGGCGGTGGCGGCAGCGGTGCTCGTGGCTGCCTGCGACGACTTCGAATCCGTCGTGGGAGAACGCAATGTGCCCTGGTGGGTCGACGAGGAACCCATCGAGGTGGACGAACAGCTGGAGGAGCTCGCCACGCGGGCACTGCACCGGGCGATGCAGTCAGACGACAACGAGCTGTGGGAGCTGTGGGCCGAGGGTGACGGCGGCGAACGCTTCGCCACCAAGATCACGCACTACCTCGACGCGCTGGGTGACTGAGCGGGGGAATGGGCGGGGGACTGGGCGGGGAGCTGACCCTGTGCCCGACAGATCCCGAGAGCCGCGTCGATCTGGTCCAGGTTCAGCTGCGAGCAGGCGTGGCTCGCGGCGTCGATCAGGTCCGCGAGCAGTTCGATCTCGGACCCCAGCACCTGGTCGGTGAGATCGGGGTCGGGTTGGGCCTCCATGTGTAGAGAACGCTCCTGCGAGTCGCCTGTTACGGGGCACGTGACGCACACGGGCCCGCGAGGTCCGCTTCGGTCCGTTCGGGCGAATGAGCCATCAGCCGAACGGATGATGGGTCGACTCGTGCCGGCCCCACTATGCGCCTGCACGCACGTGTGCCGCGGCGCGCACGAGGCGCTCCGCGGCACACGTCGCCGGACCTGAGGGTCGAGCTCAGACCCGACGAAGCACCGCCGTGACCTTGCCGAGGATCGTGGCGTGGTCTCCGTCGATGGGGTCGAAGGCGGCGTTGTGCGGCATCAGCCACACCTTGCCGTCCTTGCGCTTGAAGGTCTTGACGGTGGCCTCGTTGTCGAGCATCGCCGCGACGATGTCTCCGTTGTCGGCCGTGGGCTGCTGGCGGACGACGACCCAGTCGCCGTCGCAGATCGCTGCCTCGATCATCGAGTCGCCGACGACCTGGAGGAGGAACAGCTGGCCCTCGCCGACGATCTGCCGGGGGAGCGGGAAGACGTCCTCGACGGTTTCCTCGGCGAGGATGGGCACACCGGCGGCGATGCGCCCGAGCACGGGCACGTAGGTCGCAGCCGGGCGCTGGTCACCAGACCCGGTCTCGTCGTAGGTCGCCGTCTCGTCCTCGGCGGAGGCGCCGCCGCGGTAGCCCCGCATGTCGGCGGGGGAGTCGGGCGAGACCACCTCGATGGCGCGCGGCCGGTTGGGATCGCGGCGCAGGAAGCCCTTGCGCTCGAGGGTGGAGAGCTGGTGGGCGACCGAGCTGGGAGAGGTGAGGCCGACCGCTTCGCCGATCTCGCGCAGGCTCGGCGGGTAGCCGCGCCGGTCGACCGAGTTGCGGATCACCTCGAGCACCCGTCGCTGCCGGACGGTGAGCCCGTCACCGCGATCGCGGTCGGGCAGTTCCTTGACGTTGTCGTCGCTCATGCCGCTTCCTCACTTGAGCAGTTTCGGGTGCAGGTGCAGGTCAGGTGCCGTATGCCGGGTGCTCGCGGAGCCGTTGTCAGTGCCCTCTGATGTGCTTGCGGCATGAACACAGCGTATGGCCTTCGAACGCCTGTGCCAAACATGTGTTCGACGCGTGTCTTGATTGATTCGAACATGCGTGCTAGAAATCAGTCAAGCAGTTCTTCGCACATCCGTTCGAGGAACGCAGCAGAGCACGTCACGATGGAGGACCTGATGAGTGCAGCAGTCGCTTGGGACGTCGCCCCCGCACCGGTGCGGGTCCCCGTTCGCCCGGCTCGCCCCCGCCTGGTCTCGGTGCCCACCGGCCCAGAGGTCGCCCTCGCTCCCGCCGCCCCGCTGCGCCTGACCCGTGCAGCCCGGCTCGCGATCACGCTCACCGTCGTGGTGACGGCCGTGGCCCTGGCGATCGCCGTGTTCTCCGGTGGCGCGTCCGCCACCGTGATCGACCACTCCACCACGGTGCAGTCCGGTCAGACCCTGTCGCAGATCGCGGTCGAGCAGCTCCCGCAGCTGTCCATGGCCGAGGCGGTCGCCCAGATCCAGGTCGCCAACGACCTGACCGACAGCAACGTCCACGCCGGTCAGACGCTGCTCATCCCCGCCGTCGGCTGAGACCCGCCAGCTGCCGACTGAGCGCGTCGGTCGAGTGGCCTACGCATTTCGCGCTACGCGATAACCACGATGCGCTGGGCGCGAACCTCGTAGGACCGTGGTCGGCATGCACACCACCACACGGATGGCGGCCGTCCTGGCCGCAGCTGCCGGAGCAGTGACCTTCTCGGTCCTCCCGGCCACCGCCGCGGCGGGAACTCCCACCTCGTTCACCGTCGACACCCAGTTCGTGGACGGGCCCAGCGACATCACGGCCGCGACTGGTCCGCTCTCGTCCTGCACCCAGGTCACCGACCTCGAGAACGCCGCCGACCTGCGGACCCACAACCAGCTCGTCTTCAGCGGGGTCAAGCAGCTCACCTGTGGCACGGCGACGGTGACCGTCGGCTACCAGGCCTTCATCACCCTCCCCGCGTTCCAGAACCCGAACGTGCTCCCTGAAGGCGGCGGCTACCGGACCTTCGGGGACTGGTGGGTCATCGACTCGACCCTGCCCGGCGTGAGCTCGGGCGGCGGCAAGCTGGCGGGCGACAACCGCACGTGCACGCTGGATGCCGGTTCAGTCGGCTGCATCACCGACACCTTCCGGGGCTTCGCCTCCTAGACCCCGCGCCGCCACTTCTGTGACGTGATCCTGCCGATCACGAACTGACGCACCCTCGAGGGGACAGGGGCGCGGGGGACGGTGGCGGGCCGACCGCTCAGCGGTCGGCCCGCTTCGGCCTGCGTGCTGGGTGGCCGAGCTCGCCGCCCCAGAGGTGCGGGGTGCCCTCGTTCTCGACCAGGGACAGGTCGCGTCCGAGGAAGCCAGCGAGGCGCTGGGCCGCCACCCTGACCTGGGTGCGCCCGCGGGTCGAGACCTCAGGAGCGAGGTGCACCTCGACCTGCACGGCGTCGGGTCGCACGGTCCGTTTCCAGAGCCCGACGTTGGTGCCGTCGAGCACCACGCTCGCCCAGAACGGGTCGGTGTGTTCGGCATAGGGGTGGCCCGGCAGCGCTGAGAAGTTCACCTGCGGATAGGTCAGCACCGCCTCGTCATAGGTCGGGAAGAGGTAGGCCGCCGGGGCGCCTCGACTGACCCGTCGCACCTGCGTGGGGTCGAACCAGTGCGGGATGCCGTCGATCTCCACTTCCTCCAGGTGGTCGCCGAGCTGCGCGAGCGCTGCCTTGGTGTCGCTGACCGTCATGGTGGCCCACCGGGTGAAGTCCTTGACCGAGGCAGGCCCGTGGCCGCTGAAGAACCGTCGGACCAGCTCCACGACAGCCTCGTCCCGGCTGCGTTCGGGTGTCGGCGCGATGACCTCGTCGACCAGGGCGTACGAGTGGTGGACACCCTTCATCGGCCCTGAGCAGACCAGGCCGCGCATCTCCGCGACGATGAGCAGGTGGCCGAGCTGTTCGCCGGGCTTGATGGGTGAACCGCGCTCGACGAACGCCTCACCGAGCTCGGGTCGAGTGAGGAAGTTCTTGTCCTGCAACAGGTTTGCGAGCAGCTCGAACCCGTCGCCGAGCCGCTTGGCCTCGTCGAGACCAAGCTGGCGGTGCCGCGCTCCCATGCTCGACAGCACGCGCGGCGAGGTGAGGGCGAGGATCCAGCGCAGGTCCTCGGGAGCGACGAAGTGCCACGTCGGCCGCAGGATGTGGGTGCGCAGGAAGGCGCCGGCGTCGAACTCACGCTGCACCGCGGCATACCGGTCCTTGCGGGAGCGCATGGCGAGCGAGAAGAAGGCGTGGTCGCGCTCCTGGCTCTGCACACAGGTGAGCAGTCGCACGACGTCGGCGGCGCGGGGCAGCGGCGCCGAGCTGAGCCGCTGGGTGGCCAGCCGCTGGGCGAGGACGCTCGCGTGATCCATGGCGTCATCCTCTCGAATACCGCCGACAGGTGCGCGACCATGGAGGGGTGGAGCAGAGCACGACGGTCGACATCGCCGCCCCGCCGGAAAGGGTCTGGGAGGTGCTCACGGACGTCGAGCACTGGTCGGACTGGACCGCCTCGGTGCGCTGGGTTCGCCGCCTCGAGGACGGCCCGTTGCGGACGGGCTCGGCGGCCAAGATCAGCCAGCCCAAGGTCCCGACGGTGGACTGGGTCGTGACCGAGTTCGACCCGGGGCGGATGTTCACGTGGGTGTCGGCCGGCCCGGGGGCGCTCACCACGGCGAGGCACTCGGTGGAGGCACTCCCCGGCGGTGGCAGCAGGGTCCGGCTCTCGGTGGAGCAGAGTGGGATCGTGGGTTCGCTGGTCGGGCGGCTCTACCACGGGCTCACCGAGCGCTACCTCGCGATGGAGTCGGCGGGGCTCAAGGCGCAGTGCGAGGGCGGGCCCGCCTGAGGGACCGATGAGTTCGTGGACCGTTGCCGGTCGGTACTGCTGACAGGAACACCAGGAGACACGAACACCGGGCCGACGCCGACCGTGGGCGCGGACCACGGAAGGCGGCAGTCATGGGCAAGGTCATCGCGGGGATCACGACGTCGGTCGACGGTTACGTCACCGGGCCGGACGACGGCCCGGACAAGGGGCTCGGTGAGGGTGGCGAGCGGCTGCACTACTGGGTGTTCGGCGGGCCGTGGACCTATGCCGAGGAGCCGACCGGCCAGATGGGGGAGGTCGACAAGGCGTGGATGGACGAGGCCATGGCCAACTTCGGCGCGGTGGTCGGAGGGCGCGCGACCTACGAGGCCGCCGGGCACTGGGGTGACCAGAACCCTTGGGACGTGCCGTTCTTCATCGTCACGCACCGACCGGAGGACCAGCCCGAGGGCGACGCGTTCACGTTCGTCGACGGTCTGGCCGAGGCCGTCGACCAGGCGCGGGCCGTCGCAGGGGACAAGGACGTGCACGTGATGGGCGGCGCCGACGTGATCCGGCAGGCCCTGGCCGCTGGGCTCGTCGACGACCTGTCGATCATCGTGGCCCCGGTCATCCTGGGCGGCGGCAAGCGGTTGTTCGACGGCTTCGAGCAGGACATCGAGCTGACCCACAAGGGCGTCCGGCAGAGCGAGTACGCCACCTTCATCGACTACAGCGTGAACAAGGGCTAGATGGGTGGATCGACCCATCCAGGTGAGTGCGCGAGTGGGCGGATCGGCCGACGCGGGATGAGGCGGGCCCTTCGTAGCGTCGAGGGCATGAGCACCCACCCGACCAGGAGGCAGCCATGACCACCTCGATCTCCCCACACAAGGAAATCGCCACCGCCACCGGTGGCGCCACCCACGCCGGCACGGCAGACCTGCACTGGCCTGCCCTCGCCGGCATCACGGGCCCGATCCTGTTCACCTCGGTCTTCCTCGTCCAGCAGCTGGCCCGCCACGACACCTACGACTGGGTCAGCGAACCAGTGAGCAACCTCGAGGCCGGACCGCACGGCTGGGTCCAGCAGGCGAACTTCGTCGTGTTCGGCGTCCTCATGGCGGCGTTCGCCTGGGGGATGCACCGCGGTGTCGCTCGGAGTCGGCTGAGCCGGCTGGGCCCGGCCCTCCTCGGGCTGTGCAGCGTCGGACTGTTCATCGCCGCGGCCTTCCCCATCGAGCAGGACGCCCAAGGCGTCGCCTACGACCCCGGGCACCACTTCGTCGGCGGCGTGACCTTCTTCCTCAGCTCAGGGCTGGCGCTGCTCGCCCTGTCGCACGGACTTCGGGCCGATCCGCGGTGGGGCACAGTGCTGCACCGCTGGACCCTCGTCGCGGGGCTGCTGGCGTTGGTCGGGTTCGTGACGCTCGGCGTCTTCGCGATCCCCGAGGATGCCCCACTGCACGGGTATGCCGGGTTGGCCCAGCGCGTCGTCATCCTCACCGTGACGTTCCCCTGCCTGGTCGCCCTGGCGCTGAGGTTGCGGAGCAACGACCTCAGGTACTGACTCCCCGCAGCTGGACGTCCGCGGCATACCCGCCGAGCTGTGCGGTGAGCTTGGCCGTCGCGGTGCCGGGGCCGGCCGGCGTCCAGGTCACGGTCACGGAGACCGCGTCGCCGGGGGCGATGGCGCCCTCGGTCTCGAGCTGGGCGACGAACCCGGCCGTGGACGGCTCCACCACGAGGGAGCCCGCCGCAATGCCGAGCGCGTCCTTGCTGCCGTTGAACAGGTGGACGGTGCTGCCCACTGGGTTGGTGCCCGTCGTGGTCAGGTCGAGGCTGCGAGGCACGAAGGCGACGATGTCCTTGGTCGTCGCCGCGCCCGGACCGAGGATGACGTCGGCGACGCGTTCGATGAGGTGCCGGAAGGTCTCCTCGCGGAAGCCGATGACGAACGCGATCACGGCCAGGATGGCGATGCCCGGCCCGTCGTAGGCCACGGGCACCGCGGCCGCCGAGTCGCCACTGGCGGGCGTCGTGGGGGAGGCGGTCACGCTCTTGATGAGCAGCACGACGATCAGCACGCCGATGGTGCCGCACACGCCGCCGAGCAGCGGGCGGGCGAGGTGCCACAGGTAGTAGTCGGGGTCCCAGTTGTGGGCGTGCTTGACGATGCCGACGAGGCTGATCGTCGCCCCGCCCAGCGCCCCTGCCCACGGCACCCACAGGGGCACGACCGACTGGAACGAGAACGACCAGTAGAGCCGGCTCGGCTCCGGGTCCTTGGAGTAGATCAGCACGGCGACGAGCAGCGCCGCCATCGAGATCACGTTGACGGCGAAGAAGATGCCGGGCCGTCGGCGCCAGTCGTCCTCGGGAATCGTGGCCATGCTCCGACGATCCTCCGTGCCTTTGCGGACGACATCGTCCGTTTGCACGAAGGTGCCACGTGTGGCGCGCAGCCGGCAGTCAGGAGAGGGGGCGGCGCATGACCAGACGTGGCAGCTTGCTGGCGACCGCGTCGGTGGTCCCGACGACCGCGAACCCCGCCTTCTCGAACATGTGACGAGTCCCGACGAACGCCATCGTGAGGTCCATCCGCTGGTCGCCGGGATCGACCGGGTGGGCCTCGACGGCGGGCGCGCCGTTCGCCGCGGCATACGCCACGGCACCCTCGATGAGGTGCTCCGTCACGCCACGCCTGCGGAACCCCGAACGCACCACGACGCAGACGATGCTCCACACCGGCAGGTCGTCGACGGGACGCATGAGCGCCGACTTCGCCAGCCGGGTGATCTCCGCGCGCGGGCCGATGTTGCACCAGCCGACGGGCTCGCCGTCGAGGTAGGTCACGACTCCCGGCGGGTGCTCGCGCTCGCACAGGCTGCGCATGGCGCGCTCGCGGGCGCCCGGTCCCGTCCCGCCGAGCTCCTCGATCTCCTTGACCTGGAGGCGGTGGGACAGGCACCAGCAGTGGTTGGCACGCCGGTTCCTGTTGATGACGTCGGCGAAGTCCTCGAACCGGTCGGGCGTCACCGGGTGCGTCTCCCACGTCTCCGTTGCCGTCACGAGTCCAGCAAAGCACCAGGCACAGACGACCGGCGCGGCTCGAGAGGGTGGCAAACCGCTTTCAACACCGGCGGAGGGGTCGATCTGCCACCCGCTCGAGAACTGGCCGCAGGTAGGGTCCGAGGGCCCGCTGCCGCATCGGCGCAGGTCAAGCGTGGTCGAGGACAGGAGACGCGGGTGTTCGAAGCAGCGTTCTGGGGATTCGTCGGGGGAGCGGCTCTGCTCATCGGGGCGGCGGCCGGCATCTGGCTGCCCGCCTCCAAGCGCGTCATCGGCTGGGTCATGGCGATCGGCTCGGGGGTGCTCGTCAGTGCGCTGACCTTCGAGCTCGCCGGTGAGGCCTACGACAAAGCAGGGGGAGTGTCGACCGTCCTGGGGCTGCTGGCCGGGTCGGTCGTGTTCTTCCTCGGCGACTGGTGGATCGACAGCCGCGGCGGGCACCGGCGCAAGAGTCCCAACGGCCCGCAAGCCGGCGCGGCTGGGACCGCACTCGCGCTCGGAGCCCTGCTCGACGGCATACCGGAGTCGGCAGCGATCGGCGTCAGCACGATCGGCGGGGGAGGCGTGGGCGTGGCGGTCGTCGCCGCGGTGTTCCTGTCCAACATCCCCGAGGGTCTGTCGTCCTCAGCGGGGATGAAGTCGGCTGGGCACAGCGCGCGGTTCATCATGGGCATGTGGCTCGCGGTCGCCGCAGCCTCCACCGTCGCGGCGGCGCTCGGTCGCGTCCTGCTCGACGGAGCGGATCCGGCCGTGGTCGCGACCATCCAGGCGTTCGCCGCCGGGGCGATCCTCACGATGCTCGCGGACACGATGGTCCCCGAGGCGGTGGAGCACGCCGGACGCCTCGTCGGCCTGCTGACGGTGGTGGGGTTCAGCGCCGCGTTCCTGCTCTCGATGGCGTAACCGAGATGGCACGCGGCGCCGCCCCTCCTGTCAGGCTTCGAGGCGGGTGCCGGTGTACGTCCCCGTGCCTTCGAACAACATGCTGTCGTCCGGCGCGAACACGGTGAACCGGTAGGTCCCCGAGACCGTGTCCCCCTGGACCTTGCCGCGGATCTTCAGCCTCACGGTGACGTCGGGATCACCGCCGGGCTGCCCGGGGATCGCTCCCCAGGCCGTGGCCTTGAAGCGGTTGTGACCGGTCGATGCCCACGCGCCCGTGGCGCCCGGGCCTGGCGGCTTGACGTCGTTGGCGACGAGGACACCCCCCGTCGCGAGGCTGACGAGGGTCCGCCCCGGGTCGGGCTCGCCAGGCGGGTCGTCGGTGTGGTCCACCACCCACGTGCCCACCAGCCCCCGGCCCGAATGGCCCTCGCCCGCCGAAGCGGACGCCGCCCCCGTGCCCCCGATCAGCACCCCTCCGGCGGCCACCCCCGCTGCGGCCCGGACCAGCTGACGACGATTCATCTCTCCCTGGCTCATGAGAACCTCCTCCGATGGTTCCCTGCAACGGCCCCATGCTGCACCCGAGCGGCCGGGGAGGGGAGCCTCACTCTGCGTAGGCCTCGGTCGCCGAGCGGTGAGCCGATTTTCCGCTGGGTGCCTGCGGATGTGGCCAGTGAGCGCCCCCACGAGCCCTTCACGAGCCCTCGACGATCCCGGGCACCACATGTGGGGGAGTGGATTCGGGACAGACCCCACATCTGGGCGCCTCTGACGTCACATCAGTCACACCAGCACCAGTTTGGGCGTGTCGCGCCGCGCCGCCGCAAGCCTCTGACCTGCGGCGATGCACACTTCGACACAAGTTTCGGGGAACGGCTTGCGTCGCAGGTCACAGCGAGGCAGACTATCCCTACATCTAGTGGTTACATCGCTGTAGTTCGTCCACATGTAGTGCACAGGCTAGGGCGGGTTGTCCACACGTTGTCCCCAGCAAGTCCCCAGTTCCGTCCACAGGACGGGGCCGGATCCGCACCAGCAGACGCCCACCGGGAGGAGACCGACATGCACTGCCCGTTCTGCAGGCACACCGACTCCCGCGTGATGGACTCGCGCACGACCGATGACGGCAGCTCGATCCGCCGGCGTCGCCAGTGCCCCGAATGCGGTCGTCGCTTCACCACCATCGAGACGGCGAGCCTGACGGTCACCAAGCGCTCCGGCGCCAACGAGCCGTTCAGCCGCAGCAAGGTCCTCGTCGGCGTCCGCAAGGCCTGTCAGGGCCGTCCGGTCACTGAGGACGACCTCGCGATCCTGGCCCAGCGGGTCGAGGAGTGCATCCGCCAGCAGGGGCAGGCCGAGGTCGAGGCCCACGAGGTGGGCCTGGCGATCCTCGGACCGTTGCGCGAGCTCGACGAGGTCGCCTACCTGCGGTTCGCCAGCGTCTACCAGGCGTTCGACAGCCTCGAGGACTTCGAGGGTGCGATCACCCTGCTGCGCGCCGAGCGCGACGCCACCGGCACCGAGCCGGAGCCGCGCTCGCGACCACAGACCCAGGCGGGTATGCCGCCGGGCTAGGCCCCGCGGCATACCCGCCGTCCCGCACGGCCACGCACGACGAGAGACCAGACGAGAAGCACGGCCACAGGCGACGCACCACCAAGGGCAACGCACCACCAGAGCATCGCGGCACTGTCAGTGCCGCACGAGACAATCAACAGTAGAAACACCAGGGGCTAGGGAGGCCACCAGAAATGACTGAAACCGCAGGGGCACGTGCAGGTGCCCGGAAGACTTCCGGGAAGGGTGTCAAGGTAGAGCGGATCTACACCACCCCTGGTGTGCACCCGTACGACGAGGTGACGTGGGAGAAGCGCGACGTCGTCCAGCAGAACTGGAAGACCGGCGAGACGATCTTCGAGCAGCGAGGGGTCGAGTTCCCCGACTTCTGGAGCGTCAACGCCTCCACGATCGTGACCACGAAGTACTTCCGCGGCGCGCTCGGCACCGACAAGCGTGAGACCGGGCTCAAGCAGCTCATCGACCGCGTCGTGCTGACCTACGTCAAGGCGGGCAAGGACCACGGCTACTTCTCCTCCGCGGAGGACGCCGAGATCTTCGAGCACGAGCTGACCTACGCCCTGCTGCACCAGGTGTTCAGCTTCAACTCGCCGGTCTGGTTCAACGTCGGCACGCACAGCCCCCAGCAGGTCTCCGCCTGCTTCATCCTCGCCGTTGACGACTCGATGGACTCGATCCTCAACTGGTACAAGGAAGAGGGCTTCATCTTCAAGGGCGGCTCCGGCGCCGGCCTCAACCTGTCGCGGATCCGCTCGTCCAAGGAGCTGCTGAGCTCCGGTGGCACGGCCTCGGGCCCGGTCTCCTTCATGCGTGGCGCCGACGCGTCCGCGGGGACGATCAAGTCCGGTGGCGCGACCCGTCGCGCGGCCAAGATGGTCGTGCTCGACGTCGACCACCCCGACATCATGGAGTTCGTCCAGACCAAGGCGCGCGAGGAGGACAAGATCCGCGCGCTGCGTGACGCCGGCTTCGACATGGACCTCGGCGGCAAGGACATCGTGAGTGTCCAGTACCAGAACGCCAACAACTCGGTCCGCGTCAGCGACGAGTTCATGAAGGCGGTCGAGGACGGCACCGAGTTCGGGCTGCGCGCTCGCAACACCGGTGAGGTCATCGAGACGATCGACGCCCGCGAGCTGTTCCGCAAGATGGCCGAGGCCGCGTGGGAGTGCGCCGACCCGGGCATCCAGTACGACGACGTCATCAACGACTGGCACACCAACCCCGAGACCGGCCGGATCACCGCGTCCAACCCCTGCTCGGAGTACATGTCCCTCGACAACTCCTCGTGCAACCTGGCCTCGCTCAACCTGCTCAAGTTCCTCAAGGACGACGACACGTTCGACGCCAAGAAGTTCCAGCAGGTGGCCGAACTCGTCATCACGGCGATGGACATCTCGATCTGCT
Source organism: Pedococcus sp. P2_E2 (assembly GCF_056403955.1). Lineage (NCBI taxonomy): Bacteria > Bacillati > Actinomycetota > Actinomycetes > Micrococcales > Intrasporangiaceae > Pedococcus > Pedococcus sp. P2_E2. The sequence goes on from NZ_JBFUEM010000001.1 coordinate 444,163, forward strand.
TCGCGGACTTCCCGACCGAGGCGATCGGCGACACCACGCGTGACTACCGCCAGCTGGGCATCGGCTACGCCAACCTCGGCGCGCTGCTCATGGCGACCGGTCACGGCTACGACTCCGAGGGTGGCCGCTCGCTCGCTGCCGCGATCACCTCGCTGCTCACCGGTGCCGCCTACAAGCGCTCCGCCGAGATCGCCGGCGTTGTGGGTCCGTATGCCGGGTACGCCCGGAACGCTGACGCCCACAAGCGCGTGATGCGCAAGCACCAGAGCGCCAACGACGCGATCCGTCCGCTCGACACGATGGACACCTCGATCCACCGCGCAGCCACCAAGGCGTGGGACGACGTGGTCAAGGTCGGCGAGAAGAACGGCTACCGCAACGCCCAGGCGTCGGTGCTCGCCCCGACCGGCACCATCGGCTTCATGATGGACTGCGACACCACCGGCATCGAGCCCGACTTCTCGCTGGTGAAGTTCAAGAAGCTCGTCGGTGGCGGGTCGATGCAGATCGTCAACCTGACCATCCCGCGTGCGCTCAAGAAGCTGGGCTACACGGGCGAGACCATCGAGGCGATCGTCGAGTACATCGCCGACAAGGGTCACGTCATCGACGCTCCCGGCCTCAAGACCGAGCACTACGAGATCTTCGACACCGCCATGGGCGCGCGGTCGATCGAGGCCATGGGTCACGTGCGGATGATGGCGGCCGTGCAGCCGTTCCTGTCCGGCGCGATCTCCAAGACGGTCAACCTGCCTGAGAACGCCACGGTCGAGGAGATCGAGGACGTCCACATGCAGGGCTGGAAGCTGGGCCTCAAGGCGATCGCGGTCTACCGCGACAACTGCAAGGTCGGTCAGCCGCTGTCCGATGGTGGGTCGACCGCCAAGGACGCTGCCGCCGACAAGGTCACGGCTGCGGCCGAGGCCAAGATCGAGCGGGTCGTCGAGTACCGCCCGGTGCGCAAGCGCCTGCCGAAGCGCCGGACCTCGCAGACCACGTCGTTCGCCGTGGGTGGCGCCGAGGGTTACCTCACCGCCGGCACCTACGAGTCGGGCGACCTGGGCGAGATCTTCCTCAAGTTCGGCAAGCAGGGCTCGACCCTGGCCGGCGTGATGGACGCGTTCTCGATCGCCGTCTCGATCGGCCTGCAGTACGGCGTGCCGCTGGAGACCTTCGTCGAGAAGTTCACCAACCTGCGGTTCGAGCCTGCTGGCCTCACGGACGACCCCGACGTGCGGATGGCGCAGTCGATCATGGACTACGTGTTCCGTCGCTTGGCGCTGGACCACATGGACTTCGACACCCGTTCGTTCATGGGCATCCACACCGCCGAGGAGCGCGCTCGCCAGCTCGAGACCGGTTCCTACCAGGCCACCGAGGCTGACGAGTCGGACGAAGAGCTCGAGGACGAGCTGGAGAACTTCAGCCAGTCCGCCCCCGTCACCAAGCCGGCCGCCGCCGCGACCTCGACTCCCACGGTCGAGGGCAAGGCACTCGACGCCGACTCCGTGAAGTCCGGCGCCGGTGCAGCCAGCGCCCGCGAGGTCTCGGTCGAGGTCCACTCGTCCGCAGAGCTCCTGGAGAAGTTCCAGGGCATCTCCGCCGACGCCCCGATGTGCCTCACCTGCGGCACCAAGATGCGCCCCGCCGGCTCTTGCTACGTCTGCGAAGGCTGCGGAAGCACCAGCGGCTGCAGCTGACCTAGCCAGTAGTACGACCGTGGGCCCGGAGCGATTTCGCTCCGGGCCCACCGTCGTTTGTGCAGAGTTCTAGGAACGCGTGATCCCGTAGCCCGCGGCCACCGTGTGGTCGCTCTTACGAGGTCAGGCGGCGCAAGAAGGTCTGTGTCTCTGGGTCTGTCGAGAAGAGCATGACGCCACGCAGACCGCGGGTCAGCAGAACCTTGTAAACATTGCGCACCAGTCGGTCGAAGTCGCCATCGCTCACCTTGGTGGTGTTCCTAAAGTCTGGGTCCCTATTGGCCGAGCGGACGGTCATCCAACGATCGTCGCGCCACACCAGGTCATTGCCGACGATGACGCCCGCATAGTCGTACTCAAAGCCCTGGGCCGTATACACGCAGCCCACCTGGCCAAAGCCGGCTGGGTCGGATGCCCACAGCGCGGCAGCCGGGGCCCCACCCACCGAGCGATCTCCCTTGAGGTTCCACGGCCTCGACCAATCGCCGACCCGCACGTCCGGGACAAGCGATCCATCCTTGCGGGGATCACTCCAAGGCCAGCAATAGCCAGCCGCGATTCGAGCCGAATAGCCGGCATCGAGCCTGGAAGCAAGGTATGCCTCCATCTCATATGGGCTATCAGCCGCCTCGACCTCGAAGTGGGGGTCGCCGGTCCACGTGGCGGGGCCACCGCTCTCGAGGCCCAATAGGCGCTTCACCCAGAGGAGGTACTCCTCAGAGCCACCGCACCGGAACTGCGCATCGAGGTTGATCTTCTCGACCTGGATGCCGTGATTGGAAGCATGCTTCTCGATGTCCTCAACGGTGCCCTGTTCGCCGGGGCGCACAACTTGGAACTCATCGAGGAGAAACACGGGCACGCGAGCGGCATCCAGCAGTTCCTCCACCTGCGGACGCCCTGTGCGATGCTCGGCTCGGGTCCAACGCGAGACGGACGTCTCTCGGATGCGGTGCGCCTCATCGAGGATTAGGGCGTCGAGGTCATTCGGGGCTGCTGCCATGAACGAGTTGAAGTACTGGAACATCTTCTGCACATCAGGCGCCCGCTTCCCCGCAACCTTGCGAAGCGTCTGCGTAAAGGAGCGCGATCCGGTCGCGTGGAGCACTGACCGGCCCTGGCGTGAGAGTTCGCCCAACAGAGACAAGGCGATGACGCTCTTCCCGCTGCCTGGCCCGCCAGAGACTATGACAGCTGTCTTGGTGTTGGCCCGTCGTGCGCGCTCCACCGCATGGAGAACGTAGTTGTAGGCGTCCCGCTGTTCGTCGAGCAGCACGAACATCTCGCGCCGCTGAACCTCGTCGGCCGCCACGGCGAGCAACTGCTTCGAAGGGGCGATTCGACTGGCCAGCAGTCGATCTGCATATGCCGCGCCACTTCCGCCCTGTGCGAACCGCGATTTGAGGAAGTCCTGGAAGTCACCCCTCCGCTGTCCGGTAAAGATGCGTCCGTGATCATCCCCAGGAATGCGGAAGAGGTCGCTTACGCCGTCTTCAGTCGCGTTGTGGAGGTACGCCACGCCTGCCAGAGATCGCGGATCGTCCGCGAGGACCGTGGTGAAACCAAGCATGTAATCGCAGTAGTCCCGCACCTGAAGCGCCGGATGGGTGACGGGGCGATGGCCGTATTGCTCGATGCGGACGAGCGAGTCGCTGTCTTCAAACTGTTCTGCGTGACTCCACTGCTTCAGCTCGACGACCAAGTAGGAGGCGCCGCCGGTCGTGGGGTGCTGACCCGCCAGAACGACATCAGCTCTCTTGCTGGTGAGGGGCAGCTGGTATTCGAGAAGCATCTCCACGTCGTGTAGTCCCGCAGCCACAAGGTCGGCCTGGAGCGCGGGGATGCTGCGCGTCCACGATCGATATTCCCCGGTGGATGGGCGGCGGCCGGTGCGAATCGTCATCTGTTCGGCGATGAGGTCAGCGAAGTGGTGCTCGATGGCGGAGAAGCCAGCGACAGACGTCCGGTACAGCGTCACAGATCAGAACCCCAGGCAGCACGAAGCGATTCGTGCGGGTGGGGGCATGTCCTGTGACGGAAGCCCGTCGGGCCGCAATTACCTGGGCGACTCTATTAGGGAGTGGCGTCGATGTCTGGATGACGAGGCATACTCGCCGTTGTGTCCGACCTAGAGGCGATTCGTGAGGCAGCACGGCGGTTCCGTGAGGAGCGAGACTGGGAGCAGTTCCAAGACCCCAAGTCGGTGATGTTGGCGCTCGTTGGTGAAGTGGGGGAGTTAGCCGAGCTGCTGCAGTGGTTGCCTGCTGATGAGGCAAAGCAGCGCATCAGCGAGGAACCTCTGCACACACGTGTCGCGGAAGAGTTGGGCGACGTGTTGGTTTACCTGGTCGGACTAGCGGAGCAATGCGAGGTCGACTTGGGATCTGCGGCCCTGGCCAAGATTGAAAAGTCGGCCAAGAAGCATCCTGTCGCGAGGGTGCAGGGCGTGGCGCCATCACGGACTGAGGGTGGCGGTGAGCACGCGTAGACCGCGTGCCGATCGGAAGATTGCCCCTAGCGGCATTGCCTCGAGCCTCGGACTGAGGCAGTGGGCACGTCACGTGGCCGGGTCGGCTGCGAGTCTCCCGCTGTATCGAGCTGGCGTGTTGCACACTCCCTGAGTGACATCGCTCAACCGTCTCAGGAACCGCCGCAGAAGACGAGAACTTGCTGGGGCGGCTCGGGCGGGCTCGTGGGCCCGTGCGAAAACTCGAGCTGAGCAGCGAGCGTTCGTTCGCAGGAACTGGATCCCATACGCGACCTTTCTCGCCATTGGAATGGCTGTGGCGGTCGCAGTGGCTTGGACGATGCCAAACGCATTTATCTCGGGGGTGGTGCTGGGTGCGTGCCTGGTCGCCATCCCAGGTGCCTTGTGGGTGACCACGATCCAGGCCACCGGCACTGCATCGCGGATGATGGGTGACGATGCAGAGCAGTGGACGTCAGGCGAACTGCATCGCCTCGTACGTCGCGGCTGGCAACTCGTAAACCACGTGAGGCTGACCGGAAGCGACACCGACCACATTCTGCTTGGTCCTGGTGGGGCTTACGCAATCGAGACGAAGTGGAGCGGTTCCTGGGACGGTGACTACGGCAGGCAGCGACTCGGTAAAGCCGTCGCGCAGGCGCGCGACAATGCTCGAAGGCTTGCCCTCTGGTACCCCTTCAAGAGACTTGGCATCGCGCCCGAGCCAGTCGTCGTGCTTTGGGGTGGCGGTTTGAGTGCCACGAGCCCACGCCGCGTTGTCGGCGGAGTCACTGTGGTCACCGGCCGTGGTGGATTGAAGGAATGGGCCGCAGGAATGGATCGGCGTGTCCTCAGTGACAACCAAATTGATGATGGCTGGTCTGCTCTTGAGAGCCAGGTATCGCGTCGTGATCCCGTTGAGATGGAGAAGCACCCGCTGCCACCATCCGTCGCTGAGATGGTCGCGAGGGCTGGTCTGGGGATTGGCGCCGGGGCATTCGCGCTTGTCGCCTTCGGCGAGACCTTGAGTCGGACACGTTCCGTGGCCGTCACCGCAACATCGGCCTGCTTGCTTCTTTGCCCCAGCTACTTCCTTCGCCACTCACCAACTTGGAAGTGGGCGGCTTACACCTGGAGTGGGGGGCTTGCCCTCCCGGCAATTGCGCTCCTTCTGGAGGCAGCTATTAGGTGACACCCGGTTGTCGTTGGGGCACTTCTGTGGGTGTTCAGCTCAAAACACTGAGTCGCAGGCGGCGGAGTGACGCTCCCCGGCACCGCCTCCAAGTAGGCAGTCAGAGGGTCGCCTCTGCGAGCGAGATGCTTGCGGTATCGCGGACCGACGTTGAAGAGACTGTCTGATGAGCTCAGTCGACGATTGTCCAGTTGATGATGGGCTCGTCCGAACGGCTCTCGAACCAGCGGTTGACCTTGCCAAAGGGATCCGAAGAGCGGAATGCCGGTTCCGCGCCGGCCGTCCGGTGAACCGACATTGGCGATGGGTGGCTAGAGGCGAAGACTTGAACTTCGGGCTCCAAGTGCTTGCGCATGCCTTGGGCAGGGATTCCCCAGAGCATCGCGGCGATCGGCCGAGCTTTGGCCTCTGCTCGGATTGCCTTCATAGCGGCCACAGCGAGGGGCGACCACCACCGGATGTGCCGTTTCGGCCGTGACTGCTCGTCGCGGGGGAGGGTCAGTGCGCGGTTTAGCAGCATGACGCCTTGGGTGGTCCATGCGGAAAGATTGCCGGTTGGTGACATCGGGTACCCGGCCATGGCGAGCTCTTCGTAGATGTTGGCCAGCGAGGCCGGGACATCGCCGCCTAGACCGGTGGAGAAACTCAATCCCGTCGCCCGCGCTGGGTCTGGGTAGGGATCCTGCCCGAGTATTAGGACCCGCACCTGCGTGAGCGGCAACTCGAAGGCGCGCCAGATGACGGAGTTCTTCTCCTGCTCGACCGGCAAGTACGAGCCCGCAGCGGCCACCTTCGCCAAGCAGGCCTCGATCTTCGAGTCGATCTCGGCGTCGGCAGCGCGAAGACCACCAACCCAGTCGGCGGCGATCCTCTCGTCCTTGGCCAGGCGATCCAAGATCCGCGTTGCTCTAGCCACGACCTGAGCGTAATGGTGATGACCGATCCGACAGACTCTTGGACGCGATCACTGGGACGCGACCAACAACACTGCCGCTGTCGCGGCGTTGTGACGCGACTCAATCGGATGCACGGCTCCTCGAGGTGTCAGCTCGAGGGGCAGCAAGGCCCGCACTCAGCCGGCGCTACCTCCAGGGATGGCGCTCAGCCAGACGTCTCAGCCAGTCGGTACATCAGCGACGGCAGCGCGCAGACGTGTTTGTCGGTCGAGCAGCCAGACTAGGTAGTGGTCCCAATCGTCTTCCTCGGTTACGTCCGCGTCGGGAAGGTAGTCGGCTACTCGCGTTGCCTTTCGACCGGGCAGCTCTTGCCACTCCAGCGGTCCGCCGTACGTACTCTCTACCGCGTCCCTATGAGCTCGCAGCGCTTGGTATCGCGCGATGTTCAGGTCCGCATCGGATGATTCGAAGACCAGCTCGCTGGAGAGGCCACGCCTCGTGAACGACGTGTAGTGGCTGACGCCGCTCGTGCCCGTCGTAGTGGTGAACCACGACTCTCGGGGTGGCCGAGTGGCTCTTGACCAACCGGGCCGCTCTGCTTGCATCAGTTCTATCCATCGGGTCCAGAAGGAGCGGTAGAGCATCTGTTTGCCTGTTGCTTCGACCTGGATCGTGGCGGCTCTGACCGTCTTCTCCCAGTCGTTGGGCTGCGCCACCAGCCGGAACGAGGGGGCAGGCTCTGATTGACCAATCCGGACGACGCCAAGTTCGACGCCGAAGAACCTCGTGTTCTCATCCGTGCGCGCATTGAGCCAGTCGATGGCCGCACGGTGTTCCGGCCTGAAGGAGGCTGCTACCCACACGATGGTCGTCGGATCAGTGCCGGCCGCGTACGTGAGGATCTGGCCTAGGTGGGTGTGGTCTGACGTCTCGAGTTGATTCTCGACGATTACCACTTCACCGGTGGTTTCGTCGCGCCCTAGGAGGTCAAGGCTGAACCCACCGACCGGATGCTCCGCAACCTCGAGAGCGAGTTCCATTCCGAGGAGTTCGCTGAGAACATCCACATTCTTGAGCAGCCAGGGGGTGAAGCTGTGCGCTTCGTGGGGCCAGACTTCTCGCGGGGGCACGCGGGTAAGCCGGCCCAGACTTGGGAGCGACGCTTCAGACATGTGCTCACTGTCCCACTGGCCACGGTCTGAGTCTGGCTGTTGGGCTGAAGCGACAAGCCAACTACTCGTCCAAGACCGCACTGAGGATGGTCGACCGAGGCGGCTATGACGCTGCTCGCGACCCGGCTATGGCTTGGAACGCCCTCCCTCTCCGCCCCTCTCCACCACAACACGGGTTGCAGCACCCTAGTAATCCATTACTGTTATGGGTAACACAATGGATTGCTGCAATGGAGGAGAAATGAACCGAACCTGGATTCCGGTCTTGGTCGACAGTGAGGACTATGACGACGTCACGGCGATAGTGGCGGAGCGCGCCCGGGCGCGCGGGGTCTCCACGAGTTCAGCGATGCCCGCGATCGCTCTGCCGGCACTCAGTGGCCTGGCATCGACCGCGTCGGAAGGTGGTGACCAGTTCGCGCGTGCTGCAACGACCGCCCTGGCGGGTCACATCCCTTGGGACATTGATGATCTCAAGCGGCTGGCTGACCGTGACAACCGCTTCGAGACCGCGCGACGATGGGTCCGCGCCATGGATGTGTGCCTAGGGCACGTCGATGACTCGTTCCCGTTCATCTCGACGGAGCAGGTCTGCGAAGAGTCAGGGATGACCCTCAACCAGTGGCGTGATGCGCCCCGTAAGCTGCCGGCCCATCTCACGGCTCACTACCCGAATGCGCGCGACTGGCCGTTGGTCGCCATTGAGGGACGCAAGGTGGGCAGAGACAACCAGATCTATTGGGCACTTACACACGAGCAGGCCAAGCGTTGGAAACAGGTGCGCGGTGCCTGACGCGAAATCCACCGCCAGTCCGTATCCCAACGAGATTCGGGGAGGGACGCCGGCCACCCGCCCGCAGGCCATCGCTTTCAATCGGGACTGGACGGCCTACGACCGGCAACTCGTGGCTGGCGAACTTGACCGTCTGGCCGACCGGACGGCATACCTGTGGCGAACGTCGAGTAACGCCTACATCCGTGCCACCGACGCCCAGGGGCGGGCACTGATGTGTATCGCCGCGGGATTCCTTTGGTGGTACGCGGACCGGGCAGCGGGGTTGCCGGACGGTGTGGCTCGTGATGGGGATGGTTGGATCCTTGCGTTGTCTACGCGGCGGGAATCGGGTCCTCGCGGTGGCGGGTTTGAGGACGCGAACGCCGCGATCTGCCCGAGATGCCGCGTCTACGAGTTGTCCGTCAGCGGGGTCTGCTTCGGGTGCGATGAGTGAGGCAGTGGCGGCGAAATGACGCACCCTCGCGACAATTGCTTGACTGAGCGGATCGCGCCAGGAGCAAGAATGAAATCCATTGAGGCCCTTCAGCAGACGCCTGGTCGGTCAGCTCGATCACCCAGCCCAGGTTGGCCAAGTATCGACGTCAAGGAGGAAGCGATGCGCAACGAGGGCATGGAGCGGTTGGGTGTCCTAGTCGGACCGTGGCGGACGACGATGCGAAATGCGTGGTTCCTTGAGCCGGCCGACTTGGAGGTGCCAGGTTCGGCGACGGTCGAATGGCTCGGCGACGCGTTCGTGGTCTTCCGCTGGACAATGGAGGGCGATGTCGGAAGCGCAACGAGCGAGATGGTCCTGGTGCTCGGTCGCAGCGACGCGCGCGACGCGTACACGGCCCTGTATCACGACGAACGAGGAGTGTGCCGGGTCTTCGCGATGACCTTCGACGACTCGCAGTGGGTTCTGAGTCGCGAGGACCCTGACATGTTCCAGCGATTCATCGCTGACGTGGGGCCGCACCGAGTAGCGGGTCGGTGGGAGGCGTCTGAGGATCACGGAGCCACGTGGCGCAAGGACTTCGATCTCATCTTCGATCGTGCCTAGGAACTCTTCGCTCGTCAGCAGTTGGTCCTCCGACAAATGAGGACTGACACGCCACGCGGCGGAAAGACTCACTCGCCGACGCTTGATGCGAAAATTGTCACCTCCTCCTCAAGGAGGCCCGGCCATTAACGTGTTAGCCCGTCTTAACTAGCAATTCACTCGGTTCGCAGCTGACGTGGATCCAGCCCTCCCGCCGCGCCTCCGCGAGCTCGTGGTCCGGTGGGCCAATGGTCAACTCGAGGTCGCGTGCCCGGGCAACCAGTGCACAGACGATGGCGTCGCACACGTCGTCACTGGCAAAGTGGCTGAGCAGGTTCTCCTCGGCAGTGAGGAAGGCGAAATTGGACCTCAACTCAGGCCAGGTCTGTTTCCCCTTCCCGAGGTGCCACGCGGCAAGAGCCGCTGAGGGATAGGTCTCGCACACAGTTCCATCCAGACCGGCTCGGTCGACCGGGACCCCGAGGGAGACCAACTGAGCCTCGACCAACACCCACATCGCGGCGGTCGCGCCGAGCAGTTGGAAGGACGCTGGAAGCGGGCGCGTCTTGATCCGGGGATCGTCGGTGAGGAACCGATCAGTGAGTCGTTGCGCGATCTGCCGCGTGCGCCACTTGTCCCAATCCACTGCATCCGGCATGGCTTGGGCAGACAGCGGTCCGTGGTGGCGATTTGCCATCAGGTCGACGAAGAGGTCCGGCCAACCGAATGGCACGTCGACGGCCCAGCTGCTCGCCTTGTGCTCGGCGATTAGGGGTGCAATATGTTCTGCGGGGAGCGGATGTCGTACGTCGACGATGCGCGCCTCGCCGGCTGTCGACCAGTCGATAGCGACGGCAGCTGTCTTGGCCTTGTTCGTGGATACGTCTAGGCCCCAGCTGCGAGAATTCATGGCCACATCCTCGTGATGCTCGGTGGTTCTTGGCGACTCGCGGCGGTATGACGCACCTGAGCATCGCGATATCGGCGGTCAGTCCGTGCGAGCAAGCACAGATGCCCGACAACGAGCGTGAGAGGTGGACCGTTGCTCTCGACCCCGGTCCCGTTGGCGCCATTCGAGAGTCATGTCACCATGCGAAGGTCGTTACACTCGCACCCAAAACCGGGGGTTGCCATGCACGTTCGCACGACAGTCGTCGTAGCCCTGATCCTTGGTGTGCAACTCATTGCTGCTGGGCCGGCCCCAGCTGACGATGGGCCCGTATTGGTAGCGGATACTGGCACCGTAGCCCTCACCGCCAAGGAAAGCGGAGAAGCCACGGGCAGCATCACCCTACAGAACCAAGGCTCGACGGACGCCACAGTGACCGTGGCCACCAAGGCGAACGTGCCAAGCGGCTGCACCATCACCCCTGTTGACGCGACGCTGAAAGAACACCGGCAGCAGAAGCTAACCCTCACCTTTGCCGCGGCCTGCAACCGAGAGCAGGGCATTGATTTCATCGTGACAGTCGGCGGCGTCCCATTCGAACTGCATGCCGACAAGCCGAAGATGCCGAATCCCAACTGGTGGGCGGTCGTCCTCTCATATCTGCTGGTCGGCTTGGCGTCGATCGTGGTCCTGACCGCTGCCTGGAATCACTGGGAACCGCCAAGGAACCGGGGTGATAAGGACTACGACTTGACCCTTCCCGGTCTGGAAGCGTCCTGGAAGTTCACTGACAGTTGGGCCGCCAACGCAACCGTGCTGGCCGCTCTCTTTACCGGCATCTTTGGGACCAAAGAGGTCACCACGGCGCTGCTTGGGGAGGACGCCAGCAACCTGCTTGCCATCGCACTCGTCGCCGCGGCCGTTTCTGTCGGACTGGCTGGCCTGAGCCCGATGGTGCTCCAGGGTTTCCGGCGACAGGCCGAGAAAGTGGACGAGCAGAAGGATGAGCACGGTACGACGACTGCCCCTGAAATCCCTGCTGGCCTGTACGTCACCCCCCGAGCCCTGACTTTCGCCGCATTCTTCACATTGACGGCTACGGCGGGTCAGTTGGCCGCACTTCTGTACGCAATGGGTGCGAACGACTACTGGCCAGACTGGGCCAGCTGGGTCGTTGGTGGGCTGGGCGGCTACGTGCTGGGGTGGTACGCAGTCAAAGCGACACTACAGAACCTCACAACCGGGGCCACCCTCCCGGCCCCAAAGCCGGCCACCGAGAAGCAAAGGATCGTGGCCCACCGCTTGCCCGCTGGTCTCGTCCCTCAGGGTGAACGCGGGGCTGAGCTGTTCACGATCGCTGTGCCCGTGCCATCGACGCCACCTGAGCAACCGAGGAGGAGATCCGCCATCTTGTAACGGTGGGATCCGCTGTGCGATTAGCTCCGCGACCACGCAAGTGCGCTTACAGTGCACGTCGCCCGCCAAGCGGCCCATTGACGCACGATGCTCTGTCCTTCGAAGCCGCCTCCCTCGTCTGGTCCGGCGCCTCATGGACAGTGGCATCGGAGCAGCAGATGCGTTTGAGTCACGCCGACGCGACGTCGTGGCTAGTGTGCTGACGTGATCGACTTTCAGAATGCGAGCTACATCAAGCTGGGCCGGATCGACTACTCGGAAGTCGCGAGCCAGATCGACCCGCTCTTGATCGAGGGCGAGCAGGGTTATCTTGCCTTCAAAGGGATACGTGACTACATCGTCTTCACGAGCAAGCGCATCATCGCAGTCAACGTCCAGGGCATTACGGGTAAGAAGAAGGACTACACCTCGCTGCCATTCGTCAAGGTTCAGGCCTTCTCCCTGGAGACAGCCGGAACTTTCGACCTGGACGCAGAGCTGGAGCTGTGGTTCTCAGGGCTAGGGCGTGTCAAGTTCGAATTCAAGGGCAACACAGACGTCGCCTACTTGAACAAGCTCATCGCCCACCACGTTCTGTAGCGACTGGACCTGAGACCTCAAACCCACCCAGAGGCTTGGGCTGTGCTGGCCCGCTTGAAACGCGGAGGGGAACGTCAGGCACCGCCTCGATCGAGGCGGAATGCCGTGCCGAGATCAGATATCCGCTAGGCGATCACGATCGGATACGGACCAATGGCGGCTGCCAGCTGTTCGGCGACGACCAGCAGATCAGCGGCTCGCACCCCTTCGCCGCTCCCGATCTGATCTGCCGAGAAGATCTCCGACGTCGCCTTCGCGACGGGATCCTCCGGCTTGGCTTCCTTTACCGCTGCTATGGCCGCATCCACCACACCCAACGCGACGCCACGAACCTCCTGTTCGGGGTCGCGCGCGATCAGGGCCTTCATTGACTCGATAAGGGCATCAACACGGCGACGTGCATCGTACGGGTACTCAGACATAACTAGAAGCTACTTCCTGGGTCTGACGGTGGTGTTGCAGAGGCGGCGAAATGACGCGGCCGATGCTGCCAACCGGTGTGTGAAGCCGATAGGGGCGAAAGGCGCCGCTTCGCCCGGGGCATCGCGAACTCGCTGCGCTCAGCCTGCTCTACTGACCGCAGATGTATCCTCGCACCATGGTTGCGGCCAACCGTCCGGCTGTGGAGCCGAGGTACTCATTGGCAGCCCTTTTGGTCGCGCTGGCGACCATGGCCGGCGAGTGTGTGGGTCTCCTTTTGCTTCAATACGACGACGGCAACAACCCCTGGCCGGTGATGGGTGTCGCCGCGGCACTTGTCACCTGTGCGGGGACTTCGGTGGTGCTGGCGCGGTGGGGGCTCCACCACCCACGCCAAACCGGGTCGCGCAGTCGGGTGTTCGCGCACGTCGTGCTGGTGTTGGCATGGCTGACCACCGTTGCGCCCATGCTCGTGCTTGTGAGCGGATTTGGGTACGCCCTCTCGGGCGGTGGGGGCTGATGCGCTCGCGGAGATAAGACGCATCAAAGGCCCCGCGCCCGGAAGAAAATGCCAACAGTGCATTCAGCCTGCCGGGTTGGTCGGCACGAGTCGTTGCTCCCGTGCAGTGTCACTGCCTATGGTCGAGACTGGACGCATGCTCGATCCAGGCGCTCTGCTGCTGAGCCTCTTTTCCTTGGCCGTTGGCCTGACCCTTGGTGCGCTGTCAGAACGAGCCAGATCAAGATCCGGGTACCTTGCGAGGCAGTACCACGATCACTTGCTCCTCTTGCATCGATGGGCAGAGGCCCACTTGGAGTCCCGGCGCGACTCAGAGCAGGCTTTGCTCAAAGAGCTACAAGAAGCCAAGGCAAGCATCGAGACGGACGTTCAGTTGTTCGGTAAACGCCAGGTAACGGGAGCGTTGAGGGACGTCCACGCTTGCCTCGTTGAGCCAGACGACGTCCCCAGCGACCTCACAGTTCGAGTAGAGCGACTCGCAGCGGCTTTTAGGGGAGCATCCCTATCTCGGCTCTCGCCCCAAAAGGAGTGGTTTACGGCCATCCGGCCGGGGCACACGGGCGAGGTCGGCAATTGATGCAATCAGGTACCCGTCGAGAGCCACGTAGAGCTGAACGACGGCCATGCCACTCGCACAGTCGGGTGTTCGCGCAAGTCGTCCTGGTGTTGGCATGGCTGACCACCGTTGCACCCACGCTCGTGCTTATGGGCCGCTTGGGTACACCCTCTCGGGCGGGGGGCTGAAGCGCTCGCGGCGAAGTGACTCAGCTCTCGACCCTCATCCGCTCGTGGGTTCGGTTGCCCTCGCCAAACGCACCTGAGCCCCCTGATGTGGAGGCGGCCAGGTGATGTCACGAACTCGGTTCACCCACGGCGGCTCGAAGCCCGCTTAGCTCCCTGCTTGACGCGCGCCAACTCGGCACCCGCCGCACCACGAGTTGTGGGCCAGGAGAACGTCATAGGCTCGTCACCGAAGGGCCACGCCTCATCAAGGTATGTGAGGAACGCCTCGACCCTTTCTATACGTTCTTCAATCGGCTGCACATCCCGAATCTGCGCCCGGAATTGCGGATTTAGTATTGGCGTATCGACCACTACRGCATCCAGGTATGCAAAGTCGGCGATCAGTGTCTGATGCATGTAGGCGCCAGCCGGTGTTGGCCGGACAAGCGCCTGGGGATCGCCGGCGACGGACGCCTCGAGAAGTTCGGACTCGATCGCCCTTTCAAAATGAACGTCAATATCCGCGGGCGGGTAGCCAAGTGCTTGCATGGAAGAGTAGATCCGCGATTTTGACACAAAACCGTTTTGCTCGCCCTTGCCCAACTGTTGAACCGTTGCGAGAAGAATCGGCAACAGAAAATGCTCCTGAGCGCTTCTCGTTGAGATCCAAAGAAGGTTCGGAACGGGGGAGGTTTCCGGATCATAGTACTTGTGGTCCTGAAACAAGATGGCGCGCAGGAACTCATGTGGCGGCACCGTGTACGTCTCCCCGGCGGCAGCCAAGTCCAGAATACGTGACGTTTGCACGTAGCCGCTACCAACGAATGTAGATATGAAGTCAAGGGCACGACGGGTGTTTCCCGAGCTCAAGTTGTCGACCACGGAGATGAGTTTCTGATTTTCCGTGAAGGCTTTAGTCAGAACTGAGATGTAGACGAGCAGTGTCGTCGAGTCGAGCGTCAATCCAGCAGGGAAGCCCGGCAGGCGCCCATCTTCTTTGAGTCGCTTGGCGGCGAATTGCAAGCGCTTAGCAATGACTAGGTCACTGCGTGGCGGGGAGACCGTAAAGACGCGTGGCTGATAGGCCGAGAGCGCACCGCTTCTGCGTGATTGGTGGAAGGTGTCGGGTCTCAATGCGAGGAAGACGGTGGCTGGCCACTGGGCGGCGAGAGAGTGAGCGACGATGAATAGTTTGTCCTGGAATGCGATGTCATGTTGATCGACGTTGTCAAGGGCAATCACGAAGTTGAGTCCGCGTGAGGCGTGCAGGAACTCCAGCGTGCGGCGTACATGCTCAAGACTTGCACTCAAATGCTTCTCTAGCATGTCGATTTTCCGACGGCGATACTCGGCTGGGTCATCAACTTCGAGAGGCCCGCTGACCCCCTTACGGAAGCGATTTATCTCGGCGTTGTATACCGCACGGACAAGTCTATCTTCGCTCAGGTCAATAGACCTCGATCGATCTAGTTCCCGGCGGATGGACTCGACTATGTGACATGACACATCTGCGTCGAGTCCGGAATGATTGAGGAAATCGATCTGGAAAACCACAGTGTCGCTGAGCACCTCCTTCGCCTCGAGGCGGAAGAGGTGCTTTAAGAAAATGCTCTTTCCGACCCCGACATCGCCCAGCAAGACGATGGGGCGCGTCGTGAGAGAGCCGGCGAGTAGGCTGCTCTGCAGTTCTGGGGCAGGACCTTTCTTGTCCCGCGCGTTAGTGACTTGAACCTGCTGACGTAGGGATGCGTAGCGAGATCGAAGAATCTCCTTACTTACGGCAGCATACTGCGACAGGGCTCCGCTGGAGCAGTAGCAATTGATCAAGAAATCCTCAGTCACCAGCTCATCGTTCACGACGTCCTGAATGAATAAGTCGCCCAGAATGCTGAGGTCCGTCTCCATCGCGGACCCAATTCGATAACCTGGATACTGGTGAATGGATGCGGATAATGGGGCCGGGGGCACAGCAAGGGTCTGAGCTGAAGCGAGTTGCCGAGCAAGTGCACCGCTCTCAACACCCGGCATAGAGAGTTGGTCCCAGAGCGAGGCGAACTCGCGGCGGGCGTCGGAGAAACTCTTGTATATGATCGCGTCTCCGTCACGTGGGGCTACACCGTCGGAGCGACTACCAAGAAACGTGACGATCTGACGGCCATTGCACAGAACCGCGATGGGGATCCCAGCGTGCTGACAGTACGCAAGGACTTGATCTACCGCCTTGCCGTTCGTGGCGGAGTATTCAGCGAACTGGCGTAGGGACACGGTGCCGGTGTCTGTGCCAGCTGGGACCTCGAAGTGGAGGCCGGCACGCTTGGCTTCCAGTACTAGGCGGGACCGCGGGGCTCCCACGACGTAATCGAGGAACCCGCCCTCGTGATACTCCTCGCAGTTGATCTGGTCGGGTGGCCAGCCCAGCACATCCATGAGGAGCTTGTCGATCAGTCTGAGACGGGTTGTGGCTTCGTTGTCACCGTCCGCCAGGTCCGAGTCGATCACCGCGCAGAGCTCATCGAGGCTCGCGGCGCCCTGATCGTAGTAAGTCAAAACGGCCCCCGGCTTCAAGTCTGCGTATCGGCCCCCGAACATACCCATTCAAGCCGAGCGATCTACCGCAATTCGTAGTAATTGGCTGCCAGAGTGGCCTCCACCTCGTCGTCCCGGCTGATGAGCAGAGTTGCTAGGGGTGCTGGTGTGAGTTTCCTCAGGAAGCCCTTTGTGGGCGGTAAGCAGCGGCCACGGGAGGGCCCCGTGGGGACGAACTGACCCGTCAACTCTGGCCCGGAGACTGCAAAGCAGGTGTAAGTCCTGAATGTGAGGTCACGAATCACGCGACGACGCTGGCGGCAGCGAAGTCGGCGGCTGGCATAGGAGTTCGCAGGCGCCAAGTGATGCCTATTGGACGCTCGCCTCGGTGCTCAACGTAGTCAGCCTCGCCCAGGAAGAGGTACGGCGCTCCGGAGCCGAACTCCGTCACCTTGTTTGGCCGTGTGAAGAGGAGGACATGGCTGCCCTGCGAGCGATGATGTAGGTACCGCTGGCCGGTCTTGGAGGCGACTGTGGTGCCCGACTGCGATTCCCAGTGGAAGAGTTCGGGACTAAGGGCGTAGTCATGGTACATCGTCGTGGGGGAGTAGTCCGCTTCAGATTTGTGAAGCGTCACAAGGAACGCGTCCGCGTTGGCGGCGGGCGCGAAGAGCACGCCCTCGCGGAAGCTGTTCGGCTTGCGACCATCGATCGAGACGTAGTCGAGGGCGGCGACGAGTTCCTCGCGGGTGTACCGCGCGTGGACACGCAGTGGTCGGAGGGCGAGTCCCCCTCCCGGACGCAGGCTTACACGCTCCGCATTTGCTAGCCCGAGGGCAACGACCTCCCGCAGGTCGTCTCGCACAGCAGGTTCCGCGCGCAAGACCGCTAGGCCTTCGGAGTATGACTTGAAGCCGCCACCGTCGGGCCACAGTGAAAAGAACAGCATCCGCCCAAAGGCTTGGAGGGCAGTATCTACCCTTTCGTACTGCGGCGCGTCATCAGCCAGCCAACGGAGGTATGCGGAGGCACGGTCCGGGTCGTCGACGTGGGTAAGAGCGCGAACGCGTTTGAGCAGGGCCGACTCCCACTGGCCGCCGGCGGCGACGGAGAGCCCAGCGTCCCTTCGCAGCCTGGTCCATGACCTGTCGCCTCGGACCACGTCAGACAGCTCAACGCCAGACTCCGCGAGGAAGTCGCTCAAACTGTCTGTGGGGTGAGCACGCAACTCGGAGGTGAGCGTTGTCCAACGCTTAGCCACTTGACTGCGCACGTTCTCGAGAACCAGCTCCTGGCTCTGGCGATCGAGCACAATCTCCGTCCCCGCAGGCAGGAAGGGGAAGCCATGCTCGATATCGCGGACGAGCTGCGCTCGAGTGCTGCCGGTCATCGCACGGAAGCGCTGGTCGAATCTGAACTCCTTGCGGTGGTGGCCTACGAAGTCCAGCGCCGTCAGCACTGCCTTGTCCTTCGCCCGACGAAGCCCGCGTCCGAGCTGCTGGAGGAAGACCGTCGAGCTCTCAGTCGGTCGGAGGAACAACACCGTATTGATGGCAGGGATATCGACGCCCTCATTGAATACATCAACGGTGAAGACGACCTGGACAGATCCATTCCGAAGATTCGCGATCGCTCCGTCGCGGGCATCCGTCGAGGTATCCCCGAGCACTGTCGCTGCCCGAATGCCGGCGTCGTTGAAGACCTGGGTCATGTAGTGGGCGTGGTCCCGCGACACACAGAACCCAAGGGCCTTCATGGATGTCAGGTCGGCGACCTTGTCCTGCACGGTCTTCAGGACGACGCGAGCGCGAGCGTCATTTCCTGTGAAGACGTTAGAGAGCTCCGTCGCGTCGTAGGCGCCGGCCTTCCAGTCGACGCAGGTGAGGTCCACGCCATCTGCGACTGCGAAGTAGTGAAAGGGGGTGAGTAGGTCAGCCTTGAGGGCGTCCCACAACCGAAGCTCCGCAGCGACGCGACCATCGAAGAAGGTGCGCACATCCAGCCCATCCCCGCGTTCCGGGGTCGCGGTCAAGCCCAGCAGCTCGCGCGGGTTGAGGTGGTTCAGGATCCGGCGGTAGGTCGTCGCCTGGGCGTGATGGAACTCGTCAACCACCACGACCTGAAAGGAGCCGGGCGGAATGTTCTGGACGTCGTACGAAGTCAGCGATTGGACCGACGCAAAGACGTGTTCCCAGCGCTCTGGCCGCGCGCCGCCGACGTATAGCTCGCCGAAGTCTGGGTTGTTGAGAACCTCGCGATAGGTCCGCATGGACTGCTGGAGAATCTCGCGTCGGTGAGCGACGAAGAGGAGCCGTGGGAGGGCAGGCGCGACCTCGGCCAGGCGTCGATAGTCCAGCGCTGCCACGACGGTCTTGCCGGTGCCAGTGGCGGCGACCACCAGGTTGCGGTGTCGCCCGCGCACGACGCGTTCGACTTCGAGCTGGTCGAGCATCCCTTGCTGGTAGGGATAGGGCCGCACCTCCAGCCCGGACAGCGTGAGCGTCACCCTGTCATGGGTCTTGTGGCCTGACGCCTCCGCCAATGCGTCGTCGAGCCGGTCGCGGTCGGTATCCGGGTCGTAGGTCTCGAAAGTGCTGTCGTTCCAGTAGCTGTCGAAAGTGGCGCCAAATTTTTGGAGCAAGGCGGGGGTGGCGATCGACGACAGCCGAACGTTCCATTCCACGCCGTCGAGCATGGCTGCGCGGGACAGGTTGCTGCTGCCGACGTATCCCGTGTCGAAGCCGGTGTTGCGGCGGAATAGCCACGCTTTGGCGTGGAGTCGGGTTCGCTGAGCGTCGTACTGGACCTTGACCTGCGCACCGAAATCACGCACCAGTCGATCGAGCGCCTCCCGTTCCGTCGCACCCATGTATGTCGTGGTGATGATGCGAACCGGCACGCCGCGGTCGTGAAGAGCTTTGAGCCTGTCGTCGAACAGCCTTAGTCCGTACCACTTGACGAACGCCATGATGACGTCCACGCGGTCGGCGCTCGCGAGCTCTGCGCGGACCTCGTGTCCCATTCCGGGTTCGCCTTGCGCGTTCGTCAGCAGGGCGGCATCGGACAGCGGAGTGGATGGCCGCTCCATAGAGGACTGAGCAGGCACGCCGGGCCTGGCATGACGGCTGACAGACATCAGGTGGCGAGGGCCGCCGGACAACAGATCCTCGGAGTCGCCGAAGCGTTCGATGATCGAGTTGACCAGTTCCAGCCGGCGTTCAGGGTTTCGTTCACTCCGGAATGCGCGCAGGGCAACCGCCCGCACGTGCCGAGCCAGGACCTCAGGCTCATCTGCTTCGTCTATCGATGCGCGGTCGACTGTTCGGTCATCAGTGCTGCTCAGCCTGGCGTCGAGGCCGCGAGTGATGAGGCTTTCATACAAGCCTTCCAGCAGGCTCTCGTCGTTCCCCGTCACGGGGGCAGCTTGCCAGGCGGGTGCGGCAATGTCCGGTCAATCCCGAAATGCGCTGGCTCGAGGGGAGAGCCTCGCGCTCACCGCCGCGGTGATCACGCGGCATACCTCGGGGGTGTTGGGTCAGCGGACTCCGGTGATTCTGGTCGTGGCGCCCCAGGGGGCGGTGAAGCGCTTGGGTGATGCGAAGGCGCCCTTGCCGGTCCCGGCATACACGTAGTCGATATTGGCTGGCGTGCGGGCGATCAGGTCGGCCCTGCCGTCGCCGGTGAGGTCACCGGTCGAGAGCACCGTGTTAAAGACCTGCCAGCCGGACGAAACTGGGACTCCAGGCAAGTAACCGGTCGCGGTGGCGGTGGCCACTCCGGTGCCCTTGTAGAGGTAGAGCTTGCCCGCAGGGGTGCGGCCCAGGAGGTCGACGCGACCGTCGCCGGTGACGTCGCCCGGGGTGATCATCTGGCTGAACATCTGCCAGCCGGTGCCGATCCGCTGCCAGGTGCCGGGGAAGCCCGTCTTGCCATCGCCCGCGACCATCCAGAGCTCACCATTCGCCTTGCGCGCCAACACGTCGGGCTTGCCGTCGCCGGTCCAGTCGCCCGGCGTCAGGATGTCGGTGTAGGCCGCCCACGAGCGGGAAACGACGGTGCTCCCGGGGAGCAGGCCGCCCTTGCCGTTGCCCTTGTAGAGGTAGGCCATGCCCGTGGAGGTGGTGGCGAGGACGTCTGCGATCTGGTCGCCGTTGACATCGCCGGGGGAGATGACCTGGCGGTAGGCGTTCCAGCCGCTGCTGATCCGTACCGGCGTCCCGATGCCGCCCACCTTGGCGGGGTAGAAGTAGAGTTCGCCGGACGTGGTGCGGCCGATGACATCGCCGCGTCCGTCGGCGTTGAAGCCCACGATCGCCTTCGCGGGCACGGGGGCAGGTGGCGGTGGGGGAGCCCCAGTCTTCACGTAGCTGATCCCCGACAGCGCCCGCCAGTCGTTGGCCGCGACCTTGCCAGTGACCGTGAGGAGAGCAGCCTTCTGGAAGCGCTGCACCGCACCAAGCGAGGAGGCCCCGAAGGCACCGTCTGCTGTGCCCGCGGCATACCCGCGCTTGTTGAGCTCGAGCTGGAGGTCGCGGACCGCCCAGCCGGTCGAGCCCGTGGCGAGGGTGAGCGTGCCGTAGGCCGCGAACAGGTTGGCCGTCGTGACCGGTGCCGGACCGGCGGTTGACGAGTAACTCGCGTAGAGGGCGGCCTTGCTGCGGATGGTCGCCATCATCGGGTAGAGGTTCTTGCCGGGGCACGCGGTGTACGACGTGTTCTGGTGCGCGTTGATGGTCGAGAGGGTGGCCACGACACCGGCGGCGAACTTGGTGCCCGTCCCGCCGGCCGAGGTCAGCTTTGTCGTGGCGGTCGGGTCGACGCCGTACTGCGACAGCTTCCAACCAGCGACCTTCGCGATCGAGTCGACCATGACGGCGGGCGCAGCAGTGGTCTCGTAGTTGCCGAGGGCGGCGACACCCATCGTGTTGGTGTTGAAGCCCATGGCGTGGGCCCCGCGCACTGCCTGCGTGATGGACCCGGCGCGGCCCTCGTAGATCCGGCCGAACTTGTCAACGAGGAAGTTGTAGGCGATGTCCGACCAGCCGAGGCCCTTGGTGTCGTAGGCGTAGATGCCGCGAATCTGGGCGGCGGCGGTGGCTTCGGTGTAGTCGTTGGAGCTGGCCGTGTGGTGGATCGTGATCGCCTTGACGGTGGTGTTGTAGGTCGTCGACCCGCGCAGCGACTCGTCGGCGCCCCACTGTTTGCGCGTGATGATCGTCGGCATCGTGGCCGCGGCGGAGGCTGAGGCGGCGGGCGTGCGGGGGATGAGGTCGTCGTCCGCGGAAGACATCCCGGGGTTGATGGTGGTGACCCTGACATCGGGCAGCGGCTGCCCGTTCGGCGTGTCCACCCGCACCTGGATCGCGGTCGCGCCATCAGTGACGAGCGGGTTCGTGCCGAGGCGCGCCGTGCTCGACTCGGTGGTCCCGCCCTGCGGACCCTCGTCGGTCACCCCGGGCGTCTCCCAGTCGCTCCAGCCTGAGTCCTCTCGCACGCGCACCTGCACGATCACGTCGTCTCCGCTGAGCCCGGTAGTGCGCGCCCACGACACTCCCGCGACCGTGAACCGGGACCGCTCCTGCACCGGCGTGAGGGTGCTGACGGCGTGGCCGGCACGAAGTACGCGGCGGTTTCGCAGCTGTCCGTTCGCCACGGCGTCGATCCCGCGGACCGCGGTCGACTGCACGCGTGGCGCGACGGGATGGGGTGTGTCCGTGGAGGCGAAGGACACCGTGGGGAGGGCCACGAAGACGGGGGTGATGGCCAGGACGGCGAGGGAGGCAGGCAGCAGGCGCACGTTGGAGTCCGGGGGGATCGTGGGGGACAGGAGGCTGGTGTGACGACAGTGAAGAGTGGCACCTGGGCCCTCCTCGTGTCGCATTCCTCCCGGAAAGATGTCCGTTAGGACGATCCGCCACCGGCGTGTCGCCGCGACGCGCCGTGGCGCCGCCGGACTGACCGGTCGGCGATGCGGGCGGTGCTGAGCATTTCGAGCTCTGCCAGCCGCGCGGCATACCCGCTGTTCTGCAGCTCAGCTGAGGCGCGATGGTCAGCGCAGGCAGGGACCCGAGCCGAGGCGGCGCAGACCTTCGCGGTCGCCTTCTCCGAAGTCGGTGATTCCGGAGTCGTTCTCGCCGTCCATCAGCTCGGCATCGGAGTTGACGTGCGCCAGTCCCACCATGTGGCCGAGCTCGTGCATCACGATCGCACGACTCTGGGCCCACCCGGTGGGGCGCTGGAGCACGTCGGAGATCGATGGGCCGTCGAGGTAGACGATCCCGCTGACGTAGTGGCGTTCGTCCGGGTAGCCGGCGGGCGCCTCGCGAGGGCCACCAACACCGGCAACGATTCCCTGCAGTTCGGGGACAACGACCGGAGTGGTCCATGCGACGAGGGCAGGAGCCCATCGGCCCTTGAAGGGATTCTTGTTCTGCGGCGGCCGGTCAGTAGCCGGGGTCTCGTCGGTCTCGCCGTCCACCACGAACCTGAGGCCGCTCAGTTCGCTGACCCGGTCCAGGGATTCGCGAAGGAGCCGATCGGCCTGCGGGGGAGCGGCTGCTTTGTTGACCACAAGGTGAATGGTTCGGCAGGGGCTCCAGGTCACCGGATCGTTCCCATCGGGCCGACGAGTGGCCGTGAACGCGTAGTGGTTTGAGTTCGAGCCGGCCGAGATCGGGCGGTCAGGTCCCCGACTCGGCACTCCCGGCAGCTGGTTGATGCCGAACGCGCGCAACACGGAGTCGTGGCCGAGGAGTCCGTTGTCCACGTACGCGGCGCCCACGAGCACGAGGAGCACGAGGATCAGAGTGACGCCGGTGCGCGGCGACGACCGCGGCCGCCTGGGTTGCAGGGATCGCCCGGCCTGCCCGGACCGCCCTGACCGACTCGATCGCCCTGACCGCCCTGACCGACCGGGACCAGAGAGTGATTGGCCCGCTACATCGGGCACTGCGTACAACGGCCGATTCGTGGACCCCTCCGGCGGAGCGATGGTCTTCCGGCGACGCGGAGGTCGGCGGCCCGCCTTGCGATCGGCCAGGCACCACAGACAGACCACCCGACCAGTGGTGCTCTCGAAGCCAGCCCGCTCGCCCGCGGCGACCCGTTCGCCGCACGGGCAGCGAGCGTCCGCGAGGACGGCCCTCAGCCAGATCCCGTCGTCGATCTCCAGTGCTCTACCCCTGCCAGTGAGACATTTGCTGGGCCACCTTGCCGGAGGACGCCCGAGCCGCACGCGCGACCTACGCGAACGCAGTCGAAGTTCAGCCGTTCGTCTGAGGTTCGGGCGGCGGCGCTGAGCACTTCGAGCTCTGCCGGGCCGGATGGCATGCAGCCGCCATGGTCGCGGCACGACGCGACGGATCGCGAGGTTCCAGGCCCGGGGTGGCCTGCTAGGACCTCGACGCCTCACCACGTTCACAGGTCGTCCGAACGGCTGACCAAATTGAACCATTCGGGCGTGAAGGTCCGATATGAGTCGAATGCCTACTGGATCGCCTGCTCAGCTCCGTCAAGCTGGCTGAGGACTGTCCATAGCGGAGACCCGCTCACGGGGTTAGCCCCGTGAGCGGGCTTGAGCCCTTGGCGGAGTCCCGGCGCTGAGGTGACCAGCCTCGGCCAAACGGGTGAAATCGGACTGACTCGGTCGAATTCTGCACTCCCACATGAGCCGGAGCGCTACCGTCCACACCGATCCAGCCGGATCCGCGTCGCAACAACCTCAAGGACAAGCAAAACGATGGCACGGAACTCAGGGCGATTCACCTTCGATGGCGGCGCTGCAACCTATCTCGGCACAGCCATCGTTGCTGTGCTCATCACGGTCTGCACGTTGGGTATCTGCTATCCGTTTGCCTTGGTGCTGAACGAGCGGTGGCGCGCGAAGCACTCGTACATCGATGGGCAACAGCTGGAGTTCACGGGTTCCGCGATGGGTCTCTTCGGCAACTGGATCAAGTGGTTCTTCTTGTCGGTGATCACACTCGGGATCTACCTCTTCTGGGTCGGCCCCCGCATCGCAGCCTGGAAGTGGCAACACACTGACTTCGCCTCTCCCCACGCTGGCCAGGGGGGCATGCCGGTGGGCGCCTTCTCCCACCAGCTGACCCAGTCCTGAGCGGGTCCTCGTGGCGAACGCACCAGCCGGCTGGTACCCCGTTGACGATGGACGCCAGCGCTACTGGGACGGCGAAGTCTGGACCGAGCACTTCCACGACTCGTCCCAGCAGGCTCTCGCGCCGAGCGCCGGTGCAACTGCACTGGGTCGGCTGGTCGACACCTCCGCCGTGAGCGACCCCGATGCCATCTGGCGATCGGTAGGCCGGCCTCTGTCCGGCATCGGTGCCGGCAGGTTTCGGCTGACCGCGCACTATCTCTTCTTCGAGAAGGGCGCCCTGAGGACCGACTCGCAGCAGGTCCCGATCTCAGCCGTCGTTGACGTCGACGTACGTCAGTCGATGACGCAGAAGGCCAGGGGTGTCTTCTCCGTGTTGGTTCACGTCCAGCGGACGCACGGAATCGAGATCGTGACGATGGAAGACATCCCCGACGGCCGTGAGGCCCAACGAATCATCAACGACACGGCTCACCAGGCGCGGCTGGCTATCCAGAGGAACCAGAACACTCACCGTCACGAGAACACGCACCTCGTGGGACACGTTGGGCAGGTCCCGGGGGTCCAGATCCCCGGAGTTCCGACACAGGGGTTGCCGACACAGCCTGTCCAAGCCATCGAAGCCGCGGCACCGGATCCGATCGACCAGTTGCGTCGGTTGGGGGAGCTTCGTGACGCCGGCATCGTCACGGAGGAAGAGTTCGCCGCCAAGAAGGCCGAGGTCTTGGGCCGCCTGTAGGTCCCGCTCTGCGCGCGATCTGTCGGCGAACCGGGCCCTTGCTCGGCTACCGTTCGCAGCATGCGCGATTTGTCCGACAAGTCGGCCCTCCTTGACCGCCGCCTCCGATTGCTGCCCACCCTTGCGGTGATCACGTCAGTCGTGGGGGCGGTCGTCATCGTGGCATTGGTCGCCGCTGCGGTGGCCCTGCTCGCCGGTTGGCGGCCCTCGCTCAACCCGTTCGGCGACAAGACGACCGACCGCAGTGGCTCGCCGGTGCTCAGGTCGCTCACTGACATCAGCGAGTACCACGCGGTGACGGGGCACTACGAGACTGTCGTGGACCTCGACAAGGACACCAACCACCTGCCCGCCTGGGTCAGTGGCGAGCGGGTGCTCTACGTCGGCAAGGGCGACGTGGACGCGGTCGTGGACTTCGGCGAGCTCGACAAGAGCCGGGTCGTCGTTTCCGAGGACGCCAAGTCGGTGACGATCAAGCTGCCTGCCCCCACCGCCGGCAAGCCCGTTCTCGACCTGCAGTCGAGCTACGTGGTCAGCCACGAGAAGGGGCTCATCAACCGGTTCCAGGGGTCGGACCTCGAGCGGCAGGCCCAGCTCAAGGCGATCAGCCAGATGACCGCAGCCGCCACCGGCGAGGACCTGCTGACCAACCAGGCCAAGGAGAACACGAGCAAGATGCTTCGCGGCCTGCTCGGATCGCTCGGCTACACGACCGTCACGATCACCTACGACGAGGACCCGCGCTGACGCGCGCCGACCCACGGATGGGCCCACGCCGACCCACGGCCCAGCCCGGGTCCGCAACCTCAGGTGAGGGACGGCGGCGGGAGGGTCACCCCGAACCCCGCGACGGCCAACCGCAACAACACCTGACCCGGCGCCAAGAGATCCGCGATGCGCGCGGCGCTCAGCACTTCGAGCTCGGCCAGCCGCGCGGCATACACGTCGTCTCCCAAAACGCGCGCGTGCTGGAGCTCGACGGTGTTGTGCCAGACCTTCTGTCGCGCCTCGCGCAGGAATCGCTTGGAGCTCAAGCGATTCAGTGGTTGCAGCACCCGGTCGACGAGAGTCCGCGTCGACGCCACTCCCAGCTCGTCGTCCTCGGCGGCGACGCGGCCGGACAGCACCCCATCGATGCGTTCGTGGTCACGCGCCCGTCGCGCGACGACCCGCGGATCACTGAACTCCGCGTCGGTGATCACGGCCAACAACGCCTGCGGCAGGTCGTAGTTGATGTGCGCGTTGATGCCGAGCAAGACGTGCCGGAGCGCGGGCAGGGACTCGGGCGCCGAGAAGGCCAAGCGCCAGGGCCGTGGCACGGAAGGACTACCCGCGAGGTCGAGGTCGAGCGCGTCCAGGTAGAGGTCGGCGAACACCACGTCCCACCGCTCGACCCACTCCGGGTCCTCGAACTGGGCGTCCTCGATCGCCTTGCCCACGGCCAGTGTGGTCCGGCGGTAGGTCTCGAGGAACAGTCGCTGCGCGGTCCTTTCGGGAGGCATCCGGACGAGCCGGGCATCCATGGCGGCAACGACTGTTTCGATGTCGCGTTCGGGCATCTGAACCCCCTGACCGGACGGGCCTGCGCGACTAGTATCGAGCCGTGGGTCCGGCGGTCGCCAGCGCTCGTGTTGGTGGTTGGTCAGCGGCTCGCGCGGGGGGACGTCAGCGGCTGGAGACGGACGCCTCCCGCCGGGAAGCAGGTGCGGCGTGGCAAGTCGACACAGTCTCAGTCGCCACAGTCCTCGTGACTTCGACCCCGTCGCCCTCGGGCGCCTGGAGACCCAGGCGTGGGCGAGCTACTACCGACGCGAGTGGGGCCCGGCGCTGCGGGCGTTCGTCGGCATGGTCGACCAGGGATTCGGCCTCGGACCGCGGCTGACCTTCGTCGCGGCGTGGCACGTCCTGCGCGCCAACAAGGCGTGGGCACCGGTGCCCCACAACGATCCTGACGCCGCGCGGGCATCGATGCGGCGGTTCTACGAGCTCGTCCTCGCGCACTCGGACCTGACCTTCGACCCCCAGCGGGCATCGGAGCTGGAGGTCGAGTGGTGGCGGATCCATCGGGCCCACCAGCGTGCGGACTCCGCGACCCGGGGCGAGCTCGAGCATGCCCTGGTCGAGCTGTACGCCCACGTCTACTCGGCGCCCCGGTCGACGATGCGCGAAGCCGCTCGATGGCGGGCCGAGGCGATGGACCTGTCGGACGCGTGGGTGGCCGCAGGGTGCGACCTCGCCGACCCGCGACTGGCCGCCGAACGGCGCGCCCTGGTGGCCTCCTACGCAGCCCTGCTCGACTCGGTCTCGCGGGTGCCGGCATGACTCGCGACGACCGGGTGCTCACCACCACCCGCGGCCTGGCGGCCTTCATCGCGCCGTTCCTGCTCGTGGCTTTCATCCTCCTCTACGGCTTCCCCGGCGACACCGCCCGCCTCTGGTCGTGGACCATCCAGGCGCACATGACCTCGATGCTGCTGGCATCGGCCTACCTCGGCGGCTGCTACTTCTTCGTCCGCGTGGTCCTCCTCGAGGCCCACTGGGCGGCGGTGCGCGCGGGCTTCGTCTCGGTCGCCCTGTTCGCAACGCTGCTCGGCGTCGCCACGATCATGCACTGGGACAAGTTCTCCCGCGACACGGTCGCCTTCTGGCTGTGGGCGGGGCTCTACTTCACCGCTCCCTTCCTGGTCGCGGCGGCCTGGCTCACCAACCAGAGGTATGCCGCGGAGCCAGCTCCCGACGCACCTCGCCTCGGCCGCGTGGCACGACGGTTCGTGGCCGACATGGGAGGTCTCGGGGTCGTCACCGGGCTGGTCCTGTTCGTCGCGCCGAGGTGGGCGATCACCATCTGGCCGTGGCCGCTCACCCCGCTGACGAGTCGGGTGGTGGGCGCGACGTTCTGCCTCGGTGCTGCGGGGCTGGGGGTGCTGGTCGACGACCGCTGGGAGTCGGTGCGGCTGATGCGACGGGTGCAGCTCGTGATGTTCGCGCTGATCCTGGTGGCCGCCGTGCGGGCGAGGGACGAGTTCTTCACCGGCCGTCCGCTGACCTGGGTGATGGCGGTGGGTTTCGTCGGGCTGTTCGCGGCCTCGCTCGTGTCAGCAGTGCGGGACCCGGGTCGTCAGGGGAGCCGGGGTCGACACGAACGCTCTCGCGCGCGGTCGGCCAGGTCCTTGGCGGACGAGTAGGGGGCGCCCAGCGTCGTCAGGCGAAGCCGACCAGGTCCATCCCCAACTGCGAGAAGCTGTAGGCGGCGATCGCGAAGTAGAACGTCCGGGCTGCGAAGGTCCCCACTGGCGAGGACGCGATCGGCCGGTGGAACAGTCTGCGCGCGACGAGCAGGACGGCGATGATCGCCGCGACCGTCGGGACCACGGCCACGAGGGGGTTGGCCGCGATCAGCACCAGGAGCACCAGCGGGAGGACCCACGCCGTCCTGCCTCGACGGGTCCACGAGTCCCGCTCCGCGACCTTGTCGACCAGCAGCGCGACGCCGTAGCCGAAGAGGAACGGCAGGGCGATGAAGAGCGCGAGGGCGAAGGCCTGCGGCTTGAGCGCGTGGAAGTCGATGCCGTCGTAGTGGATGGTCCCCGAGCCGCCGATCGCAGCGCTGGTGAGGGCGACCGTGAACCGGCGAAACCCCGGCGAACCGATCAGCCACGGCGCCACCGCGATGTAGGCGGCCGCCCCGATCACCCCCAAGGCGGCCCCGAGAACCGCAAGGTTGTAGGTGCCCGCCAACGTGAACCGGCCGATGATGAAGCCGTCGTCGCTCAGCACGCCGCGCACGTAGTCGGGGGAGGTGAGGCGCAGCAGGAACATCGCGAGTCGGCCGCCCAGCCCCAGGCACACCAATCCCCACCCGATGCCCACGACCCCGACAACCCGGAGGATCTCGAGCAGCTCGTGGAGGTATGTCGGTGAGTGCTGGTCGTCCCACTGCCCATCGACGGCGAGGGTGCTGGCCATGGTGTCCCCTCTCCGTGACGCTGCTTCCTCCACGGTAGGTGCAGCAGGCCCACGCCCGGGTCGGCCATTGGGCGTAGCCGCGGCCACGCGGCATACGACCCGAAATGCCCGAAAGCGTCTCAGGGTCCGCCCTGACCGTTCCCTGAGACCAACCTCACTGCGCGTGAAAACCGTTGTACGACACCACGAACGCGGCTTACGGTGGAGCGAAACTGCGCCGAGCTGGGAGGTGCAACACCGGGTAGGGGAGAGGCGACAGCGATGGCACAGACACGGATCGGGGACGTCGGGCGGTTGGCGTGGTTCCCGTCATCGAAGGTGACCAAGTGGTTCGTCCTCGTCTTCTGGCTGGCGGTGCTGGCCGCGGCGTTCGGACCCGCGGGCAAGCTGCAGGGCGCCCTCAACAACGAGGCGGTCGCGTGGCTGCCGGCCGACGCGCAGTCGACCCAGGTGGTCAAGCAGATCGAGGCGTTCCAGAGCAAGAACGAGTTCCCGGCTGTCATCGTCTACGAGCGGCCCGGCGGGCTGACTACGGCGGACACCCAGTCGGTCACCGCCCAGGTCGCGAAGTTCAACGCCCTCGAGCCGGTCCGCAACGACTCCGTGGGCCCGATCCCCTCCCAGGACGGCAAGGCCTTGCAGGTGATCGTGCCGATCGACGCCGGCGATGCCGGGTGGGACTCGCTCGGCGCCACCGTGAAGGACCTGCGCGCCATCGCCCAGGACCGTCCGGACGGGCTGTCGATGCTGGTCACCGGTCCGGTCGGCTTCTCGGCGGACTCGTCGGAGGCGTTCTCCGGCATCGACGGCAAGCTGCTCTACTCGGCGATGACCGTCGTCATCATCATCCTGCTGCTGACCTACCGCAGCCCGGTCCTGTGGCTCATCCCGGTGATCTCGGCGGGCACGGCGCTCTTCGTCGCCCAAGCGGTCATCTACTTCCTCGCAAAGGACGACACCCTCACGGTGAACGCGCAGAGCTCGGGCATCCTCACGGTCATCGTCTTCGGGGCGGGGACCGACTACGCCCTGCTGCTCGTCGCCCGCTATCGCGAAGAGCTGCGTCGTCACGAGGACCGGCACGAGGCGATGGCCTTTGCGCTGCACCGCGCCGGGCCTGCCATCTTCGCCTCCGGCGCCACCGTCATCGCCGGCATGCTGTGCCTGCTGTTCGCGACGATGAACTCCACCAAGGGCCTGGGGCCGGTCGCGGCCATCGGCGTCGCGGTCGGGCTGCTGGTCATGCTGACGCTGCTGCCGGCGCTGCTCGTGGTCTGCGGTCGCTGGATCTTCTGGCCGGTGCGTCCGTCCTACGGCTCCGTCGACCACACCCGTGACGGCTTCTGGGCGCGCATCGGCGCCCGGATCGCCCGCGCCCCGCGGCGCACCTGGGTCGTCACGTCCCTGCTGCTGGCCATCGCCTCGCTCGGCATCCTCCAGCTCAACGCCGTCGGGTTGCAGAACAAGGACGCCTTCTACGGCACACCGGAATCCGTGGTGGGAGAGCAGGTCCTGGCCCGTCACTTCCCGGCCGGTGCAGGCTCGCCCGTCATGGTGCTGTCCAACGCCGACCAGGCCGCCACAGTCGTGACCACCCTGAAATCGGTCAAGGGCGTCGCCACGGTCGGAGACCCGGTGACCAAGGGCAACCTCTCGCTGATCCAGGCGACCCTCACCGACGCCCCGGACTCCGACGCGGCCACCCAGAGCGTCGACCGGATCCGGACCGCCATCGCGGAAGTCCCTGGGGCCAAGGCGATCGCGGGTGGTGACACCGCCACCCGAGCCGACACCCTGCGCGCGTCGGCCGACGACAACGTGCGGATCATCCCGCTCATCCTCGGCGTCGTGCTGCTGATCCTGATCCTGCTGCTGCGCGCCATCACCGCACCGCTCATCCTCATCGGCACCGTGGTCCTGTCCTACGGCGCGGCAATGGGCTTGTCGGCGTTGATCTTCCGACGCGTGCTGGGCTTCGCCGGGGCCGACTCGTCGTTGCCGTTGTTCGTCTTCGTCTTCCTCGTCGCGCTGGGGATCGACTACAACATCTTCCTCATGACCCGCGTCCACGAGGAGGCCAAGGAGATCGGAACGCGACGTGGCGCCCTCGTCGGGCTCGCCGCGACCGGTGGCGTCATCACCTCCGCCGGTCTGGTCCTCGCGGGGACGTTCGCGGTGCTGGCCACCCTGCCGGTGGTGACCTTCGCCGAGATCGGGTTCGCGGTCGCGCTCGGCGTCCTGCTCGACACGCTCGTGGTCCGCTCCGTCCTCGTGACAGCGCTCAACCTCGACGTGCGCGGCCGGATGTGGTGGCCGAGCAGCCTGTCCTCGCATGACGCCTCGCTCGACGCGACGACGCCGGCGGCCCCGGAGGAGACCGAGGCCACGCTCCAGCCCACCCACTGAGCAAGGTGAGGTATGCCGCGGGGCCGGGCCCCGCGGCATACCCCTGCCTTGGCCTGGCATTGGTGTCGGATGACCCGCGAGGGCGGCTCGCGTAACCCCGAGCCTCCGCGTCGCGTTAACGGTGCACCTACTGCTCCGTGGAGGAACCATGCTTCGCACGTCCCACCGCGCCACCAAGGCCGCGCTCACCGGCGCGACCGCCCTCGCCCTGATCGTGACTGGCGGGCATGCCGCGGGGGCGGCTTCCGCGACCACCGTCACCCTCCCTGCTGGGGTCGTTGGGGGAGACACCCCGGGCTTGGCCAGGCTGCTCGACAACGGCACGCCGAGTGGACGCGCGATCGCGACGTTCGACGGCATACCCACGGCCACCGAGGTGACCGCCCTCAAGGCCCTCGGCCTCACCGTGCAGCCCATGAAGCGACTGCCGCTCGCCCTGGTGAGTGGCACGGTGGCGCAGTTCCGGTCGGCGGTGACCACGGGGGTGGCGAACGACGTCTATCCCGACGAGAACATCCAGCTGCTCGACACCACGTCGTCTGATGCGATGGGCGGCGCCGCACTGCGGGCCAAGGGACTCACGGGCAAGGGTGTCACGGTCGGGGTGGTCGACTCGGGTTGCGACGCAACGCATCCCGACCTCGCGCACCGGGTGAAGCACAACGTCTCGCTCATCAGTGGTGAGTACGCCAACCTGCCTGCCGACTCGTCGACCACGCTCGTCGTGCCGGCTGACCAGGGGCCGTACTCGAACACGGATCTCGGGTCGGGGCACGGCACCCACGTGGCCGGGATCATCGCGGCCGATTCGAGCTCGGTGACGGACGGCTCGCGCTACGGCGTGGCCCCCGACACTGAGCTGGACTGTTTCGCGATCGGCGCGGTGCTGTTCACCACGGCCGTCGTGACCGCCTATGACTACATGCTCGACCAGCCCGACCTGCTCGGCATCGACGTCGTCAACAACAGCTGGGGCAACTCCTACCGCCAGTTCGACCCGCGCGACCCGGTGGCCGTGGCGACGAAAGCCGTGGTGGACCAGGGCGTCACGGTCGTCTTCGCGGCCGGGAACTCGGGTTCCGAGAACGCCGAGCTGAGCCTCAACCCGTTCAGCCAGTCGCCCTGGGTGATCTCGGTCGCGGCCGGCTCGGTGGACCGGCACCGCGGCGACTTCTCGTCGAACGGCCTCACGCACGACAACTCGCAGCCGACCGGGATCACGGCCGGTGGCCACACCACGTACACCGGCGACCGCATCGGTCTCGTGCACCCGGACGTGACGGCGCCTGGCGTCGACATCTCGTCGACGTGCGACACGACCGGCACCGTCGTCGGCCCGTGCCCGCCGGGGGAGAACACCACTGCCTCGGGCACGTCCATGGCCTCTCCGCACATCGCGGGCGCGGCGGCGGTGCTCAAGCAGGCGAACCCGGCCCTCACGCCCGACCAGGTGCGGCTCGCGCTGCAGGCCACGGCCAGCCCGGTCACGAACGACGACAACACCGGCACGCTGCCGTTCTGGCAGATCGGCTACGGCTACGCGAACCTCGACAAGGCCGTCGCCCTGGTGAGTGGTCGCAGCTGGGCCAAGGACCTCGCCCGGGCCAGCGCCCAGGCCGACGCCCGCGTCCTGGCCGAGGACGGCTGGAAGGTCGCGCGCGGTGACTTCTGGACGTACGACAGCCCGCGCGCCACGGTGGGCGGCACCGACAGCCACACCTACACGGTGCCGGTGGGCTCTGGCGTGAGTTCGCTCAAGGTGTCGCTGTCGCACCCGTCGCTCGCAGCGGTGGGGATCAACGGCACGAGCTACACCGTCACGGTGAAGGACCCGTCCGGGGCTGTCATCGGCACCTCGACCGAGTCCTTCACCGAAGGTGCTGGGACGGCGACCGTCCAGGTGCCTGTCACCTCGGCGGGGACCTACACGTTGGACGTCGTCGGCAACTACGCCGTCTCCGACCCCGACACCCTCGACTCCGACAGCGTCGGTGGACGGATGGTGACCCTGCACGTGGCCCAGCTGCAGAGGGGCTGAGCCGGCTGGTTCCGATACGGCGTCGTTGTCCGCTACCGCTGAAGGTTCGCTCTGAACGGAAGATTGTCCACAGATCGCTGGGTTGGGCGCCGGCGACAGCCTTGATGCCGCGGACCTGTGGACGGGCAACGCCGATACGGCGCCACAACGGCGCCGTATCGGCGTCGTTGTGGAGATACGGCGCCGTATCGGCGCCGTGACGGCATGCGTGGCTGAAAGATCGAAAGGTATTGAACAGCAAGCGAATTCGCGACGGGTGGATACGCTTGGGTTGTCAGTGGGTCGGTCTAGCGTTGGGGTCATGGCAATCGCACCCGATGGCACGACGCGAGGACGGGCACCCCACGCTCGACCGGTGCTGGATGCTGCCCGGGAGTCGCGCGATGCGTTGGCTGGCGCCGGGGCGGGTCAGTTGTGGGCGTTGTCGGACGGCGAGGTCGAGGACGCCATGACCACCCTCGGGCAGCTCCATGCAAGCACCGAGGCCCACTTGGCGGCGGTGCTGGTGGAGGCGAAGTCGCGTGGGCTCGGGGTGGGCGAGGGGTGGGGGGCTCACGACTGGGCGCGGCTGAGGGCGCCGGGGTTGAGCCCGCGGCTGCTGTCCGACCTGGACACTGTCGCGGGCTCCTACGGTGAGCCTCGGTTGGCGGGGGTGCAGGAAGCCCTTGCCGAGGGACTGGACCCGGAGGCGACCGACGCGCTGCCGGTGGGCAAGGCGGCCATGCTGGTGCGGTTCCACGAGGGTGTCCGCGGCATGGCCGACCCCGTCGAGCTGGAGGACGCAACCCAGCACCTGCTGACGGGGTCGCGCGGCCACGACGGGATGTCAGAGAAGTCGCTCGCCATCGGGGTGCGCCGGACTGCCGACATGATGCGACCGGACCGGCTGATCGAGCACGACGCGGAGGTGAAGCGCGCGCATCGGTCCCTGGTGAAGGGCAAGGGCCCGATGGGGATGTGGCGCTACACGATGCTGCTGGACACCGAGGGCGCCGCGATCGTCGACGCGGCGGTCGATGCGCTGGCCAAGCCGCAGACCGACCCCGAGACGAAGGAGCGCGACCCGCGCACGCCCGGCGCGCGACGGGCGGACGCGTTGGTCGAGCTGGTCCAGCGGGCCGTGAGCGCCCCGGAAGGTGTGCCCCGCCAAGCCAAGACCAGCGTGGTCGTGACCATCGGCTTGAACGAGCTGCAACAGACCTGCCGTGGGGCTGGCCTCACGGTGGACGGAGAACCCCTGTCCATCGAGACCATGCGTCGGCTCGCCTGCGACGCCGAGATCGTTCCCGCGGTGCTCGGTTCCAAGGGTGAGACTCTCGAGCAGGGCCGGGCCGTGCGGCTGTTCACCCAGGCCCAGATCCGCCACCTGTGGCTACGAGACCGGCACTGCACGTTCCCCGGCTGCACCAAGCCGCCGACCTGGTCTGACGCTCACCACCTCATTCACTGGGCAGATGGCGGTCCGTCCGACGTCGAGCACGGGGCGCTGCTGTGCCAGCGACATCACACGGTCGTGCACAACCATCGCTACGCCGGCGAGGTCGTCGCCGGTCCGAACGGGCCGTTCGTGCGGTGGGACCTGACGCCCGGCTCCTACGACATCTACCTCGAGGAATGGCGCGCCAACCGCGCGTCCGAGCGGGGGGACGAGTCTGTCGACCTCCCGGGCAGACCGCCGCCCCGACCATGAACCCGCTTCGCACCCCGCACGGCTCGTGCGGGGTGCGAAGCATGCCTGCGGGCGTGCCCGGTCGGTCACATGCCGGGGACGGGCTGGGCCTCGTGCACCTCGATGGTGCAACCGCCGGGCATGTTCAGGTGCGGGTGGCCCTGGGCGAGGGCGAGGGCGGCATCCAGGTCGGCGGCTTCGATGATGCTGTAGCCCACGACCTCGCGAGTGCTGGCCGAGGTGCCTTCGGGAGTGACCTGGACGCCGCCTGCGAGCGGGGTGCCGAAGTCGACCATGCCGTCGCCGACGCGGCCGGCCCACTCCATCCACTGGCCCATGACGGCTTCCATCTCAGCGGGGTCGGAGGGAGTGTTCTCGGCAGGGGTGGTCGGTGCGTGGTAGATGAACAGGAACTTGCTCATGACTGGTTCTCCTTGAGTTGCGTGCTTGCCGCGGGGTGTGGCGAGTCTGACGGTGTGCGGTTGTGGGACTGGTGAAGCGCCGGAAGGTGACGGCCGTCAGGCGGGAATGCGCGTGCGTCCTGCGTAGGCGGCGAACCGCTCCACCGCGTCGGCATCCGCGGCTGGGGTGATCTCGTCGGCGAACGAGCTGCCCCGGCCCTGCGCGATGACGCCCCGCGTGAGGTCGTGGATGTAACCGGCGACCTCGTCGGAGACGCGCAGGTCCTGACCGGAGGCCTGGGCGAGGTCCCACCCGTGCAGCAGCAGCTCGAGCGGCAGGATGCTGGCCAGGAACATCGCGGGCACATCCGCGGCTCCGGGGCCGGCGACGGTGCCGTCGAGGTCGATCCCGCGCCAGGCGTCGATCGCCTGGCCGGCGAGCACCGAGACCTTGTTCTCGAGCGAGCCTTCGGCGGGGACGGTCAGGTTCGCGCCCGCCATTCCCCCGAGCTGGACGAGGGAGCCGAGGAGGTGATCCGCGAGCTCGTGCGCGGTGAAGTCGGCGCACGGCGTGGGCTTGGGGCGGTCGGCCGGCGTGAGGTTGCGCAGGACGGGCTGGATGACGGCCAGGGCCGCCTCGGCCGCCACGAGCGGAGTGAGGTTCTCGGGTGCCCACGCCCACTCGTCCGCACCGGCGTCGCCCGTCGCGGCGAGCCGCTCGAGCCGCTCGAAGAAGTGGTTCCAGCCCTCGGCGTGCATGACGGCCTGCGCCTCGGAGAGTCCCTCGTGCACCAGCGTCACAAGGGAACCCTCGGCCGCCGGCTCGATGGTCACCGTGACGGTCGACGCGTCCTTGGGCAGGTCGGGGTTGCCCTCCCAGCCCCAGCCGAACACGACCCGGCGGCCCGGATCGACCTCGTGGTAGGTGCCCTCGGCGATGTGGCCGGGCGTCACCGTCCACCGGTAGGAGCCCCCGGCGCGCAGGTCGACGGTCGCCGACACGGTCTGCCACCGACGCAGCCGCTCGGGCTCGGTGATCAGCGCGAACGCCTCGTCGGGGGAGACGGGCAGGACGGCGGTCTTGGTGAAGCTCATGGGGTTCCCTTCATCTGGTGCGCGTCAGCGACGAGCAGGTCGAGTTCGGACGTCCAGAACCGGTCGATCTCGGCCTGCAACCGCTGCAGCCCGCTCGGCACGACCCGGTAGGTCCGCGTGCGTCCGACCTTCTCGGCCTCCACCAGCCCAGCGTCGGCGAGCACCAGCAGGTGCTGGCTGATCGCGGACCTGGTCACCGGGAACTCGCCGGCCAGGTCCGTGACGCCCCGTGGCCCGCGGGCCAGGAGCTGCAGGATGCGGCGGCGAGTCGGCTCGGCGGCGGCGGAGAGAGGATCATTCACAACGAGCAATACGTTAGTCGCGACTAACGCATTCTGTCCAGCCCGTGACGGCTGGGGTGCGCCCGGTCAGCCCGAACGTGCGCGGGCGGTCGAAGGAGAGGTATGCCGCGTGGCGACCACGCGGCATACCTCTCCCTTGGGGTTGCAGGGGTCAGGGAGGGGTCAGGAACTGGCTGAGGAAGGCCCGTGCCGCCGGGGTGTCGAGCCGATAGCTCCACAAGGTCGTCTCGCAGTCGAAGCCGGCGTTGACGTGGCGGGTGATGGCGCCGACCACCTGACGGCCGCCCACAGTCACGATGTTGGGCCCACCCGAGTCGCCGTAGCAGGCGCCGCCGTTCTTCTGCTGCGACACCATGAAGCCCGGCTGCAGCGTCTGGAACTCCAGGAGAGTCGTGCGGCGCTCGTTGGTGAAGGTGAAGATCCGCGGTCGTTCCACGGTGGTGGCGCCGTAGCCGACGATGCGGATGGGGTCGTGCGCCTCGAGCTGGCCACCCTTCTGGAAGGTGACGAGCTCGTCGAGCTTGGGCAGGTTCATGGGGGAGCGGTCGGTCACCGGACTCGTCAGGACGATCACGCCGACGTCGTGCGGGTCACTGCTCGGGGTCGAGCCGACTGCGGTGTTGTGGTGGGCAATCCCCGCCAGCGTCGGCGAGGCGTCGGTGATGACAGGGTCGAAGCTGACCATCGCGCGGTCGCCGTCCGGGATCTTGAAGATCGCGAAGCAGTGCTGTGCGGTGACGAACACCGTCGGAGCCGCCAGGAAGCCACTGCAGCGCGCCTGCAGGTGCCCGAGGCCGTCCAACTGGACCAGCGCACCGGTGCTGCGGTGGGTGGTGTCGAGGGTGCCGTTGACGATGGCCGCCGCCGGGGAGGCAGCCAGGCCGAGACCGGCGCAGAGCATGGCGCCCAAGGTGGCGCAGGCGGTGACCAGGGCGGCGGGACGCTTCATGGTTCGCTCCTCCTCCGGCGACACCGGCGAGGGCAGGTTGCTCGGGCCCTGCCGCCGCCCCGACCGTACGCCGGCAGGGGCGACCCACGCCTCCTACCAAGTGCGTAGGGGCGCCTTGACCCGCGGCCCTTTGCGCGCGGCATACCCGGCTTGGTCCGGGTTGCTCTGACTGGCTGGGGATGGCGAGATATGGACTGGCCGTCAGCGGGCGGAGCGGAGGATGGCGACCGCGTCGCCGACCGGGCCGAGGTGGCCGAGCTTGTCGGGGTTGACGATCGAGCGGATGCCGATGATCTCGCCGTCGACGATCTCGAGGGCCCAGACACCGAGGATCCGCTCCTGGTCGTCGACGTAGATGGCTCCGGGGTCGCCGTTGATCTCGACGGGCCGCATCGACACCTGGGGGAACCGCGCCAGCGCCCGCAGCCAGTTGGTCAGGGTGTGCGCGACCCGGCTACGACCGCGCAGCGACCGGGCCAGCGCCGGCACCTTGCCGCCGCCGTCGCCGGTGAGCTCGACGTCGTGGGCGAGCAACGCCTCGAGCCCGGCGAGGTCACCGTGTTCGGCGGCCGCGAAGAACTTCGTCGCGAGCTCGCGCTGCCGTTCTCGGGTGGTCTCGAACCGCGGTCGGCGTGCCTTGACGTGCTGTCGGGCGCGCGTGGCGAGCTGGCGCACGTTGTCCTCGGTCTTGCCCACGATGTCCGTGATCTCGGGGTAGCCGTAGCCGAACACGTCGTGCAGCAGCAGCACTGCCCGCTGTTCGGGGGACAGGCTCTCGAGCAGCACCAGCATCGCCAGCGACAGCGAGTCGGCCGTCTCGGCGTGCGCGGCCGGGTCGTCGGCGGCGTCGGTGACGATCGGCTCGGGGAGCCACTCACCGACATAGCGCTCGCGACGGGCCCGGGCGGAACGCAGCTCGTTGATCGCCAGCCGGGTGGTGATGGTGGCGACGAAGGCGCGAGGCGAGGCGATCTCCTCACCCGCGTCGAGGGACTGGTGCACCCGCAACAGCGCCTCCTGGACCACGTCCTCGGCTTCGGACACGCTGCCGAGCATGCGGTAGGCAATGGCGAACGCAGTGGGACGCAGCTCGTCGAGCAGTCCCTCCCGATCGCTCACGGGACCTCCAGCGCTCACGTCGTCACCTGGCTCCTGGTGCCCGGTGCCGTGCGCAGGTCACCGAAGCCGTCGCGCCAGCTCGGGTGCGACGGCTTCCAGCCGAGCTCGCGCTTCGCCTTGGCGTTGGACGCCCCGCGCAGCTCGGTCATCATCACCGCTCCGATCTCACCGGTGAGCAACCGCCCCACGAAACGAGGCACGCGCATCGGCTCCTTGGCACCCAACGTACGCGCCAGGACCGGCAACCACTCGGCCACCGGCGCGGGTTCGTCGTCGACCACGTTGTAGACCCCCCGACGGCCGTGGTCGATCGCCGCGACCGTCGCCTCGGCAGCGTCCTCGATGTGGATGAACGACCACACGCCCGCACCGTCGCCCACCACGGGGAACTTGCGCCGCCGGACGGCCTCGGTCTGTTCGCCGTCCGGTCCGAGGGACGTGCCCGGCCCGTAGAAGCCGCCGTAGCGCAGCACGACTCCCTCGGTCCAGCTGGCCGCGAGGACGGCGTCCTCGACGTGGCGGATCGCCGCGACCGTCTCGCGCATCTCCTTGGCCGGGCCCGGTCCGAAGGAGTCCTCCTCGGTCTTGACCAGACTTCCCGTGCGTTCGTATGCCGCGAAGAAGCTCTGCGCGACGAACCGCTTCACGCCGACTGCCTGGCCGGCCGAAAGCAAGTGGTCCGTGCCTTCGGTCCGCAGCCGGTTGGTCATCGCGAACGCGCGGTCGAAGTGCCGCAGGTCCATCGGGCCGATGGAGGTCAGCTGGTGGACGATCACGTCCGGCTGCACCCGGGCCACGGCCTCGGCGACCTGGTCGGCGTCGAGGGCGTCGGCGAGCACCGGGGCGGCGCCCAGGTCGCGCACCAGCTGTTGGTGGGAGGCGTGGTGCGTCATGCCGTACACCTCGTGACCCGCCCCGACCAGCCGTGGCACGAGCTGGCGGCCGATGGCTCCGGTGGCTCCTGCGACGAAGACCTTCATCATTCACTCCCTTGTCCCATGAAAACGATCGCTGTACCCATCAAGACAGGACAGCCTTCCGCGCTGTGACAGCTGGTCAGGTGTCCTGGGCGGGAGTCTCCCCATCGCCGCGCAGGCGCTCGTTGTCCCGCAGGAGGTCGGAGTTGCGCGCCCGCAGCCTGCGGTTGCGCGTGGCGAGGTCGGCGTTGTCGTCCTGGAGCTCCAGCACCAGGGCCACAGCCGTGAGGGGGATCCCGGACTCGGCCAGCTCGCTGACGCGGGCGATCCGGGCGAGGTCGGCGTCGCTGTACCGGCGCGTGCCGCCGGCGGTGCGTTCCGGGCGGACCAGGCCTCTCTCCTCGTACAGACGCAGCGTCGGGATGGGCACGCCGGCGAGATCGGCTGCCACAGAGATCGTGTAGACCGGGCGGTCGGAAGGGCCCGTCGCAGCGCTCATACGACCCTCGATCGAGGGCTTGACAAAACCCGTGCTAGAGATTTACAAAATCTACAGAACATGACTGAGATTCTAGTGGATCGAAGTCGGGTTCGGCAGAACAGGACCCTCACAACACTGGAGGTGGTTGAGATGCTCATGCGGACTGACCAGTTCCGCGAGCTGGACCAGCTGGCACAGCAAGTCTTCGGGACGATGGCTCGGCCCACGGTGATGCCGATGGATGCGTGGCGCCAGGGCGACGTGTTCGTCGTGGAGTTCGAC
Organism: Pedococcus sp. P2_E2; assembly: GCF_056403955.1. Classification (NCBI taxonomy): domain Bacteria; kingdom Bacillati; phylum Actinomycetota; class Actinomycetes; order Micrococcales; family Intrasporangiaceae; genus Pedococcus; species Pedococcus sp. P2_E2. Next base: position 484,954 of record NZ_JBFUEM010000001.1, read on the forward strand.
CTTCCCGGCGTCGAACCGGGCTCGATCGACCTCGACGTGGAGCGCAACGTGCTCACCGTCAAGGCCGAGCGCGGTCGGCTCTCCGACGAAGCCGAGACGATCGCCACCGAGAGGCCGCGCGGCGTGTTCAGCCGACAGCTCTTCCTCGGCGACAGCCTCGATGTCGACCGCGTCGAGGCGGCCTACAGGGACGGCGTGCTCCGGCTGACGATCCCGGTCGCCGAGCAGGCCAAGCCCCGCAAGATCGAGATCAGCTCGGGCGAGCGGCGACAGCACGCGATCTCCGCCTGAGGTTCCGACCCGAGACGGGTTGTCCCCGCCGACCGCACGGTCGGCGGGGACCCCACTGCGTCCCTCAGCCGTGGGCCCCTCAACCCTGCGCTCAGCGCTGGGCGACCGAGGCGACCGGGCGGCCCGCCGGCAGCACCACGTCGGACCGACGGGGCAGCCACCGCACTGCGGCGGCCGTCGTCGGGTTGGAGCCGTACGCGAGCATGGCCAGGAAGACGCCGTAGACCGGCAGGTGGCCCACCAGCTCGGTCTGGCCGAACAGGATCAGGGTGGCGTTGAACGGCACCATCGCGACCAGCACCGCGACCTGTGGCAGCGCCCCGGACAGCACCAGCAGACCGAACAACAGCTCGATGCTTCCGGCGATGACGATGAACACGTCAGTGGGCACATGCAGCCCGACGAGGCTGAACACGTTGAGCGCCGGATAGTGCTCCAGGGTCTCGCGCGCCATCGTCGGGTTGGTGAACTTTTCGGTGAACGCCAGCGCGATCAGCGCGACACCCACGCCGGCCCGCAGCGCGAGCAGCGCCCACCGCAGCTGGGCGTCGGACAGGGTCGTGGCGCCGTGACGGTTCACCCCCGCCGGGGCGATGACGAGGAAGGCCGCAACGGCCGCGATGTTGGCGCACTCCAGGAGCGCCATCGGCCCGGTGAATGCCGCCATGATCGGCCCGAGCGCCAGGGTCAGCGCGGCTGCCGGACGCTGCTGGAACCCGGTGATCAGCCACATGCCGAGGGCGGACTCGAGCAGCAGGAGGATGCCTCCGCCGGTCGCGTCCAGGTCGTCCACGGCGGGCGTGACGAACGCGCCCGTGGCAGCAAGAGCAAGGAGGGCCACGCCGAGGTGAATCCCGAGCAGCCGCGGCACCCAGGGCACCAGCCGTCCGACACCACGCAACACGGGCAGCTCGGGGCGGTCGAGACGCAGCGCGACCCTGCGCCACACCACGGTCACCACGACCACCGCGGCCGTCAGCGCCAGCGGCAGAGGCCGCAGGAAGAAGCCCCAGTCGGCGGGCGCCGAGTCCACGAACCAGCGTTCATGGGTGGGAAGGACCAGCGCGGGCAGGGCCAGGACGGGGACCATGTGGCAATTCTCCAGGGGAGTCGAGGTGGGCCGGGCCGCGGGGGTGGCGTGCGCGGTGAGGCGTGGAAGGGGCGCGCGTCGCCCGGCCGCCGGGGTGGACGGCATACCGAAAGTACGGTGCGCGACCGCACCACACCCGGGCCCTAGGTCCCGACCTCTCGCTGGGCTGCTACCGCATCCGGCGTACGGGCTCCGTCACCCTTCGGCGGGATCCGGCCGTGGATGCGTCCACCTAGCGTCGAGGGGCGCCGGGGTCGACACCCGGCCCGCGCGAGAGATTCCCACGAGGATGAGGAGAACCCGATGAGACTTGCCCGCGTCGCTGCTGGTGCAGCGCTGGCCCTGGCCGCCGTCACGGCGCTGCCTGCCGGCTCCGCCTCCGCCGAGGAGCTTGCCCCGCCGGAGATCGCCTGGGTAGGGGACCAGGTGGTGGCCAACGGGAGCAACGCCTACATCCAGGCCAAGTTCCGCTGCTTTGGTGGGGAGACCGGAACGCACCTGTGGGCCTCGATCAAGCAGGGCGGGCCCGACCCGACCGCTGAGGGTTCAGGGATGACCTCGGACGCCTGGTACGACACGAACTACCAGTACGCCAACAACCCCGCCGGTCAGACGATCCAGTGCGATGGGAAGTGGCACGTCAACCGGTTCACGGTCAAGCTCGTCGACCACCCGTTCGGCACCGGCTACGTCTCGGGTGAGCTCGCCAAGGGCGCCGCGTGGGTGCAGTTCTGCGTGTTCGACTCCAGCGCGACGGACGACAACTTCCCGACCGGGTTCGCCTACAACTACGGCTGGCGGACCGTCATCGCCCAGCACTGAGACATCCAGAAACAGGCACGCGGGCTGCCGAGGAGGGTATGCCGGGTGGTGACCACCCGGCATACCTGCCTGCGGGCGGGGGAGGGGGCGGGGCAGGGCGTGGGCAGTGGGCGGTCGATTGCGCACGATGCCGCGCCGCGGCATACGGTTGAAGCATGGACTACCGATACCTCGGCAACAGCGGACTCAAGATCTCCGAGATCACCTACGGAAACTGGCTCACCCACGGCTCCCAGGTCGAGAACGACGTCGCCGCGCAATGCGTGGCTGCCGCCCTCGACGCGGGCATCAGCACGTTCGACACCGCGGACGTCTACGCCAACACCAAGGCGGAGACCGTCCTCGGCGAGGCGCTGAAGGGTGAGCGACGCGAGAGCCTGGAGATCTTCACGAAGGTCTACTGGCCGACCGGCCCGGGTGGGAAGAACGACACCGGCCTGTCGCGCAAGCACATCATGGAGTCGATCAACGGCTCGCTGCAGCGCCTCCAGACCGACTACGTCGACCTCTACCAGGCGCACCGCTACGACACCGAGACCCCGCTCGAGGAGACGATGCAGGCCTTCGCCGACGTCGTCCGCCAGGGCAAGGCGCTCTACATCGGCGTCAGCGAGTGGACCGCTGACCAGATCCGCGAGGGCGTCGCGCTCTCCAAGGAGCTCGGCTTCCAGCTCATCTCGAGCCAGCCGCAGTACTCCATGCTGTGGCGGGTCATCGAGGGCGAGGTCGTGCCGACGTGCGAGGAGCTCGGCGTCAGCCAGATCGTCTGGAGCCCCATCGCCCAGGGCGTGCTCACCGGGAAGTACCAGCCGGGGCAGCAGCCGCCGGCGGGCTCGCGCGCCGCCGACGAGAAGGGCGGTGCCGACATGATCAAGCGGTTCATGAACGACGACGTCCTCACCCGCGTCCAGGGGCTCAAGCCGATCGCGGACGAAGCCGGCCTGTCGATGGCGCAGCTCGCGGTGGCCTGGGTGCTGCAGAACCCCAACGTCGCGGCCGCGCTGGTCGGGGCGTCGCGTCCGGAGCAGGTGCACGAGAACGTCAAGGCTGCGGGTGTGAAGCTCGAGCCGGCCGTCATGAAGCAGATCGACGAGGTCCTCGGTGACATCGTGGAGCGCGACCCGGGCAAGACCAAGGAGACCGCGCCGCAGAAGCGCATCGCCTGAGATCACCGTCGCTACACCATTCGGCCTCCCTCGATCGACGGAGGCGCAACCGCTCGATCGGGGTCACCATCACCTCATGGGTGATGGTGACCGGATCGACGCGGGGGCCACCTGGGTGGTGTACGACGGGGCTCCCTTCGTCGACCCCACCGTCGGGCACCAGGGCACGTTCGTGGATGTGTGCCTCTCGCTCAACGAGGCCGAGCTCGTCCACCTGTGCGACTACTGGGAGTGGCGGGCGGACCTCGCGACCCGCGACATCGACCGTTGGTGGTGCTGGACCGTCGTCCGGTTCGGCCGGGGCCTGCTGGCCGGGCGGCGCGAGTCGCGCCCTCGTCCGCACCAGTGGTTCTGAGCGGCGCCCCTCAGGGCCTGGGGTCGCGGTCGGTGGCCGCCTGCCTGGCGATTCGGCTGTCCGTGCGCACGATCGACACGACGAGCGCGGCGCCACCCAGGGCGGCCAGCAGGAAGAACACCATGGCGATGGCGGGATAGCCGAGGATGCGGTTCTCGGTGGGCACCTGCATCATGAGCGCCGCGCCGACCACGAGGGCCGCCATCACGATGCCCATGGTCAGGCGGTTCGCGAGCCGCTGGAGGACGTGCAGGAAGCGGGCCTCGTCGAGGGCGTCCACCCGCAGCGAGAACTTGCCCCCGGCGAGGTTCTCCATGATGGCGTTGGCGCGGCTGGGAAAGTTCGCCGTGAACTCCTTGGCATCGATGGCGGCGGCCATCAGCCCAGACGCCGAGACGTTCAGGCCACTGCCCATGATGTCGGCGACGTTCTCGCGGATGGCCGCGGCGGGTGCGAAGTTCGGGTCGAGGTGCTTGGTCACCTGGTCGAGGTTGAGCAGGGCCTTGGCCACCATGGTCATCTCCGGTGGTGGGCGCAGGCCGTGGACGCCCGACAGCCGGCTCAGCTCCATCAGGACGGCACCCGCCTGCACCTGGTCGCCCAGTGACACCGCGCGCGACACCAGCGCCGCCACCTCGTCGCGGAACTGCCCCGCGTCATAGCCATCGAGCGGTTCCCCCATGGAGGCGAGCACCGTTGCCACGTCTTCGCCGTCGGCGTCGCCAATCGCCAGCAGCAGCTTGACGATCTTGTCCTGGACACGCGGCGGGACCGTCGCGACCATGCCGAGGTCGATGAGGCCGAGCCGGCCGTCCGGCGTGAGCAGCACATTGCCCGGGTGCGGGTCCGCGTGCAGGAAGCCGTCCACGAGGATCATCCGCAGGTATGCCGCGAAGAGCTCGCGCACGAGCGGCTCACCGTCGATGTCCAGCATGCCCAGGGGGCCGATGTCGGTGACCTTGCGGCCGGGCACGAGGTCCATCGTCAGGACCCGACCGCTGGTGTAGTCGGCAACGGGTTGAGGGACCACCAGCCGGGGGTAGTCCGCAGTGAGCTCGCCCAGGCGCACCAGGTTGGCCGCTTCTCGCTGGTAGTCCAGCTCACCCGCGAGCGAGCGGCGGAAGTGCGTGAGCAGCTGACCGAAGCCGTAGCGACGTCCCAGGTCGGTGTGGTCGTCGGCGAAGGCGGCGATCTTGCCGAGCGCCTCCATGTCGTCGCGCACCACCTCCCGAACTCCTGGGCGCTGCACCTTGACGACGACCTCCCTGCCGCTGGGCAGGACCGCGCGGTGCACCTGTCCGAGGGAGGCAGCGGCCAGGGGAGCCTGGTCGAACGAGGCGAACGCATGCCGGATCGAGACACCCAGCTCGTCCTCGATGATCTGCTGGACCTGCTCGTAGGGGAACGGCTCGACCTTGTCCTGCAAGCGGGTCAGCGCCTCGGTGTAGGCCGGCGGCAAGAGGTCGACGCGCGTCGACAGCAGCTGGCCCAGCTTGACGTACGTCGGACCCATGGCCTCGAGGTCGTCGGCCAGGGACTCGGCGGCGGACGTGTCGCCGGCCGGCCGCTCGTCCTCGACGAGGAACTCGTCGAACCCCGCGCCGCTGACCAGGTCCGATCGGCCGTGACGGACGAGCATCCGCGCGAGTGCGGCGTATCGGACTGCGTTGGAAGGGTCGAACGGAGATCTCATGGCGCCATCTTGGCAGGCCGGGTCCCCTGCACTCGCACACGCCATTCCCACAGGTCAGAGCCTCGGCTGGAGAAGCCTGAACCCTCAGCCGGAGAAGCAGGGGCCTGAGCCGACCAGGCGCAGCCCTTCGAGGTCGCCGGCTCCGAATCCGGTCTGGCCTTCCATCGACGCGTACATCAGCTGGCGACGGTCCGTCACGTGCCCCAGGCCGACGAGATGACCGAGCTCGTGCATGACGATGCTGCGCGCGCCCACCCGGCCGCCGGGCTCGTCGAGGATCTGTTCGAACGCGGGGGCGTCCAGCAGCACGGCACCGGTCACGTAGTGCTGGTCGGCCCGGTCGCGGTAGGGCGCCATGACCGGACCCCCGACTCCGACGACCCGGCCGGCCAGCTCGGAGTTGGCGCTGTCGTGGGTCCAGGCGACGAGGACCGGAGCCCACCGGTTCCCGTAGAGCCGCACATCGACACTGCGCCGACGGATGGTCGGCGTCTCACTGGTGCGACCGTCGACCGTGATGACCAGGCCGGTCGCAGCGCTCACCTGCGCGGCAGCCTCCCTGATCAGCTGGTCGCCGCCCCGGGGGGACTCGGCGCCGTTCACCACGAGGTGGATCGGTCTGCACGGGTCGAACCCGACGGGTCGTCCCGACGTCGTGGTCGCGAGGAACGTGTAGGCGGTGGACGTGGAGCGTTGTCGGGGCGAGGGGCGCAGACGGGTCTTGCCCGCGTCGGAGGGTACGGGTGGGGCCGCGCCGTCTGAGTCAGGCGGCGCGACCGGCGTGATCGGGGACCCCATCGCGATGTCACCGAGCGACGAGCCCGTGCCCTTGCCGAAGGCGTCCGCTCCCGCGCTCCCCGGCAGTAGGCGCGGGATCCCGACGACGGCCAGGGCAGCCAGGAGCAGCGCGACCAACACCTTGGTGGCGGTGCTGGAACCATTGCGTCGCGGTGGTCGCGTCACGCTGTACCCGACCACGCCGTAGTCCGTCTCGTGGTCACCCACGGGGGATGGCGCCGCCACGGCACCGGGCGGAGTCTCGACGCTGGTGGGAGTCTCCGCGCTGGTGGGCCTGCCGGCGCTGGTGGAAGTCTCGCTGGTGGAAGTCTCGCTGGTGCTGAGGTCCGTGCTCGGCACGGCGGATGCACTACGGGTCCGCGGTCGTCCTGCCCGCAGGTCGTCCAGACACCGCAGGCAGAGCAGCTCCCTGGCCGTCGGGTCGAAGCCGGCCTGCATGCCGCGCGACAGCGGCTCACCGCACCCGCAGTGCGCCGACACCTCGAGCCGCCACAGCTCCACCTCGTCGAGCTCCACGCCGTTCCTTCCCACATTCGCCGGGCACCTACGCCCAGCGCATCCCCCCAGCACATCCGCCCACCACAACTCGGCTTCCATCGTCCTCAACCCCCGCGGCGCCATGTCCTCGACCGCCGTCACACGAGCCGAACGGACTAGGCGCGGGGACTCCCGACGAGAGGTGTGGCAGCGGGTCGCCACCCGGCATACCTCACCGCACGCCTCACCACGCGCGTCACCACACGCCTCCCGCGTGCCTCACGAGGCTGGTCCCCACCCTTGCCGCCAGTGAATTTTGCCCGCTCCTGTTGCCAGCGGGCCCAAGGCTTGGTCGACTGGACCTCGTGGGTCACGCCCACCCGGGGAGTGGCCCTCGGACGGAGGTTCTCCATGAGCAGTGTGGTCGAAACGGTCCCGGACGACGCAGACGCAGACGCCGGCGACCTGGAGGCAGGCGTGCGCGCGGGGGTTGTGGTCCCCGCACCTGTCGAGCAGGTCTGGCAGCACCTGATCAGTGCCGCGGGCACCGAAGCCCTCTTCGGCGAGGGCGCCCGGATCGGCAACAAGGGCGAGCCGTGGCACGCGGCCGACGGGTCCTACGGTGTGGTGCGCAGCTTCCATCCCGTCGAGCAGGTGCGGGTCACCTGGCACCCCCATGAGGACGGGCCGTTGAGCATGCTCGACGTGCAGCTGCGACCTGAGGGGGACGCGACGAGGGTCGAGGTCTTCCACGAAGGTCGCGGCATCGCCGGTGACCCACGTGCCGACCTGCAGCACTGGGACGACGCACTCGGCCGGCTGGCTGGAGGGGTAACCAGCCGGGGCTGAGCCCTCTGGCGCCGGCGCTGGCGCGGGCTTGGCTCGCCGGGTATCCGCGCTGTGGATGGCTCTGCGCCCGTTGGCGCCTGTTTGCATAGACTCGCGTGCGATCGAGTAGCGGGGGGCTACTGAGGGGAGATCGAGCGTGAGTTCTGTGCGTCCGTATGCCGTGTGCGGCCTTGTCGCCTTGCTGGCCTTAGTGGGGTGCGCGGGTGCGGGAGACGACCCGCCGCCCAGCAGTTCGACGACGTCGAGCGTTTCGCCGACAAGCTCTCCGCCCACGAGTCCGACAACGACGAGCAGTCCAGCCGACGGCTACCCGGCTGCTGCTCGAGCCCAAACCGTCGAGGGCGGCCAAGTTTTCGTGGAGTACTACTACACGACTCTCAACAAGGTTCTCCGCGAACCCGAGGTCGGCGTACTGCCCGGTCTCGCGGTGGATTCGTGTGTCTTCTGCCAGCGAAACGAACAATCGGTCGAGGACCTTGTCGCAGGGGGAGGCAAGTACTCATCCCCTCCGGTAGCCCTCAAGGGTCTAGGCCCGCTGGATGGCGCACCCAAGGGGCAGCTCTATTTTCAGGCAACATCCGCGCAGCTAGGGGCATGGGTAGTCGACCGAGACGGCAATAGGGTGCATCAAGATGACGTTTCGTCGCTGCCCGTGAGTATCGCGATTGTCTGGGTCGACGGTTCCTGGAAGCTCTACGGGGCTGACAAGGCATGATCCGGCGGCTCGCCCTCGGCATGCTTGGCGTCGTGACGTTTTCGCTGTCCCTTCCATGCGCGGCGTGGGCAGCCTGCCCGCCGTCATGCGGCGGCACGAATGGCCAGTACACCGAGTCCGGCGCGAGTGTTGACACGCTTGGTCGCTCCTACATGAAGCAACTCCAGGCGAAGGCTGGCCGGGTCGGTCTCCCCGGAGCGGCAGGCCCGTTCTTCAAGTACGCGTCGACGGGGCTTTGTGGCGGCGCTCGGCCTGACAACGACACCGACAACGCCTGCGGCGCTGTCGCCCGTTGCGAGGCGAACACCCCTGCCCAGGGGCAGGGACCCCCTTTGGCCGTCTGGGAAGCCCGGATCGACAAGGACGGCACGCCGGTCGACGGCCTGGACAAGCCCATCGCCGCTCCTCAATGGCAGAGACTGGGTGTGACCTGCCTGCCCGAGATGGTTCCGGGTGAGCGGCCTCGCCTCACGATGGCCCAGATCACGGCGGCTTTCCACGACACGAACTTTGCGTTGGCAACGGTCAACATCCAGCCCGAAGGCAACGTCACCCTCGTGACGCTGCCGACCTACTTCGAGCTGCGTTGGCCATCGAAGGGCTACCAGCCGGACGAGGTGGACGCCGTGGACCCGGCGCGGATGGCGGGCTTCCGAGTCGACATCCGCCCGCGGTTCAAGTCCGTCCGCTACGACTACGGGGACGGCACGAGCGAGCGCACCAACTCCCTCGGGGGTCCCTACCCCGATGGCGACATCCGCCATGAGTACGCCAAGAGCGGCAACTACCGGGTGCGAGCCGACGTCACGTACGCAGGTCAGTACCGGGTCAACGGCGGTGAGTGGATCGTCATCCCCGGCGACGTGACGATCCAGGGCACCCCCGAGACCTTGACCGTGAAGACCGCCAAAGCCCGGCTTGTCACCAACTGACTGGCTCCCGAGGTGTTGCCGGCAGATCGTCACAGACCCCGATTTCGAGGCTCCGGTGACCACCAGGACGCAACAAGTCCCGGCCCTCCCGACTGGTTGCCGGCAGATCGTCACCGATCCCCGATTCGGGGGCCCGGTGACCACCAGGACGCAACAAGTCCGCCACTCCCGGACGTGTTGCCGGCAGATCATCACCGATTTAGGTCCGTTGGCCTCAGGCGAGGTCGTGCTCCGACGCATACACCCCTGCGGCTGTGCGCGACGTGACCCCGATCTTGGTGAAGATGTTGCTGAGGTGGCGCTGCACCGTCTTCTGGCTGAGGAACAGCGACGAGGCGATCTGCGGGTTGCTCTGCCCCCGCGCGACCAGGCGCAGCACCTCCACCTCCCGAGCAGTGAGCCCATCCGGCAGGTCGCGGGCCAGCAGCCGCTCGACCTCGTGCTGGGCCGGCCTGGCCCCGAGCTCGGCGAACGTCCGCTGCGCCACGGTCAGCTCCGACTGTGCCGAGTCCTCGTCCCCCAGCGCCCGGTAGGCCAGACCGATCCTCACCCGGGCCTGTGCTGCCTCGAACCGACCCCCACGGTCGATCCACACCTTCCAGGCGCGGCGCAGCGGAGCCAGCGCCCCGGCGGCGTCGCCCGCATCGAGCGCGACGAGCCCCACGGCGTACGCGGCACGGGCGGAGAGGCCATCGCACGCGAAGTTGTCAGCGGTCTGCTGCAGCTCGTCGGCGGCCGCACGGGCGGCCTCTTTGTCGCCATCCGCGAGCAGCACCTCGACCGCCGACGGCAACAGCTGCGCGCGGGTGACGGGGTCGTAGGCCTCGTTCAACAGGCGTCGAACCGAGGCCGCGGCAGCCGCGGTGCGACCACGGTCCAGCCACAGCAGGGACAGGCCCGGCTGGGCCTCGTGCCCATGGGTGCGCGCCAGGGCGAAGGCAGCCTCGGCAGCGGCGTACTCACCTTGGACCCGCTGGATCTCTCCCTGTTCGTACAGCGCCAGCCCGGTCGCCGGCGGCGACCCGTTCGCGGCGTACCGCTCACGTGCGCGGGCCAGCTCGGTCAGCGCCAGCGGGAAGTCCCCGCTTGCCCGCAGGACCTGCGCGCGGTGCACCGCGCACTGCCCGGTGAAGGGGACCAGGTCCGGCTGCGCGTCACACCAGCGCGACAGCACCCCCGTCCACTCGGTGATCCTCCCGTAGTCGGCAACCTCCTGGCAGGCCTCGATCATCAGGCACAGGATCTCGCCGGTGAGGATCGGCGATACCTCGCCGCCCGTGAGGCCCAGCATTGCCTCGTCGAGCAGCGTCAGCCCTTCGGGAACGCGTCCCGCATAGAGCAGCAACCGACCACGACTGGCCAGGCCGAACGTCACGAGATCCGAGTCACCCCAACGCTGCCCGATCTCCAGTAGCTGGGTCGCGACCTCGAGCGCCTCGGCGAATCGACCCGCGTAGACCAGTGGAATCATGTCGTGGATGCGCAGGAAGCCCCGCTCCACGCAGTCGTCGGGCTGGTCGGCCAGCAGGCGGGCTCCCCGGGCCACCCAGCCGCCGCCCACCGACGGGTTGCCGTTGGCGCTGAACACGTACCCGAGCCAGTGCGCGTCGCGGGCTGCGGCCAGAGAGTCCCCGGCGTCGAGGTGCTGGTGGAACGAGCCCTCCAGGGCCGCGGTGGTGGTGTCGCGGTCACCCACCATGTAGGCGGCCACGGCCAGGAGGCCCAGGTCTGCGGGGGAGAGGTGGCTGGTGTCGAAGGCGCGCAGCCGTTCGTACGCCGTGCCCCAGGCCCGGCGCGCATACGCCTCGCGGCCCTCGACGACACCTGTGTCGATGCCCATCGCACCCTCCTCCTCGGAGAATACGCGCGCCGTCCTGCCTGAGCCTCCGGCGCGAACAGTGCGCCAGGTCAGGAGGCCACGGACTGGCCAGCAGGGCGGCCCGCGCGTCGGTCCCGCGCGCTCACGGTGCCCGCGCGGTCGGCAATCCGGGTGGCGACGTGCTTGGCGTCCCGCCCCGCGCCGTAGATCAACATCGAGGAGGCGGCGTACTGGAACTGGAGGCCGCAGAAGTACAGCCCCGTGACCTCGTCCGGCACCCCGCGGAGCTCCCGCGGCCACCCGTCCTCGCCGAAGACCGGCAGGTCGACCCAGTCGAACGCCTGCCTGAACCCCGTGCACCACACCACGGTTCGGGCGTCGACCACGCGCCCGTCGTCGAGCAGGGGCAGGCCCTCCCTGGCGCCGACCACCCGACCGGTCACCCAGTCCACCCCACGCCCGGCAAGGTCCCGCTGCTGGATCCGCAGGCGGGGTCCTCCGTGGCGGAAGTGCTCCTTGGCCTTGCGGCCCAACGGGTTCGACCGGGTCAGCACGTTGCGGAAGACGAAGAGCATCGTCGGGAAGACCACCCTGAACAGGGGCGAGCCGAACGGCACCGGGATCTGGCCCGTGTCCGGTCCCGCCAGCACTGTCTCGTGGGTCGCCGCCACCTCAAAGGCGATGTCGCACCCCGAGTGAGCGGCGCCGACGACCAGCACCTGACCCTCGGGGAGCTGGGACGCGCGGCGGTACTGGCTGGAGTGCAGCTGCCGGATAGACGGATCGAGCTGGTCGGCAAAGCTCGGCACGTGGGGCGTCCGCCCGAAGGTACCGGTGGCCACCACGACGTGGTCGGCGTGGATCTGCCCTCCCGCGGTCGTGACCACGTAGCCCGACGACCCGACCTGCGCGTCGGGGGAGCCGCCCGGTGGGATGGACAGCGGAGACACCCGCTCCACGCGCGTGCCGAGCCGCACCGGCAGCCGGAAGCGCGCGGCATACGCCTCCAGGTAGTCGGCGAACTCGTCCTTGGTCGGGAAGGCCCACCGCGGTGCGGGGAAGGCCATCCCCGGGAGGCCGTCGGCCCACGCCGGGCTGAACAGCCGCAGGCTGTCCCACTGCTGGCGCCAGCCGTCGCCCACCCGGACGGACGAGTCGAGGACGACGCACGGGCGCCCCATCCGTTGGAGGTGGTGGGCGGTGGCGAGGCCTGCCTGCCCGGCCCCGATGATCACGGTCTCGATGTGTTCGGTGCGCATTGCTCGCTCCCCGGGGGTGTCACTGACACGGTCGTCACCGACGTTCGGTAGCGCAGGCTCCAGAAGAGCATGAGGGCCGAGGTGACGATGTAGAAGGTGTGCAGCATCCAGATCGGGCCCGGCGGCAGGTGGAAGACGTACAGCGAGTAGACGAGGTTGCCGACGTTGGCCAGGACGAGGTTGCTGCGGCTGTAGGACCTGAGGTCCTTGCTGCGGGCGGCCTTCCCCAGCATGGGCAGCGCGCTGGCCGCGAAGACGACCGTGGCGATGGTGCCCGCTACCAGGGGAAGGGAGCTGTTCATGTCCTCGACGCTAGGGAGCGCGGGCCAGGTCCCTCGTCGGGCGGTACGCCCATTCACCCCACGCGGTCCCTGACCCGATTCACCCACTGACGGGTATGCCGGGTGCGCGCCACGCGGGCGCCTCACCTCAGCCGCGGGGCATCACCGAGGGTCGCACGACGCGGACGGAGAAGGCGGTGAGGCCGATCCGCAGCGACGCGGTGCGCGCCAGGTGGCGGCACACGAGGATCGTCACCACGGCCGGGACCGCACCGGAGATCAGCAGCCCGGTGCGGGGACCGAGGTGTTCGGCCAGCAACCCGACGACGGGGCCGCCGAGTGCCCCGCTGCCGATGAACACCAGCATGTAGAGGCCGACGACCCGGCCGCGCAGGTGGTCGGCGGTGGCGAGCTGGACCAGCGACTGGGCCGACGTGAGGAAGCCCAGGTTTGCAGCGCCGACGAGGACGAGCAGGAGGGTGAAGGACAGCTGGTCGGGCGCTGCCGCGGAGAGGAGCATGGCCATCGCCAGGGCCCAGGCGGCCAGCCCCACTGTCCGCAGGCGCAGCGGCTTGCTGCGCCGTGCGGTGGTGAGGGCGCCGGCCAGGGCCCCGACCGCGACGACCCCGTTGAGCAGGCCGAGACCGCTCGCGCCCGAGTGGAACTCGTCCTTGGCGAACGCGGCCAGCGTGACGGGCAGGCTGATGGTGAAGAAGCCGAACGCCCCGACCATGACCACGGGCCACAGGACCGTCGGCGTTCGGAGGGCGTACTCCAGACCCTCACGGATCCCGGGGGAGACGGGGGCCTTGACCGGCTCTCCAGCGGGGCGGGCGAGCCCGACACGGCTCTGGCCTGCTCCGCGCATGAGCAGGAGCGCGGTGACGGGCGCCGCGAACGTGAGGGCGTTGACCGCGAACGCAAAGCCCGCACCCACACTGCTCATCAGGAGGCCACCGATGACGGGGCCTGCCATCGCGCCGATCTGGAAGGTGCAGGACACCAGGCTGATCGCGTTGCGCAGCTGCGGTCCCTCGACGACCTCCGACACGAAGGACTGGCGCACGGGGTTGTCGACCGCTGTGACGACTCCGAGGACGGCCGCCAGGAGGAAGACCTGCCAGACCCGGACGTGCCCGCTCAGCGTGAGCAGCGCCAGCACGGCTGCGGTCAGCGACATCGACACCTGGGTGGCCAGCAGGATGGCGCGCTTGGGGAAACGGTCCGCGAGCAGACCGCCGTGCAGGCCCAACGCCAGGGTCGGCAGGAACTGGCAGGCGGTCGTGATCCCGACTGCGGTCGGGCTGTCGGTGAGCGTCAGGACCAGCCAGTCCTGGGCGATTCGCTGGATCCACCCGCCGGTGCCCGAGATCAGCAGGCCGGACAGCAAGAGCCTGAAGTTGCGATTCGCGAGCGAGGGAAAGGTGCGTGAAACATGTTGGGGGAGTGCGGGATCGGAGAGGTGGACTGTGTTGGCAGCGGTGGAGCTCATGAGTCGTCCTGGACGGTTTCGCGTGTGGGTTGGTTGCGTTCACCTCCAGTGTGCGCGCGACGACGTTCCCCTCGCTGCATTCTGAGACAGAATGAGTAATATAAGTGTCATTGCGATTCGCAATGATCGCCACGTGTCCCGAAGGAGTGGTCGTGTACGAGCCGGAACTGCTCCGCACCTTCCTCGCCGTGACCCAGGCGCTGAGCTTCACCCGGGCCGCGGAGGCCCTCGGGATCCGTCAGCCCACTGTCAGCCAGCACGTGCGCAGGCTCGAGGAGGCGGTCGGACGGCCGCTATTCGTCAGGGACACCCGCAGCGTCGCGCTCACCTCGGACGGCGAGGCGATGGCCGGCTTCGCCCGCGAGATCCTGGCCGCACAGGAACGAGCCGTCGGCTACTTCACCGGCTCCCACCTTGCCGGTCGGCTCCGCTTCGGGGTGACCGACGACCTCGCCCTGACACCCCTGCCGCGCATCCTGCGGGACTTTCGCCAGCTCTATCCGCGGATCGACCTCGAGCTGACCGTCCTGCAGAACGAGGGGCTGCTCAGGCGCATCGAGTCGGGTCACCTCGACGTCGCCTTCGTCAAGCGAAACGCGGGCACCTCGACCCTGGCGCGCGGACAGCTCGTCCGCCGCGACCAGCTCGTGTGGGCCGGAGTCGACGGCGCCCGGGTGGATTCCGACCAGCCGGTGCCGCTCGTCGTCTACCAGGCGCCCAGCCTCAGCCGGGCCATCAGCGTGCAGGCGCTCGAACGCGTCGGCCGCCGCAGCCGGATCACCTGCACGGTCCGCGGCGTCAACGGGGTGCTCGCCGCCGTCCGAGCTGGCCTGGGCATCTCCGTCATGGCGCGCACGCTCATGCCGCCTGACCTGGTCGAGCTCCCGGCCTCCAGCGGGCTGCCCAAGCTGCCGCACCTCGACCTCATGCTGCTGACCAACCGCCAGGCACCCGCCGAGGCGGCCACAGCGCTCACGTCGGCCATCCTGGCCAGTGGCGCGCCGCGAGGTCCGGTCACCGGAGGCTGACCGAGCGTGAGCTCGCGCTACAGCGGCCGGAGCTCGCTGTCCATCGTCCCCATGAGGTGGATCGCCCGAAGCCGGCTGAGCAGCAGGTCGGCCCGCACCTCGACCCGTGCGCTGTGGTGGACCGCCGCCGCACCGGTGCACAACGGGTGGACCTCGCCAGCAGCAGCTGCCCCGCAACGGCACCACGCGGCATACGCATCGGTGGCGCTTCGACCAGAGGCAACAGGCGAGTTCTTCACGAGACCGCACGCTAGGAGCGGGCCCCCACGGCAAGTCACGCAACAAGGCCGACCCCCTCCGTTCGTCCGAGGGGAAGCTGACCGAAAGAGGCGCCACCTCCCGGACCTTCGGTAGGCCACGGGCAGGCTGACGGGCGCCCGCGCCCCTTCGGCCGGTCAGTCGGCGAAGCCAAGGGGCGTACTGTGAAGGGGACGATAGTGGCGTGGCCCGACCGGGTGGCGCCCAGTCCGTCCGCGACGGGGATGACCACGGTGATGATCCAGGCAGGGACGAAGACCGCATTTCCAGTGCTCCGCGAAGGGCGGCTGTCGTCCTCCGGTCGCATGCTCCTCGCCGAGCTGCACGCGGCGATGGCCTTGGCACAGGCGGAGGTCGCCGCGCAACGACGTCCTCCGTCGGACCCCAACGTGCTCGCGATCGCGCGCGGGCGCCTCGTGACGGCGATGGCGGACTACGAGGAGGCGCTGACCTCCCTCCACCTGCCGATCCCCCCGCGGCTGCGCGACGACCTGCGGCTGCTGCGCCGAGTGGTTCGCCACTGACGCGAGCTCCATCCGGGCGTCAGCGGTCGGGCTGGGGATAACTTCGGGGGGAGGTCGCCGGGTTCGGGCAGCATTCGGGGCATGAGCTACGAAGACCTTCCACGCGAGCTGCGCACGATTCCGTTGACTGACACCACGATCCAGGCTGACGTGGTCGACCTGATCCTGGGCATCGAGGAACGCCGAGACGGTGCCCTGGCCCTGATGGTGTGCGACGAGGCGGACCGGGGAGTGCAGCCGGTCGTCCTGTCCGATGTGCCGCCGGAGGCGCCGACCGCCGACATGCGCAGCCTCCTCGACCTGCTGCTTCCGATGGTCGGTGAGACGGGTGGGGCGATCCTGGTCGCTCGCGGACGCCGTCGTGGCGTGACGCCGACCGACAACGACCGGGCCTGGCACCAGGAGACGATCGAGGCCTGCGCGCGCCACGAGGTCCGGCTGCTGGGCTTCTACCTTGCGTCGCCGGACGGCGTCGAGGCCCTGCCACCGCCACTGTGCCAGGCGTCCTGACCTGACGCGATCAGGCGCACCTCAGTACTGGGCGCGGGCGACCTTCTGGAGCCGGGGCCACTCGCCGTCGATGCAGAGGTCGCGTCCGATGTCGAGCATGGCCGCGCCGAACAGCGCTCCCGTGGAGATGAACGCGGGGTGCACGTGCCCGAACACCTCGAGGGTCACGGTGCCGTAGAGCCGTGACCAGGACCGCTCGAACATCCAGATCATGCCGGGGGTCGGTCCACCCAGCGGGTCGGTCACCTCGGCCGGCTTGATCTCGCTGCGCAGCACCTTGAGCAGGTCAGCGTCGAGGTCGGAGTCGGCCGGGATGGGGAACTGGTACTTGACCCACAGCCGCCCGAAGATCTCGCTGAAGAAGGCCCCGAACATCTTCACGCCCGACTCCTCGGGCAGGCATCCGTCCAGGGAGGTGATCACCACGGGCTGAGCCGCCGCGGCCTCCTCGATCGCGGCCGAGGTCGCCGAGGCGAAGACGAGCTGGAACTCGTTGCGGTTGGTCAGCGCCCACTTCCGGAACGCCGCGGCGGACGCGACGATCTGCGCGGCCGGGTCATCCGGCTCCTGCTGGTCCCTCGCGGTCGTCATGGCCGCCACCACGTCCTCGAAGATCGACCGGGCGACGCGCACCATCAGCTCGGCGTGGCTGTCGACGTAGCGGTAGAGCGCCGGGGGAGTCAGTCCCATCTCCTGGGCGACGCCGCGCACCGAGACGTCCTCGCCGTCGCGAAGCAGCTGTCGCGCCACGTCGACGATCTCGTCGAACGTCGCCTGCCGCTGACGCTCTCGCCGCGTCGGAACCGCGGTCATCTCGCCCTGCTTCCTCGTCCGCGAACGGTCTGGATGCCCTGTGCCCTGGTTTGTCCTGCAGAGTTAACCATGAAGCCTTGACAACTTAGTTTACACCCATCACTGTTACTGCTGTAAACATTGGTGATGCAGGGTTGCGAGGGAGTGGTTCGGATGCACAGGTGGGGTCAGCTCGTCGCACGAAGGTCCTGGTTGGTCCTCCTCGGGGGCATAGCGGTGGTCCTGGCCGCCGCGGCATACGGGATAGGAGTGTTCGGCAACCTCTCCAACGGCGGGTTCGACGACCCCGCCACCGACTCGGCGAAGGAGCTCGTCCTCGAGCAGGCGACCTTCCCCGGCCGGGAGACCGACCTCGTGATCGTCTACTCCAGCCCGACCCTGCGGGTGGAGGACCCGGCGTTCCAGCGCGCGGTCACCGACACCCTGACCGCACTGCCCAGGACCGATGTGGCCGGGACGGTGACCTACTACGACACCAGGTCGCCGGGGCTGGTGAGCAGCGACGGACACGCCACGCGCGTCATCGTCACCCTCGCCGGCACCAGCCAGGACGCCAAGAGCGACAACTGGGACGCCGTCAAGGGTGACCTCGACGCCCCCGGGCTGAGCACGAGTGTGGGTGGCCGCTGGGCGGTCTTCGGCGACGTCAACGAGCAGGTCTCCAAGGACATCGCGCGCGCCGAGTCGATCTCGCTGCCGATCGTCTTCCTGCTCAGCCTGCTGATCTTCGGCAGCCTCGTCTCGGCCCTGATGCCCACCCTGGTCGGCGGGATCGCCGTGATGGGTGCGTTCGCGGTGGTGCGCCTCATCACGGGGGTCACCGACGTCTCGATCTTCTCGATCAACGTCATCACCCTGCTCGGCATGGGCCTGGCGATTGACTACGCACTCTTCGTCGTGAGCCGCTTCCGCGAGGAGCTGGCGCACCAACCCGACACGTCCCGGGAGAGCGTCCGCGCGGCCGTGGAACGCACGATGGCCACCGCCGGTCGCACCGTGCTCTTCTCCGGCCTCATCGTCGCCGCCTCGCTCGCGTCGCTGCTGCTGTTCCCCCAGAACTTCCTGCGCTCGATGGGCTACGGCGGGATGGCCGCAGTGCTGGTCGCGATGCTGGCGGCCCTGACGGTGCTGCCCGCCCTGCTGGGGGTGCTCGGGTCCCGCATCGAGTTCGGCCGTATGCCGTGGCGCCGCGGCTCGCGCGCCCACCTCGCCGACGCGCGCACCCCCGACGAGCTGCACGGCGCGGACCACGAGGTGGTGCACGGCACCTGGGCCAGGGTCGCGCACAGCGTGATGCGTCGTCCCGTCGCCTACCTCGTGGCCATCGTCATCGGCCTGCTCGCGCTGGGCAGCCCGTTCCTGGGGGCGCAGTGGGGCAGCGTCGACGAGCGTGTCCTGCCGGTCAGCTCGCCCAGCCGCCAGGCCGCGGACCTGCAGGCGGACCTGTTCGGTGGCGAGACGTCCACCGCGTCGATCATGGTGCGCGGGGCGGATGAGGTGGCCACCTCGGCTTACCTCACGAGCCTGAAGGCGGTTGACGGGGTCACCCAGGCGCAAGCCGTGGCGACCCGGTCCGTGGACGGCCAGCAGCTCACGCTGGTGCAGGCGACCTGGCAGGGGAACTCCCAGACCTCGAGCAGCCAGGACGTGCTCAAGGGCATCCGGGCCGTCGACCTGCCCACTGGCACCACCGCGCTGGTCGGTGGCCCGACCGCCGACGCCGTGGACCTGATCGACTCGATCGGCGACCACCTGCCGTGGATGGCGCTCATGGTGGCGGCCGTGATGCTCGTCCTGCTGTTCGTCGCCTTCGGTTCGGTCGTGCTGCCCCTCAAGGCCATCGTGATGAACGGCGTGTCCATCGTCGCGTCCTTCGGCGTGGTCACCTGGATCTTCCAGGAAGGTCACCTGTCGGGGCTGCTGGGCTTCACTTCTCCCGGCTACCTCGACGTGACCCAGCCGATCCTGATGCTCGCGATCCTGTTCGGCCTCTCGATGGACTACGAGGTGTTCCTGCTCAGCCGCGTGCGTGAGGAGTGGGACCGCACCGGGGACAACACCCGGGCGGTCGCGGCCGGCGTGCAGCGGTCCGGGCGCATCATCACCAGCGCCGCCCTGCTGCTGGCCGTCGTCATCGGTGGCTTCGCGACGAGCGGGATCGTCTTCCTCAAGATGATCGGGGTGGGCATGCTCGTGGCCGTCCTGCTCGACGCCACCGTCGTGCGGGCCCTGCTCGTGCCCGCCACGATGCGACTGCTGGGCAGGGCGAACTGGTACGCACCCGGTCCACTCGCGCGGTGGTGGGAGCGGCACGGACACCGTGAGGAGCCAGCTTCTCGCGAGTCGGTCCTGGTGCCCGCCCCGGAGCTGGCAGTCGCGCCCTGACCCGGGCGGGCGGCATACCGTGCCAGGGCTTCGGTGCTCACCGAAGCCCTGGCCACGGCACCACCGCCCCCGCTGCCTGCCGGCGGCTGCCGGGACTGCTCTCGGGTGACTTGACCAAGTCTTGACTTTGGGGCCAAACGGATGAGGGGACGGCGCGGGCCGAACCGCGATACTGAGATCGTGCTGGGGACCGAATTCACGCGCACCCTGCGCGCCGCCCAAGCCGGCGAAGAGGATGCCTTCGCCCGGCTCTGGCGTGATGCCAACCCGGCCATGATCCGCTACCTGCGGGTCGTCGGGCACGACGATCCCTACGACGAGGCCTGCGAGGGCTGGATCACCGTCGTGCGCGGTCTGCCCGGGTTTGTCGGGGACGAGCTCGCCTGGCGCGTGTGGTTGCTCGCCTGTGCCCGCCAGCGCGCCGAGGAGAGCACGCTCCGACGGGCCTGGGGGTCGGTCACCGTGCTGCCGGGGATCCAGGTCGAGGGCGATGGCGAGCTCGACATCGACGAGCTGATCGAGTCCGACGCAGGAGGCGACCCGGTGCACCGCGGGATCAACGACACCCTGACCGCGTTGCGCGCCCTGCCCCTCGGGCAGGGCGAAGTCGTCGTGCTGCACCTGGGGGCGGGCTTGCCGCCCAGTGCGGTGGCCGACGTCGTCGGCGTGGACCAGGCGAACATCGAACGGGCCGAGTCGCGGGCCCTGGAGCGGCTGGCCACCGACGCCGACCTGCTCGCGTGGTCGTTGGCCGCCCCTCCCACGCCGGCGGAACTGGCTGACGAACACATCGCGTTGAGTGCCTTCCGCAAGATCCCGTCCTCGGCACGCCGGTCGCCGGGGGTCAAGGTCATCGCCATCGGTCTGGGCTCCGCGGGCGCCGTGACCGCGGCGGCAGCCGGTCGGTCGCGGGCCGCGCTCCTGACCGCGACGGCCCTGTCCGTGTCGGTGATGTCGCTGGGCGGTCTCGGGGCAGCCGCCTACGTCGGGGTGCTGCCCGACCCGGTCCAGCAGGTCCTGCACGACACCGTCGGGGCACCGGCGCCCGAGGCCCCGGGCAAGGGCACGTCATCGGACCCCGGGAGCAACCCGACGACCCCGCCGAATGCAGGCGTGGGGCCCCATGCCGCGGGCAGCCCCGCCGCAGGCCTGTGCAGGGCGTGGGCCTCGGACAAGGCCAAGGGCACCGCTCGCGACCGGTCGGTCGCCTTCCGCAACCTGACGGGCACTGCCGGTGGGGCGGACCGGGTGGAGGCGTACTGCGCAGGGGTCCTCGCGGCCAAGCCCACCAAGGGTTCGTCGGCACCGACGGCGCGCGTCATCCCGTCGGCCAAGCCCACGCACCCGACGAAGCCGTCGACCACCAAGGCACCGAGCACCAAGACGCCGGCTCCGCACTCGCCCGCGACGCATGCCCCCAACCTCACCCCCAACTCGACGAAGTCCGTGACGCCGCCCGCCCAGGGCAAGTCGGCCAAGGCCGGCACCTCGGCGTCCGCCCCGAGTGACCCGGCCACGACCGGCGACAGAGAGGCGCCGAACCCGCGGTCGTCCGGCAAGGGCGTCAAGACCGGCGGCTGACGGTCCCCGACCGGCGAACGACCACGACGGGGCGCTCGCGTAGGCTTCCCGCCGTGCTCCTCCCGCTGACCGTCGTCGTGCTCGTGGCGGCGGTGTGCCTGATGGCCGTCGCCGCCTGGTATGCCGCGCGCAGCCGCCTCGTCGACGACCGCCTCCTGCTCGTGGCCGGGGTGACCGAGCTGGGGCTCCTGGTGCAGCTGGTGGTCTGCCTCGTCCATCTCGGGCGGGTACCCGGTGGCGGCGCCGAACAGGCGACGTTCGCGGCCTATGCGATCACGCTTCCCTTCGTGCCGCCGGCGGCACTGTTCCTCGCGCTGAAGGAGAAGACCCGCTGGGCGATGGGGGTCGTGGCCGTCGGGGCGTTCGCCGTCGCGGTCATGACCGCTCGACTCCAACAGATCTGGAACCTCCGTGGCTGAGACCCCGTCCGCCCCTTCGACCCGATCGGGACCGGGCGTGGTCCTCGTCGCGGTCTACGGCCTGCTGGCTCTCGCGGCCACCGGTCGTTCGGTGCTGCAGATCTCCGAGTACTTCTCGAGGGCGCCGCTGGCCTATGTCCTGTCGGCGCTCGCAGCGGTCATCTACCTCATCGCGACGGTCGCGCTGGAGCGCGGCGACCTCACGTCGCGCCGCGTCGCGCTGGTGGCGATCAGCGTCGAGCTGGCAGGCGTGCTCATCGTGGGTCTGGCGTCCTACCTGGCCACGGACGCCTTCCCCGACAAGACGGTGTGGTCGCACTTCGGGTCCGGCTACGGCTTCGTGCCACTGGTGCTGCCGGTGCTCGGCCTGCTCTGGTTGCGGCGCACCCGTCCCAGCTGAGGGCTGGTCGGCTGTCGTCGACCGCTAGTCCGTGGCTTCGTCGACCGGCTCGTCGACTGGTTCGAGGACGAACACGGGGATCAGCCGGTCGGTCTTGACCTGGTAGTCGGCGTAGGGCGGGAACGCCTCGACGCACCGCGGCCACCACTCCTCGCGCTCGGCACCCTCGAGCTCCCGGGCCCGGACCGTCCACGTGCGGTCGTCGTCCTGGAGGTCGAGGACCGGGTTCTTGCGGATGTTGGCGTACCACTTGGGGTGCTCCGGCGCGCCACCCTTGCTCGCCACCGCGGCATACACACCGTCGTGCTCGACGCGCATCAACGGCACCTTTCGCACCTTGCCGGAGAGGCCGATCATGGTCAGCATCACGACCCGTCGACCCTGGATGGCGACCGCTCGGGTCGTCCCGGCGGCCTCGATCTGCTCGACCTGCGTTCGGACCCAGCCGGTGGGGCTGGCGACGTACTCACCAACAATGCTCATGGGTCCATCACAGCACGAACCGGCACATCTCGGGTGGAGGGGTCGAGCAGGCGGGTCGGCTCGGTGGGAGCTGTCGGGCGCCGAGGATCCGGCGCACATGCGACTGTGGACAACTCCGGGAGGCGTCCCACGACCGACCTACCCTCGGACCCATGACCCGGATCGAGGTGAACTCCGACACCATCGTGGCGCTGGGCGCTTCCCTCCGGGAGGTGGCCGACGACCTCCTCTGGCAGGCGGTGCGCAGCTCGGAGCAGACCTGGGCGCTGGGCCCCGGCGACAGCGCCGGAGCCCTCGCGTCGGTGCTGGGTGACTTCGAGCACCAACGTCACGTGCTCGGCCGCGCGCTCGAGGACCTCGCGGCCGCGACGGCGCTGGCCGGGCGGCTGTACGCCGACGTCGAGGGCAGGAGCGCCGCTGCCTTCGACGGTGGCCAGGGATGACGATCCTGAGGCCGCTGTCGGGTGATCCCGGCACGGTGCGCGCACTCGCCGACCGGCTGGCCGGGCAGGGCGAGCTGCTGCTGGCCCTGGCGAGCACGGTGCGAAGCCTCGGCGACCCGAGCAGGACGACCTGGGAGGGGCCGGGCGGCGCCGCCTTCGCCGCTCGGTCCCGCACCGCGGCCTCGCTCCTGGTCTCGGTCGGGCGTCGCTACGCGGTGTCGGCGGTGGCCCTGCGGCCCCTTGCCGCAGCCCTGGCGGAGGCGCAGCACGACGCCTCCTGGGCGGTGACGACGCACGCGGAGGCGTGGCAGCTAGCGGTCGCCCTCGGCAACCGGCGGGTGACGGCGCAGGAGAGCGCCGACCCGACGCAGCGTGCGGTCGCCGCGGACTTGCACCGCAAGGAGCTGGAGCAGCTCGAGCTCGTCCAGGTCGCCGAACGCCGCCATGCCGCAGCCTGGCATCGGTTCGCCGAGGCGGACCACCGGTGCGCCACGGTTCTGCACCAGCTCGTCCAGGACGGCCTCGACGACTCACGGATGTACGACTCGCTGACGGGGCTCAGTCGCGGGGCCGGCGTGCTCGGGAGCGCGGCAGGGGCCGTGGCGATGGCTCCCACGCCGCCGTCCAAGGCGCTGGGGGTCGCCGCCGGGGCGTGCGACGGACTCCAGCTGACGGCAGACGCGGTGGTCAAGGTCGGCTACGGCGACGGGGACTGGGGCCACATCGGCGTGGGCGCCGCCATGTCGGTCACCGGCGCCGCGTCCGGCGTGCTCAAGCGAGGCGCCCTGGCGACGAACCCCGCGGCCCTCGCGGGCCCGACGAGGACGGCGCGACGCTCGCTGCGCTTCGGCACGGCTCAACGGCTCCGGCTCGCGACGGCCGAGGAGCTTCGCCGCGCCGGTCGAGCCGAGTACCAGCCCGACGCCCGCACGTTCCGCGCGACCCGGTCGCCGGGCTCGCCGACCGCGACGGCGCACTGGGTGGCCGAGCAGGTCGCGGGACGTGCACGCGTCCTCGTGCGCAACAAGTGGCTCGACGACCTCGCCCTGGTGACCCGTGACCCCGACCGGTCGCGGACGATGTTCGTCACCGGCCTCGCGGCCGAGGCGACCGCGGCGGGTCTGGGGGCCGTCGGCACCGGGCGCGACCTGTACGCCCGGCACGAGGGGGACCTGGCGATGCGGGCCCGCGACGCCACCGACGCGCGCGGCACCACCCCCGATCCCGACCCACGTCCCGGCGCTCGCTGACCCGCCGTTCGTGCGTCCGCCATGAGAGATGGGTATGCCGCTCGCTCACCTCCCCGGCGTAGCCTCGGCCCAGGTCATGAGTGCCAGCGACAAGCCCCGGCTCGCTGGCCGGCAACCCTCCTCCGCGGTGGGGTGCCCCGGGTGAAGACCTGGCGGGCGGCGCAGTTGCCGTCCGCAAGCGCGGGAGACCCACCACGTGTCCCGCACCGTTCCGGCGGTGGCATCAGTGATCACAGGACCTCGGGAGCTCGAACCTCCCCTTCACAGGCACCTCGACCACCCGCTCCGCCGGTGACGGGCCCCCGATCCGTGCCACGCGGCATACGAGAGTGAAGGACACCGAGATGAGCTCCACCAACTGGTCGTTCGAGACCCGGCAGGTCCACGTCGGACAGGAGCCGGACGCCGCCACCGGCGCTCGCGCCCTGCCGATCTACCAGACGACGTCCTACGTCTTCAAGGACACGGAACACGCGGCAAACCTGTTTGCCCTCAAGGAGTTCGGCAACATCTACACCCGCATCATGAACCCGACCCAGGACGCTGTCGAGCAGCGAGTCGCGTCGCTCGAGGGCGGGGTCGGGGCGCTGCTGGTCGCCTCGGGCCAGGCCGCCGAGACCCTGGCCATCCTCAACATCGCCGAGGCGGGGGACCACGTCGTGGCGAGCCCGAGCCTGTACGGCGGCACCTTCAACCTGCTCAAGCACACCCTCCCCAAGTTCGGGATCGAGGTGGGCTTCGTCGAGGACCCCAACGACCTGGAGTCGTGGCGGGCCGCCGTCCGGCCCAACACCAAGCTGTTCTTCGGCGAGACGATCTCCAACCCGAAGTCGGAGGTGCTCGACATCGAGGGCGTCGCGGCCGTCGCCCACGAGGCCGGAGTGCCGCTCGTCGTGGACAACACGATCGCGACGCCCTACCTCATCCGTCCGCTGGAGTGGGGAGCCGACATCGTCGTGCACTCGGCGACCAAGTACCTCGGTGGTCACGGCACGTCGATCGCAGGGGTGATCGTCGACGGGGGCACGTTCGACTTCGGGGCCGACCCCCACAAGTTCCCCAACTACAACACCCCGGAGGAGAGCTACCACGGGCTGGTGTTCGCGCGGGACCTCGGCGTGGGGAGTGCCTTCGGCGCCAACCTCGCGTTCATCCTCAAGGCGCGCGTCCAGCTGCTGCGCGACCTTGGTCCCGCGATCGCACCGTTCAACGCCTTCCTCATCGCCCAGGGCATCGAGACGCTGAGCCTGCGCATCGAGCGGCACCTGGAGAACACGCACAAGGTGGCGGCGTTCCTCCAGCAGCACGAGCAGGTCGAGCAGGTCGTGTGGGCCTCCCTGCCGGACCACGAGTCGTACGCGAAGGCAACGAAGTACACGCCGCGGGGTGCTGGGGCGGTGCTGGCGTTCGAGATCGTCGGCGGCGTCGAAGCGGGGCGACGGTTCGTCGAGTCCCTCGTGCTGCACAGCCACGTCGCCAACATCGGTGACGTGCGCTCGCTCGCGATCCACCCGGCCTCCACGACCCACTCCCAGGGCCCGGACGGCGATCGTCTGAAGGCCGGGGTGACGCCGGGGCTGGTGCGCCTCGCCGTGGGCATCGAGCACATCGACGACATCCTTGCCGACCTGGAGCAGGGCTTCATCGCGGCCAAGGGCGTCTGAGCCGACTGCTGACACCTGCGTCCGACCCAACACGTCGAATGCAGGTGTCAGCCGGCGGCCGCGGGGGGATACTGGGGCATGGCTTCGCATCCGGGGCCCGTGACGCTCCACCTGCACGTCCACACGGTCCACCTTCCACACCAGGTCGCACCGCTTCTCCTCGTCGCGGTCGTGACGGTCCTTGCCGTCGTCCTCGTGCTGGTGACCGTCGCAGGTGGCGGGGCGATCCTGGCTCCCGACCAGCTGCCGAACCCGCGCAACCTGACGACACTGGTGCGCTGAGCAGATCCAGGGGTGGCTGGGGCTCACCCGTATGATTTCGCCCGTGTCCTCCGAGCAGCGGTCCCGGTCTCGGCGGCCACGTCGGGCGGGCCCACCTCGGCCCGCGCGCGTCCCGCCGCCCGTGCCGGAGCTCAAGTACCCGCCGGACCTGCCGGTCGTCACGCGCAAGGACGACATCGCCGCCGCGATCCGCGACCACCAGGTCGTCATCGTCGCGGGCGAGACGGGCTCGGGCAAGACCACCCAGCTGCCCAAGATCTGCCTCGAGGTGGGGCGCGGGCAGGCCGGACTGATCGGGCACACCCAGCCGCGACGCATCGCAGCCCGCTCGGTCGCCGAGCGGATCGCCGAGGAGCTCGAGGTGGAGCTCGGCGGCGCGATCGGCTACCAGGTGCGTTTCACCGACCAGAGCAGCGACTCCACCCTCGTCAAGGTGATGACCGACGGCATCCTCCTCAACGAGATGCAACGAGACCGGTTGCTGCGCAAGTACGACACGATCATCATCGACGAGGCGCACGAGCGGTCGCTCAACATCGACTTCATCCTCGGCTACCTCAAGCAGCTGCTACCGCGACGCCCTGACCTCAAGGTCATCATCACGTCGGCGACGATCGACCCCCAGCGGTTCGCGGAGCACTTCCTCTCGGCCCGTGGTGAGCCGGCGCCGATCATCGAGGTGTCCGGCCGCACCTACCCGGTGGAGGTCCGCTACCGCCCCCTCGTCGACCCTGAGCGACCCACCGCCGAAGAGCGCGACCAGGTCACCGGCGTGTGTGAGGCCGTCGAGGAGCTGTGGACCGAGCGGGCCGCGGACGGCACCGGTCACGACATCCTCGTGTTCCTGTCCGGGGAGCGCGAGATCCGGGACACGGCGGACGCGCTGGAGAGCATGAAGCTGCCGCAGACCGAGGTGCTCCCGCTCTACGCGCGCCTGTCCGCGGCCGAGCAGCACAAGGTCTTCGGACGAGCCGCCGGACGCCGGATCGTGTTGGCCACCAACGTCGCCGAGACCTCGCTCACTGTGCCCGGCATCCGCTACGTCGTCGATGCCGGCACCGCGCGCATCTCGCGGTACTCCCAGCGCACCAAGGTGCAGCGGCTGCCGATCGAGGGGATCTCGCAGGCGAGTGCGAACCAGCGCGCCGGCCGCTGTGGGCGCCTCGCCGACGGCATCTGCATCCGGCTGTACTCCGAGGAGGACTACGAGGCGCGACCGGAGTTCACCGAGCCCGAGATCCAGCGCACCAGCCTCGCGTCCGTCATCCTCCAGATGACCTCGCTGGGCCTCGGCGACATCGCGGCCTTCCCCTTCGTGGACGCCCCGGACGCCCGTCAGGTGGCCGACGGCATCCGACTGCTGGAGGAGCTGCAGGCCTTCGACATCGGGCAGGACGGCCCAGACGGGTATGCCGCGGCGTCGCCCTCCACGGGCCCGCCCCGGAAGGGGCGTGGCCGCGGAAGGCGGCTCACGGCATACGGGACGTCGTTGGCCCGGCTGCCCGTGGACCCGCGGCTGGGACGCATGCTGATCGAGGCGGGCGCGCTGGGCTGCACCCGCGAGGTGCTGGTCATCGTCGCCGCGCTCTCCATGCAGGACCCGCGCGAGCGACCTGCCGACAAGCAGACCCAGGCCGACCAGTCGCATGCGAGGTTCCGCGACGAGCACTCTGACTTCATGTCGTTGCTGAACCTGTGGGCCTATCTCAAGGAACAGCAGAAGGCGTTGTCGCACAGTGCTTTTCGGCGCATGTGCCGCACGGAGTACCTGCACTACCTGCGGGTGCGGGAATGGCAGGACCTGCACAGCCAGCTGCGCAAGGCGTGCCAGGACGTCGGCATCGACACCAAGGCGGCGACCGCAGCCCCGGGGGAGCCGCCCAACGCCGACCTCATCCACCAGGCGTTGCTGGCCGGACTGCTGTCCCACATCGGGCTGCGCGACGAGGCCAAGCGTGACTACCTGGGGGCCCGCGGTGCACGGTTCGGCATCTCGCCCGGCTCGACGCTCTTCCGCCGCCAGCCGACCTGGGTGATGTCGGCCGAGCTCGTCGAGACGACCCGGCTGTGGGCGCGCAGCAACGCCAGGATCGACCCGATCTGGGCCGAGCGGCTGGCCCACCACCTCGTCAAGCGCACCTACTCCGAGCCGCGTTGGTCTCGCAAGCAGGGCGCCGTGGTGGCGACCGAGAGGGTCACGCTCTACGGCGTCCCCCTCGTGGCCGCCCGCACCGTGCAGTATGCGCGGATCAACCCCGAGGAGTCGCGGGACCTGTTCATCCGGCATGCCCTGGTCGAGGGGGACTGGGACACGCACCACGCGTTCTTCACCGCGAACCAGGCTCTGCTGCAACGACTCTCCGAGCTCGAGGAACGAGCCAGGCGTCGCGACATCGTCGTCGACGAGGAGGACCTCGTGGCGTTCTACGACGCACGGGTACCCGCCGAGGTGGTCTCCCAACGCCATTTCGACCGCTGGTGGAAGGACGCCCGCCGCACGACGCCGCAGCTGCTGACCTTCACCGAAGAGCTCCTCACCCGCGAGAGCGCGGAGGGGGTGTCCGCCCTCGACTACCCGAGGACGTGGACACAAGGGGGCATCGAGCTGCCGGTCACCTACCAGTTCGAACCGGGTGCGGCGGCGGACGGCGTGACGGTGCACATTCCTGTCCAGGTGCTCAACCAGGTGTCCGACGCGGGCTTCGACTGGCAGGTGCCCGGGCTGCGGGAGGAGCTGGCGACGGCGCTGCTGCGGTCACTGCCGAAGGCCACCCGGGTGCACTTCGTCCCGGCGCCCGACCACGCGGCTGCTGCCCTCGCGCAGGCCCAGCCCGGCGGCGACCGACGGCTGGCTGACGAGCTCGCTCGGGTGCTCCGCGCACGCACCGGGATCCAGGTGCCGCCCGAACAGTTCGCGGCAGACCGAGTCCCCGACCACCTGCGCATCACGTTCGCCGTCGAGGACGGCACTGGACGCGTGCTGGGCAGCGGCAAGGACCTGGGCGCCCTCCAGGAGCAGCTGGCCGGCCAGGTGCAGCGGCGGATGTCGAGTGCGGCCGCAGCCATCGAGCGGAAAGGACTGCGGCAGTGGGACTTCGGTGACCTGCCTGCGACCTTCGAGTCGACGTCCGGTGGCCAGACCGTTCACGGCTTCCCTGCGCTGGTGGACCGCGGCGACCGCGTCGACATCGTCGTGATGCCCGGCGCGAGAGAGGCGGGCGCGGCCACTGCGCTGGGCGTGCGGCGGCTGTTGCTGCTCAACACGACGGCGCCCTGGAAGCGAGTGCTGGCCACCCTCAGCAACGCGCAGAAGCTGGCTCTGGGCGACAACCCGCACGGCTCCGTGCCGGCCCTGCTCGACGACGCCCTGGCCTGCGCCGTCGACGCGATCGTCCTCGAGCGAGATGGCCTCGGGGCGGGCGCCGATGGAGTCCGCGACGCCGCCACGTTCGGCGCGGTGCTCGCAGCGGTCCGCACCCACATCGCGACGCGCGTCCTGACGGTGGTCGCGGAGGTGGAGCCGGTCCTCTCCGCGGCGAGGGAGGTGCGGGTGCGCCTCGACGGCCTCACCGCTCCAGCCGCGTCGGCCCTCGTCGCCGATGTCCGAGCCCAGCTCGACAGCCTCGTCTACGGCGGCTTCATCGCCGATACCGGGCTCGCGCGCCTGCCCCACCTGCGGCGCTACCTGCGGGCGATGCTGCAACGGCTGGAGAAGGCCCCGTCCTCGCCGGCCGCGCTGGCGCGCGACGCGGCCAATCAGGAGGTCGTGGACCGGGTCGAGATCGCGTATGCCGACCTGCTCGACTCCC
Source organism: Pedococcus sp. P2_E2 (assembly GCF_056403955.1). NCBI lineage: Bacteria > Bacillati > Actinomycetota > Actinomycetes > Micrococcales > Intrasporangiaceae > Pedococcus > Pedococcus sp. P2_E2. The sequence goes on from NZ_JBFUEM010000001.1 coordinate 514,842, forward strand.
TGCCGCCCGTCGAGCGCCGTTCGGCCCCGGTCCGGGACGTGGGGTGGATGGTCGAGGAGCTGAGGGTGAGCCTGTTCGCAAACGGGCTCGGCACGGCATACCCGGTGTCGGAGAAGCGGATCCGCGCGGCCATCGCCGCCCTGGGGTGACTCGCGGCACTCCTGCTGCACAACCGACGAGGGCCCCGACCACAGGTGGTCGGGGCCCTCGTCGGCGCGATGAGCAGCTCAGGCGAGGTGCACGTTCTCGTGTCCCTCGGACGACAGCGACTCGTGCTTGACGTTCAGGAAGCCGAAGGTGATCAGCGAGCCGATGATGATCATCACGCCGGCTACCAGGTAGGCGTGGCTGGAGCCGAACGTCTGCGCCTGCAGCGCGATCTGGTGCTGTGCGGCCTGGAGCTGCTCCGGGGACAGAGCGCCAGACGCGGCCTTGGTCTGGAGCGCGGCACCGAGCTCGGCGCCCTTGTCCTTGGCGCCGTTCGCGAAGACCGTGCTGAGGGTCGCCAGGCCCAGGGCCCCACCGACCTGCTGCATGGTGTTCAGCACCGCCGAGGCGACACCGGAGTCCTCGGACGCCACGCCGGCGGTGGCCGTGAGCGTCATCGGCACGAAGGTGAGGCCCATGCCGACCGCGAGGACGGTGATCCAGGGCAGGAGGCCCGTGGCGTAGGAGCTGTCGACGTCGAGCTGGGCGAAGCCGAACATGCCCGTCGCGGCGAGCAGGGTGCCCACCCCGGCGATCCATCGGGGGTCCACGCGGGTCATCAGGGTGGAGGCGATCTGCGCCGCCACGACGATGCCGAACGAGAACGGCAGGAACGCGAAACCGGACTTCAGCGGCGAGTAGCCCAGCACCTGCTGGATGTAGAGGCCGAGGAAGTAGAACATCGCGAACATCGCGGCACCGACGATCAGCATCACGGCGAAGGACGTGCCGCGGGTGCGGTCGGCCAGGATGCGGATCGGCATGAGCGCGTGGGAGGAACGCATCTCCACGACGACGAACGCGACGAGCATCGCGACACCGGCGATGAGCGTGGTGAGGGTGGTCGCCGAGGTCCAGGAGTCGCTGGCGGCGTTGGTGAGGCCATAGACCAGGGACACGAGCCCACCGGTGCCCAGGATCGCCCCGGGGACGTCGATCCGGCCCTTGCCGGGCTCCGACTCGGAGAGGAAGCGCGGCGCCATGAAGGCCACGAGGAGGCCGATCGGCACGTTGATGAACATCGTCCAGCGCCAGTCGATCTCGGTGAGCGCGCCACCGAGGATGAGGCCCACGGCCGCACCGGCGCCGGACATCGCGGCATACACGCCCATGGCGCGGTTGCGGGCCGGCCCGGCCGGGAACGTCGTGGTGATCAGGGCGAGGGCGGTGGGGGAGGCCAGCGCGGCACCGATGCCCTGCAGCGCGCGGGCGCCGAGCAGCATGCCCTCGGTCTGGGCGAGGCCGCCGAGGAGCGAGGCCCCGGCGAAGACGAGCACACCGGTCATGAAGACCTTGCGGCGGCCGAACAGGTCACCGAGGCGCCCCCCGAGGAGCAGCAGCCCACCGAAGGCGAGCGTGTAGGCCGTGACGACCCACGAGAGGTTCTCCTGGGTGAAGCCGAGGTCGGCCATGATGTGCGGCATCGCGATGTTCACGATCGTGCCGTCGAGCACGACCATGAGCTGCGCGGCCGTGATGACGGTCAGGGCGATGCCGAGGTGCCGGCCCTTGCCGCTGGGCGCGGCGTCGGGTTCCGGAGTCGAGACGGACTCGACGACAGCAGTCGAAGACATGGATGTTCCTTGGTGTGTGGGTGGTGCGTGGCTGGTGGTGTGGTGAGGCGTGGTGGGTCAGTCGCGCTGCAACGTCGCGGCGCAGGCGGGGAGGACGACGCTGTCCACCAAGGCGATGAGGCGCTCCTGCGACGGGTGGGAGCCCGACAGCATGGCCTCGTGGATGGTGATCGCCGGCAGCAGTCGCGCCAGCAGTTCCAGATCGGCGTCCTTGCCGATCTCCCCGCGCTGCTGAGCGGCGCGGAACGTCTTGAGGGTGACCGCCATCTTGGGAGCCATCAGGCGGGTCATGATGGCGTCGCGCAGCTCGGGGTCGCGGTGCAGGGACCCGAGCAGTGCGGCGAAGACCTGCAGAGGGAGGTCCTCACCGAGGCCGCCCTTGGCACAGGCCTGGGCGATGAGGTCGCCACGCAGGGAGCCGGTGTCGGGGTAGCGGTCGGCCTCGACGCCGACCATCAGCTGGAGCGCGTCGATCACGAGGTCGACCTTCGACGGCCAGCGGCGGTAGAGAGTGGCCTTCGAGGCCTTGGCCGCACTGGCCACCGCGTCGAAGTTGAGGCGGTCGTACCCCACGTCGGCCAGGGTCACGAGCGCGGCCTCGAGGATCTCCCGTTCGCGGTCGCCCTCGACCCGGGGGCGGGAGCGCGCCTGCTCGGGCGCCTCCGCAGTTCCCCTGGTCGTGGTGGCGGTGCTGGTGGGGGTCACGGGGTTCCTTGCGTCGTGGATAGAACGAAACTGTTTCGTTTCATCAAACTCTAGGCTCGGGCGACCCATTCCACAAACCCGGCAAGTGTGACGGGCGTCACATCGAGGCGGTGACGCAGCTCGCGCCGGTGGTGGAGGCGGGGCGCGGAATCCCCTGCCATGCTGGAGCGTTGGCACTGTGGACCGGGACGCCCGCCAGCGTCCCGGGCGAGAACCACCATCCCCACGAGCCCAGGCGACACCTGGGACCGACCGCTGGAGTAGCCGTGTTGAACCCATCCGAGCTCTACCACTTCGAGACCGACACCGACCCGCAGGAGCTGCGTGCGTCGGTCATGGTCGTCGCGCTCGGCGGCTTCATGGACGCGGGCCACACGCAGCGGATCCTCACCGAGCACCTCCTCGGCTCCGGCGAGTCCACCGTCGTCGTGTCCTTCGACACCGACCAGATGGTCGACTACCGCAGTCGTCGGCCCGCCATGGTCTTCGACTCCAACCGCTGGATGAGCTACGACGACCCGTGCCTGGCGCTGCACCGCCTCGTCGACCGGGACGGCACGCCCTTCCTCCTGCTGACCGGACCCGAGCCGGACTTCCAGTGGGAGCGGATGACCGAGGCGGTCCGACAGCTCGTGGTGCTGCTCGGCGTCAACCTCGTCGTCAGTGCCCACGGCATCCCGATGGCGGTCCCGCACACCCGCCCGATCGGCCTCACGTCCCACGCGACCGACCCGCGGCTGATTCCCTTGCAGGACAACCCGTTCGGTCGCGTCGAGGTGCCGGCGAGCCTGTCCTCCCTGCTCGAGCTCAGGCTGGGGGAGTCGGGCCACGACGCCCTCGGGTTCGCGGTGCACGTCCCGCACTACCTCGCCCAGGCAGAGTTCGCCGACGGAGCGGTGACCGCGCTCAACGCGATCACCGCCGCGACCGGGCTCAACCTGCCCATCGACGACCTCATCGCGCAGGCCGGCCTCAACCGGGCCGAGATCGCCCGCGAGATCGAGGGGTCCGACGAGGTGTCGCAGGTGATCGCCGCCCTGGAGCGCCAGTACGACACCTTCAGCGAGGGTCGCCAGAAGCCGAGCCTGCTGGCCACGGACGTGAGCGAGCTGCCGTCAGCGGACGAGATCGGCGCCGAGTTCGAGCAGTTCCTGCGGGACGTCGCCGATGACGAGGCCTCCGGCGAGGGCAACCCGAGCTGACCGGTCGCCGCCTGACCGGTCGCCGCGCTCAGACCTTCGCGTGCTTGGCGCGCGAGAAGCTGTAGAGCCCGAACGCCGCGAACCCGACCGCCATCACGACGAGCAGGGCAGGACCGAAGGGTTCGTCGCGCAGCGACTTGAGCGCGCCGTCGAGGCCGGTGGCTTCCTTCGCCTGCTCGTGCACGCCCGCAGCGGCGAAGAGGAACCCGACGATGACGAGGGCAACGCCCTTGGCGATGTAGCCGATCCGCCCGGCACGCGTAGCCCACGTGCCGGGGTGGTCCTGGAGGTCCTGGAGGAACTTCTTCGTCCACCCCTTGTGGACGTGGTAGATGCCGACGGCGATGATCGCGAGCCCGATCGCGACCACGAGCGCGCGTCCACCGGGCTTGTCGAGCAGCTTGGCGGTGAAGTCCACGCTCTGGCTCCGGCTGTCGCTGGTCCTGCCCCGGGCGAACTGGAAGGCCGACCAGGCGAGAGCGAGGTAGACGACCGCCTTGCCCGCGGCCTTGGCGCGTCCACCCCACGCGTCCTTGTCGCCGCCGGGATGCCCCACGACGGCATCGGCGAGCTGCCAGACGGCCAGGCCGAGGAAGCCGACCACGCCCACCCACAGCGCCGCCTTCCCTGCGCCGTTGCCGGCGAGGGACGCGAGCGCTCCGCTCTGGTCTGCGTTCTTGCCGCCGTTGCCGCCGAAGGCCACCTGGAGGGTGATCCAGCCGATCAGCAGGTGCAGCAGCCCACTCGTGGCGTAACCCACGCGTGCGGCGGCCTCGAGGGCGGGGTGGTCGGAGGCCCTGGAGGCGGCCTGCTTGACGTCCTGGTGGTCCATGGCACCACCTAACCACGCATCACCGCAGGTCAGGGAGTAAGGGCCGGTACTCCCTGGCTCAATCCTTGGCCTCGGACCAGCGCCGGATGACCGACACGTCGGCGACGAACCGCACCTGCGTCGACCCCGTCCAGCGTCGGGCGCTGTCGGTCAGGGCGCGCTCGAGCCTGGCGCGGGTCTCAGCGGCGCTCTCCTCGGGGACGTGGACGAGCAGCTCGTCGTGCAGGCACAGCACGATCTGGGCGCCGAGGTCGCGCGTCGTGACCCTGACGGTGGCGGCCCAGGCCTTGAACAGCTCGGCCGCGCTGCCCTGGATCACGGCGTTGCGGGCGAACCGTCCACGCGCGGCGTCGTAGGCCGCGGTGCCCTCGGCAGGCACGTCGGCCAGGACCGCGTCGAGCCGGATCAGCCGACCGCCGAAGGTGCGCAGCGGCTCGCGCCGCAACCCCGCGGCATACGCGGCATCGAGGTAGCCCATGGCGATCGGGTAGGTGCGCTCGAGGTCCTTGAGGGCCTCGCCGGCGGCGCCGCTGCGCTGGCCGTACATCGCGGCGAGCACCGCGATCTTGGCCACCGGACGCTCGACCCCGAGGGCGGCTGCCACGGGCGCGTACAGGTCGTCGGCCCGGGTCGCTGCCGCAAAGGCCTCGTCGCCGGAGACCGCGGCCAGGACGCGCGGTTCGATCTGTCCGAGGTCGGCGCGGACGAACACGTGACCGGGATGGGCGGCCACGGCTGGGCGCAGCGAGGTCGGCAGGTTGTGGAGGCCGTTCTGTGCGGTCATCCGCCCAGCGGCTCCGTCGCAGGCGGTCCACCCGCCACGGAGCCTGTCGTCCGGGCCCACGTGGGCGTCGAGCCAGGGGTAGCCGTAGGTGGTCGCGATGCGTTCGGCCTTGCGCCACTCCAGGAGGGCTCCGACGACCGCGTGGGTCTCGCGGAACGGCTCGAGGACCCACTTGCGCGTGTTGGGCACGACTACCCCGACGGAGGCGAGGAGCTCCTTGACCTGCAAGGGGTTTCGCAGATCCGTGTACTCGCGACCAGGCGTGTGCGACAGCACCTGCAGGTCGCGTTCGGCGCGGATCCGTCGCGCGTCCGCGTCGCTCTCCGGGCGGGCGCCGGCGGCCTCCGCGATCATCCTCTCGGCGGTCGCCCGGTCGACGGGCAGCCCGTCACGGGCGAGCTCGACACACAGGAACGCTGCCGCGGACTCGGAGTGGGCGGCCGCCACCGATCGTGGGCCCACGTCCGCCAGGGCCGCCGCCTGAGCACCTGCGCAAGCGAGGGCAGCGCGCCCCCAGGCCACCACCACGTCGTCGTCGGGCGCCCACGTGGCCGCGCCCGCGTCGGGGTCGAGGTAGCCGTCCGGCCGCACCACCGACAAGCTTGCGCCGACGTCCGTGCCCGGTGCGCCGGCCGGCGCGGACGACGAGGGTCCAGTGCTGTGGAAGTCGAAGAGGTCACCGCGCGCCGCTGCCGGCAGGCCCGCACGATCGAGTCGGTATGCCGCGGCCCACGCCACCTGGGGCGTCGCCTCCCACCCGCCCGCGAGCAGGCGGTGGGCCTCGGCCACGTCCCAGCAGCGGTTCACCGGCACCCCGGCCGCGACGAGGGCTGAGGCATCGCCGCCGGCTGACCACCAGACCCACCGCACGTCCTCAGCCGCCTCCAGCTCGCAGGCCCGGGTGACGAGCTGGTCTGCCCGGCCCACCAGCTGGACGTGGTCACCCACGATCGCGGCGCGACCGTCCGCTGTGGCGACGAAGGCGACGTGGGCAGCAGGCATGGCGGGCACATCCTCGCACCCGGGACCGACGATCCCGTCGGTCCCGGCTGCTTCACCCGACAAAGGTCCGCTTCCCCGCGAAACCGTTCCGGGGTGAAGCCCACCTTTATCGGGTCACCCGATAATGGTGGGGCCGGGCGGGTGTGGGTCAGGGGGTGGGGTCAGGGGTGGGTCAGGCGTGGGTCTTGAGGGCGACCTGGCGCTTGATCCGGCTCAGCATCCCGACCATGCCCCGCAGCCGCAGCGGTGAGACCGCCTCGCCGAGCGAGAACCGGTAGGGCGCGTCCTCCGGCACCGCCAGCACCTCGGCAGCGGTCAGGCCGTCGAGCCCTTCGCTGAGGATCCCCGCGAACCCGCGCGTGGTCGGTGCCTCGGCCGGCGCCGAGAAGAACAGGTGCACCGCGCGCTCGCCGGGCTGATCGAGCGGCTCTTCGGCGACCTCGACCGCCAGGAAGATCGGGGACTGGCACTCGTGGACCTGCTCCATCTCACCCAGCCGACCGGCATACCTCTCGGGGAGGTCGGGCAGGCCCTCACTGAACTCCAGCAGGAGCTCGAGGCGTTGCGGCGCAAGCAGCTCCGCGAAGTCGTCGGCGATCTCCTGCATCGCGGCAGGCAAGGGCGCCGGCTGGGTGGACGCTGTGCCACTCACGGCACTGGTCACTGCGACGCACCCTGTTCGACCGGCACTCGGACGGAGTTGCCCCACTCGGTCCACGAGCCGTCGTAGTTGCGGACGGCGTCGAAACCCAGCAGGTGGGTGAGGACGAACCACGTGTGCGACGACCGCTCGCCGATGCGGCAGTAGGCGATCGTGGCATCGCTGGGCGACAGTCCCTGTTCCTGGAGGTAGATCGCCTCGAGGTCCTCGCGCGACTTGAAGGTGCCGTCCTCGTTGGCCGCTCGCGCCCACGGCACCGACTTGGCGCCGGGGATGTGTCCTCCGCGCATGGCGCCCTCCTGGGGGTAGTCCGGCATGTGCAGCAGCTCGCCGCTGAACTCGCCGGGGGAGCGCACGTCGACCAGCGGCCCACCGAGGTGGGCGAGCACGTCCTCCTTGAACGCGCGGATCGGCGCGTCGTCGCGCTCCACCACTGGGTATGCCGCGTCGCCGGCGAGGCTGCCCACGGCCGGGACCTCGCGGGTCAGCTCGCGACCCTCGGCCACCCACTTGGCGCGGCCGCCGTCGAGCAGCCGCACGTCCTCGTGTCCGAACAGGCTCATCACCCACAGCGCGTAGGCGGCCCACCAGTTGTTCTTGTCGCCGTAGATCACGACCGTGGTGTCTCGGCCGACACCGCGGGCCGACATGACCGCAGCGAACTGCTCGGCATCGACGTAGTCGCGCACCACCGGGTCGTTGAGGTCCTGGTGCCAGTCCAGCTTGAGCGAGCCCGGGATGTGGCCCGTGTCGTAGAGCAGCACGTCCTCGTCGGACTCCAGGACGACGATGCCGTCGGGCCCGCCGACGGCGCCGGCCTCGATCTGGTCGGCCAGCCACTGCGTGCTGACGAGCCTTTCGGGGTGGGCGTACTGGGTGAAGGTGGCGGAGGGGGAGTCAGCGGTGTCGACCATGTCCCAAGGCTAATCCCGCTGGTCACGGGGCCACATGGCAGGATGGCGGCGACCGACCGAAACCAAACCCGGAGGGGTGCTGACGTGGGCTTTCTCGGAATGGGCAAGGACGAGGCGCAGGCGAAGCCGACCTCGGCGCTCGAACAGGCGAGGGCCCCCCGCGAGGACTCGGGGATGTTCTCCGGAGCCGTGACCGGCCTGATCGAGAGCCTGCTCGACGTCGGCATCGACGGCAAGGGTCCGTTCGACTCGGCGCAGAAGGTCGCCGACGTCCGGCGGGCCGAGAAGCCCGGAGCCGAGGAGGCCGTCGACGCCGTGGTCCGAGGTCACCTCAGGCTCGCGGCCGCCGGTGGTTTCGTCACCGGACTCGGTGGGTTCGTCACGCTGCCCGTGGCGCTTCCCGCCAACGTCGTCGAGTTCTACGTCGTGGCGACCCGGATGGTGGCCGCGATCGCGTCCCTGCGCGGCTACGACATCAAGCGACCCGAGATCCGGTCGGCGGTACTGCTCACCCTCGTGGGAGCCGACGCGGACGACCTGCTCAAGAAGGCAGGCGTGGCCTCGACCGGCCGACTCGCCAACCTCGCGGCCCAGCGGCTGCCCGGGCCTGCGTTGATGGTGGTCAACAAGGCGGTCGGCTTCCGGCTGCTGTCGACCGCTGGGAAGAAGACGCTGAGCCGGTTCGGCAAGGGCGTGCCCGTCATCGGCGGTGTCGTCGGCGCGGGCCTCGACAGCTACCTGCTCAAGAAGATCGCCGACCACGCGCGTCACGAGTTCCCGCCCAGGGCCACTGGCTTCTGAGTGGCGTGCTGCGCCGGTTGGACGCAGGCTGGGGGAGGCGCCGGGAATCACCGGGGCACCCAGGTCGTTTGAACCGTGTCCGGGCCATCGTGGTACCCGGAGCCTGCGCCCTCGAACAACGGGAGTCTGACCATGGCCATGACCCGCTTCGGTGCCCTGCGCACCATCGCCACCGCAGTCCGCACCGCGACCCGTCCGGGATCGCCCGCGCTGGGTGAACGCCTGATGAGCCTGCCCCGGCTGTTTCGGGCCACCTTTCGCGGCGAGTATGCCGGGACCACCCGCGGTCGGCTCCTGATGGTTCTCGGCGCGGTGGCCTACGTCGTGTCGCCCATCGACCTGATCCCCGAGCTGGCTCTGTCCGTCTTCGGCCTCGCCGACGACGCGGTGGTGGTGTCGTGGATCGCTGCGACCGTCGTCAACGAGACCGAGTCGTTCCTGGCCTGGGAGCGCACCACGCCGGCGAGGGCGCACGAGACCGTGGAGGGCGACGTCGTCCGCTGACTCCAGCACGTCTCACTCGCTCGGTCGGGTTTTGTCGAGGGCATGGCGGGGTGTGAGGACGCCGTTGTCGCGCCGTGGCGGCGCGGAGCAGCCCCACCCCGTCGGCGTTGGTGCGCCTGTCCACAGGGCTGGCTCCGGCCCCTGACGCGATGGCCCCCGGGACGCCAGCGTTGGCCCATGAGCCAGATCAGACTGCGCGGCCCGGCCGATGTCGTCGCCGTGCTGCCCTACCAGCTCGGCTACCACCCCCAGGACTCGATCGTGCTGGTCGCCCTCCACGGTCGCAGCGTCGGGTTGATCGAGCGGATCGACCTGCCACCACCCCAGGACGCGGAGCAGGTCGGCCGCGTCCTCGTGGCTCCGCTGCTGCAGGACCGGCCCGAGGCGGTCATGCTCGTCGGCTACGAGACGGCGGCGGGCTCGAGCAGGCCCGGTCTTGACGCCGTGCGTCGCCTGGCGACCGAGGCCGACCTCGAGGTCCTGGACCGACTTGTCGTCCGCGACGGGCGCTGGTTCGCCATCGACTGCGCCGACGGATGCTGTCCGGCCGAGGGCGCGCCGGTCCCGGAGGCGGCCGACACCCCCGCCGTGGCCGAGTACGTCGGGCTCGAGATCGCGCCCCTCCCGGGTAGGTCCGCGATCGCCGACCTCGTCGCCGCGGACCCGGTCCTCGCCGAGGCGGTGGCAGCAGAGCTGGGTAGCGGCTCGGAGCCCGAGTCGGAACGCCTCGATGCTGCCCGTCGGCTCGAGGCGCTGTCGCGCTGGTCGGTGGTCTGCGACGTGACCGGTGACGCGCCCGAGGTCGCAGAGCTCGGGCCCGCCGAGGTCTGCCTGCTCGTGCGCAGCCTGGAGGACCTCGCGCTGCGCGACGGACTCGTGGCCTGGCTGTGCCCTGGTGCCCTGCCCCTGGACTCCCTGTCGCCGGACCTCGTCGACGCCTTGCGCTGCACGCTGCCGGCTCCCACCTGGCACCGCAGCCCGGGGGCAGGGCCGTCGGCCGGGGCCGGTCGCCGTCTTCTGGCGAGGTTGCAGTCCCTGGTCAGGTCGGTCCCCGACGACCACGCGGCTCCGGCGCTCACCGTGCTCGCCAACTGTGCCTGGTGGCAGGGCGACGGCGCGTTGGCCCGGACCTGCGTGGACCGGGCGCTCCGGGCGCGCCCCGACTACCGGCTGGCGCAGCTGCTCGAGCGCATGCTCGACCTCGGCGTGCGTCCCGGCAGCCACGGCGCGCAGCGCGCAGCCGAGCTGCGGTCGGGCTGACCCAAGTCCTCGCGCGCGTCACGGTCGGCGGCGACGCGTCCATCGTGCGGACGCCGCGGACACGCCGACGGCCTCCTCGTATGATGGTCGCCAGGTCATGAGTCCCAGCACCAAGCCCCGGCTTGCTGGGCGGCAACCCTCCTCGCGGTGGGGTGCCCCGGGTGAAGACCCGGCCGACCCTGACCTGGGCGGCAAGCGCGAGCGCCACAGGAGCAGTTTCGATGACCACGACCTCCCCACCACGAGCGACGTCAGGTGCCTGGCGCGACGGTGACCCGGTCGGTCGACGCCAGTTCGTCGACCTCGGCGCGATCGAGCTCGAGCGCGGTGGCGTCCTTCCCGGGGTGCGGGTGGCCTACGAGACCTGGGGTGAGCTCAGCGCCGCCGGTGACAACGCCATTCTCGTCGAGCACGCCCTCACCGGTGACAGCCACGTCGAGGGCCCGACCGGCCCTGGTCACCCGACGCCGGGCTGGTGGGACGGGCTGATCGGCCCCGGTCGGCCGCTCGACACCGACCGCTACTTCGTCGTTGCCGCCAACGTCCTGGGCGGCTGCCAGGGGAGCACCGGCCCGTCCTCGCCGGCCATCGACGGTGCCCCGTGGGGGAGCCGCTTCCCCTTCGTCACCGTGCGTGACCAGGTGCAGACCGAGGCCCTGCTCGCCGACGTCCTCGGCATCGACCGCTGGCACGCCATCCTGGGTGGCTCGATGGGCGGGATGCGGGTCCTCGAGTGGGCGGTGACCCACCCCGAACGGGTCGCGACGGCCATCGTGCTGGCCAGCACGGCATACGCCACGGCGGAGCAGATCGGCTGGTGTCAGGCGCAGCTGTTGGCGATCCGCGCGGACGGCGACTTCCACGGCGGCGACTACTACGAGCGCGGCCCCGGTCCCGAGACCGGGCTCGGGATCGCGCGGCGGATCGCGCACGTCACCTATCGCAGCGAGCTCGAGCTGCACGAGCGCTTCGGTCGCGAGCCGCAGGAGGCGGAGGACCCGTTGGGCGGTCACGGCCGCTATGCCGTCGAGTCCTACCTCGACCACCACGCCGGCAAGCTGGCCGGACGATTCGATGCCAACTCCTACGTCGTCCTCACCGAGGCGATGAACTCCCACGACGTCGGACGAGGCCGTGGGGGGGTCGCCGCGGCGCTCGCCAGGATCTCCGCTCAGGTGGCGGTGGTCGCCGTCGACTCGGACCGGCTCTACCCGCCGCGGCTGTCCCGAGAGATCGCCGACGCCGTCCCGGCGGCCCAGCTGCACACCGTGCACTCCGACTACGGCCACGACGGGTTCCTCATCGAGATCGAGCAGGTCGGGCAGATCGTGGCCCGGGTTCTCGCAGGCCCTGCCTGACGGGGGGATTTCCGGTACGGTCGGGCCCAGCGGCTGCCGTCGCCTGGTGTGCCCCGGGTCCACCACCCGGTCGCACCGCTACTCGGTCAACTGAACGTAGGAGGTCCCTGTGGCCATCGTTGTGGGATATGTGCCGACGAAGGAAGGGCGGGCGGCTCTGCGCCGGGCCGCGGACGAGGCGCTGCTACGCAAGTCCAAGCTGATCGTCATCAACTCCCAGCGCGGTGGCCGAGACTTCGACAGTGAGGAGGCGAACCGTTTCGATGCCGACCTCTCCCGCATCCAGGGCGAGCTCGACGAGGAGGGGCTGGAGCACGAGGTGCGTCAGCTCGTCCGGGGCAACGAGCCGGCCGAGGACCTGATCGCGGTGGCCGAGGAGGAGCACGCGGAGTTCATCGTCATCGGCCTGCGTCGTCGCACCCCCGTCGGCAAGCTCATCCTGGGCTCGAACGCCCAGCGCATCCTGCTCGACGCGTCGTGCCCCGTCCTGGCCGTCAAGGCCGACGCCTGAGGCGACTGTCTGCACCGGTCCGGCACGGCTCTCCATGGCTGTCCAGCGAGACATCGCGCGGTGTCGGCAGTGTGCCGATGCGTGATCTGCGGGCAACTCGTTTTACAATGTCGTCAACGAGATCTCGTCAGGGTCCAGCCCAGCCGATCTCGGCAATACTTCCACTCCCGCTGTTGTTGTCACAGACATCCTCAAGCATGGCTGTGATGACGTGCGCCGTGCCGCGAGTCCGCGACGAAAGGTAGTCCGTGTCGCCTGTGTCCAAGAAGGCTGCGAGCCCCGCACCGTCTCTTCCCCCCGAGTTCTCCCACCCCGCACTGCAGAAGCTGCTCAAGCAGGGCCGCACCAACGGCTCGGTCGACAGTGGTCAGTTGCGTGATGCCCTGGAGGGGGCCGAGATCGCACCCAAGCGGATGAAGGCTGTGCTGCGTTCCCTGGACGAGCAGGGCATCCACGTGACCCTCGACTCGGCCACCGCCTCACGCGCGGTGGCTGCGACGAGCACCCGCAAGAAGACGACGACCGCGCCGGCCAAGAAGGCGGCCGCCAAGACGGCAGTCAAGACTGCCGCACCTGCCGCCAAGTCGACGGCCAAGGCTGCGTCGCCGAAGGCCGAGTCGGCGAAGGCCACCCCCGTCAAGACTGCGACCGCCAAGACTGCGACCAGCAAGACGGCGCCGGCGAAGGCGACCACGACGAAGAAGGCCGCCGCCGCAGCCGCGGGCGAGGCAGCTCCGGCCACGAAGAAGGCCGCGACCACGAAGTCGGCAGCCAAGACCGAGGCCACGGACGCCACTGCCACGGCGGCTGACGCGGCCGGCAACGGCGACGACGAGGCGGTGCCGGCAGAGCCCACCGACGTGGTCGAGTCCGAGCTCGAGGACGTCGTCGTCGAGGACGACACCGAGGACGAGAAGAAGGACGACGAGGACGAGGGTTCCGGCTTCGTCCTGCGCGATGACGACGAGGACGACGCTCCTGTCCAGCAGGTCGTCACCGCCGGTGCCACCGCCGACCCGGTGAAGGACTACCTCAAGCAGATCGGCAAGGTCGCCCTGCTCAACGCCGAGCAGGAGGTCGAGCTCGCCAAGCGCATCGAGGCCGGGCTGTTCGCCGAGGAGCGGCTCAACTCGGGCGACAAGATCGAGATGAAGCTCAAGCGTGAGCTGTGGTGGATCGCCCAGGACGGCAAGAAGGCCAAGAACCACCTGCTCGAGGCCAACCTGCGCCTCGTGGTGTCGCTCGCCAAGCGCTACACCGGTCGCGGCATGCTCTTCCTGGACCTGATCCAGGAAGGCAACCTCGGCCTGATCCGTGCGGTGGAGAAGTTCGACTACACCAAGGGCTACAAGTTCTCGACCTACGCGACGTGGTGGATCCGCCAGGCGATCACCCGCGCCATGGCTGACCAGGCCCGCACCATCCGCATCCCGGTCCACATGGTCGAGGTCATCAACAAGCTGGCCCGCGTGCAGCGCCAGATGCTCCAGGACCTCGGGCGCGAGCCCACCCCGGAGGAGCTCGCCAAGGAGCTCGACATGACCCCGGAGAAGGTCGTCGAGGTCCAGAAGTACGGTCGCGAGCCCATCTCCCTGCACACCCCTCTCGGTGAGGACGGTGACAGCGAGTTCGGTGACCTCATCGAGGACTCCGAGGCCGTCGTCCCGGCCGACGCGGTCAGCTTCACGCTGCTGCAGGAGCAGCTCCACTCGGTGCTCGACACCCTGTCCGAGCGGGAGGCCGGTGTGGTCTCGATGCGCTTCGGGCTCACCGACGGCCAGCCGAAGACGCTCGACGAGATCGGCAAGGTCTACGGCGTGACCCGTGAGCGGATCCGTCAGATCGAGTCCAAGACGATGAGCAAGCTGCGCCACCCGAGCCGGTCCCAGGTGCTGCGCGACTATCTCGACTGAGGCTCAGACGGTCAAGTCGGCGTTTCCGCAGGTCATCACCCTGTAGAGGCTCTGACAGGCGACACGCTACACGAGCACAGCGCTCTTAGTCCAGATATCGGGCTATGCTGTGTGTCGTGGCGAAGAAACCTGCTCAGCCGGACCTGCGAATGCTGCTGCCCTCGTGGCTGCTGTCGCTGCGGGCCGACCGCAAGAGCGAGCAGACCGTCAAGACGTACTCCGAGGGCGTGCGGTTCTACCTCACATGGTGCCAGGACAACGACGCACCGCCGCTCGAGCGGGCCAGCATCCGCGGGTGGATCGCAGGACTGCTCGACGGAGGCAACCAGCCGTCGACAGCACGCGCCCGTCAGCTGGCCGTGCGCCGGTTCACCTCGTGGCTGACCGAGGAAGGCGAGATCCCGGCCGACCCGTTCGTCGGGATCAAGGCGCCCAAGCTCGACACCAAGGTCATCGAGCCGCTCACCGATGACGAGCTCAGGGCGCTGCTCAAGGCGTGCGTGCCACCCAACGGCGCGACGCCGGCCGAGGCGCTGCGCTTCCGGCGCGATGAGGCGATCCTGCGGCTCATGCTCGAGACGGGCGCCAGGGCTGGTGAGGTGGTCGCCATCGAGCGCGACGACATCGACGCCACGGCTGGGACGGCCATCATCCGCAAGGGCAAGGGCGGCAAGGGCCGGGTGGTCCCGTTCGGGCCGCACACCGCGCTAGCGCTCGACCGCTACCTGCGGCTGCGCACGCACCATCGGCTCGCGGACAGCCCGGCGCTGTGGCTCGGGGACCGCGGCAAGGGATTCAGCTACGACGCGCTGCACAAGGCGCTGGGGGAGCGTGCCGCCGCGGCCGGCATTGTCGGGTTCCACCCCCACAAGATGCGCCACACCGCCGCCCACCGCTGGCTCGCAGCCGGAGGGTCCGAGGGCGGGTTGATGGCGGTCGCCGGATGGACCCGCCCCGACATGCTCATGCGCTACACGAAGGCACAGGCGTCCGCGCGCGCCGCAGAGGAGGCCCGCGGGCTGAACCTCGGAGAGATCTAGCCGCGCAGCTCGGCGATGCGGTCGACGAAGAGCGCACCGGCAGGCCCATAGCCCCCGACGTGGAGGACGGGCTCGTCATCGTCATTCTTGCCCAGGAAGACGTCGACGGACGCATCCTCGCGTAGCGCTGCCTCGATCCGGCGCAACTGCCGAGGGTTTCCCGTGAGCATCGTGGACCCACCCGCAGCGACAAGTGCCCGGAGTCGGGCCACCTCACGCTCGGGATTTTGCTGGGAGACACGCGGCATGGTGACAGTCTAGGAGCGGTGTGCCCGCTATGGTGGGACATACACGCCCGTCGTCTTGGTTCGCGCTCCGAGTAGCGCAGAGGTCGCCGGATGGGCACGGAAAGCCATGGAGGCTGCCGTGCCGTCATCGCCCTCGTCGTCGGAGCGTTCGCTCCACGCGCAGATCGCCGCCCACGAGAGTTGGGCCGCAACTCCTGACAGAGCCGCGCGCACCGCGCCGGCCAGAGCGGCTCTCGACGCCAAGTTCCTACAGCAGGCCGATGGTGACCCCGTTCGGGCGGCCCATCTGCGCAAGGCACACTTCGCCCGCTTGGCCCTCAAGAGCGCCCAGTCGCGCCGTAGGGCCAAGGGCGCGACCAGCCAGCCAAGCGGTGAGGCCGCGTGAGCCCCGGACGCGAGAGAGGCCGCCCCCGGCAGGAAAGCGGCCCCGTCAACTCGACTAGCCCTATTGTGCCCGACCCTGCAGACATGGCGAGGTTGGCGCGCCGAGGCGGCTGCGTCGACCTCGACGAGACACACACCGCTTGGCTGGCTGGTTGGGATGCCGGGTACGCCCAGGGCAGGCAGGCCGCCTGCGAGGACATCGCGCGTTCATGGCTTCACGACATGGCCCGCAAGTCCACGGAGGCCGCCGTACGAACGGCCACGGCCCGCCACGGCACCGCATGGGGGCAGGCGATCCGCGAGCAGGCCGAGGGCGGTGACGGGCCATGAGTATGTACGGCACCGACTACCCAGACGTTCCCGACGTCGACCCCTACGGCGAGACCATCGACGGCGCCGACTTGCTCGATGAAGTCGACGCCATGCTCTCCCGGTTCGTCGCCTTCCCCTCGGAGGCCGACAGGCACGCGGTGGCGCTGTGGATCGCCCACACCCACGCGCTCACCGCGTTTGAGACCACTCCCCGGCTCGCCCTACTGTCCCCCGAGCCGGGGAGTGGCAAGACACGCGCCCTGGAGATCCTTGAGCTGCTGGTCCTGCGCCCCCTGTTGACCGTCAACGTGACGCCGGCCTACCTGTTCCGCAAGGTGGCCGACGAGGCCGGTCCGCCCACGCTGCTCTATGACGAGATCGACACCGTGTTCGGGCCGCGGGCCAAGGACAACGAGGACATCCGCGGGATGCTCAACGCGGGTTACCGCCGTGGTGCGACCGCTGGGCGCTGCGTGATCAAGGGCAAGACCGTGGAAGTCGAGGAGCTGCCCGCGTTCGCCGCCTGTGCGCTCGCTGGCCTCGATGACCTGCCCGACACGATCATGACCCGCTCGATCGTCGTCAGGATGCGCCGCAGGGCACCCACAGAGCGTGTCCAGTCCTACCGGCGTCGACTCCACCAGACCGAGGGCCACGAGCTCCGCGACCGCATCGCCGCGTGGGCATCCGCGGTGTGGGCACGGCTTGAGGGCGCCTGGCCGGACCTGCCCGAGGGCATCGAGGACCGGGCAGCCGATGTGTGGGAGCCGCTGCTCGCAGTCGCCGACGCAGCGGGTGGTCACTGGCCGGAGCGCGCCCGTGTTTCCGCTGTTTCCCATGTTTCCGACGCACGGGCTAACGCGGGGGGTCTCGGGGTGCAGCTGCTCGCTGACCTCCGGGCAGTCTTCACGGCGGCAGGGGCCGACAAGCTCAGCACCGATGCCATCCTCACCGCACTCCACGACCTCGAGGAGTCGCCCTGGTCGGACCTGCGCGGCAAGGCCCTCGACGCACGAGGACTCTCCTACCGGCTCGGCAAGTACGAGATCAGCCGCAAGCAGATCCGCGTGGGGGACTGGACCGGCAAGGGCTACGACGCGGCCGACATGGCCGACGCCTGGAGCCGCTACCTGGCACCCGATGTTTCCGAACACCCCTCGACGGAAAACTTAGACATCCCCACAGCAGTAGAGGAACAGCGCCCGCGCCTCTTGCCTCCTGCGTCGGAAACATCGGAAACACCGGTCACGGCCACCAACCCCTGCGTCCTCTGCGGCCATCCCAATAGCGAGATCCGACACGAGGCCGGACTGCCCTGCCTCGACTGCTACGCGGCCGAGAGGGCCGCGTCATGACCACCACCGAAAGGCCAGACCCAATGACACTCTCAGAGCGACTTGTGCGCAGCATGGCGACCCGCCTCGCGGGCGACATCGCCGAAGCCGAATCCCGCGCCGATGCAGGCGTGGACGTGCGAGGCGACGCGCGACTACTGGAACGGCGTCTGCGTCGAGCGCTGCGCCTCATCGACTATCTGGACAGGAGGGCCGTCTGAATGGCAGCACAACCGGAACCTTGGAAGTCACTGTCCAGCCGCATATACGCGATCGAGGAGAAGGTCCGCGCCCTCTACAATCGCTCCCCGTTCTTCGGCACGGGTGTCCACGCCAACGGACAGCAGGGCCTCGACAGCGACAACTACGTCGCTGGCGCGTCCGGCTTCAGCCTCCGAGGCGGTGACGGCTTCCTCGAGATCAACGACGTCCTGATCAGAGGCGGCATCATCGGCAACGACTCGTTGACCAACCCCGTCGCTCCTGGCGTCGTCAGCAATGAGACCACTGGCTTTGGCATCACCACGAGCAGCGCCACCAAGCTCAGCGGCTCGATCAGCGTGCCGGCCGGGTTCAGCTCGGCTGCGATCAGTGTGATCGCCCGGACGTTCGCGCTCGACAACGACACCGTGAACCCAACCGACTACCTCTATTCGAGGGTCACCCTGGGCGGTGTCTCGTCCAGTGAGGTGCCACTGGCCTGCACCTACAACGGCGGCTCGGGCACCAGCGTGTCCCCGCTGTCCGTCGTGCTGACCTCGCTCGGAGCATCCATCGCCTACTCCGTGAGCGCGCACAGCGCGTTCGCCAACTGGGGCACCGACGCCCTCAACCGCGTGTCGCTCAGCGGCAGCGTTCTGTGGTTCCGATGACCAACGAGGAGAGCACCATGCCCGACAACCCGATCCCCCGACCGCCCGCAGGACTCGAGGGCGACGCGCCCATCGTGCAGGGGTCGCCCTGGCTCTTCCCCGAGGAGCCCACCCCCGAGGAGGTGCCCGATGCCCCCGATCCCGCCCCCGCCGGCTAACCACCAACGCACGGGCGAGCAGTGGCCACGACACCGCTACCGCGCACGCAAGCGACGACACGGCAGACACGTCGGCGCACGCGGATGACCCCCTATGCCCCCAAGAAGTCGGGGGGGGCACGCCGTGCGACCCGCGAGTCCACCCCATCTCTCTATTGCATTTTTTTTCCACGGAGAGAGACGAGTTCGACTCGCGGGTCCACCCGCTCATTCGTCCCAACTTCGCACCCGCCCTACCTCAGAGGAGCCCATCATGAGGATTGACCCGACCGACATCGCCAAGTTGTGTGACGACGACGTGAGGCGGTTGGCCATCATCGGCGCTGACGTGGCCGCGATCGGTGGCCCGCTCTCGACGTTCTGGACGGAGTTCAGCAACGCCGCGATCCGAGCCGTGCGGGAGCGACGCTCAGCCCTGGCGCACCTCGAGCAGAGCTTCCTCGACGACGACGACGCGATCGGGGCCATCGTCCCGGACATTGCTACCGGACTCGCCCGCACCCTTGACACCCTTGACGGTGGGGTGCGCTAGAATGGCCTCGTCACAGCGTGCAGTTAGCCGGGTGAGTGCTCCGCACCCCGGACGCCTGACACCTCCGTGTGAGTGCTCCGCACCGCGGCAGGGAAGCAGATACCCCTTTCCCTCCGCATGCCTTCAAGGAGCATGACCATGGACAAGAACGACATCATCGACACCATCAAGAACGTCCTCGACGACGACCAGTGGACAGGCGACCGCAACGAGCGGGCACTCGCCGCCAAGGCCGCGAAGAACGGCGCCTGGGCCCGGATGCAGACCCTCGTGAAGAGCGCTGAGCGTGAGAAGCGCGACCTTCACGCCAGTGAACTGCGCGAGTACAACTTGCTCGATGCCCAGCTCGACCAGCTCGGTGAGATCGCAGCCGGATACGTGGACCGTGCCGGGGTCGTCGCCCCCAGCAATGGGGGCCGCGGTGACTCCTACGTCGCCAACCGTCCGCTCACCAGCAGCCAGACCTTCCTCGGCGCCACCCGCGCCCAGGGCGCCATCCCCGAGGGCGAGGACGACAACCTCTCGGTGGGCAAGGTCATCAAGGCCATGGTCACCGGCGACTGGCGCGGCGCCGACCGCGAGTCGGCGGCCATCAAGAACGCCATGAGCGGTGCCGGCGCCGGTGGGATCCTCCTGCCGACGACCACCAGCGCCCAGATCATCGACCTGGCGCGGGCCAAGACCCGCGTGCTCGAGGCCGGCGCCCAGATCGTCCCGATGGACGCGCGGACCGTCGTGGTCCCGCGCCTGACCGGCGACCCCACCCCGGCATGGCGCGCTGAGAACGCGGCCGTGGCCGAGGTCGACGCCGCCATGGACGGTGTGACCCTCTCGGCCAAGACCCTGGCCTGCATCGTGCGCATCAGCCGCGAGCTCGTCGAGGACACTGACGTCGAGGACGTCGTCCGCAACTCGGTGGCCGCCGCGATCGCAGTCAAGTGGGACTACGCGGCGCTCTACGGTGCCGGCACCAACGAGCCCACCGGCGTCAAGAACACCTCGGCCGTCACCAAGACCCCGCTGGCCACCAACGGCGCCACCCCGACGTGGGACAACCTGGTCGCCGCGGTGGGCCGCCTGCGTGACCAGAACGAGGAGCCGACCGCCCAGATCACCAACGACCGCACCCTGCGGTCCCTGGCGGCGATCAAGGACACGACCCTGCAGTACGTCGTGCCGCCGACCTACCTCAACGGAATCCCACGGCTGGCTACCAACCAGGTGCCGATCAACCTCACGGTGGGCACCAGCAACGACACGGCCGACCTGTTCACCGCCGACTGGACCAAGCTCATCCTTGGGGTGCGCACCGGGCCGCTGACGATCCAGCTCAACGAGCGCTACGCCGACTCCGGCCAGATCGGTCTCCTGTGCTGGTTCCGCGGTGACATCGGCATCGCACGGGCCAAGGCCTTCGACGTCGCGACCGGCGTCCGGCCCTAGTAGACCGGGTGCGGCTCGGCAGGGTCCTGGAGGTTCCCCACCGAGCCGCACCCCTCTCCGCTCGACGGACGGGCGTCAACGTCGCCGCCCTGCTTGCTGCGTGGGCAGTCGGAACGAAGCGAGGCCCAACACGAGGGACCTTTCCGCTCTCGCGCTCGCTGCGCCCGTCCGTCGCCCCATCCCACGCGAAAAAAAGCGGCTCCCTCTCGGAGATCGACTCGCGGGTCCGCATGGGGAGGGCGGTCAAGATCTCCATGGCCCTACCCCGGATGACCCGCGCCTACTGGGAGGCGCGGGAGCAGTGGTCAGCCAAACACCCTGACGCCGACGACCTCTTCGACGTGGGTGGCCCAGACACCCCATTTCACCCGGAGCTGATCTAGGCGTAGGCGGGGCGGCTGTCGCGGCGCACCGGTGAGGGGGCGGGGCGGGCCGCGATATGGCCGATGCTACCCACGGCAAGGCCGTGCAGGCGTCCGACAGCGGTCCTAGTGCAAGGTGACGGGGCGGGCGCGGCACCCACGCCTACCCCCCTGTAAGGCGGGGCGGTGCCATTCTGACGCGTTTCGTGTCCATCCGCGCCTGCCGCAGGTAGCATTCCGTCTTGGCGCCTGCCCGGACCCGCACCGCCACTCTCGATGGCGAACGTCCGGGTCCAGCAGTGCCGCTTGGGGACGAAGGTCATCCGGGCGACGTCCAACGCCACAGGGGAAGTCTGGCGACGTCGACCGTAGAGACAGCCCCCCGTTCCGAGGGCGACGGGGGGCTGTCTTGATGTCGAGAGACTGTCAGGAGGCGGCCTCGAGCACGTCCGCGCCGAGCACGATCTCCTCGAGCGTCCAGACCAGGGTGACCCGCTGGTTGTCGGACCGTAGGTCGAGGCGCGTCTTCCGGCCCGACTGGGATCTGAGGTCGAACAGGTGCACCACGACCTCGGGGTAGTCGCACTCCTGATGGCCCACGACGGTCCACAGGGTCCGGCCCTTGCCGATACTGATGACGTCGCCGACGCGCACGGCGTGCATTGCGTCGGTCATCGCTGCACCGCGGTGGGGTAGTTGGCGAACCCCAGCGCTGCCATCTGCTCGTCGGTCGCCTCGAGCCCCTGGTGCTGGAGCGCCTCGACCACCTGCGCCCGCGTGGGGCGGACAAACGGCTGCTCGCCCATGGCGAACCCCATCTGGTAGGCGGCGTCGCAGTCCTCCTCGATCGTCGTAGCGCTTCCCTCGGAGATCCATCCCGTCAGTCGGTAGAGCGGGATGGTGACGGCCTTGTCGATGGCTTTGCCCACATTCCAGCGCGTTGCTCCCCAGATGTCGTAGGCGGTTTCGCTCACGCGGTGCGCGGCGATCCTCTGTGATGCTGTGCTCATGATCGTTCTCCACTTCGGTTGGTGATCGGTCTAGGCCCCGGTTGGTGTTGCTTCACCGGCTGGGGCCGTTCTAACCCGCGGCACTGAGGGCCGTGGGCGTTTTGGGGTGATCTTTACCCTTTGTCTCAGCCTGCAGGCGAGGGGCAGACGGTGGTCCCACCGCAGTACCGCGGGGCGTTGCCCGGGTCGCCCGGAGGTGGCCGCGGGATGGTCCGCGCTGGTGTCGTGGTGACCGGCTCCGGCGTCGTCTCCGCGGGTGCCGGGTCGGGTGCGACGTTCTGGACCGCTGGCGCCCGTCGCGCCGTCGTGGTGGCCGGTTTCGGTGCTGGTGGCTTGGCCGTCGTCGTGGTGCTCGGCGTGGCCGTCGTCGTGGTCGCGCTGGGCGTGACGGTCTCCGTGGCGACGACCTGCCGCAGTTGCACCGGCTGGTGCTGTGGCGTGCCCTGGCTCAGTGCGACAGCAAAGCCGCCTCCGATGACGCCGGCCGCGACCAGCGAGAGGGCGCCTACTGTGAATGTTCTGGGGATGCTCATCGGGTCTACTCTCAGTCCAAGATATTTCGCCCCACAGCGCTTGTGACCTGCACGTTTGCAACGCTCAGTCGCACAGCGTTCAAGCGTCTCTAGTGCGCGACTACCTGGACTGACCGGCATACCTCTCCACACGAACGCCCCCCGAGACTCGGGGGGCGTTCGTCGTTCCCGCCTGTCGTCGGGGCTTGCGCTGGCCCCGCTACTCAGTGTTACTATCTACCGGTAGTCATTAACACTGAGTAGCGACGGGAGGTTCCATGGGCAAGCAGGAGACCGAGATGCTCAAGGGGACGCTGGAGGGGATCGTCCTGGCCATCCTGCTCGCTCGGCGGGCGTACGGCTACGAGATCACCGCCTGGCTGCGCGACCAGGGCTTCTCCGACATCGCCGAGGGCACCGTCTACGCGCTGCTGGTCAGGATCGAGCAGCGCGGCCTGGTCGACGTGGAGAAGGTCCCATCCGAGAAGGGCCCGCCGCGCAAGGTGTACTCGCTCAACGCGCAGGGGCGCGAGCACCTCGAAGAGTTCTGGAGGACCTGGAGCTTCCTCACCGAACGTCTCAACCAGCTCCGCAGTGAGAACGCCCAGAGCCCGGACGAAGGAGATAAGTAGGCATGGCCGCCAAGTGGATCGAGACCGTCACCGGCTCGTGGGAGCAGAAGAAGCAGTACCGGGCGTACAAGGCCCGCATCGACGCGTTGCCGGAACCGTACGGCGCTGCAGCAAAGGCCGTGCAGCGGTACCTCATGTACTACGGGGGCATCACGGACGGCACCATCGCCGTCACGATGCTGGGAGACCTCGCGGACCTCTGGGACCGGGCGGCTGCCGACGGAACCCCTGTGCGGGCCATCGTGGGCGAGGACCCCGTCGACTTCGCCGAGGCGTTCGCGCAGGCCTACACCGGCACCCGGTGGATCGACAAGGAGCGCGCCCGCCTCACCAAGGCGATCGACGACGCCCAGGAAAGCGACGCCCAGGAAGGTGAGGACCGATGACGACCGATGCTGCCATCCAGGTGCGGGGCCTCGAGAAGTCGTACCAGGACCTGGAGGTGCTCCGAGGTGTCGACTTCGAGGTGGAGGCGGGAACCATCTTCGCCCTGCTCGGGGCGAACGGGGCGGGCAAGACCACGGTCGTGCGCATCCTCGCCACGCTGCTCAAGGCCGACGCGGGGACGGCTGTCATCGACGGCCAAGACGTGGGCACCCACCCGGCCCGGGTGCGTGAGTCCATCAGCCTGACCGGACAGTTCGCCGCCGTCGACGAGATCCTCACCGGACGGGAGAACCTCGTCCTCGTAGCACGGCTGCGGCACCTCGAGGACCCCGGCGTGGTCGCAGCCAGGCTGCTCGAACGGTTCGCACTGACCGACGCGGCGAGTCGGAGGGTGTCGACGTACTCGGGCGGCATGCGCCGCCGCCTCGACCTCGCCATGAGCCTCATCGGGAGTCCGCCGGTCGTCTTCCTGGACGAGCCGACGACCGGGCTCGACCCCCAGGCGCGCATCGAGGTCTGGCAGGCCGTCAAGGAGCTCGCCGCGCACGGCACGACGGTGCTGCTCACGACGCAGTACCTCGACGAGGCCGAACAGCTCGCCGACCGGATCGCGATCCTCCACGAGGGCCGGATCATCGTGAACGGCACCCTCGCCGAGCTCAAGCAGCTGCTGCCGCCGGCCACGGTCGAGTACGTCGAGAAGCAACCCACCCTCGAGGACGTCTTCTTCGCCCTCGTCGGCACGAACTCCTGAGGAGCACCGATGACCACGCACTTCTTCGGCGACACGACCGTCCTGCTGGGCCGGTCCCTGCGCCACATCACGCGCAGCCTGGACACCATCATCACCACCACGGTCATGCCGATCGCCTTCATGCTGCTGTTCGTCTACGTGTTCGGTGGCGCGATCGCGTCAGGGTCTGACTCCTACGTGAACTACCTGCTGCCTGGCATCCTGCTCATCACCATCGCCTCGGGGATCGCCTACACCGCGTTCCGGCTCTTCCTCGACATGTCCGGCGGCATCTTCGAACGGTTCCAGTCCATGCCGATCGCGCGGTCGTCCGTGCTGTGGGCGCACGTGCTGACCTCGCTGGTCGCCAACCTGGTCTCGGTGGTGGTGGTCGTGCTCGTCGCGCTCCTGATGGGCTTCCGCTCGGGGGCGAGCGTGCTGGCGTGGCTCGGGGTCGCCGGGATCCTGGTGCTCTTCACCCTGGCGCTGACCTGGATCGCCGTCATCCCCGGCCTCTCCGCGACCTCCGCGGACGGGGCGAGTGCGTTCTCCTACCCGCTCATCTTCCTGCCGTTCATCAGCTCGGCGTTCGTGCCCACCGACACCATGCCCGGCCCGGTGCGCGCCTTCGCCGAGCACCAGCCGGTGACCTCCATCGTCAACGCCATCCGGGACCTGTTCGCCCAGCAGCAGGTGGGCACCGACCTGTGGGTCGCCCTCGCCTGGTGCGTCGCCATCCTCGTGGTCGCCTACACGTTCGCCATGCTCACCTACCGCCGCAAGATCGCCGGGTGAGTCCTGACGTCGTCAGTCCTCTCGTTCGCCCTGGCCGGGACGTTCGCCCAGCCCGGACGTTCGCCTAGCCCCGACGTTCGGCGCGCCAGTCCTGGATGCGATCCACGGGTCGGCGTAGGAGGCGTCCTACGGCGGCACGGCGCTCGCGCCACTCGATCAGGCCGTCGGTGGGCCACCAGGCAGCGCGGAGCCGGTCCTTGCGTCTGCGCACACCGGAGACTGCCTTGACCACGGTGTGGGTGTCGGCACGGATGTCGGAGATGGTCGCCCCGGGAGGGGCGTAGCGCGAGCGTTCCACGCCGGTGACCACCCGGTTGAGTGCCTCCGTCTGCTCCCCCTCGAGGTAGGCCTCGCGCTGGTAGAAGCGACCGGCCTGACGCGGGGTGCTGCCCCGTGGAGGGATCACGCCGAGGTCGCCGATCCGTTCGATCATGGCCTGCCACTCGATCTCGACGCGGGTCGACTCGTCGGGCGCGTGCCGCAGCCGGCGGCGCAGCCGACCACGGGCGGCGAGTGGCACGGCGAGCGACCCGAGGACCCCGCCGAGCAGTCCGAGCACGATCCACAGCGCGGTGGTCCGGGTGCGCGATCCGAACCAGCCGCCGAAGTCGGAGCCGCTGCCGTTGGTGTTGGCCGGGTCCGTGGCACCCGGGTCGTTGCGGTCGCCGGGGCGGGTGGGGCTCCCCGTGGCGCCACCCGTGGCGGTGTTGGTGGCGGGGTTGCCGCTGCCGGGGGTGGTGGGGGCGAGCGAGTAGGACGGGGCGACGGTGTTCTGCGTGCCCGAGGGGGTCGGTTCGAACCGCAGCCAGCCGATGCGGTCGAAGAAGAGCTCGGGCCAGGCGTGCGCGTCGGACGAGCGCACCGTGTAGGTGCCGCGGTCGGCGGTGCCCGGCAGGAACCCGATCGCCATGCGGGCCGGGATCCCGGCTTCGCGGGCCATCATGACCATGGCCGTGGCGAACTGAACGCAGTAGCCGACCTTCGACCGCAGGAAGAGGGTGATGGCATCGGGCCGCACCTCCTGGCCGGACGCGTTCGTGACCGTGGTCGGCAGCTTGAGGGAGTAGCTGAAGCCCCCGTCCGCACGGAGGTACTTCTGGATCGCGCGCGCGGCCTCGATGCGGGAGGCGTTCTGCGGGACGATGTCGCTGACCAGCTGGCTGACGATCTCCTGCGAGGCCGGGTCGACCTGCAGGTCGTCCCGCAGGAAGCTGCCGCTGGCCCCTTGCCGGCTCTGGGCCAGCGACTCCTGTGTCGGGTTCAGTGCGAGGTAGGAGAAGCTGTAGGACCGCACGGCTCGGGTGACCGTGGCGACCGAGGTGTTGCGGTCCAGGCCCCAGGTCGCGCGGCCGAGGTCGGCGGACACCAGCGGCGTCGGCGCGGCGATCTGGGGCGCCTCGATCCGGGAGTTCTCGACGGACACGCGGTAGGTCTCCCGCGGGACCTCGGGGGCCAGGTCGGGTGGCGGATCGAGGGTGGTGCGACGGCCGTAGTCGATGTCGTCGGGGTCAGGTCGCCAGTTGTCGGCGATGTAGGTGTCGAGCACCCCGACGCGCAGCGGCGTCAGGATCGCGGCGTTGGTGGTGTAGCTCAGGACCGGTGCCTTGGACGGGCTGCTGAGGCTCTTGGTGAGGTCGAGGGTCGACTTGAGGCCGATCTGACCGTCGCTGAAACCGGTGGCCCCGCTGGACCGGCCCAGGCCGTCGATGAGGTAACGCGTCGGGAAGTGGGGGATGACCACGGGAACGACGATGGCTGCCGCCAGCCCCGCGACGGCCAGGGTCCGGCCCACCGCGGCATACCCGTAGGCGCCGTCGCGGTCGTCGGAGTTGCCCGTGCCCGTGGTGCTCATCGGCACGGTGGTGCTCCACCGTCGCAGCGAGGCGATGCCCTGGCGTCCGAGCATGAGCAGCCACAGCCCACCGGCCGCGACGAAGAACATCGGGTGCAGGGAGTCGCCGGAGTTGGAGGCGGAGATCAGGTAGGCGGTGAGCAGCGGAAGACCGGCCAGTGCGGGGGAGCGACGCATCACGGCCAGGTGGTCGACGACCATGGCCACGACGCCGATCGCGAGGCCGATGGCCAAGGTGATTCCGCGGTTGGTCGGGGCGGGTGCGGCATAGTTCTGGATCGTCTCGCGCGCATCGACGAGGAGGTTGTTGAAGGCCAGCACCATGTCAGGGGTGGGCAGCCCGTGCCAGAGGTGGCCGCGGCCGAAGACCCAGGCCGCGGCGAGGACGACCCCGGCGAGCTGGGCGGCGGCGATGGCGACCCAGGAGCTGGTGACCATCCGGAAGACGATCCCGATGACGACCACCGCGAAGACCATGGCCAGCATCGGGCGGATCCACGTGTTGGGCGTGAACAAGGTGGTGAGCGGCCAGGCGACCACGGCGGAGGCGGCTCCGGCGATCACGGAGTCCGCGGTGCGACCGCGGCTCATGCCACACCCACCCGGCTCGTCGTGCCGGACAGGACGCCCCACACGGAGGGGAGGTCGTCGCCGGCGCCCACGACAGCCACGGCCCACCCCGCGCCGCGCAGCACTGGTACACAGGTGAGCTCGTCGGCGGTCCCTGCCCGGCTGCGCCGCGTCGTGGTGAACCCGTCCGGGTCCAGCACGATGGCCAGGGCCGTACCGCCGGGCTGCCGCAGTGAGGCAACACGGCGGGCCAGCTCCTCGTCGAGGTCGGTCACCACGGCGAGGATGAGTCCGCCGGGCGCCGTCACCGGGTGGGCGGCCTGCAACACGTCGGCGAACTGGTCGTCCGACCCGGCCTCGGCCATGGCCAGCACGTCCAGGAGCGGGTCGACCTCCATCGCGGTGGCGGCTCGGCTGTCCTCGGCGGTCTCGTCGCTGATGAGGTGCACGGCATACCCCTGGTCGAGGAGGTGGGCGGCCACGGAGGCGCACGCGGTCACGGCCCACTCGAACGAGCCCGAGGTGCCCGAGCCGTGGTGGCCACGGGCGCGGGAGTCGAGCACGATCGCTGCACGCCGGCGCGCGGGGCGGTCCTCCTGACGGACCATCAGCTCGCCCGTCTTGGCCGTCGCCGGCCAGTGGATGCGGCGCAGGTCGTCGCCATCTCGGTAGGAACGGATGGAGACGTCGTCCTCGCCGTGGAGGGCGACCATGTGCGGGATCGCGCCCTCGGCGCCCACTCCGCTACCCGGGGGCTGGCCGCCTCCGAGCGGGACGAGCTTGGGCAGGACGAGGATGTCGCTGGATCCGGAGATCGCGGCAACCCGGGTGCTCAGGCCGAAGGGATCGCGCAGGCGGACGCCGAGGGGTCCGAGGCGGTGGCGGCCCCGGACGTGCGATCGCACCGAGTAGTGCACCTCCTGGCGGTCGCCACGGCGCAGCCTCGGCACGACGAACCGCGGCCGGTCACCGAGGGCGTAGTCCAGCTGCTCCTCGGCCATCAGCAGGGGACTGGCGGCGCCCCCGGCGTTCTCGATGCCGAGCGTGACCAGGGACTGCTCGTCGACCTGGATCCGACCCGGCACGGCGGTGCGCTCCAGGGCGAACCGCAGGTCGTGGCGACGCATGAGCAGCCCACTCAGGAGGGGCAACGCCACGAGCAGCACGCCGATGCGGGTGAGGTCGGTGAAACCGAGCCCAGTTCCGCACAGCACCAACGTGACTCCCGCGGCGACGAACGCTCGCCCGCGGGTGGTGAGCAGGTCGCGAACCCGACGCACGGCGCGCCTCAGCGACCGGCAGCGGGGACGGGCACTCGGCGCATGAGGTCCTGCAACACCTCACCGGTGCTGCGCCGGGCCAGCTGCGTCTCGCCGGTGGGGATGATGCGGTGGGCGAGGACCGGGAGCACGATGGCCTGCACGTCGTCGGGCAGCACGTGGTCGCGGCCCTCCAGTGCCGCGTGGGCGCGGGCGGCGCGCAGCATGTGCAGGCTGGCCCGCGGGGAGGCGCCCAGCCGCAGCGCCGAGCTGGACCGGGTGGCCGCTGACAGGTCGACGACGTACTGCTTGATGGCGTCGCTCGTGAAGACCGAGCGGACCGCCCGGACCATGGCCGAGACGGTGGCGGCGTCGGTGACCGGGCTGAGCGTCTCCAGCGGAGACACCTGTCCGTGGCTGTCGAGCATCGCCACCTCGGCGCGCGCCGAGGGGTAGCCGAGGGAGATGCGCGCCATGAAGCGGTCGCGCTGGGCCTCGGGCAGCGGATAGGTCCCCTCCATCTCGATGGGGTTCTGGGTGGCCATCACGATGAACGGCTTGGGGAGGTCGTAGGTCTGGCCGTCGACCGTGACCTGTCCCTCTTCCATCGACTCCAGCAGGGCCGACTGCGTCTTGGGCGAGGCACGGTTGATCTCGTCGCCCACGACGACGTTCGCGAAGATCGCGCCCGGACGGAACTCGAAGTCGCGCACGTCCTGGTTGAACACACTCACGCCGGTGATGTCGCTCGGCAGCAGGTCGGGGGTGAACTGCACCCGTCGGACCGAGCAGTCGATCGACCGCGCGAGCGTCTTGGCGAGCATCGTCTTGCCGACGCCGGGGACGTCCTCGAGGAGCAGGTGTCCCTCGGCGAGCAGGACGGTGATGGCGGTGTGCACGACGTCCGGCTTGCCCTCGATCACCGTGTTGATGGCGCGGGCGAGCCGTCCGGCGACCTCGGTGACCTGCCCCAGTGACGCGGGGGACCCCGCCGGGAGTGAGAGCAACGTGTCGGGCTTGGTCGTGCCCACGGGTGTTGGCCTTGCCTGGTCCTCGTGCCTGCCTTGCACCGGCTGTCCTTCCGTCGTCCCCATGGCCGCCACGTTGCGCCCCTCCGGGTGGTCGATCGATCTTCCCCCACATCGCACCACCAAAGAAGGGGGTATGCCGTCTCGTGACCTCTCGTGGCGGCTGCAGGGGGTCGTTCGGCGCCGCGCAGCCGCCGGATCGGTGTCCCCGAGCTCACGCTGCCCCGTGGTCCGGGTGGTCGGGGGGTGCACGGGGGTGCCCGGGAGGGCCAATTCGCCGAAGTGTTGTTAGATCCGCACCACTTTCCACCACCGATCTGACCTGCAGAAATATCGTGATTCCCTCGCAAATTGTGGGGAAAGTGAGGTAGTGGTGGCCGATTGTGGAGTAAAGTGGGGGAAACCAGAGGGCCGTGGGGTCCTCGGACGGGTCGGCAGGGGAGGTGGGCGCGATGTTTCTCGGTACGCACAGCCCCCGACTCGACGACAAGGGCCGCCTCTTCCTCCCCGCGAAGTTCCGCGAGCGGATGTCCGACGGCCTGGTGGTGACCCGGGGCCAGGAGCGGTGCCTCTACGTCTTCCCGATGGACGAGTTCCTCAAGGTCACCCAGCAGATGCAGGCCGCGCCGACCACGAGCAAGGCCGTCCGTGACTTCACCCGCGTCTTCCTGTCCGGCGCCTCGGACGAGGTGCCCGACAAGCAGGGTCGGGTCACGATCCCCGCCAACCTGCGGGCCTACGCCGGCCTGACCCGCGAGTGCACCGTCATCGGTGCGGGTTCCCGGGTCGAGGTCTGGGACACCGACAGCTGGAACACCTACCTCGAGAGCACCGAACAGGGCTTCTCCGACCAGTCCGAGGAGGTCATCCCCGGACTCCTCTGATCCCCGAGCTCGCTGACCGTCGGCCCCTGCAGCCAGGTCTCCAGCCGCTTCGCATCCCGGGACGACTTCCCCCGCCCCGGGCCGCATCCCTTGAAGCGGATGGGGACCTGACCGCAGGGCCCCCGCACCACCACGGCAACCACCACCAGCACCAGCACCAGCACCAGCACGGCAGCACCCAGCACGGCAGCACCCAGCACGATCCCACCGCACCACCAGCACCGTCCCGCAGGAGATGTCGATGAACGCACGAGGAATGGCCGCAGACCGGCACATTCCTGTGCTCCGCGACCGCATCGTCGAACTGCTCGCCCCGGCCCTCACGGAGCCCGGAGCGGTGTACCTCGACGGCACCCTCGGGATGGGCGGGCACGCACAGGCGATCCTCGAGCGCTGTCCGAACGCGCACGTCGTGGGCATCGACCGCGACCAGGAGGCGCTCGCGCTGGCCGCCGAACGCCTTGCTCCGTATGCCGCGCAGGTCACCTTCGTCCACGCCGTCTACGACGAGGTGCCGCGGGCCCTCGCCGAGGCCGGGGTCGACCACGTGGACGCCTCGCTCTACGACCTGGGCGTCTCCTCGCTCCAGCTCGACGAGACCGACCGCGGCTTCTCCTACAGCCAGGACGCCCCGCTGGACATGCGCATGGACCAGTCCACAGGCCTGACCGCCGCCGAGGTGCTCAACACCTACGACCCGGCGGCGCTCGAGACGGTGCTGCGCGAGTTCGGTGAGGAGCGGTTCGCCCGCAAGATCGTCGGCGCCATCGTCCGCGAACGTGAGCAGGCGCCGTTCACCACATCGGGTCGTCTTGTCGAGCTGCTCAAGAAGGTCGTCCCGGCGGCCTCCCAGAAGAGCGGCGGCCACCCGGGCAAGCGCACCTTCCAGGCCCTGCGCATCGAGGTCAACGCCGAGCTCTCGGTGTGGGCCGACGCCCTCCCGCGGGCGATCGACGCCCTGGCCGTCGGTGGCCGCATCGCAGTCCTGTCCTACCACTCGCTCGAGGACCGCATCACCAAGCGCGAGCTCTCGGCCGGTGCCAAGGGGAGCAGCCCCCAAGGCCTGCCGGTGGAACTGCCGGAGCACGCGGCATACCTGCGCCTGCTCACCCGCGGCGCCGAGGAGGCCAGCCCCGCTGAGCAGGCCGCCAACCCCCGATCCGCCTCGGTGCGCCTGCGCGCGGCCGAGCGCACCCGACCCACTGTCGCCACCACGAAGGGAAACAACCGATGAGCCAGCAGACTGCGACCGCGAGGGTCGCATCTCGGGCACCCGCCAGGAGGGTCGCGCCCCCGCAGCCCCTGAGGGTGGTTCCTGCGGCCGTCGGGCACCCGGGCAACGGCTTCTTTGCCGCGCTGTGCATGACCCTGCTCTGCGCGGGGCTGTTCGGCCTGCTCATGCTCAACACCGCCATGGCCGAGGGGTCGTTCACCCTGCACAACCTCCAGTCGACCTCGGGTGAGCTCGCCGACACCCAGGACGCCCTGACGCAGGCCATCGACGCCCAGCGGAGCCCGGCCAACCTCGCAGCCCGGGCCACGCGGCTCGGCATGGTCCCGGCCGACTCCGCCGCGTTCCTCCGCCTCTCGGACGGCAAGGTCCTCGGCGTGGCGAAGCCGGCGGCGAAGGACGGCGGCTTTACCGTGGTGACAGCTCCACAGGCGCCGTCGGCGAAGTCCGGTCCGGCCAGGAGCAGCAGTCCGGCGACGACCGTCACGAAGAAGGGGGATGTGACGACGACGACCGTGGTGGTCACCAAGCCCGACGGCTCGGTCGTGACCACCGTGACCAGCGTCAACGCCAGGACCACCACCACGACGAGCACCACGACGACCAAGGCCCCGGCGAAGAAGCCGGCCACCACACCCACCCCCGGCCGCTGACACCACGACTCGACCAGCACCACGACTCGACCAGCACCACCAGACGACTACAGGACAGGACGAGAGGTACCCAGTGACGCAGACCCGAGGCAGCCGCCCCGGAGCCCCGCGCCCCACTGCGTCCTCGCGTCCTCGCGGCCCCCGCACCGGCGCGCCGAACCCCAAGGCAGGTCAGCCGCGCACAGAGACCGCGCGAAGTCAGCCAGGACCTCGCAAGGCCGCCAATCCGGCATCGCCCGCGCGCCCCGCCAGGGCGGCGAAGTCGAGCTCTCGCCCGGCGCCGCGCCCTCCGGCACCGCCGCGCCCGCCAGCCCGTCGCCGGGTCAGCCTCGGCGCCTCCAGCCCGCGCCGGCGGATGCGCACCATGACGATCGCGGTGCTCTTCATCTTCAGCATCTTCGGCGCGCAGCTGTTGCGGTTGCAGGGCTTTGACGCCTCGGCGGTGTCCAAGAACGCGCAGTCCTCGCGCACGGCGACCATTGCGCTGCCGGCCATGCGCGGGTCGATCACCGACCGCAACGGCACGATCCTCGCCTCGAGCATCGAGCGCCGCACGGTGACCGTCGACCAGACCGCGGTGCCGCAGTACGTCAAGACGGTTGACGGCGTGCGGAGCAAGGTGGGCGTGGCCGGGGCCGCCCAGGACCTCTCGCCGCTGCTGGGCATCTCCGTCGAGACCCTGACGCGAGAGCTCACGGGCAACGCCAAGTACCGGGTGCTGCAGAAGAACGTCACCCCGCTCAACTGGCGCAAGATCTCCGAGCTGGGGATCAACGGCATCTACTCCGAGGCCACCTCCGACCGTGTCTATCCCACCGCCACGGCCTCCTCGGCCCTGGTCGGCTTCGTCCAGTCCGACGGCACGGCCGGTGCCGGCCTCGAGGTCCTCATGGACAAGACCCTCAGGGGCAAGTCGGGCAAGACCATCTTCGAGCAGTCCCAGGACGGTCGGCCGATCCCCAACGCGCGGCAGGAGACGATCAACCCCGTGCCGGGCCGAGGGGTCCAGCTCACCATCGACTCCGACCTGCAGTGGTTCGCCCAGAACGCCGTCGCCCAGAAGGTCATCGAGACCCAGGCGCTGTCGGGCACGGTCGTCGTGGAGAACGTCAAGACGGGGGAGCTGCTGGCCGTCGCGTCCTATCCGACCTTCGACCCCAACCAGCCCGGCCAGTCGAGTGAGAACTGGACCAACAAGGCGTTCAACGACGTCTACGAGCCCGGGTCCACCGGCAAGGTGATCACCGCTGCAGCCGCTCTCGAGGAGAGTGTCGTGACCCCCTCGGACGTCGTCGAGGTCCCCAACCGGATCCACCGCGCGGGCACGGAGTTCAAGGACAGCCACGACCACCCGACCGAGTACCTCACCTTTGCCGGGGTTCTCGCGCAGTCCAGCAACATCGGCACCATCCTGGCCGGTGAGAAGGTCAAGGCGCCGACGATGTACGACTACTTCAGGAAGTTCGGCCTCGGCCAGACATCGGGGATGGGCTTCCCCGGTGAGGGTCCCGGCCTGCTGACCAACGTCAAGGACTGGAGCGGGTCGCAGCGCTACACCGTGCTGTTCGGCCAGGGCCTGTCGGTGAACGCGCTCCAGGCCGCCGGCGTCTTCCAGACCATCGCCAACGACGGCGTGCGCATCCCGCCGCGGATCGTGGCCGCCACCGGCGACGGCAAGGGCGGGTTCACCCCGGCCGCCAAGTCGGCACCGGTCAAGGTCGTCTCACCCGGCACCGCCAAGCAGGTGCGCGACATGCTCGAAGGCGTCGTCACCAAGGAGGGCACGGCGCCGGAGGCCAAGATCGCCGGCTACCGGGTGGCCGGCAAGACCGGCACCGCCGACCGGTACGACGCCCGCGTCGGCCACTACTCGGGCAAGACGGCGAGCTTCATCGGCTTCGCACCGGCAGACGACCCGGAGATCGTCGTCGCGGTGACCCTGCAACGGCCGATCAAGGGCTACTTCGGTGGTGTGGTCGCCGGCCCGGTGTTCCACGACGTCATGACCTATGCGCTGCAGGAGCTGCAGATCCCGCCCACGGGGACGGCGTCGCCGGTGGCCAAGATCCGCCCCAGCAAGGTCCCGGCCGCCAGCGACCTGAGCGTCATCCGCGACCGCAGGTCGGGCGCATCCAGCTCCTCCCGCTGAGGGTAGGCTCGCTGTCCGTGCCATCCCCCCGTCCGTCGTCCCCGCACGCGACCCCGCTCTCCGCCGTGGCCTCCCTCGTCGGGGGCACGCTGGTCGGTGAGGACCGCGAGGTCACAGGGGTGAGCCTGTCCTCCCAGGACGTCGTGCCCGGAGACCTCTACGCCGCCCTTCCAGGTGCCAACGCCCACGGTGCGAGGTATGCCGCGGGGGCGCGGGAGGCGGGTGCGGTCGCCGTCCTCACGGACGAGGCAGGGCTCGACGTCCTCGACGCCCAGGGCGTGGCGGACCTGCCCCGCGTCGTCGTCGAGCAGCCACGCAGCATCGTCGGACTCGCGGCCTCCCTCGTCTACGGCACCGGCAACCTCCCGCTGCAGATGTACGGCGTGACGGGGACCAACGGCAAGACCACCACGGCCTACCTCGTCAACTCGGCCCTCACGGCGCTCGGCCACACCACCGGCCTGATCGGCACCGTCGAGACGCGCATCGGCGACGAGCGGGTCAAGAGCGTCCGCACGACGCCGGAGGCCACCGTGCTGCACGCACTGCTGGCGGTGATGTCCGAGCGGGCCATCGACTCCTGCGTGATGGAGGTGTCGAGCCACGCCCTGAGCCAGCACCGGGTGGACGGGGTGGTCTACGACGTCGCGCTGTTCACCAACCTCTCGCAGGACCACCTCGACTTCCACGCCACGATGCGTGACTACTTCCTGGCCAAGGCAGGGCTCTTCACCCCGCAACGCTCACGGCGCGGGATCGTGTGCGTCGACGACGAGTGGGGTCGCGAGCTGAGCACCCTGGCCACGGTGCCTGTGACGACGCTGACCTCTCTGGCCGAGGTCGACGCTGATTGGCGGGTCGTGTCGGACGAGCAAGACCCCTCCTCGTTCACGCTATCCGATGGGGTGACGACCCTTCACCTGCGATCTGCCCTGCCCGGCGACTTCAACCGCGTCAACACGGCGATGGCGGCACTCGCCCTGGTGGCTGGGGGGATCGAACCGCAGGAGGCCGAGCGGGCGCTCCTGGTCGACCCGCACGTCCCCGGCCGGATGGAGCGGGTGGACGTCGACCTCGCCACCCCCGCCGACCTGGGCCTGCCGCTCGTGGTGGTCGACTACGCACACACCCCCGACGCGGTCGCCGCAGCGCTCAAGGCGCTGCGGCCCGCGACGACCGGTGCCCTCGTGGTCGTGCTGGGCGCCGGTGGGGACCGAGACCGGGGCAAGCGCGCCGCCATGGGACGCGCGGCAGCGCTGGGAGCCGACGTCGTCGTCGTCACCGACGACAACCCCCGGTCCGAACCTCCCGAGGCCATCCGCGCCGCCGTGCTCGAAGGCGCGCGAGAGGCGGGGACGAACGCCCGGCTCCTCGACGTCGACGGGCGGGCGGCGGCCATCGCCGAGGCCGTCCGTGCTGCCCACGACGCCGGACCGGGGAGTGTGGTCGCCGTCGTCGGCAAGGGTCACGAGACGGGACAGGAGATCGCCGGCACCGTGTACCCGTTCGACGACCGCGACGAGGCACGTCAGGCCCTGGATGCGCTGACCGCGGCCCGTCGGACACAGGGTGGTGGCAGCCGATGATCCCGTTGTCGCTCAAGGAGATTGCCGAGATCACGGGCGGCCGGCTTGAGGGTCTGGACGACATCGCGGCAGCCGCGCTGGTCATCGACGGACCGGTCGTCACCGACTCTCGCGAGGCCGGAGCGGGCGGCCTCTACGTCGCCCGCATCGGTGAGCAGATGGACGGCCACCAGTTCGTCTCCTCGGCCGCGGGACTCGGGGCCGTCGCGGCGATGACGACCAGGCCGGTCGACGACCTCCCGTGCGTCGTCGTCGAGGACATCCAGGCCGGCTTGGCCTCGCTGGCCCGTGCGGTCGTCGACAGGCATCCCGACCTGACGGTCATCGGCATCACGGGCTCCTCCGGCAAGACCTCGACCAAGGACCTGCTCGCCAGCGTCCTGTCGGGCGTGGCGCCGACCGTGGCGCCCGTGGGTTCCCTGAACTCCGAGGTCGGCGTGCCCCTCACGGTCTTCCGGGTGACGCCGCAGACCCGGTTCCTCGTGGTCGAGATGGGTGCCCGCGGGGTTGGTCACATCGACTACCTCACGCGAATCGCCCCGCCCAGCATCGGGATCGAGCTCAACGTAGGCACCGCCCACGTGGGGGAGTTCGGCTCTCGCGAGGCGATCGCCGTCGCCAAGGCCGAGCTCGTCCAGGCCCTGCCCCCCGGTGGGCTCGCCGTGCTGAACGCGGACGACCCCGTCGTCCGCGCCATGGCATCGAAGACCACCGCCCGCGTGCAGCTCGTCGGCACGGGACCCGAGGCCGACGTCCGCGCGACCGAGATCACCCTCGACGAGCGGGGTCGACCGTCCTTCGCCGTGGCCGCGCCGGAGGGCAGCGCCCGGGTCACCCTCCCGCTGCACGGCGAGCACCACGTCGGCAACGCCCTGGCCGTCGTCGCGACAGCGCTCGAGTGCGGGATGGCCCTCGCCGACATCGTGGCCGCCCTGGCCACAGCGGTGCCGGCGTCACGCTGGCGGATGGAGGTCACCGAGCGTCCCGACGGCGTGACCGTGGTCAACGACGCCTACAACGCCAACCCCGACTCGATGCGAGCGGCCCTCAAGGCACTGGTGGCGATGGGTGGCGGCCGCGGCCACGACGACACCACGCCGGCACGCCGCACGTGGGCGGTTCTCGGGTCGATGCTCGAGCTCGGCGAGGACTCGACCACGGAGCACGACGCCATCGGGCGACTCGCGGTGCGGCTCAACATCTCCCGGCTCGTCGTGGTGGGTGACACCGCCCGCCCGATGGCGACCGGGGCGCAGCACGAGGGGTCCTGGGGCGACGAGGCCGTGTGGGTGCCGGATGCCGACGCCGCCTACGATCTGCTGGCCGAAGAACTTCGGCCTGGTGACGTCGTGTTGTTCAAGTCCAGCCGTGATGCCGGACTACGGTGGCTCGGAGACAGACTGGCCGGCAGCGGCGCAGCCAACAGCGAGGAGGGCACGACGTGAAGGCGGTGCTGCTCGCGGCCGTCATCTCCCTCGTGGGCGCGCTCTTCGGCACCCCGATGTTCATCAAGTTCCTCGTCCGCCGCGGCTACGGCCAGTTCATCCGCGACGACGGCCCGACCTCGCACCACACCAAGCGCGGGACGCCCACCATGGGTGGCGCGGTCATCATCGGGTCCAGCCTCGCGGCATACGGCCTCGCGCACCTGCTCACGGGCACCCCGCTGACCTGGAGCGGAGTGCTCGTCCTGTTCCTCATGGCAGGACTGGGGCTCGTCGGGTTCCTCGACGACTACATCAAGATCTCCAAGCAGCGCAGCCTCGGGCTCCGGTCGCGCGAGAAGCTCATCGGCCAGACCCTGGTCGCCGTCGTGTTCGCCGTGCTGGTGCTTCAGTTTCCCAACAGCAAGAACCGCACCCCGGGCTCGACGCACATCTCGTTCGTGCGTGACACCGGGTTCGACCTCGCGTTCGCCGGCACGCTGCTCGGGCTGATCCTGTTCATCATCTGGGCCAACATCATGATCGCGGGCACGTCCAACGGCGTGAACCTCACCGACGGGCTCGACGGCCTCGCGACCGGAGCCTCGGTGATGGTGTTCGCGGCCTACGTGCTCATCGGCATCTGGCAGGGCAACCAGAACTGCCAGAACACCCCCGGCCTCAAGTGCTACGAGGTGCGCGACTCACGAGACCTTGCGGTCGTGGCCGCCGCGGCCATGGGGGCGTGTTTCGGGTTCCTGTGGTGGAACGCGTCGCCGGCCAAGATCTTCATGGGCGACACCGGATCCCTCGCGCTCGGCGGACTGCTCGCCGGACTGGCGATCACGACCCGCACCGAGTTGCTCGTCGTCATCCTCGGCGGCCTGTTCGTCGCGATCACGCTCTCGGTCATCATCCAGGTCGGCTCGTTCAAGCTGACCGGCAAACGCGTCTTCCGCATGGCGCCACTGCAGCACCACTTCGAGCTGCTCGGGTGGAACGAGGTCACCATCGTCATCAGGTTCTGGATCATCGCCGGGCTGTTCGTCGCTCTCGGCCTCGGACTGTTCTACGCAGAGTGGGTCGTGGGCGCGGCGTGAGCACTGGACCGATCTCGGGTCCCGGCAGTGGCAGCAACGGCGCCGTCGGCGGCCGGCTCGACGGCCTGACGAGTGCCTCGGCCGACTGGGGCGGGTTGTCCGTGCTCGTCGCCGGTCTCGGTGTCAGCGGCTTCGCCGCTGCCGACGCGCTGCACGAGCGCGGCGCGCGGGTGGTGGCCGTGGACGGTGGCGACCCCGCCGCCACCACGGCGTTGGGGGAGCGCGCGCGCATCCTCGACATCCTCGGGGTGGACGTGCGCCTCGGTCCGGACCACGTCGCGGACCTGCCGGACGGCCCGCTTCCCGACCTCGTCGTCACCTCACCCGGGTGGCGCCCGGACCAGCCGCTGCTCCTGGCAGCTGCGCAGGCCGGCATACCTGTCTGGGGCGAGGTGGAGCTCGCCTGGCGGATGCGTGCGGAGGTCGGCCCGGCACCCTGGCTGACCATCACCGGCACCAACGGCAAGACGACCACGGTCACCATGCTCGCGTCGATGCTGAGGGCGGCCGGGCTCCGCGCCACGGCTGCCGGCAACGTCGGCACGCCGATCCTCGAGGCGGTGCTGCACCCCGAGCCCTACGACGTGATCGCGGTGGAGCTGTCCAGCTTCCAGCTGCACTGGTCGGACTCGATCGCCCCCTACGCCTCGGTGTGCCTCAACGTCGCCCCGGACCACGTCGACTGGCACGGATCGATGGAGGAGTACCAGCGCGCCAAGGGCAAGGTCTACGCGCGGACCAAGGTCGCCTGCGTCTACAACGTGCAGGACCCCGTCACCGAGCGGCTCGTCGAGGACGCCGAGGTGCAGGAGGGCTGTCGCGCGATCGGCTTCACCCTCGGCACGCCTGGGCTGTCGATGGTCGGCGTCGTCGACGACATCCTCGCCGACCGGGCCTTCGTCGAGCAGCGCAAGACCTCGGCCGCCGAGCTGGCCACCCTCGACGACGTCCGCGGCAGCGCGGCGACCCTGGCACCGCACAACCTGGCCAACGCCCTGGCGGCGGCGGCACTGGCCCGGGCCTATGGCGTGGCCCCGCTGGCCGTCCGCGACGGGCTGAGGGCCTTCACCCCCGACCCGCACCGCATCGCCGACTGCGGCGAGGTCGACGGGGTCCGTTACGTCGACGACTCCAAGGCGACGAACCCCCACGCGGCGTCTGCGTCGTTGCACGCCTTCGAGCACGTCGTCTGGA
Organism: Pedococcus sp. P2_E2; assembly: GCF_056403955.1. Lineage (NCBI taxonomy): Bacteria > Bacillati > Actinomycetota > Actinomycetes > Micrococcales > Intrasporangiaceae > Pedococcus > Pedococcus sp. P2_E2. The sequence goes on from NZ_JBFUEM010000001.1 coordinate 554,754, forward strand.
TCGCCGGCGGCCTGCTCAAGGGCGCCGACGTCGACGACCTCGTCCGCGAGGCGGCCGAGCGGCTGCGCGGCGTCGTCCTCATCGGCGCGGACCGCGCCCGGCTGGCCGAGGCGTTGGCCCGACACGCGCCGGATGTCCCCGTCGTCGACGTGTCGAGCACGGACACTGGAGTCATGGAGACCGTCGTCGCGCGCGCGGCCGAGCTCGCCCAGCCCGGCGACGTCGTGCTGCTCGCCCCGGCAGCGGCCTCGATGGACATGTTCCCCAACTACGGTGCCCGAGGCGATGCCTTCGCTGCGGCGGTCGCACGCCACGCCGGGTCCGCAGGAGACTAGCCGTGAGCAGTGCCACGACCTCGCCCCCCGGGGCGCGGACCGCGTCGCACGCCTCCTCGAACCGCGCGTCCTCGACCCAGGGGGAGCCGGGCCGGGTCGGAGGCTGGCTGCAGCGACTCGACTCGCCGGTCACGAGCTACTACGTCCTGCTCAGCGTGACCGTGGTGCTGGTGGTCATCGGCCTGATCATGGTCCTGTCCGCCTCCTCGGTGAAGTCGCTGGTCCAGACCGACAACGCCACCCCCTACGTCTTCTTCCGCAAACAGCTGCAGTTCGCGGCCATGGGTGCGATCGCCATGATCGTCGCCGTGCGGATCCCACCACGGGCGTGGAAGGCGTTGGCGGTGCCGATCCTGGTCGGCTCGCTGCTGCTCCAGCTCCTCGTCTTCACACCGCTGGGGGTGTCCGTCAACGGCAACCGCAACTGGCTGGCCCTGGGTCCGGTCACCCTGCAGCCGTCGGAGTTCGCCAAGATCGGGCTGATCCTCGTGGGGGCCACCGTCCTCACCGCCAAGCGCAGGCTGCTCGGCCAGATGCGGCACGTCCTCATCCCGTTCCTCGTCCCGGTCGCGGCGGGGACGATCGGCCTGGTCCTGCTCGGTCACGACCTCGGCACGGTCATGGTGATGGGCGGCATCGTCGCGGGACTGTTGTTCGCCGCGGGGGTGCCGCGCCGGATGTTCGTCTACGGCTGCTCCCTCTTCGCGGCCCTCGCCGTGACGATGGTCGTCACGAGCCCGAACCGGTTGGCCCGGTTCGACGTCTGGCTCGGCAAGGACACCAACGAGTACGGTGCCTACCGCCAGCCACTGCACGGCCGCTACGCCCTCGCCGACGGTGGCTGGTGGGGGGTCGGCCTCGGCGCCAGTCGCGAGAAGTGGCAGTGGCTGCCCGAGGCCCACAACGACTTCATCTTCGCCATCCTCGGTGAGGAGCTCGGGCTGCCGGGCACCCTGGTGCTGCTCGGGCTGTTCTGCGCCCTGGCCCTGGTCTGCTACCGGATCGTCCTGCGCACCGACGACACCTTCGTGCGCGTCGCGACCGCTGGCGTGATGGCATGGATCGTGGTCCAGGCCATCATCAACATCGGTGCAGTGATCGGGCTGCTCCCCGTGATCGGGGTGCCGCTCCCGCTCGTCTCCTACGGCGGGTCGTCACTGATGACCACGATGTTCGCCCTCGGGATGCTGCTGTCCTTTGCCCGCAAGGAACCCGGCTGTTCCGAGGCACTGTCGGCCAAACCGTCCGTGGTCCGCCGCTCGCTCGCGGTCCTGCCCGGGCGTCGGGGTCGGCGCTGATGTCCCCTGAGTCACCCAGGTCGGTCCTGCTGGCCGGTGGCGGGACGGCTGGTCACGTCTCGCCCCTCCTGGCCCTCGCCGACTGCCTGCGCCGTCGTGACCCCGAGGTCGTCATCACCGCTCTGGGCACGGAGACGGGCCTCGAGGCGCGGCTGGTACCCGACCGCGGGTACCCGTTGATGACCGTCCCCAAGGTGCCGCTGCCCCGCAGGCCTTCCGCTGACCTGCTCCGCCTCCCCGGCAACCTGCGCGCGGCGGTCGCGGCCGCCGAACGGGCCATCGAGCAGTCCGGTGCCCAGGTGGTCGTCGGCTTCGGTGGCTACGTCTCGACCCCCGCCTACCTCGCAGCCCGTCGCCGACACGTCCCGATCGTCGTGCACGAGCAGAACGCCCGTGCCGGTCTGGCCAACCGCGTCGGCGCCCGGATGACCCCTTTCGTGGCCACGACCTTCGCCAGCACGAAGCTCGCCCACGCGACCGCGATCGGCATGCCCCTGCGTCGCGAGATCGCCCAGCTCGATCGCGCCGCGGTGCGCCCGGAGGCTCTGGCCCACTTCGGGTTGGAACCACACTGGCCGACGGTGCTCGTCACCGGTGGCTCGCTCGGGGCGCAGCGGCTGAACACGACGTTCGAGGCGCGGTCGGCGACCCTGCGCGCGGCGGGCGTGCAGGTGCTGCACCTCACCGGTGCCGGCAAGGAGTTCGTCGCCGACAACAGCGGAACGGGCGCGCCCTACGTCGTCGCCCCCTATGCCGACCGGATGGACCTCGCCTATGCAGCGGCCGACCTGGTGGTCGCCCGCGCGGGCGCCAACACCGTCTGTGAGCTGACCGCCGTGGGGCTGCCGGCCGTCTACGTCCCGCTGCCCATCGGCAACGGCGAACAGCGGTTCAACGCCGCCGACGTGGTCGCCGCCGGTGGTGGCCTACTGGTCGAGGACGCTGCCTTCACACCCGCCTGGGTCGACGGCACCCTGGTGCCCCTGGTGTCGGACCGCGACCGGATCGACGCCATGGCTGCCGCCTCGGCAGCAACGGGGGAGCGCGGCGCCGACGAGCTCCTGGCTGACCTGGTGGTGGCTGCCTTCACGGATTCCCTTGCGCGGCAACGATGAACGGCTCCAACGAACGCTTCGACTTCACTGAGCCCGTGCCTCCTCTGGGGGACCTCGGCTCGATCCACTTCATCGCCATCGGTGGCGCCGGCATGTCCGGCGTGGCACGCGTGATGCTGGCCCGGGGGTGCGCGGTCAGCGGCTCCGACGCCAAGCAGTCCCCGGTGCTCGCCGCCCTCGCCGCGGAAGGCGCCGAGGTGCACGTCGGCCACGACGCGGCATACGTCGAGGGCAAGGACACCGTGGTCATCTCCTCGGCGATCCGCGAGTCCAACATCGAGCTGGCGGCCGCCCGCGCGGCGGGCCTGCGCGTGCTGCACCGCTCACAGGCCCTGGCGAGCACCATGGCCGACTCGCGGCGCGTGGCCGTCGCGGGGGCCAACGGCAAGACCACGACGACCTCGATGCTGACGGTCGCGCTCCAGCACTGTGGCGTCGACCCGTCCTTCGCGGCCGGCGGTGAGCTCGCCAAGCACGGCACCAACGCGCACTGGGGCACCGGCGAGGTGTTCGTCGCGGAGGCCGACGAGAGCGACGGTTCGTTCCTCGTCTATCGACCCGAGGTGGCGGTCGTCACCAACGTGCAGCCGGACCACCTCGACTTCTACGGAACCTTCGAGCGCGTGCAGGAGGCCTACACCGCGTTCGCGGCGTCGATCCTCGAGGGTGGACTGCTCGTCGCCTGCCAGGACGACCAGGGGTCCCGCGAGCTGGCGCTGGCAGCGCGAGCGGCAGGCAGGCGGGTGCTCACCTACGGATGGTCGAGCGAGGCCGACGTCGTCCTGCGCGACGAGGTGTTCCGGGGGCTGATGGGTCGGGTCACCGTCACCGGACCCGACGGCGTCGCGCGGAACCTGCGGATCAACATCCCCGGTCGCCACAACCTGCTCAACGCCGCTGCCGCCTACACCGTGGCCGTCGACGGCCTCGGCCAGGACCCCACCCGCGTGCTGGACGGGCTGTTCGGCTTCACCGGCACCCGGCGCCGGTTCGAGCCCAAGGGGTCGGCGGCCGGTGTCTCGGTGGTGGACGACTACGCCCACAACCCCGGCAAGGTCGCGGCCGTCGTGGGGACGGGCGCGGACCTGGCCGGCGAGGGGCGGCTCGTCGTCGTCTTCCAGCCCCACCTCTACTCGCGTACGCGTGACTTCGCCCGCGAGTTCGCGGCGGCGCTGCGGCCCGCTGACGTGGTCGTCCTCATGGAGATCTATGCCGCGCGGGAGGACCCCATGCCGGGCGTCTCGTCCCAGCTCGTCGCCGACGCGTTGCGTGAGCTGCGTCCGGACGCGGACGTCATCGTCATCCCGTCCTGGTCGGCCGTGGCCGAGCACGTGGCCGGTCTGGCCCGCGAGGGGGACCTCGTCATCACGGTGGGTGCCGGGGACGTGACGATGATCGGGCCCGAGATCCTGCGCGCCCTCGGCCAGGCATGAGCCGCCATCCCGGGTCCAGCGGTCGCGTGGGTCGCACGGGCCTCGCGTCGTCACGTGCGCGGTTCCAGCGCCGGGCCCACGAGGTGCGCCAGCGCCCCCTCCGGCTGCTCGGGTATGCCGCCGCCGGCCTCGCGGTCGTGGTGCTCCTCGGGTGGGTGGTCGGGTTCAGCCCGGTCCTCGCCGTCCGCACCGTCGAGGTGGTCGGGGTCCCCGACGCGGAGGTCGCAGCCATCAGGGCCATGGCCAGGGTGCCGCTGGGGGAGCCCTTGGCGCGGGTCGACAGTGCCGCCGTGGCCGCCCGGGTGGCCGAGCGGGCCACCGTGGCGGACGTCTCGATCGAGCGGTCCTGGCCCAGCACGCTGGTCATCCACGCGAGCCCCCGGCAACCGTTCCTCGTGGTCAAAAACCCTCAAGGTCAACTACAGGTTGTAGATGAGACAGGGATGGCTTATGCCCAGGTCAGCACCCCTCCGCGGGGCGTCCCGACCGTCAACGCCGCGACGACAGCCGCCCTGTCCCGGGATGCCCTCGCCGCTGCGGTCAGCGTCCTGAAGGCGCTCCCCGCGGCGACGCAGAAGCGGGTCACCAACATCACCGTCAGCAGCGCGAACCTCGTCACGCTGATGATCGGCCGGACCTCCGTGGTCTGGGGCGGAGTCGACGAGCCGGAGCGCAAGGTGGCGATCATGACCGCTCTGCTCAGGTCGCGGCCGGCCCTGATCGATGTCAGCGCTCCCAGCACGCCTGTCACCCGCTGAGGGCGACACCCGCAGCTCGTGACAGACTGTGGCCTGTGGGGCTGAAGTGACGGGTGTGACAGACCGTCCGACGACCCCGCGGAAAACTGCTGAATCGGGTGAATCTGTGCTGCGACACGCGGTCGATCAGGTTGCCCTGCGACCCATGTGACGCATAGCGTCGGCGACACCGAAACGTAGGCATCTGGACGCGGATGAGGGTAACCCTCAACTTGACGTCGAGGGACAGGCGATCGGTCGACGGGCACCACCACGGACTCGTCAGCACCCAGCGACGACCATCACCAAGCACCGCATTCAGGAAGGCCCACCGCCGTGGCAGCACCACAGAACTACCTGGCCGTCATCAAGGTCGTCGGCATCGGCGGAGGTGGCGTCAACGCCATCAACCGCATGATCGAGGTCGGCCTCAAGGGCGTCGAATTCATTGCCGTCAACACTGATGCGCAGGCGCTGCTGATGAGCGACGCGGACGTCAAGCTCGACATCGGCCGTGAGCTCACCCGGGGCCTCGGTGCCGGCGCCGACCCCGAGGTCGGCAAGAAGGCCGCCGAGGACCACGCGGAGGAGATCGAGGAGGTGCTCAAGGGCGCCGACATGGTCTTCGTCACCGCAGGTGAGGGTGGTGGCACCGGCACCGGTGGTGCACCGGTGGTCGCCAAGATCGCCAGGGGGCTCGGAGCCCTGACCATCGGTGTGGTGACGCGTCCGTTCACGTTCGAGGGACGTCGTCGCGCCAACCAGGCGGAGACCGGCATCGCCAACCTGCGCGAAGAGGTCGACACCCTCATCGTCATCCCCAACGACCGGCTGCTGTCGATCAGTGACCGCACGGTCAGCATGCTCGACGCGTTCCGCTCGGCCGACCAGGTCCTGCTGTCCGGCGTCCAGGGCATCACCGACCTCATCACGACACCCGGACTGATCAACCTCGACTTCGCCGACGTCAAGTCCGTCATGCAGGGTGCCGGTTCGGCCCTCATGGGCATCGGCTCCTCGCGCGGCGACGACCGGGCCGTCCAGGCCGCTGAGCTCGCCATCTCCAGCCCGCTGCTCGAGGCCAGCATCGACGGCGCCCACGGTGTGCTCCTGTCCATCCAGGGTGGCAGCGACCTCGGTCTCTTCGAGATCAACGAGGCGGCGCGACTGGTGCAGGAAGCGGCCCACCCCGAGGCCAACATCATCTTCGGCGCGGTCATCGACGACGCCCTCGGCGACGAGGTGCGGGTCACCGTGATCGCCGCAGGCTTTGACGGCGGCGCCCCCCTCAAGCGCGAGAACGACCGCGCGATCGGACAGATCCAGGGTTCGTCGCGCCCGGCCCAGCAGCCGGCGACCCCTGCGCCCGTCCCGCAGGCCGCTGCCCCGGTCGCCGAGACGCCCAGGTTCGAGCCCGTCGCAGCCCCCGTGTCGCGCGACGCCCCCGTGCAGACGTCGCAGGCAACGCCGGTCGAGCCCGCGGCGCAGCGCGAGCCCGCTGGCCGCCCGCYGCGGACCGTCACCTTCGACGAGGGCGACGACCTGGACGTGCCCGACTTCCTGAAGTGACGACACGCTGAGACCACGCCGACAGGGGCGCCGGACGACTCCGGCGCCTCTGTCGTAGGTTGGGGCGGTGTTCTACTGGCGCGCGCACTCCGGTCCCGTGCAATGGGCCTTCACCGACCGCGAGGGTGGCGTCAGCGGCGGCGACTTCGAATCGCTCAATCTGGGCGGGCACGTTGGGGACGAGGTCGGTGCTGTCGAGGAGAACCGTGCTCGGGTCGCGAAATCCGTTGGGGTGCAACGTGATCGTCTGTTGTTCATGCAACAGTGCCACGGGAACGACGTCATCGTCGTCGACCGGGAGTGGGGCTCGGAGGGACCGCCTCCGGCGGACGGCGTCGTCACCGCCACCCCGGGGTTGGCCATCGCGGTGCTCGTGGCCGACTGCACCCCGGTGCTGCTGGCCGACCCGGTCGCCGGCGTCGTGGGCGCCGTGCATGCCGGTCGGCCGGGGATGATGTCCCGCATCGTCGAGTCCGCGGTGCTGCAGATGCGCGACCTCGGTGCCCGTGACATCAGCGCCGTGGTCGGGCCGTCGGTCTGCGGCCGGTGTTACGAGGTCCCCGCGGGGATGCGCGCCGCGGCCGCGGAGGTCGCACCCGAGTCGTCCGCACGGTCGTGGTCAGGCACCCCCGCCATCGATGTCGCCGCAGGGGTGGTCGCCCAGCTGGTGGCCAATGACGTCGGGGTGCAGTGGGTCCCGGGGTGTGCCCGTGAGGACGCACGGCTGTTCTCCTACCGCCGCGACGGGCGCACCGGTCGCTTCGCGGGGGTCGTCGTGGCCGGGGTGGCGTGAGCACCGGCGAGGCGCGTCGCGCCGAGCTCGCCGACAACCTCGCCCGGGTACGCGAGCGCATCGATGCGGCCTGCGCCCGGACCGGACGGGACCCGTCGGACGTCGCGCTGGTCGCCGTGACCAAGTTCTTCCCCGCCAGCGACATCGAGCTCCTGGTGGAGCTGGGCGTCACGGCGATCGGGGAGAACCGCGACCAGGAGGCCTCGGCCAAGGTGTCCCAGCTGGCCCGGCGGCACGACGTGGAGGTCCACTTCATCGGTCAGCTGCAGACCAACAAGGCAGGGTCGGTCGTGTCCTATGCCGACGTGGTGCAGTCGGTCGACCGCCCCAAGCTCGTCGCCGCCCTCGATCGCGCGGCAGCCGCCCTTGGTGTCCGTCCCGCCGTCCTGGTCCAGGTCTCCCTCGACGACCCACCCGACAGGGGAGGGGTCGAGCCGCAGGCTGCCGAGGCGCTGGCCGACGAGGTGGCCGGCTGCGACCACCTCGACCTGCGTGGCGTGATGGCGGTCGCGCCGCTCGGGGCCGACCCCGCGCACGCGTTCGCCCGCCTGCGCGCGGTGGCACACGGCATACAACAGGCGCATCCGCGGGCGACCTGGATCTCCGCTGGGATGAGTGGAGACCTCGAGGCTGCGGTGGCGCACGGAGCGACACACCTGCGTGTCGGGAGCGCAATCCTCGGTTCTCGGCAGTCACACCGGTAACTTCTGTTGCGAAGACGGCGATCTCGCGGTCAAGGCGTGGTCGTGAACGGACAGTAGGCACTGAACCCAAAGGGAGCTCGCACATGGCTGGGGCACTGCGCAAGACGATGGTGTACCTCGGGCTCGCCGAGGATGACGAGCGCTACGACGGTTACGACGAGTACGACTACGACGAGCCCGGCCACCAAGAGGCCCCGGCGGAGCGTTCGGCCGCCGTCACCCCGCTGCCGCAGCGCACCCCCGTCGCCCGGGTCGTCCGCGACGTCGAGGTGGGTGCGCTGAACCGCATCACCACGATCCACCCGCGCACCTACAACGAGGCCAAGAACATCGGCGAGAGCTTCCGCGACGGCACGCCGGTCATCATGAACCTGTCCGACATGGACGACTCCGACGCCAAGCGCCTGGTCGACTTCGCGGCCGGACTGGTCTTCGGACTCCACGGGCAGATCGAGCGGGTCACCTCCAAGGTGTTCCTGCTGTCGCCGTCACACATCGAGGTCTCGGCGGAGGAGGGCCCCGCGGCCCCCACGGCGGCCCGCGGCCTGTTCAACCAGAGCTGACCCACACAGCCAACACCAAACCTCCCATGGCAGGGTGAGCCCATGCTGCTGGGTCAGAACATCGTCGCGAGCACCCTTCGCTTCGTCGTCTTCCTCTTCTTCATCATCCTGCTGGGACGGCTGGTCCTGGACTGGGTGCAGGCCTTCGCACGCGACTGGCGTCCCCGCGGCGCGATCCTCGTCGTGGCGGAGCTCGTGTACACGATCACCGACCCGCCCCTGAAGGCGCTGCGCAAGATCATCCCCCCGCTGACGCTGGGCACCCTGCGCCTCGACCTGGCGTTCCTGGTCCTGATGCTGCTGACCAGCCTGGCGTTGAGCCTGTTGTAGTCGCCCACTTTCCGACGAGCCACATCCTGGTCCGCGCCGCATCCTCTAGGCTGGCGCGTGACCCATTCTCTGGGATGCTTTACCTGCACTGCTCATGCCAGCCAACCGAGGTGACTACATGACGCTCACGCCTGAGGACGTCCTCAACAAGAACTTCACGCCGACGCAGTTTCGGCGTGGCTACGACGAACGCGAGGTGGACGACTTCCTCGACGAGGTGGTCGCCGAGATGCGTCGCATCGTCAAGGAGGGGGATGACCTCCGTGACCAGCTGAACGAGTGCCGGCAGACCAAGGGTATGCCGGTCGTCGCCAAGGCCGACCCCAACGCCGCGGCTGCCAAGGCAGCGGATGCCAAGGCCGCCCAGGAGGCGGAGGCGAAGGCCACCCGCGAGGCCGAGGAGCGCCTGGCGGCCATCACGGCCAAGGCCGACGAGGCAGAGAAGGCAGCCCAGGAGCGGGTGGCTGCAGCCATGGCCCGCGCCGAGGAGGCCGAGAAGACGGCGCAGGCACGCGCGGAGGAGGCCGAGCAGGCCGCCCAGGGTCGCATCTCGGACACCGAGAAGGGTGCCCAGGAGCGCGCGCAGGCCGTCGAGGCCCGCGCCAAGGAAGCGGAGCAGCGGGCCGCCGAGGCTGAGCAGCGGGCTGCCGAGGCCCAGCAGCAGGTCGAGGAGGCCCAGCGCCAGGCCGAGGAGGCCCAGCGCCAGGCTGAGGAGCTCCAGCGCGCCAACGACGAGCAGACCAAGGCCCTCGAGGCCGCCCGGGTCGAGGCGGCGCAGGCGACGCAGGCAGCCCAAGCGGCGCCCATCGTTGCTGCGGAACAGGGCCACGCCGCGGCCGTGGGTGCCGGGGTCGGTGGTGGCGCCAGCGCTGCCGCCCTGCTCGAGATGGCTCAGCGACTGCACGACGAGCACGTCGGCCAGGGCGAGTCCACCAGGGACCGCTTGATCTCGGAGGCACAGGCACGGCATGACGAGCTCGTGGGCGACGGCCAGAGCAAGCACGACGAGCTGATCACGGTCGGCCAGAACAAGCACGACGAGCTGCTGTCCGTGGGTCAGTCCCGCCACGACGAGCTCCTGGCCACGGCGCAGTCCCGGCACGACGAGCTCGTCGGCGAGGCGACGACCAAGCACGAGCAGATGATCACGGAGGCCCGTGAGCGCTCGACCGGCATGGTCCACGAGGCGCAGCAGAAGAAGGCGCAGATCCTCGAGGAGCTCAATCGCGAGCGCAGCATGCTCGAGAAGAAGATCGACGAGCTGCGGACCTTCGAGCGCGACTACCGCGCACGGCTCAAGAACTACATCGAGGAGCAGCTCGCCGACCTCGAGCAGATCGGTGTGGAGCCTGCCGAGGCCGGCGACGACGAGGGCCAGACGCAGGACGAGGGCGGCTCCGACAACCGGTAGGAGGCCTACCTCCGGCTACAGGCAGCAGTGCACGACGAGAGCGCCCACCGCATCGCGGTGGGCGCTCTCTCGCGTTCTGGGAGCCCCGCGGTCCAACGGTTTTGGCTCCGACCGCGTTTTGCCGTTGAGTACGCAGCGCCAAGCGCTTATCCTCACCGCACCTGTGCGCGCTCGACTGGGAGCGCCATGCGACCGAGGGGCCTGGCACACCATGGTTCAAAAGGCGAGAGCTGCAACGAAGTCCGCATCAGCGAGCAAGGCTTCGAGCGCGACCAAGACCGCCCCCGCGAAGAAGGCCGCGCCGGCCAAGAAGGCCGCGCCCGTGAAGAAGGCCGCGCCCGTGAAGAAGGCCGCGCCCGTGAAGAAGGCCGCGCCCGTGAAGAAGGCCGCGCCCGTGAAGAAGGCCGCGCCCGTGAAGAAGGCCGCGCCCGTGAAGAAGGCCGCGCCCGTGAAGAAGGCCGCGCCCGCGAAGAAGGCCGCGCCCGCGAAGAAGGCCGCGCCCGCGAAGAAGGCCGCGCCGGCCAAGAAGGCCGCGCCGGCGAAGAAGGCCGCGCCGGCGAAGAAGGCCGCACCCGCCAAGAAGGCCGCACCCGCCAAGAAGGCCGCACCCGCCAAGAAGGCCGCACCCGCCAAGAAGGCCGCACCCGCCAAGAAGGCCGCACCCGCTAAGAAGACGAGCGCGGCACCGGTCAAGAAGACCAGCGCCGCCACCAGGACCGCCCCCCGGTCCCTGCGGGTCCGTGACGACGAGTCTCCGTGGACGGCGAAGGAGCTGCGCGAGATCCGCACCGCGATCGAGGCCGACGTCGCGCACCTGCGCCAGGAGATCACCGTCGCCGAGGCCGATCTGGTCGGGCTGATGCGGGACGCCGGCGACGGCGCCGGGGACGACCAGGCGGATGCAGGAGCCAAGACGTTCGAGCGCGAGCAGGAGATCTCGCTGGCCAACAACGCCCGCGAGATGCTCGACCAGAACCTCCACGCCATCGAGCGGCTCGACAACGGCAGCTACGGAATCTGCGAGTCCTGCGGCAACCCGATCGGCAAACTTCGCCTTCAGGCCGCTCCTCGTGCGACCCTATGCGTGACATGCAAGACGAAGCAGGAGCGCCGCTGATCGCGGCCGACGAGTCCCCCACCACCACCAGACCCGCACCAGAGCGCCGACGCCTCTTCGGCCTGATGGCCGTAGCGGCCCTCACGGCCTACCTCGCCGACCAGGCGACGAAGGCCTGGGCCCTGGACCACCTCGACCCGGGCGCACCCGTCAACGTTGTCGGGGAGTTCATCCGGCTCAACCTGATCCGCAACGCCGGCGCCGCGTTCTCCATCGGGAACGGCGCCACCTGGGTGCTCACCCTGATCGCGTTCGCCGTGCTGGTCGTCATCATCCGCACGGCCCGCCGGATCGGGAGCCGCGGCTGGGCCTGGGCACTGGGGCTGCTGCTGGGCGGGTCCCTCGGCAACCTCACTGACCGGATGGTTCGCGAGCCCGGTCCCGGACGCGGACACGTCGTGGACTTCATCGACTACTTCGGCCTGTTCATCGGCAACATCGCCGACATCGCCATCGTCGGCGCCGCCGCAGCCATCGGGCTGCTGGCCCTGCGCGGTATCGGTGTCGACGGCAAACGCCCCCACCACGGACGACATGAGGCCGCAGATGACTGACGCCAGAACCCTTTTCGTCCCGGACGGGCTCGAGGGGGAGCGTGTCGACGCTGCCCTGGCCCGGCTGTTCGGGGTCTCGCGCACCAAGGCCGCCGACCTCGCCTCCGCGGGTGACGTCCAGGTCAACCACAAGCAGGCCGGGAAGTCCGACCGCGTCAGCGCGGGCGACCTGCTCGAGGTGACCCTGCCGGCCAGCGAGCAGAGCCCGACGCTCAAGGTGATCGCCGAGCCGGTACCCGGGATGAGCATCATCCACGATGACGACGACCTGGTCGTGGTCGACAAGCCCGTGGGGGTGGCGGCCCACCCGAGCGTGGGCTGGACCGGCCCGACGGTCGTCGGCGGCCTGGCGGCGGCCGGCTACCGGATCGCCACCAGCGGGGCGAGCGAGCGGCAGGGGATCGTCTCGCGCCTCGATGTCGGCACGAGCGGCCTGATGGTGGTGGCCAAGTCCGAGTACGCCTACAGCGTCCTCAAGCAGGCCTTCCGCAGCCGCAGCGTCGACAAGAAGTACCACGCCCTCGTCCAGGGCCTGCCCGACCCGGTCGTCGGCACGATCGACGCACCGATCGGCCGACACCCGAACCACGACTACAAGTTCGCGGTGATGGAGAAGGGCAAGCCCAGCGTCACCCACTACGAGGTGATCGAGGCATTCCGGGCCGCCTCGCTCCTCGACATCCACCTCGAGACCGGCCGCACCCACCAGATCAGGGTGCACTTCTCCGCGCTGCACCACCCCTGCGCGGGCGACCTCACCTACGGCGCCGATCCCACCCTGGCGTCCCGACTCGGTCTCGAGCGGCAGTGGCTGYACGCCGTGGGGCTCGGCTTCGACCACCCCGGAACCGGCAAGTACGTCACCTACGAGAGCCCCTACCCGCCTGACCTGGCCCAGGCGCTCGAGCGTCTCTGAGCCGTCCGGGCGGGCACTGACGTATGCCGCGGGGCCGGCTCCGCGGCATACCTGAGCGTGGTGGGGGAGGCGTCGGGAACCCGCCGCGACACGGGGTCCCGACACGCCGAGGGGCAGTCGGTGGGGAGGCTTAGGATCGTCTCGATGTCCTCCCAGCCCGGCTCCCGCGCCTCTTCCACCACCTCGAGCGGCAACGACTCGTTCGTCCACCTCCACGTGCACACCGAGTACTCCATGCTCGATGGCGCGGCGCGGATCGGTGACCTGTTCACCAAGGCCGCGGAGATGGGGATGCCGGCCCTGGCCACGACGGACCACGGGTACGTCTTCGGGGCCTACGAGTTCTGGAAGAAGGCCCAGGGGACGGGCGTCAAGCCGATCATCGGGGTGGAGGCCTACATCACGCCGGGCACCCACCGCACCGACAAGACGAGGGTCAAGTGGGGCGAGGACCACCAGGGTGGCGACGACGTCTCCGGGTCGGGTGCCTACACCCACATGACGCTGCTGGCCCGCAACAACAACGGCCTGCACAACCTCTTCCGGCTCGACTCCCAGGCCAGCCTCGACCAGGTCTACGCCAAGTGGCCGCGCATCGACCGCGAGCTGCTCGGCCAGTACGGCCAGGGGCTCATCGCGACGACCGGGTGTCCGTCGGGCGAGGTACAGACCCGCCTTCGCCTCGGCCAGTACCGCGAGGCGCTGCAGGCGGCGTCGGACTTCCGCGACATCTTCGGCAAGGACTACTACTTCGCCGAGCTGATGGACCACGGCCTCGACATCGAGCGGCGGGTGCAGAAGGACCTGTTGCGCCTGGCCCGCGAGCTCGGTCTGCCCCTGGTCGCGACCAACGACCTGCACTACACGACGCGCGAGGACGCCAAGGCGCACTCCGCCCTGCTCTGTGTCCAGTCCGGCTCGACCCTGATGGACCCCAACCGGTTCAAGTTCGACGCCGACGACTTCTACCTCAAGAGCCCGGCCGAGATGCGCCACACCTGGCGCGAGCTGCCCGAGGCGTGCGACAACACCCTGCTCATCGCAGAGATGTGCGACATCTCGTTCACCGAGGACGAGGGCCGCTACATGCCCCGTTTCCCTTGCCCCCCAGGGGAGAACGAGGAGTCGTGGTTCATCAAGGAGGTCCAGCGAGGGCTGGTCGAGCGGTTCCCGGGCGGGGTCCCCGACTACGCCACCAAGCAGGCCGCTTTCGAGACCGACGTCATCGTCTCCAAGGGCTATGCCGGCTACTTCCTCGTCGTCGCCGACTTCATCAACTGGGCCAAGGAGAACGGCATCCGGGTCGGTCCCGGTCGTGGCTCGGGTGCGGGGTCGATGTGCGCGTACGCCATGAAGATCACCGACCTCGACCCGATCCCGCACGGCCTGATCTTCGAGCGGTTCCTCAACCCCGAACGACCCTCGCTGCCTGACTTCGACGTCGACTTCGACGAGCGCCGACGCGGTGAGGTCATCAAGTACGTGACGGACAAGTACGGCGCCGACCGCGTCGCCCAGATCGTCACCTACGGCACCATCAAGGCCAAGCAGGCCGTCAAGGACGCCGCCCGGGTGATGGGCCACCCGTTCGTCGTGGGGGAGCAGCTCACCAAGGCGATGCCGCCCGACGTCATGGGCAAGGGCGTGCCACTCGCCGAGATCTACAACAAGGAGCACAAGCGCTACAACGAGGGCGGCGACTTCCGCACGCTCGTCGAGACCGAGCCGCACTTCAAGGAGATCGTCGACACCGCGCTCGGCCTCGAGGGGCTCAAGCGTCAGTGGGGGGTGCACGCCGCCGGCGTGATCATGTCGAGCGAGCCGCTCATCGACGTCATCCCGATCATGCGGCGGCTGCAGGACGGCCAGGTCATCACCCAGTTCGACTACCCGAGCTGTGAGGCGCTCGGGCTGGTCAAGATGGACTTCCTCGGCCTGCGCAACCTCACCATCCTCGACGACGCCATCGACAACGTGGTGGCCAACCGTGGCGAGGAGATCGACCTCGACGCGCTGTCCAAGGACATGACCGACAAGGCCACGTTCGACCTGCTGGCACGCGGCGACACCCTCGGGGTCTTCCAGCTCGACGGCGGCGGCATGCGCACGCTGCTCAAGCTGATGCAGCCCGACAACTTCGAGGACATCTCCGCGGCCCTCGCGCTCTACCGACCCGGCCCGATGGGGGTCAACGCCCACACCAACTTCGCCCTGCGCAAGAACGGCAAGCAGGAGCTCACGCCGCTCGACCCGCAGCTGGCGGGCAAGCTCCAGCAGGAGATGGTCGACGCCCTCCTGCCGATCCTCGGCACCACCTACGGCCTGGTGATCTACCAGGAGCAGGTCATGGAGATCGCCCAGAAGCTGGCCGGCTACACCCTCGGCAACGCCGACCTGCTGCGTCGCGCGATGGGCAAGAAGAAGAAGGAAGTCCTCGACGCGGAGTACGTCCCGTTCTCCCAGGGCATGAAGGCCAAGGGGTTCAACGAGGCCTCGATCGCGGCACTGTGGGGCGTCCTCGTGCCCTTCTCGGACTACGCGTTCAACAAGGCGCACACCGCCGCCTACGGGCTGGTGTCCTACTGGACCGGGTACCTCAAGGCCAACTACCCGGCTGAGTACATGGCAGCGCTGCTCACGAGTGTCGGCGACGACAAGGACAAGTCGGCGCTCTACCTGGGCGAGTGTCGGCGGATGGGCATCAAGGTGCTGCCCCCCGACGTCAACGACTCGGTGGCGCGGTTCGCCGCGGTGGGCACCGACATCCGCTTCGGCATGCAGGCGATCCGCAACGTCGGGCACAACGTCGTCGAGGCGATCGTGGCCGCGCGCGAGGAGAAGGGCGCCTTCACCTCGTTCAAGGACTTCCTGTCCAAGTGCCCAGCCGTGGTCTGCAACAAGCGCACCATCGAGTCGCTGATCAAGGCCGGCGCCTTCGACGGGCTGCAGGAGTCGCGACAAGGGCTCTACCGCGTGCACGAGGACTTCGTGGACAACTTCGTCGACATCAAGCGCCAGGAGGCGATCGGCCAGGACTCGCTGTTCGGGTCCTTCGGCGACGATGCGGCAGGGGAGTCCGTCGACTTCTCCGTGCTACCCACCATTCCCAGCGTCGAATGGGACAAGAAGACCCTCCTGCAGTTCGAGCGCGAGATGCTGGGGCTCTATGTGTCCGACCACCCGCTGTTCGGGATCGAGCACGTGCTCAGCTCACACGCCGACACCTCGATCGCGAGCCTGATGGGGGAGGACGGCAAGCCCGAGGGAGCCAACGTCACGATCGCCGGGCTGATCACCGGCCTGCAGGTCAAGCGCACCAAGAAGGGCGACCTCTGGGCGATCGTCACGGTGGAGGACCTCGAGGGCGCGATCGAGTGCCTCTTCTTCCCGAGCGCCTACCTCACGGTTCAGCATGCGCTCACCCACGACGCCGTCGTCGTCGTCAAGGGCCGGGTGAACCGGCGCGACGACACCCCGACCATCTTCGCCTCCGACCTGACGCTGCCCGACATCTCAGAGGGGCCGCGGGGCCCCGTCGTGGTCACCATCGACACCAACCGGGCAACCCAGACCAAGGTCGAGGAGCTGAAGTCGGTGCTGTCGTCGCACCCCGGCTCCACCGAGGTCCACGTCCGACTGAGCCAACCCGGTCGCTCGGTCCTGATGAAGCTCGAGGACTCCTACCGGGTCAACGCGACGGAAGCGCTCTTCGGCGACCTCAAGGTGATCCTCGGCCCGCGCTGCCTGGCCGGCTGAGGCCACCACGTAGGGTGCGAGCGTGACCACGCCTGAGGCAACCCCACCAACCACCGCGCCCATGGTGAGTGCGCCGCCTGTGCCGACGGGACCCGCCCCGGCCCCCCCTCGGGCGGAGCAGCGCGAGAGCACGCGGGAACACCACGGTGACGTCATCGTCGACCCCTACGAGTGGCTGCGTGACAAGGAGGACCCGGCGGTGCGCGCGCACCTCGAGGCGGAGAACGCCTACGCCGAGGCGGTGACCGCCGACCTGCAGCCACTGCGCGACGCGATCTTCGAGGAGATCCGCTCCCGCACCCAGGAGACCGACCTCTCGGTCCCGGTCGCGAGCGGCCCCTGGTGGTACTACTCCCGCAGCTTCGAGGGCTCGCAGTACACCGTCGAGTGCCGCGCCCCGCGGGTCGAGGGCGCGCCGCGACCGATGCCCGAGCCCGGCTCCGAGGTCGAGGGCGAACAGATCCTGCTCGACGCGAACGCCGAGGCGGCGGGGCACGACTTCTTCGCACTCGGGGCGCTCACGGTGAGCCCGGACCACCAGCGCCTCGCGTATGCCGTGGACACCGAGGGCGACGAGCGGTTCGCGTTGCGGGTCAAGGACCTTCGCACCGGCGACGTCATCGACACTGCGGTCGACGAGGTGGGTTACGGGTGCGTGTTCTCGCTCGACGGCCAGCACCTCTTCTACACGCGGGTCGACGAGACCTGGCGCCCCCACCAGGTCTGGCGACACGAGGTCGGTACTCCCACGGCCGCTGACGTCCTCGTCCACCATGAGGAGGACGAGCGCTTCTGGATGGGCGTCGGGTCCTCCCGGGACGACCGCTGGCTGATGATCGGCCTGGGTTCGAAGACGACGTCGGAGGTCCGGATCCTCGACGCAGCCGACCCGACGGGCGAGTTCCGCGTCGTCGCGCCCCGGCGCGAGGGTGTCGAGTACGACGTGGAGCCCGCAGGAGACCGCCTGCTGATCGTGCACAACGCGGACTCGATCGACTCCGACCTGGCCTGGGCCCCGCTCGATGCCACCTCGGCCGACCAGTGGCAGACCCTGATGCGGGCCGAGCGGGGGGAGCGGTTCCAGGGCATCGACGCCTTCGACGACGTCGCAGTGCTGTCGCTGCGCAGGGACGGGCTGACCGCCCTGCGGGTCCTCGACCGCGACCCGGCTCAGGCGTCGGGCTTCGCCGGCCACCACGACCTGCAGTTCGACGAGCCGGTCTACTCGGTCGGGCTCGGCGACAACCCCGAGAGCGCCTCGACGAGGCTGCAGGTCGTCTTCGAGTCGATGGTGACGCCCAAGACGGTCTACGACTACGACGTCGTCAGCCGAGAGTTCGAGCTGCTCAAGCGACAGCCAGTGCTCGGCGACTACGACCCGACGCAGTACGAGCAGCGGCGCGAGTGGGCGACCGCGGCGGACGGCACCAAGGTGCCGCTGTCGCTGGTCTACCCCGCCGGCACCCGACCCGACGGAGCCCACCCGGGGCTGCTCACGGCCTACGGCTCGTACGAGATCTCGTCCGACCCCTACTTCTCGGTGGCCCGGCTGTCGCTGCTCGAACGCGGCTTCGTCTATGCCATCGCGCACGTTCGCGGGGGTGGCGAGCTCGGACGGGCGTGGTACGACGAAGGAAAGCTCGCGACCAAGAAGAACACCTTCACCGACTTCGTCAGCTGTGCTGAGCACCTCGTCGAGAGCGGCTGGGTGGCACCGGATCGACTGGTGGCAGAAGGCGGTTCGGCTGGTGGCCTGCTCATCGGTGCAGCGGTGAACCTTGCGCCCGCTCGCTTCCGTGCCGTGCACGCCGCCGTCCCTTTCGTCGACGCCCTCACCACGATCCTCGACCCCTCGCTGCCGCTGACGGTGGTGGAGTGGGAGGAGTGGGGCAACCCGCTGGCCGACCCCGAGGTCTACGGCTACATGAAGTCCTACTCGCCGTACGAGAACGTGCAGCACGCGGCATACCCGGCGGTCCTCGCCACCACGTCGCTCAACGACACGCGGGTGTTCTTCACAGAACCGGCGAAGTGGGTTGCCCGCCTGAGGGAAGCCACGACGAGTGACCCAGCCCAGCGCCCCGTGCTGCTGCGCACCGAGATGGTCGCGGGCCACGGGGGCAAGAGTGGGCGCTATGACGCGTGGCGGCAGGTGGCCTGGGAGTGGGCTTTCCTCATCGACCAGGTGGACGCCGTGACGAGGAACTCCCGATTCAGTCTGAAATGACCGTGTCTCAGCACCGGTGGGGGCCCTACCCTTTCGGATAGAGCGATCCAGGTCGGACAGAGGCGGAATGCGTGGGTGAGGGCCGAACGCGGGAGGCGCGTCGTCTTGCTGCCCACAGCGACTGGGCCGCCACGCCTCTCGGGGCTCGGTCGCTGTGGCCACCACAGCTCGAGGCCGCCTGGGAGATCGCCCTGGAGTGTCCGCTGCCGGTGGCGCTGCTGTGTGGAGCCGACCTCACCATGCTCTACAACGACGCCTTCCGCGACCTCTTGGGCAGCAAGCACCCGTCGGCGTTCGGACAGTCTGCGCGCACGGTGGTCGCGGAGATCTGGGACGACCCCAGGGTGGGTCCGCTGCTAGAGCGCACCTTTGCCGAGGGCGAGTCGTTCCTCGACGAGGGCAGCGAGCTGCGGCTGGACCGCGGGCGAGGGTCGGTTGCCGGCCACGGCACCGGGTCCCAGGGTGGGTCCCGAGACGGGTCCCAGGAGGGGCCGGACGACGGGACCGACGTCGGCTACTTCCTGCGGAGCGGGTCGCCGGTCCTGGCCGAGGACGGGAGCGTGCTGGCGGTCCTGCACGTCATCGTCGAGACCACCAGTGCCATCGGGCGGGCGCGCGCCGTCGCGAAGCTCGCCGCCCAGCTCGCTGTCGCAGTCACCGTGGACGACGTGTGCAAGGTGGTCCTGCGCCAGGCGATGGTGGCCTTCGACGGGCTGTCCGTCTCGATCTGCCTGCCGTCGCCGGGGCCGGCCTCGTGGCGGATGGCGCGACGCCACCGGATCGAGCAGCTCTCGCCCGACGAGGAGCGCTTGCCGCTGATCTGGTCCGAGCTCGGGGAGGACATGTCGGCGACCATCGCCCAGGCGATCGCGCGCGGCGAGCCCTACCTGTCCGACAACGGCGAGATCGTGGCCGTGCCGACCAAGGCGGGCGGAAGGGACTCGGCGCTCGTCATCCAGCGCGAGGCCGCTCCCGTGCCGCACGACGTCATGGCGGTGCTCGCGCCTTTCCGTGAGCTCGTGGGGGATGCCCTGGGTCGGGCCGTCGTCTATGACGCCGAGCGCACCACGGCAGAGCTCCTCCAACGCACGCTGCTGCCCCCCAACCTGCCGCAGTCCGACGCGATCAGCATCGCCGCTCGCTACGAGCCGGTGTCGGAGGGGACGGTGGCCGGCGGAGACTTCTACGACTCGTTCTTCCTCCCGGATGGCCGGCTGGCCGTGGTCATCGGAGACGTCGTCGGGCGGGGCGTCATGGCAGCCACGGTCATGGGCCAGGTGCGCGCCGCCGTGCGGGGCGCGGCCCTGACCAACAGCGAGCCGGCCTCGGTCATGAACGCCCTCGACCGTGTCGTCTGGGACCTGGACGCCCTGTGGCCGGCGTCGATGCCGCTCGGCTCGCCCCGGGCCAGACCGGGGATGGCCTTCGGTGGCGAGCTGTTCGTGACGATGCTCTACGGCACGGTCGACCCCGAGACGGGCGACGTCGTGCTGGCCAGCGCGGGCCACCCGCTCCCGGCACTGCTCTTCGGCCATGCCTCCCGCGAGGAGGGTCAGTCGCGGGCGATGCTGTTGACGGTGCCCGTCGGTCCGCCGCTGGGGATTGAAGGGGTCCGGCCGGCACACCACCTCACCCTCGGGGTCGGCGACATGCTGGTCTGCTTCACGGACGGCCTTCTCGAGCGGCGCGGTGAGGCCTTCGACGAGGGCGAGGCCCGGCTGCTGGAGGTGTTGTCCGACATGCCGCCCGGCAGCCCGCGCAGCGTGGCGCAGCACGTCATGGACTCGATGCTGCAGACCTCCGGCCAGGAGGATGACTGCGCAGTGCTTGCCGTCGGGCGCTCACCGGCGGGGCACCGGCGGGCCGCGATCGTCGTCCCACCCATGCCGGAGTCCGTGCGTGCCGCTCGGGACTGGGCGCGCGAGCAGCTGACCGACTGGAACGTCGGCGACGGGGACCAGCACACCGTCGTCACCGGGATCTCCGAGCTCATCACCAACGCCGTCCTGCATGCCGGGACCGAGTCACACCTCACCATGGACCTCGACACCGGGATCCTGGCCGTGACCGTCGCCGACAGTGGCAACAGGGGCGAGCCACTGTTGACCGGCGCGGAACCCATGGCAGTCCGCGGCCGGGGCCTGTCGCTCGTGCGCGCCATCGCCGACGCCTTCGGAGCCCACCGGACCTCGGCCGGATCTACCGTCTGGTTCGAGGTGGCCGTCGAGCTGGTGGGGGCGCAGTCCACCGCCCAGGGTTGGGCCGGCTGATCCGCCCACGCGCGGGCCGGCTCCGGGCCGCGGGTGAGGTTCGTACGACTCCGTGGCCCGGACCAGCCGGACTCGTCCCGATTTGGTCGGGAGTGGCCGATCGTCCGTTCGGACATCGCTCGGTGACCAACGAACGAGACCGCCCGCACCGGCGCGCCGCCAACGCCTTGTCTGCGGCATCGTTCATGCTGCGCGTCAGAAGGATCGCCCGGACGAGTGCTCGTCCTGAACGGTGAAGGGTCGATGGATATGTGGCAACGGCTGCTCGAACGGTTCGTCCCCCTCATGGACGAGGACGTCTCGTCGCTGGACCGACGTGACGGTGTGGGCACCTCGAACGACTCGGCTCCTGCGCTGCCCCGTCGCGTCGGTGCTGCCGCGGCGCCCGTCAGCCACATCCGCACGGCGTACGAGGGACGGATCAGCCCCCTGACCTCCTGAGGCCCCGGTCAGTGCACCGTGGCCGGCGGCTCGCCGAACCGGTTGGTGCCGGGACTCTGACCCTCTCGTTGCTGGGCCCGTCGATGTTCTCACGCCCCGAGCAGCGCGGCGCGGTCCCTCGGGAGTTTGAGAGCATGGGCACCGTGCCCGAGTCGGTGTCGTTCTCCAGTACCAGCGGACCGCGCCTTGCCGGCGTCATCGACCAGCCCGATGGGCCGGTCCGGGGTTGGGGCGTCTTTTCCCACGGCTTCACCTTGGGCAAGAACAGCCCCGCGGCCAGCCGGATCTGCAAGCAGCTGGCCCTCGAGGGCATCGGGATGCTGCGGTTCGACAACCTCGGGCTCGGTGACTCCGAGGGTGACTGGGGGGACGGGTCGTTCTCGCACAAGGTCGCGGACACCGCCCAGGCGGTGCGGTTCATGAACGAGTCCGGTCGCCAGGTGCGGCTCCTGGTGGGGCACTCCTTCGGGGGCGCGGCGGTGATCGCGGCGGCCCACCACCTCGAGTCCGTGCGGGCGGTGGCGAGCATCGGAGCGCCGTACGAACCAGGGCACGTGGAGCACAACTACGACGCCCTCGTGGAGCGGATCCTGGCCGACGGGGAGGCTCCTTTCCTTATCGGTGGCAAGGCGCTCGTCCTGCGCCGGCACTTCATCGAGGACGTCCGGGCGGTGGACCTGCGCGAGCAGATCAGGACCCTGCGCCGGGCACTCCTGGTGATGCACTCCCCGACCGACAACACCGTGGGCATCGCGAACGCGAGCGAGATCTTCCGGGCCGCTCGGCACCCACGCAGCTTCGTGTCACTCGAAGGCGCCGACCACCTGCTCACCGGCAGGAACCAGGCCAAGCGGGCGGCCCGGATCATCAGCGCGTGGGCCGACCCCTACCTGGTCGAGCGGTGACGACGACGCACCGTGACCTCGGCACCCTCGTCCTCGTTGTTCCTGTCACCGAGCCAGCTCGGCCATCGACGAAAGGGCGGACCGGACATGTGGCAGCGACTGATCGAGCGGTTTGTGCCCCTCCGGGAGGACGAGCCCTCGGGCCTCGACCGACTTGACGGCGTGGGCCGCGTCAGGTGCCGAGCGCTTCCGCTCGAACCCCACGCGCTGCTCGAGGCGCAGGAAATCTCGGGCCACACGACCCTGAGGCGCGATCCCGAGACGTGGTGAGAGGTGCCTACGCCCCCTGGCCCCCTGTTGCGTAGGCACCTCTCTTCCCCGCACCAAGATTCCTCGCGGTGAGCCCTCCAGACCATAGTCAGTTTGAGCCATTTGCCCACCCATCGGGAGGAGGCATCATGGTTGATTCGGCCCTTTCGGCGATGGTCCCCACCCTGAGGGTCACCGGCGTGTGAGCCCCCCGGTGTAGGCCCGGTGTGGGCCCGGTGGCGGGATCAGCCGGCCAGGACGACGACCAGGGTGCGCGGCCCGTGGACACCTTCGACGCGGTCCAGCTCGATGTCGCTCGTCGCCGAGGGTCCACTGATGAAGGTGAGTGGGGCCCTCGGGTCCACCCGGCCCAGTCCCTCGGGAACCGTCTGCACGATGTCGGCCGTCCGGACGACGCAGACGTGGGTATCGGGGACCAGGGTGATGGCGCGGCGCCCGCAGAGGAGCCCGGCGTCGAGGACGATGGTGCCGGTCTCGGAGATCGCGACCACGGACCCGGTGACGACCGCGGGGATGCGGTCGAGCGCTCTGGCGTCCAGTGAGCCGTCGTCCACGACGACGTCGGCCAGCCACGAGGTCCACTCGCGCGGTGTGCCGGCAGGAGTGACGGCCTGTCCGATCTCGAGGGAGGCCAACGCGTTCGCAACCGCCTGTCCGATGGAGTCGTCGTCGTCCGCGCCGACGCGGACGACGGTGGCCTTGTAGTCCTCGAGCCGGTCGACGAGCTGGAGGACGAGCTCAGGTGCGCCCGCGGCATACGCGCCCTGCGTGCGGTAGGTGCGAGTCGCCGGCGGCGCTGACGGGTCCTCGCCGAGGGCGCCGCGGATGCGGGCCAGCACCTCCTCGCGGGCGGTCACGACGAGCTCCCACGGGTGCGGGTCCACCAGTCGCGGAAGGACTCGGCCTGCGGGCTGGGGGCGTCGCGCGAGGCGGTCCACCCGCTCAGCGGCGGAGGGAGGGGGATGAGGGTCTTTCCTTTTCGTATGCCGTGTCGTGCCAGCGCCGCGGCGCGTCCCGCCTTCGCGAAACGCCGTTCGTCGGCCATCGCCCAGGCGGCGGCCTTCATGACGGCGGCCTCAGGGCTGGGGAGTCGGTGGTTGTCGGCATGGGCCTCGGTGTGCTCGGCGCGCAGCTGGACGAGCATGTCGGGGATGTTGATCTTCACCGGGCACACGTCGTAGCACGCCCCACAGAGCGAGGAGGCGTACGGCAGCGAGTCGTTGGGGTCGTCTCCGCCGGTCAGGCCGGTCAGCAGCGGCGTCAGGATGGCGCCGATCGGGCCGGGGTAGACCGAGCCGTAGGCGTGGCCGCCGGTGCGTTCGTAGACCGGGCACACGTTGAGGCAGGCCGAGCAACGGATGCAGTGCAGGGCGGTGCGGCCGAGCTCGTCGGCGAGCGCGCGGGTGCGGCCGTTGTCGAGCAGGACCAGGTGGAACTCCTGGGGTCCGTCGCCGGGGGTGACCCCGGTCCAGGTCGACGTGTAGGGGTTCATCCGCTCGCCCGTGGAGGAGCGGGGCAGGAGCTGGAGGAAGACCTCGAGGTCGCGCCACGTCGGGACGACCTTCTCGATGCCCATCACGCTGATCAGGGTTTCGGGCAGCGTCAGGCACATTCGTCCGTTGCCCTCGGACTCGACCACAGTGAGCGTGCCCGTCTCGGCGACCCCGAAGTTCGCACCGGAGACCGCGACCCTGGCTCGCAGGAACACCTCACGCAGGTGGGTCCGGGCCGCGGCCGCGAGCACCGCCGGCTCGTCGGTCAGGCCCGGGTCCACGCCGGGCATCTCGCGGGCGAAGATCTCGCGGATCTCGGCCCGCCCGCGGTGGATCGCCGGGACGAGGATGTGCGACGGCTTGTCGTGGCCGAGCTGGACGATCAGCTCGGCCAGGTCGGTCTCGTGGGCGGTGATGCCTGCGGCCTCGAGGGCCTCGTTGAGCCCGATCTCCTGGGTGGCCATCGACTTGACCTTGACGACCTCGTGGGCTCCCGTGGCACGGACGAGGTCGGTCACGATGCGGTTGGCCTCGGCGGCGTCGCGCGCCCAGTGGACGGTGCCGCCCCTTGCGATGACGTTGGCCTCGAGCTGTTCGAGCAGCTCGGGCAACCGGGCCATCGTGTCGGCCTTGATCGCGGAGCCGGCGTCGCGCAGGGCCTCCCAGTCCGGCACCTCGGCCACCACGCTGGCCCGCTTGGCCCGGATGGTGGAGGTGGCGTGGGCGAGGTTGCGCCTCAGCTGAGTGTTGGCCAGCGCGTCTCGGGCCTCGGCGGGAAACGACCGGTCGCCGGTCAGGTGGCCCACGGCGGTGTCGGCGGCGGGGCCGCGCACCCGGCCACCCGGCATGCCGAGGAAGGTGCTCATGCGGTGCTCGCCAGGATCTCGGCGAGGTGCACGGGTCGCACCCCTGTCTTCAGGCGGGAGAGGCCGCCACCGATGTGCATGAGGCAGGAGGAGTCACCGGCGGTGACGACCTCGGCCTTGGTCGTGAGGACGGAGGACATCTTGTCGGCGAGCATGGCGGTGGAGGTCTCGGCGTTCTTGACCGAGAAGGTGCCCCCGAAGCCACAGCACACGTCGGCTGCGGGCAGCTCGACCAGGTCGATGCCGCGCACCGCGCGCAGCAGGTGCAACGGGGCTTCGCCGACTCCCAGCAGGCGCAGGGAGTGGCAGGTGGGGTGGTAGGTCACGCGGTGCGGGTAGGAGGCCCCCACATCGGTCACGCCGAGCACGTCGACGAGCAGCTGGGACAGCTCGAAGGTCTTCGCCGCGACCGCCTCCGCTCGCACGGCCAACGGCTCGTCACCGGCGCGGCGCGCGATCGCGGCGTGCTGGTGGCGCACCGAGCCGGCGCACGACCCGGAAGGCGCCACGACAGCTTCGCAGCCGTCCGCGACGGCCTGCTCGAAGACATCGACGTGGTGGCGGACCAGCCCCACCGCGTCACGCTGGTAGCCGGTGTTGGTGTGCATCTGGCCGCAGCAGGTCTGGGCCTGGGGGAAGACGACCTCGTGACCGAGCCTCTCGAGCACCGTGACCGTGGCGCGACCCACGTCCGGGAAGAGAACGTCTCCGAGGCACGTGACGAACAGCGCGATCTTCATCAGGCGCTCCTGCGGGCGGCAGCAGTGGAGGCGCGGGCCACGAGCTCGGGCTGGAAGACCACGTGCTGGTGCTCGTGCTCGTCGCCCTGCTCGGCCTCGTCCACGAGCAGCCGGGCGGCCGTGCGACCGAGGAGCTGTCGCGGTTGGGCCACGGTGGTGAGCGGCACGGCGGCCGCAGCCGCGTACTCGATGTCGTCGTACCCCACGATGGCCACGTCGTCGGGCACCCGCACACCGAGCTGCACCAGGTGCTGCAGGAGGCCCAGGGCAAGCAGGTCGTTGGCGCAGAACACCCCCGTCGGGCGACTGCGCCGCGGCAGGCCGAGCAGCCGCTCTCCGGCCCGCCGGCCCTCGGCGATCGTGAGCGCGTCGGTCTGGATCCAGACGAGGTCGTCGGGGCGCAGGCCGGCGGTCTCCATGGCCCTGCGGGCCCCGATCTGACGGTCCTTGACCTGGGGGATCTCGAGGGGCCCCCCGATGAAGGCGAAGCTGTGGTGCCCCGCCTCGATGAGGTGGTTGAGGGCGAGCTCGCCACCGCTCACGTCGTCGACCCCCACCGTGCACCAGTCGTGGGGGCCCTGCGGCGCCCGGTCGACCAGGACGACCGGGACCCCCTGCTCCCGCAGCCGGGCCAACCGAGGGTTGGCGTAGTCGATCGCCGTGATCAGCACGCCGCGCACCCGCAGCTCGGTGAGCTGCTCGAGGTACTGGTCCTCGCGGTCCGCGTCGAGGTCGCTGTTGCACATGAACAGCGACAGGTGCTCCGTCTTCGCGACCTCCTCGATTCCCCGGGTGACGTCGGTGAAGAACGGGTTGGACGCGTCGAGGACGAGGTAGGCGAGCGTGCGACTTCGCCCCGCGGCGAGCTGTCGAGCCGAGGCATTGGGCACGAAGCCGAGCTGGGCGATCGCTGCTTCGACCTTGGCCCGCGTGGTCGGACGGACGGCGTCGGGACGGTTGAGCACGTTGGACACGGTGCCGACCGAGACCCCCGCCACGGCGGCGACGTCCTTGATGCTCACCGAAGCCATGTGCCTGGTCCTATCCATTGGTGCCGACGACGGGATGACTGCTCATTGTTGCGGTTGGGCTCGCGCGACGGGTCAGGAGGGCACGAAGTCGCGAACCTCCTGGGTCGCGTGCAGGTTCGCCCTGATCTCCTCGAGGCTGGCCGGCGCGGCACCGTGGGCTCTGGCCTGGACCAGTATGTTGCCCAAGGCCGTGGCCTCGACTGGTCCGCTCGTGACAGGCTTGCCGGACAGATCGGCGGTGAGCTGGCACAGGAGCGCGTTCTGGGAACCACCGCCGACGATGTGGATTACGTCGATGTCGTGGGCCAGCTCGGTGGCCTGGCCGAGAGTGCGGGCGTATGCCGTGGCGAGCGAGTCGAGGATGCACCGCACCGTGGCAGCCGGCCCGGCAGGGAGCGTGCGGCCCTCGCGGGACACGGCGGCAGCGATCCGCTGCGGCATGCGCCCCGGGGGGATGAACTCGGGGTCGTCGACGTCGATGGTCGGGCCACCGCCGGGCAACGTCTCTGCTTCGGTGAGGAGCGAGTCGAGGGCGTGGGTGGTGCCCTCGTCGGCCCAGGTCCGCAGGGACTCCTGGAGAAGCCACAGTCCGCCGACGTTGCGCAGGTACCTCACTCGCCCGTCGACCCCACCCTCGTTCGTGAAGTTCGCCTGCTGGCTCTCCCGGGTGAGGACCGGCTTGTCGAGCTCGAGTCCGGCGAGGGACCAGGTGCCGCTGGAGACGTAACCGAACCGACGGTCGGTGGCTGGCACCGCGACGACGGCCGAGGCTGTGTCGTGCGACCCGACAGTGGTGACCACGACACCCGGGCCCAGACCGGTCGCCCGGGTCACCGTCGGGAGCAGTCGACCGCGGATGTCGCCCGGCTGGTCGAGGTCGGGAAGGAGGTGTTCGGGGAGGTCCAGCAGGCTCAGCACTTCGGTCGACCAATCCCCGGTGGAGACGTCGAGCAGCCCGGTGGTGGAGGCGTTGGTGGCTTCGGTGCGGAGCTGTCCGGTGAGCCAGTGGGCCAGCAGGTCCGGCAGGAGGACCACGTGGGCGGCCCTGTCCCACAACGGGGATTGCCTCTCCGCCTCCAGCTGGTAGACAGTGTTGAACGGGAGGAACTGGAGCCCGTTCACGGCATACAGGTGGTCCTGGCTGATCCGGTCGTGGACGCGCGCGATCACGGCATCGGTCCGGCCGTCGCGGTAGGAGATCGGCTCGGCGAGCAGCCGACCGTCGGAGTCGAGCAGTCCGTAGTCGACGGCCCACGTGTCGATGCCGATGGACTCGACGTCGGGGAACTGGGCAGCCAGCTCGGTCAGCCCGGTGAGGACCTCGTCGAAGAGCCCGGTGAGGTTCCACCGCAGGTGACCACCCTGCATCGCCGCTCCGTTGGCAAAGCGATGCAGGGTGTGCAGTTGGGTCCGGCCGCTGGCCGGGTCGACGACGCCGGCCATGACCCGGCCGCCGGAGGCTCCGATGTCGACGGCGCCGAACACCCTGCCTGCCATGGTCTAGCGCAGGAAGGCGTTGGCGACGCCGGAGTCGACGGGGATGTGCAGGCCGGTGGTGTGGCTGAGCTCGTCGGAGGTCAGCACGGCGGCGGCATTGGCGACGTGCTCCGGAAGGACCTCGCGGCCGAGTAGGGTGCGCTTGGCGTAGTAGGCGCCGAGCTCCTCCTCGGCGACGCCGTAGACCTCGGCGCGCTTGGCGCCCCAGCCGCCGGCGAAGATGCCGCTGCCGCGGACCACGCCGTCGGGGTTGATGCCGTTGACCTTGATGCCGTGCTCGCCGAGCTCGGCGGCGAGCAGCCGGACCTGGTGGGCCTGGTCGGCCTTGACGGCGGAGTAGGCGATGTTGTTGGGGCCGGCGAAGACCGAGTTCTTGGAGGAGATGTAGAGGATGTCTCCGCCGAGCTTCTGGTCGATCATCGCCTTGGCTGCGGACTTGGAGGCCAGGAAGCTGCCCTTGGCCATGACGTCGTGCTGCAGGTCCCAGTCGGCCTCGGTGGTCTCGAGCAGTGGCTTGGAGATGGACAGTCCGGCGTTGTTGACGAGCAGGTCGATCCCGCCGAAAGCGAGCAGGGTGGCGTCGACGGCCGCCTGGACGGCAGCTGCGTCGGTGACGTCAGCCTGGACGCCGACAGCGACATCCGTGCCACCGAGCTCCGCGGCGGCGTCCTGCGCCTTGGCCAGGTCGAGGTCAGCGATGACGACGCAGGCGCCCTCGGCGGCGAGGCGGGTGGCGATGGCCTTGCCGATGCCCGAGGCGGCCCCCGTGACGAGGGCGATCCGCCCTGCGTGCGAGCGGGGCTTGGGCATGCGGGCGAGCTTGGCCTCCTCCAGGGCCCAGTACTCGATGCGGAACTTCTCCGACTCGTCGATGGGGGCGTAGGTCGAGACCGACTCGGCTCCCCGCATCACGTTGATGGCGTTGGTGTAGAAATCGCCGGCGACGCGCGCGGTCTGCTTGTCCTTGCCGTAGGAGAACATCCCCACCCCGGGGACGAGGACGATGGCCGGGTCGGCGCCGCGGATCGCGGGGGAGTCGGGGGTGGCGTTCCGGTCGTAGTAGGACTGGTAGTCCTCGCGGTATGCCGTGTGCAGCTCGCCGAGGCGTGCCACCGTCTCCTCGACGGTGGCGTCGGCGGGGAGGTCGACGACGAGGGGCTTGACCTTGGTGCGCAGGAAGTGGTCGGGGCAGGAGGTGCCGAGCTCGGCCAGGGGGGCGAGCTTCTCACTGGCCAGGAACTCGAGGACGACGTCGGTGTCGGTGAAGTGGCCGACCATCGCCTTGTCCCGAGAGGCAACCGCACGGACATGGGGCGCGAGGGCGGCGGCCTTGGCGCGTCGCTCGGTCTCCGGCAGGGCGGCATACCCGGGCACCTGGGGGCCGAAGGGGTCGGTCTTGCCGTGCTCGTCGAGGTAGGCCTGCGCGGTCTGGATGATCCACAGCGAGTTGGCTTCGGCCTCCTCGCTCGTGTCGCCCCAGGCGGTCACGCCGTGGCCGCCGAGGATGGTGCCGACGGCGTGCGGGTTCGCCGTCTTGATGGCGGCGATGTCGAGGCCGAGCTGGAAGCCGGGGCGACGCCAGGGCACCCAGAGGACCTTGTCGCCGTAGATCTCCTTGGTGAGCTGCTCGCCGTCCTTGGCGGTCGCGATGGCGATGCCGCTGTCGGGGTGGAGGTGGTCCACGTGAGCCGCATCGACCAGACCGTGCATCGCCGTGTCGATCGACGGCGCCGCGCCGCCCTTGCCGTGCAGGCAGTAGTCGAAGGCGGCGACCATCTCGTCCTCGCGGTCGACACCGGGGTAGACGTTCACGAGGGAGCGCATCCGGTCGAGGCGCAGGACGGCCAGGCCGGACTCCTTGAGCGTGCCGAGGTCGCCACCGGAGCCTTTGACCCAGAGGAGCTCGACCTGCTCGCCGGTCACCGGGTCGGTCTCGGCGCCCTTGGCGGAGGTGTTGCCGCCCGCGTAGTTGGTGTTCCTCGGGTCGGCGCCCAGGCGGTTGGAGCGGGCGATCAGGTCGGAGACGGCGGGGTTGGTCATCGGGGAGTTCTTTCTCGTTCGGGGGTCGGTCGGGATGAGCTCGGGGGGATCGGTGACGGTCAGGCGATGGAGGCTCAGGCGCCCCAGCCGGCCTGCGTGCCGCCGACACGGTCGGCGGCGATACGGTCCTGGTAGCCGCTGGCGGCGTACGCCTTCAGGGGGTCGGCGGGCAGCCCGCGGCTGGCGCGCCAGTCCGCGAGGTCGGCGCGCACGTCGGTGTAGAAGGCGTCCATGAGGACCCCGTTGGCGCCCAGCACGTCACCGGCGCGCTCGGCTGCGCGCAGCGCCTCACGGTCGACGAGCAGGGCCCGGGCCGTCATCTCCTGGACGTTGAGCACCGACCGGATCTGGCCGGGGATCTTGTCCTCGACGTTGTGGCACTGGTCGAGCATGAAGGCCACGTCGCTGTCGTCGCCGTAGCCGCCGCCGCGGATCACCTCGTAGAGGATGCGGAACAGCTGGAACGGGTCGGCCGCCCCGACGATGAGGTCGTCGTCGGCGTAGAAGCGCGAGTTGAAGTCGAAGGAGCCCAGCCGACCCAGCCGCAGCAGCTGGGCGACGATGAACTCGATGTTGGTGCCGGGGGCGTGGTGGCCGGTGTCGAGGCACACGCTCGCCTTGTCGCCCAGGGCCAGGCAGTGGACCAGCGAGGTGCCCCAGTCGGGGACGTCGGTGGCGTAGAAGGCGGGCTCGAAGAACTTGTACTCGAGGACCAGCCGCTGGTGCTCGCCGAGGCGGGCGTAGACCTGCTGGAGGCTGTCGGCCAGGCGGTCCTGACGGTCGCGCAGGTCGCCCTGACCGGGGTAGTTGGTGCCGTCGGCGAGCCAGATCTTCAGGTCCCGGCTCCCGGTGACGTCCATGATGTCGATGCACTCGACGTGGTGGGCGATGGCCTTGGCGCGGATGCGCTCGTCCACGTTGGTGAGGCTGCCGAACTTGTAGTCGTCGTCCTGGAACGAGTTGGAGTTGATCGTGCCCAGGCGCAAACCCAGGTCCTCGGCGAAGCGGCCGAGCTTGTCGTAGTCGTCCACCTTGTCCCACGGGATGTGGAGGGCCACCGACGGCGCGAGCCCCGTCAGCCGGTGCACCTGGGCCGCGTCCGCGAGCTTCTCCTCGACCGTGCGCGGCGTGCCCGGGGTGGTGAAGACCTTGAAGCGCGTGCCCGAGTTGCCGAACGCCCAGGAGGGCAGCTCGATCGCCTGCTCGGCGAGCCGGTCTGCGATGTCGGCGAAGGTGTTCATCCGTGACCGTCCGTTCATGAGTGTAAATGAAGCGCTTCAGTTGAGTGGAGTAAACAGCATGGACCGGCGCACGTCAACGCCGAACTGTGGACTGCTCGCAGGAGAGGGCGCCTAGGGCCGCATGGCTTGATGTCAAGGGCCTGTGAGGCCGGAATAAATCGCGAATGAATGGTTGACAGGTTCAAGTGGCACCCTTACCTTGGAGCCACGTCAGGAAATGAAGCGATTCAAAACAGGACGTGAGACCAACGCGGATACGCGCCCCAATGCTGTGGAGGTACCCATGAAGATTTCCCGTTCAAAGTTCGCGGCAACCGTCGTTGCTGCAACTGCCGTCGTGTCGCTTGCTGCCTGTGGTGGTGGTGATGCCAGCTCGTCCGGCAAGACGACGATCACGCTGCTGACCGACAACGCCGAGACGACGGTGAAGCCTGCGAAGGCGCTCGCGGCGGCTTTCGAGAAGGCGAACCCGACCATCACTGTCAAGCTGGAGTCCCGGCCGGGTGGCGCCGACGGCGACAACCTGGTCAAGACGAAGCTGTCGACCGGCGACATGGCAGACGTGTTCTGGTACAACTCCGGGTCGCTCCTGCAGGCGCTGAGCCCGGAGAAGAACCTGGTCGACCTGACCGGCGACGCGGCGCTCAAGGACACCGACCCCGCGTTCCTGCCCACGGTCACGCAGAACGGCAAGGTCTACGGCGCTCCCGTGGGCACCGTGATGGGCGGCGGCATCCTCTACAACAAGGACGTCTACTCCAAGCTCGGGCTGTCGGTCCCCAAGACGTGGTCGGAGTTCGAGTCGAACAGCGACAAGATCAAGGCAGCGGGGATCACCGCGGTGGTGGGCAGCTTCAAGGACACCTGGACGTCCCAGCTGTTCGTTCTCGGCGACTTCCACAACGTCGCTTCGGCCAACCCCAGCTTCGCTGCCGACTACACCGCGAACAAGGTCAAGTACGCGACGGATCCGACGGCGGTGAAGGGCTTCGAGAAGACCGCAGAGGCGAAGGCCAGGGGCTGGCTCAACAAGAGTGCCGGCTCCACCACCTTCGACCAGGGCATGAAGCTGCTGGCCAGTGGCAAGGCCGGCCAGTACCCGCTGCTCACGTTCCCAGTCGGCACGCTGTCGAAGGAGGACGCCGCCAAGATCGGCTTCTTCGGGATCCCGGGTGACGACGCCAGCAAGAACGGCGCCACCATCTGGCCCGGTAACGGTCAGTACATCCCCAAGAACAGCAAGAACATCGACGCGGCCAAGAAGTTCATCGCCTTCGTGGCCTCGCCCGCCGGCTCCGAGGTGTACTCCTCCGCGGCCCCGCCGACTGGCCCCTACATGGTGACCGGTTCGAAGGTGCCCGCCGATGCCCCGCCGGTCGCCCAGGACCTCCAGGCCTACATCGACGCCAAGGCGACGACCCCGGCCCTCGAGTTCCTGTCGCCGGTCAAGGGCCCGTCGCTCGAGCAGATCACCGTCGCCGTGGAGACTGGTCAGACCTCGGGCAAGGACGGTGCCGCGCAGTACGACGCCGACGTGACCAAGCAGGCGAAGCAGCTGGGACTGCCGGGATGGTAACCAGCGCCACCCCGAGCCAGACTCGGACGACCGGTCCCCGCGGTGACGCGGGGGCCGGTCGGCCCACCCGGAAGCAGGCCCGGTCCGGTGGCGCCCGCAACCTCCGCGCTCGGACCTACTCGTACTGGTTCTACGCGCCCGCAGCGGTCATCTACGGCCTGATCTTCCTGGTGCCGACCGTGATCGCCTTCTACTACTCCCTCACTCGCTGGACCCTGTTCGACTCAGAGTTCATCGGTCTCGACAACTTCAAGCAGTTCTTCTCAGAGCAGTCGCTGGTCAGCGGCATGAAGAACACGCTGATCTATGCGGTCCTCACCAGTGGCCTCAAGGTGGTGCTCGGGATGCTCTTCGCAGTCCTGCTGACCGGGCCGATCCGCTCTCGTGGCCTCCTTCGGTCGGTGGTGTTCTTCCCCGTCCTCGTGAGCACGGTGGCCGTCGGCATCACCTTCAGCGTGCTGCTGCAGCCGGACTTCGGCCTCGTTGCCACCGTCCTGAGCAAGGTCGGCATCACCTCTCCCGACTGGCTCGGTGACCCCAGCCTCGCCCTGATCTCGGTGGCTCTCGTCGACGTGTGGAAGGGCGTCGGACTCGCGACGCTGATCTACATCGCGGGCATCCTCGCCATTCCCAAGGACTACTACGAGGCCGTCGACGTCGACGGCGGCAGTGCCTGGACCAAGTTCAGGAACATCACCCTCCCGCTCGCCCGCCCGGCCACGTTCACCGTGATCCTGCTCTCCCTCATCGGGGGTCTCAGGTCGTTCGACCTCATCTGGACGATGACCGGGGGCGGGCCCGGGTTCAGCAG
The DNA here is from genome assembly GCF_056403955.1 of Pedococcus sp. P2_E2. Lineage (NCBI taxonomy): Bacteria > Bacillati > Actinomycetota > Actinomycetes > Micrococcales > Intrasporangiaceae > Pedococcus > Pedococcus sp. P2_E2. The sequence continues at coordinate 588,793 of NZ_JBFUEM010000001.1, forward strand.
TGACGTGATCGCCTCGGTGATCTACAAGCAGTACCAGGCCGGCTTCTACGGCCTGGCGACGGCGGGCAACGTCGTCCTGTTCGTCCTGGTGTCCCTGATCATCTTTCCGCTGTTCCGGTACTTCAACTCGAAGGAGGTGGAGTCATGAGGACACGAGCCCTGAGGCGTGTCTCACTCGAGGTACTGGCCGTGGTGGTCGCCCTGGTCGTCTTCGTCGTCCCGTTCGTCTTCATGTTCCTCACCGCGTCCAAGGACGAGTTCGAGTCCGCCGACCTGAAGTTCTCGCTGCCCACCGACTGGGCTGTCGTCGACAACATCAAGGAGGCATTCGCCGCCAGGGACGGGATGCTGCTCACGGCCTTCAAGAACAGCACCATCCTCACCGTCGTCTCGGTGGCCATCCTGGTGGTGCTCTGCTCGATGGTCGGCTATGTCATCCAGCGCCGGCCCGGGCGGGTGGCAAACCTCGCCAACGTGCTGGTGATCTCCGGGCTGATCATCCCCCCGGCCGTCGTGCCGACGATCTGGGTGCTCCAGCAGCTGCACCTCTTCAAGACTCTGCCCGGACTGATCCTCGTCGAGGTCGCCTTCCAGATGGCGTTCTGCGTCCTGCTCTTCCGCGCGTTCGTCGCCGCCATCCCGCGAGAGCTGGACGAGGCGGCCATGATCGACGGGTGCACCGGGCTGTCCCTCTTCTTCCGGGTGATCTTCCCGCTCCTGCGGCCAGTCACGATCACGGTGATCCTCACGAGCTCGGTCTTCATCTACAGCGACTTCGTCAACCCGCTGTACTTCCTGCCTGGTGACGAGAACGCCACGGTGCAGCTCACGCTGTACAACTTCCTCAGCCAGTTCAGCACGCAGTACAACCTGCTCTTCATGGACATCGTGCTCGTGACGCTGCCGCCGCTGGTCCTCTTCATCTTCTTCAACCGCAAGATCGTCGCCGGCATGACGTCCGGCGCCGTCAAGGGCTGACGCCCTTCGCCAGGTGGGCGCAGGGCCCGCCAACCCGACCCTTCCTTCCCCGATCCCGTGACGCTCTCACCGTTCTCCTGAAAGGCAGACATGACCCACGACTGGTCCGCAGCCCTGATCGCCCCCGACGAGGACTTCGCCGGCGCCCCCGTGCTGCGCAAGGAGTTTGCGCTCGACCAGGGCCATGGCGCCGTGGTCCGCGCGACACTCTTCGTCACGGCGCACGGGATCGTTGAACCGACCCTCAACGGCGCGCCAGTGTCCGACGAGGTGCTCACGCCGGGATGGACCAGCTACGAGTGGCGGCTGCGCTACCGCAGCTACGAGGTCACGTCGCTGGTCTCGGACACCTCGGTGTTGGGGCTCGCGCTCGGCAACGGCTGGTTCCGCGGCCGTCTCGGGTGGGACGGTCGCCGGGCGTTGTACGGCTCGGAGCTGGCGGCCCTGGCGGAGCTGCACCTCGACTTCGAGGACGGACACCACCAGGTCGTGGGCACGGACGCCACCTGGCAGGCAGGTCCCTCCGCCACGCTCGCCAACGACCTCTACGACGGCCAGACCATCGACGCCCGGCTGGAGTCGTCCGACTGGACGCTGCCCGAGGCGGCCCTCGACGGTTGGTCCGGAGTGCACGCGGTCAGCCATGACACCGCGCGACTCGAGCCCTACCTCGGGCCTCCCGTCCGTCGTCAGGAAGTCGTGGCACCGGTGAAGGTGTGGACCTCACCGGCGGGCGCGACGTTGGTCGACTTCGGGCAGAACCTGGTCGGCTGGCTCCGCTTCTCCGTGCAGGGCGAGGCCGGCACCGAGGTCACCATCCGTCATGCCGAGGTCCTCGAGCACGACGAGCTGGGCACCCGGCCGCTGCGCAGCGCGTTGGCCACGGACCGGTTCGTCCTCAGCGGGGGAGTGGACACCTTCGAGCCCACCAAGACCTTCCACGGCTTCCGGTATGCCGAGGTGACCGGTTGGCCGGGTGAGCTCACTGAGGGCTCGCTCGAGGCCGTCGTGGTCCACTCCGACCTCGCGCGAACGGGGACGTTCGAGAGCTCCGACGAGATGCTCAACCAGCTGCACCGCAACGTGGTCTGGGGCCTGAAGGGCAACTTCCTCGACGTCCCCACCGACTGCCCGCAACGCGACGAGCGCCTGGGCTGGACCGGTGACATCGCCGCCTTCGCCCCCACGGCGGCATACCTCTATGACGTGTCTGGTTTCCTCTCCAGCTGGCTGGTCGACGTCGACCTCGAGCAGAGCCACGCCGATGGCATGGTGCCGTTCGTGGTGCCAGATGTCCTGAAGTACATGGAGATCCCGGCCGAGTTCCCCACTCCGAACAGCACCGCTGTCTGGAGCGACGCGGCCGTCTGGGTGCCTTGGGCGCTCTACCAGGCGTACGGAGACCGGGAGGCGCTCGGCCGCCAGTACCCGGCCATGACGGCGCACGCCCGCCGGGTGGAGGGCATGCTGTCTGACACCGGCCTGTGGGACACCGGGTTCCAGTTCGGCGACTGGCTGGACCCGCAGGCACCCCCGGACGAGCCGTTCAAGGCCAAGGCCGACAACGGCGTCGTCGCGACCGCTTGCTACTACCGCACCCTGCGCCAGGTGTCCGCGACAGCCGAGCTCGTGGGTGAGAGCGACGACGCCGGATACTTCTCGGACCTTGCGGACCGAGTGCGCAGCGCCTTCCTGAAGCACTACGTCACCGAGGGCGGCCGCATCGTGAGCGACTGTGCCACGGTCTATGCCCTGGCCATCGAGTTCGGTCTGCTCGACGGGGCCGACCGCCAGGGTGCGGGCGACAGACTCGCAGAACTGGTGCGGCAGAATGGTTTCCGCATCTCGACCGGGTTTGCCGGGACGCCCTTCGTAACGGACGCACTGACCAACACGGGGCACCTCGACGACGCCTACAACCTGCTCCTCGAGCGAGAGTGCCCGTCCTGGCTGTACCCGGTCACCATGGGTGCCACGACGGTCTGGGAACGGTGGGACTCCATGCTCCCGGACGGCACCATCAACCCCGGCGAGATGACGAGCTTCAACCACTACGCCCTGGGTGCCGTGGCCGACTGGATGCACCGGACCATCGCCGGCATCGCGCCCCTCTCGCCCGGGTACGACCGCGTCCTCATCGCCCCACAGCCAGGCGGAGGGCTGACCTGGGCCAGGGGTGCTCTCGACACGAGGCACGGCACCATCGCCACTGACTGGGCCTTGGATGACGACCGACGGCTGTCCGTCCGGGTGACGGTCCCCGAGGGCGTCGAGGCGACGGTGCGCCTGCCCGACGGCACGGAGCAGACCGTGAGTGCTGGGGACCACGAGTTCACCGGCTAGAGCCGGCCCCTGCACCGAGCCCACCGATCCCGGGACTTCCACCGCGAGCAAAGGACTGCAGCATGACCCTGGACGACCTCAGCCGGCTCATCAAGGACCCTGCGATCGAGTACCGGCCCGAGCTGCGCTGGTGGCTCGCCGAGGGACTGCACACCGACGAGACCCTGCGACACGAGATCGACACCGCCCATCGACTGGGTTTCGGCGGGATGGAGTTCCTCGCCATGGACGAGGGCGACATCGACCACACCCGCTACGGGTGGGGGGCCGAGGAGTGGGTGCACGACTCGCAGATCGTCGTCGAGGAGACCACCAAGCGGGGTATGTCGGTCAGCTTCACGTCGGGGACGAACTGGTCGAACGCGAACCTCCCGACCATCGACGCCGACCACCCCGCAGCGGCCAAGGAGCTGGACGTCGTCATCGAGGAGCTCCAGGGCGGGGCTTCGCGACGGGGCGCCCTGCCCCGCATCGACCTCGATGCTGAAGTGGTACAGCAGGTGCTCCCCGGGCACCGCGGTGAGATCCGCAAGCAGCATTTCGTCTCGGTCCTGGCCGCCCGCGTGGTGGAGGAGACGGAGATTGGCGCTGTCCTGGACGTCGACTCCGTGGTGGACCTGACGGGTCTCGTCCAGGACGAGGCGCTGGCGTGGACTGCCCCGGACCTCGGCTCCTGGCGGATCTTCACCTACTGGACGCACGGGACCGGGCAGACAGCGTCTCCTGCGGCCTTGGTCAACTACACCGTCAACTACCTCGACCCTGATGGCGCGCAGGAGGTGATCCGCTACTGGGACGCCGTGGTGCTCACTCCCGAGCTCCGAGAGCAGATCGCCCGCAACCCGCGCGCCCAGATGTACATGGACTCCCTCGAGCTGTTCACGACCGGAGCCGGTGGCGTGTTCTGGGGCCGCACGGTGGCCGACGAGTTTCGGACACGCCGCGGCTACGACATCCAGCCCTGGCTGCCTTTCCTCACCCGGACGGTGTTCATGATGGCGGCGGCGACGACCTACCACAACGAGGCCACCGAGGAGCACCAAGTCACGGTCGAGAAGGTCCGCTTCGACTACGTCCGCACCCTCACCGACCTCTACATCGAGAACATGCTCCGCCCGTTCGCGGCGTTCCTCCACGACAACGGCATGACGCTCCGCGCGGAGATCAGCTATGGCCTGCCGTTCGAGCTCACCCGACCGGGCCCGGAGGTCGACGGCATCGAGACGGAGTCACTGGAGTTCGCTTCCCAGATCGATGCCTACCGGCTGATGGCCGGTCCGGCTCACCTGTTCGGCAAGCAGTACTCGTCGGAGACCGGCGCCACCACCCGCAACCACATCCTCGACCACCGGTTCTACGACCAGATCATCGCCACCCAGCTGGCCGCCGGCATCACCAAGACCGTCCTGCACGGCTGGGCCAGCACCGCCGGCGCCGAAGGTGTGACCGAGTGGCCCGGACACGAGGGCATGTGGTCCATGTTCTCCGAGCGGTTCGACACCAGGCAGCCGGGGTCGGAGTTCTACCCGCTGTGGAATGACGCGCTGGGCCGCTACCAGTGCGTCCTGCGGCAGGGAAACCCCCGCGTCGATGTCGGCATCCTGCGCACCGACCACTTCACCGACAACATGTCCGGCATCGGGTTCCTCGGCGCGGACGGCACCCGCACCCACGACGAGGAGGCCTATGGCCGCCTCTGGATGCGCAACCGACAGAACCACTGGTGGCAGGACCTCGGCATGCAGGACGCCGGCTGGACCTACGAGTTCTTCGACGGCTCCCTCCTGCTGCGCGATGACGTCACCCTTGCCGACGGGCTCGTCCAGCCGAATGGTCCCGGCTACCAAGCGCTGATCGTGTACCAGAGCGAGTTCGACCCGGACGTCGCCGCCAAGCTCCTCGAGTGGGCTCGCCAGGGGCTGAAGGTGCTCGTCGTGAACGGCGCGCGCGAGCTGAAGCTGCTCATCAAGGACCTTCACAGGACCCATGAGCGTGCCGCCGCACAGACACCCGGACTCGACGGACGCGACGATGAGCTGGCCCGCACCATGGCCGAGCTCCTCGCCCAACCCACCGTCGTGGCGATCGACGATCCCGCAGAGACCGTCGAGGCACTGCGAGACCTTGGCGTCGCGGGACGCGCCGAGTTCACCAACGAGAACCGCAGCGTGCTGTCCCACCTGCGCGAGGACGGTGAGCTGCTGCACTTGTACCTGTACCACTTCCTCTACGAGACGGGAGCGCCCGTCGAGGTCGAGGTAGCACTTCCGGGTCAGGGACGTGCGCACCGGATCGACGGGTGGACGGGGGCGATCCGGCCGTACCCGAGCGTGGGGGAGGGCGATCGAACCATCCTGCGGGTGGCGCTCGCACCGGGTGAGACCGTGCTGCTCACTCTGGACCGCGGGGACACCACCGCCCCTGACACCACCGCCCCCGACACCACCGACGTCGACGTCGATGCGACCTCGTTCGAGACGGTTGTCGAGCCGGCCGAGTGGACGATCGCTGTCGAGAGCTGGGACGCGGGGGAGCTCAAGGTCATCACCGAGGACCGCGGGCTCGGCTACCAGACCCGCGAGGTCCGGCCTCTGACGGCAGTCTCGCGCCTCGAAGCCGGGACAGGAGCACTGCGGCCCTGGAAGGACCTGCCCGAGGTCGGACCCGAGGTGTCCGGCGTGGGTGAGTACACCACCACGCTGCAGCTCGACCATGAGCCGCTGGAGGGGCGCCGCCACCTCCTCCACCTCGGCTCCACCGCCGGCGCCCTCGGCTCCGTGCGGATCAACGATGCCGAGGCAAAAGGCTTCGACACGTCCTGTCCCGTCGTCGACGTCACCGACGACCTGCGCGCGGGTGCCAACACGCTGACCGTCCGGGTGTCGAGTTCACTGAACAACCGGCTGCTCGCCCGGGGTTACTACGAGAAGGTGCCCGACATCATCTGGCAGATCTCAGGTGGGGAACCACAGATGCAGACAACCGACGTGCACGATCACGGCCTCCTCGGTCCCGTCCGTCTCATCCGGGAGGCGACGGGGCAGTGACCCCGACCCGATATGGCGCGCGAGGCACCAACGAGGCGCCCCTGAACCTCAGAGCTTGAGCTGGGCCGCATGCCCCATGACCACGACGGGATGTGACTCGGGAGCGAGGTGCAGCAGGAGGTAGCGCACACCCTCAGCGGGGAGGGAGACGCAACCGTGCGTGGGACCGTCGTGGTCCACATGTAGCCAGATGCCACCGCCGCGTCGGTCGCCAAGAGGTCGTGACTGGTCGAGGGGCGACCGGCCGGGAACGCGGTTGTAGTCGACGGCGATGACGTAGTCGAACGCGTCCGCCGTCGAGTCCCCGAAGCCCGGCTGCTTGGGAGGAGGCTCGAACGCTGCCGACCGGTGGTAGGGCAGCTGGGATCCGGGATTGGCCTTGCGCCCGCCTGCCGCGCTGAGGGTGAAGGTGCCGACCGGAGTCTTGAGGTCGCCTTCGACGTGGCTGGTGGCCCAGCCCCGTTTGCCGACGTGTCCCCGCCAAGCGGCCACGAGCATCCAGTCCGCTGCCGTGCGCTCGTAGAACTCGACAGTGGCCGCACTCGACGTCGCGGTCGCTCCACGAACCACCACCACCTGTCTGGTGTGTCCTGCAATGGTGCTGCGCGTCCGTGCGCCGACAGGGAGGGTCCGCGGGGCGGCTGTGGTGGTGGAGGGGGTGGGGGAGGCGGCCGGGTCAGGGACCGCGGAGACTGCTCCACTCGCCGACGTTCCGGGCGAGGGGGTGTCCTGGGGCCCGTTGGCGGCTGCCGGTTGCTCATGCTGGCCTGCCGGCCCGCTGAACGGGCCGATCCCCATGGTCGCGAGGCCAGCAAGGCCGAGAGCCGTCCCCAGCGCCAGCATCGTCACGGTCGCGGCCAACCGCTCGATACGGGGTGGGTACCTGCGTGGTGTGCGGTGTGAGCCGGCATGGCTGGCAGCGCGGGCCTGTCGGCCTGCGCTGGAGCGGCTGCCACCCGACATGCCGCGAGTCTACGGCCGCCTCCTCGTGAACTTCGTCAGCCTGCGGATCGCCCCGGAACCACGTCCGCGTGCGGGGTGGTGGCCGCAGTCGCGCCGGCTTGGAGGGAGCGCACGACGAGGGTGGCGAGTGCGGTGGTGACCGGGACAGCAAGGACCAGGCCGATGCCGCCGGCCATCGTGCGCACGATCTCCTCGCTGATGTCGGAGCTGGTCAGGATCCGCGCGACGGGCTGGTTGACCAGGCTGATGAGCAGCAGGACCGGCAGAGCGGCGCCGGCGTAGGCGAACACGACCGTGTACACGGTGGAGGCGATGTGGTCGCGCCCGATGCGCATGGCCTGTTGGTACAGCCGCAGCGGCGGCATGGTCGGGGCAGCGTCGTACAGCTCCCAGACGGCGGAGCTCTGCGTGATCGTCACGTCGTTGAGGATGCCCAGACCGGCGAGGATGATGCCGCAGGTCAGCAGGTTGCGCAGGTCGATCTGCTGGGCCACCTGTTGCAGGGCGGCGTTGTCCTCACTGCTCACGCCGTTCAGGTGCGCCTGCGCCACTGCCAGCGTGCCGACGCCAGCGGTGATCCCCAGGCCGGCGAAGGTCCCCAGGAGTGCGGTCGTCGTGCGGGCCGAGACGCCGTGAGCCAGGTACAGCACCACGATCATGATCGCTGCGGAGGAGAAGAGGCCGACCGCCACAGGGCTGCGCCCATCGAGCAGCGCAGGCATGAGGTACTTGACGACCACCGCGCCGGCGACGGCGAGGCCGACCAACGACCGCAGGCCGCGCCACCGGGCGACGGCGATGACGGTGAGGCCGAAAGCGACCGCCAGCCACGTCAGGGGAGCGCCGCGCTCGATGTCATAGAAGGTGTAGGGAGACCCCTCTCCTTCGCCGGGGACCTTGAGCACCACGAGGCCGATGCCAGTCCCCGCACGTCTCGCATCGGGGGGCAGGTCGACGGTGACCTCGGATCCCTTCTCCGGGCCGGTGCGGATCTCGACCTTGGCCCGTCCACACTTCGCGGTCGCTGGATCCTTGGTGATCGCGGTGTCGGGTGCCCCGAACTGGTCACAGTCCAGGGGGGCGATCGAGGTGACGGTGCCGTGGAGGTACTCGACGCCGGCGACGGCGCTGTCGCGCAAGGCCGGACGGCCCTCGCCAGTGGGACGCAGGACCCACATGCCGGCTGCCGTCACGACGGCGATGACCAGGACGGCGGCGCCCAGCGCGACCCGCATCCACACCGGTGTCGGCGGGTGAGCGCTCGTGTTGGTATGCCGGTGGGAGCCTGCCATGGGTACCTCTCTCGTGGATCGCACTGCGCACCTTATGCGCTGAGGCTGGCCCTCGCCGCGTGCCCTCCCTGAGGGCACGGGGTGCTGGGCCAAGAGGCCGTCAAGATTGCCGTCGCGCGCGCTAAGGATGCGTCAAGAGCCGGGGCCGCGCGGTCGCACCGGTGTTTCAGTCGGGTCGTGACCGAACTGCTGCGCATGCCCAAGCGCCTCCTGGTGGGCCGACCACTGCTGAGCTCCCAGATGGGGGAGACCCTGCTGCCGAAGAAGCTGGCTCTGCCCGTGTTCTGCAGCGACCCGCTGTCGTCCAACGCGTACGCCACCGAGGAGATCCTCCTGGTTCTGAGCATGGGTGGGCTGACCCTGCTTCACCTCACCCCGCTCGTGGCCGCCGGAGTCGTGCTGCTGCTCGTCGTGGTCGTCCTTTCCTACCGGCAGACGTGTCACGCCTACCCGAACGGTGGCGGGGCGTATGCCGTCAGCCGGGCCAACCTGGGGCGAAGCGCGGCCCTCGTGGCGGCCAGCGCCCTGCTCGTCGACTACGTGCTCACCGTCGCGGTGTCGGTGGCGGCAGGAGTGGCCAACATCGTCTCCGCGGTCCCGGCGCTCGCGCCCCACGCCCTCACGCTGTCCGTGGTGCTGGTGGCCCTGCTCGCCCTGGTCAACCTGCGCGGGATCAAGGAGTCCGGAGCCGCGTTCGCCGTCCCCACCTACGGGTTCGTCGCCTGCGTCCTCGTCATGCTCGCCCTCGGGATGTACCGGACCGCGATCGGGGCGCCACCGGTCGCTGAGTCCGCACCACTCGGCATACACGCCGAAAGCCACGTCTCAGGGTTGCTCGTGCTTGCCCTCGCGCTCCGAGCCTTTGCCTCGGGCTGTACCGCGTTGACCGGCGTCGAGGCCGTGAGCAACGGGGTGCCCAACTTCAAACGACCCAAGAGCCGCAACGCCGCCGACACCCTGGCGATCATGGGGGTCCTGACCATCGTGATGTTCGTCGGCCTGACCGCGATGGCGCTGATCGCGAAGGTCCACGTCGCTCATGACCCCACCATGCTCACCGGTGCTCCTGACGGGTACATCCAGAAGACGGTGATCGCCCAGATCGCTGGTGCCGTCTTCGGTGGGGGCAGCATCGGCTTCTACGCGGTCCAGGCGTTCACGGCAGCCATCCTCGTCCTGGCTGCCAACACCGCGTTCAACGGTTTCCCGATCCTCGCCTCGCTGTTGGGGGAGGACGGCTACCTGCCGCGACAGTTCGCTCGTCGCGGGGACCGGCTCGTGTTCTCCAACGGAATCGTCATCCTGGCGCTTTTGGCGGTCGGTCTGTTGTGGGCCTTCGATGCGAACACCACTCGCCTGATCCAGCTTTACATCATCGGGGTGTTCGTCTCCTTCACCCTCAGCCAGGCCGGGATGGTTCGGCACTGGCAGCAGCTGTTGGTCGGACCAGCAGCGCCACGGGACCGGGCACGTACCAGGCGCAAGCTGGCGATCAATGCTGTGGGCGCTGCGGTGACCGGGTTGGTGCTGGTCATCGTCCTGGTCACCAAGTTCACCCACGGTGCCTGGCTGGTCGTGGTCGCCATGCCCTTGCTCATCGCGCTCATGACGCTCATCCGCAGGCACTACCGGACGGTGGCCCGAGCGCTTCGCCCGGCTGCCGGCGGGGTGGTCCTCCCTGCCCACATCCACACCCTGGTGCTCGTGTCGAGGCTGCACGCACCCACGCTGCGCGCGCTGGCGTTCGCCCGCGCGACCAGGCCGGCGAGCCTGCGGGCAGTCACGGTGCGCACCAGCGCTGCCGACACGGAACGACTGACTGCGCAGTGGATCGAGCGCGACATCCCGGTCGAGCTGACCGTCCTGGACTCGCCGTTCCGCGACATGACCCGCCCCGTGGTCGAGCACGTCCGCGAGCTCTTGCGCGACCATCCCCGCGACGTCGTGTCGGTGTTCATCCCGGAGTACGTGGTCGGTCGGTGGTGGGAACAGCTGCTGCACAACCAGAGCGCACTGCGGTTGAAGGCTCGCCTCCTGTTCGAGCCCGGGGTCATGGTCACCTCAGTGCCCTGGCAGCTCTCCGCCGACCCCCCGGTCGAAGTGGAGGACCTGTCCCTGTCCCGCGACGCACGTGTGTCACGCTGAGGACATGCAGCGGGCCGCGCGGGACGCAGAGCTCATCGTCCCCCTCCTTCCTGCAACCGTGCCACCGTCGAGGGTCATCGGCCTGTCACGACGGCGGCTGCTCATCGGCCTCGGCCTGTGCCTCGTCGGGCTGCCACTGCTCACATGGGTCATGGTGGGGCTGCGCGGCTCCGGGACCGGTGAGAGCGTGCTGCTGATCTACCTGTTGGCGGTCGTGGTGATCGCCGTCGTCGGCGGGATGCTGCCGGGACTGCTCGCCGCGGTCGGCGGCTTCCTCCTCGCGAACTGGTTCCTCACCCCGCCATTCCACACGTTCACGGTCGGCGAACCCGCAGCCCTGGCCGACCTCGTGGTGTTCGTCCTGGCCGCCGCGATCGTCAGCGTCACCGTCGAGGTCGGTGCACGGAACCGCGCGAAGGCGGAGCGAAACCGGCTCCAGACCCACATGGTCGCGAACCTGAGCTCCGCCGAGATGCAGGGCGTCAGCGTGGAGCGGGTGCTCGACCAGGTGCGCCAGCTGTACAGCATGAGCACTGTGGTCCTCGCCCCGCACACCGACGTCCAGCGGCCGGTGGCATCGGTTGGTCCCACCCCCCACGGGTCGCCGGTGCTGTCGATCCCGGCGTCCGACTCGTTGAGCCTGCTCGGGTACGGCCGCCCCGTGTTCGCCGAGGACCGAGTCCTGCTGCAAGCCCTGGCCGGGACTGCCGGCCGCGCGTGGGAGACCGCGCGCCTGGCCGAGGAGGCCAGTCGAGCCGAACAGCTCGCGCAGACCGACCGGGTCCGATCCGCGCTGCTGACAGCCGTGGGGCATGACCTGCGCACGCCGCTGGCGGGCATCAAGACCGCTGCGTCCGGGCTGCGGCAGCCCGATGTGGCCTGGGAGCCGGGCGAGCAGGACGAGCTGCTGGCCACCATCGAGGACGGCGCAGACAGGCTCGCCGCCCTCGTCGACAACCTGCTGGCGATGAGCCGCCTCCAGGCTGGCGCGTTGTCCGTGCACGCTCATCCCGTGGACGTCGAGGAGGTTGCCTCCCGAGCACTGATCGGCCACGACACCCACTGCGTCGTCCTCGACATCGCGGAGGGACTGCCACCCGTCATGGCCGACGGTGGCCTGCTCGAGCGCGTCCTGGCGAACCTCGTCGACAACGCCCTCCGGTACACCCCCGAAGGGGGCCAGGTGACCGTCGCCGCCCTGCCGGCCCCCGACCCCGCAGTCGTCGAGATCCGCGTGAGCGACCAGGGACCCGGCGCCGACCCGACGAGCTGGGACGAGATGTTCGTTCCCTTCCAGCGCCTCGGCGACAACACTCCTGGCGGGGTCGGGCTCGGTCTGGCGATTGTCCGCGGCTTCACCGAGGCGATGAGCGGAACCGTCAGGCCATCTGCGACTCCCGGCGGCGGCCTCACCATGACCCTCCTGCTGCCGGCGGCGGCCACGCCGTGACCACCGTGCTCATCGTCGAGGACGACCCCCAGCTTCGCCGGGCGTTGGCGATCAACCTGCGCGCCCGCCACTACGACGTGCGCGCCGTGGCCGACGGAACCTCGGCCCTGAACGCCGCCGCAGCCGAGGTGCCCGACATCGTCATCCTCGATCTCGGGCTGCCTGACATCGACGGGGTCGACGTGGTCAGCGGCCTGCGTGGCTGGACCGACGTGCCGATCATCGTGCTCTCCGCGCGGGACGGCCAAGGGGACAAGGTCGACGCACTGGACGCGGGCGCGGACGACTACGTCACCAAGCCGTTCGGCATGGACGAGCTCCTGGCCCGGTTGCGCGCGAGTCTGCGACGAGCGGCTCCGGCCGAGGACGCGCCCACCCTTCTGGCTGGCGCCCTGGTCATCGACCGACGGGCCAAACGCGTGACGCGATCAGGACAGGACGTGCGCCTCACGCCGACCGAGTGGCACCTGCTCGAAGCCCTGGTGCGCGACCCGGGCAAGCTCATCCCCGGCCGTCAGCTGTTGCAGGAGGTGTGGGGGCCCTCCTACGGCGACGAGACCAACTACCTGCGCGTCTACATGGCAACGCTGCGGCGCAAGCTCGAGGAGAACCCTTCCGCGCCGCGCCACCTGATCACCGAACCCGGACTGGGCTACCGCTTCGAGCCGTAACTGGTCCCTGCGCCAGTGAGACGACTGGCTCAACGATCTCCTCGGACGAAGCAGAACGGCGGCTGATCTGCTGGTGCAGATCAGCCGCCGTTTCTCGCTCGCTCAGATATCGAAGTACATCTCGAACTCGTGCGGGTGCGGGCGGAAGCGGATCGGGTCGACCTCGTTCTTGCGCTTCCACTCGATCCAGGTCTCGATGAGGTCCTTGGTGAAGACGTCACCCTCGAGCAGGAACTCGTGGTCGGCCTCGAGGGCGGCGAGCACCTCGGGGAGCGAACCGGGCACCTGCGCGATGGCGTCGTGCTCCTCGGGCGGCAGCTCGTAGAGGTCCTTGTCCACCGGCTCCGGGGGCTCGATGCGGTTCTTGATGCCGTCCAGGCCGGCCATCAACATCGCGGAGAACGCGAGGTAGGGGTTGGCCGACGGGTCCGGCACGCGGAACTCGACGCGCTTGGCCTTCGGGTTGTCGCCGGTGATCGGGATGCGGATGCAGGCTGAGCGGTTACGGGCCGAGTAGACCAGGTTCACGGGCGCCTCGTAGCCGGGCACCAGGCGGTGGTAGGAGTTCACCGTCGGGTTGGTGAACGCCAGCAGCGCCGGAGCGTGCTTGAGGAGTCCACCGATGTACCAGCGGGCCAGGTCGGACAGGCCGCCGTAGCCGCGCTCGTCGTAGAAGAGCGGCTCGCCGTCCTTCCAGAGCGACTGGTGCGAGTGCATGCCCGAGCCGTTGTCGCCGAAGATCGGCTTCGGCATGAAGGTGACCGTCTTGCCGCCGTCCCACGCGACGTTCTTGACGATGTACTTGAACTTCAGCACGTCGTCCGCGGCCTGCTTCAGCGTGTTGAAGCGGTAGTTGATCTCCTGCTGACCGGCGGTGCCGACCTCGTGGTGGGCGCGCTCGACCGAGAGGCCGGCGGCTTCGAGGGCCAGGGTCATCTCGTCGCGCATGTCGGCGAAGTGGTCGGTCGGCGGGACGGGGAAGTAGCCACCCTTGTAGCGGGTCTTGTAGCCCTTGTTGCCGCCCTCCTCCTCGCGCCCGGTGTTCCAGGCGGCCTCGACGGAGTTGATGTAGTAGTAGCTGGCGTTCTGCTTGGTCTCGAAGCGCACGTCGTCGAAGACGTAGAACTCGGCCTCGGCGCCGAAGTACGCGGTGTCGGCGATCCCTGTCGACTTGAGGTAGGCCTCGGCCTTGGCCGCGATGTTGCGCGGGTCGCGGGAGTACTCCTCGCCGGTGAACGGGTCGACGATGGAGAAGTTGAGGATGAGCGTCTTTTCCTTGCGGAACGGGTCGAGGTACGCGCTCGTGGGGTCCGGGATGAGCTTCATGTCGGACTCGTGGATGGCCTGGAAGCCGCGGATCGAGGATCCGTCGAACATCTGCCCTTCCTTGAAGAACTCCGCGTCGAGGCTCTTGGCGGGCACGTTGAAGTGCTGCATCACGCCGGGCAGGTCACAGAACCGCACGTCGACGAAAATGACGTCCTCGTCCTTGATGAACTTCAGGACCTCGTCAGCATTGCTGAACAAACCAACCTCCTGTGGTGGGGCGGGCGAATCCGCCCATGGCTCAACTGGTGTCGGCGTCGACCCTAACGGGTGGGGATTTCTCGCCCATGACCCGAATGTTTCGCCGGTGTTACGCGGACATAGGCTTTCCGCGTGGTCGACCGCAAGGACATCGGTTCGTGGCTCCAGGGGCCGGGTTCGCGCTCAGGCGCGCCCGCGGCATACCCCGGTGAGCGTCTGGGTATGCCGCGCGAAGGCGCCGGTTCGATGGGCCGGTTCGGGCGCCGCCTGGTGGGCGTCGTCATCGACTGGACCGCCTGCCAGCTGATCGCGGCGGCGCTGTTCCACGTGCCGCTGCCGTTCAGGGGAGTGGCCTCGGGGACCGACACCCTCATCCTGCTGGCGATCTTCGCCCTGGAGAACCTCCTCCTGCTCAGCACGACCGGCTACACCCTCGGCCACCGCATCGTCGGCCTGCGCGTGATGTCCCTCGACGGTCGCACGCCCAGGCCCACCCAGGTGCTGGTGCGCACTGTGCTGCTGTGCATGTTCCTGCCCGCGATGTTCTGGGACAAGGACGGTCGCGGCCTGCACGACAAGGCGGCTGGCACCCTCCTCGTGCGCAGCTGACCGACTGGCAGGCTCAGCCGGGCGGTCGGTCAGCGCCGGCTGATGACGTCGCGGATCCGCCCCGTCGCCTCGGCGAGGATGTCGATGATCTCGCGGCTCTGGTCGCTCGTGAGCCCGTGCCGTTTCCACGCGCCTCGCGCCTCGGACCGCAGCTCGGCAACGGCCTCCTCGAGATCGCGGATCGCCTTGGGGTCGCTGCCCTTCCAGCCTTGCCACGGCTCCGGGCCACCGACCGGTGTCGCCGTGCGGCGGGCCTCCTGCGCCGCGGCCCTGAGCTCGGCGCGCAGGTCCTTGGTCTGGCCACGGACGCGCGAGCGCACCTGCTCGGCGAGCTCGCGCACCGACAGGTCGAGATCGGACTCGAGGCTGGACAGGTCGTCCTGGCGTGCCCGGACCTCCTCACGGCCGGCCTCGGTGATCCGGTAGATCGCCTTGCGCCCCTCGTCGGACCGCTGCACAAGGCCCTCCTCCTCGAGCTTGGCCAGCCGCGGGTAGACGGTGCCGGCACTGGGGGAGTACAGCCCGTTGAAACGGTGCTCGAGGTCCTGGATCACCTCGTACCCGTGCCGGGGACCCTCGTTGAGCAGGGCCAGCAGGTACAGGCGGAGCTGGCCGTGCGCGAAGACGGGGCTCATGCGGACGCCTCGTCCGAGGGCGCTGCCGGGCTCGCCTTGAGGACCACGACGTTGCCGGAGACGGCGTTGGCCCTGAGGCGCAGGCTGCCGTCGCCGTCGGTGAGCCGGTTGCCGGGTTGGCGTGAGTGCTTGTGGATGGTGTGGCCGTCGATGACGACCTGGCCCGATGCGGTGTTGGCCGTGACGTCGTAGCCACCGTGCGGCGCACGGACGGTCACGTCCCCGGAGACCGAGTTGGACTTGATCGTGGCAGCGCCGTTGACCAGGTCGAGGGCCACGTCGCCGCTGACCGTGCTGATGCTGACCTCGGGCACGTCGCTGTGCTGGGCGGTCACTGCACCGGACACGGAGTGCACCTTGAGCGGGCCGCGCACGTTGCCGCACTCGACCTCGCCGCTCACGGTGTTGACGTCGACGGGGCCGACGATGTCGTCGATCGTGATCGAGCCGGAGACGGTGTTGGCCCTGGCGCCCGCCCGCATGCCGGCGAGCAGCCCGCTGGCGCTGACCGTGCTCACGGAGGTCTCGGCGTCCTCGGGGATCGAGATGCTGATCGCGACCCGGTTGCGCTCGAGGCCGTCGAAGGCCTGACGCACCCGCTCCAGGATCCGGGTGGAGTCCACGCCGTGGGTGATCTTGAGCTTCGTGCCGTCCCAGGTGACCTTCACCGGCATGCCCTCGACCTTGGCGATCTCGACCCGCGCCGTGGGGGAGTCGGCGTGGGTCACGACGTCGACCCTGCCGCCGACGATCGCGACGCTGAGCCGACGGACCCGCTCGCCGTCGCCGCCGATGTCGAGCACCCTGGCGGTGTCGATCGACCATTCCTCGCTCATGGGATGTCCTTTCGTTGAGGGGTCATCTCGCGCTATATCGCGTTGTTGAGACTCACGTTATATCGCGTATGCCGCGAGGGCAAGTCCCAGTGCAGGGTGATCCTTCGGGCCCTCATCACGCCTGAGACAATCCCTTCCGTGACGAGCCACCGCATCGCCCTGTGCACCTGGTCCGACCCGTCCTACGTCGACCCGGAGCCACCGCAGATCGCTGAGGCGTTGCACGCCCTGGGTGTTGCCGCCGAGGTGGTCGTGTGGCACGACGAGGCTGACTGGGCATCCTTCGACCTCGTGGTGATCCGTTCGACGTGGGACTACTTCGACCGCCTCGACGCGTTCCTCGAGTGGGCCGACCGGGTTGACTCGGTCTCGCGAATCATCAACAGCCCCAACATCATTCGCTGGAACTCGCACAAGGGCTACCTCTCGGAGCTGGGCGAGGCCGGCATACCCGTGCTGCCCAGCCTCCCCCTCGCGAAGGGGGCCGCCCACCCGGTCGACCGGATGCTCGCCACCGGCTGGGCCGACGTCGTGATCAAGCCGGCGGTCGACGGCGGCGCAAGGGGCGCCCTCAAGGCGCCGGCCGGCTCGGCCGAGGCGGGCGCACACCTGGGGGCGCTGGTCGCCGCCGGCGACACGATCGTCCAGCCGTTCGCCCCGAGCGTCGAGCTGGGGGAGACGTCACTGTTCTTCTTCGGCGGCGAGTTCTCCCATGCCGTGCGCAAGGTGCCCAAGGCGGGCGACTACCGCGTGCAGGCGCTGCACGGTGGCTCCGAGGAGGTGCACGAGCCGACCCCGGCGGAGCTCGACGTCGCGGCCCGGGCGATGGCCCTGGCCCCGGACGAGCTGGTCTACGCGCGCGTCGACCTCATCGACGTGGACGGTCAGCCGACGCTGATGGAGCTCGAGCTGATCGAACCCGACCTGTTCCTGCGCCTCGCGCCCGGCTCGGTCGCCCGCTTCGCCGCCGCGGTGGCCGCCCAGCTCGACTGAGAGCAGATACTCAGCGGCCGCGCATGGCCTTGCGGTCGACGCGGGCGCGCATCGGGTCCATGCCGGCGGGGATCGGCGGGCGCAGGCCACCGAGGGACTTGAGGCGCTTGTTGACGGCCGACACCTCCTCCTTGGTGAGGACGGGCTTCATCCGGGTGAGCTTGCCGGTGAGCTTGCGGATCGACACCTCGTCGGCGCCGTCACCGACGACGATCGCGGTCACGGGAACGCCGGGTGCGACGCGCTCGACCTTCTTGCGCTCCTGCGTGAGCAGCTTGGTGCGACGGGCATCGGGGCCCTCGCCGATGAGCACGATGCCGGGGCGACCCAGAGCCCGGTAGACGAACGCCGCACCCGCGACGTCCTCGGGTCGAGTGCCACGTGCACCGTCGACGGCGACCGGCTGCTGGTCGAAGTACCAGCCGCGCCGCAGCGAGCCCAGAGCGGCCCCAGCGGCTCCGGGCTGGCCCTCGAGGGAGCGGTAGGCCGCGCGCTCGGCCATCCGGGACAACACGAGGGTGGCCGCGAGCAGAGCCAGCGGGAAGGAGAGGACGAGGGCGTACTTCCAGTGGCCGACGAGCACGCCGATGCCCGCGCCGACGGCGAGGACGGCCAGGAACGCGAGCAGCATCCACCACGGGATCGTGGGGTCGGCCTTGCGCGATGCCGTGAAGACCTGGCGGACCTGGGCGAACCGGCCCGGCTTCTTGGGCGTGTCCGACTGCTGCTTTTCCTTGCGGGCCATGAGGGTCAGGATACGGGTGTCAGGCGGGGGCGCCCAACACGCCCGGCTGGCGTGCGGCGAGGAGGGAAGAGGCCTCCTGGCGGGCGGGGTCACCGGCGGCCTCGGCGAGGTGCTGGAGGTGCTCGGGGATCTCGCGACCCCACTTCTTCATGGCCGTCGCCCAGAGGCGTCCGGCGCGGTAGGAGGAGCGCACCAGGGGGCCGGCCATGACGCCCTTGAAGCCCATCTCCTGGGCGACGTCGCTCCAGTGCACGAACTCCTCGGGCTTGACCCACCGGTCGATCGGGTGGTGCAGCTTGGAGGGGCGCAGGTACTGCGTGATGGTGAGGATGTCGCAGCCCGCGTCGTGCAGGTCGGCGATCGCCTGCTCCACCTCGTGGTCCTGCTCACCCATGCCGAGGATGAGGTTGGACTTGGTGACGAGCTCGGCGTCGCGGGCCATGGACAGCACCTTGAGCGACTTCTCGTACGTGAAGGCGGGCCGGATCTGCTTGAAGATGCGCGGCACGGTCTCGAGGTTGTGGGCGAAGACCTCGGGACGCGCGTCGAACAGCTGGCCCACGAGCTCGGGCTTGGCGCCGAAGTCGGGGGGCAGGATCTCCACACCGGTGTTGGGGTTCTTGGCGTGGATCTGGCGGATCGTCTCGGCGTAGAGCCAGGCGGCGCCGTCGGGCTGGTCGTCGCGCGCGACGCCGGTCACGGTCGAGTAGCGCAGTCCCATCTGGGCCACCGACTCCGCGACCCGCCGGGGCTCGTCGCGGTCGAGTGACTCGGGCCGGCCGGTGGCGATGTCGCAGAAGTCGCAGCGGCGGGTGCAGACGTCACCGCCGATGAGGAAGGTCGCCTCGCGGTCCTCCCAGCACTCGAAGATGTTGGGGCACCCGGCTTCCTGGCAGACCGTGTGCAGACCCTCGGTCTTCACCATCGAGTGGAGCTTGGTGTACTCCGGGCCCATCTTCGCGGTCGTGCGGATCCACTCGGGCTTGCGCTCGATCGGCGTCTCGGCGTTGCGCGCCTCGACGCGCAGCAGTCGGCGGCCCTCGGGTGCGATGGTCACGAAGACTCCCTTGCCCTCTCGGTGGTGCACGTGCCCTGTGCAGCGACCCGGTCGGGTCGTCCGGTATGCCGTGGGGCACGGGTGCGCCCGGAGGTCACCGGGCGTCCCTCAAGGGTACGCCTGCCCTCGGAGGACTATTCCCGCGCCTCACCTCCGGGAGGGGTGGCGGGTCAGGCCGAGACCTTGCGACTGTGGAACAGCGCCCGGGTGAGCAGGTCCACGGTCGGCCCGACCAGGATCGAGACCAGCAGGGTGCCCGGCCCGACGGCCGCTCCCAGGGACCAGCCGCCCACCGCGCTGACCGCCTGCAGCACGGTGTAGCTCCACTTGAAGGGCAGTGGCGGGTCGAACGAGATCGCAGCCGCCTCCGCCGGGCCGGCACCGGTGTGCGACGCGAGGTAGCCGGCCACCCCCAGCGACAGCAGGGCGAACGCCGCCGCCAGCTCCACGAACCGGGGTCCCAGCGTCGTCGGGGTCGGTAGGACAGGGAGCAGCACGTTGACGGTGGCCCCGACGACGACCATCTGCACGACCGTGCCCACTCCCGGTCGGGTGCCCCGGCTCCAGGCCACCCCGATGAGCAGGATCCCCGCCCCGACGTTGACGACGACGAATGGCAGCCCGGAGGCCTTCGTGAGGCCCGAGATCAGGGTCGAGTAGCCGTCCGAGCCGAGGGCCGCGTCGAGGAGACAGGCCACTCCCGCGCCCAGGACCACGCACGAGAGCACCAGCTGCACCAGGCGTCGTGACAGGGCGGCGGGCGTGGAGCCCTCGGGGGCGACCGACGTGTCCGCGGTGGTCGGGTGCCGGTCGGCGGCCCTCACGCGCCCGAGGCGAGGACGTCGAAGAGGTGCTTCTCGGCATACGGGAGGACGTCCTGGACGGTGACCACGCGCCCGGCTTCGCGGCTGATCGAGCTCACCCCGGCGTCGTCGATCCCGCAGGCGACGATGTTGTCGGCCCAGGCAAGGTCCGCGTCGCAGTTGAGGGCGAAGCCGTGCATGGTGACCTGTCGGCTCACCCGCACGCCGATCGCGCCGAGCTTGCGGTCCGGACGACCACCAGGGGCGTCGTCGGCCAGGGCCCAGACGCCACTGCGACCCTCCACCCGCGTCACGTCCACGCCGAAGTCGCGGCAGGTGCGGATCATGACCTCCTCGAGGCGGCGCACGTGGGCCACGACGTCGATCGGGACACCGTGCAACCGGACGATCGGATAGCCGACCAGCTGACCGGGCCCGTGCCAGGTGATCAGCCCGCCCCGGTCGACGTCGATGACAGGGGTGCCGTCGAAGGGCCGTTGGTGTGCCTCGGTGCGCTTGCCCGCGGTGTAGACCGCGGCGTGCTCAAGCAGTAGCACCGTGTCCTCCGCACCCTCGACGACCGCGGCGTGCACCTCACGCTGGTGGGCCCAGGCAGCCTCGTAGTCGACGAAGTCGGGGGCGAAGCCCACGTGCTCGAAACGCATGCGGGTCAGCCTACGCCCGAGGGAGACGGCGGGTTTCCAGACGCTCCTCGACGGCACCCGCGGCGCTACCAGCGTCGCGACTGACGATGAACGCAGCCTTTCCGTCCCGCTCGGTGACGGCCTCGACGAGCTCGGTGCGGTGGTAGACCAGCCCGACCCCGTCGTCCGTGCAGTGCGTCGTCGGCAGCGTGCCGTCAGCCACGAGGCGGTGCACGAGGGGGCGCCGGCGTTCCTCGGAGTCGTAGTGCACGCCGTTGCCGTACGGCAGGAAGCCCAGGCCGTCGGTCACCGCGCGGAGCTCGGGGCCGAACGAGTCGGTCGTGCCCCCGGCATACCAGCAGATCGAGCCGGCGGAGACGCCGGCGAGGACCACTCCCGCCTCCCAGACCCGTCGGAAGACAGCGTCCAGCTCGTGCACCCGCCAGACCGCGAGGAGGTTGGCGACCGACCCGCCGTTGACCCAGACGACGTCCTGGGACAGGAGGTGGCCCTCCACGTCGTCGAGGTTCGGCATGGGGAACAGGTGCAGGTTCGTGACGGCGAACCCGGCCGCCCGTCCCGCCTCGTCGACCTCGGCGGCGAAGCTCCGCTGGTCCCCGCTAGCCGTGCCGAGCACGGTGACCTCGGGGGTGCCCTCGGCGCCGGAGAGCGCGACCGCGTGGTGCACCAGGGCGTCGAACTCGAAACGGCTGCGCTGGGCCATGCGGTAGCCACCCGAGGTGGCGAGGATGGTCGGCTGGTCTGCAGGCATGCCCCGACTCTAGGAGGGGCCTGTGGACAACTCGCAGGCTGGTGTCGCTGGACTGGGCATAGTGGCGCGATGAGTACCGAGAGCGCTGCGACGCGGCCAGACGTGCCCGGCTACCTACTGGGCGAGCTCTTGGGGCGCGGGGGATCCGGCACCGTGTGGGCCGCGACGCGGGACAGTGACGGGGCGGCTGTGGCCGTCAAGGTGGTGCCGGTCGGCCAGTCCGACCAGGCCGACTCGCTGGCCCGCGAGCTGGCCGTGCTGGCCAGGGTCGACGTCGAAGGGCTGGTCGCGTTCCACGAGGCGGTCGGGTTGCCGGGTGAGCCTGCCGCGGTCGCGTTGGTGCTCGACCGGGTGCGCGGTGGTTCCCTGGAGGGCCTCGTCCGGGCGCGCGGCCACCTGAGCGTGGGGGAGTCGGTGACGATGCTCGCTCCGGTCGCCCGGGCCCTGGCGGGCCTGCACGGGCTGGGCGTCGTCCACGGCGACGTCACCCCGGCCAACGTCCTGGTCGAACGCACGGGGCGACCGCTGCTGGCCGACCTCGGGGTCGCCTCGTTGGTGGGCGAGCTGCCCGGGGAGCTCTGGGGCACCGAGGGCTTCGTCGCGCCCGAGGTCCTCGATCGCGGCGTGGTCACCGCCGCCTCCGACGTGTATGCCGTGGGTGCGCTCGCCTGGTGGTGTGTCACCGGCTCGCCGCCGGCACCGGTGGCCCTGCGTCGACCCCTCGAGGAGCTTGCGCCCGGTCTGCCGCCCGCGTGGTCCGAGATCACGTTGCGTGCACTGCACAGCGACCCACACGCCCGCCCCACCGCTGCTGAGCTGGCCCTGACCTACTACGACTCGGCCCCGTGCGAGCCGCTCCGACTCGTGGTGGGCAGCGACGAGACGTCACTGCTGACCCAGCGCCTGCGGCAGTCCGGGGCGGCAACTCCGGTCGATGGCGCGGAGCGGCGCTCTCGTGAGCCGAGTCGGGCTCCTGCGCTCTGCACCCTGCTGGTGCTGGCTGTCGGACTCGGCTGCGGCGGACTGATGGCCGGCGGCCGCCTCGCCACGCCCGACTGGGTCCACCGGTCGCGGGACGCGGCCGCCCCCTCGAGCGCCTCGCGCGACGGGCTGCTGCCCGTCTCCGCTCCTGGCCCGACGGGTGCGCCGACGCAGGCGGGAGGGGGCGGCGTCTCCCGCGCTCGGCGGGACCTCGCGGCGGACCCGACCGCCCCGCAGACCGATCCACGCGGACTGATGTCCGCACTGGCCGGGTTGCGGGCCGAGGTGACGATGTCGAGGTCGGCCGCGGCACTCGCCCGCCTGGACGTCCCCGGCTCCGCCGCCATGGCCCAGGACACCGCGCTGCTGCGGGACCTCGACACCTCGGGCCAGTCCTGGGAGGGCGTGGCGCTGACAGTGACGTCGGCCCGCACCGTGAGGCACACCGCGACCACGGCTGCGGTCGACGCGGTGGTGGGGACGGCGGCATACCGGGTCGTCGACACCGCGGGTCGGGCCCAGACACGCCCGGCGGTCGCGGGCGAGGAGCTGCGCTACCAGCTGAGGTGGACGTCCGGACGGTGGCTGGTGGACAGCATCACGGGCGACACCCTCTAGGGCCGTTGGGACAACACCCAACGTAAGGCGGACTCGACCGTCGGGTCCTGGTGGACGAAGCCGGACTCGGTGAGCCTCGCGGGAACGGCGCGCTTGCTGGTGAGCACCTCGTCGGAGAAGCCGCCGAGCACCAGCTTGATCCCGAAGGCCGGGGCCGGCAGCAGGGCGGGCCGGTGGATCTGGCGGCCCAGCTCCCTCGCGATGTCGAGCTGGTGGTCAGGGTGTGGTCCGACGAGGTTGACCGGCCCCTCGATCTCGGAGCGGTCGACGAGGTGGGCCAGGCCGCCCACGGTGTCGCGCAACGAGATCCACGGCCACCACTGACGCCCGTTGCCCAGGGGGCCGTTGATGCCGAGCCTGGCCAGCGGCAGCATGCGCGAGAGTGCACCGCCATCTGGCGCGAACACCAGGCCGGTGCGGGTCGTGGCCACCGACAGACCGGCCGCACGGGCCGGCTCCGCTGCCGCCTCCCACGCCCGGACCACCTCGCTGAGAAAGCCTTCGCCGGGAGCGGACTCCTCGGTCAGGACCTCGTCCCCGCGGTCGCCGTAGAAGCCCACGGCCGCGCCGCTGACCAGGCGGACTCGCTGACCCTGCGCGGCCAGGGTCGCGAGGGTGGTGGCGATGGTGGTGGTGCCATCCACGCGGGAGGCCAGGATCTCCTGCTGGTAGGCGGGGGTCCACCGCCTGTCCCCGACACCCGCGCCCGCGAGGTGGACCACGGCCGTCACGCCGCGCAGGGCAGACGGGTCGAGGCGACGGTTGGCCGGGTCCCACTGGACCTCGTCCGGCGCGGAGGGAGCCCGCCGCACCAGGTGGACGACCTCGTCGCCGCGCCCCCGCAGGAACGCCGACAGCGCGCTGCCGATCAGTCCGGAGGCACCGGTGATGGCAACACGCTGCGGCATCTGCTGAACCTGCTCGACCGACTCCGCTACAGACCGAGGTCGGACTCGAAGTTGCCGTCCTCGAGACGCGACTTCATCGTCGTGAGGAAGCGGGCGGCATCGGCACCATCGACGACGCGGTGGTCGTACGACAGCGCGAGGTAGACCATCGAGCGGATCGAGATCGTCTCGCCGCCGTCACCGTCGGACACGACGACCGGGCGCTTGACGACCGCACCCGTGCCGAGGATGGCGACGTTGGGCTGGTTGATGATCGGGGTGTCGAAGAGCGCTCCGCGACTGCCGGTGTTGGTCAGCGTGAAGGTGCCGCCGCCGAGCTCGTCCGGGCCGATCTTGTTGGTGCGGGTGCGCTCCGCGAGGTCGGCGATCTTGCGGGCCAGCCCGGCGATGTTGAGGTCACCGGCGTCCTTGATGACCGGCACGAGCAGGCCGCGCTCGGTGTCGACCGCGACGCCCAGGTTCTCGGTGCCGTGGTAGGTGACCTCGGTGCCCTCGACGCTGGAGTTGACCGCCGGGTGGGCCTTGAGGGCCTCGACGGCCGCGAGCGCGAAGAACGGCAGGAAGCTGAGCTTGGTGCCCTCACGCTGCTCGAACTCGGTCTTGGCCTTGGTCCGGAGTCGGGCGATCTTGGTGACGTCGACCTCGACCACGGTGGTCAGCTGGGCCGACACCTGCAGCGACTCGACCATCCGCTTGGCGATGGTCTGCCGCAGCCGCGACATCTTCTCGGTCGTGCCCCGCTTGGGCGAGACCGAGGCGGCCCCACTGGATGCAGCCGGTGCGGACGTGGCTGCTGCGGCCGGCGCCGGGGTGGAGGCTGCAGCAGGGGCGGGCGCGGCAGCGGCCTCTTCGGCGGCCTTGGCCGCGTCGAGGACGTCCTGCTTGCGGATCCGTCCGCCGACGCCGGTGCCCTTGAGAGAGCCGAGGTCGACGTTGTTCTCCGATGCGAGCTTGCGCACCAACGGAGTGACGTAGGCCGAGGCATCAGTGTCGTCGGATCCCGAGGCAGCAGGTGCCGGCGCCGGCGCCGGTGCGGCGGCGGGGGCGGGGGCGGCCGGGGCCGCGGCGGGAGCCGGGGCTTCCTGGGCGGCGGGGGCCTCCTGGGCGGGGGCTTCCTGCTCCGGGGCCTCCTGCTCCGGGGCCTCCTGGGCGGGGGCTTCCTGGGCGGCGGGCGCCTCCTGGGCGGGGGCTTCCTGGGCAGGAGCCGAGCTGCCACCAGAGCCGCCGATGATGGCCAGGTCGCCACCCACGGGGACGGTGTCGTCCTCCTGGACGAGGATCTTGGTCAGCGTGCCTGCGACCGGCGAGGGGATCTCCGTGTCGACCTTGTCGGTCGAGACCTCGAGCAGCGGCTCGTCGACGTCGACACTGTCGCCCTCGGCCTTGAGCCACCTGGTGACAGTTCCCTCGGTGACGGACTCACCGAGCGCCGGCATCTTCACGGTCTCGCCACCGGAGGCCCCGCCCTGGCTGCTGTCGCCCTGGCTGCCTTCACCGGACTGCTCGGGCTCCGAGGTCGAGGCCTGCGGGGCCTGCTCGGTCGACGGAGCCTCGGCCGGCGGCTCGTCCGACCCGGCGGAGGCCTGCTCCTGCGAGGGCTGTTCCCCAGCGTCCTGTTGCTGCTCCCCGGAGTCCTGCTGCTGGTCCTGCTGCTGGTCCTGCTGCTGGTCCTGCTGCTGGTCCTGGTCGCCGCCACCGGAACCCTCTGAGCCGTCGCCGATGACGGCGAGGTCGGCACCCACCGGGACGGTGTCGTCCTCCTGGGCGAGGATCTCCTGCAGGACGCCAGCCACGGGCGACGGGATCTCGGTGTCGACCTTGTCGGTCGAMACCTCGAGCAGTGGCTCGTCAACCGCCACCGTGTCGCCGACATTCTTCAGCCAGCGCGTCACGGTGCCTTCGGTGACGGACTCACCCAGGGCTGGCATGGTCACGCGTTCAGACATCTGCTCGTTCTCCTATTAGTTGTGCGCGTGGAGCGGCTTGCCGGCCAGAGCCAGGTGGGCCTCGCCGAGCGCCTCGTTCTGGGTGGGGTGGGCGTGGATCAGGGAGGCGACGTCGGAGGGCAGGGCTTCCCAGTTGTAGATCAGCTGCGCCTCGCCGATCTGCTCACCCATGCGGGCGCCGATCATGTGCACGCCGACCACCGGGCCGTCCTTCTCACGGACCAGCTTGACGAAGCCCTGGGTCTGGAGGATCTGGGACTTGCCGTTGCCACCGAGGTTGTACTCGTAGGTCTCGATGTCGGCGTACTTCTCGCCGGCCTGTGCCTCGGTGAGCCCGACCGAGGCGATCTCGGGGTCGCAGTAGGTGACCCGCGGGATCCCGAGCTCGTCGATCACTGCCGGTGACAGCCCGGCGATCTCCTCGGCGACGAAGATGCCCTGGGCGAACCCGCGGTGCGCCAGCTGGAGGCCGGGCACGATGTCACCCACGGCATACACACCCTCGACTCCGGTGCGCAGCCGCTCGTCGGTGGTCACGAAGCCGCGGTCCAGGGTCACGCCGGCCTCGGCGTAACCGAGCCCCTCGGTGACTGGTCCGCGGCCGACGGCCACCAGCAGGAGGTCGGCCTCGATGGCGCTGCCGTCCTCGAGCGACACCGACACGGTGTCACCGGACTGGGTCGCCCCGGCGAACTTCACTCCGGTCCGGAACGCGATCTTGCGCTTGCGGAACGACCGCTCGAGCGTCTTGGAGATGGCTTCGTCCTCAGCGGCGACGAGTCGGGGCAGGGCCTCGACGATGGTCACCTCGGAGCCGAACGACTTGAACACGGACGCGAACTCGACGCCGATGACGCCGCCGCCGAGGACCACGACCCGCGGGGGGACGAAGTCGAGGGTCAGCGCCTGCTCGCTGGTCATGATGCGGCCGCCGATCTCCAGCCCCGGCAGGGACTTGGCGTAGGAGCCGGTGGCGAGCACGACGTTGCGACCGCGGACCTGGCGGCCGTCGACCTCGACGGTGGAGCGGTCGACCAGGCGACCGACGCCCTCGACCAGCTCGATCTTGTGTGCCTTGGCCAGGCCCTGCAGGCCCTTGTAGAGACGGGCGATGACACCGTCCTTGTAGGCGTTGACGCCCGACATGTCGACCGACTCGAAGGTCGACTTCACCCCGAAGTGCTCGCCCTCGCGGGCGGTGTCGGCGACCTCGGCGGCGTGCAGCAGCGCCTTGGTCGGGATGCAGCCGACGTGCAGGCAGGTGCCGCCCAGCTTGCCCTTCTCCACGAGAGCGACCCGCAGCCCGAGCTCGGCCGCCCGGAACGCGCAGGCGTAGCCGCCACTTCCGCCTCCGAGGATCACCACGTCGTACGTGGTCTCGTCGATGGCCTCGGCGTCAGCCGGCATGTTCGCTCCCTTGCGTCGTGTGCGTCGGATTGTCGCGTCGCTCACGGGTCGCGGTCAGGTCGTGGCCGGTCCGGGATCGACACAGAGCATCTTGTCACTGATTGCACACCGAGGCGCAAGCAGGTCGACCGATGGTCCGCAGGTCAGGGGGCTGCGGCGGTCCAGTGCCCCGAATGGCGTCGGATCGAAGGACCGCTCCCCGTATCGTTGGCACCATGGCGTGGTGGAAGCGGAGCGGCAAGCGCTCGGACCGGGGACCCTCCGACGGGCCCAACATGGCCGTGGACCAGCAGGCCGTGCGCAAGCACCTGACCGAGTTCGCCACGAGCCGCCGGGGTGTCGAGGCCTATGTCGAGCCGCCGACCAACGTCACTGCCACCACGGTGATCCTGATCGCCTACGACGGCGAGTGGACCCGTCGGGCAGCGGGGTCCCGCGACGCGGCTTTCGCCCTCGCCCGCAGCCTCGAGGTGCCCGTCTACGACGTGCTGCAGACCGGCTACCCCAACAGGATGCGCGAGTGGAACTCGCGCCAGCGCAAGAAGCAGTGACCGTATGCCGCGTGGCTGGCAGAGTGGGCACAGACCTGCGGGCCGGGAACCGGCCCGTTCAGCACCGAGAAGCAGGAGGCACCATGGCCAAGTCCGGTGACGCAAGGAAGTCTGGGGAACAGAAGCCCGGGGGGCAGGGACCGAGCGAGGAGATGAAGCGCAAGTTCCGCGAGGCCCTCGACAAGAAGCAGTCGCACGCAGGTCGCGACGTGTCGGACGACACCGAGCACGGCAAGGTCGACCACGCGCAGGCGGCGGCGACGACGGCTACGCAGCAGATGTTCCGCCGCAAGAGCGGCGGTTGACCGCGCCAGGCTCCCGACGCCAGCAGCGCAGTGAACGCCGGAGGGGCCCGTCCGATGTGGACGGGCCCCTCCGGCGTTCCAGCATTTGCTGTCAGCCGGCGTAGTCCTCGACCAGCCGCAGGAGGGTGCCGACGCCGTAGCCGGTGGCGCCCTTCGGGGTGTAGCCCCACGGCGAGCCCTCGTTGTACGACGGTCCGGCGATGTCGACGTGCGCCCAGGGCGTGCCCTTGGTGACGAACTCCTGGAGGAAGAGACCGGCAGTGAGCATCCCGCCCCACCGTTCGCCCTTGTGGGCGAGGTCCGCCACGCCCGAGTCGAGCTGGCTGCGCAGGTCGGCGGGCAGGGGCATCGCCCAGGCCGCCTCGCCAGCGGCCGCAGCTGCCCCGCCGACCCGGTCGCGGAAGGAATCGTCGTTGGCCATGATTCCGGCGACCCGGCCACCGAGGGCGACCATCTGGGCGCCGGTGAGGGTCGCGATGTCGACGATGGCGTCCGGCTTGGCCTCGCCGGCCAGGCAGATGCCGTCACCCAGGACCATCCGTCCCTCGGCGTCGGTGTCGAGGATCTCGACAGTGGTGCCGTTGCGCATCGTCACGACGTCGCTGGGGCGCTGAGCGGTGCCGCTCGGCATGTTCTCCGCGAGGCAGAGGTAGCCGGTGACCTTGACCGGCAGGCCGAGCTCGGCCGCGGCCAGGACGGTTGCCGCGACGGCCGCGGCTCCGGCCATGTCGGACTTCATCGTGAGCATCCCCGTGGCGGGCTTGAGGTTGAGGCCGCCGGAGTCGAACGTGATGCCCTTGCCGACGAGCGCCACCGAGGCTGTGGCCTTCGGGGGGTTCCACGTCAGGGTGACCATCCTCGGCGGGTTGACCGAGCCCTGGCCGACGCCGACGATGCCGCCGAAGCCGCCCTTCTCGAGCGCCTTCTCGTCGAGCACCTTGATGGTGACCTTGGCGGTCGCCGCGGCGTTGCGTGCCTTGACGGAGTCTGCGAACGACTGGGGGAAGAGCTGGTTCGGGGGAGTGTTGACCAGGTCTCGGGCGTAGGCCTTGGCATCGGCCAGGATGCCCGCTCGGGTGGCAGCGGCCTTGACCGCCTTGACGCGCGCGTCGGACGTGGCGACGGTGACCGTGGTGATGCCCTTGGTGGGCTTGGCAGCGGGGCCCCGCACGCCGGCATACCGGTAGGCGCCGAGCGCAGCGCCCTCGGCCACGGCGGCGACGGACTCCGCGCCGGTGGTCGGCAGCGCGACGACGACCTTGGCCGCGTTCTTGAGCGACCTCGATGCGGCCCCGGCAGCGCGCCGCAGCACCTCGTGGTCGAACGAGGCCGTGCGGGCGGTGCCCTTGCCCAAGCCGGTGAGGACCACGCGCGGTGCGGCGACGCCCGGCACCGCGGCGATCGTGAGCACCTCGTCGGCGGCACCCGTGGCGTGCAACGCCGCGAGCTGCGCCGCGACATGGGTGGCGGCGACGCGCGGCAGACCGTGGCCTGCGGCCAGGGCGGCCTTGCCGTCGGAGTCGACCGTGGCAAGGACGAGGGCGTCGGCCTTGAGGTCGTGGGCGGGGCGGTCGGAGACGTTGACGGTCGTCACGTACTCATCCTTCGTATCGGGGCTGGTGGCACCTGCTGCTGCGCAGGATAGCCGTGCCGTGTGAGGTGCAGGTGGAGGGCGGTAGCGTTCGGAGCATGAGCGACGGAGCCCTGAAGACCTCACCCCTGCACGACCGGCACGTGGCCCTCGGGGCCAAGATGGCCGACTTCGGCGGCTGGGAGATGCCCATCGAGTACCCCGGTGGCGGGGTCGTCCGCGAGCACTCGGCGGTGCGCACCTCGGTCGGCATCTTCGACGTCTCCCACCTCGGCAAGGCTCGCGTCTCCGGGCCCGGGGCCAAGGAGTTCGTGAACTCCTGCCTGGCCAACGACCTCGACCGCATCCACGAGGGCAAGGCGCAGTACACCTTGTGCTGCAACGACTCCGGCGGGGTCGTTGACGACCTGATCGCCTACCTGCGCAGTGACGACGACGTCTTCCTCATCCCGAACGCGGCCAACACCGGCGCAGTGGTCGAGCTGCTGGCGGCGGCCGCCCCCGAGGGTCTGACGGTGGAGAACCTGCACGAGGGCTACGGCGTCATCGCCGTCCAGGGCACCAAGAGCGACGAGGTGCTCGCGGCGCTCGGCCTCCCCACGGGGCACGAGTACATGTCCTTCGTCGAGACCGACTGGAACGGCCATCCGGTCATCGTCTGCCGCACCGGCTACACCGGTGAGCGCGGCTACGAGCTGGTGCCGGCGTGGGAGGTCTCCGCCCAGCTGTGGGACGCCCTCATCGAGGCGGCGGCGCCGTACGATGGGCTGCCCTGCGGCCTGGGGGCGCGGGACACCTTGCGCACCGAGATGGGGTATGCCTTGCACGGCAACGAGCTGTCCCCGTCGATCACGCCGGTCCAGGCACGCGTCGGCTGGGCGGTCGGCTGGAAGAAGGAGGCGTTCTGGGGTCGTGAGGCACTCGTCGCCGAGAAGGCTGCCGGCCCCGCGCGGGTGGCCTGGGGCCTGCTCGCGACCGGCCGCGGCATACCTCGGGCGCACTGCGAGGTGAAGGTCAACGGTGAGGTCGTCGGCGAGGTGACCTCGGGGACGTTCAGCCCGACGCTGAAGAACGGCATCGCCCTGGCGCTGCTGGCGCCGACCGTCGCCGCAGGCGACGAGGTCGTCATCGACGTCCGTGGCCGCGAGGTGACGGCCACGGTCGTGAAGCCGCCGTTCGTGCAGGTCGACGTCCGCGAGGACTAGGCCTGCGCACGCACGGGACTCACAGGGGATCGGGTATGCCGGACAAGGACTTTCGCGGACACGTGTACTCCGCGCGGGTCGAGTGGAGCGGGTCCACCGCAGGGGGCTACCGCGCCTATCCACGGGCCCACACGGCGTGGACGCCGCCGGCGACCGAGGGGTTCGACCTGAGTGCCGACCCGCACTTTCGTGGTGACCCCGACCTGCCGAACCCCGAGCAGCTGCTCGTCCTCGCAGCCTCGTCGTGCCAGCTGCTGTCGTTCCTCGCCGTCGCTGCCCGTGGCGGCGTGGACGTCATCGGCTACGCGGACGACGCGTTGGGGGAGATGCCGCCCGACCTGGTGCCTCAGCGGATCACGCGGATCGTGCTGCGGCCGGTCGTGACAGTTGCGGCCGGGACCGATCCGGCGCTGGTGCTGCGGATGACCCACGAGGCGCACGACCAGTGCTACATCTCCAACTCGCTGACCACCGAGGTCGTCGTCGAGCCCGAGATCGTCATGGCCGGAGGCACTGCTCGCGCGCCTCGGACTGTCGGGGGTCAGGCGTAGCTTCGCAGGATGAGATACGGGTTCGTCGTCCCGTTCGCCGACGCCCGCGAGTTCGCCGAGGTGGCGGCGCTCGGTGAGCAGTACGGCTGGGACGCCGTCTTCACGTGGGAGAGCCTCTACGGCGAGCACGCCTGGGTGACCCTGGCCGCCGCGGCGATGCAGACGTCGACGATCCGGCTGGGCACCTTGCTCACGCCGGCCAGTCGACACCGGCCGTGGGATCTCGCGTCGATGGTCAGCTCCGTCGACCGCCTCAGCGGTGGCCGTGTCGTCATGTCGGTCGGCCTCGGTGCGCTGCACCCCGGCTGGACCCGGTTCGAGCCCGACGAGGGCCGGGCGGTGCGGGCGCAGAAGCTCGACGAGTCGCTCGCCGTCTACCGCGGGCTCCTGTCGGGCGAGCCGTTCACCTACGACGGGGTCCACTATCCGGTTCGGCCCGTACGTCCGGGCGCTCCGCCGCTGCCGCCGCCACCGGTCCAGCGACCGCATCCACCGGTGTGGGTGGTGGGGGCCCACCTGCCGGGCCGACACGGGCAGCCGTCGCTGGAGCGTGCCGCGCGCTGGCAGGGGGTGCTCCCGACCGTCGCGGTGCCCGGCGCCCAGCCGGGCAGCCCACACCTCACCCTGGAGTCGGTGGCCGAGGTGCTCGGTGTCGTGCGCCGGCTGCGAGAGGCCCAAGGGCTGCCGTGGGAGGGCTACGACGTGGTCATCGAGGGCGACAGCACGGGCGAGTTCGTCAGGTCGGCGGGGACCCCGCACGAATGGGCCGCGATCGGGGCGACGTGGTGGATCGAGAGCTGGTGGAGCGTCGCCCCCGGTCCGGCCGGGCTGGCCGAGATCCGCCACCGCGTGGAGGCCGGTCCGCCGAACCAGCCGGCGACGAACTAGCCGACGACGTCGGAGACCCGCAGCAGGGGCAGCGGATGCATCACCTTGGCGACCTGCGGCGCGAACGCCGGCGAGTCGCTCAGGATGCGACTCGCGGGACCGTCGGCGACGACCTCTCCTTCGGCGAGGATGACCACCCGGGTGGCGACCTCGGCAGCCAGCTCCACGTCGTGGGTGGCCACGATGATGGTGCGGCCGGCAGCGGCGAGCTGCGTCAGCAGGGAGGTCAGCCGAGCTTTCGCCTGGTAGTCCAGTCCGCGGGTGGGCTCGTCGAGCAGCACCACCTGGCTGCGACGAGCCAGCACCAAGCTCAGCGCCACGCACATCTGCTGGCCCTCGGAGAGCTGGGCGGGGTGGCGGTCGTGGCACAGCCCCGGGACGAGACGCTCGAGGACGGCGGCACTCGACCCCGGTGGCAGGGTGAACACCGCGTCGTTGGCGGTGAGCTGGTCGTCGACGGGGGAGTCCGTCAGGAGAGCGCCGGGGTTCTGCGGCGCGAGGGCCGCGTGACCCGAGAGCGTGGCCCGTCCGGACGTCGGCTGCAGGGTGCCGTCGAGCGCGCCGAGCAGACTCGACTTGCCAGCACCGTTGCGGCCCATCAGGACGACCACCTCACCCGCACCGACCTGCAGGGTCACCGAGCGGAGGGCGACGACCTGCCCGCGGACCAGGCTGAGCCGGCGCACCTCGACGCGCCCCTCGACGCGCCCGTCGACGCGCCCCTCGACCTGCACCTCGCCGGCCTGCTCTTCGGTCATCGCGGCAGCGTCCTCGAGGGAAGCCCGCAGGCCACGAGCCTGCCGGCGGGCTGACCGCACGGAGAGGGGGACCGGAGTCCAGCCCAGCCGGAGGCCGAGCTCGACCACGGGAGGGCGGATGGACGACCGGGCCATCGCCGTCTCGGGATCGAGCGGGCCGGTCACACGACCCGCCTCGACGAGCAGCACGGAGTCGGCGTGGTGCACCACCCGCTCGAGGCGGTGCTCGGCGACGACCACGGTGATGCCGACGTCGTGGACCAGGCGGTGCAGGATCGCGAGGACCTCCTCGGCTGCCACGGGATCGAGCGCGGACGTCGGTTCGTCGAGGACCAGGACCCGGGGCCCGGCAGCTAGAGCCACCCCGATGGCCACTCGCTGTTGTTGCCCACCGGACAGGTCGACCACGCGACGGCCTCGGAGGTCCGCGAGGCCGAGCAGGTCGAGCGTCTCCTCGACCTGTCGCTGGCCGCCGTGCGGGTCGTCCGCGCGCGGCCGCACGCCTGCGGCGATGACGCTTTCCACCGTGCCTTCGACCAGCCCGGAGGCGGGGTCCTGTCGAACCAGCCCCACGACGGCGCCGCCTTGGTCGGCGCCCGCGCCGAGCGGGTCCATCCCGTCCACGAGCACCCGGCCGGTCCGGATGGCTTCGGAGCCGCCGCGGGCGTCGAAGCCCTCAGGAGTCGTCGCGTCGCCCAGGCACCGAAGCAGGGAGGTCTTGCCTGATCCGGTCGGGCCGACCACGAGGACCAGCTCACCCTCGGGAATCGTGAAGGAGGCGTCGCGCAGCGCCGGCTCCCCGGCATACGCGATGGTCACTGCCTCGAACACGATCACGGGCCGAACCCTAGAGTGGAACCATGAGCGATGCGTGGACCTGGACCTACCTCGACGGCGAGGGCAACGCCATGACCGGCGACGAGCTGGTGACGACCGCGTTCCCGTCGCAGTCGGACGCCGAGAACTGGTTCGGCGAGTCGTGGCACGAGCTCACCGACCTCGGTGTCGACGCGGTCAAGCTCTTCCACGAAGGCGCCCTCGTCTACGGGCCGATGAGCCTGCGCGCCGCGGAGTAGGTGCAGACCAGCTGCCCAGGGGCAGCCCCACAGCCGCTCAGACGGGGAAGTCGCCGCGCTTGACCAGGGCCTTCGGCATGCGCGAGCGCCGGAGCTGGAAGCCGCGCATCACGGCGTACATCGCCAGGCCGCGACCGACCTTGTCCTCACCGAACTTGGCGACGAGCAGCTTCTTGAGCCTTCGCCACATGAGAAAGCCGTCGATGGCGGCGGCCAGCAGGAGGCCGTAGACGCCGATCGAGACGGCGGCGAACACGGCCGGGATGCGGATGAACGACAGCGCGAGCACCACGATCATGACCGGGAGCATGAACTCGCCGAGGTTCCAGCGGGCGTCGATGTAGTCCCTTATGTAGCGACGCACCGGTCCCTTGTCGCGAGCGGGCAGGTGGGCCTCGTCGCCCGTGGCCATCGCGGCCCGCTGCTTGAGCTGGGCCTCGCGGCGCTTGACCTTGTCGGTGTCGCGTGCGGCCTTGCGGTCGGTGACCACCAGTGGGCGCCGGTTGGCTGCCTCCTGGTCCTTGCGCTTGGGCGTGGGCCGGTTCTTGGCTCCCTCGCGGGGGGCATGAGTGACCGATGCGGTCTGCTGCTCGTTCAGGGTCTTGTTACGTCCAAACACGAGTTCACTGTATGCCGTGTGGTCACCTTCCCCGGAATCGCGAGCCCCGGGGGTGACCCCCGAGGTGGCCCCGCAGCCACGCGTTAGGCTCCCCGTCGTGACCGACGACGTGCCGACGACCGACCAGATCTCCGCCCTCAAGACCACTGTCGCGGGCCTCATGCCGAGCCTGCGCAAGGACCTCGAGGACCTCACCCGCATCCCCAGCGTGAGCCTCGACGCGTTCGACCAGGCCTACGTCGAGGCCAGTGCCCAGGCGACCGCCGCGCTGCYGCGGGCCGAGGGGCTCGACGTCGAGATCGTGCGCGAGGGAGGTCGCCCAGCGGTCATCGGGCACATCGACGGGCCCGAGGGTGCGCCCACGGTCATGCTCTACGCCCACCACGACGTGCAGCCGCCCGGTGACGAGAAGGACTGGGACAGCCCGCCGTTCGAGCCCACGGAGCGTGACGGCCGTCTCTACGGGCGCGGCGCAGCGGACGACAAGGCCGGCATCATGGCCCACCTGGCCGCCCTGCGCGCCCACGCCGGCAACCTGCCCGTCGGAGTCACCGTCTTCGTCGAGGGGGAGGAGGAGATCGGCTCCGACTCGCTGCCGACGTTGCTGGAGAAGCACGGCGAGAAGCTGCGCGCCGACGCCATCGTCCTCGCCGACTCCACCAACTGGGCCATCGGCGAGCCGGCCCTCACCACCACCCTGCGCGGCCTGATCCGCGTGGTCGTCACGGTGACGACCCTGGACCACGGCATCCACTCGGGCATGTTCGGTGGGGCCGTCCCCGACGCGATCACCCCGCTCATCCGCATCCTGGCGACGTTGCACGACGATGCCGGCGACGTCGCGATCGCCGGGCTCAAGTCCGGCAAGGCCAGCGACCTGGAGTTCGACGAGACACGGCTGCGTGAGGAGTCCGGCCTGCTCGACGGGGTCGAGGTCATCGGCACCGGCACCCTGCTCGACCGCATCTGGACGAAGCCCACTGCCACCGTCATCGGCATCGACGCACCCTCGGTCGCCAAGTCCTCCAACACCCTGGTGCCCACTGCGAGCGCCAAGGTGTCGATCCGGCTGGCCCCCGACGAGGTGCCCATGGAGGCGTATGCCGCGGTGCAGCGTCACATCGCCGAGAACACCCCGTGGGGCGCGAAGGTCGAGGTCCACCTCGACGACCAGGGCGCCGGCTTCGACGCCGACGCCAACGGTCCCGTCTATGACCAGGCACGCGCGGCGTTCACCGACGCCTGGGGAGTCGAGCCGGTCGACATCGGCGTGGGCGGCTCGATCCCCTTCGTCGCGTCGTTCGCACAGAAGTTCCCCGACGCAGCGATCCTCGTCACCGGTGTCGAGGACCCCGACACGCGCGCCCACGGCGCCAACGAGTCGCTGCACCTGGGGGAGTTCGAGAAGGTCTGTGTCGCCGAGGCCGTGCTGCTCGCGCGGCTCGGCGCCATGCCCCGCTGAACCCTCCCGACCCTAGCGAACGGAAACCCTTCATGAGCGAAGCAACGAACGCCACCCGGACCCACGACCTCGTCATCTTCGGGGCCACCGGCTTCGTCGGCCGGCTCGTGGCGGAGTACCTGGCCGAGCACGCACCGGAGGGTGTCCGGATCGCCCTGGCGGGCCGGTCGCGCGAGCGCCTGGAGGAGGTCCGAGCCGGGTTGCCGGCTCGCGCCCACGACTGGCCGCTGCTCACCGCTGACGTGGCCGACGCGACGTCCTTGCAGCAGCTGGCCGGGTCGACGACCGCACTGGCCTCCACGGTCGGCCCCTACCTGCGCTACGGCATCCCGGTCGTCCAGGCGTGCGCGGAGGCGGGCACCCACTACGCCGACCTCACCGGCGAGGTCCTGTTCGTGCGCAAGGCCATCGACGCCGTCGACACACGAGCCCGCGAGACCGGCGCGCGCATCGTCACGGCCTGCGGCTACGACTCGATCCCGTCCGACCTCGGTGTGCTGTTGCTGCACGAGCGCGCGGTTGCTGACGCCGCCGGTGGTCTGCTCGACACCACACTGCACGCGAAGTCCAAGGGTGGCCTCAGCGGCGGCACGATCGACTCCTCGCGAGCGCAGCTGGAGGCGGTGAGTGAGAATCGGGCCCTGGGCAAGGTCCTCTTCGACCCCTATGCCCTGAGCCCGGACCGGGCTGCCGAGCCGGACCTAGGTAAGGAGCGGGACCCCAGGTCGGTCTTCGCCGACGCCGAGACCGGCGAGTGGGTCGGGCCATTCGTCATGGCCGGTTTCAACACGCGAATCGTGAGGCGCAGCAATGCTTTGCGCGACCACGCCTATGGTCGGCGCTTCCGCTACCGCGAGGTGAGCGCCTATGGCAGGGGGCTGAGCGGGCGCCGCCGGGCCACCGTCTTCACCGCCGCGATGGGGCTGGCTTTCGCAGGTCTGGCCAACCCGCGCACCCGTCCGATCTTCGACCGCCTGGCACCGTCGCCCGGCGAGGGTCCCAGTGAGCAGAACCGCCGTTCCGGCTGGTTCTCCATGAAGATCCGCACCACCACCGAGACGGGGCGGCGCTACCTCGCGACGGTGTCGGCCCAGGGCGACCCCGGGTATGCCGCGACGGCGGTCATGCTGGGGGAGTCCGCTTTGTGTCTGGCCCTGGACGGCGACCGGCTTCCCCCCGGTGCCGGGGTGCTCACCCCGGCCACGGCGATGGGCGATGCACTGGTCGACCGGCTGCGGTCGCGCGACTTCGTGCTGACCGTGGACGAGCTGACCGACCGCCCCTGAAATCTCAGGTCGGGCTGCCCGTCCACGGAAACCGGTGGTGCTCTGCCGGCTCGCAAATCCCTGCGAACCATCCAGTCTGCGCCGGTATGCCTTCGATCGCCTCCACCACCCGACGTAGTGAACTCGGGCGCAGGGCCGTTGGGATTCGTCGTCGCAAGGGGTCAACCTTTCCGGGCTGCGCTGCGACTCTGAGTGTGTGAGCCCCGTCCTGCGACCTGCCGAGCCGAGCGAGTTCGGTCCCGATGCCACTGCCGTGGTGGTCGGGCGCGACGAGGCGCTGCCGCTGCTGTTCAGGGCGCACGGCGCGAGCCTGGTCCGCCTGGCGTACTTCCTCACGAGCGACCGAGGTGTCGCCGAGGAGGCCGTGCAGGACGCGTATGTCTCCCTGTACCGGAACTGGCACACCCTGCGTGACCGCGCGGCGACCCTCCCCTACCTGCGCGCGGTCGTCGTCAACCGGTGTCGGTCCGCGCACCGGCGGCGGGCACGCACCGTCCGTGCGACCGAACCCCTGACGCCGGACCTCGCCTGGCTGCCCGGGGCGGACACCGAGGCGGTCGCCCACGACGAGGCGCTGCGGATCGCCACCGGCGTCCAAGGGCTGCCGACCCGGCAGCGCGAGGTCGTCGTGTGCCGCTACTACCTCGACCTGACCGAGCGACAGACGGCCGACCTCCTGGAGATCTCGGTGGGATCGGTCAAGAAGCACGCCAGCCGGGCGCTGGCGAGGCTGCACGACAAGTTGGAGGTGTCGCTGTGAACGCCATGGAGGGCCGCACCCGCGAGGCGCTGCACCGTGTCGCGGACGGGCTGGTCGTCTCCGAGCACGACCTGGATCGAATGGAGGGGAACCTGATGACACTGCTCGACTCACGACCCACCGATGAACGGACCGCACCCCGACGACAGCGGGGCTGGGTGGTTGCTGCGGTCGCAGCAGCTGCACTCGTCGTGGGGGGCGTCGCGCTGTGGCAGGTGAACAGCCACAGCCCACAGACCCCTCCTTCGGGTCGGCTCGCGCCGAGCCAACCGCTCGTCCCGCCCGAGCTGGTGGGGCTGTGGCAGAACCAGCCCGAGAGCCCGTGGCTCTGGGAGTTCGCATCCGACGGTCGTTTCTGGAACGTCGAAACAGCAGCCGACTACGTGCGCGCCAGTGGCGTCCCCGGTGACAGTCCCGAACGCGTCACCCAGCGCGACGGCGACCTCTACACGATGACCGAATCCGGCAGCCCCAGCAGTCCCGCCAGAGGGTGTACCCAGACGCGTATCCAGGTCGTCGGGGACACGTTCATCCTGAACGACCTCTGCGGCAGCGGTGCCGAGCCCCCGCTGCGCCTGGAACGGGTGTCGCCACGTACAGCGGCCGCTCCCGCCCTCAAGCCAAGGTTCCCGACGGGGGTGGAGCGTACGGTCACCGTGTCCACCCAGGTCGAGGGCTCGTGGCTGCACCCGGCGACGAACCTGCTGCTGGTAGTGGCTCAGCCGGCCCTGGACGATGGGCTCACCTACGTGCTCGACGACGACGGCGACGGCTTGAGCCGTCCCGACCAGCGAGGAGTCCTCAGCGTCTCGTCCGACGGCACAGTGGCCCTGCAACCGCAGACCCGCGGCGGGGGCTGCGTGCTCGGCTTCTCCAAGGCCGTCTCGAACACGGCGACGTTGGTCACCACGAGCTCGGTGAACGGCTGCTTCGCGGCGGGGAGCACGCAGACCTGGCTGCGGCTCAACTGACGACCGTTCGTGGAGGGGGTCTGGCCGCTGCTCTTCGCGGCGGCCACTCCCATGTGTCCCGCCCGGCCTGTCCCGCCGGGACTCTCCGGCCCGAGCCGTCGGGACCGGCGTCAGTCCTTCGAGGTCTCTCCGGGGAGGGCCAGCATCTGGTCGAGGGCCACCCGCGCGTAGTGGGCGACCTCGTCGTCGACCTTGATGGCGTTGACCACCCGTCCGGCCACCAGGGACTCGAGCGCCCAGACGAGGTGGGGCAGGTCGATCCGGTTCATGGTCGAGCAGTAGCAGACGTTCTTCTCCAGGAACGAGATCTGCTGTCGCGGGAAGAGCGCGCCCAGCCGCCGCACCAGGTTGAGCTCGGTGCCGACCACCCACTTCGTGCCGTCGGGGGCGGCAGCGATGGTCTGGATGATCTTCTCGGTCGAGCCCACCTCGTCGGCGGCCTCGACTACCTCGTGCTGGCACTCGGGGTGGACGATCACCTTGACGTCAGGGATCTCGCGACGAGCCTGCTCCACGGCGGCGAGGCTGAACCGTCCGTGCACGGAGCAGTGGCCGCGCCACAGGATCATCGTGGCGTCCTGGAGCTCCTGTCGCGTCAGG
The DNA here is from genome assembly GCF_056403955.1 of Pedococcus sp. P2_E2. Lineage (NCBI taxonomy): Bacteria > Bacillati > Actinomycetota > Actinomycetes > Micrococcales > Intrasporangiaceae > Pedococcus > Pedococcus sp. P2_E2. The sequence continues at coordinate 628,786 of NZ_JBFUEM010000001.1, forward strand.
CCGCCCATCGGCTTGTGGGGGTCGAACACCACACAGCCGTCGAGCGAGCCGCCCAGGTCGCGCACGAAGGTGTTGCGACCCAGGTGCTGGTCGGGCAGGAAGAGCACCTTGCCGCCGTCGCCTGCCTGCTCCAGGGCCCAGGTCAGCGCCGTCTTGGCGTTCGACGACGTGCAGATCGTGCCGCCGTGCCGACCGGTGAAGGCCTTGATGGCTGCTGAAGAGTTCATGTAGGTCACCGGGACGGTCACGTCGGCCACACCGGCCTCGACCAGGTCGTCCCAGCAGTCCTCGACCTGCCGGATGGCTGCCATGTCGGCCATCGAGCACCCGGCGGCGAGGTCGGGAAGGATCACGGTCTGGTTGTCGCCGGTGAGGATGTCGGCGGACTCGGCCATGAAGTGCACGCCGCAGAAGACGATGTAGGGCGCCTCCGGCCGGGCCGCCGCGTCCTTGGCCAGCTTGAACGAGTCACCGGTGACGTCGGCGAACTCGATGACCTCGTCGCGCTGGTAGTGGTGTCCCAGCACGAAGACCTGGTCGCCCAGCGCCGCCTTCGCAGCGCGAGCGCGCTCGACCAGTCCCGGCTCGGACGGGGCCGGCAGGTCGCCCGGGCACTCGACTCCGCGCTCGGTGTGCAGCTCGGTGCCACGTCCGAGGACGAGCAGCGGCAGGGGACTGGTGGGCCGGGAGTCCGACTGCGTCACAGGGGTGCTCACGGCTCGATCGTATGCCGTGAACGACCGGACCCAGGCGGGCGGTCCGTGCCCTAGGGTCGCCGCCATGGACGACGCAGACCTCGTGGAAGCACTGCTGGCAGCCACGACCGCCATGGTCGGCACGATCCGGGCCGCCGACCCGCAGGCCTCCGTGCCCGCTTGTCCGGGCTGGACCGTCACCGACCTCGTCGACCACCTGGGCCGGGTGCACCTGTGGGCGGCGCACTGTGCGCGCACCGGTTCGCAGCCGGACCCTTACCCGCGACGTGACCGCGAGCAGCCGCTGGCGGACTGGTATGCCGCGTGTGCCGAGACGATCGTGACCACCCTGTCCGGGCTGCCGGCCGAGCACCCGGCGTGGAGCTTCTCGGCGGTGCCGGGACACCAGGACGTCCGGTTCTGGCGACGCCGGCAGTTCCACGAGACGACGGTGCACCACGTCGACGCGCTCCAGGCGCACGGTGTGCTGCCGACCGCCGGCCTCGTTGACACCGTCCCCGCACTGACGACCGAGCAGGCAGCCGACGGGGTTGCCGAGGTCTTCGAGGTGATGGCTCCGCGGAGCCTGGTCCGACACGCCGACCGACCGCCCCTGGAGGTGATCCCGGCCGCCGAGCCCATCGCCTTCTCCTGCACAGACACCAACGCCTCGTGGACCGTGCGGGTCGTCGACGGCGCCGTCTGCGTCCACGACAACGTGGCGCAGGAGGCGGTCGCCCGGGTCAGTGGACCGGCGTCGCACCTCTACCTTGCGCTGTGGCACCGCGCTGACTCAGCGGTGCTCGTGACCGACGGGGACGAGGCTGCCGCCCGCCGGCTCCTGGGTGCTGCGTTGGTGCCCTAGGGGTGGAGGGGTCTAGAGCGGGTGGATCTTGCTGCTGGACATCGCCACGCTGACGGTGTTCTCACCGAACTTCACGTGGATGCGGTCGCCGGTGATCTTGACGACCGATCCGAGCCCGTGCCGGTCGTGGGTCACCCGGTCGTTCACTGCGAAGTCCGGGATGTCCGGCACCGGAGCTGCCCGGAACGGGCTGTTCGGCAGATGCGGTTTCTTGGCGGGCTGACGGGGGCGCATCCATCCATTGTGGACCTGTTTTGCCCCTCTGGCCTCCACGGCGAACAGGAATCCGCCCCGCTCGTGCTCAGCAGCCCGGAAGAATGGGAGCGAAGAAACCCGCCGTGGCACTCGGCGCCCGGGCTGGAAGGATGGGCGCGTGCACGTCGTCATCGCGCCGGACTGCTTCACCGGCACCCTCACCGCCCAGCAGGCCGCCAGGGCCATCGCCCACGGGTGGGCTGCCACCGCCCCGCACGACCTGCTGACCCTGCGTCCGCTGTCCGACGGCGGTCCGGGCTTCCTCGACGTGCTCGCGTCGGCGCTCCCCGAGGCGCAGACCTTGGCCGTGACGGTCGCCGACCCGCTCGGTCGCGACGTGCCGGCCGCGATCCTGATGAYGGGCACGGACGGTGACCGCACGGCATACCTCGAGTCGGCGCAGGCGGCAGGGCTGCACCTGCTCTCAGCCGACGAGCGGAACCCCGCGGTGACCAGCACGTGGGGAGTCGGCCAGCTCGTCGACGCTGCCCTGCGCGAGGGAGCCACCCGGATCGTGGTCGGCCTCGGCGGCAGTGCGACCAACGACGCTGGCGCCGGAATGCTCGCGGCACTCGGCGCGGGCGCACCCCAGGACCTCGCGCGGGGTGGGCTGGCCCTGGCCGACATCTCGGACGCGGCCCTCCCGGCGCTCGCGGCCACCCGCGAACGCTTCCGCGGTGTCGAGCTCGTCCTTGCCACCGACGTCGAGTCGCCGCTGCTCGGGCTCCAGGGCGCCAGCGCGGTGTTCAGTCCGCAGAAGGGGGCCTCTCCCGAGATCGCCCAGGCCCTGGAGGGGGCGCTCGGACGGTTCGTCGAGGTGGTCCGTCGCACGCTGCCGGAGCAGACCGACCTGTTGACCGGTACGGGCCGCCGCCTCGACAAGGCGCCCGGCGCCGGCGCAGCGGGCGGCCTCGGCTACGGACTGTCCCTGCTCGGGGGCACCAGGGTCAGCGGGGTGTCGGAGGTCCTCGAGGCGGTGGGGTTCAGAGACCTCCTGCGGGCGGCCGACCTGGTCGTCACGGGGGAGGGCTGCTTCGACTGGCAGAGCCTGCAGGGCAAGGTCGTGGCCGGGGTTGCCGCCATGGCGCTCGAGACGGCCACGCCGAGCGTCCTCATTGCCGGCCAGACCCTCGTGGGGCGCCGTGAGGCGATGACCCTCGGGCTGTCGGGCAGCTATGCCGTGGCGCAGACCCCCGCACAGGTCGAGGCTGCCATGTCCGATCCGGTCGGAACGCTCTCGGCACGCGCTGCCCGGGTGGCGGCCACCTGGTCCCCCCGGAGCTGACCACGACGTACAGTGGGGGGTGCGCGGGGAACATTTCGCGAGAACCGCAGGTTGGCACTGGTGGCCGACCTCCACCGACATGAAGGACTCATCATCATGAGTGTTCAGGACCAGACCGCCCCGGCGACGACCGCCGACGCGACCGAGGCGCCTGCCGAGGCCACGCACGGCGTGCTCCTCACCGACGTTGCTGCCGCCAAGGTCAAGTCCCTGCTCGAGCAGGAGGGCCGCGACGACCTGCGCCTGCGCGTCGGCGTGCAGCCCGGTGGCTGCTCGGGCCTCATCTACCAGCTCTACTTCGACGAGCGCACCCTCGACGGTGACCTCGTGCGCGACTTCGACGGTGTCGAGGTCGTCGTGGACCGGATGAGCGCCCCCTACCTCGTCGACGCGAGCATCGACTTCGCCGACACGATCGAGAAGCAGGGCTTCACGATCGACAACCCCAACGCGGGCAGCTCCTGCGCCTGCGGCGACTCTTTCAGTTGATCGAGCACAGCAGCTGATCACGCACAGCAGCTGATCACGCACAGCAGCTGAGCAACGCCGAGGGGCCCGTCACCACTGGTGACGGGCCCTCTCGCGTGTGGTCTAGCGGTACTCGGGGTTGGGGTAGTCGAACCGGGCGCCCGCGTCCCACTCGGTGCGCTGGTTGCCGCCCACCGGGAAGCCACCCGCCGCCTTCAACATGGCCGCCAGGTGCATGAGGTTCCACGTCATGAACGTGGTGTTCCGCTGGGTGAACTCGTTCTCGGGGCCGCCGCTGCCCGGGTCGAGGTAGGACGGACCGGGTCCCGCCTCGCCGATCCACCCGGCGTCCGCAGCCGGTGGGATGGAGTAGCCGATGTGCTGGAGGCTGTAGAGGATGTTGGACGAGCAGTGCTTGATGCCGTCCTCGTTGCCGGTGATGATCGCGCCACCGACCTTTCCGTAGTAGACGTACTGGCCTGCCGCGTTGGTCATGGATGACCCCGCATAGAGCCGCTCGATGACCTGCTTGGTGATGCTGGAGTTGTCGCCCAGCCAGATCGGGCCCGCCACCACGAGGATGTCCGAGTCGATGATCCGGGCAAACAGGGTCGGCCACTCGTCGCGGTCCCAGCCGTGCTCGGTCATGTCGAGGTAGACGCCGGTCGCGATGTCGTGGTCGACCGCCCGGATCACCTCGACCTCGACTCCGTGCTTGCGCATGATGGCGGCGCTGATGTCGACCAGGCCCTGCGTGTGGCTCCGCTCCGGAGACCGTTTCAGCGTGCAGTTGACGAAGGTCGCGCGCAGGGCGCTGAAGTCGAAGGCACCGATCTCGGGTTCGCTCATGGAGGTGACTGTGCCGTGTCACGGGGCCAGCAGCAACAGTCATTCGGTGGATGGCACGGTAGGTTTCCCAGAGTGCAGATAGCCATCACGGGTTCCATTGCCACCGACCACCTGATGACCTTCAAGGGCAGGTTCCGCGACAGCCTCGTCGTGGAGCAGCTCGACAAGGTCTCGTTGTCATTCCTCGCCGACGACCTCGAGGTGCGCCGCGGGGGCGTGGCCGCCAACATCGCGTTCGGCATGGCCAACCTCGGCCAGCGCCCGATCCTCGTCGGAGCGGTCGGTGAGGACTTCGGCGACTACCGCAGCTGGCTCGAGCGGCACGGGGTGGACTGCGCATCGGTGCACACGTCCGAGTCCAAGCACACCGCACGCTTCGTCTGCACGACGGACGAGGACATGGCCCAGATCGCGACCTTCTACGCCGGCGCGATGAGCGAGGCAAGGGCCATCGAGCTCGGCCCGATCGCCACGCGTGTCGGCGGGCTCGACCTCGTGCTCATCGGTGCCAACGACCCCGAGGCGATGCTGCGCCACACCCGCGAGTGCCGCTCGCGCGGCATACCGTTCGCTGCCGACCCCAGCCAGCAGCTGGCCTTCGCCGACGGCGCGACGATCCGCCAGCTCATCGACGGTGCCGACTTCCTGCTCACCAACGAGTACGAAGCCGCGCTCACCGAGCAGAAGACCGGCTGGAGTGCCGAGGAGGTTGCCGACCGGGTGCACACCCGCGTCATCACGCGGGGCAAGGAGGGCGTCACCATCGAGCGCAAGGGGGAGGACCCCATCGAGGTGTCGGTGGCGCGCGAGGTCCGGCGCGCCGACCCGACCGGAGTGGGCGACGCGTTCCGCGCAGGTTTCCTCACCGGTCTGGCAGCCGACCTGGGGCTGCGGCACGCCGCCGAGCTCGGGTCGATGCTGGCGACCTACGTCATCGAGACGGTGGGCACCCAGGAGTACACCCTCGGCAAGGCGAGCTTCCTCCAGCGGCTGGCGGACGCGTACGGCCAGGATTCGGCCGACGCCATCGAACCCCACATCGCCTGCATCGCGCCGTAGGACGCCACCGGTGGCGACCGACCCGGTCGAGCCCCTGCCGACCACGTGGGAGTTCGACCTCAGCGAGGTGGAGGACGGCGAGGACATGGTCGCGGTCGGGGGCGACCTGCGGGCTGGGACCCTCGTCGAGGCCTATCGCAGCGGCGTCTTCCCGATGGGCCTGGGCGAACACGGTGCCAGGCCGCTCGGGTGGTGGTCGCCGGATCCCCGCGGCGTGCTGCTGCCCGGTGGCGTCCACGCCAGTCGGTCGCTGCAGAAGTCGTTGCGGCGCTTCGAGATGCGGGTGGACACCGCCTTCCGGCAGGTCGTCGACGCGTGCGCCGACCCGCGCCGGGACGGGCGATGGATCACCGAGGAGATCGCCGATGCCTACACCGAGCTGCACGCTCTGGGATGGGCCCACAGCATCGAGACGTGGCAGGACGGTGAGCTCGTCGGCGGGCTCTACGGAATCACCGTCGGCGGGCTCTTCGCGGGCGAGTCGATGTTCCACCGCGTGACCGACGCCTCCAAGGCCGCCGTGGTCGCCACCGCGGGCTACGTCTTCGCCGACGGCGACCCGCGACGGCTGATCGACGTGCAGTGGGCCACCGACCACCTGCGCAGCCTCGGGGTGGTGACGGTCTCGCGACGTGACTACCTGCGCCTGCTCGAAGACGCCGTCGCCCTGGCGCCACCGACCTTCGGCGCCGCTTCCTGAGGCCGAGGCCTCAGGACACCAGCCGGACCCGGTATGCCGCGTGGTCACCGTCCGTGGGCACCTCACCGAGGTAGTCCTGGCCGCGCATCCGGCACCACGCGGGGATGTCGGCCCTGGCCGCCGGGTCCGTGGCCCACACCTCCATCACGGCTCCAGGTGCCGCGTCGCGCGCGGCCTGTGCCAGGCGGATGACGGGTAGGGGACAGCGCAGGCCACGTGCGTCGACGACGAGGGGCGGGGGCTCCGCTCCGTCCCGGGGAGGGCTCACAACCGGTGTGCTCCGAGCTCGGCGCGGACCGAGGCGACCGCGTCAGCGATCACCTCGCAGAAGGCGTCGACGTGGGCCGCGCGCTCGGGAGCGACCGCCGCGAGGGGCACCGTGATCCGGACGTTGCCGTGCGTCAGGGCACCCATCGCCGCGAGGACGTGGCTGGGTTCGAGCGTGCTGGCCGTGCACGCCGAACCCGAACCCACCCCGAAGCCGCGCCGGTCGAACTCGCGGACGAGCGCCTCACCGTCGGCGTAGAGGGCCGAGAACGTCACGACGTGGGGGAGTCGCACGGTCGCGTCGCCCACGACCTCGACGTCGGGAACGGCTGCCGCGGCGGCCCGGATCCGGTCCACGAGCGTGAAGGTCTCGGCCGCGTCGGACTCGCGCGTCGCCTCGGTCTGTTGCCAGGCCTCCGCGGCGGCAAGGGCAAGAGGCACCCACGGGGTGTGTCGGGTCGGGCCGCTGAGCGCCGCGTCGGGGTCCGGCGCGCCGGGGAGCAGCCACCGGGCGCGCTCGGGCAGCACGACCACCCCGAGGCCGCCGGGACCGCCCCAGGACTGGGCATCGCCCGCAAGGGCGTCGTAGGAGGTGGGGCCGGCCATCCGGCCCAGCGAGGCCTGGGCGTCGACGGCGAGCGGCAGCCCGGCCTCCTGGCAGAGCGCCCAGGCGCGGTCGAGCGGCTGCACGGTACCGACCTCGCCGTTGGCGTGCTGGAGGGCAGCAGCGACGGTTCCGGGAGCTGTGATCGCCCGGGACCACGCCTCGAGGTCCACCCGACCAGCCCCGTCCACCCCGACCGTGGCGAACAACGCCGGGTCGCCGGCGGAGTCCGCGCAGTGGCGGCCCGGGACCAGCACTGCCGAGTGCTCGACCGCGGAGGCGACGACGCGCGCTCCACGACGGCGCGCGGCATACCTGAAGCCCTCGACCATCCAGCGGACGGCGGTCGCGCCGTCGGGGGCGAAGGCCACCTCGGAGGGGCGGACCTGGAGTCCTGCCGCGAGCACTTCACGGGCCTGGTCGAGCAGGCGGCGCGCGGCCCGCGCCTCACGGTGAAGGCGTCGCGGGTCGGCCCACCCTGCATCGATCGCGGCGACGAGGGTCTCCCTGGCGCGGGGGTGCATGGGGCCGGGTGCCGCATCGAGAAACGCGCGGTCGGAACCGTCGTCCGGGGAGGGGTTCGCCACACCCCGACGTTAGTCCCACCCTGACCGGACGACACGCACTCGCTGGAGTAGGGTTTGGCGCGATGGCCCATCACTGTCTCGAAGAAGGTGCACCGTTGCGTCAGCACGACGTCTCTGCGCCGCGCCCACACAGGCGGCGGACTGCAAGCAGGAGATCGACCACGGCTCTCGGGCTGTCGCTCGTGGCCCTCACCCTCTCGGGGTGTGCGGGGCGCGTGCAGGACGGTTTCCTCCCCCGTGCGGTGACCGAGGGCGGCGAACGCGTGACCTCGCTGTGGAACGGCGCGTGGATCGCCGCGCTCCTCGTCGGCGCCCTCGTCTGGGGCCTGATCGGCTGGTGTGTCGTCGCCTACCGCCGGGCCAAGGACGACACGGGTCTGCCGGTGCAGCTGCGCTACAACGTGCCGATGGAGATCCTCTACACGATCGTCCCGGTGTTCATGATCGCGGTGCTCTTCTACTACACCGCGCGTGACGAGGCCGCCCTGCTCGACACCTCCAAGCACCCGGACGTCGTCGTCAACGTGGTGGGCAAGAAGTGGAGCTGGGACTTCAACTACGTCAACGAGCAGACCTACGAGAGCGGCACGCAGGCCGAGCTCACGGGGGAGCCCGGCACCGAGAAGAACCTGCCGACGCTCTACCTGCCGGTCAACAAGCGCACCGAGTTCGTGCTGACGTCGAGGGACGTCATCCACTCCTTCTGGGTCCCGGCATTCCTGCAGAAGCTCGACATGATCCCGGGGCGGGTCAACAAGTTCCAGGTCTTCCCGACCGAGACCGGTGACTTCAAGGGCAAGTGCGCCGAGTTGTGTGGCGCCTACCACTCGCAGATGCTGTTCAACGTCAAGGTCGTCGACCAGGCCGCCTACGAACAGCACATCTCCGAGCTCAAGGCGCAGGGCAACACCGGTCAGCTCGACAACAGCCTGAACCCCGCCAAGGTCATGGACGAAGACCAACACCTCATCCCGAGTGCAGGGGGCAACTGATGGCAGCGGCAACCGAGTCCACCTCGGCCGGGACGTACTACCGTTCCACCGAGGCGACGGCGACCCGCCGGCTCACCAAGGGTCAGACGGTCGTGAAGTGGGCGTCGACGACCGACCACAAGGTCATCGGCAACCTCTACTTCATCACCTCGTTCCTCTTCTTCATGTTCGGCGGCGTGCTCGCCCTGCTGATCCGTGCGGAGCTGTTCCAGCCCGGACTGCAGGTCGTGGACAACCCCGACCAGTTCAACCAGCTGTTCACGATGCACGGCACGATCATGCTGCTGCTGTTCGCGACGCCGTTGTTCGCCGGGTTCGCCAACGCCCTCATGCCGATCCAGATCGGCGCCCCTGACGTCGCGTTCCCGCGGCTGAACATGTTCGCCTACTGGCTCTACCTGTTCGGTGGCCTGATCGCCTCCGCAGGCTTCCTCACCCCCTCGGGTGCGGCGTCGTTCGGCTGGTTCGCGTACTCGCCGTTGTCGGACGCCTCAAACACCCCCGGCCTGGGTGGTGACCTGTGGGTCTTCGGTCTCGCGCTCGGTGGTTTCGGCACCATCCTCGGTGCCGTCAACTTCATCACCACGATCATCTGCATGCGCGCGCCCGGCATGACGATGTTCCGCATGCCGATCTTCACCTGGACGATCCTGGTCACCAGCCTGCTCGTGCTGATGGCCTTCCCGGTGCTCGCATCTGCCCTGCTGGCGCTGGGTGCAGACCGCAAGTTCGGGGCCCAGATCTTCGAGGCCGACAACGGCGGGCCGATGCTGTGGCAACACCTGTTCTGGTTCTTCGGCCACCCAGAGGTCTACATCATCGCCCTGCCGTTCTTCGGCATCATCTCCGAGATCCTGCCGGTCTTCTCGCGCAAGCCGATCTTCGGCTACAAGACGCTGGTCTTCGCGACCATCGGCATCGCGGCCCTCTCGGTGACCGTGTGGGCCCACCACATGTACGCCACCGGCCAGGTGCTGCTGCCGTTCTTCGCAGTGATGACCATGTTGATCGCGGTGCCCACCGGCGTGAAGTTCTTCAACTGGATCGGCACGATGTGGGGCGGAAAGCTGTCCTTCGAGACACCGATGCTCTGGGCGGTCGGCTTCCTGGTCACCTTCCTGTTCGGCGGCCTGACCGGCATCATCCTGTCCAGCCCGGCGCTGGACTTCCACCTCTCCGACAGCTACTTCGTGGTGGCCCACTTCCACTACGTCGTGTTCGGCACCGTGGTGTTCGCGATGTTCGCCGGCTTCTACTTCTGGTGGCCGAAGTTCACCGGGCGGATGCTCGACGAGACGCTGGGCAAGATCCACTTCTGGATGTTGTTCATCGGCTTCCACACGACGTTCCTGATCCAGCACGTGCTGGGTGTCGACGGTATGCCGCGTCGCTACGCCGACTACCTGCCCGAGGACGGCTTCACCTGGGAGAACCAGGTGTCCACCTTCGGTGCCTTCCTGCTGGCCGCGTCGACGCTGCCGTTCCTCTACAACGTCTGGAAGACCTGGCGCACGGCGCCCTTGGTCGAGACCGACGACCCGTGGGGTTACGGCGCCTCCCTGGAGTGGGCGACGTCCTGCCCGCCGCCGCGTCACAACTTCGACGTGCTCCCGCGGATCCGCTCCGAGCGCCCGGCCTTCGACCTGCACCACCCCGAGGCGGCGCCGCTCGGTGGGGTGCACGCCGACCCGGACACCCTGACTCGGATCATGGCCGAGACCCGCACGTCCGAGCACCACGCGACGGGCGAGTTCGACGAGCACAAGCACCCGCGGTTCCACGAGGAGCGTGACTGACCCGTGAAGATCGAGTACAAGCTCTTCGTCATCCTGGCTGCCTTCTTCGCCCCCTTGGGGCTCATCTACGGCATCTTCACCCACTGGCGGGAGCCGGTCGGCCCGGCAGGGCTGTTCCTGTCCGCCGGTCTCGGCGCCATGATCGCCTTCTACCTGTGGGCCACGGCGCGGCGCCTCCCGGAGCGGCCCGAGGACAACCCCAGCGGCGAGATCTGGGAGCAGGAGGGCGAGTACGGCTTCTTCAGCCCGCACTCCTGGTGGCCCCTGGCCCTCGCCGGAGCGTCCGCCCTGTGCTTCCTCGGCCTGGCCGTCGGCTGGTGGCTGTTCATCATCGGGGCGGGCTTCGGGGTCGTCGCCCTGGTGGGCTGGACCTTCGAGTACTTCAAGGGCCCGCACGCCGTCTGACGGCGCTCCATCGACAGCTCGGCCGGGCGTACCACCCCTCGGGGTGGTACGCGGTCCGCGCAGGGGCGGACCTCTTCCAGGGGGCTCGGCTCCAGGGGGCTGGGCGCGGGATCGTGATCGCCCGGCCAGACACAGCTGCATAGCCAACCAATGAGGGCTGCCCGGCGTCTGTTCGGGTGACGGGCATCGTCGGGGCACCATCCGACCGGTCCAGCCGCACACGAACAAGTCACGCACAGGGCGCCACGGTGGCGCAGAGCACAGGAGCACACACGTGGTGGGTAGGACACAGGGGTCACGACGACTGGCCACGGCCTTGGCCGTGGCCGCGTTGGCGGGGGTGACCGTGCTGGCCGGGTGCTCAGGCGCCGTGGACAGCCCGAGCACCGACAACGTCGCAGCCAGCTCGAGCAGCAGCTCGTCCTCCTCGTCGGCGACGCCCACTCCCGCGGAGCTCACGATCAGCCCGGCCCAGGACGCGACCGACGTGCTGCCCACCGAGCCCGTCGTGGTCAAGGCCACCACCGGTTCGCTCGGTGAGGTCGCCGTGACCGACGCCAACGGCGCCACGGTCGCAGGCGCCCTCGGTACCGATGGCTCCTGGACCTCCAGCGCGCGACTGGCACCCAGCGCGTCCTACACCGTCACCGCGAAGGCAACGGGTCCGGACGGCACGCCGTCCACGACGACCTCCACGTTCACCACCCTCAAGCCCAAGGTCACGGCCACCTACGGCATCCTCAACTCGGGCGAGACCGTGGGCGTCGGCATGCCGGTGAGCATCCAGTTCGACTCCGCGGTCGCCACCGCGAAGCTGCGCGGCGAGGTGGAGAAGCTCGTCAAGGTCACCACCTCACCCAAGCAGGCCGGCGCCTGGGGCTGGCTCGACAACCGCCAGCTCATGTGGCGGCCCGTGAACTACTGGAAGCCCGGCACCAAGGTCACCATCAGTGCCCCCCTCACCGGCGTCCAGACCGGCGAGGGCAAATGGGTCGGCAACGACGACTCCGCCAGCTTCACCATCGGCTCCTCGATGGTCTCCACCGTGGACATCAAGCGCCACGTCATGACCGTGACCCGCGGCGGCGCCGTGATCAAGACCATCCCGATCAGTGCCGGGCGCCCGGGCCCGCAGACCGAGACCCGTTCCGGCATCAAGGTGATCATCCGCAAGGAGGGCACCGTCGTCATGGACTCGACGACCATCGGGATCAAGAAGGGCGAGCCCGGCTACTACAAGATCACCACGCAGTCCGCCATGCGCGTGACGTGGACGGGGGAGTACCTCCACTCCGCGCCCTGGTCGGTCGGAGCACAGGGCAGCGCCAACGTCAGCCATGGCTGCGTGAACATGTCCCCCGCCAACGCCGCCTGGATGTACGCCAACTCCAAGGCCGGCGACGTCGTGAAGTTCACCGGCTCGTCCCGGCAGTTCCAGCCCTCTGAGGGCATCGGCGTCTGGCAGTACTCGTTCGCCGGCTGGAAGGCGCAGAGCGCGCTCGCCTGAGCGGCGTCCGAGGGCCCCCAGGGCGTCCTCCGGGTGTCGTCGCGCCGCTCGTCGACGGCAAAGGCTTGGTCGACCGCGAGCAATTTCTTGGTCAAGCATGCAACCGCGAGCCGGTCGGGTGGAGTCAATCCGGGTGTGACCATCCACTGGGGCATGGTCCATCACACAGCTGGGGGATCCACATGTTGTTGATGTCTCGCTCCGCCCTGTCCGCCGCCGCCGCACTGCTCCTGGTGCCGGTGCTGGCCTCCGCCGCCACCGCGGCACCCGCTCCGAACGACACCGCTGCCAAGGCAACCGTCGTCTCGGCCCTGCCCAGCACCTTCGAGCAGGACACCACCGGCGCCAAGACCGATGCCACCGATGCCGCGCTGAACGCGCAGTGTGGAGCGCCGTTCACCAACGCCAGCGTCTGGTTCCRCTACACCGCCGCGACTGACGGTGGCGTCATCGCTGACATGTCGGCCTCCAGCTATTCGGGCGGCTTCATGGTGACCGAGGGCGATCCCGCTGCCGGCAACCTCGTGGCGTGCGGCCCGACCACGGTCGGATTCGCAACCACGGCCGGGCAGACCTACTACGTCGTCGCATTCAGCGACACCACCGCCGTCGGCGGGAACCTGGTCGTCACCTTCGACAACGCCCCGCCGCCGCCGGAGGCGACCATCACCGTCAACCCGCGGGGAGTGGCCAACAAGGACGGCTCGGCGACTCTCAGCGGGACATACTCCTGCACGAACGCCGACGACTTCTTCAGCGACATCGAGGGCACCCTCACCCAGCAGGTCGGCCGGGTCAAGATCAACGGCTTCTTCTTCGTCAACCCCATCCAGTGCGACGGGGCGACCCACACCTGGTCCGGCACCGCCTACAGCGACAACGGCCTCTTCAAGGGCGGCAAGGGTGCGAGCGTGACCTTCGCGTTCGCCTGTGGCGTCTTCGAGTGCGCGGTCGGCTACGCCGAGCAGACGGTCCAGCTCAGCGGCGCGCGGAAGTAGCTCCAACGCACCACCGGTGCCGTGTCCTGTGACCGGGGCACGGCACCTGCGCGTCGTGGGGTGCGCGTGGCAGGGCTCACCCCCAGCCGAGGTCGTGCAAGCGAGCGTCGTCGATCCCGAAGTGGTGCGCTATCTCGTGCACCACGGTCACGGCGATCTCGTCGAGGAGGTCCTCGCGGTCCTCGCACATCCGGGTCAACGGGCCGCGGAAGATCGTGATCCGGTCAGGCAGCGCCCCCGCCCAGCCGTCACCACGCTCGGTGATGGGGGTCCCGTCATAGACGCCGAGCAGGTCGGGGTCGTCCGGTGGCGGTTCGTCCTCGACGAAGAAGACGACGTTGTCCAGCAGCCGCATCAGCTCGGGAGGCACGGCGTCGAGGGCGTCGCCCACGGCCACTTCGAACTCGGCTGCCCCCATCTCGACCACGGGGCCAGCCTGTCACGTGAGGGCCGCAACGCCGAAACACCCCCGGCATCGGTATGCCGCCCGCTCGCGGCCGCACGCGAGGCGTGGGTGGTGAGCGGGCGGCATACCCGGGGGTGTTGGCCTGAGAGGCTCAGGGAGCCTCTGGTGGGCTTGTGACGGGCCTCAGGGACGCTTGGGGGGCTCCCTGCGCGAGCTCTCGAGGGCCGGCCGCGACTCGTCGCTGCTCGGAGCGGCCTCGATCGCCTCGTGGCCATGGCCGTCGTGGTGTGCCGCGGCCAGCTCGGCCGGCGTCACCGGGTTGATGCTGTCGGTGAAGTAGAACCGCGACAGGGCCGAGCGGGCCTTGTCCTTGCGGGCCGTCGGTGAGGCGACGCCGTGGGCGTCGGTTCCCGCCTCGAGCAGCAGGACTTCGTGGTCCTCGTGCTGGACGAGGTTCCAGCGGGTGAACTCGTCGAGCGGCTCGTGCTGCTCGAAGAACTTCCCGTCGGCGGTACGCACGATGCGTCCGGTCTCGCGGCCGTGCAGGACCAGGTCGCGGTCCTTGCGCTGCAACGACAGGCAGATGCGCTTGGTGACCCAGAAGACGATCGGTGGCGCGATGAAGAAGGCTGCCCGCAGGGTGTGGGTGATGTCGTTGATCGACAGGTGCAGCTTGATCGCCATGAGGTCGTTGCCCGCGGCGAACATGAGCACGCCGTAGGCCGTCAACGCTGCCATGCCCAGCCCTGTGCGCGTGGGGTTGTTGCGCGGCCGGTCGAGCAGGTGGTGCTCGCGGTGGTCGCCGGTGACCCACTTCTCGAGGAACGGGTAGGCGCCCATCAGGCCGTACATGACCGGGATCAGGAGGATGGCGCCGATCATCACGTTGAACGAGAACGTGAAGCCGAAGGCGGTGAACTCAAGCCAGCCGGGCAACAGACGCAGCGCGCCGTCGGCGAAGCCCATGTACCAGTCGGGTTGGGCTCCTGCCGTGACCGGCGAGGGGTCGTAGGGACCATAGGCCCAGATCGGGTTGATGGTGACCAATCCAGAGATCAGCGAGATGACGCCGAAGACGATGAAGAAGAAGCCACCGGCCTTCGCGGCATACACCGGCATGACCGGGAAGCCGACGACGTTGTCGTTGGTGCGGCCGGGCCCGGGGAACTGGGTGTGCTTGTGCACGAACACCAGCCCGATGTGGGCGGTGAACAGTCCGACCAGGATCGCCGGGAGCAGCAGCACGTGGATCGAGAACAGGCGGGGGATGATCGCCTCGCCGGGGAAGGGGCCGTCGAACAGCGCGAACGACAGGTAGGACCCGAGCACGGGCACCGAGCGCATGAAGCCTTCTGCGGCGCGAAGGCCGGTCCCGGAGAGCAGGTCGTCCGGCAGGGAGTAGCCGGCGAAACCCTCGATCAGGGCCAGCATCGACAGGATGCAGCCGATCACCCAGTTGATCTCACGCGGCTTGCGGAAGGCACCCGTGAAGAACACGCGCAGCATGTGGACCGACAGCGCGACGATGAACATCAGCGCCGCCCAGTGGTGGATCTGGCGGATGAGCAGACCGCCGCGGATGTCGAAGGAGATGTCCACCGTCGACCGGAACGCCTCCGACATCGTGATGCCACGCAGGGGCAGGTAGCTGCCGTCGTAGACGACCTGACCGGCGCTGGGGACGAACCAGAAGGTAAGGAACGTGCCCGAGAGCAGGCAGATGATCAGGGAGTACATGGCGACTTCGCCGAGCATGAAGGACCAGTGCTCGGGGAAGACCTTCTTCATGAGGTAGCCGACCGGCTTGGCCGCTCCCGTGCGGTCGTCCAGCCAGCCCGCCACGCCCCCGACGGCCTTCAGGCCGGGGTTGGTGGGCTCCTCGGGCTGGGGGTCGTCCCTGCGGAGGCGGTCGATCGGGTCGCGGCCGGTCGGGTTGCGGTCGGTGCTCATGCGGAACCACGCTCCCAGAAGCTCGGACCGACGGCCTCGCGGAACGGGGCGTCGGCGATCAGGTAACCCTGCGCGTCAACGGTGATCTTCAGCTGCGGCAACGGACGCTTGGCCGGCCCGAAGATGACCTTGCAGTCCTGCGTCACGTCGAACGTCGACTGGTGGCAGGGACAGAGCAGGTGGTGCGTCTGCTGCTCGTAGAGACCAACCGGGCAACCGACGTGGGTGCAGATCTTGGAGTAGGCGACGATGCCCTCGTGGCCCCAGTCACGCTCCTTCTGGGGCTTGATGTCCTCGGGGTTGAGGCGCATCAGGAGCACGGCGGCCTTGGCCTTGTCCTCGAGCACGTGCTCGGAGTCCTTGATCGACTCGGGGAGCACGTGGAAGACCGAACCGATGGTGACCTGATCCGCCCGGATCGGGGTGCGCTCGGGGTCGCGGACCAGCCGGTCACCCTTCTTCCACATCGTGGTGGAGAGTTGGTTCTTCGGCAGGGGACCGAGCCCGCCCACCAGCGGCAGCAGGATCGCCAGCGGCGGCAGCGCGAGGGCGCCGACCAGCGAGAACTTGATGAGCGGGCGACGGCCGAGCTGGGCCTTGTCGCCGCCGTCCATGAGACCGGTGACCACCCGCGTGCGGTCCTCGTCCTTGGCCCGCAGGGGGTGTCGCTCCTCGACCGACTCGACGTCGGGCATCAGGGTCTTGGCCCAGTGGACCGCCCCGACACCGCAGCCGAGGAGGGCGAGAGCCATCGTCACGCCGAGGACGACGTTGTAGATGCTTGCGTTGCCGATGCCGGGGATGAATCCCGACCGCTCGGGGTCGATCGCGAAGTAGGCGACGATGAACAGCACCGTGCCCAGGCTGGAGAGGCCGAAGAGCGCGGCGACCTGCTTCTCGGCCCGTTTGGCTGACTTCTCGTCGAGGTCCGACATCCGCGCGGCGTGCGGCGGCAGGCCCGGGTTCTGGAAGTGCGCCGGAAGGCCGCCGGTGCCCTCGACATGGCCCTGGTCCAGCCGGACCGCAGTGGAGCCGTAGCCGTCGCCGTGGCCGTCGCTCTGGCCGGCCATGTGGCCAGCGCCGTGGCCGTCGCTCGTGCCGACGACCGCGCCGTGCGGCGTGTCGTGTTCGCTCATCGTGTCGTCGATCCTGTCGAGTCGCGGTGGTCAGTTCCAGTGTCGCCCCGGGCGATGGTCTGGGCCAGAGGGTGTGACCGACCCGTCATGGCCGTGTGTGCCCTCTGTGCCCTCTGTGCCCTCTGTGCCGTCGGAGCCATCAGGCGGCCTTCCGGCCGAGCCAGACGGCGAAGCCGACCATGATGCCGAGCCCGAAGATCCAGGCGAAGAGCCCCTCGGACACGGGGCCGAGGTTGCCCAGCGCCATCCCGCCGACGTTCTCCTGCTCGTCGACCGCGTGGAGGTAGGCCACGATGTCGTTCTTGGACTCCGGGGAGATGTTGTCGTCGCTGAAGACGGGCATCGACTGGGGGCCGGTGACCATGGCCTCGTAGATGTGCTTGCCCTCGACGTTGTGCAGGCTCGGGGCGTACTTGCCGCGGGTCAGGGCGCCGCCGGAACCGGCGAAGTTGTGGCACATCGCGCAGTTGACACGGAATAGCTCGGCGCCGAGGGCGACGTCGCCCCCTTCACCGTTGGTGTACTCGGCCTCGGGGATGGCGGGTCCGGGGGCCAGCGACGCGACGTATGCCGCGACCGCGGAGATCTGGTCCTGCGTGAACCGGACCTGCTCCGCGCGGGGGGCCTGGACGTTCGGCGCAGCCATCGGCATGCGGCCGGTGCCCATCTGGAAGTCCACGGCAGCGGCGCCGACGCCCGGAAGGGCCGGACCGGCCTTGGTCCCCTGGGCCTGCAGCCCGTGGCAGGTCGCACAGTTGGCGAGGAAGAGCTTCTTGCCGTCCTCGACGGTGCTGGCGGCTGCCGTGGCGGCGTCGGCCTTCTTGGGCGCGAAGGCGGAGTAGGCGACCCCGGTGAGGATCAGGCCCAGGAGCAAGAGCAGGGCGATCGCGGCCGGGTGGCGACRGCGGGCGGCCAAGGCGTTCACAGTGCGGTCCTGTCGATGGAGGCGGGCAGGGCGGGCTGGGAGGTCATCGTGCCGGTCACTTCAGCAGGTAGATCGTCGCGAACAGCGCGATCCACACCACGTCGACGAAGTGCCAGTAGTACGAGGTCACGACCGCGCCGGCAGCCTGGGCGTGGCTGTAGTGACGGGTCGTGAAGGTGCGCCCGATGATCAGCAGGAAGGCCAGCAGGCCCCCGGTGACGTGCAGCGCGTGGAAGCCGGTCGTGAGGTAGAAGACCGAGCCGTACGCGGTGGAGGAGAGGGAGATGCCCTCGTGCACCAGCTCGGAGTACTCGAGCACCTGACCGGAGACGAAGATCGCGCCGAAGATGTAGGTGAGGACGTACCACTCGCGCATGCCCCAGCTCGGGACGGCGAGGAGGCTGGCGTCGCCGCGGTGCGGTTTGCCGTGCTCGGCCGCGTGGACGCCGAGCTGGCACCAGACCGACGAGACGACGAGGACGATCGTGTTGATCGTCGCGAAGGGCACGTTGAGCACCCCCGTCGACTCCTTCCACAGCTCCGGCTCCACCGAGCGGATCGTGAAGTACATCGCGAAAAGGCCCGCGAAGAACATCAGCTCGCTGGAGAGCCAGACGATGGTGCCCACCGACACCATGTTGGGTCGGGACACCGGCCCGTGGCCGGGGATGCTGCCGGCTGAGCGGGCGGGTTCAGAGGTCACTGGAGATGCGGTCGCCACGTGCGCCAGATTAGCCACATTCGCAGCGCGGCACACCGTCGACCCCCCGATGGGTGCGTGGGCGTGCCGAAACGCCGCACCGGTAGCATCTGCGACATGACCGCTTCGCACGCGACCGCCGCCGACGCACCGACCTCGTCGGGGTCCTCGGCCCGCCAGATCTCCGTGCTGTTGTACAGCGACGACAAGACCACGCGCGACGCAGTCCGGGTCACGGTGGGACGTCGTCCGGCGCGGGACGTGGAGGTCGTGTCGTGGCGTGAGTGCGCGACCGCGGCAGCGGTGATCGAGGCCGTCGAGAACGCCCGCTTCGACGTCCTCATCCTCGACGGTGAGGCAGCGCCGATGGGTGGGCTGGGCCTGTGTCGCCAGCTCAAGAGCGAGATCTTCGAGTGCCCGCCGGTCCTCGTCCTGACCGGACGACCTCAGGATGGCTGGCTCGCGACGTGGTCCCTCGCCGACCTCGCGGTCCCGCACCCGCTCGACCCGATCGCCTTGGCCTCCGCCGTGGCCGAGCTGGGTCGCGGCGCTCGCCCCAGCGCCTCCTGACCGGCATGAGCGTCCCTGAGCCGGCTGGTCCCACCTGGCCGGACCTGCTCACCCTGCTGATCGCGCGGAACCACCTCTCCACCGACCAAGCGGCGTGGGCGATGGACCAGATCATGAGCGGCGAGGCCTCGCCGGTCCAGGTGGCCGGATTCCTCGTGGCGCTCCGCGCCAAGGGCGAGAGCGTCGAGGAGCTACGTGGCCTCGCCGACGTGATGCTGGCGCACGCCAACCGCATCGAGGTCCCGGGTCCGAGCCTCGACATCGTGGGCACCGGCGCCGACCGGTCCAACACGGTCAACATCTCGACGATGGCCTCGATCGTCATCGCTGCCAGTGGTATCCGAGTGGTCAAGCACGGCAACCGGGCCGCGTCGTCGGCCTCTGGTTCGGCGGACGTGCTCGAAGCCCTGGGCGTCAACCTCACCCTCAGCCCGCAGCGGGTGGCCGAGGTGGCGACGGATGCCGGCATCACGTTCTGCTTCGCCCAGGCCTTCCACCCCGCGATGCGACACGCTGCCGTGGCGCGCAGCGGGTTGGGTGTGGGCACGGCGTTCAACGTCCTCGGGCCCCTCACCAACCCCGCCCAGCCCACGTATGCCGTCGTCGGGGTCGCCGACGCGCGCGTGGCGCCGCTCATGGCCGGCGTGTTCGCCGGGCGGGGCAAGGATGCTGTGGTCTTCCGCGGCGACGACGGCCTCGACGAGCTGACCCTGAGCACCACCTCGACGGTGTGGTGGGTGCATGGCGGTGAGGTCACCCAGCGTGTCTTCGACCCCCTCCACGTCGGCCTCCAGCGCCAGCCGGTCGAGGCCCTGCGCGGGGCCGACGCGACGCACAATGCCCAGGTGGCGCGAGACCTGTTCGCCGGGCAGCGTGGGGCGGTCCGCGACGCGGTCGTGCTCAACGCAGGCATGGCGCTGGCCCTGGCCGCACCAGATCTCGCCGCCACCCCCGACGCGTCGGGTGGGGCGGGCGACAGGATCGAGCACGGCGCCTCGGACGAGACCTTCGCGGCGGCGGTGCGATCGGGCATGGACCGGGCCGAGGCTGCCCTGGACTCCGGGGCGGCCGCCGCCCAGCTGGACCGGTGGGCCGCGGCGACGCAGAGCACACCGGCCTGACTAGACCAGCTGGTCCTCCGCGTCCGGATCCGCCCCGTCCGGCTCCACCTCAGTAGCGGCCACTCGCAGGATCGCTGCGACCGACTGGTCCACGTCGGCTTCTGTCGTGGACCAGTTCGACACCGATACCCGCATCAGTCGACGGCCCCGCCAGGTCGTGCCGCCGAGCCAGCAGGTCCCGTCTCGCTGCACCCCTTCGATGACCTTGTCGGTCCGTGCGTCGCTGCCGAAGCTGACCAGCACCTGGTTGAGGACCACGTCGTTGACCACCACGGCGCCGCCTGCCTCGAGCCCGGCGGCGAACCGCTGGGCCAGTGCGCAGCACCGGTCGACGAGGTCCGCGACACCGTCACGGCCCAGCTCACGCAGGGCGGCCCAGACGGCGAATCCCCTTGCCCTTCGTGACGACTCGGGGACGAGGTCACCCAACGCGGGCGTCGCTCCACCCTGCCCGGTGAGGTATGCCGCGGTGTAGGACAGTGCCGCGGCGTGCACCTGGGGGTGGGCGCAGATGGCGAATCCGCAGTCGTAGGGGACGTTGAGCCACTTGTGGCCGTCACAGGACCACGAGTCGGCGAGGTCGATCCCGTCGACGAGGTGCGCCTTCTCGGGCGAGGCGCCGGCCCAGAGGCCGAAGGCCCCGTCGACGTGCACCCAGGCACCGTGCCGCCGGGCCACGTCACAGGCGGCCCGGAGGTCGTCGCAGGCACCGGTGTTGACGTTCCCCGCCTGGAGGCAGACGATCGTCGGTCCTGGCGCGCCCCGGTCGAGGACCGCCGAGAGGTCGTCGACGTCGATGGCGCCGTTGACCTCGGCGCCCACCGACTCCACCACCGCAGTGCCGAACCCGAGCAGCCGCAGCGCCCGGTCGATCGTCGCGTGCCGCTCGGCGCCGGCGACCACGCGCACGGCCGGGGCGCCACCCAGCCCGTCACGCCCGACGTCCCACCCGACCGCGGCGAGGACGTGCTGACGAGCCGTGGCCAGGCAGACGGTGTTGGCTCCCTGCGCACCGGTGACGAAACCGACCGATGCGTCGACGGGTAGCCCCATCAGCTCCTTCAGCCAGCCACCGGCGACCTCCTCGGCGACGGCGGCTGCGGGGGAGAGGGTGGCGTTGAAGGCGCACTGGTCCCACCCGACCGCCACCATGTCCGCAGCAGTGGCCGAAGGCAGGGCGCCGCCGATCACGAAGCCGAAGAACCGGGGCCCCGGGGTCGCGGCGAGCCCCGGTGTGAAGGCCGTGACCAGCTCGTCGAGGACCTCGACCGCGGGTGTTGCCGCATCGCGCAGCACGGCGTCCACCTCGAGCCGCAGCGTCGCCGCGTCGACTGCCGGGGCCACCCGGGTCACCGGCAGCCCCGACCGGTGGCGTGCCGCCACGTGGGCGGCGCGCTCGAAGAGGAGGGTCAGATCGTCCATGCGGTGAAGGTACGCCGACTCGTGCCACGGCAGCCTCCGCCGTCGGGGTGAGCGGCTCGTGCCGTGCTGGCCGACGACCTGTCGACCTACGACATCCCGGCCAGCCAGCTCACCGCCTGGCGGGCATCGGCCCGGCGCTGCTCGTACCTCGCCCCGACCGCCAAGAGGGCGACACCCAGCGTGCCCAGCGTGAGGTAGCGCGGTAGCTGGACCGCATAGGGGCCGAGCTGGGTGAGCGCGATGACGATGGCTGCTGCGGCACCCAGGACGACAGGTGCCTGCCACCGTCGCAGCGCGCCGGCCACGAGGACGAGCACCGCTGCAGTGACCGTGACCAACGAACGCAGGAGGCCGTCGTCGACCGCGGTGTACAGCGCGGAGGGGAGCAGCGCCACCGCCAGGCCCGGTCCGGCGGTCAACCAGGAGTGGTCGCCGAGCTCGCGATGCGACCACAGCCCGGCGGCGAGCACCAGTGCGGCCAGTGGCAGCGTCCAGGCCTCCAGCGTGGTCACCTGGGCGCGGTCGAGCTCGAGCCAGGCTGCCGCCGTGAGCCCGACCACGGCGAGGGCGACCGTCGCGCGCCGGTGCGGCAGGGCGGCATACGCGACGGCGACGAGCCCGTATGCCGCGGCGACGGCTGCTGCTGCATGCGGCCACGACCGGTCGACGGCGACGGCGACGGTGGTGACGGCGACGAGACAGGCGAGGGTGCCGAGGACGACCTCCTCGGGACGGCCGCGTCGCCACTGGGCCAGGGCCACGAGAACCAGTGCGGCGGCGACGAGCACGGTCCACTGGGTGCGGCCGCCGACGAGCCCACCCGCCAGCCACAGCGCCCAGGCGGCTGCCGCTGCACTGACACCTGCGGCGACGGGGCGAAGGACAGGGCGCAGCACGGCGGTCGCCGCCGCGGTCAGGGCGATGGCCACCAGGAGGGTGATCACCACACCGTCACCGAGCCCGACCCCCACCGCGCCCAGCAGAGCGCCGAACAGGGTGAGGTGGCCAACGGCGGCCAACGGCGCCTCTTCGGGTTCCGAGCGCCGTGCCAGGGCTCCGGCGACGAGGGCAGCACCCGCAGCGGAAGCGGCCAGCACCTCGACGTCGAGGGAGACAATGGATCCGCTGATCGTGACGCCCGCCACCGCTGCGACTGTGCCCACAGCGGTCGCCTGCACCCGCCACCCCGGCCGGTGCACAGCCGCCGTCGTGGCAGCCAGGGCCACGCCGGTGAGGGCGACGATCGTCGCAGGACGTGAGTCGTGGACGATCGCAACAAGGACCAGGACCGCGAGGGCCAGGCCGGTCTGGGCCTCGCACCAGGCCGTGCCCAGCGACGTCGTCCGGATGCGGGCGGCCGCCAGGACGGTGGCGAGCACCGCGGTGAGCAGGGCCAGCACCGCGGTCCAGAACGCGCCGACCTGCAGGGCGAGGCACAGGACAGCCGTCGGGACCGCTGCGGAGGCGACCAGGGCGACGATGCCGAGGGCGCGCCAGTCGCCGGACAGCGGTCGGGCGACCCAGTCGGCTCGGACCGCGCCCCGGCCGCCGAGGCGTGTCGCCCGCACGGCGACGACCCGCCTGACCACCAGCGCGCCGGCAGCGGCCAGGGTGGCCAGGAGGACCACGCACGCTGCGCCGTCGAAGGTGATTGCGCCGACCCCGGTACCGGACGGGGTGTCCAGGGCATCGGCCGACGCCGTGGCCGCGCCCACTGAGGCCGCGGCGAACGAGAGCGCCGCCCACCCGGCGGCGGGGCCGGTGGCGGCGCGGCGGGTCAAGCCGAAGGAGGTCGGCACCACGAGGTGCACGGCTCCGAACAGCACAGCTCCGAGGAGGGAGAGCGCCGCACCGCCGGCAGCAGTCGAGGCGTAACCGACGATTCCTGCCCAGCCGATCGAGGCTGCCGTCAGCGACAGCACGGCGAAGCCGGCGACGCGGCGGTCGTGACGGTGCACGGCGGCCAGGGCGAGGGCTGCGACCAGGCCGGTGACGGCGGTGTAGGCGCGGGCGTCCAGGGCGTCGAGGTCAGCCAGGCCGAAGCGTCGCGCGGCACTGACGTCCAGGAGCAACAGTCCGCCCGCCACCAGGGCCAGGGCTTCGGCGCTGCTGGGCAGCCGACGGCGCGATAGCTGGAGCGAGGCCACGGTCGCGGCAGCGGTGAAGCCACCCATGACCAGCATCTGACCGGTTCGGCCGATGACGAACCACGCGATGGCCAGGGCGATCGACGCGGCGACCAGGACGAGCAGGACACCGACTGCGAGGAGGGTCTGCTGGGTGGTCCAGCTCCTCCGCGGGGCCGTGGCAGGTGCCGGCAGGGGTGGGGCGGAGGAACCGGACAGGGCGACGTCCGAAGGTGACTCCGAAGAGAGCTCCCTCAGCTCCCAGGGCAGCTCCGAGGGCGGCTGGGACACCCGTTCCGCCGTCTCGGCCGGGGCGGGCGGGGCGGCCGGCGCTGCCGCGGACGCGGGGGCGTCAGCCGTGGCGCGCAGTGACGCGAGAAGGAGGCTGCGTTCGCGCTGGAGGGCGGCGAGACCCTGGTCGACCTGCCACAGCCGCACCGCGTCCGGGCCGGTGAGGGGCAGGTGGCAGGCGGGGCACGAGGTCGACGCCTCGGGCAGGAGCCGGCCACAGGCGGGGCAGGGGATCGGCGACATCGGTCCTCCGGAGGGTGCGGGCGCGAGTGCACCGTGTCACCCGAGTGTGGGGGTCGGCCGGGGGTCGCGGAAGGGCGTTGCTACTCAGATCGGCCGTGTGGCCGAGCAGGCGCGGGAGGAGTGCCGCGCATCGACAGGGAGTCGTGGACGCCGGTGCTCAGTCCCCGTCGAGGCCAAGGCTGAAGGCAGCCTCGAGGTCGTGCTTGGAGTAGGTGCGGAACGCGATGTGCGTGTTGGTCCCGATGACGCCCTGCACCTTGTTGAGCCGGTCGGCTATCACGTCGTTGAGCTGCTCGTGCTCCTTGACCCGGATCATCGCGATCAGGTCGGCGTCGCCGGCGACCGAGTAGACCTCGGACACGCCTTCGAGCTCGGCGATGGCCTGCGCCACCTCGGGGATGCGGTCGACTTCGGCGTTGATGAGCACGATGGCGGAGATCACCTCACCAATGTATCGGTCCGGGCTCGACGAGAGCAGCGCACTCTCGCGGCGCGTCAGGAGGCCGCGACGAAGCCGGCCACCGCGTGCCGCGCCACCACCTGCGGCTCGAGCTCGGCACGGGCGCCACCGGCGCCCCCTACTGGGCAGGTCCACTCGCCATCGAGGTCGACGATGCGCACGCCGGGCGACTCCAGCCAGCGCAGGATCTTCTCGGTCTCCTCGGGGGTGGCCGCAGGGGCCGGCCAGTGGGCCGGGAGCACGACCTCGGCACTGTCACGCACTGCATCGACATAGGGCATCGGGTCAGCCCCTCGTGGCGAGATGGTGCTGGCGGCGAGGCGGCCGTGCCGGACCACCACGATCTCCCAGCCGCCGGACGTGGCCGGACGCGCGGCGATGATCTCGGGGCTGGCGGCCAAGGGTGCGATCCGCTGGGCCCGGGCCATGCCGCGCACCAGTGCGAGCATGCGGTCGCGCAGCGTGCCCGCGTCCTCGAACCGCTCCTGGTCGGCGAGCGAGCCCATCCGGGTGCGCAGTGCCGTCACCACCCCGCGCGAGTCCCCGGCGAGGGCGTGCACGGCGTCCTGCACCACCGCGGCATACTCCTGCACGCTCTGGGCCCCCGTGCACGGAGCGCCGCAGCGGCCCATGTCGGCCAGGGCGCACGAACCGACGGGTCGGGTGGGGGACAGCCGCTGCACGCACTGGCGCAGCGGGATGACCTCGTGGACCGCCGCCACGGCGTCCTCCGCCGAGCTGCGGCTGCCGAACGGGCCGATGTAGCGGGCACCGTCACCGCGGACCTCGCGCACGATGGACAGGCGAGGGAAGGCCTCGACGGTGAGCTTGACCCAGGTGGCTCGCTCGGGGGTCTTGGACCGCCGGTTGTAGCGCGGTTTGTGCTCGGCGATGAGGCGCAGCTCGCGGACCTCGGCCTCGAGGGTGGTGGCGCAGACGATCGGGGTGACCGACTCGGCCAGGCGCACCATCTCGGCCATGCGGGTGCGCTGCTCGGACGCCGTGAAGTAGCTGCGGACCCGGGTGCGGATGTTGACCGACGTCCCGACGTAGAGGACCCGACCGTCGCAGTCCTTGAACAGGTAGACACCCGGCTCGTTGGGCAGGCCGTCGGCCAGCCACCGCTTGCGCCGCTGGGCGGGGCTGACCCGCGAGGTGTAGCTCGCGAGCTCCTCGAAGGTGTGGACACCGAGACTGCCCACCCTGCCGATGAGGGCGTGCAGGACGTCGACGGTGGCCTGCGCGTCGTGCAGGGCGCGGTGGTCTGGGGTGGTCGTGGCACCGAACAGGGCGGCCAGCGTGGACAGCTTGTGGTTGCGCGCCTCGTCGCGACTGACCAGCTGGCGCGCGAGGTGGACCGTGTCGAGCACCGCGTGCCGTGGCCAGTCGATGCCCTGGTCGCGGGCAGCCATCTTGAGGAACCCGATGTCGAACCCGGCGTTGTGGGCGACGAGCACCGCGCCCTGGGCGAACTCGAGGAAGGCCGGTAGAGCGGACTCGATGCGTGGAGCGTCGGCCACCATCGAGGTCGTGATGCCGGTGAGCGACTGGATGAACGGCGGGATCGGCAGGTGCGGGTTGACCAGCGTCTGGAACTCGCCCAGCACCTCGCCGCCACGCACCTTCACGGCGCCGATCTCGGTGATGGCCGAGTCAGCCGGGCTGCCACCGGTCGTCTCGAGGTCGACGACGACGAACGTGACCTCGGCCAGCGACGTGCCCAGGTCGTCGAAGGTGCCCTGCACCATCTGGTCGTCGGCCGTCTGCATGGACCAGACGGTAGGCCGGTGGTGTGACAGCCCGTGGCAGGCGCGCCCTCGGCACGACGTCGGGTGTGCCGGCGTCGCTGGCGTTGTCAGTGCCCTCACCTAGCGTCGTCGACAGGTGACACGACAGCAGTCCCCAGACGGACAGGGTCCCAAGACAGAGAGCGAGGTGGTCGCGATGATCATCGAATGCCAGAGCTGCCCGGTGCGCGACCTGCACTGCGCCGACTGCATGGTGACGGCCATGCTGGTGCCGCAGGGCGCGCACCTGCCCCTCGACGCCGCTGAGCGGGCGGTCGTCGCGAGGTTCGCCGACGCGGGGCTGGTCAGTGCGCACGAGGCCGCCTCGGCCAGCGCTCGCCGTGAGCCCTGGGCCGCCCACGTCCGCGCCGTCGGCTGATCGCTCCCTACGATGGCTGGATGAGCCGGCCCACCCCGTCCCGTGGCGGTCGCCCGGGCCGCGCGGCCGCCGGTGCCGGGCTCATCGCGCTCGTCGTCACCATGCTGGTCGGCTGCTCCTCCGACGAGCCACCGGCCGTCCGCACCTCGACGACGTCGCAAGCCTCCCAGCAGAACGCCCCCGAGCCCTCCGTCGCTCGAGAGGACGCCCTGACCGCCCTGCTCTCCCAGCGCGCCTCGGCGGTCCGCGCCCACGATCGGTCGGCGTTCGCCACCACCCTGGACGACCCGACCTCAGGCTTCGGGCTGCGCCAGCTCGCGCAGTTCGACGCGCTCGCGCAGCTCCCACTGAGCACCTTCAGCTATGGCACGCCCGAGCCAGCTCCCGCGCTGAGCACCGAGCGGGCGGCCCAGGTCGGCCCTGATGCGTGGGTCTCCCGGGTGGCCGGCCGCTACCGCCTCGGGGGCTTCGACACGGCGACGCGCGAGTTCGAGTCCTACTTCACCGTCGTACGACGTGGTGACCACTGGCGGTTGGCCGACGACACCGACGGCGGCACCCAGGTGCAGCTGTGGGACCTGCCGAGGTTCACGGTGGTGCGCAGCGCGACCACCTTGGTCGTCGGATCGGGTCCACGGAGTCGGCTGCGCCCCTACCTCGCCCTCGGCAACCTCGCCGTCAAGCGGGTCGACGCCGTCTGGACGCCGCAGTGGAACAGCCGCCTGGTCCTCGTCGTCCCCGGGACTGCGGCGCAGATGGCCGAGCAGGTCGGACAGGACAAGGATCAGGTGGCGCAGGTCGCCGCTGTCACGGACGGCCCGTTCGACCTCCAGGGCCGGGCTGGCGCCGACCGGGTGGTGGTCAACCCGAGTGCCTTCGCCCGCCTGGTGCCCCGCGGCAGGCAGGTCGTCGTGACCCACGAGGCGACCCACGTCGCCATCCGGGCCTCGACCAACCGTCCAGTGCCGCTCTGGTTGTCCGAGGGCATGGCCGACTTCGTCGGCTACCGCGACAGCGGCGCGACGCGCACCCAGGTGGCCGCAGCCCTGCTCGCCCGGGTCCGCGCCGGCACGGGGCCCAAGGCGCTGCCCTCCGCCGCCGACTTCGACCCCTCACGCACGACCATCGCGCCGAGCTACAACGCCGCGTGGCTGGCGGTCAACCGCATCGTCGACCGGTACGGCACTTCTGCGCTGGTGCGCTTCTACCTCGCGGCGGCCACGAGTCCCGACGCCTCGTCCAGCACCAGCAGCGACCCCGACGCCAACGTCGCCACAGCCTTTGCGGCCGTGCTGCGCACCTCGCAGGCGGCGTTCACCAAGGAGTGGCTGGCCTACCTGCGGACCCTGGCGAAGTCCTGACCGCTGACGCGCCCGTCCTGCGGGGCGGGCGCGCCACCGCGTCCGGCACCCGCCACCCGACCCGACTGGGGGAGGACCAGCGAGACGACGACCAGGGCGCCCACGAACCAGAACTGGTTGTAGAAGGCCTGCTTGTTGACGAGGTTCGCCACCAGCAGGACCAGGGCCAGCCAGCGCAGCACGTCGGCCAGGAGGGGTTGGCGCCGCCAGACCGTCCAGCAGACGGCAGCGAGGGTGCCGAGCACAGCCACCCCCGTGACGGCGAACGGCAGGGTCACACCAAAGGTGTTGAGCGCCAACAGGTAGAGCGTGTTGGCGAACTTGATCGGATGGAAGCCCACCAACAGGCTGATGGTGTCGTGGACGAAGTCCGGCGGGCTCGTGAGGAACCACGGGGCGATCAACAGACCGGTCAGCGCACCCGTCGCGATGGACCTGCGCCAGCCGAATGGACGCCACAGCAGCAGGACGGGCAGCAGCAGGGCCAGGTGCTGCTTGCTGGCACACGCCAACGCCAGCGGGATGACAGCCCACCAGGCCCGGTCGCGCTGCACCAGGACGGCCCACGAGAGGATCCCGGCGAGCAGCAGTGGCTCCGTCCAGGACTGGTCGAGCTGGGTGAGGGTCCCCGGGGCGAACACCAGGAGCGCCGTCACCGCCGCTGCCGTCCAGACCCAGCCGCGCCCGACGCCGGTTCCGGTATGCCGCGGCGCCGTCCCGCGCGCGAGCAGCCAGACCCCGGCCACCGCCACGAGCGTCCAGGACGCGAGCGCCCAGCGGACATCACCGAGGAGCCAGCGTCCGGGCGCGAGCAGCACCGTGGTCCACGGCAGGTAGGGGAAGGCGTCCTTGACGCCGGGGGAGCCGGTCCACGTCATGGAGTAGAAGTTCTCCCCGCGTCCGAGCGCGTCAGTCGCCTGCTGGAGGACGACCCAGACATCGATCCGCGGTCGAGGCGAGGAGATGACGGCGGTGGCAGCGCAGGCGGCATACCCCGTCACGGCGACGAGGCCGGCTGCCCACGGGGCGCGAGGACCGTTGGTGCACAACAGGACCGCCGCCGCGAGCGGCGCGACGACGAGCAGGGTCGTGGCCAGTGCGAGGCCAGTCGGTGCGAGATAGCTGAACAGCGGGACCGCCAGCGTGGCCAGCGCCGAGCCCCCAAGCATGACGGCCACCGCCGGACGGGTCAGCTGGATCCGCCAGCCGGCCCACTGCCACAGGGCGAGCGCCGCCGTGGCCGCCGTCAGGGTCGCCACGATGGGGATGCGGTAGCGCACCACGCTCCACTGCAGGGCAGTGAAGAACAACAGCCAGCCGAGGGCGAACGCCAACGAGGACACCGCCACGGTCCGAGTGGACGATCCGTGGCGGTGTCGGCGCATGGCTAGACCCTAGAGGTCGCCCGGCTACTCCTTGCCGCCGCCGGCGTAGAGGGACTCCACCTCGTCGTGGAAGTCCTTCATGACGATGTTGCGCTTGAGCTTCAGGCTCGGTGTGAGGTAGCCGTTGTCCTCGGTGAAGTCCCCGGGCAGGACCGCGAACTTGCGGATCGACTCGGCCTTGGAGACCGACTTGTTGGCGTCGTCGACGGCCTTCTGGAGCTCGGCGAGCACCGTCTCGTTCGTGAGGGCCTGGTCGAAGGTCACCCCCGTGAGCCCGTTGTTCTTGGCCCAGCCGGGGAACATCTCCTCGTCGAGGGTGAGCAGGGCGCCGATGAACGGCTTCTGGTCTCCGACGACGATGCACTGGGAGATGAGCGGGTGGGCACGCAGCCGGTCCTCCAGGGCGGCCGGTGCGACGTTCTTGCCGCCGGCGGTGACGAGCAGCTCCTTCTTGCGGCCGGTGATCTTGAGGTAACCGTCCTCGTCGAGCTCGCCGATGTCGCCGGTGTGGAACCAGCCGTCGACGACCGCGCCCGACGTCGCCTCGGCGTTGTTGTGGTAGGCCGCGAAGACGTTGTTGCCCTGGATGAGGATCTCGCCGTCGTCGGCGATCCGGATGCCCACGCCGGGCAGCGGGGCGCCGACGGTGCCGATCTTGACCCGGTCCGGCACGTTGACCGTGGCGGGGGCGGTGGTCTCGGTGAGGCCGTAGCCCTCGAGGACGGTGACGCCGATGCCGCGGAAGAAGTGCCCCAGGCGGGTGCCGAGCGGCGCCCCGCCGGACACGGCATACATGACCTGTCCCCCCATGGCGGCGCGCAGCTTGGAGTAGACCAGCTTGTCGAAGATGCCGTGGCGCACCTTGAGACCCAGGCCGGCGCCTCCGGTGTCCTGCGCGGTCGACCAAGAGATCGCGGTGTCGGCGGCGGTCGCGAAGATCTTGCCCTTGCCCTCGGCGGTCGCCTTGGCCTCGGCGGAGTTGTAGATCTTCTCGAAGACCCGGGGGACCGACAGGATGAAGGTCGGCTTGAACTCCGCGAAGTCCGCGAGGAGGTTCTTGATGTCGGCGCTGTGCCCCATCTTGGCCTCGCCGGTGACGCAGAGGACCTGGATGAACCGGGCGAAGACGTGCGCGAGCGGCAGGAAGAGCAGCGTCGACGCGCCGTCGGCCTTGACGACCGACGTGAGCTTGGTGATGGCGTTCTCGGACAGCGCCAGGAAGTTGTCGTGGGTGAGCTGCACGCCCTTGGGCCGCCCGGTCGTGCCCGACGTGTAGATGATGGTCGCGAGGCTGGCGCGGTCGAGGCTGCCCTTGGCGGCCTCGAGATCGGCGTCGGACACCTCGGAGCCGGCGGCCTTGAGCTCGGCGATCGCCCCGGCGTCGACCTGCCAGGCGTGGGCCAGTCCGGGCACCTGGGTGCGGACCTCCTCGAGGGTTGCTGCGTGGGCCGCGGTCTCGAGCATGATGCCCTTGGCGCCCGAGTCGGTGAGGATCCAGCTGACCTGCTCCGCGGAGGAGGTCTCGTAGATCGGGACCGTGACCGCACCGGCTGCCCAGATCGCGAAGTCCGTGAGGGTCCACTCGTAGCGGGTCTTGCACATGATCGCCACGCGGTCGCCGGGGGAGATCCCCGAGGCGATCAGGCCCTTGGCGACCCCCCGGACATCCTCGTCGAACTCGGCCGCAGTCACGTCGATCCAGTGGGTGCCCTCCTTGCGCGAGAACGCGACCCGCGAGGGGTTCGATGCGGCGTTGCGACCCGGAAGATCGGCAAGACTCCCCTCGGTGGTCGGCGGCACGAGGGGCGGTGCGACGTGTTCCTGCACAGAGTCTCCTTTGACGACGGCATCACTGCCTCAGTGCTGCACAGACTACCCGTGGGTAGGTGCACCGGGGGAGGGCGTTCTTTGAAGGCTCCGTCACATCGCGGCGTGAGGTGCGAAAGACTGTCCGGGTGAGGGACCGCAGGATCGACATCGTCGACGAGACCTTCATCCGGGCTGCGCCCCAGGTCGTGCGTGCAAGCCTCGACGAGGAGGCCTGGACCGACCAGATCTGGCCACACGTGACCCGGGCCGTCCTCAGGGACCGCGGGCTGAAGGGCGTGCGCTGGAGCGTGACCGGACAGGTCGTCGGCGAGATGGAGGTCTGGCTCGAGCCGTTCCGCGACGGCGTGGTGGTGCACCACTACGTCAGAGGCACGCGCGGGCCCCGCGCGCCGCGCGATGTGGCCACCCGGCACACCCTGCGGTGGAAGCGCGCCGTGCACGAGCTCAAGGACCGCCTCGAGGGCGCCCCTCAGTGACCGTGTGGCCGTCGGGAACGACGGGTCGCCGTCAGGAGCCGCGGTCGTCGTCGAAAGGCTCGGCGCTGTAACCTTCCGCGCATGGCCGACCGCACCGAATCCAGCATCGACATCGACGCCAAGCCGGGTGAGGTCCTGGACGTCATCGCCGACTTCGAGAGCTATCCGCAGTGGGCGACCGAGGTCAAGAAGGTCACCATCCTCACCGAGGAGGGAGACGGGTGGGCCGACCAGGTGCAGTTCACCCTCGACGCAGGGGCGATCAAGGACACCTACACCCTCGACTACGAGTGGGACGTCGCCAAGAACGGCACCGGCGTCGTGTCCTGGAGCCTGGTCGAGGCGACCGTCCTCAAGGCCATGAACGGCTCGTACACGTTGGCTGCCAAGGGCAAGGACGCCACGACGGTGACCTACCGCCTGGCGGTCGACGTCAAGATCCCGATGCTCGGCATGCTCAAGCGCAAGGCCGAGAAGGTCATCATCGACACCGCGCTGAAGTCGTTGAAGAAGCGGGTGGAGGCTTGAGGCAGGCCGTCGCCCCAGGGCGCCGGTAGCCATGCGGGTCATCCTCTTCACCGGCAAGGGTGGTGTCGGCAAGACCACCACAGCTGCCGCCACTGCGGTCCGCGCGGCTCGCGCCGGCGTCAAGACGCTGGTCATGTCGACCGACGCGGCGCACTCGCTGGGTGACGCGCTGGGTGTCGACCTCGGCGTGGACCCCCGCTCGGGCCGCGACGGCGGCGGGGCGCCGGTGGACGTCGAACCCGGCCTCTCCGCCTTGCAGATCTCCCCACCGCACCTGCTCGGCGAGTCCTGGCGGGTGGTGCAGGACTACCTGCTCTCGGTCCTGGACACGGTCGGCATCGACGCGGTGGTCGCCGAGGAGCTGACCCGTCTGCCAGGTGCCGAGGAGATCGCGGCCCTGCTCGAGCTGCGCGCGCAGGTGGAGTCGGGTCCGTGGGACCTCGTTGTCGTCGACTGCGCGCCGACCGCTGAGACGTTGCGGCTGCTCGCGCTGCCTGAAGCCCTCGCCTGGCACCTCGAACGCCTGCTGCCCGCCCAGCGTGGGCTGATCCGGACGCTGCGCCCGGCCGCGGCGGCTGCCGCCGGGGTGCCCCTGCCCGACGTGGCGGTGGTCGAGGCGGTCACCGGGTGGCACCGCCAGATGCGCGCCGTGCACCGCATCCTGACGGGCGACCAGACCTCGGTGCGCCTGGTCCTCACTCCCGAGCGCGTCGTCATCGCCGAGTCCCGGCGGACCTGGACGTCGCTGTCCCTCTACGGGTTCGTCGTCGACGCGGTCGTGGTCAACCGGGTCTTCCCGGACGCCGCCGCCGAGGCGGGGCGCCACGCACCCGATGCCTGGCGCGCCTCCTGGAACGCGGCGCAGCAGGAGGGCCTGGTCGAGGTCCGTGAGTCCTTCGCCGGGCTGCCGGTCGTCGTGACTCCCTATCTGTCGTCCGAGCCGATCGGGGCCGATGCGCTCGCCGACCTCGCCGAGGCGCAGGAGGGCGCCACCGACGTCCTGTCGCCGGTCACCCATCGCGGCCTGACGGTCGATCGGACGCCGGAGGGTTTCGTGATGACGCTGCCGCTGCCGCTCGCGCACGCAGCCGACCTCGGCCTCCAGCGCCGCGACGACGAGCTGGTGGTGACGGTGGGCGAGCACCGCCGGGTGCTGACCCTCCCCGCGGCTCTGCAACGATGTGTGGTCGAAGGTGCCTCTGTGCGCGATGGTCTGCTGCGGGTGCGCTTCGTCCCCGACGAGGAGGTCTGGCCGCGTGGCTGACGACGAACGCCCTGCCGTGGGCACGGTGGCCCAGGAGGCAGCCCGTCTGCTGGACGCCCTCGGCGGGTGGGCGAGCACCACCCAGGCCGGGTATGCCGCGGCGGCGGGTCGTGGGCGGACGTCACCGGACGATGCCGGTCCTGACCGCGACCACGACGCCGGCGGCGGCCAGGCGCCTCGGTGTGACTCCTGCGGTGCCGCGAACGGCGTGGGGCAGGCCGTCACCTGTCAGCTGTGCCCGGTCTGCCAGGGCATCGGCTTGCTGCGCTCGGTGCGACCGGAGACCGTGGACCGGCTGGCCGACCTCGCGGGGGCGCTCGCAGCCACCCTGCGCGACATGGCGGGACAACGCCGTACGGACGACGCAACCGCGCAGGGCAGGGCCTCGGGAACGGCAGGCGGAAAGGCTGCGGGGAAGTCGTCCGGCGCGGCACGGGGCCGGGTGCAGGACATCGTCGTGGACGACGAGGACGAGCACCACACGGGGAGCGCCAGCTCATGAGCGTCACCATCGGGGTGGACATCGGGGGCACCAAGATCGCGGCCGGGGTCGTCTCCGCGACCGGGGAGATCCTGGCGCGCGCCCGCAGGGACACCCCCGCCCACGACCCGGACCAGATCGCCCACGACGTCGCTGCCGTCGTTGCCGAGCTGGGCGCGGACCGTACGGACGTCCGGGGCGTGGGTGTTGCCTGCGCCGGCTTCATCGACCGGACCGGCTCGACCGTGCTCTTCGCCCCCAACCTCGCGTGGCGCGACGAACCACTCAAGATGCGGCTCGAGGCCCTCGTCGACCAGCCCGTCACGATCGAGAACGATGCCAACGCCGCGGCGTGGGGGGAGTTCCGGTACGGGGCGGCCACCGAGGCCGACGACATGGTGCTCATCACCGTCGGCACCGGCATCGGTGGTGGCGTCGTGGTCGACTCGCGGTTGCTACGCGGCGCCTTCGGCATCGGTGGCGAGCTCGGGCACATGCGGGTCGTCCCCGACGGCATCCGTTGCGGCTGCGGCAACCGTGGCTGCTGGGAGGTCTACGCGTCGGGCAACGCCCTGGTCCGTGAGGCACGCGAGCTCGTGGCGTCGGGCGCCCTGAGCGCCGCGGCGTTGGCGCAGGCCTGTGAAGGCGACCCGAGCCTCCTCAGGGGGCACCACGTCACCAGCGCCGCGCAGGCAGGGGACTCGGCGTCCGTCGAGCTCCTCGCCGACCTGGGCCGCTGGGTGGGGGAGGGCGCCGCTTCGGTCTCCGCCATCCTCGACCCCGAGCTCATCGTCATCGGCGGCGGTGTCGTCGCCGCCGGCGACCTGTTGATCGGGCCTGCCCACGCGGCATACGCACGCAACCTGACGGGGCGCGGCCACCGGCCGGTCGCCGACATGGTGGCCGCTCGCCTCGGCAACGACGCCGGGCTGATCGGCGCGGCAGCGCTTGCCGCCGAGGGCGTCGGGTCGTGAGCTCGGGGCTGGCCGTCGGCATCGACATCGGCGGCACCAAGGTGGCCGGGGGAGTCGTCGACGCCGATGGCTCCGTCGTGGCCAGGGCGAGACGGGACACGCCTCACCGGTCCATGAGTCCGGGCGTGGTCGAGGACACCATCGTCGAGGTGGTCAGGGAGCTCATCGACGTCGCCGGGGACGACGTGGTCGCGGTCGGCATCGGAGCGGCCGGGTTCGTGGCCGCCGACCGGGCCACCGTGGTCTTCGCCCCCCACCTGTCCTGGCGCGACGAACCGCTCGAAGCCAACCTGCAGCGCCGCGTCCCGGTGCCGATCTCGGTCGACAACGACGCCAACGCTGCTGTCTGGGCGGAGTGGAGATTCGGTGCGGCACAAGGGGACTCACACGTCGTCATGGTGAACCTCGGCACCGGCATCGGTGGCGCGCTGATCATGGACGGCCAGATCATGCGCGGCCGTTTCGGGATCGCGGGGGAGTTCGGGCACATGCAGGTGGTGCCGGGCGGTCAGCGTTGCGAGTGCGGCAACAAGGGCTGTTGGGAGCAGTACGCCTCGGGCAACGCCCTCGTCCGTGAGGCCCGCTCCCTGATGACGGCGAACAGCCCCATGGCCAGTGACCTGCTCGCGCGCGCCGGTGGTGACGTCTCAGCGCTCACCGGGCCGATGATCACCGAGGCGGCACGCGAGGGTGACTCGACGGCGACCGAGCTGCTCGGTGAGATCGGGCAGTGGCTGGGCCTGGGCATCGCCAACCTCGCGGCGGCCTTCGATCCCGGCATCTTCGTCGTCGGCGGTGGGGTGAGCGCGGCCGGCGACCTGCTGCTGGAGCCGGCTCGCGCCGCGTTCCGGCGTCACCTCACCGGTCGGGGCTACCGCCCCGAAGCGCGGATCGTGGCCGCGGCCCTGGGCAACGAGGCCGGACTGATCGGCGCCGCGGACCTGGCCCGACGAGACGCCCTGGGACGCGCCGGCGCCGAGGGCGCATGAGCACGATGCGCGTGGCGTCCTACAACGTCAAGGACTTCACGCTCGACCGTCGCGCCGCCGCCCGGGTCGTCCGCGCGATCGATCCCGATGTGCTGTGTCTCCAGGAGGTCCCACGGCGGCTCTTCTCCACGTGGCGGGTCTCGGCCTTCGCCGCGGAGTGCGGGATGTTCTGGTCGGGGCGGCACCGCGGCAGCGGCGGCACGACCATCTTCACGTCATTGCGCGTGCAGGTGCCCGAGTCGCGCCACTACCGGCTGCGCGTCGCAGCCCTCCAACGCACCCGCGGGTATGCCGTGCTGCGCGTCGGGCCCGCCGGTCACCAGCCGCTCGTGGTGGCTTCGGTGCACCTGAGCCTCGATGCCGACGAACGTGAGCGGCACGCGGGACAGATCCTCAGGACGGTCTCCAGCGGCGGGCCGGTGCTGCTCGCAGGCGACCTCAACGAGGGAGAGACGGGCCGGGCCTGGCGGTTGTTCGCCTCCCCGCTGCGCCTGATCTCGCCGACCGCCCCGACCTACCCGGCCACGGCACCACGCAAGCTGCTCGACGTCATCTTCGCCTCGCCCGACCTGGGCGTCCTCCCGCACCAGGAGGTCCCTCTCGAGGTCGCCGACCTGGTGGCAGCCAGTGACCACCGCCCGACGTGGGTCGACGTCGACCTCGACCCTCAGGTGGTCCCGACGGCACAGACCGAGGCCGGACCACCGGTGGCCGAGTCCACGGTCGAGCAGGCGGAAGCGGGCAGCCCCTCCGGGTGACGCCCCGAGAAGGGGCACGGCACCCGCCTGGCCGCAGCTCTCAGACGCGGGCTCCGTTGTCGGGGTCGTCCTCGTCGCGGGCCTGCGGCTGCCGCATCACGAGCAGGACGAACCCCATGACCGTGAGTCCGAGGGCTCCGAGCGTCCACCAGCTGCTGACGTTCGGCCGGAACAGCACCAGCCACAGCAGGAGCAGCGGACCAGCCACGAGACCGACGATGATGCCCCAGAACTGAAGGTCCTCCTGGGGCGGCAGGGGCGCCGTCGGGCCGGGCTCGAAGTGCTCGTCGTCGTCGAGGTCGCGCTGGTCGCGCAGCTCGACCGGATCCGGGGCGTCCTCGGCGGCTCCCGGCTGCTCGGCTCCGCGCCACACGACGAACGGCCTGGTCGGGGGTGGGTTCACGGTCGGCCGCAGCGGCGGGTTGACCCCCGTTGCGGGCTGACCCGAAGCCGGGCCTGAGGCGCCCTCGGTCGACGGGTCGCTGGTGTCGCCATCCTGGGAGCCGGAGCCTCGGTCGGCGGAGTCGGCGGAGGTGGGGGACTCGGCGGAGGCGGGGCTGTCGGGGTTGTCGGGCAGGGACTGGACCTCGTCCCAGCGCGCGATGATGTCCGCGAACTCGGCGTCGACGTCGCGGTCGCTCATGGGATGCCCCTTGGTCTGGATCGAGCCGGATGGCTGGACGAACTCGGCCTAGCTCAGCCGCTCGATGAACTGCACCGACTCCTCAAAGATACGTGGCGCGTCGTTGTCGAGGGTAGCCACGTGGTAGCTGTCGTGGAGGAGGATCTCGGTGGAGTCTTCGCTGGAGATCCGGGCCAGGATCAGTTCCGAGCTCGACGCGGGCACGACGTGGTCCTGCGGCGAGTGCAGCAGGAGCACCGGCTGGGTCACCTCCGGCAGGTCGCGGATGACGTTCTTCCAGGCCGTGAACTGCGAGTGCGCCGCGTGCACCGGCGAGCGGTCGTAGGCCAGCTCGACCACCCCGGGCTTCTTGATGTCGCTGGCGATGGCAGCAGCGCTGGGCATGACGTGCTTGAGGAGTGGGACGAGCCGGATCCGCCAGTCCTCGAACTTCACCGCGGGGTTGACCAGGACCAGCCCCGAGACCCGCGGGCCGTGCTCTGCGGCCAGGGCGAGGGCCAGCGCCCCGCCCATCGACAGCCCGCCGACGAAGACGCGGCCACAGCGTTCGTGGAGCTCGCGGAACGTGGTGTCGACGACGGCATACCAGTCCTCCCACCTGGTGCGGTTCAGCTCCTGCCACGTCGTCCCGTGCCCGGGCAGCCGCGGAACCCGGACCGTGTAGCCGCGTTCGGCGAGGTACTCGCCCCAGGGACGCACGCCTTGTGGGGTCCCCGTGAAGCCGTGGACCAAGAGCACACCGGTGTCGGATCCATCGTGGGAGTAGGGCTCTGCGCCGGGAAGCAGGGACACGGTCACTCCTGGGGCAGGGGCAGAAACGGAGCTGGGGTGGCGCGCATTCTCGCACGGGCCGCGACGACGCCTTGAGTACCGTAGAGTTCACGGCGTCACTTCGGGAGGTGTGCTGGTGTTCTACTGGGTGCTCAAGACGGTCGTTCTTGGCCCGATCCTCAAGTTGCTCTTTCGCCCGTGGGTCGAGGGCGAGGAGAACATTCCCGACGACGGCCCAGCCATCTTCGCGAGCAACCACCTGTCGTTCTCGGACTCCATCTTCCTCCCGCTGGTCATCCCGCGCCGGATGACCTTCCTGGCCAAGTCCGACTACTTCACCGGACGAGGCCTCAAGGGCCGCCTGACCGCCGCGTTCTTCCGCGGCGTCGGTCAGCTGCCCGTGGATCGTTCCGGCGGTCGCGCGGGTGAGGCGGCCCTGCGCTCTGGCTTGAAGGTGCTGCGCCGCGACGAGCTGCTCGGCATCTATCCCGAGGGGACGCGCAGCCCCGACGGCCGGCTCTACCGTGGACGCACCGGTGTCGCCCGGATGGCCCTCGAGGGCAAGGTCAAGGTGCTCCCTGTCGCGATGATCGGCACCGACAAGGCCCAGCCGACCGGCACCAAGATCCCCAAGCTGATCCGCATCGGTGTGAAGATCGGAAAGCCGCTCGACTTCTCGCGCTACGAGGGCATGGAGGACGACCGCTTCGTCCTGCGCTCCATCACCGACGAGATCATGTACGAGCTGATGCTGCTGTCCGGCCAGGAGTACGTCGACATGTACGCCACGTCCATGAAGGACCGCATCCTCGCCGCTGCGAAGACCAAGGCGCGCGAGCTCCAGGAGGCAGCCCTGCCGGGCTCGGCCGCCAAGGAGCTCGAGGAGGCCCTCGACGCCGGGGACGACCAGACCTCGCGCAAGGGGCAGCGCCCGAGCGTCGACGACGCCGTCGGTGACATCGACGAGCGGACCGGCGCTGACGACGACCGCACCGAGGACGAGGCGGCCGCTGACCGCGACGATGTCCCGCGCGACGCCGAGTCGGTCTCGGACGAGGTGCCCCCCGGCGCCCGCGCGGCGAGCTGAGGACCCCTTCGCCGTGGCGCGGCACCTGAGCCTGTCCGCGCGCCGCGCCATCGCGGCCCCGGACTCCCAGCCCGAGGTCGTGTCTGCCTTCTGGAAGGGCATCGACGTCTTCCGGCCCATCGCCCTGGCGTATGCCGCGTACTCCCTGGCGGACCGGCCGCACGACCTCGCGCGGCCAGCCCTGGGCTGGACGGTCCTCGCGGTGCTCGGCCTCTGGACCGTCTTCCTCGTCCTCTACCGTCGCCGTCGGCTGTGGCTGGTCGTCGTCGAGTTGCTGCTCGGGGCTGCCGCGATCATGGCAACCCTGGTGGTCGACACCTCCGCGGCCATCGAGCAGGGCTCGCGCACCCTGCCGACGATCTGGCCTGCGGCCGGCGTCGTGTCGGCGGCCGTGCTGCTGGGCCGCAAGGGCGGCATACCGGCGGCGGTCTTCATCGGCATCGTCGACGTGGTCGAGGTGGGGAAACCCACGCCCAACACCGTCAACAACATCGTCCTGCTGCTCCTCATCGGCGCCCTCATCGGCTATGCCTGCGACCTCGCCCGAGAGGGGCACGCCAAGCTGCGCGAGGCGTTGGCCCTCGAGGCCCAGGTGCGCGAGCGGGAGCGGCTCGCCCGCACCGTGCACGACGGGGTCCTGCAGACCTTGGCCTTCATCAACCGACGCGGCACCCAGCTCGGCGGCGAGGCCGCGCAGCTGGGGGGCATGGCCGCCGACCAGGAACGCCTGCTGCGCGCCCTGGTGAGTGGGACCTCGTCGGCCGACACCGAAGCCACCGTGACCGGCGACCTGGACCTGCGCCAGCAGCTCGGACGGTTCGCTGGGGGACAGGTCCACCTCGTCGCGCCGGCCGACCCGGTGCTCGTGCCACCGCGCGTGGCCGGCGAGCTCGTCGCAGCCGTCGGAGCCGCTCTCGACAACGTGCGCGTGCACGCCGGGGACGGGGCCCAGGCCTGGGTCCTCGTCGAGGACGACGGCAGCGAGGTCGCCCTGACCGTGCGTGACAACGGCGTGGGTATGCCGGCTGGTCGCCTCGACGAGGCGGCCGCGGCGGGCCGGATGGGCGCTTCCTCGAGCATCCGCGGGCGGTTGACCGATCTGGGTGGGACGGCGGACTACACGGTGCGAGAGGGTGCCGGGGTGACCGTCCGGATGCGTGCCCCGAAGGATGGCGGACGCGATGCCGGACGCAGCGAGGGAATCAGCAAGCGAATCCGCAAGGGACGCGACAAGGGACGCGACAGCGGACGCGACAGCGGACGCGACAACCAAGGAGTGCGATGACCGACCAGCAACCCGAGCCCGCGGCGGCTGCGCCGGTGAGCGTGGTCGTCGCGGACGACCACCCGATGTGGCGGGACGCGGTCGCGCGCGACCTCGCCGAGGCGGGGATGACCGTGCTGGCCACGGCGGATGATGGACCCGCCGCGGTCAACCGGACCAAGGCGACTCGGCCCGACGTGCTCGTCCTCGACCTCAACCTGCCAGGCATGCGCGGGCACGAGGTGTGCGCGGCGCTGGGCTCGCTGGCCACCCGGGTGCTGGTGCTGTCGGCGTCCGGTGAGCAGCAGGACGTCCTCGAGGCGGTCAAGGCCGGGGCGACCGGCTATCTCGTGAAGTCCGCCTCGCGGGAGGAGATCGTGGCGGCCGTCCGGGCGACTGCCCGCGGCGAGGCCGTGTTCACGCCGGGGCTGGCCGGGTTGGTGCTGGGGGAGTTCCGCAGGATGTCGACCCAGCCGCAGGCCGATCCGTCGCGGCCGATCCCCGAGCTGACCGAACGCGAGACCGAGGTGCTCAAGCTGGTCGCGACGGGGATGTCCTACAAGGAGATCGCGTCCGACCTGTTCATCTCGCACCGCACCGTGCAGAACCACGTGCAGAACACGCTCGGGAAGCTGCAGCTGCACAACCGCATCGAACTGGTCCGGTTCGCCATCGCGAAGGGCCTGGACACCCTCGAGGCGTGAGCGTCCTCCGTCGCCCGGCTGCTGGAGCGCACCCGTGCGCCGTGGGGGTTTGTACGCCATTTGCGCGATGACGCATGTGGTTGTGCCGATGCACCCTCGGTAGCGAAGGGTAGGAGGCACTGAAGTGGGCGACATCAACCGGAAGTTCTTCTTCGACCACGTTCGGGTCGCACTGTTCGACGGACACCTCAGGCAGAGCCAGGTCGACGGGCTCGACGGCTTCCTCGACCGGTGGGAGAAGTTCCACAAGACCGACGACCTGCGCTGGCTGGCCTACATGCTGGGCACCACGCACCACGAGACCGACCACAAGATCCAACCCATCGAGGAGTACGGCAAGGGAAAGGGCCACGCCTACGGCAAGCCCGATCCGGTCACCCACCAGAGGTACTACGGTCGCGGGTTCGTCCAGATCACCCACAAGGGCAACTACCAGCGGATGGGCGACATCCTCCAGGTCGACCTGGTCCACCACCCCGAGCTCGCCCTCAACTTCGACGTCGCCCTGCGGATCATCTTCTTCGGGATGACCAACGGAACCTTCACGGGCAAGCAGCTGTCGGACTACTTCAACCCCCACAAGGCGGACTGGGTGAACGCCCGCAGGATCGTCAACGGCACCGACAAGGCCCAGTCCATCGCCACCCTGTCGCGCAGGTACTACGCAGCGATCTCCTTCACGACGCCCTGACCGTCCACACCCCTGACCGTCGACACCCCTGACCACATTGCCTGGACGCCGGGCTCACGAGGGTCAGGGCAGTCGCCGTCAGTCGTCCATCGCCTCGATCCCGAGCTCGGCCAGTTCGGCCATGCGCGCTCGCATGTGCTGGATCATCTCCGGCGCAGGACGCTCCCAGCCCGTGATCTCCTCGACCACCCGCAGGGGCTCGGTGGTCCGGTAGGACCGGGTCGGGTTTCCCGGGAAGCGCTTGTCGGTGACGTTCGGGTCGTCCTCGATCGTCCCGGTGGGCTCGAYCCGGTAGACCCGGCCCGGCCCCGTGCCCCGCGCGAGCTCGGCCGCCAGTGGCGCGCCCTGGCGGGTGGCCGTCAGGTAGATGTGTCTGGACTGACGCCCCGAGCCGTAGTTCGAGCGCCAGCCGGGCGTGAGCAGCTCACCCGGGCGCAGGTCGGCTTTCGTCCCGTGGAAGAAGGGTCCGGGGTCGTCGACCACCCGCGGCGCCGGAGGGGGATCCCGCAGCAGGCTCTCGAGTCGCTTCATGAGTACCGCGACCCGGCTGCGCGCCCCAGGCACCCGCGGGTAGCGCGACAGGACGTCAAGGACGACCGGCGTGGCTCGCTTCGCGGCGGCCGTGACGGCGTACTCGGCGACCACCGGGTCATCGCCGCGTGCGAGCTCGGCCGCCCGGGCGGCGTGGGCGGCCGGCCCGAGGATGTGGCGCACCTGCCTCGCCTTCGCCAGCGGATGCAGGTATGCCGCGGCGGCGGCATCTCCTGCAGCGCTCGCCGCGTGCCGTGCGGCGTCCGTCGTCGCGTCCGCGGCTGCCCGATGGGCGTCGGCCGCGGCAGTCCGTTGGAGTCGTGACCGCGGCGCGCCCTCGGCGAAGACTCGCGCGGCCTGGACAGCTGCGGCCGGTCGGGGGTCGTCCGGACGGGACCTGAGGAAGATGACGAGTGCAGGTTCGGCGCACGCCGCGGCATACCCGGCCACCGCCCGCAGCTCGTCCATCGTCAGCTCGAAGTCGCCCGCCCCTGTCTGCATCTCCGGCCGCTTCGCAGGTCTCACCGTGTCTTGCGCGTGAACGTGAGGTGGGTAACGCCGCTGGGGGACGAGATCGCCTCGATGCCGTAGGTGTCCTCCAGGGAGTCGAGACCGTCCCAGAGACGGACGCCGCGACCGAGCACGATG
Source organism: Pedococcus sp. P2_E2 (assembly GCF_056403955.1). Classification (NCBI taxonomy): domain Bacteria; kingdom Bacillati; phylum Actinomycetota; class Actinomycetes; order Micrococcales; family Intrasporangiaceae; genus Pedococcus; species Pedococcus sp. P2_E2. Next base: position 672,019 of record NZ_JBFUEM010000001.1, read on the forward strand.
GGGACCTGGACGACGTGCATGTGGTCGACGAGCCCGGCGGCGAGGAAGTCGCGGATGACGGTGGCGCCACCGCCGATCCGGACGTCCTGCCCGTCGGCTGCGTCGCGAGCACGTTCGAGCGCCTCGGCCGGGGCGACATCGAGGAAGTGGAAGGTGGTGCCGCCCTCCATCTCCATCGAGGGACGCGGCCGATGGGTGAGCACGAAGGTCGGTGTGTGGAACGGCGGGTTCGGACCCCACCAGCCCTTCCAGTCCGGGTCGTCGCGCCATCCGGGCGGGCCGAACTTGTTGGCGCCCATGATCTCGGCGCCGATGCCGGGGGTGTGGCGCTCGGCGAACGCGTTGTCGACGCCGGCGGCCCCGCTCGCGTCCCAGAACCGGGTGGCGAACATCCACTCGTGCAGGCGCTGGCCGGCGTGACCGAAGGGCGCCTCGGCGCTCTGCGGTTCGCCGGTGGCGAAGCCGTCGAGGGAGATGGAGAAGTTGTGGATCCGTGCGAGTGACATCGGCGCCTTTCCTCGGGGCGGTCAATCGGTGATGCGCTGACCCAACCAGATCGGTCGGGACGGGTCGCACGATTCGAGGGCGACCCAGACCCCGTCGCCAGGGGCAGGGACCTGGTGGGTTTCACCGAAGGGCAGGCAGGCCGCGGCCCACACACCGTCGTCTCCGCCGAGGTCCGGGACCCGGACGAACAGGCGCGCCTGCATGAGCGGGTCCGCGTTGTCGAGCACGGTCGCACGGTGGACCCCGCACGTGGCGACGGACGGTCGACGACGGGTGCCGAGATAGCTCTCGCCGGCGAGCTGCTCCGAGTGGAAGCTGAGCAGCTCCGCGACGAAGCCGAACAGCTCCAGCAGGGCCACGCCCGGATCATGGTCGGTCGTGTCCGTCCAGTCCCTCAGCCGAGTGCGCGCCCGCTCGACGAGATCCTCGAGCTGCGGCCGCTCATCGCGGCCACCATCCCCGCTCATGGGCTCAGGTGTCTGCTCATGGGCACCATTATTCGCACGTCGACCGCCACGGGCCATCACGTTGCGTTCTCCGCCAGGTCGGCGGGTCGGTTGCCGCCGCCCACCCCATTGAACGCTCACCACGGCATACCGTCGGGGTGTGGCACTTGCTCGCCCGCCGCGGGACGGTATCGGCGGGCGGTGTCGTATTCGTGGGTTGCCGTTCGTGGTGTGGGTGGAAGGTGGTCACCCGGACCACCGACAACGAAGGAGAACAGTCATGACGCACTACCTGCTGGCCGTGCACGGCCCGGCCGAGATGGACGAGTTCGGCAACTACGGCTCCAAGGAGGAGATGGAGGAGTCGTTCGCTGCGACCGGTGTCTTCAACGACAAGCTGCAGGCCGAGGGCTACTGGGTCTTCGCCGGCGGGCTCGAGCCGGTCTCGACGGCAACGGTCGTCGACGGCCAGGGAGACACACCGGTCCTGACCGACGGCCCCTACCTGGAGTCGAAGGAGGTCCTCGGTGGCTTCTGGGTGATCGACGCGCCGGACCTCGACGTGGCCCTGCGCCTTGCCGCCGAGGGGTCCAAGGCCTGCCGGGGCAAGGTCGAGGTGCGTCCGTTCGCCGGGCTCGCCTGAGCCGCTCGTTGCCGAGGCGGCACTCGCCGGATGGGTCAGGAATCGAGAAGCGTCGGATGCTCACCGACTCGTAGCCTCAACACATCGATGAGAGGCGGTCCGCAAAGGTGACCGTCCTGACCCGGAGGTGACGAAGATGAGTGCCACGATCCGCAGTCTGGTGATCCCGGTGTCCGATCTGGACGCCACCAAGGCCGTGTACACCGCGTTGCTCGGGGCACCGCACACCGACGAGCCCTACTACGTCGGGTACAACGTCGACGGCTTCGAGGTCGCCCTGAACCCGGCCGGCGCGGGTGGGGGACCGGTGGCCTTTGCCGATGTCGATGACCTCGACGCGACCCGCGCGACCCTGCTGGAGGCCGGAGCCACCGAGCGCGATGCGCCGCGTCAGGTCGCACCGGGTGCGAGGGTGTGCGTGATCGTGGACGCGGACGGCAACCCGATCGGCCTGCGCGGGGCGTAGGAGTCGCACGGCGCGGTCACCACGCGGTCAGGCGGTCACCACCGTCCGCGGTGCACGACCTCGTCGAAGGGCCGCCGGTTGAGCTGGCGGATGACGGCCAACGGCTTGTCCGACGGATAGCCGACGGAGAGCAGGTAGGCCAGGAATCGTCCTTCGGGGAAGCCGAGGACGGACCTGGCCCGGTCCTGGTCGGAGGCGGCGGCATGGCCGGTGCCGACGCCCAGGTCGGCCGCGGCAACCGTCATCGCATACGTGGCCTGGCCGAGGTCGTACTGGAGCAGCTCGGACTGCCGGTCGTCCTGTGGTTCGGGCGCGACGATGGCGATCGCGGCCCCCGCTCCGGCGACGTGCCTGGCGCCCTGCCAGACCTTCGCCAGCTCGACCAGCTGTGCCCTGTCGGTGACGAGCACGAAGTCCCACGGCTGCCAGTTGCCCGCCGACGGGGCGCGTCGCCCAGCCTCGAGAATCCGGTCGAGCGCCTCGCCGGGTACCGGCTGATCGGTGAACTGCCGAACATTGCGGCGCGCCCGCATGGCGTCCCACGTCTCCACTGTCCCATCGTGCGCCTCGAAGGCGGGTTGTGGAAGGAAAGGGTGGGGCGTTGACCCGTCCACGACGTCCGGGGACCCGCGCCGCCGGGTCTGTGGCTCGTCCTCAGAGCGTATGGCGTGGGCCGGTGGCTCGGCGTAGCGTCGTTGTCCGAACACGTCACAGTCTGATGGGGTGGATGAGATGGCAGATCGGCAGGACGGCGTAATGCTCGTGCAGCTGGCCCAGTGGGGCTCGACCATGGGCCTCGAAGACGCCATGCAGGCCGTGTTGGCCGACGGTTTCGACCCCGAGACCGCCTCCATCGATGACGTCCTGGTGTCCCGTGTTCTCAACTGGGGCGAGACTATCGGCACGCTCACCAAGAACGGGCTGATCGACACTGACCTCGTGCTCGACTGGTGGTGGGCTGCGGGTGTCTGGACGCGCGTCGGCCCTGCTGCGCTCAGGGCGCGCGACAAGCACGGCGTTCCCCAGCTGTACGAGAACTTCGAGGCGCTGGCGGCGAAGCAGGGCAGCTGAGGTCGGCGTCACGCGAGTCCGAACCTCCGGACGACCGCGACACGCGGAAAGGGGGTGGGTCGATGGATCGGGAGACCGCTCAGGAGTGGCTCGACCGGTACGTCGACGCATGGCTGTCCTACGACCGGGACGCTGTCTCCGGGCTGTTCAGCGAGGACATCGTCTACCGCTACCACCCGTCTGACGAGCCGACGGTCGGTCGAGACCCTGTCGTCGCGTCCTGGCTCGGCGAGGGGGCCTCTGGTGGCGCCTCGACCCGCGACACGCCGGGCACCTACGAGGCGAAGTACTCTCCGGTCGCGGTGGACGGCGACATCGTGGTGGCCACCGGCACATCGTCGTACCGAGAGGTGCCGGGCGGGCCATTCGTCCGCATCTACGACAACTGCTTCGTCATCCGTTTCGACGGCGAAGGACGGTGCCGCGAGTTCACCGAGTACTACAACCGCCGTCCGTGACTGGCGCGGCCCCGAGGGCTCTGGACCGGTGGCCGGGTGGTCAGACGGGGGCCGCGGGACCCACGCCGGGCGCGGTGGGGCTCGAGGTGACCAGATCGGCTGGAGCGTTCTGGCGACGTGAGAGGAGGATCGCGGGCAACGCGAGGGCGGATATCGCGGAACCGACAACGTACGACGGTCCGTACCCCCACAGGTCGGCTGACTTGCCGAGAACCGGCTGGCCCCAGACCCCACCGCTGGAACCCATGAGGGAGTCGAACGACAGGATCGTGGCACGCTGCTTGGAGGGGATGAGGCCGTTCAGGTAGGTCTGGCGGATCGGCATCGACGCCGCAAAGAGCAGACCCCACACGCTCACCAGGGTGATGACGACCCAGAAGCTGTGCACCAGCCCCATCAGGGCGAGCGCCAGCGTCCCCAGGGCCGAGATCGCGGCCAGGGCGCTGGTCCGGCGGTGGACGAAGTGACGGAGCCGGGGGGCGAGCAGCCCTCCGAGGATCTGGGCCCCTGCGACGATCGCCGCTGCGAGACCGGCGATCTGGTACGCGTGGGGGTCGCCGTAGAGCTCCAGGAGGTACGGCTGCAGCGCGTAGAACGCGTAGATGGCGACGCCACCGGTGAAGAGCGACTCGACCATCAACCACTTGACGGCAGGCACCCGCCACCCGAGGTCCACCGAGGTCGCGACGATGTGTCGCATCTCGGCGAGGGGGCGGCCACGCGGGTCGGGTGTGAAGCCGATGTCGTGCATCACGACGGACGCGAACAGGAACATCGCGGCCAGGATCGCCGAGCGCAGGACGAACGGGACACCGACCGACGAATGCTGGGCGATGACACCCCCGCCGAGCGAGCCGACGAGCATCGCGGCTCCGCCCACCACCTGCCCGCGCCCGAACACCGACTCCACGGTGCCGGTGAAGTTGACCGCAGCCAGGGCGTCGATCAGCCAGGCCTCGACGGCGCCCGAGAAGAAGGTGAAGCCGAGTCCGAGTCCGATGGACACCAGGGCCCAGAGCCAGAACGCCGAGTGCCAGTGCCAGAGCCCCACGTAGGCCAGCGTGGCCACGCTGAGCGTGATCGTGCCGAGCAGGTAGGACGCGCGGCGACCGATCGTGTCGGCGACCACCCCGGTGGGCACCTCGAAGATCACCATGCCTGCGGTGAAGAAGGCGTTCGCCGCGAACGCCTCCAGGTTGGACAGGCCGGCGTCGAGCAGGAAGATCGTGTTGATGCCCCAGATGAGGGCCTGGGCAAGGGTGTTGCCGAGGAGCAGCATCAGGTAGGTCCGCACGACCCCGCGTGCCGTGGTGACCGGAGAGGCAGTCGACACGGAACTACCTAACCGCGTCAGGGGGTGGACGTCGATAGCCGTCGGCAGCCTCACCCGGGCAGTCGGCCTCCCGGGTGCATAGAGTGCCCGGTCATGAGCGAGCGAGCGTCGACCTCGGCGGCAGCCCTGAGCAGGGCGTTGGTCTTGGGTGGGGGCGGATCGGCAGGCAATGCGTGGCTCATCGGCGTCAGCGCCGGCCTGGTGGATGCCGGGTTGGATGTGACCGAGGCCGACCTGGTCATCGGGACGTCGGCCGGTGCGACGGCCGCGGCCCAGATCACCAGCGCGAGTCCGACCACCCTGCTTGCCGACATCGTCGGCCCTGCGGCCCCGCCGCGGACTGCTCCGGTGGCAACCAGTGGTCGACGCGTTCGCACCGGGCCGGTGGTCGACCACCTGGAGAGAACGAACCGAATCATCGCCGCCGCTGAGGACGCGGCCGACATGCGCCGCAGAATGGGTGCGGCGGCGCTCGACCTGGAGGCGGCGTCGGATGGGTCCGGGCACACGCGGTGGCGCGCCACCGTCGCCGCCCGGCTGCCCAGCCAGCAATGGCCGGAACGCAGGATGCTGATCACCGCGGTCGATGCCCACACGGGTGAACCGGTCGTGTTCGACCGCCACAGTGCGGTGCCGCTGGCGGACGCCGTCGCCGCCAGCACAGCGAGCGGCGTCGCCTACCGCATCGGCAGCGCTCGATACATCGACGGCGGTTACCGTCGCAACGAGAACGCCGATCTCGCGGCCGGCTACGGGCGGGTGCTGGTGCTTTCTCCACTCGGAGGCCGAACGCGGCACCCGCTGCTCTGGGGGATGCACCTTGCAGCGCAGGTCGACGAGCTGCGCGCGGGCGGCAGCAGGGTCGCGACGATCCTGCCGGATGGCAACTCCCTCAAGGCATTCGGCACGAATCTGATGGACCCGTCGACGCGTCCGCCCGCTGCTCGAGCCGGTTACGAGCAGGGCAGGTCCCTGGCCGAGCAGCTGATCGAGTTCCTAGACTTCGGCGGGTGAGCAGGACGCCCAGCCACCAGGGGAGATCGCTCCCCGCCCTCGCCCTCGCCCTTGCCGTTGCGGCGTTGTCGACGCTGCCAGCCGCCATCGGTTTCGGTTGGCAGGACACTCCGCTGGGCTTCGGCGAAGTGGCCTTCAGCATCGAGGACTTCGGCATCGCGGGAGCTGCCATGGGCGCCTTGGCGATGGCTGTGGCCGTGTCAGCGCTGCGCGCCAACCGGCGCGATCACGAGCCGGTGTGGGTGGCGGGATCGGCGATAGCCGTTTCCGTGGCAGCCATGGTGGCAGGCCTCGTGCTGCCCGTCAGCCTCCTGTGCTATTTCGAGAACACCGGTACCTGCTGATCCGCACCGCACGGTGACACAACGGACGTGACCCGTGCCACGAGCCATCAGCGCATCCATGGGGTATGCCGCGCTGCGCCGCCTCAGCGTGCGAGGTCGGCGCTGCCCCGAGGCACCCGGTGCCGTCCCTGCTCGGGGCGCGGTTGCGGCGGGGCCGTGCGTCCCGACGTGAGCGGCGAGGGCAGGAGGGCGCCGACGGTGAGCCCCGCGAGACCGGCCAGGTACTCGTCCACCTGCTGGCCACTGACGGACAGGTAGATCACCGCGCCCAGGCTCGAGAGGGCTGCTACCACCATCGCCAGGCTCGAGACCCGGGACGTGAATTCGTCACGCATGACGATCCTCCAACCTCGGCTGGGCAGGTTACCCAACCTCTTGTCCTCAAAGAGGGGTCAGGCGCGCTGTTGATACCGAAGCGACGGCGTTATGTGTGGGGCCGCGGGGCCAGGGACAGCTGACGTCATTCTCGTGCAATTGCCGGAGTTGGGTCGCGTCGAATGGTCCTATCGTTCGATTGCGTCACAGGTTCTGGCGGGCAGCCTCGCCCTGCGGTGGAGGGTTGGCCAAGGCGGAAGGAACGACACGATGCCGAGTCGGCAATGGACTTCTGGTGCGCTGACAGTGACCTACCCCGACTCGTACTCAGTCGGGACGGCCACGACCACGACCGGCAGCCCACCGAGTCCCGGTCGACGGCGCCGGAGCCCAACAGCCGGCCGGACCGCAGCCGGCCAGGAGAACGTGACCGGTGCTCTCCTGGACGCCCTCGCCGACCAAGACCTCGAGCTGGTCGAGCCCGTGGAGCTGGTGCCGCCCCGCCCGGCCCCGGGAAGGCGTGCCCCCAGCCGGGCGGCCACCGTCAGCCTGGACCTCGATGTCGCGCCAGAGGAGTCAGCCGTGATCCTGCTGGAGCAGGACGGCTTCTACTCCTGGCAGCTGCCCACCGACAACGGAACCCCGACCGTGAGGGCGCGACGCGGCCGCGGCCCGGCGCGGCGGCAGGTGCACTTCGAGCTCGACGTCCGTGCGTCCGAGCCGGCCACGGCGGCGCCGGCTCCGTCTCGGACGGTCCGGGGCCCCTTGGGCGACTTCGTCGTGGGCCGCGCCAAGGCCTACGTCCTCAAGTTCGTGGCAGGGCTGGTCCCCGGACCGCTCATGGGCTTCCTGGAGCGACACGTGACGCCCGGCCTTGTCATCATGCAGGGCAAGGACGTCAGCAAGTGGTCGCGGGTGAGCACGCTCGGGGACGTGAAGCTGCCCCAGGACCGGCCGGCCCGCATCCTGCTCTTCGTGCACGGGACCTTCTCCTCCACGGTGGGCAGCTACGGCGCACTGACCTCCACCGACCACGGCCGAGCGTTCCTGGATGCTGCGGGCACGGCATACGACGCCATCCTCGGATTCGACCACCCGACGCTGAGCAAGGACCCACTGGAGAACGCCACAGAGCTCCTGGCGCGACTCGAGAAGAACGCGCTGAAGGCGCCGCCGACCATCGACATCGTGTGCTACAGCCGCGGAGGTCTGGTTGCGCGGAGTCTCGTGGAGTACCTGCTGCCGTCCTCGCCCTGGCGCGCCACCGTGCAGCGGATGATCTTCGTGGGGGCCACCAATGCCGGGACGCGGCTGGCCGAGCCGGCGAACTGGAACACCTTCGTCGACCTGTACACGAACCTGGTCGCCGCCTCCGCGCGCGCGATCGGGCTCCTGACGGGCAGCGCCCCCGCGGCGGAGATCGTGCGCGGCGTGGTCAAGAGCGTCGGCGCGTTCGTGAAGTACCTCGTGGCGGCCGCGGTCACCGACCGGAAGGTGCCCGGCCTTGCCGCGATGGAGCCGGACGGGAAGTTCGTGAAGATGCTCAACGAGGTCCAGCCCGGTCAGCCCGGCGCCGGGACACCCTGGTATGCCGTGTCCTCCGACTTCGAGCCGAAGCTCTTCGCTCACGGGGCCGGGACGCCCGAGCTGCCGCGACGACTCCTGGATGCGCTGGCAGACGGTCTGGTGGACCAGTTGATGGGGGTCCAGAACGACCTCGTGGTCCACACGTCCTCCATGGCGGCGATCGACCTCGGATCCGGCGGTGGCTTCGTCATGGAGACGCTCGACTTCGGCGCCAACGGTGTGGTCTACCACCTCAACTACTTCATCCAGCCACAGGTCACCGCCGCCCTCGCCGCCTGGCTGGGGGTCGGGGGACCGGCGCAGCCGGCGGTGGCCCCCGGCTCGATGGTGGGGCCGAGCCTGCCGCACCGCGCGATCCGCAACATCCGGGTGGTCCCCGTCGACGCGACACCACGAGAGGGACGTGCGGCAGCCCGGGACGCCGACTTCGTCGTGGTCACCCGCGAGCACCAGGGGCAGACGCTGCACTACGCCATCGACCCTGCGACGCTCACCCGCGCACTGCGGGGGGCCRAGGCAGACACGGCCATCGGTGACGCGCTGGGTCTACAGGAGGTGATGCGCAGCCCCACCGTCGAGGTCGGGCGGGTGCCGGGCCCGCTGCCGCGCGAGACGGGACCCCAGGGTCGCCCCCTGCCGAGGACGCGGCGGACCCGCGTCGTCCTGGACCGTGGGGCTCCCGTCGGCGTCGTCGAGGAGGTCGCACCCACGGCCGGCGCCCGCCGTGGCACCAGGAGCCCCGAGTTCGAGTCCGCTGCCAAGCCGCCCCAGCCGACGTCCGGGGCACCCTCAAGACGAGCCCGAAGCCGCGATGTTTCGGTGTTCATGGCGGCCGACCTGCCGTCGGACCTCGTGGTCGGCCGCACGGTCAGCCTCAGCTGCCGCCTCTCACGGGAGGAGCTGAAGGCGGCGGCGACCGGCGCGAGTGGCGCGGGTGGTGGCAAGGTCGACTCGACCAGAGAGCTCATCGTGCAGGTCCTGCCGAAGCAGAACGTCGAGACGGTGGGGGATGACCGGGTCACGACCGAGGTCCCGGCCCCGGGTGAGGTCGCCGAGTTCCTCTTCGACGTGCAACCCACGCACGCGGGCGACGGCGAGGTCTGGGTCGTGCTGCGCCAGGGCCCGGCTGCCCTGGTGACCCTGCGGCTCACGGCGACGGTCTCGGGCACGTCGACAGTCGCCCGAGCGGGTCGTGTCTCTGCCGAGGCCCGGGTCCAGACGGATCCCGGGCTGGTCACGGGTGTTGACGGCGTCCAGTGGCTGCGGATCAACGAGCGTCAGAACGGCGGGGACACGTACTACGACTACGACGTCCAGTCGCAGGAGCTCGGGATCCTGCGGCAGTTCACGTCGCCACCCCTGCAGAACCGTGAGGCGTTCGTCAACGGCCTCTACACGAAGATCGAGGAACGCTGGCTGAGCAGCAAGGGCGACGAACAGACCTTCCAGCGGGAGCTGCGGGTCTTCGGGGGTCAGCTGTTCGACCAGCTGTTCCCTGCGGAGCTGCAGGACGTGTTGTGGGAGAACAGGAGTCGGCTGGGCCAGCTCATGGTGATGTCCCAGGAACCCTTCATCCCCTGGGAGCTCGTGCACCTCAAGGAACGCGGGAAGAAGCTCGGCACGGAGACCCTGTTCCTCGGGCAGTTCGGCATGGTCCGGTGGCTGTGGGGGACCTTCCCCCGGCCGGTGAGATTCCGCACCCGCAAGGGCAAGGTGCTTTCCCTGTGCCCGGCCTACGCCAACCCGGACTGGGTGCTCACCGAAGTGACCCAGGAGGAGGAGTTCCTCAAGCGGCGGCTCGGCGCCAAACCAGTCGCGGCGGAGCAGGGCGCAGTCCTCGACATCATCCAGAACGGTGGTTTCGACCTCCTGCACTTCGCCGGCCACGGCGCCGCCTCCAACACCGCTGCGTCCGACGCCAGGATCCTGCTGGCCGGTCGCGCGGAGAACGGCAGCTATGTCGAGGAGTCGCTGAGCGCGAGCGCTGTCGAGCAGCTGGCCGACCTCGCCGATGCCAAGGGCAATGGTCCGCTCGTCGTGCTCAACGCCTGTCAGGCGGGGCGGGTCGCCCGCCAGCTGTCGAGCCTCGGCGGCTTCGCGCAGGCCTTCCTGGGAGGTGGGGCGGGAGCCTTCATCAGCTCCTTGTGGTCGGTCGGCGACGAGCCGGCGCGCACCTTCGTCGAGACCCTCTACACCGAGCTCCTCGGGGGAGCCACCATGGCCAAGGCCGTGGTGACGGCGCGGGACAAGGCTCGTGCCGACGGTGATGCGACGTGGCTGGCCTACGTCGTGTACTCGCACCCCGGGGCGACCCTGCAGCCACCCGGCGGGTCGTGAGCGGAGTCTCTCGGCTCGGCTCCCTCACCACCGCACGTGACGCACGAGCTCGATGAGCGTGAGCAGATAGAGGGTGAACTTGAGGACCGCCACGACCGCCAGGATGCCTGTGCCCGGCGCCGAGCCACGTCGGGTCAAGAGACCGATGAGGAGGTTCTCCATCAGGTCCATCCCTGCGGCACCCAGTGGGAGCCCCCACCTCGCGTCGGCTGCGCGGAGGAGCAGGGTCGCCGAGAGCCCGAATGCCGCGATGAAGATCAGGTCGAGCCACAGACCGGCGCGCACGGACGACGCGCCTCCTGCCCGGTCGACAGCCGCCGCGAATCGTGGGGGAGTTCCCGCCAGGGCCACGCCCGGCTGCTTCGCGAAGCCGCGGTGCAGCAGGCCTGTTACCACCAGGAAGACGACAGCAGCGAGGAGAAGCACCAGCTCTGCCCACATGGCAGCCCCCATCCGTGGGTGTCCGAGGTCTTGGTGCCCGAGGGCTCCGCTGCCATAGTGCCATCGCGGCGGTGAGGCTGCAGCGTGTCAGTACTGGGCCAGGATCAGCTCGAGGACGGCGGCCTCGACCTCACGGTCGAGTTCGAGACCACGCAGGCGCGCAGCCGCGTCTGTGGGCCCGTCCGCCGACTCGACCAGGTCGAAGGCGGTGCTCTTCAGGTTGTAGTCGATCCGCGCCCGGTCGAGCACCTGGCCCACCGCCTCGACGGTCCGCGACCAGTCGAAGGGCCGGACGTCGCCGAGGGTGACCGTCAGGCCGCCCCCGATGGCGACGTCGCCGAGGGCGAACCGCGTGCCGCTGGTCGTGGGTTGGGGGGAGAGAGTCGTCTCGACCCCGCCCTGGCTGGTCATGCTGGCGCCGGCTTCGACGCCGAGGACGAGCAGCGTCCAGCTGCGTGAGGCAGGGAGGACGTCGACGGCTCCCGTCGGCGCCGCGATCACCAGGGTGCCGCTGGACTCGTCCCAGGTGGTCGTCGTGACCGCGGTGTGCGCCGCKGTGCTCCCGTCGTCCGGCCCCCTGCTCCCGTCGTCGGCACCGCTGCTCCCGTCGTCCTCGACGAGGTCGAACCGGCCGTCCGCCCCGACGGCCAGGACGAGCTCGATGTGCTCGGGGACTGCCGTACCCACGGCGGCGTCGTCCGAGCCAGCCAGCGGAAGGAGGCCGCCCGCGCGCACCAACACCGGGAGGGTCTCCAGCGGCCGGTGCAGTCGCACCTGCCTCCCGCCGCGGTACCGCGTGCCGGTGAACAGGTCGGTCCACACGCCGTCGGGCAGCCAGGCCTGCGCGCTGCCCAGCCCGATGACCTCCTGCTGTCGGCTGGTGATCGGGGCCACCACGAGCTCGGTCCCGAAGCGGAACTGGTTCGGCACGGCATACGCCTCGATGGCTCCTGGGTCGGCCCAGTACATCGGCTCGACGAGCGGCGCACCCTCGCGCGCGGCGCGGGCGTTCATGGTGTGCAGGTAGGGGACGAGCCGGTGCCGCAGCCGCAGGAAGGTGTCGATCGTGGTGCGGGCCTGGGCGGGGAAGGTCCACGGCTCCTTGCGGATGAAAGGGTGCAGCGTCGAGTGCAGGCGCATGATCGGTGAGAAGACACCGAGCTGCACCCAGCGGACGGTCAGGTCGTCGTCACGGCTGCCGTACCAGTGGCCACCGATGTCGTGGCTCCACCAGCCGTAGCCGATGTTGGACGAGCTCGCGGTGAAGTAGGGCTGGAAGGCGAGGGAGTCCCACGTGATGTGCGTGTCGCCCGAGAAGCCGACGGGATAGCGATGGCTGCCCGGACCGGCATACCGGGAGAAGGTGATGGGGAGCTGACCTCGTCTGGCTGAGTCGTTGAAGTGCTCGATGTTCAACAGCCACAACGGATCCACGCCGGGTGTGCGGCTGAACGAGCCCTGCTGCCAGTCCAGCCACCAGAAGTCGACGCCCTCGTCCTCGAGCGGGTGGTGGAGCCGCCGGAAGTAGGAGTCCATGAAGCGGGGGTCGGTCGGGTCGAAGGCCACTGAGCGCTCGCTGGCCGGGTCGACGCCCATGTCCTCGGCGACCTGTGGGTAGGCGTCCTCGAACGCGCGGACCCCGTCGGCGGGATGGACGTTGAGCGTCACGGCGAGGCCGCGGCGGTGCAGCTCGGCGAGGAAGGTGGGCGGATCGGGGAAGAGGTCACGGTTCCACGAGTAGCCGGTCCACCCGGTGCCGAACCGTGAGTCGATGTCGACCCAGTGCCAGTCCATGTCGAGGACCGCGACCGACAGCGGCACCCCCTCTGCCTCGAACCTGTCGAGCAGCTCGAGGTACTCGTCCCCGGAGTAGGGGTGGTAGCGGCTCCACCAGTTGCCGAGGGCCCAGCGGGGGAGCATAGGCACGGCCCCGGACACTGCGTAGAGGTCGGCGACGGCGGCGCGATAGTCGTGGCCGCGGACGAAAACGTAGAGGTCCCGGGTGCCCGGGCGACGCACGGCAGGGCGACCGTCCTCGATGAGGAACGAGTCGGAGTCGTCGATGACCGCGATGCCGGTCCGGGAGACCACACCCGGGCCGAGCGGGACGGCGCCGTCGACGTCATCGAGGGTGCGGGCCGTGCCGCCGAGCCCGTCGGCAGGCTGGCCGAAGCGCCACTCGCTGGTGTGGGCATCGGGCATCGCTGACGTCGCCGTGACGACCAGACCACTCGGGCTGAACGGCTCGCCGTCGTAGTCGAGGTGCAGGCAGTCCGTCGACAGCTCGATCCGCTGACCCTGGCGGTGCACCTGCATGTCCGGCGCCGGCAGCGCGCGGTTGACCGCGAAGGTGCTGGCCCGGTCCTCGAACCCGCCCGTCTCCGACCACTCGAGCCGCAGGAGCCCGGGGGTGAGGACGGTGATCCGCCAGCAGTCGCCCGCAACCACCGCGTCGGGGTGCGCCACCGGGTTGCCGGGGACCGTCAGTCGAGAGGCCATGGGTACCCTCCTTCGCGTCGAAGGGTATCGGGATCTGGGCCATGGGACGGGGTGCGCGCGGTCCCGCCTATCCTTGAGCGGTGAGCACCACGCAGCACCACGACGCCCTCGCCAGCCTCGCGGCCGGCGCCCACCTCCCGGCTGCCCAGCAGCCGGAGTGGCCCGACGCCGCCCGCCTCTCCAGCGCCGTCGCCGAGCTCGCGTCGTATCCGCCACTGGTGTTCGCGGGGGAGTGCGACGTCCTGAAGTCCCGGATGGCCGCAGCGGCACGTGGCGACGCCTTCGTCCTGCAGGGCGGGGACTGCGCGGAGACGTTCGCGTCCGCGACCGCCGACAACATCCGCGACCGCGTGAAGACCATCCTGCAGATGGCCGCCGTCCTCACCTATGGCGCCTCCGTCCCGGTCGTCAAGGTCGGCCGGATGGCCGGCCAGTACGCCAAGCCGCGCAGCAGCGGCGCCGAGACGCGCGAGGGAGTCACCCTCCCGGCATACCGCGGCGACATGGTCAACGACTTCGACTTCACCCTCGAGTCACGCACGCCCAACCCGCAGCGACTGGTGCAGGCCTACCACGCGAGCACGGCCACGCTGAACCTCGTGCGGGCCTTCACGCAGGGTGGCTTCGCCGACCTGCGCCACGTTCATGACTGGAACCGTGGCTTCGTCGCCAACGCGGCCAACAACCGCTACGAGCGGCTGGCCAAGGACATCGACAAGGCGATGAAGTTCATGCAGGCCTGTGGCGCCGACTTCGACGCCATGCGCACCACCGAGTTCTTCTCGTCCCACGAGGCGCTGCTGCTCGACTACGAGCGACCGCTGACCCGCGTCGACAGCCGCACGGGCGAGCTCTACGACACCAGCGGCCACTTCATCTGGGTCGGCGAGCGCACCCGCGACATCGACGGCGCGCACATCGACTTCGTCTCCAAGGTGCTCAACCCGATCGGCATCAAGCTGTCCGCCAAGGCCGAGATCGACGACGTGCTGCGCCTGATCGACAAGGTCGACCCCGACCGTGAGCCGGGTCGCCTGACCTTCATCACCCGCATGGGGGCCAAGACCGTCCGCGACGCCCTCCCGACCCTGGTCGAGAAAATCACCGGCTCGGGCGCGCAGGTCACCTGGATCTGCGACCCGATGCACGGCAACACCTTCGAGTCGGCGAGCGGATACAAGACCCGGGACTTCGAGGACGTCGTCGAGGAGGTGCGCGGCTTCTTCGAGGTGCACCAGGGGCTGGGCACGGTCCCCGGCGGCATCCACGTCGAGCTCACCGGCAACGACGTCACCGAGTGCATCGGCGGTGCCGAGAAGATCCTCGACGCCGACCTCAACAAGCGCTACGAGACGGTCTGCGACCCGCGGCTGAACCACCAGCAGAGCCTCGAGCTGGCCTTCCTCGTCGCCGAGATGCTGGCCAAGGACTGACGTCCGCGACGGGTCCGGCCCGGCCCGCCACCTGGCGAGCTTCGAGCAGGTATGCCGCCGGGTCGCCGGCCGTCCACGGTGGCCCACCTCCTAGGCTGGCTCGCATGCCTGCTGCGCCCCTGGTCGACCTGCTGTCCGACACCCTCACCCAGCCCACGGAGGCGATGCGCCGGGCGATGGCCGACGCCCCCGTCGGCGACGACGTCTTCGGCGAGGACCCGACGGTCCGGCGGCTCGAGGAGCGGGTGGCCGAGCTGCTCGGGCACGAGGACGCGTTGTTCGCACCGACCGGCTCGATGGCCAACCAGCTGTGCCTGCGCCTGCACGTCGCCCACGGTGAGGAGCTCATCGCGGACTCGCTGGCCCACGTCCTGCGCGCGGAGATGGGTGCCGCCGCGGTGCTGTCCGGCATCTCGTCGCGGTCCTGGGTCGCCGACCACGGGCTGCTCGACGCCGCCCAGCCGCTCGCGCTGATGATCCCCGACGGCGGCACCTACCAGGTCAACACGCGCCTGGTCGTCGTCGAGAACACCCACAACTTCGGAGGTGGAACCGTCCAGCCGCTCGACCAGATCGAAGCCCTGCGCGCGGGCACGCGGTCGCGGAACGTGGCGATGCACCTCGACGGCGCCCGCCTGTGGAACGCCCACGTCGCCACCGGCGTCCCGCTCGCAACCTATGGCGCGTTGTTCGACACCGTGAGCGTGTGCTTGTCCAAGGGGCTCGGCGCCCCGGTGGGCTCGGTCCTCGTCGGGTCGCGGGACCTCATGGCGCAGGCGCGGATCTGGCGCAAGCGGTTCGGGGGCGGCATGCGACAGGTCGGGATCCTGGCCGCGGCCGGCCTGCATGCGCTCGACCACCACCTGTCGCGGCTCGCCGACGACCACGCGCGCGCCCGACGTTTCGCCGAGGCAGCGGCAGCAGCGGTCCCCGCCTCGATCGACCCCCGGCGGGTGGAGACCAACATCGTCGTGCTCGACGTGGCGGGGGCGGGGTGGACCCCTGCGGCCTTCGTCGAGGAGGCGGGCAGACGCGGCATACGTCTCTATCCGGTGAGCACCACGGCGGTGCGCCTCGTCTGGCACCTCGACGTCGACGACGCCGGCACCGAACGCGCCATCGCCGAGCTGGTGCCACTGCTGGAACAAGGCCCCGACGCCAACCCTCAGACCTCGTGATGCAGCAGCTCGGCGGGCCGGTCCTCCTCCGCCGAGGCGCTGGCGCTGCGACCGAGCAGCTCGACGACGTACATCGCAGTGAGCACCAGCGCGCCCCCGAGCAGCATGCGCAGCGTGAGTGACTCGCCCCCGAACAGCACCGCGAAGAACGCCGCGAAGACCGGTTCCATCGTCATCACGATGGCCGCTCGGGTGGCGGGCAGGTGCGACTGCGCCCACGTCTGGGCCCAGAGAGCGACGGCTCCGGCGACCAGGGCCATGTAGAGCAGCGAGGTCCACTGGCCGCCGGTGGAGGGCAGGGTCACGCCTCCGGGGAGCGCGCCGACCAGCGCCACCACCGTGATGACCCCGACCTGCACGGTCGCCAGGCCGGTGGCGGAAGCAGCGGTCGAGAACCGGCCGAGCCCGATGATGTGCAACGCGTAGAGCACCGCCGCGGCCAGCGTGAGGGCCTCGCCGTAGCCCACCGAGATGCCGCGCAGCGAGAGCACCGCGAGCCCGGCGGTGGCGAGCAGGACGGCCAACCACGTCGTCCCCGGGATCCGGTCGCGGAGCAGGATCGCGGCGAGCACCGGTGTCAGCACGATGTAGGTGCCGGTGACGAACCCGGACACCGATGCGTCGGTGTGCTCGAGCCCGACCGTCTGCAGCAGCTGGGCGAGGCCGTAGAGGATCCCGAGGACGACACCGATCAGGACCTCACGCCGGGTCAGGGCGAGCAGCTGGCGCCGGAACAGCACGGCCATGACGACCGCCGCGATGGCGAAGCGCACGGTCAGGAAGTCGGCCGACGGCACGTGCTCGACGAGGTCACGGATGAGGAAGAACGTCGAGCCCCAGACCGCGGTGACCGACACGAGCAGCAGCGTCGCCAGCCGCGACGGGGACAGGGTCAGACGATCACCATCGTGACGACCGAGCCCTTGGGCGCCTCGGTGTTGGCCGCCGGGTTGGTGTGGTGGACAGTGCCGAAGATGCCACCCAAGGCGTTCTCACGCTTGACGTCGAAGCCGGCGGCTCGCAGGATCGCCTCGGCCTCGTCGGCCTGCTTGCCGGAGACGTCGGGCACCTTCACCAGGACCGGGCCCTTGGAGACGACCAGCTTGACCGTCTCGCCCTTGAACAGGGTGCCACCGGCCGGAGACTGCGAGATCACGTTGCCCTTGGCGATGGTGTCGCTGTTGGCCTGCTCGGTCGCGTCGACGGTGAGCCCGGCCTTGGACAGGGCGTCGACCGCCGCTGCGGCCGGCTTGTTGGTGAAGTCGGTGACCGGGATCGGCTGCCTGCCCTTGGACACGACGACGTTGACCTTGGTGCCGCGCTTGAGCGGGGTGCCGACCTTGGGGTCGACGCCCACCACGAGACCCGCGGCGACGGTCTCGTCGAAGGCCTCCTTGCTGGTCCCCACCGTCAGCTTGGCCGCCGTGATCTGGTCGCGCGCCTCGGCCGCGGACTTGTTGAGCACGTTGGGCACGGCATACCGCTCCGGTCCCTTGGAGACGGTGACCTTGACGTCGGTGCCGCGTCGCACCTCGGCGCCGGCGCCGGGGTCGGTGGACATGACCACGCCCTTGGGCACCGACTCGTCGAAGCTGTCGACCCGGTCGGCGCCGAGGTGGGCGACGTCCAGCTTGTCCTGGGCCTGGGCGAAGGTGAGGTTGGTGGTCGCCGGCACGACGGTGGGGGAGCCGGGACCCGCGAGGAACCACCAGGCGGCGATGCCCGCGACGAGGGCGACGCCGAGGGCGATCCAGATCCAGCGCCAGGGCCCTCCGCGACGGTCGTAGTCGTCGTCGCTGTCCATGGTGTCGACGCCCCGCCCGGGCAGCACGGGGGGACTCGTGGGGGTGCGGTCGATGGGCAGCGACAGCCGCGGCACGGGACGACCGGGGACGGCGGCATGGCGTGGTTCGTGACCGGCAGGCTCGTGACCGGTGGACGCCGGGAGCGCGCTGGTCCGCTCGACGGCCACGGTGCTCGCTCCACCGGCCAGGGCAGCGGGGCCCTCGGGTCGGCGGTCCAGCTCGGTCGGGGTCAGCATCGCCCGCGACTTGCGCACCTCGGTGAGGAAGTCCTCGGCGTCGTAGGGCCGGTGGTCGGGGTCGCGCGAAGTCGCCAGCGCCACGAGCGCGTCGAGCTCGGCAGGCACGGAGGTCACCCTCGACGACGGTGCCGGGATGGAACCGTGGACGTGCTGGTAGGCGATGTGGATCGGGGTGTCGCCGGTGAACGCCTTGGTGCCGGTGAGCATCTCGAACAGGATGAGCCCGGCGGCATAGACGTCACTGCGGGCGTCGGCGATGCCGCGCTCGACCTGCTCCGGGGAGAGGTAGGCAACCGTCCCGAGCAGGACACCGGTCTGGGAGGCGGTGGTCTGGGTCGAGACGGCTCGGGCGAGGCCGAAGTCGGCGACCTTCACGGTGCCGTCGTCCTCGCGCAGGATGATGTTCTCGGGCTTGACGTCGCGGTGGATGATGCCGCCGCGGTGGGCCGCGCCGAGTGCTTGCAGCACCGGACCCATGATGTCGAGGGCAGCGCGCGGGGTCAGCGGACCCTCGGCCTTCATCACCTCGCGCAGGGTCTGGCCCGGGACGTACTCCATCGCCAGGAACATGTGGCCGTCGTCCTCGCCCTGGTCGAAGACCGACACGACGTTGGGGTGGGACAGTCGCGCTGCCGAGCGCGCCTCACGCTTGAACCGGCTCACGAAGGCCTCGTCCTGCGCGAGGTCGTGGCGCATCACCTTCAGCGCCACGTCACGGTCCAGCCGGGTGTCCAGGGCGAGGTAGACGGACGCCATTCCGCCGTCGGCAATGTGCGACAGGACGCGGTAGCGCCCGTCGAACACACGCCCGAGCAACGACTCGGTGACACCGGAAGACACCCGCAAAGTGTAGGAGGTCTCGCTGGTCATCTCGTGCAGGCGGGTCCGTGGGCGCTGTCCCGACCGCATTCGTCAGGCTGGCTCACATCCGGGTGCGGTGCGCCTTGATGGCGGCCACGTAGCCCTTGGTGTCGGCGTACATGCCGTTCTTCTGCACCGAGTAGAGACCTTGGTAGTAGCCGGCGATGGCCTGGTCGACCGTGCTGGCGGACCGCGTCAGTGAGCGCAGGATCACCACCCCCGCCGTGATGTTGTCCTGGGTGTTGAGCAGGTTGAGCTGTCGTCCGGCCATCTCGGAGGCCCACTGCCCGGACGACGGGATGACCTGCATGACACCGATGGCGTTGGCCACCGACACCTGGCGCTGGTTCCAGCCCGACTCCTGCCAGCCGACGGCCAGGGCCAGCTTGGGGTCCACGCCGTGGCGTCGCGCCGTCGCGACGATCATCGCCTGGGTCTGGCTGCGGCTGGGAACGGCGTGCCGGGCCAGGGCGGCGCGGTTGCGGTTGGCCGCGTTGACGATCGAGCTGGGGTAGGTGCGCCCTGCGAACGAGTTGGCGCTCGCGGCAGACTTGGCCGGCTTGGCCGGCACCTTGAGCCGCTGGCCCGGGTAGATGACCGAGGCCGCGGACAGCCGGTTGGTCTTGAGCAGGGCGGCGAGGGTGACGCTGTGCTTCGTGGCGATACCGCTGAGCGTGTCGCCGACGCGCACCGCGTATGCCGCGGTGCCGGCGGGGCGGGTGGCCGCCGGCGTGGCCCCGTGGACCCTGAGGACCTGGCCGGGGTGGATGACGCTGCGGGCGTTCAGCCGGTTCAGCGAGTACACCGTCGGGAGGGCAGTCTTGGTGCGGGCGGCGACGACGCTGAGCGTGTCACCGCTGCGCACCCGGTAGGTGGTGATGGACGGCGCTGCGGCCGCCGGGCGGCGGGCGCTCGCGGCTCCGGCGCCGGGGATGCGGACCTTCTGGCCGACCTGCAGCACCGAGCGGGGGGAGAGCCGATTGGCCTTGAGGAGGGCGGCGAGGGACACACCCTTGCGCGCGGCGATGTGGCTCAGCGTGTCACCGGAACGGACGACGTAGGTCGCGCGCTTGATCGCCGCAGCCCTCGCCGCGGCCGCGGCTCGTGCCCTGGCCGCCTCGGCGCGGGCCTGCGCGGCGGTCTTGGGCACCGACAGCCGCTGTCCGATGGACAGGTGGTTCCCCCCGTGACTCAGGTGGTTGCGTGTCGCCAGGGTCCCCGTCGTGGTCCCAGTGCGGGCGGCGATGTCGGCCAGGGTGTCTCCGGTCCGGACCGTGTAGGCCACCCAGCCATAGGGGGCAGGCTTGGCTTTCTGGACGACGGCGACGGCCGCCTGGAGGGTGGCCGAAGGGAGCGCTGCCGGAGCGATCACTGGGGACATCGGGGGCTGCCTTTCGGGCTGTGGTGGAGCACGTGGTGGAGAGCTTCAGGTGGAGCAGGTGGTGGAACAGGTGACGGAACGGGTGGCTGGAGTGAACAGTGGGGCAAGTGTGACGATTGTGAAAGGTACACCATCGAAGGCCCCCATATCGACTTACATCGATGTAATTCACTCCCGCAGGCACTCCGGGACGCAATTTGCTTTGCAAGCGTTCGCTGGCACTCTTGTCCCGTGACCGATCAGCCTGCGGACCCCGCGGAGACCCCCCTCGAAGACCTCGTCGGCTCCTGGCTGACCGTGCCCGACATCGCCGAGCGGCTGGGCATTCCACTGTCGTCGGTGCGCAAGCTGATCGAGGACCGCGAGCTGCTCAGCGCCAGGGTCGGTGAGCGCAACGTCGTCGCGGTACCGGCGCAGTTCCTCGAGGAGGACGTGTTCCGTCACCTGCGGGGCACCTTCACCGTGCTCGCCGACGGAGGCCTGAACGACGCGGAGATCCTCCGCTGGCTGTTCACCCGCGACGAGACGCTGCGCGTCGCCGGGACCCCGGTCGACAACCTGGCGGCCGGGTTCAAGACCGAGGTGCGGCGCCGCGCGATGGAGCAGGCCTTCTAGCGGCGACTGCCCAGAACGGGCGGCCTGAGCACGACTAGTGGGCCCGGGTCGTCGAGCTGTCGATCAGCTGGTCGAGCACCCCTGCCGCCTCGGGTGCGAGCTCACGCGTCGACTTGAGAGCCATCCGTGCCGAGCCGGCGAGGCGGGCGATGTCGGCCTCGACCGCGTCGACCGCACCTGCGGCTGTGATCGCCTCGCGCAGCCGGTGCACCGTCTGGTCGTCGAGCGCGGGGTCGCCCAGTCGAGCCTCGATGAGTTCGACCCCGGCCGGGTCGGCCCCGGCGAGGGCGTGCGCGATCAGCACGGTGCGCTTGCCCTCTCGCAGGTCGTCGCCCGCGGGCTTGCCCGTCGCGGCCGGGTCGCCGAACACGCCCAGCAGGTCGTCGCGCAGCTGGAACGCCTGGCCGAGGTCGAGGCCGTAGCGGGACAGGGCCGAGAGGTCCTCGTCGGACGCGCCACCGGCAGTGGCCCCGATGAGAAGAGGGTGCTCGACGGTGTACTTGGCGCTCTTGAACCGGATGACGTGCTCTGCCCGGTCGATCCGCTCCTGGGTGGACACGCCGTCCCACGACCGCGCGGACTCCACGACGTCGAGGAACTGGCCGCCCATGAGCTGGGTTCGCATCACGTCGAAGACGCCTCGCCCGCGCGAGAGGTGGTCGGGGTCGAGACCGGACGTCGCGTAGATCTCCTCGGTCCAGTTGAGGCACAGGTTGCCGGCGAGGATCGCGCCGGCCACCCCGAACCGGTCGGCGTCGCCGGACCACGACTCACGCTCGTGGCGAGCTGCGAGCGAACGGTGCGCAGCCGGCATACCCCGCCGGGTGTCACTGTCGTCCATGACGTCGTCGTGGATCAGCGCAGCCGCCTGGAAGAACTCCATGGCGGTGGCCACGCGGACGAGGGCGTCCGAGTCGGGCTGTCCGGTGGCGCGGTAGCCCCAGTAGAGGAAGGCGGCCCGCAGCCGCTTGCCGCCGGTGAGGAGGCGGGCGACGGCGCCGAGCAGCTCTTGGGCGTCGGGGCCCACCTCGGCGAGGACCCCGGCCTGGTGGGTGAGGACGTCGTCGACGGTGCGCTGTACGCGCTCACGAAGGGACGCGGCGTCGAGCGGGCTGGTCACCACGCGTTCCTCCCGGCGTCTGTCGATCCGCGGAATGTCTCATCCTGTGCTGGCACTGAGCCTACGGCGTGGGCCCTCGACTAGTCTCACCGCCATGGCTTTGGGGCACACCTCGGGAGTGGATCGACCGACGCAGCAGCCGTTGTCGATCCCCGGAATGCTGGCGGCGCCGCATCCCTCGATCAGCTTCGAGTTCTTCCCGCCCAAGGACGACGCCGGGGAGTCCATGCTCTGGGACGCCATCCGCCGCCTGGAGTCCGTGCGACCCGACTTCGTCTCGGTCACCTACGGCGCGGGCGGCTCCAACCAGGACCGCACGGTGCGCGTCACCGAGCGGATCGCCCGTGAGACGACGTTGACGCCGTTGGCGCACCTGACCTGTGTCGGCGCGTCCGTGGCCGCGCTGCGCCAGGTCGTGGGCCTGTATGCCGCGAGCGGCGTCCGCAACATCCTCGCCCTCCGGGGCGACCCGCCGGGCAACGTCGGCGGCGAGTGGGTGGCTCACCCCGAGGGCCTCAACCACGCGACCGACCTCGTGGCGCTGGTGCGGACCCTGGGCGACTTCACGATCGGGGTCGCGGCGTTCCCTGACGTGCACCCAGCGTCACCGAGCTTCGAGCACGACGTCGAGGTCATGGTCCGCAAGGCCGATGCCGGCGCGAGCTTCGCCATCACCCAGATGGTCTTCGACGCCGACAGCTACCTGCGGCTGCGCGACGCCGTGGCGGCTCGTCGCGACCTGCCGATCACACCCGGACTGATGCCGGTGACGAACTTCAAGCAGGTGGCGAGGATGTCCGAGCTGATGGGCACCCCGTTGCCGCCGGCCGTCGTGGGCCGGCTCGAGGCGGTCTCGCACGACCCCGCCGCGACCCGTGAGGTGGGCGTGCAGATCGCCACCGAGCTCGCCGACCGGATGCTCCGTGAAGGCGCACCGGGGCTGCACTTCATCACGATGAACCGCTCGACGGCGACCCTCGAGGTCTACCGCAACCTCGACCTCACCACGCGCAGCGCCGCAGGCCTGGCCTGAGCGCTGTCCCCGTGGTCGGTTCGGTCAGTCCCGGGTGGTGAACGCCCTGGCCAGGGCGGCGGCTGCAGACAGCGCGACCACGGTCAGCCCGTAGACGGTTGCCGTCGTCTCGAGGCCGAACCGCGGGACCGCGAACCCGGCGGCGACCGCCGGCAGCCCGAAGGCGAGGTAGCTGACGACGAACACGCTGGAGAAGAGCTCGCCGCGCTGGGCCGGCCCGACGGTCGGGGTGATCGAGCGCATGATCCCGAGGAAGGACGTGCCGAAGCCCGACCCCGCGACCACCGCGGCCAGGAGGAAGGCGACGAGCGACCCCGCGTGCAGCGCGACCAGCGTCAGCACCGTGCCGACGGCGAGCATGGTCGTGCCGTAGAGCGTGATCCGGCGGGGTGTGCGCTGTCGGCCGAGGTAGGAGCTGAGGGCGCCGACCCCGGTGAGCACCGTGACGACCGCACCCTGTTCGACGTGGCTGCGACCCCCGAGCAGCTGGCCGACGATGGGCGCGCCCAGCGAGAGGTAGAGGCCACCGGTGGCCCAGCCGGCGAACAGGGCCGGTGCGCTGCGCCGGAACGCAGGTCGGGCAGCAGCAGGTATGCCGACCCGTGGACGCAGCGAGCGCAGCCACCCCTGGTGACGTGGCGAGGTCTCGGGAAGAGCGAGGACGCCCACCGCCAGTGCGAGGTAGGCCGCGGTGAGCGTCGCGAAGACGAGCGGGAGGGCGTGCGGGCTGGAGTCCAGCACGGCACCGGCCGCGAGCGCGCCTGCGGCGAGACCCAACAGCGGGGTGACGCTGTTGAGCGTCGCGGCGAGTCCTGGGCGGGTGCCTGGCTCGAGGTCCACGACGGCTGCCGACATGGTCGACATCAGCAGGCCTGCGGCGACACCTTGCACTGCGCGCGAGACCAGCAGGGTGCCGACGCCGTCGGCGTGCCAGAAGCCGACCATGCTCACCGCGAGGACCAGGAAGCCGACGGCCAGCACCGGTCGGCGTCCGATGTGGTCGGACAGGGAGCCGGTCACGAGCAGGGTGACCAGGAGCGTGACGGCATACACCCCGAAGATGGTGGTCATCGTCCCCGCGGAGAAGCCGATCTGGGCCTGGAGCACCGGGTAGAAGGGCGATGGTGCGCTCGCGCCGACCATCAGCGCCACGACCGACGCGAGGGCGAGCACGAAGGCGGGGCGACGGGGGAGCCGGCGTCCGCGTCCCTCACCGTCGGCGGTGGAGCTCTTGGTGGTCGAGCTGGTGGTGGTCGAGCTGGTCGTTCCGGTCGGGATGCTGCTGGTCGCACTCATGACGGGCCTCTCGGACGAAAACAACGGTTCGAAACTTATCGAACTGTCAATCTGCCCTGGACATTCCCGATCTTGCCAGATTGGTTCGAGTATTATCGAACCATGCCCGCAAACCAAGAGCTGCCACACCCGGCCATGGCGGACGTGGCGCTCACCGACGTGCTCTTCGCGCTGAGCGACCCGGCCCGGCTGCAGATCGTCCGGGACCTCGCCGCGGGCCCGCTCGAGATGGCCCAGTGCGGTGCGACGAACCCGGCACTGCCCAAGTCGACAAAGTCCCACCTGATGAAGGTGCTCCGCGAGGCGGGCGTCATCCGCAACGAGCCTCGTGGCCGTGAACGGCTGGTGTCGCTGCGCCGCGAGGAGCTCGACGTGGCCTTCCCGGGGCTGCTCGCCAGCGTGCTGGGCGACTCGCGCGGCTGACCCGGCCGGGCGGCATACCTCGGGGTCAGCCGCTCGAGTCGCTCGAGGCTCCTGTCAGCGGACGCAGCTCGGTGACGAGCGGCACGACGTCGGCGATCGAGTCGACGACGCGGGTCGGCTGGTAGGGAAAGCGTTGCACCTGCTCGCGCCTGGTCGACCCGGTCAGCACGAGGATGGTCCGCAGCCCCGCTTCCAGTCCGCTGATGACGTCGGTGTCCATCCGGTCGCCGATCATCACGGTCGACTCGGAGTGGGCGTCGATCCGGTTGAGCGCGCTGCGCATCATCAGGGGGTTGGGCTTGCCGACGAAGTAGGGCCGGTGGCTGGTGGCCGCGCTGATCAGGGCTGCGACGGAGCCGGTGGCCGGCAGCATGCCGTGCGGGCTGGGCCCGCTGACGTCGGGGTTGGTGGCGATGAAGCGGGCTCCGGCCTCGATGAGCCGGATCGCCTTGGTGATCGACTCGAACGAGTAGGTGCGGGTCTCGCCGAGCACGACGTAGTCGGGGTCGCGCTCGGTCATCGTGTAGCCCACCTCGTGGAGCGCCGTCGTCAGGCCTGCCTCGCCGACGACGAACGCGCTCCCGCCCGGCCGCTGGTCGGCGAGGAACTGCGCTGTGGCGAGGGCGGAGGTCCAGATCGACTCCTCCGGCACGTCGAGACCGCTGGCGAGCAGCCGGGCCCGCAGGTCGCGCGGGGTGAAGATCGAGTTGTTGGTCAGGACGAGGAACCGCCGCCCTGACTCCTGCAGTGTGGCAATGAAGTCGGCGGCTCCGGGGATCGCGCTCTCCTCGTGGACGAGGACGCCGTCCATGTCGGTGAGCCAGCACTCGACGGGCTTCGGTGTGGTCATGGGCCCATTGTGTCCGAGTTGCGTGCGGGGTCTGGGGGAGTGCCGGGTGGCGGACGTCGCGGAGGATGGAGTGCCTGAAGGAGGTGGCGCCCTGCCATTGGCCACGAGCGCAGTAGCGGCGCCTCAGGCGACCTCGATCGCGTGGCCTCCGGTGACGCGGAGCAACTCTTCGTAGGTCGTGCGGAAGACGGTGTGGCTGTGGCCGGCAGCCGCCCAGACGTGGCGGTAGCGGCTGAGTGAGACGTCGACGAGAGTGCGGACCTGGCTGCGGTGGCCGACTGGCGCCACGCCCCCGATGGTGAAACCGGTCGCCTCGAGGACGAAGTCGGCGTCTGCCCGGTCGAGGTGGTCGACGTCGTCGACGAGGTCGGCGACCTTGACCAGGTCAACCCTGTGTGCGCCCGAGGTGAGGATGAGCATCGGGCTGATCGTGCCGTCCGGTGCGTGGGCCCGGAAGACGAGCGAGTTGGCGATCTCGGCGGGGGTGATGCCCAGCGCGGCGGCCGCGGCGGCCGCGGTGCGCACGGCGTCCGGGAGGGTGACCACCTCGGGGACGACGTGGTGGATCGCAAGGTTCTCCAGGACCCTGCGGACGGCAGGGTGCCCGGTCAGGTCGGGGGCCGACGTCGGCACGTCGGACGCTGTCATGGCCGAAGACTAGGGCCGTGCGGTCACGCCTGTCACCAGTCGTCTGGAGGGGGTTGACGGACTGTCCGTGGCGGGGTGTACCGTTCTTCTTATCGAACACCTGTTCGAACTCGTGGTTCACGACGACGACCGATCCACCGGTCACGGCCCCACACCGTGGTGGGCGGTCATCCCGCGGACCACTGCGGCTCTGGCCCTGTGAGCAGGCGCCTCGACCCCGCCTCTCACAGGGCCCAGAGCGCATCACCCGGTGACGCGGCAGCGCTGTGTCTGGTGGCGCTGCGCCATGCCCGCAACCCGAAAACCAGATCCCCGAAGGAGCGCCCTGTGGTCCGCCGCTACGAAGAGCCCATCGAGGTCCGCGAGGGCGCTCGCGAGGACCTGACCCCTGGTCTGGGAGAGGTGGCGGGGCGCGGTCCGAACGCCTTCGTCTGGCGTGGCCGGCTCTATGTCGTCCGGGCCGTGCTCGACCGCTGGCAGGAGCGGCGGCCGTGGTGGCGCGACGCCCGCGAGCGCGAGGGCAGCGACGTGCTCACCGATGCGCGGGAACGACAGGTCTGGCGGGTCGAGGCGAGCGCCGGCCGACTCGCCGGGATCGGGGTCTACGACCTGTGCGCCGACCCCGCCAGTCACGCAGGCAGCCAGTGGCGGCTGCTGAGGGTGGCGGACTGATGGGCGCCCGAAGTGCACACGGGACTGCCCAGGGGGCGGCCAGCGGAGCTGCTGCCACGCTCGACCTGCTGGACCGGGCACGGCACTCGCTGCTCGAGGCCTGCCAGAGCGAGGAGGTCGCCCGACGCTATGACCAGGCCCAGCTCGGTGCCCTGCGCGCGGCTGCCGCCGTGGTCGCCACCCGCATCACGTCCACCCACCAGTCCGCGGGCCAGTCCGGTCCTCGCAGCCTGTGGGAGCTGCTGCCCACGGTCGCGCCCGAGCTCTCCGAGTGGGCCGGGTTCTTCGACGTCGTGGGAGCTCGCCGCCACCACGACCACAGTGCGCGCGAGGCCGACGACCTGCTGCGCCAGTCCGAGCTCTTCCTCGACCTCGTCTGCCGGACCCTGGGTCTGCCAGTGCCCAGGTCGCCGTACGACCACCTGCTGGTGCCCACCGCAGTGACCAGCACTCCGGGGGCCGGCCCGTGAGCACCGAGTTCGCCCACCTGCACGTCGCGTCGGGGTTCTCGATGCGCTACGGCACCGCGACGCCCCAGGCGCTGGTCGAACGCGCTGCCCAGCACCGTCAGCCGATCCTCGCGCTCACCGACCGTGATGGTCTCTACGGTGCGGTCCGCTTCGTCCAGGCCGCCACCGCGGCCGGCATCGCACCCGTTCTGGGAGTCGACCTCGCGGTGGGCCCAGATGCGATGGGTTCAGATGCGGTCGGTCCGGGTCCGGTGGGTCTGGATGCGGTCGGTCCAGCGGTGAGGGGGCGGACCCCTGTCCGGGGTGGCGCCGAGCGCGATGCCCGCCATCCACGGGTCACCGTGCTCGCGCGGGGACGAGCGGCTGGGGTGCCCGCAGGGGTGGGGTGGGCGGCACTGTGCCGGCTAGTCACCCAGACCCACCTGCGCGGTGAGCGGGGAGTGCCCGTGAGCTCCGCCGCCGTGGTCGCAGCAGCGTGCGGCGGCGCAGGTGAAGGGGAGCCCAGTCCGCTCGTGGTGCTGCTCGGCCCCGACTCCGACGTGGGACGGGCGCTGCTGGCCAAGCGCACCGACCGGGCCCGTGAGCTGCTGGATTCCTGGCGGCGCCGACTGCCACCTGACGCCGTCGTCATCGAGGTGGTCTGCCACGGGGGACCCGAGGGCACCCCGGCATCGCGCAGTCATGCCCGACGGCTGCTGGGGCTCGCCGACGAGCAGGGCGTCACCGCGGTGCTCACCGCGGCGGTGCGCCACGTCGATCCCGGGGAGTCGGCCGTCGTCGACGTGCTCGACGCCGCGCGGCGGCTGGTCGCCCTCGACACCCGGCACCTCGACCGGGTCACCGACGCCGCCCACCTGGCCACGACCGACACGATGCACGCCATCGCCCGTGAGATCACCGGTGGCGACCTCGGCCGGGCTGACGACCTGGTCGGGCGGACCCTGGCTCTGGGGCTCGGCTGCGCCCAGAGCGCCCGCCATGACCTCGGCATCGGGTCGGTCCACCTGCCCGAACCCGACCGGGTGGGGGTCGATCCCGGCATGAGTGCCCAGGTGGTGCTCGAGCAACGGTGCCGCGCGGCGGTGGCCGGGCGCTACCCCGGGGCCGGCGAGCGCGACCTGATGGCGGTGGAGAGCCGGCTCACCGACGAGCTCAAGGTCATCGCGGAGCTGGGCTACCCGACCTACTTCCTCACCGTCGCCGAGGTCGTCGACCTGATCCACGACATGGGGGTCAGAGTCGCGGCTCGCGGCTCGGGAGCCGGGTCGCTGGTCAACTACCTGCTCGGGATCAGCGGGGTCGACCCGATCCGCTACGGCCTGCTGATGGAGCGGTTCTGCTCGCCGCTGCGGGCCGAGCTGCCCGACATCGACATCGACGTGGAGTCGGCCCGCCGCACCGAGGTCTACGAGCGGGTCCTCGACCGGTTCGGCGGTGAGCGGGTCACCTGCGTGTCGATGATGGACACCTACAAGGTGCGGCACGCCATCCGGGACGTCGGGGCGGCGCTCGGGCTGCCGCCGGTGGAGATCGACGAGATCGCCAAGGCGTTCCCGCACATCCGGGCCCGGGACGCCCGCAACGCCATCGCCGAGCTGCCCGAGCTGCGTTCGCGAGGCCTGGACAGTCCTCGGCTGCGAGCCCTGTTCGACCTCGTCGAGCGGCTCGACGGGTTGCCCCGCCACATCGCGCTGCACCCGTGCGGCGTGATCCTGTCCGACGGCAGCCTGCTCGACCGGACGCCGGTGGAGGCGAGCTGGCTGGGTTTCCCGATGAGCCAGTTCGACAAGGACGACGTCGAGACGCTCGGGCTGCTCAAGCTCGACGTCCTCGGCATCCGGATGCAGTCGGCGATGGCCCACGCCGTGCAGGAGGTCCAGCGGGTCGACGGAGTGCAGGTCGACCTCGACGACCAGGCCCAGGTGCCGCTCGACGACGAGGCGACATTTCGCCTGATCCGCACCAGCCACACCCTCGGCTGCTTCCAGATCGAGAGCCCCGGACAGCGTGAGCTGATCGGCAAGTTCGGTCCGGAGCGGTTCGAGGACCTTGTCATCGACATCTCGCTGTTCCGGCCAGGCCCGGTGAAGTCCGACATGATCACGCCGTTCCTCGAGGCCCGGCACGGCTGGAAGGAGGTCAGCTACCTGCACCCCACGCTCATCGAGGCACTGCAGGAGACCGAGGGAGTCGTCGTCTTCCACGAGCAGGTGCTGATGATCGTCGCCGAGACGACCGGGGTGTCGCTCGCCCAGGCCGACGAGGTGCGCCGTGCCCTCGGCACCCCCAAGGGACAGCTCGAGATCGAGGCCTGGTGGCGACCGGCCGCCTCGGCCCGCGGCTATGCCCCCGCCGATGTCGACCGGATCTGGGAGGTGCTCAAGGCGTTCGCGTCGTTCGGGTTCTGCAAGGCCCACGCCGCGGCCTTCGCCCTGCCGACCTATCACTCCGCGTGGCTCAAGACCCACCACGCCGCAGCGTTCCTCGCCGGCGTGCTCACCCACGACCCGGGCATGTATCCCAAGCGGCTGATCCTCGACGACGCCCGGAGCCTGGGCATCGCGGTGCTCGGCCTCGACGTCAACGTCTCGACCGGCAGCTACCGCATCGAACGCCTGGACTGCGACGACCCGTCCGGGTTCGTCCCGCCGCACCCCGACCT
Organism: Pedococcus sp. P2_E2; assembly: GCF_056403955.1. NCBI lineage: Bacteria > Bacillati > Actinomycetota > Actinomycetes > Micrococcales > Intrasporangiaceae > Pedococcus > Pedococcus sp. P2_E2. The sequence goes on from NZ_JBFUEM010000001.1 coordinate 702,166, forward strand.
GCCCGATGCCAGCGACTACGGCATCCGGCTGTCGCTGGCCGACGTCCGCGGCATCAACGACGCAGAGGTGGCCCGCATCGTCGCCGGGCAGCCCTACGCCGGGCTGGCCGACTTCTGGCACCGCGCCCACGTCTCGCGTCCGATCGCCGAACGCCTCGTCCTCGCGGGGGGTTTCGACAGTCTCTACGGCATGCGGGTGGCCTCCGCGGGCATCGACGCCGGGGGACTGGGTCGTCGGGGCCGGACCACCCGTCGTGACCTGCTGCTGCACGTCGCCGAGCTCGACCGCTACGGCCGGGCACTGGACCGTTCGGCGCGTCGGGCGGCGCCACGCCGGGCCAGGGGGAGCCGTGCCCTGCCGGTGTCGGACCAGCACCTCGAGGGTGGGCAGGTGCGGGCCCGGGCGGCAGCGCAGTCGCAGGCAGCGCTGCCGGTACGCGCAGCCGACCAGCAGGCGACCCAGCTCGCGCTCGACCTCGGTGACCGACCCGAGCTCACCAGTGGCACCGGCCTGCCCGAGCTGAGCGGTCCCGAACGCGTCCGCGCCGAGCTCGACATCCTCGGCCTCGACGCGAGTGCCCACGTGGTCGACTTCTACGCTCCGATGCTCGATGCGCTCGGAGTCACCCGCAGTCGCGACCTGTTGCGGGCGCGCAGCCGGTCCACCGTGTGGGCGTGCGGGGTCAAGGTCGCCACCCAGACGCCGCCGATCCGGTCAGGGCGACGGGTCGTCTTCCTCACCCTCGACGACTCCACCGGACCGATCGACGCGACCTTCTTCGAGGATGTCCAAGGTCCTTATGCCGCCACGGTCTTCCACTCGTGGATGCTGCTCGTCCGTGGTGTGGTGCGTCGCACCGGTCCGCGGGGCATCTCGCTGCGGGCGACGGGTGCGTGGGAGCTCACCCCGTTGTGGGACGCGTGGCGAGGTGGTGGCCTCGAGGCGGTGTATGCCGCGATGGATGCCAGCGAGCGCGCCGCCACCGAGCAGGCTGAGGCGTTGGAGGCTGCCCACCAGCAGCAGGTGGGCGCAGGACGGCGAGTCCTGGTGCATGCCTCGGGCTTCCGGCAGTCGCCCTATGCCGACACCCGGCCGCCGGGCGAGGACGTGCGGGGGTCCCACCGCCTCGGTCAAGGGGCGGCGGTGCCCGACGCGGGAGGGGCGGATCAGTTCACGCCGCCGCGCAAGCTCTGGCACTCGAGCCCTGGCAGCTCCGGTCACTGACCACAGTGGTGGGGGGGGGGGGGGAAGAGCAGTGGCGGACCCGACGCGGTGGCGTCGAGACAGCCCTGCGGACCTCGGCGGTGTGGGCCTCGGTGCGCACCCTCATCGAGCGCCAGCAGGCCGAGCTGGGTCGCCCCCTGCGGGTCCTGGACCTCGGGGGCGGCACCGGCGGCCTCGCGGTGCCACTGGCCGAGCTCGGCCACGACGTCACCGTCGTCGACCCGAGTCCGGACGCCCTCGCCTCCCTGTCGAGGCGCAGCGCCGAGCGTGGCGTCGCCGACCGGGTGACCGCACTGCAGGGGGACGCCGACTCCCTGGCCGACTTCGTGGGCGACCAACCGGTCGACCTGGTCTGCTGCCACGGCACCCTCGAGGTCGTCGACGACCCCCAGGCCACCCTCGCGGCGCTGGCCGCAGTGCTGGCTCCCGGTGGTTACCTCAGCCTGGTGGCCGCGGGGCGGCTCGCCGTCGTCCTGGCCCGGGCGCTGGCCGGGCAGTTCGCCCAGGCCCACACCGCCCTGACCTCCGCAGACGGCCGTTGGGGCGGCGCCGATCCGCTGCCGCGCCGGTTCGACGCCGCCGCGCTGCAGGCCCTGGTCGAGCAGACCGGGCTCGTCGTCGAGGACGTCCACGGCGTGCGGTTGTTCAGCGACCTCGTGCCGTCGGCGCTGATCGACTCCGAGGCCGACCGCATGGCCCTGCTCGAGCTCGAACAGGTGGCCAGCCGCCACCCCGACTTCGGGTTCCTCGGACAGTTGGGCGCGGCCGTGCACGTCCTCGCCCGACGCTGAGGGCGAACCGGGGCCACCGATGAGCCGGCGCCAGTACGCGCTCCCGCAGCGCGGGGGGGAGCACCCACCCGATGACACGGGGTGCACCGTCCTGCACGTCGACATGGACGCGTTCTACGCCTCCGCGTCGCTGCTGAGCCGCCCCGAGCTCGTGGGCACTCCCGTCATCATCGGCGGCGGGGGCAACCGCGGCGTCGTCCTCTCGGCGACCTACGAAGCCCGCAAGTTCGGTGTGGCCTCGGCGATGCCGATGTCCCGCGCGCGACGGTTGTGTCCCACGGCGACCGTCGTCGCCCCCGACCACCGCCTCTACAGCCAGATCTCGGCCGCGGTCATGGCGACCTTCGAGACGATCACCCCGGTGGTCGAGCCGCTCTCGCTCGACGAGGCCTTCCTCGACGTGTCCGGCTCACTGCGCCGGCTGGGCAACCCCGCGAGGATCGGCCAGCTCATCCGCGACACCATCCACGACGAACAGGGGATCACCTGCTCGGTTGGAGTCGCCCCCACGAAGTTCGTCGCAAAGCTCGCCTCAGGACTGGCCAAGCCGGACGGCATGGTCGTCGTGCCGCGCGACGAGGTGGTCACCTTCGTCCAGCAGCTCCCGGTCGGGGCGCTCTGGGGAGTGGGGGACAGGACCGAGGAGACGCTGCTGCGCCTCGGCCTGCACACGGTCGCCGACATCGCCCACACCCCCGTCGACACGCTGCGACGGGCCCTGGGAGAGAGTGCCGGGCCGCACCTGCACGACCTGTCCTGGGGGCGCGACTCGCGCCAGGTCGAAACCCAGCGTCGCGAGCGCAGCATCGGCTCGGACGAGACGTTCGAGTTCGACGTCGACGACCCGGCATACATCCACCGTCAGCTGCTCAAGCTGAGCGACCGCACCGCGGCACGCGTTCGTTCGGCCGGGGTGCTCGGGCGCACGGTCTCGATCAAGGTGCGGTTCTCCGACTTCACGACCATCACCCGCAGCAAGACGCTGCGCGACCCCACCGACGTGAGCCGGGAGATCTTCGACACCGCCAAGGGCCTTTACGACGCCCTCGGGCTCCAGCGCGCCCGGATCCGGCTGGTCGGGGTGCGGATGGAGGGCTTGGTCGAGAGTGTCGGGGCTCCCATCCAGGGCACCCTGGACGAGCCCGACCACGGCTGGCGCGACGCCGACCGCGCCGTCGACCGGGCCAGCGCGCGGTTCGGTGCCGGAAGCGTCCGACCGGCCAGCCTGATCCCCGACGGGGATCGCGACAAGCCGCGCGACAGGCCGTGACCAGCATCGAGGTCAGCCCACACCGGGCTCGGAGAACGGGTAGTGCAACCACGCCGGGGGACATATCCTGAAGACGTCAGCGGACGGCCACTGACCGGCAACGATGCTCCCGGCGGGCAACGATTCTGTGGCCTGATGCGTTTAGTGGGTGCACGCCGAACGTCCAGGAGGTCACCGTGCCGCTCTCCGAGCACGAACAGCAGCTGCTTGAGCAGATGGAGCAGGCGCTGTATGCCGAGGACCCCAAGTTCGCCTCGCAGATGCAGGGCGCTGGGGCGCGAGCGTCGGCGCGTCGTCGGATGGCCGTTGGTGTGGTGGGTGTCGTCGCAGGGCTGGCCCTCGTGCTGGTCGGGGTGAACACCACCATGTGGATCGGCGCGATCGGATTCGCCCTGATGGTCGGGGCAGTCGCCTTCGCCGTCACACCGCCGCGGCGCAAGGCCGCCCTGGGCACCGTCCAGCCCGATGGCAGCGTGCGCCGCGCCACCCCCACCAAGTCGAAGGCACCGAGGTCCGGCGGCTCGTTCATGCACCGCATCGAGGAACGCTGGGACCGTCGCCGCGACGACGGTTACTGACCCACAACCACTGACCCCCCCAACCACTGACCCCCACGACCACTGAGACCAGACGGGCACTGAGACCAGACGGCTACGGGGACCAGACGGCTACTGGGCCAGGACGGCGCTCAGACCCTGCTGAAGAGCACCCCGACAACCCAGGTCGTGGCGATGGCGAGCGCAGCGAGCAGCTCGATCCCCATCGACAGGAACACCGCCTTCAGCGCGGACCTCGTCGAGGCCCAGGCGGCGGTCCTGTCCTGCGAGTGTCCGAGCTCCACGAGGTAGATCCCGAGCACGAACCCGATGGGCGCACCGACCACGGGGATGACGAAGAAACCGACGGCGGCCAGTAGCACCGCGATGACCAGGGTGGACCGGCGGACGCCGGCTTCGCGCAGCCGCCGCCCGGGCACGGCATACTGCAGCGCCACTCCCGCGAGGTAGAGCAGGGCACAGACCGCGAACACCGACCAGCCGAGCGTGCTCTGGGCGTCCAGGGCCCACACGAACACCGCGGCCAGGCACAGCAGCAGCCCGGGGATGACGGGAATGACGATCCCCACCATCCCGATCAGGATCAGGACGGCGGGGACCCAGAGGGTGGCCTCCACGGTGGGAGGTCCGGTGTGGCTTCCCTACCGCTCCTCGAGGGGAGCGACGGGAGGGGTCTCGTGGAGCCGCTCGGTCTCGTCCTGGATGTCGGCGTGCTCGCGCAGCTTGGGCAGGTGCTCGCGTCCGTGGTGAGCGCAGAACAGCAGCTCGCCACCAGCGTGAAGGCGAGCGCGCACGTAGGCCTGGGCGCCGCAGCGGTCGCAGCGGTCGGCCGCGTTCAATGAGGGTGCCAGTGCAGTGGTCACGTCAGCCTTCCTTTCGTTGCGCCCGGAGGCGCGTTGTCTCCTAGAGACGTCCTACCCCGGACTTTGGTTGCTCCACCGTGGGGATTACTTCCCTGGGTGGCCCATCCGGTGCCGTGGTCAACAGTCAAGCACGCCTGGTTCTTCCCTGCGGGTATTGGGTCTCCATGTGTGTCATCTCATGTCGCAATGGGTGATTCGTAGGTCGGGCGTCCGGTGGATGGGAATTGGGGCTTCGCAGGGCATCGAGGGCGGTATGCCGCGTGCCTGCGCTGGGGGCGTGGGTCACCGAGATACCGTGGGGCCCACCTCCGTGAGCACGGGGGGCCATGACCCACCACAGGAGCACCAGACCGTTGGCCACCGCCACCACTGCCAAGAAGGCTGCGACCACCAAGTCGACGTCGGACTACAGCGCGCACCACCTTCAGGTCCTCGAAGGCCTGGAAGCGGTCCGCAAGCGTCCTGGCATGTACATCGGCTCGACTGACGGCCGCGGACTCATGCACTGCCTCTGGGAGATCATCGACAACGCGGTGGACGAGGCGCTGGCGGGTGTCTGTGACCGGATCGAGGTGATCCTCTACCGCGATGGCTCGGTGGAGGTGCGCGACAACGGCCGCGGCATCCCCGTCGACATCGAGCCGCGGACCGGCCTCACCGGTGTCGAGGTGGTCTTCACGAAGCTGCACGCAGGCGGCAAGTTCGGCGGTGGCTCCTACACCGCCTCCGGTGGCCTGCACGGCGTCGGCGCGTCGGTGGTCAACGCGGTCTCTGCGCGGCTCGACGTCGAGGTCGACCGCGGCGGCAACACCTACGCCATGAGCTTCCGGCGGGGTGAGCCCGGCTACTTCCCGGACGTCGCGACCGACGACAAGGCGCCCGACCACGAGTTCACCCCCTACGAGCGGACCAGCGAGCTGGCGGTCGTCGGCAGGACCAAGCGTGGGGTGACCGGCAGCCGGATCCGTTACTGGGCAGACGAGCAGATCTTCCTCAAGGACGCCGAGTTCGACTACGACGGGCTGATCGCGCGAGCGCGCCAGACGTCCTTCCTCATCCCCGGGCTGACGCTGGTCATCCGGGACGAGCGTCGACGCCCCGGGACAGCCGGGGAGTCGGCGACCCACGTCGAGACGCTCGTGCACGACGGCGGCATCTCCGAGTTCGTGGAGTTCCTGGCTCCGGACGCGGCGGTCACCGACGTGTGGCGGCTCCAGGGCAGCGGCACGTTCACCGAGACGGTGCCGGTCCTCGACTCCAAGGGCCACATGTCGCCCACGGAGGTCGAGCGTGAGTGCGGGGTGGACATCGCGGTGCGCTGGGGCACCGGCTACGACGCCAAGGTCAGCTCCTTCGTCAACATCATCTCCACACCCAAGGGCGGCACCCACCTGGCCGGCTTCGAGCAGTCCCTGCTCAAGGTCTTCCGCAAGCAGCTCGAGGTCAACAGTCGCCGGCTCAAGGTCGGCAGCGACAAGCCGGAGAAGGACGACGTGCTGGCCGGCCTGACGGCGGTCGTGACGGTGCGTCTGGCCGAGCCGCAGTTCGAGGGCCAGACCAAGGAGGTGCTCGGCACCAACGCGGTGCGCGCCATCGTTGCCAAGGTCGTCGAGCAGGAGCTCACCGCCCGGATCACCTCGACCAAGCGGGGTGAGAAGGCCCAGGCGGCGCTGCTGCTCGAGAAGGTCGTCTCGGAGATGAAGTCGCGGATCAGTGCGCGGCTGCACAAGGAGACCCAACGTCGCAAGAACGCCCTGGAGACCAGCAGCCTGCCCGCCAAGCTCGCCGACTGTCGCTCGACCGACGTCGAGAGGTCCGAGCTGTTCATCGTCGAGGGCGACAGCGCCCTGGGCACCGCCAAGCTGGCCCGCTCGAGTGACTACCAGGCGCTGCTGCCGATCCGCGGCAAGATCCTCAACGTCCAGAAGGCCTCGGTCTCGGACATGCTCAAGAACGCCGAGTGCGCCGCCATCATCCAGGTGATCGGTGCGGGTTCTGGCCGCTCGTTCGACCTCGACGTGGCCCGCTACGGCAAGGTCATCATCATGACCGACGCCGACGTCGACGGCGCCCACATCCGCACCCTCCTGCTCACCCTGTTCTTCCGCTACATGCGTCCCCTCGTGGAGGCGGGGAGGGTGTATGCCGCCGTACCCCCGTTGCACCGCATCGAGGTGGTCAACATGGGGTCCAAGAAGAACGAGCTGATCTACACCTACTCCGAGAAGGAGATGCGCACGACGGTGGCGTCCCTGGGCAAGCGGGGCAAGAACATCAAGCAGCCCCTGCAGCGTTACAAGGGACTCGGCGAGATGGATGCCGACCAGCTGGCCGAGACCACGATGGACCCGCGGCACCGCACCCTGCGCAAGGTGACCCTGCGTGACGCCGAGGCGGCCGAGCGGGTCTTCGAGCTGCTCATGGGCAACGACGTGGCGCCCCGCAAGGACTTCATCGTCGACTCTGCCGCGGGGCTGGACCGGGAGCGGATCGACGCCTGAGCCCGGCGGTCGACGCCACGCGAGTCGCCGAGTCGAGGTCAGGCCACTGCCGCAGTCAGCCGGGCTGGGGGAGCGCAGCGGACTTGCGTGACTGCCGGTGTGAAGGGTGGCGTGACGGCTGGTGTGACGGTGCCGCGGTCGAGCCACGGACGACGAGCTCGACCTCGAGCACGTCGTCGATGATCGTGTCGGCTGCCCGCCCGTGCAGCGCGTCGAGCATGAGGCGTCCCGCTCGCCGCCCCTGGGACTCGACGTCCTGGCGCACGGTGGTGAGGTCGAAGATCTCGGCGTGGATGTGGTCGTCGATGCCGATGACGGACACGTCACCCGGCACGTCCAGACCGTGGCGTCGGGCTGCGCTCAGGACCCCGAAAGCCATCTCGTCGGACGCGGCGATCACGCAGGTCGGCACGTGCGGGAGTGAGAACAGCTGGTCGGCGTGCGCCGCGGCCCCCGCGGCGGTCCAGTCGCATTCCAAAGTCCACTCCGGCGGACACACGAGGCCGTGGTCGGACATCACCTTGGCGAAGGCTTCTCGCCGGTCGAAGGGCGTCTGCAGATGGGTGATCGAGGAGGGGACGGTGCCCGCATAGCCGATCTCGCGGTGTCCGAGCTCGATCGCGTAGCGCGTCGCGAGGGCCATCGCGGCACGGTCGTCTATCCGCACCGAAGGCCATCCGGGCTGCTGGTTGCCCACCGTCACCACCGGCATGCCCAGGCGGTCCAGCAGGGACCGTTCAGACGGCATGGGCGGGACGTTGAGGATGATGGCGCCGTCGGCGCGTTTCCAGAGCATGTTCTGGGTGATGGGCAGCCGCGTGTCGAAGGTGTGCCCCTCGAGGTCGCAGAGCAGGACGTGGAAGCCCTCCTCACGCAGCGCCTTCTCGATGCCGCTGACCACGGTCGCGAAGAACCACCGGTTGAAATAGGGGGTGATGACGCCGACTCCGCGCGTCCGGCCGGAGACCAGGCTGGTCGCGGCGGGCGACGCGACGTAGTGGAGCTCGGTCGCCGCCGCCAGCACCCGGTCTCGGGTGCGGGGGCTCACCCTGTCGACGCCGCGGAGGGCGCGGGACACAGTGGCCACCGACACGCCCGCCGCCTTGGCCACGTCGCCGATGGTGGTCATCTCGCACCTCCAGTCGAGGTCTAGACGCCGGTGTTGCGCCTCAGCCGCCAGACGAACCAGAGAGCCGCCAGGAGGACCGCGAGGAGCGCGGCGGATGCTGCCGCCGGCTCCCCGCGCACCTCGAGCAGGACAGTCTGGATCACAGCCATGAACGCGAAGAACCCGAGGATTCCGAGGAGCATGTCCAGCCGTTGGGCTCTCGCCCGCGCGCCGCCGGTGCCGCTCCCGGGGTTGAAGATTCCCATGGGTGGTGAGGGGTCGGCCTCGTGCCTAGCCCTTCACACCTCCCGCCGTCAGGCCGGACACGATGGCCCGCTGGAAGATCAGGACCATGATGATGAGCGGGACGGTGACGATGGTTCCCGCCGCCATGACCGCCGTGTAGGGCTCCTGGTGTGGTTGTGCACCAGTGAAGTTCGCGATGGCAACCGTGACGGTCTGGGTCGACTTGGTCGAGAACTGGGCTGCCAGCAGGAACTCGTTCCAGCTGGAGATGAAGGCCAGGATCGCCGTGGTGAACAGGCCCGGCGCCGCGAGGGGAAGCATGATCTTGCGGAAGGCCTGGCCGGGCGTGCAGCCGTCGATGCGGGCGGATTCCTCGAGCTCCCAAGGCATCTCGGCCAGGAATGCCGTCAACGTGTAGATGGTGAGCGGCAAGGCGAACGAGATGTTGGGGATGATCAGCGCCTGGTAGTTGGCACCGGTCAGCCAGCCGAAGTTGGAGAACATCTGGAACAACGGCGACACCAGCGCCACGCCGGGGAACATCGACGCTCCGAGGATCACCCCGAGCACCGCGTACTTGAACGGGAAGTCGAGCCGGGCGAGTGCGTACGACGCGAACACCCCGACGAGCAGCGCCACTGCCGTCGTCAGGACCCCGATGATGACTGAGTGCACGAGCGCGGCGCCGAAGTGGTTGCCACGGTCCGTGGAGAACGCGGTCGCGAAGTTGTCCAGCGTCACGTGGGTCGGCCACGGCGTGGTGTCGAAGGTGTAGCCGACATCGCGGAACGCGGTGACGACCATCCAGTAGAAGGGGGCGAGGCCCCAGACGACGAGGGCGGCAAGACCGATGTACATCCGGATCTTGGCGGCGCGATCGCTCTTGAAGTGGATCTCCTGCGCCTCGGTACGTCCCGAGGTGGGGGGCGCGGCGGTCGTGGTGGTCATCTCAGGCTCCCGGGGTTGGTGCGTTGGCGGCGACCGGGTTGCCGACCGCGGCAGCCGGTTCCTTCTTCTTCTTTGGTGGCCGTTGCACGACGTCTGCGCCACCGAACTTGATGAAGAGGAAGGCGGTGAACGCGATGAGCAGGAAGACGATGGTCGAGAGGGCCGAGGCGCTGTGGAAGCCACCACGGATCTGTTTGATGACCAGCATCGACAGAGAGGTCGTGCCACCGCCGCCGTTGGTCAGGATCGCGGGCAGGTCGTAGATGCGCAGCACGTCAAGGGTGCGGAACAGGACGGCCACCATGAGCGGCACCTTGACCAGCGGCAGCGTGATCCGCGTGAACGTCTGCCACTTGGTGGCGCCGTCGATCTGGGCGGCCTCGTAGACGTCGCCGGGGACCAGCTGCAGGCCCGCGAGGATGAGCAGCGCCATGAAGGGCGTCGTCTTCCAGACATCGGCGATGACGATCGCGAACTTGGCGGCCCAGGGGTCGCTGACCCACAGCTGGGGCGCGATCCCTACCGTCTTGATCAACCTGTTGGCGATGCCGTCGTAGGCGAAGATGAAGAGCCACAGCTTGGCGGTGACTGCGGTCGGGATGGCCCACGGGACGAGGATGGCGGCGCGGACCAGACCGCGGCCCTTGAAGTCGCGGTTCATGATCATGGCGAACCACATGCCGAGGAGGATCTCGATGACGACACTGACGACGGTGAAGAACAGCGTCACCCACAGCGCGTCGTAGAACTGGGCGCCGAGGGTGCCGGGCGGGCAGTCGACCTCGCCACATTTCTGGAGCAGCCAGTGCGTGTAGTTGGACAGGCCCGCGCTGCCGCCCTCGACGAACAGTCCGGTGGCGGGGTCAAGCCCGGCGTCCTTCTGGAAGGACAGCTGGATGGCCTTCAACAGTGGGTAGATGATGATGACGGCCAGGAAGACCATGGTGGGGGCAACAAGCATCAGCCCCAAGCGTCCCTGTCCTGCGTTCAGCCCCTTCGACTTCTTCGGCTTCGTGCCGGTCGATCGGGGTGCTGTTGATGTGGCTGCGCTCATGCCTGCTCCTAGCCCGGGAGGTGCGTCTCAGGTGGGTCGAGATGGTTGGTCGAGTCGAGCGTCGACCAGGGGATGCGATAGGCAGGGGTCCTGCAGGTGTGGGGGTGACCCGTGGGGGTCACCCCCACACCTTGGGATGTTGCGTCAGACCGGTCAGCCGCCGGCTGCAGCCATGGCGGCCTGCATGTCCTTCACCGCGGCTTCAGGAGTCTTCTGGCCCTGGATGGCCGCAAAGAAGTTGTCCTGGATGGCCTGGGTGACCTGCGGGTAGAACGGCGTCACCGGACGGGACACCGCGTTGGAGATGGACTCCTTCAGCACCGGCAGGTACGGGTACTTCTTGACCAGTGCCTCGTCGGTGTAGATCGACTCGATGACCGGAGCCAGCGAACCCTTCTCCATGTTGGTCTTCTGCTCCTCAGGGCTGGTGAGGAACTTCAGGAAGTCCAGGGCCGTGGCCTTGTTCTTCGAGTAGGCGCTGATGGCAGCCATGTGGCCACCCAGCGTCGAGGTGCCGGGGCCGGTGACTCCCGGGAGGGGTGCGACCGCGAACTTTCCCTTGACCTTGGACGAGGCGTCCGTGCTGGCCAGGTTGTAGACGTAGGGCCAGTTGCGCAGGAACAGCAGCTTGCCGTCCTGGAACGCTGCTCGGCTCTGCTCCTCCTGGTAGGTGATCGCCTGCTTGGGGATGTCGCCGCTCTTGTAGTGGTCGGCGAGCTCCTTCAGACCCTTGGCCGCCTCGGGGGAGTCGACGGTCGGCTTGCCCGCGTCGTCGACGACCTTGGCGCCGTAGGCGTTCATCCACTCGGTGGCGTTACAGGTGCCACCCTCGTACTTGGCGAACTGGCCGGCGAAGCAGTCCATGCCGTTCTGCTTGGCGATGGAGCACATGCCCCACATCTCGTCGATGGTCTTCGGCGGGGTCTTCACCAGGTCGGACCGGTAGTACAGCATCGCGCCGTCCGAGGACGTCGGAGCGGCGAACAGCGTCTTGTTGTAGGTCGCCGCCTTGATGGTGGGCTCGAGGAAGCCGGTGGTCGGCAGGGCCAACGAGTCCTTGAGCGGGGTCAGCCAGCCCTTGGCCGCGAACTCGGCCGTCCAGACGACGTCGACGGAGACGACGTCGTAGCTGGGGTCCTTGGCCTGGAAGTGCTGGACCAGGTCGTCGTGCTGCTGGTCGGCCTGGTCGGACTGCTCTTTGACCGTGACCTTCTCGGTGGGGTGCTTGGCATTCCAGCGCTCCGCCTGAGGGGCGACCAGGTTGCTGTTGTCCTTGCCCTGGACATAGGTGATCGGGCCTCGCGTGGCAGCGCCGGCCGAGGAACCACCCGTGGTGCCGCCGCCGTCATCGCCGCCGCAGGCCGAGGCGACGAGCGCCACGGCTACAGCTCCGGTCATCACCGTGAGGGTGCGCCGCTTGAGCATTCGAAGGGCCATACGCCCGCCTCCCATATTTCTCGCGTAGCGCCGAGGCGGACTGCCTCTGCGCTGAGGTGAACCGGTCTCATGTAAACGTTTACGCTCCGTCGCCGCAATCCGAAGATGCACGGGTCGCGGTAACGATTGGGTAACTCGCAGGAGACCTTGGTGTGACGCGTCGGACTTGTCCCGATCCTCAGCCGAGCAACCGGCCCACCCAGTCCACGACGTGGACAGGGCCCTTTCCGCACGATTCGGGCAGATCGTCGTGGGGGCGGCGTTCGAGGGCGACCTGCCACGTGCGCCCGTCCCGGTGCCGCACGGCATACACGTCGGCACCCGGGTGCGCGCCGCCCGGCCGGGCGTCCACTCCGAGGTCCGCGGGGGCGGCGCGGGACACCGTGAGAGCGGTGAGGTCGGTGATGCCGGACTCGAGCCTGACGTGCGACTCAGCGGCCTGCTCCGCAGCGGTCAACGCACTGCGTCCCCGGTCGTGCCGGGGCCCCAGGACTCCCTCCGGCAGGTGGTCGGAGGCGGCCAGCTCGAGCAGCTGGCCGCTCAGGTCGCCGTCGAGTCGGGCCAGCGTCGCTCCGTGGGGGAGCAGGACGCCCGTGGGGGCGAATCGGTGGCCACCGGTGTGCGACGCCTCCCACACACGCCCCGGGTGGCCGTCTGCCGCCTCGAGGGCGACGGGGCGCCCTCGGACGGCGCAGCAGACGTCGCGACGTCCGTTGGTGCAGATCAGCAGGATCGGCTCGGCGGGCTCGGCCCCGGGCGCGGTGGCAAGGACGGCGTCACGGTCACCTCTCGCGAGGGCGTCGAGGTCCAGCTCGAGCAGCGCGACGGGGTCGGTGACCGTCACGCGCAACAGCCAGGGCATGCTGCCCGACCAAGCGAGGTATGCCGTGTGCGCGCCGCCGTGCGGGTCGTCGGCGTGCCGTCCGGGGCGCCGGATGAGGGACAGTCGACCACCCCGGTCGGCGCAGGCCTTGGACAGCGAACTGCCCACTCCTGCAGGCAGATGTGACTGTGTTGCGGCATCCCGACCCCAGGGTCCGGGCTGTTCCAGTGCGACGAAGAAGGTCGCCCGGGCTGCCGTGCCGTAGGCGCTGATGTCTGCCTGGTCGAAGCCGACCGAGCAGGCGTCCGGCGCGGGGGTGGCATGGGTGGGGTGGCTGGAGGTCACGACAGTGGCGGCCCGGCGATGCGGGCGATGGCTGTCGTCGCAGGGACGCCGGAGCCGTCTCGTCGACCCGTCGCGTCCGGCAGGTCCAGCGCCACGCCGTTGGCTGCTGCGGCCCGTGCGGGCAGGGCGCCCGCCCAGGCCAGGACGAGCGTGTCCTCACCCTTGAGGAAGCGGTGGCAGCGCACGCCACCGGTGGCGCGGCCCTTGGCCGGGTACTCGGTGTAGGGGGTCACCTTGATGGAACCGGGTTCGGTGCCGGGCAGCGCCCCGGACGAACCCGACGACGTGACCACGATGGCGTCGGTGCCCTCGGGGACGGCGCCGAAGAACGCGACGCGCTGACCGGCGGCGAGCTTGATGCCGGCCATGCCTCCAGCCGGACGCCCCTGGGGTCGCACGACGGCGGCACCGAACCTCAACAGCTGGGCGTCCGAGGTGATGAACACGAGATCCTCTGTCCCGGAGGACAGCTCGACTGCGCCGACGACCTCGTCACCGTCCTTGAGCGAGATCAACTCGAAGTCAGCCCGCGCCGGATAGTCCGTCGTCACCCGCTTGACGACGCCCTGAGCCGTGCCGAGGGCGATCCCGGCGGAGTCGGGCGACACCGAGACGAGGGCGAGGGGCTCCTCGCCTGCCGGGAGGTCGACGTAGGCAGCGAGTGGCGCGCCCCCTGACAGGCTGGGGGCGCCGTTGGTCGGCGGCAGGGTGGGCAGCTCCAGGGCCGAGAGTCGCACGAGCCGGCCACGGGAGGTGACCAGCCCGACCTCGCCGCGGGCCGTCGTGCGGACCGCACCGACGAGCGCGTCGTGCTTGCTGCGCGAGGCGTCGACGGGCAGGGGGTCGGCAGAGCCGGTGCGCGCCAACAGGCCGGTGGACGACAGCAGCACCCAACAGGGGTCGTCAGCGACCTCGAGGGGCGTGCTGGTGGCGGCCGGCACACCCGCCGACTCCAGCAGCACCGTGCGGCGCGGGGTCCCGTGCGTCTTCGCGACGTCCGCGAGCTCGTTCGACACCGTCTTGAGCAGGAGCTTCTCGTCGCCGAGGATCAGCTCGAGCTCCTCGATGAGCCGCTCGAGCTCGGTCTTCTCCTTGTCGAGCTCGAGGCGGCTGAACTTGGTGAGCCGGCGCAGCTGGAGCTCGAGGATGTAGTTGGCCTGGGCCTCCGACAGGTCGAAGACGTCCATCAGCCGGGCGCGCGCGGCCGCCGCGTCGTCCGACGTGCGGATCACCTGGATGACCTCGTCGATGTCGAGGATCGCGATGAGCAGCCCCTCGACGAGGTGCAGCCGGTCCTTGTACTTGTTCAGTCGGTACTCGGTCCGGCGGCGCACGACGTCGGTGCGGAAGTCGACGTAGACCCGCAGCAAGTCCTTGAGCCCCAACGTCTTTGGCTGCCCGTTGACCAGAGCGACGTTGTTGATGGAGAAGGAGTCCTCCATCGGAGTGAGCTTGTAGAGCTGCTCGAGGACCGCGTCGGGGTTGAAGCCGTTCTTGACCTCGATGACCAGCCGCAGGCCGTGCTTGCGGTCGGTGAGGTCCTTGACGTCCGAGATGCCCTGGAGCTTCTTGGACTGGACTGCGTCCTTGATCTTCTCGATGACCTTCTCGGGGCCGACGAGGTAGGGCAGCTCGGTGACGACGATGCCCATCCGGCGCGGCGAGGTCTTCTCGACCCGGGTCGTCGCGCGGGTGCGGAAGCTGCCGCGCCCGCCGAGGTAAGCGTCACGGATGCCGTCGAGCCCGATGATGCGGCCACCCTGCGGCAGGTCCGGACCGGGGACGAACCGCATCAGGTCGTCGAGGGAGCAGGTGGGGTTCGCGATGAGGTGGCGAGCCGCACCGATGACCTCGACGAGGTTGTGCGGCGCCATGTTGGTCGCCATGCCGACGGCGATTCCGCTGGCCCCGTTGACGAGCAGGTTGGGGAACGCGGCGGGGAGCACCTCGGGCTGGAGCAGCTGGTCGTCGTAGTTGGGGATGAACTCGACGGTCTCCTCGTCGAGGCCGGTGGACATCAGCATCGCGGCCGGCGCGAGCCGTGCCTCCGTGTAGCGCGACGCGGCCGGGCCGTCGTCGAGTGAGCCGAAGTTTCCGTGCCCGTCGACCAGCGGGAGGCGCATCGTGAACGGCTGGGCCATCCGGACGAGGGCGTCGTAGATCGCCGTGTCGCCGTGGGGGTGGTACTTGCCCATCACGTCGCCGACGACGCGAGAGGACTTCACGTGGCCGCGCTCGGGGCGCAGCCCCATCTCGGACATGGAGTAGAGGATGCGGCGCTGCACCGGCTTGAGGCCGTCGCGTGCATCGGGCAGGGCGCGGGAGTAGATGACCGAGTAGGCGTACTCGAGGAACGCCCCCTGCATCTCCTCCTCGACGTCGATGTCGACGATCCGCTCGACAAAGCTCTCGTCGGCGGGCGCTGGCGGGGTCTTGCGGGCCATGCGTGTGTGCATCTCCTTGCGATCGTCCCCGCACGGCGCGGGGAACCCCCCAATCTTGTCCCACGCCTAGACGGGGCCTGCCCCCGACTCGCCGCCGAAGTGCCCCCAGTGCACGACCTCGGCCACCTCGCGGCGCGGCCGGGTCCGGCTGGAGCCCTCGGTGCGGCGCAGCTCGTGGCCGAGGGCCACGACGCCCACCAGCCGCCGGTTCTCCGGTATGCCGTGGGCCCGCCGGACCGCTTCGTGCCGCGCCGGAGGGATGCCGAAGAACAGGGCCCCGAGACCCTGGTCGACGGCGGCGAGCAACATGAGCATGGCCGCCATGCCCGTGTCGACGTCCCAGTAGGGCACCGGCCACCTGGTCGGGTCCCGGTCGGTCCAGCCCTTGTCGGGCTCGGCATACCGGTCGAGGTAGGTGTCGGGGTCGGAGAGGCACAGCACGAGGATCGGAGCGGACGACACCCCTGCCAACCAGCCGTCCGGGGGCGCGCCGGGCGGCAGGTCCGGGTCACGGGTGGCGTCCCAGAACCGGCGCCGGTCCTGGTCCTCGGCGAGGACGACGAAGTCCCAGCCCTGGCTGAAACCGGCGCTGGGAGCCCGCTGCGCGGCATACAGGACCGCCTCCAGGGCAGTGGGCGTGACCGGTCGGTCCGGGTCGAACCGCCGGACCATGCGGCGCCGCCGGATCACCTCTGCGAACTCCATGGGCCCATCCTGTCGTGGGGATCCGCCGTGGCGGTCGGGGGACCCCCACAGGCGGCTGCCAGACTGGCCGACGAACCCACCGCCCGAGCACTGCCAACCCGGGGCCGTCCTGCGGCGTCCACGAGGCATGACGACCATGGCCGCGGTGGCACTCACGGGAGGGGTGGCAGTGCCGGCGCGAGACCGCGTGGACGTGGAAGCGTCCGTTCGTGAGATCTACGACGTGCACTACGCACGCCTCGCCGGGTGGACCGCCAAGCTGGTCGGCGACACCGACCTGGCCCACGACCTGGCGACCGAGGCCTTCCTCAAGCTGTTCCGTGAGTTCGACCGGGTGGACGACCCGAGGCCCTGGCTCTACACCGTCACTGCCAACCTGGTGCGCGACCACTGGCGCAAGCGGGGGCGCGAGGCCGTCGCCTACCAACGTCACGAGGCTGGTCGCGACGACTTCACGACCGACGCCGACCACGCCACCAGGCTGACCGTCCGGGATGCCGTCGAGGCACTGCCGGACCGGCTGCGGGTGGCCGTGATGCTGCACTACTTCGCCGACCTGCCCGTGGCCACCGTGGCCCGGCAGCTCGACAAGTCCGAGGGAACGATCAAGCGAGACCTGTTCGACGCGCGCCAGCGGATGGCGACGATGCTGGGAGAGATTCGATGAGCCCCGACCTGTCCGACCTGCCCGGCGCCGGGGAGCAGCGCGACCCCGTCGCGGACTTCTTCGCACGGGAGCGCGCCGACATCCGGGAGCTGCCTGCGGGGACCGACCGCTGGGAGGCGATCGTCGTCGAGGCCTCCCAGCCCCGCCGGCGCCACCTGATGCCCTACCTCGCGGGTGCCGCCGCAGTCGTCCTGGTCGGTGGTGTCGTCTGGGGCACGGGACGAGGACCGGGCACCGACCAGGCAGCCGACACCGCCAGCAGCACCTCGCCCGTGTCGACCGTCACCGTCTCCGAGACCGTGCGGCCGTCTGTCGTGGTGCCGCCGCCGTCGCAGGGGTCGTCCGGCGCCCCCAGCACGCCGGTCGGCCCGACCTCCCAGCCTGCCCCGAAGTCGTTCGGCATCGTGTCGATGTCCAATGCCGGCGGCAAGCACCTCTACGCCCTGGGATCGGCGACCTGTCCCAAGGGTGAGTGCACCGCCGTCATCGCTTCCGACGACGACGGGGCCACGTGGACGACGCGGGCCTCCTTCGAGACCCTCACGACACCCGGTGCGCGGACCACCCCCGATCGCGCCAACCAGCTGGTCGGGATCCGGTTCGCCAACGACAGGGTGGGCTACGTCTACGGCAGCAAGACCCTGCGCACCGCTGACGGTGGCCGCAGCTGGACCGACGTCGACGTCCGCGGCCGCACTGTCCTCTCGCTGGAGACGGACGGCACGCAGGTCTGGATGGTCACCGCCCGATCCTGTCAGCACGGCGCCGTCACCGGCCCGCGTGGCTGCGTGGGCCTCCAGCCGCGCACCGGGTCCATCGGGACGACCGGCACGGTGCCGGTGCAGTTCTCCGGGATGCCGGTGGCCGGGGAGAACGCCTGGATCGCGATGGACGGGTCCGACGCCTACTACAACGTCACCACGACCACCCCGACGGTGACCGGTCGGGCGATGCGTCTCACCGGGAACCTCGGAGTGCTGCCGTTGCCGAAGGGGTGTGCCGACGCCCAAGGACTGTGGGTCTTCGCAACGGCCAACACCCCGGGCACTCTCCTCGGCATCTGCCCTTCGGCCACGAAGCCGGCGGAGGAGTATGCCCTTGCTGTCTCGGGCGACCACGGTGCCACCTGGAGCACCCGCCCGGCCCCCGGTCTGGGGCGACCGTCCATGGCGGGCATCTGGCTGACCGCGACAGATGCCAGGCACCTCGTGGCTGTTCGCCAGGGACTGCCCTCCAGCGCCGGAGTGGCGGACGAGCCCACCTCCCTGCTGACCAGCGGAGACGGCGGCGTGACCTGGACTCCTGTCAGGCTCGGCACAGTGGGGTCCCCCACCTGGGCCGGAGCGGCAGGTGGTGGCCTGGTCTACGCCATCACGGGCGGGCTGGCGTACTGGCAGAGCGACGACTCGGGCGCGACCTTCGAGACCGTCTCCCTGCGCAGGTAACCGCGAGTTCGGTCCGCCCCGTCATGGCCCATCCACGGCATGACATGCTTTCGCCATGAGCGAGGCCTCGGCGCTTCCAGCCGGCTATCCGGCAGAGTGGGAGGCCGACGTCGTCCTGCGGGACGGGTCCGTGGCCCACCTGCGGCCGATCACCCCGAGCGACGTCGACGCCGTCCACCGGTTCCACGCCGGCCAGTCCGACGAGTCGATCTACATGCGCTTCTTCGCGCCGCTGCGCCAGCTCAGTGACCGCGACGTCACCCGGTTCACCAACGTCGACTACCACGACCGCGTGGCCCTGGTGGCCACCGTCCGTGGCGAGATCATCGGCATCGGCCGCTACGACCGGATCACCCCGACCAGCGCCGAGGTGGCCTTCAACATCTCCGACCTCTACCAGGGCAAGGGGATCGGCTCGGTGCTGCTCGAGCACCTCGCAGTCATCGCCTGGGAGGCAGGGGTTGAGGAGTTCACCGCCGAGGTGCTGCCGCAGAACCGCAAGATGATCTCGGTGTTCTCGGATGCCGGCTACGAGGTCAGCCGCCACTTCGCGGACGGTGTCGTCTCCCTGACCTTCAAGATCCAGCCCACCGAACGCTCCGAGGCCGTCCGGCTCTCGCGCGAGCACCGGGCCGAGTCGGTGAGCATGCGTTCGGCGCTGTTCCCCGACTCCATCGCCGTGGTCGGGGCCAGCCGCCGGTCCGACTCGATCGGTCACCACATCCTCACCAACCTGATGTCGGCCGGCTTCAACGGCGTCGTCCACGCCGTCAACCGCGAGGCGATGGAGGTCCTCGGGCTCCCCGCCCACGCGCGGGTGTCCGACATCCCGGACGAGGTCGACCTCGCGATCGTCGCCGTGCCTGCCGGGGAGGTGCTCGACGTCGTCGCCGACTGCGCCGAGGCGGGGGTCAAGACCCTGCTGGTCGTCAGTGCCGGGTTCGCCGAGTCCGGCCCGCAGGGGGAGGAGCTGCAGTCCCAGCTCCTGGCCGCTGCCCGGGAGTCGGGCATGCGGGTGCTGGGACCCAACTCGTTCGGCGTGATCAACAACGACCCGGCGGTCCGGCTCAACGCCTCGCTGGCTCCCGAGCTGCCGCCATCCGGTCGGTTGGGACTGTTCGCCCAGAGCGGTGCCCTCGGGATCGCGGTCCTCGCCTCCGCCGCCCGCCGAGGGCTCGGCATCTCGGTGTTCGCCTCCGCCGGCAACCGGGTCGACGTCTCGGGCAACGACTTCATGCAGTACTGGATCGACGACCAGAGCACGGACGTGGTCGGCCTGTACCTCGAGTCGATGGGCAACCCGCGCAAGTTCTCCCGCATCGCCCGGCGGCTGGCCTCGACCAAGCCGGTCATCGTGGTGAAGTCCGGCGTCTCGTCCTACGGCGTCCCGCCCGGGCATCGGGCCGGCTCGACGAGGGTCCGCCCCGAGGCCTTCGACGCGATGCTGCGCCAAGCGGGGGTGATCCGGGTGGAGAACGTCCACCAGATGTTCGACGTGGCCCAGCTCGTCGCCCACCAACCGCTGCCGCGAGGCAACCGGGTGGCCATCGTCGGCAACTCCGATGCCCTCGGGGCGCTGACCGCAGAGGCCTGCATCAGCTGGGGGCTCGACGTCGCCCACGGCCCGGTGTCGTTGCCGAGCGAGGCCCGTGGCGAGCAGTTCGCAGAGGCTCTCGCCGATGCGTTCGCCGACCCGGAGGTCGACAGCGTCCTCACCTGCTTCATCCCACCGCTGGTGACTCCCGACGAGGACGTTGCCACGGCGGTTCGCGACGCATCAATGAAGAACGAAAAGCCCTGTCTGGCAACGTTCCTCGGCATGCGCGGTGTTCTCGAGAGACTGTCCGGCAACGCCATTGACGGGCGGCCCACAGTCGTGCCCGCCTACGCGATGCCCGAGGACGCCGTCCGCGCCCTCGCCGCCGCCACGAGGTATGCCGAGTGGCGGGCACGCGACCGCGGCGTAGCGGTCCATCCGGCGGGTATCGACCGCGAGGCCGCAGAGCTCCTCGTCGAACGCATCCTCGAAGAGTCGCCCGAAGGCCGACGGCTCACCCTCCAGGAGGTCACCGAGCTCCTGGCCGCCTACGGGATCGAGGTGTGGGGCAGCGTGCCCGCCCGCACGGTCGACGACGCCGTCGCCGCGGCGGGGGTGATCGGCTATCCGGTCGTCATCAAGTCGGTCGCACCGCTCATGCGCCACTCGCCGGGACTGAGCGGTATCCGGGTCGACCTTCGCACCGAGGCGCAGCTGCGCGAGGCCTTCGACGGGCTCAACGAGCGGCTGGCCCCGATGTCGGCCAACTCCTTCGTCGTGCAACGGATGGCCACGCCTGGCGTGTCGTGCGTGGTTCGAACCGACGAGGACCCGTTGTTCGGTCCGGTCGTCTCGTTCAGCATTGCCGGTCCGCCGACCGAGCTGCTCGGGGACATCGGTCATCGCATCCCGCCGCTGACCGACGTGGACGTGTCCGACCTGATCTCGTCGGTCAAGGCCTCACCGATGCTGCACGGCCACCGCGGTGCCGCCCCCGTGCACCGCGCCGCCCTGGCCGACCTCATCGCTCGCGTGTCGGTGCTCGCTGACAACCTGCCCGAGGTGTCCAGCCTCGTCCTGAACCCCGTCAATGCGCAGGTCGGGGGCGTCGACGTGCTCGGCGCCGAGGTCACCTTGGCACCGACCCCGCGCCGCAAGGACCCGGGGCGTCGCACCCTCACCTAGACAGGCTGACTCGCGACCTGGCCGGAGCGCGGTGCGCCTCCCTAGGGCAAGATGGCACCCATGGGCTCCACCTCACCCCAGAATGCCGGCTCACAGAGCGCCGCCTCACCGGGTGCCGCTGCACACGGCGCCGCCTCCAACGGCGCTTCCGTACCGCCGGCACCGCTACCCGTCGACCTCACGCGGGCGATCGAGCGGGCCGGCTACTACCCGGCCCTGGTGGCGGACGTCGTCCACGCGGCCCTGGGTGGCGAGGAGGTGGTGTCCCACCTGGTCCACCAGGAGACGACGTTCGACCACGACGTGGTCCGTCGCCACATCACCGTGCTCGCCCTCACCACGTCGAGGCTGGTGATCGCGCACGCGGACGACCACACTGACGAACGCCCGGGCCACGAGGACGTCGCCACGGCCACCACCGAGAGCGTCCCGTTGTCGGCCGTGCGCGGGGTGATGATCACCCACGTGGTGGCCCGCCCCCAGGAGTACCAGCCCGGATCCCTGGGCCGTGAGATCACGCTCACGCTGGGTTGGGGCGCCGTGAGCCGTATCGACCTGATGCCGGCCACCTGCGCCGACCCGGACTGCGAGGCCGACCACGGCTATGAGGGCAGCGTCGCCTCCGACGACATCTCGCTGCGGATCAGCGCCGACGCCGAGGGCGAGCCGGCCCTGCAGCAGGCCCTCAGCTTCGCCCGGGAGCTGTCGGCGAGCATCGGCAGCTGACGTGCCCCTCCCTCCCGAGGTCCGGCCCAAGGCGATGCCCTAGCCGATGCCACACGCGGGACTGCTCCCACCCCACTACGACGAGTCCGGGCTGGCCGGTGTGCTGCCCGCCGTTGCCGCGAGCCTCGGTGTCCGCAGGTATGCCGACCAGGCCCACCTCGCGCTGCCGGAGGCGCGTCGCGCCATCGTCGTCCTCGTCGACGGCCTCGGCTACGAGCTGATCAGGCGACGCGGCGGACACGCTCCCTTCCTGCGCTCGCTGCTGCCCGCGGCATACCGCATCACGGCCGGCTTCCCGGCCACGACGGCGACGTCGATGGGGACGTTCGGCACCGGCCTGCCCCCGGGGTCGCACGGGCTGCTCGGGTACGAAGTCCTGGTGCCCGGTGAGGACCGGCTGGTCAACGAGCTCTCCTGGGAGGACGGTCCCGACCCGCTCACGTGGCAGCCGCAGGAGACCGTGTTCGAGGTCGCCGAGGCGGCCGGGGTGTCGGTGACCCGGGTCGGGCCGGGCTTCTTCGACGGTTCGGGCCTGACGCGAGCGGCGTTGCGCGGCGGGAGGTTTCGAGCGGCTGACACGCTCGCGGACCGCGTGGACGCCTCGCTCGAAGCCGTGCGCTCCAGCGCCCGTGGGCTGGTGTACCTCTACTGGGGCGAGCTCGACAAGGTCGGCCACGTGTTCGGCTGCCAGTCCTGGGAATGGGGTGACGAGCTGGAGGCCATCGACGCCGAGCTCGGTCGGCTGGTGCGATCGGTGCCCAGCGACACGGCCGTGTACATCACCGCCGACCACGGGATGGTGGACGCCCCCCACGCCCTCCGGATCGACCTGGCGCACGACGACGAGCTGGCCGCCGGCATCCGGCACGTGGGTGGCGAGCCACGCGCCCTCCAGCTCTACTGCGAGGACGGGGCGGCCGCTGACGTCGCCCAGACCTGGGCGGCCCGGGTGGGGGAGCGCGCCTGGATCCGGACGCGGGAGGAGGCAACCCGAGAGGGCTGGTTCGGGCCGGTCAGCGACGTGAACCGGCCACGCATCGGCGACCTGGTCGTGGCGATGCGGGACAACTTCGCCATCGTCGACTCGCGTCGCGCCAGGCCACAGCTCCTGGCGCTGCTCGGGCTGCACGGCTCGCTGACGCCCGAGGAGTCCGCCGTGCCGTTGTTCCATGTCGCAGCGCGCGACAACGCCTAAGGTGTCCTCTCGTGGCTGAGCTCGTCTTCTTCTCCGGGACCATGGACTGCGGCAAGTCGACCCTTGCCCTCCAGATGGACCACAACCACCAGGCCCGCGGCAGGTCCGGCCTGATCTACACCAAGCTCGACCGCGCCGGGACGGACGTGCTGTCCTCGCGGCTCGGGCTGTCCACGGCCGCCCACGAGGTCAGTGACGACCTCGACTTCTGGGATGCGGTGGTCGAGCAGGCCACGAGCGGGCTGCGCGTCGACTACCTCATCTGCGACGAGGTGCAGTTCTACACCCCTGCGCAGGTCGAGCAGCTCGCGAAGCTCGTCGACGAGATGGGCATCGACGTGTTCGCCTTCGGCATCACGGCCGACTTCCGCACCCAGCTGTTCCCGGGGTCGCGCAGGATGATCGAGCTCGCCGACCAGGTCCAGGTGCTCCAGGTGCAGGCCCTGTGCTGGTGCGGCCGTCGTGCCACCCACAACGCCCGCGTGGTGGACGGCGTGATGGTGGTCGAGGGCGAGCAGGTCGTCGTCGGCGACACCAAGCCCGGCAGCGAGACCCTCGTCGAGTACGAGGTGCTCTGCCGCCGCCACTTCATGCGCCGGATGAACTCGGCCGCCGCCCGTGCGGCTGCGGCCTCACCCGACGTCCTGCCGTTCGACCTCGACGTCTGCCCGGTCCCGCAGGGCTGAGTGCCGCTCCCGCAGGGCTGAACGCTGTTCTGGACCACGCCCTCAGTCGCGCGGCTTGGCCCCGAACATGACGTCGTCCCAGCTGGGGACGCTGCGGCGAGCGGGCCTCTTGGAGGCCCCGACAGCCCCGGCGGCTGCCTTGCGGGGTGCCCGGTCCTCCCGCGCTTCGTCCTGGTCCTGGTCCTGGTCCTGGTCCTGGTGTGCCTCGGCGCGCTCACGCGGTGCCTCGACCTCGGGCTCGGCGTCGACGTCCAGGTCGCCGCGCGCGTTCGCTTCGGGCCCCTCGCCCAGCTCGGGCCCCCTGTCCGCCTCCGACGGGACGACAGCCGGCAGCACGTCGTCGCCGATCGCGCTGTCCGGGTCGTCGAGGGGGTGCGGACCCTTGGCTCCCGGCGGCGGCGGCATCGACTCCGGGTCGTAGGCGAGGTCCTCGAGGGGGAGGGCGTCGTGGCGGGGTGCATCGTCGACGGGGGTGTGGGTCGGGGGGTTCTTCCGTCGACGGGGCCGGCCACGGTGCGAGGCACGCTCACGCATGGCCGACATCAGGTCCAGCGGTTCGTCGGTGGAGGAGGACGACCCACCGCGGGGGGCCGGGTGGCGGGCCGACCCGACGCCGCCTTCGGCCTCGACGTCGTAGACGGTCGTCGTGCGGACCGGTGCGGACACGAGGTGGGGAGCCGGGAGCGGGGAGGTGGTCCCGGAGGCGTCCTCCTCGCTGAGCCAACGGGCCTCGTCGTCAACGGCCGCGACGGTACGCGCCGGCACGTCGAAGGACCAGCGGGCCTGCCGCTCGCGGCCACCGGCGGGAAAGGTGAGGATGACGGTCCAGTCGCCTTCGGTGCTGCGAGCCGCGTCCCACTCCGCCGCGCCGGGGTCGACCCCTCGTCCGGACAGCCGCTGGCTCACCCGGGCGGACAGGGTCGGTGCACTGGCACCGCTCGCGCTGCGCCCGCGCAGTCGCACGGCGCGGGCCAAGCCGGCGACGTACTCACGTTCGGCCAGGATCGGGCCCTCGTAGCGGCGCACCTTCTCGACCGGCCAGCCGGACCGTCCCGCGACCTCCTCGGCCGACAGGCCACCTCGGATCAGTGCCTGGACCTCGCGGGGACGCATGCCTCCGTCGATCTCGATCTGCAGCTGACCCAGCCGAGGCCGGTCGCGACGAGCAGCTGCGCGCAGTGGTTCGTCGAGCTGGACACGGAAGTGTTCCCCCTCGGAGTCGGACAGCAACAGGTGCTGGCCGTCATCCTGCACTCCGATCAGCCGCAAATCCCGCATTGCCATCGTCTCCAGTATCGGCGTGGTCTCCCGTATCGCCCTCGCTCGTGGATCGGGCACCGTGCTGCTGACTCTGCCATCCCCGAGGTCGAGGCGAAAGCGCCCACGCCGCAACGGTAGTTTTGACCTCGCGATGCTGACCTTCGACGCACACCTCCAACTGGCACTCGACCTCGTCGGGGTGTTCGCCTTCGCGCTGTCCGGCGGCCTGGTGGCGGTGAAGAAGCGCCTCGACCTCTTCGGCGTGCTCGTCCTGGCCGGTGCCGCAGCCCTCGGGGGCGGCGTCATGCGCGACATCCTCATCGGCGCGCTGCCGCCGGTGGGCATCTCTGACTGGCGACTCCTCACGTCCGCGCTGGTCGCCGGGCTCGTGACGTTCCTCTACCACCCGGGCGTGGAGCGGATCTCGCGCTTCGTCCGGGTGCTCGACGCAGCCGGACTGGCGGTGTTCGCCATCGGCGGCTCGCTCAAGGCGCTGGGTGCGGGAATGGACCCGCTCACCTCCGTCTTCGTCGGAGGCATCACCGCGGTGGGCGGGGGCATCGTCCGCGACGTGCTGGCCGGCCAGGTGCCGGAGGTGCTGCGTCGCGAGATGTACGCGCTGCCGGCCCTGCTCGGCTCGGTCCTCATCGTCACGGCCCACCACTTCGACGCCATCAACCCGTTCGTCATCTGGGGGTGTGTCGCCCTCGTCTTCGGTATGCGGATGGTGGCGGTCGTCCTCGACGTCCACGCCCCCAAGCCCCTTCGCACTGGAGACCACACATGAACGGCTGCCTGACGTGACCACTGACCAAGGACCCCTCGAGCCCTACGACGGCATCCTCCTGCTGTCCTTCGGTGGACCAGAGAAGCCCGAGGACGTGCTGCCGTTCCTGCGAACGGTGACAGCAGGCAAGAACATCCCCGACGAGCGGCTCGAGGAGGTCGGGGAGCACTACTACGGCTTCGGCGGCCGCAGCCCCATCAACGACCAGAACCGCGCGCTGCTGGCCGCGTTGCGCGCCGAGCTGGACCGGCGCGAGATCGACACCCCGATCGTCTGGGGCAACCGCAACTTCACCCCTTTCACGGCGCAGGCGCTGGCGCAGGCGCACGACCAGGGCCTGCGGCGCCTGGTCACCGTCGTCACCAGTGCCTACTCGTCCTACTCGTCCTGCCGGCAGTACCGCGAGGACCTGGCTGCCGCGCAGCAGACGGTGGCCGACCTAGGCATGACGATCGAGCTGGACAAGGTCCGCCCCTACTCCAACCACCCGGGCTTCGCCCGCGCGAACACCCGGCTGGTCACCGAGGCAGTGCGCGCTGTCCTGCGCGACGGAACGCCGGCTGCCGGGATCCGGTTGCTGTTCGTCACCCACTCGATCCCAACTGCGATGGACGACACCTCCGGACCAGGTGACTCCGAGGGCAACGCCTACAGCCGACAGCACCTCGCCCTCGGGGCCGCCATCGCCGACGAGGTCAACGCGACCCTCGACACCGACCTCACCGGGGAGCTCGTCTTCTGCTCCCGATCAGGCCCCCCGACGCAGCCCTGGCTCGAGCCGGACGTCAACGACCGCCTCGAGGAGCTGGCACAGGACGGGGCCACCGTGGTGGTGGTGGCGCCCATCGGCTTCGTCTCCGACCACATGGAGGTCGTCTACGACCTCGACACCGAGGCTGCCGCCACGGCGCAGCGGCTCGGGCTGCGCCTCGTGCGTGTGCCCACGGTGGGTGTCGATGCGGAGTTCGTGTCAGGACTGGTCGACCTCGTCCTGGAGAGAGCCGCCCAGGCGCGCGGCGAGGAGCCGGCGACACCCGTGTGGCCCGGTCGCGAGGCGATGCCGTCCACCTGTGCCCCGGGGTGCTGCCCCAACCTGCGCGACCCCAGGCCGGCCCTGTGCGGGCGGGACTGACCATGGGCCTCCACGCACCGGACGCCGCGATCCTCGAGGCCCTCGAGCGCCTTGCCGTCGAGGTGTGCCTGGAGGCGGGGCGACTCGTCGTCGACGAACGTCCCGCCAACCTCAGCGTCGCCAAGACCAAGAGCACAGCCACCGACGTCGTCACGATCATGGACCAGCGGGCTCAGGACCTGTTGCGCTCCCGGCTGCACGACGCCCGGCCCCAGGACGGTTTCCTCGGCGAGGAGGAGGGCGGCACCGATGGCCGCTCGGAGATCACCTGGGTGGTCGACCCCATCGACGGCACGGTCAACTACCTCTACGGCATCCCTTCGTATGCCGTGTCCGTGGCCGCCGTCGTCGGTGACCCGACCACGCCGGGGGCGTGGCGACCGGTGGCCGGGGCTGTCGTCAACCCGGTGACCGGTGAGCTGTTCCACGCCCGGGTCGGCGCGGGGTCGTGGCTTCGGGTGGGCGACTCGACGGGGACCCGACTGGAGATCGGTAACCCGCCCCAGCTCGGTCACGCCCTCGTCGGCACGGGTTTCGGCTACGACCCGTTGCGTCGCGACTGGCAGGCCCGCGTGCTGCTCGAGGTCCTGCCGCAGATCCGCGACATCCGCCGGATCGGAAGTGCCGCGCTCGACATCTGCTCGGTCGCCGCGGGGGGCCTGGACGGCTACTACGAGCGGGGGCTCAACCCGTGGGACATGGCCGCGGCGTGGCTGGTGCTCACCGAGGCCGGAGGCGTGTTCTCGGGCCTCGGCTCCGAACCACCCAGCGAGGCGATGGTGGTCGCCGCGGCGGCCACGCTGCATACCGAGCTGCACGAGGTGGTGCTGCGCGCGACCGAGCTGGCCGGCTCCGAGGTCACCGGCGGCTAGCCCCCGGAGTGCCCTGGAGGGCCTGACAGCTGGTCAGGCTGCGCTGTAGTTGGTGAGCTCGGGGATGCGCAGGCCGTGCTCGTCCGCGAGGCGGGCCAGGCTCTCGAGCTCGGCTTCACGGACGGTGGCGAGGTAGTCGTCGCCGGACTCCTGGGCTGTGCGCAGGGACTGTGCTGCGCGGGCGGCGCGCTGGGTGATCTCGGTGTGGAACTCGGTCATCGTGCACCCCTCTCTTCGTCATTTCACGAGTCGGGTCGGCCGGGCCGGAGGTGAGGACTCTACGGGTACACCCGGCATTCGTGGGAGTTGGGGCTGCCCGATCTAGGTGAATCTTGGGTGAACCCAGACCTGCGCTTGGCCGCGGCTTGGCACGTCCCGCAGGGGTCGCGAGAGGCACTGGAGGGCCGAATCTGGACCCGATGGTGACGTGGCGCCCCGGATAGGGCACAATCCCCGCCTGCGGTGGGCACAAAACCGCAGGCACCATCGTTAACACCGGCGACTCGTCTTTCCGATGCACGGGGAGACACAGATCACCGACACAACAGGGAGAGCGACAGCGACCATGGCGACTGACTACGACGCGCCGCGCAAGACCGACGACGAGCTGTCCGAGGACTCGATCGAGGAGTTGAAGTCCCGCCGCGTCGACAAGAGCGCGTCCAGCGTGGACGTCGACGAGACCGAGCAGGCCGAGGGCTTCGAGCTGCCTGGTGCGGACCTGTCCGGTGAAGAGCTCTCGGTGCGGGTCATTCCGCGCCAGTACGACGAGTTCACCTGCTCACGGTGCTTCCTCGTGCACCACCGCAGCCAGCTCGCTTCCGAGTCCGGCGGCCAGATGGTGTGCCGGGAGTGCGCCGCGTAGGTGAGCGGTGACACCGTGAGCCGCCCCCCGGGTGACACGATCCGTGACACGGGGACGATCGGTGCCGAGATAGGGTCAGTCCACGTGACTGGCCCTTCTCTCGTTCCCCCGTCGACGGTCCCGGTCGGCGTGCGCCGCCTCGACGCCGGGCTGCCACTTCCGTCCTACGCCCACCCCGGCGATGCAGGAGCGGACCTGTGCGCCGCCGCCGACCTCACCCTCGAGCCGGGGGAGCGCAGCCTGGTCCCCACCGGGGTGGCACTGGCGATCCCGGACGGCTGGGTCGGCCTCGTCCACCCCCGCTCCGGCCTGGCGGCCAAGCACGGGATCAGCATCGTGAACGCCCCGGGCACGGTCGATGCGGGCTACCGGGGCGAGATTCTCGTCAACCTGATCAACCTCGACCCGCGTGACGCCTTCACGGTCCGTCGTGGCGACCGCATCGCCCAGCTGGTGGTCCAGCAGGTCGCGCGGGTGGAGTTCCTCGAGGTTGATTCGCTCGAAGCCACCTCACGGGGCGACACTGGACACGGTGCCAGTGGCGGCTTCGGCGACCACACCCAGACAACGAAGGACTGACACACCAGTGGGCATTTTCCGACGAGGCAAGAACACCGACGCGGCTGACGTGGAGGACCTTGACCAGCCCGTCGACGAGACGGTGGAGGAACCGGTCGACGCGACCGTTGACGACTCCGTCGACACGGTCGAGCGGCCCGGGGCCCAGGGGCCGTTCGACTCCACGGAGGTCGACGTCGACGGCGACGGACGGCTGGACCTCGGTGCCCTGCGCATCCAGGGGGTCCCGGGCATGGAACTGCGTCTGGAGGTCGACGAGGCGGCCAACCAGGTGGTCGGCGCCACTGCCGTCATCGGTGACTCCGCGGTCCAGATCCAGGCCTTCGCCGCGCCCAAGACGTTGGGCATCTGGGACGACATCCGCGCCGAGATCGCCGAGTCGATCCTGGCCCAGGGCGGCACCGCAGACGAGGCCCGCGGTCCGTTCGGCACGGAGCTGCGCACCAGAATGCCCTCTGCCGGGCCTGACGGGCGCACCGTCTTCGCCCCAGCCCGTTTCGCCGGGGTGGATGGACCCCGATGGTTCCTGCGGGCGGTCTTCTCCGGCCGTGCCGCCATCGAGGACGAGGCGGCGGCGCCCCTGCTGGAGGTCGTGCGGAGCACCGTCGTCGTCCGTGGCGACGCCGCGATGGCGCCCCGCGAGATGCTGTTGCTCAAGCTTCCTGAGCAGATCGAGGTGCCTGAGGTCGACGGTGCCCAGGCCGGTGGTTCGCCGGCCGACGTCGACAGTGCCGACGCGCAGCGGGCATCCGGACACGTCGACGACCTCAAGCCCTTCGAACGGGGTCCCGAGATCACCGAGGTCAGGTAGGACACATCATGGCCACCAAACAGCCCAGCACCGTCGCGCAGCATCCTGCGCACGGCCGCAAGTCGGCGTTGTCCCGGCTCGGGGAGCGGCTCACCAAGTCGGTCACCCAGATCGAGGCCGACGAGCTCAAGGAGGATGCCGCCCGGATGGGCTGCACCCCCATGTCCGACCTGTTGGACCGCCAGGAGGCGACCGTGTCGGGCACGGTACGTGCGGTGACCCTGCGCCCCCGCGTCAACGTCCCTGCGCTGGTGATCGACCTCTACGACGGCAGCCGCACCATCAACCTCATCTGGCTGGGGCGGCGGACCATCGGAGGCATCCAGCCGGGCACCTACCTGCGCGCCCACGGACGGGTGACCTACAGCCGCGGCATCCCCACGATCTTCAACCCCTCCTACGAGATCGTCCCGCTGCGTGCCCACTGAACTGAGCTCCGGCGCCACCGTCGAGGAGCTCATCCGCCATCGCCTGTCGACCGCCCTGGGTGGTTGGCGCGGCTCCGTGGAGACGGCCCTGCCCACTGTGGCCTTCGTCGTCCTGTGGGTGTGGCGCCAGGACCTGACGACGGCCATCGTCGCCTCGGTGGTGGTGACCGTGGTCCTTGCCGTGGTGCGGATCGTGCAGCGGCAGAGCCTCCAGTACGTCCTCTCGGCCGTGTTCCCCACGGCCATCGCGGCCTTCTTCGCCCTGCGCAGCGGTCGCGCCCAGGATGCCTTCCTGCCCGGCATCATCTGGAATGCCGTGATGCTCGCGGTGGCGACCGTGTCCGTCGCGGTCCGGTGGCCGCTGGTCGGCTTCATGGTCGGCGCCGGTGACCCGCGGATGGCCGACGACCCGGTCGGCTGGCACCGCGACCGCGGGCTGGTCCGGGTCTGTCAGCGGCTGACCCTGGTCCTGGTCGGCCTGTTCGTCCTGCGGTTGCTCATCATGGTGCCGCTCTACCTGGCGGAGCAGGTGGCCCTCCTGGGCGTCGCGAAGGTCGTCCTCGGGTGGCCCCTGTGGCTGGCAGGCGTCGGCGTGATGGGCCTGTTGCTGGTCAAGGGACACACGCCGCCAGAGCTCGACGACGGGACGATGGACGACTCCGAGACGCAGGAGCCCGTCGCGTCGGACGAGTCAGAGCTGCGAGCCTGAGCCGGCCGAGCACCCGGGCGACCGAGCGCGGGGGCTCAGGTCACTCCTCGCCGCGCGGGACCCGCTGACCCGGGCTGAGCATCGCCTCGAGCTCGTCCTCGAACTCGGGCGTCGAGATGAACAGCAGCTCGTCGTGCGGCTCGAGCGAGTCGTCCCTGCTGGGGGCGATGGGGTGGTCCTCGCGGATGATCCCGACCAGCACGGTCTCTCCCGGGAACGCCACGTCACCGACCCGCTTGCCGGCATACGGGCTCTCGGGGGGCAGGGTCAGCTCGACCATCGTGGCCTTGCCCTGCTGGAACTGGAAGATGCGGACGAGGTCACCGACGCTGACGGCCTCCTCGACGAGCGCGGTCATGAGGCGTGGGGTGGACACCGCGACGTCGACACCCCAGGCCTCGTCGAACATCCACTCGTTCTTGGGGTTGTTGACGCGGGCGACCGTGCGCGGCACACCGAACTCGGTCTTGGCCAGCAAGGAGACCACGAGGTTCACCTTGTCGTCACCGGTCGCCGCGACGACCACGTCGCACTCGGCCAGGCCGGCCTCGTGCAGGGCCGTGATCTCACAGGCGTCGGCGAGGAGCCAGTTGGCATCCGGGATCTTGCTTGCCTGGACGTCCTTGCGCTCCCGGTCCATGAGGAGCACCTGGTGGCCGTTGTGGAGGAGCTCGCGGGCGATCGAGCGGCCCACGCTGCCTGCCCCGGCGATGACGACGCGCATGCTTCTTCCTTACGGCTCGGTCTGGCTCAGTGCTCGGTCACGAGGGGCGGTGAGTCAAGGGTGCGCTCGACGGAGGCGAGCTCGCTCGCGAGGCTCGCGAGGTGGAGGAGGTCTCCCTCCTGGAAGACGCTGTCGGTCCCCGGCAGGATCGCGGCACCCAGCCGCGTCAGGTAGGCCGCTCGGCTGCCGGTGGCCTCCTCGAGCTCACTGATGCGGTGGCCCACCCAGGCGGGGTTGACCGTCACCTCTGCGATGACGACGTTGCCGGAGGGGTCGACGAGCTCGGGGACGTGTCCCTGGGGAAGCAGCCGGCGCAGCATCTGGTCCGCCGTCCACTTCACCGTGGCCACGGTGGGTATGCCGAGCCGCTGGTAGACCTCGGCGCGACCGGGGTCGTAGATGCGCGCGACCACGTGCTCGACACCGAAGGTCTCGCGGGCCACGCGGGCCGCGAGGATGTTGGAGTTGTCACCACTCGAGACAGCCGCGAACGCGTAGGCGTCAGCGATCCCGGCTTCGTGGAGGGTGTCCCGGTCGAACCCCACGCCGGTGACCCTGCGACCCTCGAAGGCGGACCCCAGCCGACGAAAGGCCGACTCCTCCTGGTCGATGATCGCGACGTCGTGGCCCTGGCTCTCGAGGCTGAGCGCGAGGGAGGAGCCCACTCGGCCGCAGCCCATGATGACGAAGTGCACGACGCCGACGCTACACCGCGGCCTCCGGCGTCCGCAGGGCGCCGCGCAGCCGTGGATGGCGCGCCCTAGAGTGTTGGCCGTGCCCACCTCTGGACGTGTCGTCAAGCGCGTGCTCGTCGGACGCGCGATGCGCAGTGACCGTCTGGGCGAGACGCTGCTCCCCAAGAGGCTCGCCCTCCCGATCTTCGCGAGCGACGCGCTGTCGTCGGTCGCCTACGCGCCGGACGAGATCTTCCTGACCCTGGGACTCGCAGGCGGCTTCCTCGCCCTGACCCACTCGTGGCAGATCGGGCTGTGCGTGGTCGGCGTCATGCTGGTCGTGGTCGCGTCCTACCGACAGAACGTCCACGCCTACCCCTCGGGTGGTGGCGACTACGAGGTGGCCACCACCAACCTCGGGCCGAAGGCTGGTCTGACGGTGGCCGCGGCGCTGCTGGTCGACTACGTGCTGACGGTGGCGGTGTCGATCTCCTCGGGTGTCCAGAACGCCGCGGCCGCGCTGCCGTTCATCCGCGGCCACGAGGTGATCGTGGCGGTCGGCCTGGTCGCGTTGCTGACGGCCATGAACCTGCGTGGGGTTCGCGAGTCGGGCAAGGCGTTCGCCATCCCGGTCTACGCCTTCATGGCGAGCGTCCTCGGAATGGGCGTCGTCGGGCTGGTCCGGGAGGTCGGCGGGACGCTGCCCCAAGCCGAGAGCGCCAGCCTGACCCTCGCCCCGGAGAAGGGCTTCGCGTCGCTGGGCAGCTTCGCCATGATGTTCCTGCTCCTGAGGGCCTTCTCCTCGGGCTGTGCGGCGCTCACGGGTGTCGAGGCGATCTCCAACGGCGTTCCGGCCTTCAAGAAGCCCAAGTCCCGGAACGCCGCGACCACGCTGCTGCTGATGGGGCTGGTCTCGATCACCATGTTGATGTCGATGCTCGTCCTGGCGAAGTGGACCGGCATCAAGTTCGCCGAGGACCCCCACACGCAGCTGCTGAAGCCGGACGGTCGGCCAGTCCCCGCCGACTACGTCCAGGACACGATCATGGGGCAGGTGTCCAAGGCGGTGTTCTCCGGCTTCCACCCCGGCGTGATCATCGTCTCGATCGTCGCGGGGCTGATCCTCATCCTGGCCGCCAACACGGCCTTCAACGGCTTCCCGGTGCTGGGCTCGATCCTCGCCAAGGACGGCTACCTGCCCCGCCAGCTGCACACCCGCGGCGACCGGCTGGCCTTCTCCAACGGCATCCTCATCCTGGCTGGTGCCGCCGCGCTGCTCATCGTCATCTACCACGCCGAGGTCACCAAGCTCATCCAGCTCTACATCGTCGGTGTCTTCGTGTCGTTCACCCTCAGCCAGACGGGCATGATCCGGCACTGGAACCGGCACCTGCGGCTGGAGCGCGACGGCGCGGAGCGGCGCAAGATGATGCGGAGCAGGGTGATCAACGCGATCGGCGCCACGATGTCCGGGGTGGTCCTCGTCGTGGTGCTGCTCACCAAGTTCGTCCACGGCGCGGGCTACGCCATCGCCGCGATGATCGTGATCTTCTTCATCATGCTGCGCATCCGCAAGCACTACGAGCGGGTTCGCGACGAGCTGCGCCTCAGCGAGGACGACCTCGACGCCCAGCTGCTGCCGAGCCGCGTGCACGCGATCGTCCTCGTCTCCAAGATCCACAAGCCCACCCTGCGCGCGCTCGCCTACGCCCGCGCCACCCGGCCGTCCAAGCTCGAGGCCATCACGGTCAACGTGGAGCCGGATGAGACCAAGGCGCTGCAGGAGGAGTGGGACCGCCGCGACATCCCTGTGCCCCTCAAGGCACTGGACTCGCCCTATCGCGAGATCACCCGTCCTGTCGTCGAGTACGTCAAGTCCCTGCGGTCCGGCCATCCGCGGGACGTGGTCGTCGTCTACATCCCGGAGTACGTCCTGGGCAAGTGGTACGAGCAGGTGCTGCACAACCAGAGCGCCCTGCGGCTCAAGGGCCGGCTGCTCTTCACACCCGGTGTCATGGTGGCCAGCGTCCCGTGGCAGCTGGCCTCCTCCCAGGGGGCAGAGGAGCGGTTCGACGGCCCGACCGCGGGCTCGGTCCGACTCGGCCAGTGAGCGCTCCTCCGACCACACCAGCTGCCCTCGCCGTCGGCGACGTCGTGGTGCTCGACATCGGCCCTGTGGCCCATGGCGGCTTCTGCGTGGCCAGGCACGAGGGCCGGGTCGTGTTCGTCCGTCACGCGTTGCCGGGGGAGCGCGTCCACGCGCAGGTCACCGAGGCGCGCGAGGGTCAGCGCTTCGTGCGGGCCGACTGCGTCGAGGTGCTCGAGGCCAGCCCGCACCGGGTCGTCCCGCCCTGTCGGTATGCCGCGCCGGGACTGTGCGGCGGCTGCGACTTCCAGCACGCAGAGCTTTCCTACCAGCGCGAGCTCAAGACCGCTGTCGTCCGAGAGCAGTTCTCCCGGCTCGCCAAGCGGGACGTCGACGTGGCCGTCGATCCGCTGCCGGGCGACGATGCCGGACTCGGGTGGCGCACCCGGGTGGAGTTCGCCGTCGACGACGCCGGTCGGGCCGGGCTGAGGGGGAGCCGGTCCCACGATGTCATTCCCGTCGAGTCCTGCCTCATCGCGGACCCCCGCGTCCTGGCGACCGGTGTGCTGGCCAAGGACTGGTCCGGCGAGGTGGCCGTCGACGTCGCGGCACCGTCCGAGGGCGAGGCCGTCGTCGTCCCCGTCCCCTCCGGTGAGGCGGATGCTCCAGTCGTCACGGAGCGCGTTGCAGCACAAAGCTTCTCGGGCAGCTTCGAGGTGTCGGCTCGCGGTTTCTGGCAGGTCCACCCAGGGGCGGCCGCGACTTTCGTCGACACCGTGACCGACATGCTCGCCCCCCAGCCGGGTGAGACCGCACTCGACCTGTATGCCGGGGTGGGACTCTTCGCGGCGGCCCTGGCCGAGCGCGTGGGGGAGTCGGGCAAGGTCGTCGCCGTGGAGTCCGACACCGAAGCCGTGGCCTCGGCGGCGGGCAACCTCGCGGCATACCCGTCGGTGGTCGTGGTGCGGGCGCGAGTGGACGACGCGTTCGGTGTGCCACGGGCGCACCGGTCGGGCCCCGCGCGCAACCGCGCACAGCGTTCGCGCAAGCTGCGGCGGCACCCCTTGCTGCCTCTGCGCGCAGACCTCGTCGTGCTCGACCCGCCACGCACCGGAGCCGGCCGCGCCGTCGCCGCCCAGGTGGCGGCTCTGGGGCCCCGGGCGATCGCCTACGTCGCCTGCGACCCCTCGGCGCTGGCGCGGGACACGGCATTCCTCGCGGAGGAGGGGTACCGGCTGGGCGGGCTTCGGGCCTTCGACGCCTTCCCGATGACCCACCACGTCGAGTGCATCGCCCTGTTCGAGAGGACCGGTGCGTGATGCCGGGAAGCCGGCCGGCACGGGCTTGCACTTTCGCTGCGCTCGCCCGTGGAGCAGGATCAGGCACAGGCCTGACCGACGTGATATCTTGACGTCAAGATAAATCGGGTGCGCATCGAGCACGACCTGGTGCAGCCTCACAGCAACGATCCCAGAGCATCGAAGGAGCAGGCAGTGGCCAGCACGAACAGCTTCAACGCCCACGGTGAGCTGAAGGTCGGTGACAACTCCTACGAGGTCTACCGACTGAGCGCGGTCGAGGGCAGCGAGACCCTCCCGTACAGCCTGAAGGTGCTGCTGGAGAACCTCCTGCGCACCGAGGACGGTGCCAACATCACCGCGGACCACATCCGGGCCCTCGGCGCCTGGGACGAGAGCGCCGAACCCGACACCGAGATCCAGTTCACCCCCGCCCGCGTCCTCATGCAGGACTTCACGGGGGTGCCCTGCATCGTCGACCTGGCCACCATGCGCGAGGCAGTGGCCGACCTCGGCGGCGACCCGGCCAAGATCAACCCCCTGAGCCCGGCCGAGATGGTCATCGACCACTCGGTCATCATCGACGTCTTCGGCCGCGCCGACGCCTTCGAGCGCAACGTGGAGATCGAGTACCAGCGCAACGGCGAGCGGTACCAGTTCCTGCGCTGGGGCCAGACGGCGTTCGAGGACTTCAAGGTCGTGCCGCCCGGCACCGGCATCGTCCACCAGGTCAACATCGAGCACCTCGCGCGCACGGTGATGGTCCGCGACGGTGTGGCCTACCCCGACACCTGCGTCGGCACCGACTCGCACACCACCATGGTCAACGGGCTCGGGGTGCTCGGCTGGGGCGTCGGTGGGATCGAGGCCGAGGCGGCCATGCTCGGCCAGCCCGTCTCGATGCTCATCCCGCGCGTCGTCGGCTTCAAGCTGTCCGGGTCCATCCCCGCCGGTGCGACCGCGACCGACGTGGTCCTGACCATCACCGAGCAGCTGCGCGCGCACGGCGTCGTCGGCAAGTTCGTCGAGTTCTACGGCGAAGGCGTTTCGGCCGTGCCACTGGCCAACCGCGCCACGATCGGCAACATGAGCCCCGAGTTCGGCTCGACGTGTGCGATCTTCCCGATCGACGACGTGACCCTGGAGTACCTGCGCCTCACCGGCCGTTCCGACGAGTCGGTGGCGCTCGTGGAGGCCTACGCCAAGGAGCAGGGCATGTGGCTGCACGCCGGGCCCGACCAGCCCGAGGCGCGCTACTCCGAGCGGCTCGAGCTCGACCTCTCGACGGTGGTCCCCTCGATCGCCGGCCCGAAGCGCCCGCAGGACCGCATCGCGCTCACCGACGCCAAGGACGCCTTCCGCAAGGTGCTTCCCACCTACGTCGCGCACCACGAGGGCGACGCCGGTGCGGCCACCAGCTTCCCCGCGAGCGACCCCTCGCCGCAGGGCAGCACCGACGGCACCAACGGTGGCGACAAGCCGGCCTACGAAGGTGACGGCGCGGGTCGACCCACCAAGAGGGTGAGCGTCACCTCGGCAGAGGGAGCCACGTTCGAGATCGACCACGGCATCGTCTCGATCGCCTCGATCACGAGCTGCACCAACACCTCCAACCCGTCGGTCATGATGGCTGCGGCAATGCTCGCCAAGAACGCCGTGGACCGCGGGCTGACCGTGGCGCCGTGGGTCAAGACGTCGATGGCACCGGGCTCCAAGGTCGTCTCGGACTACTACGAGAAGGCCGGCATGTGGCCCTACCTCGAGAAGCTCGGCTTCCACCTCGTCGGCTACGGCTGCACCACCTGCATCGGAAACTCCGGGCCCCTCTCGGACGAGATCTCCGCGGCCATCAACGAGAACGACCTGGCCGTGGTCTCGGTGCTCTCGGGCAACCGCAACTTCGAGGGCCGGATCAACCCGGACGTGAAGATGAACTATCTCGCGTCGCCGCCGCTGGTCATCGCCTACGCCCTCGCCGGGACGATGGACTTCGACTTCGACGCCGAGCCGCTGGGCCAGGACACCGACGGCACCGATGTCTTCCTCAAGGACCTGTGGCCGACACCGGACGACGTGGAGCGGACCATCACCGAGAGCATCAACAAGGAGATGTTCACCAGCGACTACGCCGACGTGTTCGCCGGCGACGAGCGCTGGACGTCGCTGCCGACGCCCGAGGGCAAGACCTTCGACTGGGCCGACGACTCGACCTACGTGCGCAAGCCCCCGTACTTCGACGGCATGACCATGGAGACCACGCCGGTCTCGGACATCTCGGATGCACGGGTGCTGGCGAAGCTGGGCGACTCGGTCACGACCGACCACATCAGCCCGGCCGGTTCGATCAAGGCCGACAGTCCCGCCGGGACCTACCTCGCCGAGCACGGCGTCGACCGCAAGGACTTCAACTCCTACGGCTCACGACGCGGCAACCACGAGGTGATGATCCGCGGCACGTTCGCCAACATCCGGCTCAAGAACCTCCTGCTGGACGGCGTCGAGGGCGGCTTCACGAAGACCTTCGTCGACACTGCCTCCGCGAAGGCGGGCGAGCAGACGACGATCTACGACGCCTCGGCCGCCTACCAGGCAGCGGGTGTGCCGCTGGTCATCCTGTCGGGGAAGGAGTACGGCTCGGGCTCGTCACGGGACTGGGCTGCCAAGGGCACCCGCCTGCTGGGCGTGCGCGCTGTCATCGCCGAGTCCTACGAGCGCATCCACCGCTCCAACCTGATCGGCATGGGCGTGATCCCGCTGCAGTACCCGGCGGGGCAGTCCGCGGACTCGCTCGGCCTGGACGGCACGGAGACGATCTCGATCTCGGGCATCACCGAGCTCAACGAGGGCCGGACACCCAAGACCGTGAAGGTCTCCGCCGTCCGCGAAGGCGCCGACCCGGTGGAGTTCGACGCGGTCGTTCGCATCGACACCCCCGGTGAGGCCGACTACTACCGCAACGGTGGCATCCTGCAGTACGTCCTGCGGTCGCTCGTCAACAGCTGAGTCCCGCTGCGCTGCAACCGTTTTCGGTATGCCGCGTGAGCGCCGTCGAGGCCCCGGTCACCATCGTGGTGACCGGGGCCTCGTCGTTGGTCAGCCCATCGTCTTCTGGCCGTCGAGGGACTCACGGATGATGTCTGCGTGGCCGGCATGCTGCGACGTCTCGGCCAGGATGTGCAGCACGGTCCGGCGAACCGACCAGGTCGCCCCCGGCTCGAACCACGGGGCCTTGGGCAGCTCGTGGACCGTGTCCAGGTCGAGCGTCAGGACGAGCTCGTCGGTGTGACGGGCAACCTCCTCGTACCGGGCGAGCTCACCGGCGAGCGTCTCACCGTCGAGCATTCGGTGGGAGTCCGCGAAGGCGGCCACCTCGGCCGGCGGGTTCGCCCAGTCGATCGACGCCCAGTCGATCTCCGGCGCCGAGCCGCTGCCCTCGACCATGAAGGTCGCCCACTGCGCCTCGACGTCGGCGACGTGCTTGACGAGCCCGCCCAGGGTGAGCTCGCTGACGGTCGTCCGGGTGCGCGCCTGGTCGTCGGTGAGCTCCTTGACGGCGAAGCGGAGGAAGCCACGATGCTTGCGCAGCGCCTCCAGCAGGTCGGCGCGTTCTCCCGAACCTGCGTTCGACGAGGGGGCGGTGGGAAGGGTCTCTGTTGTCTGGCTCATGAGTTCAGGCTAGGGCGGGATGCGGTCAGTTCCTGACCTCAATTCCGGCGTCACGAGGGTGCCCCTGGTTGCGGAGCCCGGTGAGCCATGATCCACTGAAATCAGGTAGACACCTTGAGCCGGGGAGCTTGGGGACGACTACATGCGGGGGACGGGGCGCATCAGCAGCCTGTTGAGGCTGTTCGTCTGCGCTGCCTTCTTGTGCCTCGCCTGGGTCCTGTTCTCCTCCGTGCGGGCCGACGCTGCTGAGCGTCCCGCACCCGCCTCGGCAGCTGCGCTCATCGCCTCGGTGGAGAAGCCGGTGAGCACGACCTCGGACAGGGTGGACGCCGCCGCACAGTCGCTGAAAGCCGTTGGCGCAGCCGTCCCGGCGCTCGAGGCACCTGTGGTGGTCGTCGCCGACGCTGTGGTGACGGTGTCGGACACGGTTCCCGTCGTGGGGCGAGATCCACTCGTGGACGTGCCACTGCCCGACCTGTCGAAGGCTCCGTTGCCCAAGAAGCTACCTGTGTTTCACGTCCCGGATCCAGAAGTGGCGATCCAGGCTGCGGATTCGCCTGCAACGCAAGGGAATCGACCGTCTCCCACCCGTCCCGCAACCGTTCCTCGCGGGCTGGCCCTGGCTTCGTTCGACTCGAAGACGACAGGCACGGGAGTGCGGTCCGCCATCGTGGCCATAGGCGCGACGCCACTGTCTACCGGTCCCGAACCATCTGAACCGCCCGGGCCATTCCCGGCACCGCAGTCTCCGATGCCCCCGACCAGCTCGGCACCCAACCCGGGTGGCGGAACCTCGTCGGAGGAGCTTGCCTCGATCGACTCAGCCATCGTTCTTCCCGCCTTCACCCCGAGGGGATCCAGCGCGTCCGACTGGCGAGCCCCTCGGGGACTGCCGGCTCAGCCCGGCTCTCGACCTGATTGATGCTGCTCCGGCGCCTCCCAGCAGGCGCTCACGAGCCATGCCCGCCTCGCGGGCGACACAGCACGATCAGGAAGGAATGACCATGCATGCATATCTGCGTCGAGGGCTCGAAGTAGCCCTCGTGGTCGGGGGCGGCATCCTGTTCTTCGCAGGACAAGCCTCGGCCGATGACAGCACCACGGGCGCTGACAGCGCTCTGGGTGGCAACCAAGCGGCAACGTCCGTCTTCGCCCCCGTCACACCGACGGGCAACTCGATCTCGGTGGTCGGCGACTCGGCAAGCTCCGGTTCGGCGTCGTCCGCGACGTCGGCTCCTGCCGGCTCGGGATCTGACACCACGTCGGGTCAGGACGCGACCGGTGGTGGCAACCAGATCACCGCTCCGGCGGCGGCTCCGGTATCCGCGAGCGGCAATGCCGTGTCGGTGCTGGGGGACTCCTCGTCCTCGGGCTCGACGGCGTCGGCTCCGGCCGGTTCGTCGGCCGGTTCGTCCGGTGGCACCGCGGCCGGTGACTCGACCTCGGGTCAGAGCGCGACCGGTGGTGGCAACCAGATCACCGCTCCGGCGGCGGCTCCGGTATCCGCGAGCGGCAATGCCGTGTCGGTGCTGGGGGACTCCTCGTCCTCGGGCTCGACGGCGTCGGCTCCGGCCGGTTCGTCCGGTGGGACCACGGCCGGTGACTCGACCTCGGGTCAGAGCGCGACCGGTGGTGGCAACCAGGTCACCGCTCCGGCGGCGGCTCCGGCGTCCGCGAGCGGTAATGCCGTGTCGGTGCTGGGGGACTCCTCGTCCTCGGGGTCGGCGTCGGCTCCGGCCGGTTCGTCGGCCGGTTCGTCCGGTGGGACCCCGGCGGGTGACTCGACCTCGGGTCAGGACGCGACCGGTGGTGGTAACCAGGTGACTGCTCCGGCGGCGGCTCCGGTATCCGCGAGCGGCAATGCCGTGTCGGTGCTGGGGGACTCCTCGTCCTCGGGCTCGACGGCGTCGGCTCCGGCCGGTTCGTCGGCCGGTTCCTCCGGTGGGACCGCGGCGGGTGACTCGACCTCGGGTCAGGACGCGACCGGTGGTGGTAACCAGGTCACCGCTCCGGCGGCGGCTCCGGTATCCGCGAGCGGCAATGCCGTGTCGGTGCTGGGTAACGCCAGCACGACCGGGAGCACCAGCACGAGCCCGGTGACTCCCGGTGGGTCGGGTCCCGGCGCCCCGGGCGACCCCGGCACCTCCACCGGTGGTGAGCTCCCGCCCGGTGGTGCCACCGGCGCCGGCGACAGCGGGGGCGCCGCCTCCGTAGACCCTCCGGCCGCGTCGGCGCTGCCCTCGCTGTTCTCGGCCGCGAAGGCGGCGCCCTCCCTGGCTATGACTGGTGGTGACAGCTGGGCACTGCTGTTGCTTGCCCTGCTGCTGCTCCTCGTCGGAACTGCCTCGCGGATCACCAGTCGGCGTCTCGTCGCCCTGACGTGACGTCGGCGGGAACGGACGGACCGCGCGCGCGTCGCGGTCCGTCCCTTCCCCCTGCCGGGGGTCGCGCTCCAGACTGGCGAGGTGATGCCTCAACGCCTGCGCGACCTGCCCAACCTCGGGCCGGCGAGTGAGGCGATGCTGCTCGCGGCGGGCATCGAGACGCCCGACGAGCTCGATCGGCTGGGTCCCGTCGAGGCCTACCTCAGGGCGGTCCACGCGGGCGCTCCGCGGCACACGATGCTGTTGTGGTCGTTGGACGCGGCCCTGCTCGGTGTCGACTGGCGTGATGTCCCGCTCGAGCGGCGCCGTGAGGTCAGCGCGCAGGCTGACCGTGCGTTCGCCGCCCCGCCTCGCGCCGAGCGCGGCTGAGCCGGACCGCGTTGCCAGGGCGGCCAACGGGGCACGTCCCGCGGCGCTGTTCGGTGAGATGCCTGTCTGTCGCCTCGGCCATCGCCTATACTCGAACACATGTTCGAATCATGTGCGGTCGTGGATGCCCACGTCAGCCCGCCGCGCTCCTGACCCGGGCCGCCGACTCAGCCCGGGTCCGCAGGTCCAGAAGGGGCCCAGTGCGGCGGTGCCGCCGGGTTGGCCCCCGCTGGTTCCGCCGCCGGAGTCGACTGGCTGGCAGGTGCCGGCGGTGTCGTGGCTGTTGGACTTCTGCCCGTCCGAGTACCGCCTGTATGCCGGGTGGCGTCGTCAGCCCGTCGCCCTGGCCTGGGTGACGACCCGGCACATCGATGCGCAGCTGGTGGCGATGCGTCAGGCCTATCGGGAGGTGCGGGTCGAGCTCGGGGACCACCTGACGACCGATGGTCTGGCGCAGGTGCTGGCCGACCTCGAGGCGGAGGGCGTCCGCCTCCTCGCGGCTCGACGCAGCGCGGGACTGGTCTACGACGCCTTGCAGGGAAAGCGCTACGTGCCGCGGCTGTGAGGTGAGCCGAACGCGACGCCGGCATACCCGTGCTGGTTCAGTCAGGCCGACTGGGCGCGCGGGACGGGGGTGCACGCGCGCCCAGCCGGGGTACTGGGGATTGGAGCCCGTCCGGGTCCGTGCGACTGGCTCCACTCGTGGGCCTCAGCCCTTGACGCCCCCCTCGTTCGCGCCACGCACGAAGTAGCGCTGCAAGGAGAAGAACAGGATAGCCACCGGGATGGTGGTGAGCAGCGCTGCCGCCAATTTCAGTGGGTACTGCGTCCCGGCCCCGAGCTGGCCGCTCGTGAGGCTGGCCAGGCCCGTGACCAGAGTCATGTGATCCGGTGTCCCACGGGTGACCACGAGGAAGTGCGAGAACTCGTTCCACGAGCCCTGGAACGACAGGATGGTCAGGGTGATGAGGGCCGGACGCGCCATGGGGAGCACCACCGACCAGAACGTCCGGAAGATGCTGGCGCCATCCATCCGGGCGGCCTCCTCGATCGAGATGGGGACCGAGTCGAAGAACTGCTTCATGATGAAGACGCCGGCGCCATCCACGATGAGGGGCAGGATCATGGCGGTGTAGGTGTCGTAGATGCCCAGGTAGTTCACCATGAGGAACTTGGGGATGAGCAGTGCCACGCCCGGAACCGCCATCACGGCCAGCAGCGCGGCGAAGACGAAGCCGCGACCGCGAAACTGCAGTCGTGACAGGGCATACCCGGCCAAGCTGTCGAGGAAGACGCGGGCGCCCGTCACCACGACCGCGATGAGGACCGAGTTCTTGATCCACGTGGTCGCGGGGACGTGTGCCGCGCCCTGGCCGAAGATGTTCTTCCAGGCATGCAGGTCGAACGGGTTGGGGATGAGGGACAACGGGTTGGCTGCCGCGTCGGGGTCGGACTTGAACGACGTCGCGATCTGGATGAAGAACGGGTAGATGAAGAACACCGCGAACAGCACGACGGCGGCGTACAGGAGCGCCTGCTTGGCGGGGCTGGTGCGGGAGCTCATCGACCGACCTTCTTCCGTCGCCCGAGGAGGGGTCTGCGCTCGTCCTTGTCGGTCAGTGCCCGGCGCTGCAGCGAGGTGAGGACGACGATGATCACGAAGACCACGAACGCCATCGCGGCACCCGAGCCGTACTTGAAGTTCTTGAAGCTCTGCTGGTAGCTCAGGAAGGCCGGCGTCAGGGTCGTGCCGTTGGGTGCGCCGGCGCCCATGACGTAGATCTGGTCGAACACCTGCCAGGTGCCGATGAGACCCAGGGTGAGCACCAGGAACAGTGCCGGCTTGATCATGGGGATGGTGACGTGCCTGAGCTTCTGCCAGCCGGTGGCGCCGTCGAGCGC
This sequence comes from Pedococcus sp. P2_E2, assembly GCF_056403955.1. Lineage (NCBI taxonomy): Bacteria > Bacillati > Actinomycetota > Actinomycetes > Micrococcales > Intrasporangiaceae > Pedococcus > Pedococcus sp. P2_E2. The sequence continues at coordinate 746,470 of NZ_JBFUEM010000001.1, forward strand.
CGCGGCCTCGTCGACCTCGACCGGCAGGTCCTGCAGGGAGGCGATGAACATCAGCATGAACGTCCCGGACGTGGTCCACACGACCAGGATGATGATCACGGTGAGGGCCACGGACGGCCCGGACACCCAGTCCCAGATGGAGCGGCCGAGGACCTCGTGCTGTCCCCAGCCGGGGTTGTCCACCCCGACCGTGTTGAACAGCAGGCGGACGAGGCCCCGGTCGTCGGTGAACCAGTTCGGCTGGCCCAGGCCCAGCGCGCCAAGGAGCGAGTTGACCGCGCCCGTGCTCGAGAACAGGAAGAGGAAGACCGTCGAGATCGCGATCGAGCTCGTGACTGACGGGAAGTAGAACGCGGTCCGGAAGAAGCTCCTGGCCTTGAGCAGCCGGTTGTTGACCAGCAGCGCCAGCCCGAGGGCGAGCACCGTCTGCAGCGGGACCACGAACAGGACGTACCAGAAGGTGTTGCCGATCGACTGCATGAAGTTGGACCGGGTCAGGCCGTCCTTGGCGATCAGGTCCGTGTAGTTCTTGGCGCCGACGAACTCGGCTCCGGGGCCCGTGTGGAACGGGTCCACCGAGCCGTTCCAGTTGGTGAGGCTGACCCAGAGCGCCATCACGATGGGGATCACCAGGAACAACCCGAGGATGACGATCATCGGGCTGACGAACAACCACCCGGCGATCCCCTCGCGTCCGCGCAGCCCGCTGCTGCCGCGGCGCGTGGGTTTCGGGGGCTTCGTGGTGACCGCAGCCGTTGGGGCGGCCAGGGCCTCCTGGCCGGCCTCAGCGCGTGGTTCGCCGATCAGGGACATGGGTCCTCCTTGTCCGTGGTGCATGGGGCGCGCGTGATGGGCGGAGCGGGTGGCGTGCGAAGACGGGGCTTCGCACACCACCCCTGGACGTGGCTGCTCAGCCTCCGAGCGCCGAGCTGCCGTTCTTCTGGAGGTCGCTCAGCCAGGCCTTCGGGTCGCCGGAGGTACCGGTCATGGTCCCCAGCTGGCTGTTGAACTTCGACATGACGTCATCGAGACCAGCCAGGTTGACCGGGCCCTGACCGTATGCCGCGCCGTCGACGAACGCCTTGCTGTCCGGGTACTTCGTGGCGAACTGCTGCAGGCCCTGCGTCGTCGACGGCATGACGCCGAAGGCGTCCGCGAACTTCATCTGCTGGTCGGGCGTGATGAGACTCTTGACCAGGTCGACGGCGGCGGTCTGGTTGGGGGACTTGGCTGCGACGCCCCAGCAGTTGGTGAACGTCAGCGTGCCCTTGCCAGCCGGGCCGGCCGGCAGCTCGACGGTCGTGTACTTGATCTTCGGGTAGTCCTTCATGCCACCCGCGATCCAGTTGCCCTCCATCGTCATGGCAGCAAGGCCCTTGCCGAAGGCCTCCCCGCCCCAGCCGGCGGCCGGCTTGGTCTGCGTGTTGAACTTGAGGACGCCCGCCTTCATCATCTTCTGGACCTCCTGGAGGCCCTGGAGGTTGCCAGCCGCGTCGGCGCTCATCTTGCCGTCGGTCACGACCCAGCCCCCGGCCTGCTTCATGAAGGCGCCGGAGCGGTTGATGTCGTTGCCGATGACCAGACCGGTGACGTTGCCCTTGGTCAGCTTCGTGGCAACGGACTCCAGGCCCGCCCAGTCCTTGGGGTAGTCGGCGTCGGTGAGCCCAGCGGCCTTCCACATGTCGGTGTTGATCTCCAGCGCCAGGGTCGAGGAGTCCTTGGGGGCGCAGTAGAACTTGTTGTCGTAGGTGAATGACTTCACCAGCGAGTCGACGAAGCCGGCATCCTTGACCTGGTCGCCGTAGGGGAAGAGGTTGCCGGCCTTGGCGTAGGTGCCGATCTTGGACGCGTCGGTGTAGAAGACGTCGGGCGGACTCGAGCTGGCGAACGCCTGACCGAGCTGCTGGCCGAGGTCGGAGGCGGCGATGACCTCGACGGTGTTGCCGGACTTGGACGCCCACGCTGCTGTCGCCGCCTTGACCGCGGTCGTCTCGGCGTCACCGGAGCTGCCGATCATCACGGTCAGGTGCACCGGGCCCTTCTTGGTGTTCTGCGTGGCCGAGCCGCTGCTGAAGCCGCCGCCTCCGCCGCAGGCGCTCATCGCCAGCATGGTGGTGGCCGTCGCGGCGACGGCAAGAAATGGGGTGCGCCTCATTGCTGCTCCTCAGGGATACGTGTGCCGTCCACCCGAGTGGGGGACGGTGTGGGGGGTGGGAAACCGGTGGGGGTGGTGCTCGCCCGGACGGTGAGGGTCGGTGCGAGCAGCGCGGTCAGGGAGAGGTCGGTGCCCTTGGCCTGGACGATCCGCCACGCATGGGCGGCCGCGTCCTGCAGCGGCTGGCGCAGGCTGGTCAGCTGCAGGGCTTCGGCGACGTCGCTGTCGTCGAAGCCGACGACACCGATGTCGCGGCCCGGCTCGAGCCCGTGGTTGCGGACGGCGCGCAGCGCCCCGAGTGCGAGGAGGTCGGAGGCGCAGAGGATGGCGCCTCCCGAGGGCAGGCGGTCGAGGAGCCGCTCCGCTGCGACGGTCGCCGCGGTGAGCTCCTGCACGGCCTCCTCGGCGATGGCGCTGCCCGCGAGCCCGGCGTCGGCCAACCCGGAGAGCCACCCTCGGCGCCGGTCGTCGCCGACCGGGGACCCGTCGGGCCACCCCAGGTAGGCGATGGAGGTGTAGCCCTGGGCGACGAGGTGCTCGACCGCCAGCTCCATGCCGGCTCGGCCGTCGACGTCCACCCAGCGGCCCATCTCGGGGTCGTCCCAGATCCTGCCGAAGGTCACGAAGGGCACGTCGTTCGCGAGGAGCCAGGCCGGCCGTGGGTCACCGTGCCGGGTGTCACCGAGGACGAAGCCGTCGACGAGGCCGGTGGACAGGATCTGGTCGTAGCCGTCCAGGAGGTCCGACAGGTCGGGGGCGAAGGTCACGAGGTGGCTGCTGTGACCCGGCGCCGCGACGGTGAGCTCGACCAGGAAGCCGTCGAGGATGTGCCCCATCCGGCCGACACCCGAGGGGTTGACCTCGAAGCCGTAGGCAGACGCCTTGCGTCGGCGCAGCTGCTGGGCCGCAGCGTTGGGCGAGAACCCGAGTCGCTCGATCTCGCGGTGCACCCTGCGCAACGTGTCGGGGGCCACCCGGTCCGGGTTGTTGAGGGTGTTGCTGACGGTCTGGCGCGAGACCCCGGCGGCAGCGGCGACGTCGATGATCGTCGCTCGCTCGCGGGACTGCCCGGAACCACCTGCCACATCCGCTCCCTTGCCCGTGTTCGTTCTGCGCCACGTTGTGGTGAGGTGGCCCGATTTGAACGTTCAAACTAGTCTGAGAATGGCCCACGACGGGATCGTCGTCAAGGGACCCCGGCGAAAGGACCAGAGATCATGGCGGCATGATCGTGGCGACCCACGCACGGCTCGTCCGGAGAGTGAGGACCGCTTGAACACCGAGCAGACGCCACGCCAACCGTGGCTGCACGACGTGTCGATCATCGTCCACGGCAACGCGACGGCGCTGTCGGCGGCGGATGGCGACCTGCGTCCCGACTCGGGCCACGGCCTGTTCGTCGACGACGTCCGGGTGCTCTCGCGCCTCGAGCTGACCGTGTCCGGCGAAGCCCCCAGCGCGGTGGCCGCAGGGGCAGGCGGAGCCGTCGCTGAGTTCTTCGGCGCCGCCCGGGGGCTCGGCGACGTGGGCGCGGACCCCACCGTCGAGGTCCGCCGTGTGCGCACCCTCGCCGACGGCGCCATGCGTGAAGACATCACCGTCACTTCGCGTGCCGCCCAGACAGTCCGAGCGGCGCTGCGGCTCGAGCTCGGGTCCGACGGGGTTTCCATCGCCCAGGTGAAGTACGGCGCCGTCGACGCCCCCGCGGTCCGTCCCGTCGCGCCCCCGGGCGCGGGAAACGGTGTCGTCACCTTCACCACCCCGCGTCACCTCACGACGGTCGACTTCCACCCCGCGCCCGACTCGCTCGAGCTCGCTCCCGACCGGGCTGTCGTCGAACACCAGGTCGCGGTGGAGCCGGGGGAGAGCCAGCTGTTCCGTGTCACCATCACCCCGAGCCGGACGGCCGCCTCGGAGTTCGACGCCGACCCCGGCAGTGATGGGGTGCACTGGGACGCCATCCGTGTCGTTGCCGACGACCCGCGCCTCGGCCCGCTCGTCACCCAGTCGGTCGACGACCTCAGGCACCTCCTGCTGCGGGACCCGCTCGACCCGACCGATGTCTTCGCTGCTGCCGGATCGCCCTGGTACCTCACGCTTTTCGGTCGCGACTCGATCTGGACCGCGCGGATGATGCTTCCGTTCGGCACCGAGCTCGCGGCCGGCACCTTGCGTGCCCTGGCCCGCCGTCAGGGGAAGGGCTACGACGCCGACTCCGCCGAGCAGCCCGGCAAGATCGCGCACGAGGTGCGGCGCACGGCATACGTGGGGTCACCGCGCAAGGGTGACCTGTCCCTCCCGCCCCTCTACTACGGCACCGTCGACGCGACCGCGCTCTGGGTGACCCTCCTCGTCGAGGCCTGGCGTTGGGGCTTGCCGGAGACGCAGGTGCGGGCGCTCCTGCCGAACCTCCGGGCAGCCCTGACCTGGCTGACCGGAGACGGACAGCCCGACGACGACGGCTTCCTCAAGTACCTCGACACCACGGGCCACGGCCTGGCCAACCAGGGGTGGAAGGACTCCGGCGACTCGATGCGGATGCGTGACGGTCGCGTGGCCGAGGCCCCGATCGCCCTCGTCGAGGCGCAGGCGTATGCCGTGGAGGCCCTCCTCGGCGCCGCCAACCTCCTCGACGCGCTGGCTGAGACGGGTGGCGACCGGGCCCGCGCCGAGGCACAGGCCCTGCGCGACCGGGTCCGGGCTGCCTTCTGGGTGGACGGCGACGCCGGGCGATACCTGGCCATGGCGCTGGACGGCTCGGGAAAGCCCGTCGACGGGCTCGGCTCCAACATGGGCCACGCGCTGGGCACCGGTGCGCTCGACCGGGCCGAAGCCACCGCCGTGGGCGCGACCGTCACGGGCCCTGAGCTGCTCGACACCTTCGGGGTGCGCACCCTGGGCACCGGGAACGGCGGGTTCAACCCGATCGGCTACCACACGGGCTCGGTGTGGACCCACGACTCCGCGATCGTCGCGCTCGGACTGGCCCGCGAGGGCCTCCAAACAGAGGCCGCTCGCGTCGTCCACGCACTCGTGGCCTCGGGCGAGGCCTTCGACTACCGCTGGCCCGAGCTCTACTCCGGGCTGCCCATGCTGGGCCGGCCGTCGCCCTACCCTGCTTCATGCCGTCCGCAGGCGTGGTCGGCGGCCTCGGCGGGCGCCGTCCTCACCGTGGCCCTGGGACTTCGCGCAGACCTGCCCGCCGGTGTCCTGCACGTCGACCCGATCCGGCCCACCGCGTTCGGCGCGCTGCACGTCGAGGGACTGCGGCTGGGCGGGGCCGGGTTCACGGTCACGGTGACGCGTGACGGCGAGGTCCAGGTGACCGGGGTGCCGCAGGAGGTCGAGATCAGGCAGGGCGCATAGACTCGGGCGGTTCCCCTGCAGACAGAGGACCCCCTGTGTCGACCGCAAACAGAAAGGACGGTGCGCGTGGGACTGCTCGAGACCATCAACGGCCCGGCCGATCTCAAGGCGTTGAAGCCTGCCCAGCTCCCCGGCCTCGCCCAGGAGATCCGGGACTTCCTGGTCGAGTCGGTCTCGAAGACCGGTGGCCACCTCGGTCCCAACCTCGGTGTCGTCGAGCTGACGATCGCACTGCACCGGGTCTTCGACAGCCCCCGGGACGCCATCGTCTTCGACACGGGCCACCAGTCCTACGTCCACAAGCTGCTCACGGGTCGTCATGACTTCAGCAAGCTCAAGAAGCAGGGCGGCCTGTCCGGCTACCCCAGTCGCGCCGAGTCCGAGCACGATGTCGTCGAGAACTCGCACGCCTCCACCGCACTGTCCTGGGCCGACGGCATCGCGAAGGCGAGGCGGCTGCGCGGCGAGCACGGGCGGCATACCGTCGCCGTGATCGGCGACGGGGCGCTCACGGGCGGGATGGCCTGGGAGGCGATGAACAACATCGCCGCAGACAAGGACCTGCCACTCACCATCGTCGTCAACGACAACGAGCGGTCCTACGCTCCGACGATCGGCGGGCTGGCCGACCACCTCGCCACCCTGCGCACGACCCGCGGCTACGAGCGCTTCCTCGACTGGGGCAAGAACACGCTGAGCCGCACGCCGGTCGTGGGGGGAGCCATGTACGAGACCCTCCACGGCGTGAAGAAGGGGATCAAGGACATCGTCGCCCCGCAGGGGATGTTCGAGGACCTCGGCCTCAAGTACCTCGGTCCCGTCGACGGCCACGACGAGCAGGCCGTCGAGTCCGCCCTGCGGAGGGCGCGGGCCTTCGGTGGCCCGGTGCTCGTCCACGTCATCACCGAGAAGGGCCGCGGCTACGACCCGGCGCGTCAGCACGAGGGCGACCAGTGGCACGCCATCGGCAAGTTCAACCCCGAGACGGGACTGCCGTTCGAGGTGAGCGGGAGGATCTGGACCGACGAGTTCAACGACGAGATGGTAGCCATCGGGAGCGAGCGCAAGGACGTCGTCGCGCTCACCGCCGCGATGCTCATCCCCGTCGGCCTCGACGGCTTCGCCGCCGCCTACCCCGATCGCGTCTTCGACGTCGGAATCGCCGAGCAGCACGCCGTCACCATGGCGAGCGGCCTCGCGTATGCCGGCCTGCATCCGGTCGTGGCGGTCTACGCCACCTTCCTCAACCGGGCCTTCGACCAGCTGCTCATGGACTGCGCCCTGCACCGGGCGGGCGTCACGTTCGTCCTCGACCGCGCCGGGATCACCGGCAGCGACGGCGCCTCCCACAACGGCATGTGGGACATGACCATCGCCTCGGTCGTCCCTGGCCTTCGACTGGCTGCTCCTCGTGACGGTGACCAGGTCAAGCGCCAGCTCCGCGAGGCGATCGACGTCACGGATGGTCCGACGGTGATCCGTTTTCCCAAGGGCGACGTGGGTCCCGCTGTGGCGGCCGTGCGTCAGGAAGGGGTGGTGGACGTGCTCCACGAGACCTCGGCCCAGACGTGCGACCTCCTGCTCGTCGGCGTGGGTGCGTTTGCCGCCATGGCGGTCGAGATCGCGGGAAAGCTCGAGGCGCAGGGACATTCGGTCACCGCAGTGGACCCGCGTTGGGTGTTGCCCGTCAGCGACGACCTCGTGGCGATGGCTCGCCGGGCTGGAGCTGTCGCCGTCGTGGAGGACAACCTCGTCAGCGGTGGAGTGGGCGCTGCGGTGACGCTGGCGCTGCGTGACGCGGGCGTCGACGTCCCGGTGCACGTGCACGGCATACCCAAGCGCTTCCTCGACCACGCCTCACGCGGGCAGCTGCTGGAAGAGGTCGGGCTCACCGCGGACGCGGTGGCTACGTCCTTGGCGTCGCGCCTGCGCTGAGCCGCATCAGGCGCAGTGCCAGCTGGAGCTCGAGTGCGTCGTCGGGGCGCTGCCAGTGCGGTCCGAGGAGCGCGGAGATGCGTTCCAGCCGCTGGCTGACGGTATTGACGTGCACGTGCAGGTCGGTGGCTGCGTGTCGAGGGCTGCCGCCGGCGTCGAAGTAGGCCTGCAGGGTCTTCACGAGCTCGGACCCGCGACGGGCGTCGTAGTCGAGCAGCGGCCCCAGGTGCTGGCGGACGTAGCCGCCGATGTCCGGGGCCGAACCCACGACGAGTCCGGCGAAGCCCAGGTGGTCGGCACTGGCACCGGTGCCCGCGAGCCCGAGGGAGACCAGCGCCGAGACGGTGCGGACCGCCTCGCGCCAGATGGCTGGGACATCCTCGGTCAGCGTCGTCGGTCCCGCTGCGCCGACGGTCACGGTCGCCAGGCGGCTGAGCCGGCGGGCGAGCTCGGCGGCGGACTGGTGCGGGTCGTCCGACGGGAGCAGCGCGACCACGTGTCCATCGTGCTCGCCGACCACTGATCCGTGGCCCGCCGCCGCGTGGGCGGCCAGCAGGAGAGTGCGACGGGAGGTGTCTGCGTCCGCGTGTGCCACCAGCACGGCGTGGGCGGCGAACGGGTCGACTCCCTGGGCACGGGCGCGACTCGCCAGCGAGGTGGGATCGCCACGACCACTGAGTAGGTCGGCCACGAGGTCGGTGCGAACTCGTTGCTCGGCCTCGGCAGCGGTGCGCTCGAACAGCAGGACCAGCGCGCTGACGACCGAGGCCCGCTCGACCGTCCGCCGGTCTGCGTCGTCGAGCACCCCGACCCCGCCGAGGACGAGGATGCCCAACGGGGTCTGTGGAGCCTTGACGACGATCGCCCACTGGTCGCTGAGGGCGTCGTGCGCCAGCCGACCCGAGGCCTCCGTCTCACGGACGACCGACGAGCGCGCGAGCGCCGCGCCGGCACCGTCCTCGGGCAACGGGGCAGGGCCATGGCTGCTCAGGGTCTCGCCCTCGGAGTTGAGTAGCACCACCCAGCCGCCGAGCAGGTCGCCCAGCGCCTTCGTGATGTCGTCGACCCCTCCTCCGGCCAGCACCAGCTCGGCGAACCGGTCGTGCGCCGCGGCGGCCCGCTCGACACCTGCGGTGTGCCGGCGGACTTCCTCGGCGCTACGGGTCTGCACGATCGAGACGGCGGCCAGAGCCGCCAAGGACCCGAGGAGGGCGACCTGGTCGGGCGAGAACGGGCGGGGCGAGCGGTTCGCGGCGAACAGCACGCCCACGAACTCGTCCTCCACCACCAGCGGTGTGCCACAGATCGACACCAGGCCCTCGTCGCCGACGGCGCTGTCGATGGTGCCCGTGTGCTGGAACCTGTGGTCGTGGAGGTAGTCCGCGCTCCAGTAGGGCTTGCGCGTCGAGGCGACGAGTCCGCCGAGGCCGTCGCCCAGCGAGAGGCGGACCTCCTGGAACTCCGCGCTCACCGACCCGTCGGTCGCGCGCATGAAGGTGTCACCGGCCTCGGGGTCAAAGAGCGTGAGGTACGCGACGTCGGTGCCCAGCAGGGCACGCGCCCGGCGCACGATCGCCTCGAGGATGCCGCTGGGGTCGCGCAGGGCGGCGAGGTCGCGAGCGGTTTCCACGAGGCCGGTCAGCTCGGCCTCCCGACGACGGCGGGAGTCGAACGCGGCGCGCACTCGAAGGGCCAGCTCACGTGCCTCCCCCGACTCGCCTGACTCTCCGGCCTCGTCCGCGTCCTGGCCGAGGGCCTCGAGCTCCGACGCGGGCGCCCCCTCCGCGAGCAGGCGCAGCAGCCTCATCGCGGGGGAGTGGTCGTGGGCGTCCATCGTCACGGATCCTAGGCGCCGGACCCCCTCAGTGGGCGGTCCAGCCGCCGTCCATCGAGAACGACGAACCGGACACCGAGTCCGCGGCCGGGCCACAGAGGAAGGCGACGAGCTCGGCTACCTCGTCCGCCTCGACGAGCCGCTTGACGGCCACGGGCTCGAGCATCACCCTGCCGATCACGTCGTCTTCGGTGATGCCGTGCGAGCGAGCCTGGTCGGCGATCTGCTTCTCGACCAGCGGGGTCCGCACATAGGCCGGGTTCACGCAGTTGCTCGTGACTCCGTGCTCGGCGCCCTCGAGCGCCGTGACCTTGGAAAGCCCCTCGAGCCCGTGCTTGGCACTCACGTAGGCCGCCTTGTAGGGGCTGGCGCGTAGCCCGTGCACGCTCGACACGTTGACGACCCGGCCCCAGCCCTGCGCGTACATGTGCGGGAGCACGCGCCGGGTCAGCCGGAACGGCGAGGTCAGCATCAGCCGGATGATCAGGTCCCACGTGTCGACGGGGAACTCCTGGATCGGAGCGACATGCTGGATGCCGGCGTTGTTGACGAGGATGTCGATCGTGCCGGGCAGCCCCTCGACCACATCGAGGTCGGCGAGGTCGACGGGAATGGTCTCCACAGCCCCGACACCGGCGAACCTCGTCAGGCCCTCGGCGTCGAGGTCCACGGCATACACGCTCGCCTTGGCGGCAACGAGCCGCTCCACGCAGGCCGCCCCGATACCGCTCGCGGCGCCGGTCACCAACGCGGTGCGTCCGGACAGGTCGAGCAGCGCTGGCGTCGTCGGCATCAGGCGAGACTAGGTCGGCCGTCAGCACGCGAGCATGTGGTGGCAGGCCACAGTTCCGCCTGATCCTGTGTGGGCGAGCACACAGGGACCTGCGCGTTGCACCACCGCCCGTGGTCGGGGACACGAGTGAGGAATGTGAAATGAGCCTGACGAAACCGTCAGGCTCATTTCACATTCCGGAGATCAACCCGCGAGGGTCGGCACGCTCGCAGCGCCCGGTGGCAGGAAGCGCTGGCCGGTCACCTTCTCCGACACGCCCTCACGGTCGAGCAGGGGAGTCAGGCCACCGTTCCAGAACTGGAACCCGGCGCCCGTGATCATGGCCAGGTCGAGGTCCATCGGAGCCGCGACGATGCCCTCGTCGAGCATGCGACGCGACTCGTCCGCGAGCACGCCGAGCACCCGCTCACGGACCTCCTCGGTGGACAGCACGACCGGGTCGGCCGGCTTGTCGAACAGCGCCTCGACCTCGGGGTCGACGACCGGCTTGCCCTCGGGCCAGAGGTAGATGGCCGGCTTCTTGGCCGCGACGACCTTGCGCAGGTTCTCAGAGACGTAGAAGCGGTCGGGGAAGGCCTTGGCCAGGGTCTCGTTGTTGTGCAGGGCGATGGCCGGACCGACCAGGCCGAGCAGGATGAACGGCGGCATCGGGGCAAGCCCGGCGAAGGCTCGATCGGCGACCTCGATGGGGGTGCCCTCGTCGACGACCCTGGCCACCTCGCCCATGAAGCGACCGAGGAGGCGGTTGACGATGAAGGACGGGCTGTCCTTGACCAGGATGGTCGTCTTCCTGAGCGTCTTGCCGGTGGCGAACGCCGTCGCCAGGGTTGCGTCGTCGGTCTGCTCGCCCTTGATGATCTCGAGCAGGGGCATGACGGCGACCGGGTTGAAGAAGTGGAAGCCGACGACCCGCTCGGGGTGGGCCAGCTCCGCGGCCATCTCGGTGATCGAGAGCGACGACGTGTTGGTCGCCAGGACACACTCGGGGGTGACGATCGCCTCCACCTCGGCCCAGACGGTCTTCTTGACGGACATCTCCTCGAACACCGCCTCGATCACGAAGTCGGCGTCGGCGAAGCCGTCCTTGGAGGTCGCGCCGCTGACCAGGCCCTTGAGGCGGTTGGCCTTGTCGGGGCTGACCCGCCGCTTGCCCAGCAGCTTGTCGACCTCGGCGTGGACGTAGCCGACTCCCTTGGCCACCCGCTCCTCGTCGAGGTCGGTCATCACGACCGGCACCTCGAGACGTTGGGCGAACAGCAGGGCCAGCTGGCTGGCCATGAGACCGGCGCCGACGATGCCCACCTTGGTGACCTTGCGGGCCAATGCCTTGTCAGGGGCGCCTGCGGGACGCTTGGCCCGCCGCTGCACCAGGTCGAAGGAGTAGAGCCCCGCGCGCAGTTCGTCACCCATGACGAGGTCGGCGAGCGCCTCGTCCTCGGCAGCGAAGGCCTCGTCGCGGGTGGCGGTGCGAGCTGCTTCGACGAGGGTCAGGGCCCGGTAGGGCGCCGGTGCCTTGCCGCCGGTCTTGAGGTCGACCAGGCCCTTGGCGGCCTTGATGGCGCCTGCCCACTCCGCCTCGTCGCGGGAGATCCCGTTGCCCTCCTTGGTCGTCCGCTCGACGACGGTGTCGCCCGTGAGGACCCCAGCCGCCCACAGCAGCGACTCCTCGAGGAAGTCGGCCGGTGCGAACATCGCGTCGGCGATTCCCAGCTCGAAGGCCTGCGGACCCTTGAGCATGCGGTTGGTGTTCATCGGGTTCTCGATGATGACCTTGAGGGCGTTGGCCGGACCGACCAGGTTGGGCAGCAGGTAGCAGCCACCCCAGCCCGGGACGAGCCCGAGGAAGGTCTCCGGCAGCGCGAGCGCGGGCACCCCTGCGGAGATCGTGCGGTAGTCGGCCGACAGTGCGATCTCCACACCGCCACCCATGGCCGCACCGTTGACGAACGCGAAGGTCGGGACGGGCAGGTCCATGATCGCCGCGAAGGCCGCGTGACCGGCGCGGGCGACCTCGATCGCCTGCGTGCGGTCGCTCGCCTGCGACACGGCCTTGAGGTCCGCGCCGACGGCGAAGATGAACGGCTTGCCGGTGATCCCGACCGCCTGGATCTCACCGGCGTCGGCGCGGGCGCGCAGGGCGTCGATGGTGGCCTTCAGTCCGGCGATGGTCTGCGGGCCGAAGGTGTTCGGCTTGGTGTGGTCGAAGCCGTTGTCCAGCGTGACCAGCGCCAGGGTTCCCGCCTTGCCGGGGAGGACGACGTCGCGCACCGGGGTGTGGGTGACGACCTCCTCGAACCCGGGTGTCTGCGTCACTGTCTGGGTCCCTGTCTGCGTCGGTGTCTGCTCGCTCATGCCGCAACCTCCTGGCCGTAGTCAGCGTGGTGTGGGTTCTCCCAGATGACGCTGGCGCCCATGCCGATCCCGATGCACATGGCGGTCAGCCCGTAGCGCACCTCCGGGTGCTCCTCGAACTGTCGGGCCAGCTGGGTCATCAGCCTCACCCCCGACGAGRCCAGCGGGTGACCGATCGCGATGGCGCCGCCGTACTGGTTGACACGCGGGTCGTCGTCGGCGATGTCGAAGTGCTCGAGGAACGCCAGCACCTGCACGGCGAAGGCCTCGTTGAGCTCGAACAGGCCGATGTCCTCGATCGACAAGCCCGCCTTGGCGAGAGCCTTCTCGGTCGCCGGGACCGGGCCGATGCCCATGACCTCGGGTTCGACCCCCACGAAGGCAAAGTCCACGAGGCGCATCTTGACGGGCAGGCCCAGCTCCTGGGCAGCCTGCTCCGAAGCGAGGATGCACGCGGTGGCACCGTCGTTGAGCCCGGCCGAGTTGCCGGCGCTGACATTGCCGTGCGGGCGGAACGGCGTCTTGAGCGAGGCCAGGTCCTCGACCGTGGTGCCTGGACGCGGCGGCTCGTCCCGGGTGGCCAGGCCGTAGCCCAGCTCCTGGTGGCGCGTGGCGACCGGCACGAGGTCGGGCTGGATCTGCTCGTTCGCGTAGGCCTTGGCGAGCTTGTCCTGGGACCTGACGGCAAAGGCGTCGCTGCGGTCCTTGGTGATCGAGGGGTACCGGTCGTGCAGGTTCTCGGCGGTCGAACCCATGACCAGGGCGGAGGGGTCGACGAGCTTCTCCGCGACGATCCGCGGGTTGGGGTCGACACCCTCACCCATGGGGTGGCGGCCCATGTGTTCGACGCCCCCGGCGATGGCGATGTCGATGGAGCCGAACGCGATCGAGCTCGCCGCAGTCGTCACGGCCGTCATGGCACCGGCGCACATGCGGTCGATCGAGTAGCCGGGCGTGGTGTTGGGCAGGCCGGACAGGAGGGCAGCCATTCGCCCGAGCGTGAGGCCCTGGTCGCCGATCTGCGTGGTGGCGGCGATGGCGACCTCTTCCACGCGCTCCGGAGGGAGCTCGGGATGACGGCGCATCAGCTCGCGGATGCAGCGGATGACGAGGTCGTCGGCGCGCGTCTGGGCATACATGCCCTTGTCGCCGGCCTTGCCGAACGGCGTGCGAACTCCGTCGACGAACACGACCTCATGAAGGGTGCGGGGCACAGGTGGCCTCCCTTGATTGGAGTCTCGGGTGATTGAGTCTTGGGGTGCGGGATCGGTGCGATCCACCGGGTATGCGGTGGGTACAGGACCGATGCTACTTCCCGGTAACAACGAGGTCACCAGAACCCGCGAGTGAGAGCCGTCACCCATGCAGGTTTGCCTCCCATTGGAACGAAACCTGCAGCGCGAGGAGCCGGATCAGGCGTCGGGGTTGGCCTCGAAGGCCGCCTCGATCATCGGCGCGACCACGCCGGCCTGCCAGTGCCTGGCTCCGAGAGCCGTGAGCGCGGCGGCGAACCCGGCGGCGGTCTGGTCGGCCGGGGGAGTCCAGATCACCCGGCGAAGGGGCTCCGGAGACAGGACGTTCTCGATCGGGATCACGTGTTCGGTGGCGAACGCGGTCAGCGCCTCGCGCGTGGCGCTCAGTCGGGCGGCCGCGATGGGGTTGCGTTCGGCCCAGGCACGCTGGGGCGGCGGGCCGTCCGAGCGCAGGGTCATCGGCGGCAGGTCGCCTTCGGGGATCGCGTTCGCCCGGGTGACGGCGTCGAGCCACTGGCGCTGGTAGCGCCGGACGGACCGGTGCCCACCGGGGAGCGTGCCGGGGTTGGTCGGTGACTCCATGGCCACCTCGACCAGCACCGCGTCCGGCAGCACCCGCCCGGGGGCGACATCCCGGTCCTGGGCTATCTGGTCGCGGGTCTCCCACAGCTCTCGCACGACCGCCGCGATCCTGCGGTGTCGGACGCGGTGCATGCCGCTCGTCCGCCGCCACGGGTCGACGCGCTGCGCCGGTCCCATGAAGTCGAGCAGTGCCTCGAACTCCTCGCGCGCCCAGCTGTCCTTGCCCTGCTTGGCGAGGTCGACGCCCATCAGGTTGCGCACGTCGACCAGCACCTCGACGTCGAGGGCGGCGTAGCGCAACCACGGCTCGGGCAGGGGCCTGGTGGACCAGTCGACCGCGGAGTGCTCCTTGGCCAGGGACAGGCCCAGGTAGTGCTCGACCACCGCGGCCAGCCCGACGCGGGGCAGGCCCAGAAGTCGCCCGGCGAGCTCGGTGTCGAACAGCTGCTGAGGCCGCAGTCCCACCTCCGCGAGACAGGCGAGGTCCTGGGTGGCCGCGTGCAGGATCCACTCGGCACTGCCGATGGCGTCGTTGACGGGCGACAGGTCGGGGCACGCGATCGGGTCGATCAACCAGGTGCCCGAGCCCTCGCGTCGCAGCTGCACGAGGTAGGCGCGCTGGCCGTAGCGGTAGCCGCTCGCCCGCTCGGCGTCGAGGGCGACCGGCCCCTCGCCGGCAGCGATGGCGCGGGCGGCCTCCATCAGTGCCCGCTCGGACTCGACGACCGGGGGCACGCCGTCGACAGGCATGTCGAGAGGGGTCAGCTCGACGGCTGGTTGCTGCTCGGGCTGCACCGCCTGAACGGCCTCCGTCTGCCCGGCCTCCGTCCGCCCGGCCTCGGCCTGGTCGGCCGTAGTCTGCTCGGCCTCGGTGTCGGTCACCGGATCAACCTACCCGGCCGATGCCACGGAACACGTCCCGGAAGTCAGCACTCCACTGTTAACGGCGTGGTCCAGGCAGGGCGATGACGCCCTCCGGCAGGGGCGGCAGACCCGCGATGGTGCACAACAGGTCGGACCACGCGACGAGGTGGGCGCCGACGTTGCCGGCCACGGGGGTCCACGAAGCGCGGACCTCCATCTCGACGCTGGCGGGCCGGTCGGACAGACCGGCGAAGCTCTCCGAGACCACTCTCGTGACCGTGCCGGCCTCTGCGGTGTAGCCCAGGTGGTGATGGGCCAGGGCGTCGGTCAGCCAGGACCACCCGACCGCACCCAGCATCGGGTCGTTGGCCAGCTCGGGCTCGAGCTCGGCCCGGGCGAACGTCACCGCACGCCAGGCCCCGTCCCACGGGTCCGGGACCGACGGGTCGTGCAGCAGCACGAAGCGTCCCGACGCCAACTCGTCCTCGTCGTTGGCGGCGCCCACCACCTCGGCGGTGAGGGCCACGGCATACGGCGCGATGCGCTGGGGAGCGGGCACCTCGGTGAGGCGGACCTCGGGGCGCAAGCGCGCTCCGCGCAGGTCACTGAGCGCCTGCGTGAACTCGGGGGATTGGTCGCCAGGGACCGTTCGGCTGCCCACCATCAGAGGGTATGCCGCGATCTCGGATATCACAGGGAGGTTGCCGTCCGCGTCGTGTCGCGCCACCGGTAGCGTGCGGCCATGCTCTCGCTGCTCGCGCTGGCGTCCAGCGCCAGCTGGGGGACCGCGGACTTCTTCGCCGGGCTGTACTCGCGGCGCCGCCCCGCCGTCGCCGTCGTGGGGTGGACGCAGTCACTGGCGTTCCTCGTCCTGTGCGTTGCCGTCGCCCTCCGCTGGGACAGCCTCACGTGGACGGGTTGGCCCCTGTGGTCGGTCGGTGCCGCCGTCTCCGGGGTGGCGGGACTGCTCTGCTTCTACACCGCCCTGGCGAGTGGCACGATCGGCGTCGTCGCCCCGATCGCAGCCCTGGGGGTGGCCGTTCCCGTGCTCCTCGGCGTGGCCACCGGCGACGAGCCGTCCTCCTGGACCTGGGTGGGGATCGTGGTCGCCATCGTCGGCGTGACCCTGGCGTCGGGGCCCGAGCTGAGTGGCGGGGTCTCTCCGAGGCCGGTGGTGCTGGCTGGGGTGGCGGCGGTCGGGTTCGGGTTCGCCCTGTTCTGCATCGACCGCGGCGCCCGGACATCGACCCTCATGACCCTGTGGGGGATGCGCGGGGTGTCCTTCGTCGTGTTCCTCACGCTGGCACTGGCGTTGCGGTCCAGGGGAGGGGTGCAGGCCCGCGAGCTGCCTGCCCTGCTGGCCATCGGCTGCGGTGACATGGGCGCCAACCTCCTGTTCGGGATCGCATCTTCGCGCGGACAGGTGAGCGTGGCGAGCGTGCTCGCCTCGCTCTACCCCGTCGTGACGATCGTGCTGGCACGCGTCCTGCTGCGGGAGCGGCTGCGCAGGATCCAGCAGGTGGGCGCGGTGCTGTCCCTGGCGGGCGCGGCGATCATCGCCCTCTGAGCGACCTAGAATCACCCGGTGACCTCCCCCCACGACTCCGCCCTGGTCCGTGCTGCCCGCCGTCAGCCGGTGAGCCACACGCCTGTCTGGTTCATGCGTCAGGCAGGGCGCTCGCTGCCGGAGTACCGCAAGGTCCGTGAAGGCGTCGGGATGCTCGAGTCGTGCCGTCGCCCCGACCTGGTCACCGAGATCACCCTCCAGCCGGTGCGCCGCCACGGCGTCGACGCCGCGATCTTCTTCTCCGACATCGTCGTGCCCCTGGCTGCCGTCGGCGTCGACCTCGACATCGTCCCCGGCGTCGGGCCGGTCGTCGCCAAGCCGATCCGCACCCGCGGCGACCTCGACCGCCTGCCCGAGCTGACGCCCGACCACGTCCCCTACATCACCGAAGCCGTCCGGCTCCTGACCGCGGAGCTGGGTGACACGCCCCTCATCGGCTTCGCGGGCGCACCGTTCACGCTGGCGAGCTACCTGGTCGAAGGCGGCCCGAGCAAGAACCACGAACACACCAAGGCACTGATGTACGGCGACCCGCAGCTGTGGCACGACCTGTGCGCCCGCCTGGCCCAGATCTCGGGCACCTTCCTCGACGTGCAGGCCGCCGCAGGGGCCTCCGCGGTCCAGCTCTTCGACTCGTGGGTGGGGGCCCTCCCACGAGCCGACTACGAGCGCTTCGTCGCCCCGCACTCGACCGCGGCGCTGGAAGCCGTGTCGGCACGCGGCATCCCGAAGATCCACTTCGGGGTCGGCACCGGTGAGCTGCTGCCGGCCATGGGCGCCGTGGGCGCCGACGTGGTCGGCGTCGACTACCGCGTGTCCCTCACCGATGCCCTCGCCCGTCTCGACGGTTCGTACGCAGTGCAGGGCAACCTCGACCCCGCCCTCCTCTTCGCGCCCTGGGAGGCGCTGGAGGCCAAGGTCCGTTCGATCGTGGAGGAGGGACGGGCCGCACCCGGTCACATCTTCAACCTGGGCCACGGCGTGCTGCCCGACACCGATCCCGATGTGCTGACCCGTGTGGTCGAGCTGGTGCACGAGGTCGGCCAGCGCTGAGTCGCCGACCGACCTCGCCCCTGCCGTAGTGGGGGCTACTGCGGCAGGACGGCGGGGGGCGGCGTCACCGGACGACGGCGTCGCACGTACCACCACACCGGCAGTCCCAGGAGGCCGAGCAGGACGAGGAACGGCAACATCGCTCCGACGACCGTGAGCAGCACGGTCGCGGACCCGGTGAAGGCGTCCCAGCCACCCTTGAGCCCGACGAGGAAGCCGGCCTGGTCGGGCTCCTCCACGATCGCGTTCGGCTCTGTGGTCAGGCTGATCTGGATGGGGGAGCGCGCGACGCTCCCCTTGAGGGAGGCGAGCTGCGCCTCGAGGGACTCGAGGTCGGACTGGCGCCGGGTCAGCTCGGCCTCCATGGCGACGATCTGGTTGAGGTCCTTGGCGTCCTTGAGGAAGGCCCGGACCCGCTCGACGCTGACCCGCATCGTCTCCAGCCGTGAGGCGGTGTCGACGATCTGTCCGCCGACGTTCTCGCTCGAGCTCGTCGAGCGGATCACCGTGCCGACCGACCCGAGCTCGGCGATGACCCGGTCGAGCTCTGCGGAGGGCACCGAGAGGGTGATCTCGGCGTACGTCGTGGCGGTCACCTTCGCGGAGTCCGTGAGGGGGGCGTCGCTGTTCGCCGTCCCGATGTTCTCCGACAGGACGATGCCCTCGGCGGTCGCCGTGGTGGCCCGCACCTTCGCCACTGCCTGGCCGATGTTCTTGACTTGGAGCGCGATGGTCGCGCGACGGGCGAGGGAGTCCTGGTTGGCCGCGAGGTTGGCTGCCGTGACTCCCTTGGGAGCGGTGCCTGATCCCGGCTTGGCCGAGTCACCTCCCGACGCGGAACTGTCGCCGGCGGACGGGGCCACGGCCCGGCCGGACGACTCGTTGGAGCTGCCTCCGGCCACCGAGGCGGCGCTGGAGGTGTCGGAGCCGCCGCCGCCGCAGGCAGCGAGGGCGAGCGTTGCGAGGAGAGCTGCGCCGACGACGGCGATGCTGCGGTGCGGACGAACGCTGAACATGGCGACCCCCTGGTCGAGTCGAGCTGGTCGTATCGGGCGGTGCGGAATACCGGTGCGACTCGCGTCGTGGGCTCGACGTTCCCACCCGGTGGTGTCGAAACAGTCACGATCTTGAAAGGGTGTGGGCATGGTCGGATCACGAATCCTCATCGTCGGGGGAGGTATCGCTGGACTTGCCTGCGCTTGGGAGCTGACGCGTGCGGTTCCTGACGCGACCATCACGATCCTCGACGCGGCAGACCGACCCGGCGGCAAGCTCCGACGCGAACCCGTGGCAGGGGTGGCGCTGGACGTGGGGGCCGAGTCGATGCTGGCCAGACGACCCGAGGCGCTGGACCTGATGTCCGAGCTGGGCCTCGATGGCGAGGTCGTCCACCCCGACACGACGTCGGCGTCCATCTGGTCGCGAGGTGACCTTCACCCCATGCCCAAGGGCACGCTGATGGGGATCCCTTCGCCGGCCGCCTCCGCGCTCGGCGTCCTGTCCCCTGACGAGGTCGCTCGAGCCGAGGGCGAAACACCATGGGACAGAGGCGATTTCGAGGACGTTTCGGTGGGCGACTACGTCGCGGCCCGCTTGGGCGACGCGGTCGTCGACCGTCTCGTCGAGCCGCTCCTCGGGGGCGTGTATGCCGGGCAGGCTCGGTCGTTGTCGCTGCGCGCCTGCCTGCCTTCCGTGTTCGCGGCGGCCCGGCGAGGCGAGTCCCTCACGCAGACAGCAGCTGCGGGCCAGGCCGGTGAGGCGGGCCGGGCGGGCCGGGCCGACCGCGCGGGCCAGGCGGGCCAGACCGACCAGCTGGCCGCGCCGGTCTTCGCCGGGCTGGTGGGTGGGGTGGGCCGGCTCGCCGAGTCGCTGACCGAGTCGCTGCGGGCTCGCGGCGTGACGATTCGCAGCAGCACCATCGTCCGTGAGCTGCACCGGGAGCCGGACACCGCGGGTGGCGGCTGGTCGGTGGTGGTCGGACCGCACCCGCGGCCCGAACGGCTGGTCGCGGAAGCGGTGGTTCTCGCCGTCCCCGCCGCCCCTGCGAGCCGGCTCCTGGCTCGACACCTGCCCGACGCGTCCCGGGCGCTGCGTGAGGTCGAGTACGCCTCGATGGCGATCATCACCCTGGCCGTCGGGGCCGAGGGCCCCGGCACCGTGCCGCTTCCCGGCTCCGGTTTCCTCGTGCCGGCGGTCGAGGGCAGGACCATCAAGGCCAGCACCTTCTCCTCGACCAAGTGGCGATGGACCGCCGAGGCTGCCGGGGACCTTTCCTTCCTGCGAGCCTCTGTGGGGCGGTTCGGCGAGACGACCGACCTGCAGCGCCCGGACGAGGAGCTCGTGGCGATCGCCGTCGCCGAGGTCAGCGAGGCCCTCGGCCACCAGCTGCCCCGGATCGTCGACACCCACGTCCAACGCTGGGGCGGTGCGCTGCCGCAGTACACCGTCGGGCACCTCGACCGGGTGGCCCGCATCCGGGCCGCAGCGGCGGCCGCGCCGGGGCTGGCCCTCGCCGGCGCGGCATACGAAGGTGTGGGGATCCCGGCGTGCATCGCGACTGGGCGGTCGGCGGCACTGGCGGTGACCACCCACCTGCGGACGCGAACGATCGGCGCGGGAGGATAGGGGCATGAGCGAGCCGCACCCCTCCAACCCGAACGCTGCCCGGATCCGCGAGATCAACGACTCGATCCGGTATGCCATGTGGTCGGTGTTCTCCGTCACCGGGCCCTTGGGCGACAACCGGGACGTGATGGCCAAGGAGGTCGAGGACCTCTTCGCGCAGCTCGAGGCAGAGGGTGTGGTGACCCGCGGCGTCTACGACATCGGGGGGCTGCGCGCCGACGCCGACTTCATGGTCTGGTGGCACGCCGAACGGATCGAGGACGTACAGCGGGCCTACCGCTCCCTGCTGCGCACCGAGCTGGGCCACCTGCTCGAGCCGACCTGGTCGGCGGCAGCGCTGCACCGACCGGCGGAGTTCAACAAGAGCCACATCCCGGCGTTCCTCGGCGACGAGCCGCCCAAGGACTTCATCTGCGTCTACCCGTTCGTCCGGTCCTACGAGTGGTACCTGCTGCCGGACGCCGAGCGCCGCGACATGCTGCGCGAGCACGGGCAGCAGGCACGTGACTACCCCGACGTGCGGGCCAACACGATCGCCTCGTTCGCGCTGAACGACTACGAGTGGGTGCTGGCCTTCGAGGCCGACGAGCTGCACCGCATCGTCGACCTGATGCGTGAGCTGCGCGCCTCGCGGGCCCGCATGCACGTCCGCGAGGAGCTGCCGTTCCACACCGGTCGCCGCGTCCAGGTCGACGAGCTCCTCGCCTCCCTGCGCTGACCCCGCCCCACCTTTATCGGGTCTAGGGACTTGGGTCGGCTTCACCCCGAAACCGTTCTCGGGTCATGCCGTCCTTGCCCGGGTGTGGCGACGGCCGTCCACAAGCGACCTGTCCGCACCCAGCCCTCCACAGGTCCACGTCCGTGGGTCGATGGAGCGCCTCGACGGCGGACATCCTCGGGCCATGGACCCTGCGCTTCTCGACATCGCCAACTCGCAGGACGGCGTGTTCATCACCCGTCAGGCGAGATTGCTCGGCCACAGCCGCGAGTCGCTGGCGGCACTGGTTCGCGACGGCGGCGTGGTGCGCCTGACTCGCGGTGTGTATGCCGTGGGCGCGCCGCCCGACGGCCCGACGGCTTCGGCGGAAAGGCATCGCCTGCTCGGCCGCGGCGCGCAGCTGCTCTATCCGGACGGCGCGCTCTCTGGTCACACGGCGCTGGTGGCACTCGGGCTCCCCGTCTGGGGTGCCTCCCTGCAGCGTGCGCACCTCGAGCGACCGATCCACCGTGAGGTGTTGACGCGAGACCTCGTGATCCGGCCGCCGTTCGCTGGGCTGAAGGCGCCCCGTGGTGTGGTCTCCACTCCGGTGGCCGTGGTCCAGCACTGCCTCGAGCACGGCGCCACCCCCGGAGTGGTGGCGGCCGACGCGGCGCTTCACGAGGGCATGATCTCGCGCGACGAGCTCGAGGCCGTCGCCGCGCGCGTGCACGGCTGGCCGCGGTCGAGCCGGGTCAGGACCATGCTGGCCTTCGTCGACCCGAAGTCCGAGTCCGTGGGGGAGTCGCGCCTTCGCGTCGGCCTCGCCGCGGTGGGGATCGAGGTCGAGGCGCAGGTCGCCATCCGCGACGAGCGAGGCAGAGTCGTGGCGAGGGTCGACTTCCTCGTCAAGGGCACCAACGTCGTGATCGAGTTCGACGGCCTCGTGAAGTATCGCGACGGTGGCTCGGAGGCGCTCATCGCTGAGAAACGCCGAGAGGACGAGCTGAGACGGCTGGGATACCGGGTGGTCCGCGTCGTCTGGTCGGATCTCGAGCGCCTTGGACCGCTCATCGCGCGGCTGCGGGCGCTCGGTGTCCTCAGCCACGCGGCATACCCATCCAGCGCTGTGCTCAAGCCGGCCGCGCCCCACAAAGGTCGGCCTCACCCCGAAACCGTTCCGGGGTGAAGCCGACCTTTGTCCCATGACCCGATAAAGGCGGGGCAGGGGGGTCGGTCAGGTGGCGTCGGGCTTGGGGCGCAGGGTCATCGAGATCGAGTTGATGCAGTAGCGCTGGTCCGTGGGGGTGCCGTAGCCCTCGCCCTCGAAGACGTGGCCGAGGTGGCTGCCACAGTTGGCGCACCTGACCTCGACGCGCTTCATGCCCATGTCATAGTCCTCGAGGTACTCGACCGAGTCGCCGGCGAGGGGTGAGTAGAACGACGGCCACCCGCAGTGGCTGTCGAACTTGGTGTCGGAGGTGAACAGCTCGGCACCACAGGCTCGGCAGGCATAGACGCCCTCGTCCTTGGTGTCGGTGTACTCCCCGACGAACGGCCGCTCGGTGCCTGCCTGACGGAGCACCTGGTACTCCGCCGGGCTCAGCTCCTCACGCCACTGCTCGTCCGTCTTGGTGACGGCATAGGTGCGGTCGGTCTGGTCCATGCTCACGTTTCGGCTCCTTCGCCCGGTGATCCCACTTCGTCCAAACAGCTTCACGTCCATCACAACGCAATCAAGGCCCATTCTGGTCCCGTAGATCCTTACGGCCCGCTGACGGGCTCCCCGGATAGGCTCGCGCCATGGCGGCCAAAGCAACCGAGCTGGAAGTCCCCGGGGGACCTGAGGGATCGCGACGTGTTCGGATTTCGAGCCCCGAGCGCCTGATCTGGCCCGACGACGGGATCACCAAGCTCGACCTCGCGCAGTACGCCGTCGACGTCTCTGACGGCTTCATGCGCGCACTGGGCAACCGCCCGGTGACCCTGCAGCGGTTCCCCGAGGGCATCGCGGGCGAGGAGTTCTGGACCAAGAACCCGCCCAAGGGCATGCCCGACTTCATCGACCCCGTCATGTGCACCTACCCCTCGGGTCGCAAGCACCTCCAGGTGGTCGTCGACGAGCCGGCAGCCGTGGTGTGGGCGATGCAGATGAACACGGTGACGTTCCACCCCTGGCCGGTGCGCACGAGCAACGTCGACAACCCCGACGAGCTGCGCATCGACCTGGACCCGCAGCCGGGCCGCGACTTCAAGGACTCCGTCGAAGCCGCCCTCGTGCTCCGTGAGCTGCTCACCGAGCTCGGGCTGACCGGCTGGGCCAAGACGTCCGGCAACCGTGGGGTCCACGTCTTCGTCCGGGTCGCGCCGACCCACGAGTTCCTCGACGTGCGGCACGGGGTGATCGGGATCGCGCGCGAGCTCGAGCGCCGCCTGCCCGACCTCGTGACGACCTCGTGGTGGAAGGAGGAGCGCGGCGAGCGCGTCTTCGTCGACTTCAACCAGGCGTGTCGCGACCGCACCATCGCTTCGGCCTACAGCCCGCGCCCGCTCCCCGGAGCGCCGGTGAGTATGCCGGTCAGCTGGGACACGCTGCCCGGCGTCAGTCCCGGCGACTTCACCGTGCTGACGGTGCCGGGGATCGTCGCCGCGGATGGTGACGCATGGGCGGCGATGGACGATGCTGTCGGTGACGTCTCCTCGGCAATTGCGTTGTGGGACAAGGACATCAGCGAGCGTGGCCTCGGCGAGCTGAACTTCCCGCCGGACTACCCCAAGATGCCGGGAGAGCCACCCAGGGTGCAGCCGAGCAAGCGCCGCAAGGACAAGTCCGACGAGGACTACATGCCCCCCAAGGCCGAACGCGATGCGGACCTGCGCTCCGTGTGGGGTCCGGTCGTGCCGCCCGTCGCCCCGATGCTGGCCAAGCCGGTGAAGGGGATCCCCACGGGCGACTACCTGTTCGAGCCCAAGTGGGACGGATTCCGCTCGATCATCTTCCGGTCGGGCGAGCAGGTGGAGATCGGCAGCCGCAACGAGAAGCCGATGACTCGCTACTTCCCCGAGGTGGTCGAGGCCGTGCTGGCCAACTTCCCCGAGAAGTGCGTCGTGGACGGCGAGATCGTCCTCATCGGCGCGACCGGCGACCGGCTCGACTTCGACGCCCTGCAGCAGCGGATCCACCCCGCCGCCAGCCGGGTGAAGAAGCTCGCCGCCGAGACCCCTGCCAGCTTCGTCGCGTTCGACCTGCTCGCGATCGGCGAGGACGACCTCACCGTGCGCCCCTTCTCAGAGCGCCGTGCCCGGCTCGAGCAGGCCCTCGCCGCGGCGCAGCCGCCGATCCACCTCACGCGGGCCACCGACGACCCGAGTGTTGCGCAGGAGTGGTTCGAGCAGTTCGAGGGGGCCGGGCTCGACGGCGTCATCGCCAAGCCCCTCGACATCGGCTACGTGCCCGACAAGCGGCTGATGCTGAAGATCAAGCACGAGCGGACCGCTGACTGCGTGGTTGCGGGCTATCGCACCCACAAGAGCGGCGACGACCTGATCGGTTCACTGCTGCTGGGCCTGTACACCGACGAAGGATCCCTGATGAGCGTGGGCGTGATCGGGGCGTTCCCGATGGCGCGACGCAAGGAGCTGTTCGACGAGCTGCAGCCGCTGGTCACCGACCTCGACGACCACCCGTGGTCCTGGGCCAAGGAGGAGATGGGCAACCGCACCCCGACGGGCGGGGCGACGTCGCGCTGGAACGCGGGCAAGGACCTGTCGTTCACGCCGCTTCGGCCCGACCGCGTGGTCGAGGTGAGGTACGACCACATGGAGGGCGCCCGGTTCCGCCACACAGCCCAGTTCGTCCGCTGGCGCCAGGACCGAACCCCGCAGTCGTGCACCTACGACCAGCTCGAGGAGCCGGTCAGCTTCGACCTCGCCGACGTGCTGGGGGAGAGGTAGTGGCCACCGGGGCGACCTCGACCCCGATGTCTGCCGGCCGCAAGGCGGCCATCGCGGGAGCAGTGACCGCAGGGTCGGTGCTGACCGCAGGTGCCCTGACCACCATGGGCGCCGCGACCTACTTCGCACGCCGGGTCCTCACCCCGGACCGGCAGCGACCCGATGACACCCAGATCCTTGCCGTCGCCGACGACTCGGTGACCTTGGGGGTGAGCCCAGAGACGGTCTCGCCCGGGCGGTACGGCCTCTGGCTGGACGGCGAGAGCGGCCACGCGCGCGTCGGCGACGTCCTGGAGCTCGACCAGGGGTCGGGCCGGGTGCGTCGAGAGCTGCTGGGGGTCGACTTCGGACACCTCACCGGCGGGTTCGGCCGGTGGAACCAGTACTACTTCGCCAGCCCCCCGGACCGCTCACTGGGACTGCGCACCGAGTACGTCGACGTGCTCACCGAACTGGGCACCATGCCCGCCTGGGTGGTGCCGGCCGCCACGACGTCGCACCGGTGGGCAATCCTCGTCCACGGCCGTGGGGCCAGGCGCCACGAGGGGGTGCGGGCGGTGAAGCCGTTGCACGACAACGGGATCAACGTGATCATCCCCAGCTACCGCAACGACCTCGGAGCACGCAGCGGACCGGACGGGCGCTACAACCTGGGCCTCTCGGAGTGGCGCGACATCGAGGACGCCGGCCTGCACGCGGTGCAGCGTGGGGCGCGGGAGCTACTGCTCGTCGGGTGGTCGATGGGAGGGGCCATCGTCCTGCAGACCCTCAGCCGCTCCTGGCTGGCCGACCACGTCACCCACGTGGTGCTCGACGCGCCGGTCATCGACTGGGGTGACGTGCTGGCCCACCACGCGCGGGCCAACGGCATCCCGGCCCCGATCGGCGGTCTCGGCCGGGCCCTCATGGGTCGCCGCTCGGCGCGCCGACTCGTCGGCGTGCACGACCCGGTGGACGTGGCCAAGACCAACTGGGTGGCGCGTGCGGGCGAGTTGGCGCACCCGATCCTGCTCATCCACTCGGTCGACGACGAGTTCGTCCCCGTGGGCCCGTCCCAGGCGTTGGCGCAGGCGCGGCCAGACCTGGTGACGATGGAGCGGTGGGACACCGCGCGGCACACCAAGGAGTGGAACGTCGACCCGGACCGCTGGGAGCGGTCTGTCGCCGAGTTCGTGGCCACCTGAGCCATCCACGCCCGGTGCCGCGCGGACCTGTCGGGTCAGCGGTTGACGAACCAGCGTCCCAGGATGCTGCCGTCCTCCTCGAGCAGGACCGCGGGGGAGGCGGGGACGTTCAGCTCCGGTCCGTTGACGATCGCCGGATGCTGGCCGCCGACGATGACGGGCGACCAGGTGAGGTCGAGCTCGTCGACGACCCCGGCCTTCAACAGGCTGGCGAGCAGGGTGGGGCCGCCCTCACACAGGATCTGTCGGAAGCCCTTGTCCTCCAACATGTTTCTCATCCGCACCAAGTTCACCGAGTCGGTGCCGGACATGAGGACGAACTCCTCACCGATCAGCTCACGCGAGGCGTCCAGGGCGCGTGCGTCGGCTCCGCTGCGGGTGACGAGCAGGACGGATCCGGGAGGTCCGTCGGCCACGCTCACAGGCAGCTGTCCTGAGTGGCTGACGACCACGAGCGTCGGTGCCGCTGCGTTCTCGGCCTTCAGCGAGGGGTAACCCTCGGCCCTGACCGTGCCGGCCCCGACCACGACGACGTCCGTCATACGGCGCAGCAGGTCGAAGACCACATGGTCGGCCTCGGTGTTGATGCTGCCCGACTTCTGGTCGGGACCATTGGCCGCGCCGTCCAGGGTCGCCACGAAGTTGGCGCGCAGCCAGCGACGGGCGGGCGGGGCGTACAGGTCCGCGAGGTCGGCGGCGTCGACGAGGTCACCGGGGGCATGGGTGCCGGAGGAGTCAAGCAGCAGGCGCATGCGCACAGTCTTGCATTTCCCTCGATCTTCGTTCACTAGGCTCGACATCGTGCCCGGCTCCCTTCTCGACCGCTCTCCTCGGCTGGACCGTGCGCGGTTGGTGCGGGAGCTCGTGCCCCCTCCCCGTTTCGACACCGAGCGGTTCACGACCTACCGGCCAGATCCGTCCGAACCCTCGCAGGCGGCCGCCGTGGAGCGACTCGAGCGGTATGCCGCGTCGCTGGGCCACCGCGCGAGTGGCCGATGGTTCGCGCGGCGAAAGGCCGCCGCAGGGGACGGCCGCGGGGTCTATCTCGACGGCGGCTTCGGAGTCGGCAAGACCCACCTGCTGGCGTCCTTGTGGCACGAAGCCACCGGGGCCAAGGCCTTTGGCACCTTCGTCGAGTACACGAATCTCGTCGGAGCGCTGGGCTTCCAACCCACCGTGGAGGCGCTCAGCGGTCACGAGCTGGTCTGCATCGACGAGTTCGAGCTCGACGACCCGGGCGACACCGTGTTGATGGCGACGCTGCTCGGGCGGCTGGCCACAGCAGGGGTCTCGCTGGCCGCCACGTCGAACACCCTGCCCGACGCGCTGGGGGCAGGGCGGTTCGCGGCCGAGGACTTCCTGCGCGAGATCCAGGCGCTGTCGGCACGGTTCGAGGTCCTGACCGTGAACGGCCCCGACTACCGGCACCGCGACAGCGTCGACAGCCCCCCGCCCTCCTCAGAGGACGAGGTGCGCGCCGGCGTGGATGTCGACGGTGGGGTGCTCGACCACTTCGTCGACGTGACGCGTCACCTCGCCACCGTGCACCCGAGCCGCTATCGCGCGATGCTCGACGGGGTCACCGCCGTCGGGTGGACCCACGTGCGCCCCGTGACGGACCAGGCCGTCGCCCTGCGGCTGGTCGTCCTCGCGGACCGGCTCTACGACGCCGACATCCCTGTGTTCGCCGGCGGGCTGCCGCTGGGCGACCTGTTCTCCCAGGAGATGCTGGCGGGCGGCTACCGCAAGAAGTACTTTCGCGCGATCTCGCGACTCACTTCCCTCGCGCGCCACGCCGACTGAGCAACTGCCCCATCTGCTGGGCTGTGGACAGCCATCCTCGACATGAGGACACTCGGGCTGAGGACATCGGAAGTGGCCGCCGCTGGGTGCGGCATGGAGGGAGCGACCATGTGGTGGATCTGGCTTCTGGTCGTTGTCGCGGTGATCGCTGCGCTCTTCCTCGTCCTCAGGCGGCGCGGCTCGACCGGCGACCCGAGCTATCGCCCGGACGACCCGCGGTCCGGGTCGGGTCTGGGTGGGCCTCCGGGACAGTGGGGGCCGGGCGACGGCGGGGGTGCCGGCTGACGCACGGGCACTTGCTCGGCTGGAATCCCTCGCGCGCCGTGCCCCGCGATGACAGGATGCGTCAATGGGCAAGGGGAAGAACGACGCAAAGGCCAGCAAGAAGTCCAAGGGCGACAAGAAGTCCAAGGGGGGGCCGAAGTCCAAGGTCGCAGGCCTGGACGCCACGGCGGCATCCGACAAGGGTGTCCCCGAGCCGACGGCCTTCGCCGACGCGTTGAGGGTCACGGATGGTTTCATCCTCGCCGAGTGCGACCCACGCTCCACCCCGGGCTTCGACGGTGACAAGGCAGCGGGCGAGGAAGCCCTCGCGGCACGCGCAGGGGAGATCAGCCAGCTCCAGGAGCGGCTCTATGCCGAGTCCAAGGGTGACGTGAAGCGCTCTCTCCTGTTGGTGGTGCAGGGCATGGACACCTCCGGCAAGGGGGGCATCATGCGTCACGTCGTCGGGCAGATGGACCCGCAGGGCGTCAAGTACACCGCCTTCAAGGCGCCCACCGCCGAGGAGCGCAAGCACCCCTTCCTCTGGCGCATCCGCAACGCCCTGCCTGGCCCCGGTCAGGTCGGTGTCTTCGACAGGTCGCAGTACGAGGACGTGCTCATCGTCCGCGTCCACGAGCTCGTGCCGCGGGCGACGTGGTCGCGGCGCTACGCCCAGATCAACGACTTCGAGGCCAAGGCCGTCGCTGACGGCACGACGATCGTCAAGGTGATGCTGAACATCTCGGTGGACGAGCAGAAGGCCCGCCTCACCGAGCGGCTCGAGCGCGAGGACAAGCACTGGAAGTACAACCCCGGGGACGTCGACGAGCGCCTGCGGTGGCCGCAGTACCAAGAGGCGTACCAGGCGGTGCTCGAGAAGACCTCGACCGAGGCAGCCCCGTGGTACGTCGTTCCCGCCGACCGCAAGTGGTACGCCCGGCTGGCTGTCCAGAACCTGGTGCTCGAGCACCTGGAGGCGATGGACCCCCAGTGGCCGGCCGCCGACTTCGACGTCGAGGCCGAGAAGCAGCGACTGGCGAAGTCCTGAGCCCGACCGTCCGACCGATGAGTTTGCCGGGCCGTCTGGGTCGGTACCGGTAGCCGACACTGGGTCGTCAACGGAAGGAATCAGCCATGCTCAAGGACTCCCAGGCGTTCAGCGGCTTCTCGGTGCCGGACACCGAAGCCGCCCGCAGGTTCTATGCCGAGACTCTGGGGCTGGAGGTGAGCGAGGCCAACGGCATCCTGCGCATCCAGCTCGGCGGGGGACACCACGCCATCGCCTACCCGAAGCCGAACCACGAGCCGGCAGGTTTCACGATCCTGAACTTCCCGGTGAGCGATATCGAGGCGACGGTTGACGAACTAACGGGTCGGGGAGTGGCCTTCGAGAGGTACGAGGGCACCCCGATGGAGACCGACGCCAAGGGCATCTTCCGCAAGGGCGGCCCGCTCATCGCCTGGTTCACCGACCCCGCAGGCAACGTCCTCTCCGTGATCCAGGACTAGCCGATCCAGAGCACCGGTGTGCTGATCGCCCCAGTGCCCCACAGGAGGAGCCAGACAGCGAGGAGGGCGCCCACGCACAGACACCCGATCCAGACCTGCCGGGCACCCTTGGAGGTGTGCGCCGCTCTGCCAGCCCCGGATCCGCGGGGACTTGCCACGACGACGGCGCCGACGATGGCGCTGAGGACGATGATCGGAACACCCATGACGAGCAGCGCGTCGCCAATCTCGTAGAAGTCGCCCTGGAGGGCCGCCGGGAGCAGGATCAGTGCGCCCGTGACGAGCATGCCGAGGGCGGCGCCGATCAAGAGCCCGCGCGCGCGACCGCCTCGCATCAGCCGGCGAACGCGCGGTCGATGATTGTGCGGGCATGCTGGGTCGACAGACCCGCGTCGAGGGTGCCGAAGGTGGCGCCGTGCTGCCCTCCGAGGCGGCTGGCAACGAACGCGTCGGCGACCACGGTCGGCGCGTAGCGGGCCAGCAGGGACGCCTGCAGGGTCACCGCGAGGCGTTCCACGGCGTGTCGGGCGCCCGCCTGCGCGCCGGGCTCCGCGGCATACGCGATCACGTCGTCGACGCGGGTGATGGCTTCGTCGAGGACGGTGCTGTGGCCGTGGGCGAGGGCGAGCTCCTTGCGGAACGCCTCGACGGACAGGGGCTCGCGGGTGATTGCGCGCAGGACGTCGAGGGCGTTGACGTTGCCCGAGCCCTCCCAGATCGAGTTGAGCGGTGCCTCCCTGTAGAGCCGGGCGAGGCCGTTCTCCTCGACGTAGCCGTTGCCGCCCAGGCACTCGAGCGCCTCCGCGACCATCGGTGAGGTGCGCTTGCAGACCCAGTACTTGCCGACGGCCACACCGAGTCGCGACAGCGCGGTGTCGCCTTCGTCGACCGCGTGCGCCAGACGCAGCGCGAGGGTGGTGGCGGCTTCGACCTCGAGGGCGAGGTCGGCCAGGACGTTCTGCATGAGCGGCTGGTCGACGAGCAGGGCACCGAACGCGGAGCGGTGTCGGGTGTGGTGGATCGCCCGCACGAGGGCGGCTCGCATCGTCGACGCCGAACCGAGGATGCAGTCGAGCCTGGTGGCCGCGACCATGTCGAGGATGGTGCGGATCCCGCGACCGTCATCGCCGACGCGCACGCCCCACGTGCCGTCGAGCTCGACCTCGGAAGAGGCGTTGGACCGGTTGCCCAGCTTGTCCTTGAGTCGTTGCAGCGCAAAGGGGTTGCGTGCGCCGTCGTCGAGCGCGCGCGGCACGAGGAAGCAACCGACGCCGGCATCGGTCTGCGCCAGGACGAGGAACGCATCACTCATCGGGGCCGAGCAGAACCACTTGTGGCCGGTCAGCCGGTAGGTCTCGCCGCCCTCGACCGGACCGTCCGGCGTCGCGACTGCACGCGTCGTGTTGGCACGGACGTCCGAACCGCCCTGCTTCTCGGTCATGCCCATCCCGACCAGCGCCCCGCGCTTGTCGGCCAGGGGCCTCAGCCCGAAGTCGTAGCTGCGCGAGGCGAGCTGGGGCAGCCAACGCGCCGCGAGAGGTGCGTTGGCCGCGAGGGCCGGCGCCGCGGCATACGTCATGGAGATGGGGCACAGGTGACCCTGCTCGTTCTCGGACCACGCGACGAAGCCCGCTGCCCGCCGCACGTGGGCGCCGCTCCCGGCGGGCTGGGTCCACGGCTCGGCTGTGAGCCCGGCGCCGACGGCGACGTCCATCAGGGAGTGCCAGGCTGGATGGAAGGCGACCTCGTCGATGCGCTCGCCGGTGGGGGAGTGGGTGCGCAGCACGGGCTCGTTCTCGTTGGCTTGGACGGCCCATTCGCGCGCCTCGGCACTGCCCGCACGGGCCCCCAGCGCACTGACTTCGTCGTATGCCGCGGAGCCGGCCCAGCGCCTCAGCCCCTCGTCCAGCGCCGGCTGGGACGTGACCGTGTTGTAGTCGGGCAGTGGGGGCACCTGGTTGGTGACGGCGTGGGTGGGCACGAGGGCACACTATGCCGGGATACCGTGACGGGGTGACACCTAAGGCCCGGGTACGCCGCGCGCTGCTACGCGTGCCCGGCGCCATGCCCGCGGCCAAGCTGACCGTGGAGACGATCCGGGTGTGCCTGCGGTACCGGGTGACCGGCCTGGCGTCGGAGGCAGGCTTCTTCATGCTGCTGTCTCTGCCGCCGTTGGTGCTGGGGCTGTTCGGTGGCGTGGGTTACATCAGCGGGTGGCTCGGCAAGGACATCGTCAACCAGCTGATCAAGGGGATCCAGAACTTCGCGTCCGACTTCCTGGTCGCCAACGTCGTCGAACAGATCATCCTGCCCACGGCGAACGACGTGCTGCAGAACGGTCGCGGAGACCTGATCTCGCTCGGCTTCCTGCTGTCGATCTGGTCGGGGTCGCGAGCGCTCAACGTCTTCGTCGACACGATCTCGATCATGTACGGACAGTCGGGCGAGCGGGGGATCGTCCGGACCCGTGCGCTGTCGTTGACCCTGTACTTCCTGTCTCTGGTCGTCGGGATCGTGGTCGTCCCGCTCGTCGTGATCGGCCCGACGTGGCTCAAGGATCTGTTGCCGCCGGGGGCAGAGTTCCTGGCGTACCTCTACTGGCCCGTGGTGACCATTGCCGCTGTGGCAAGCATCGCGACCCTGTTCCACATCTCCACGCCGCGTCGGTCGCCGTGGCTGAGGGACGTGCCCGGCGCAGTACTCACCTTGCTGATCTGGGTGCTTGCGTCCTTCGTCCTTCGCGGCACGATCACGGCCTCGGTCAGCGGTGGAACTTCGATCTACGGCCCGCTGTCCGCCCCGATCGTGCTGCTGATCTTCCTGTACGCGCTGGCCATCGCCGTCCTCATCGGTGCCGCCCTCAACGCAGCGATCCGCACGATGTGGCCGGTGGCGGATCGGCTTTCCCTGCGGGCACAGATGGTGAAGTGGGTGAAGGCCCGCGTGTCTGCGCGCAGGACTGGCTCGCTGCCCCTCAACGCGCCGGCCAGCGATGATCGGCTGCGTGTCGACGGGGCGCGCGAGGAGCTGACGTCCTCGGTCGAGGGACTGCGGGACGAGGCGCGAAAGCCGCTGACCCCCATGCCTCGTGGGTCGGAAAACGCCGCGGACGACACCCAATTTGGAGACGACGCTGATGATCGGATAATGTCTGCACGCACGCGCAGCGGGTGAAAAACCCCGTTCAACACCAATAGCGCGTGTATGCGGATGTAGCTCAGTTGGTAGAGCGCAACCTTGCCAAGGTTGAGGTCGCCGGTTCGAGCCCGGTCATCCGCTCGGAGGGTTTGACCGCCTTCACGGTGGAGTGGCCGAGAGGCGAGGCAGCGGCCTGCAAAGCCGCGTACACGGGTTCAAATCCCGTCTCCACCTCAGACGACTTGAACCCTGAGTCGAACCCAGCACCACCCAGCACGACCCACCACCCAGCAGGACCCGGGGCGATTGGCGCAGTGGTAGCGCGCTTCCTTGACACGGAAGAGGTCACTGGTTCAAACCCAGTATCGCCCACCAGCACGAAACAGCCCCTGACCTGCGAAAACGCGGGTCAGGGGCTGTTTTGTTCATGCCTGCAGAGCGGCCAAATTGGCCACTGAGTGACCAATTGAGTGACTAAGGATCCGATTTCGCGTCGACATCCGTGGGTGTCCTGGGATGTTTCTGGACGTTATGAACGGCGAAGATCCGGTCCATCGCCTCGGCTCCCTCGGTGATCACGGGGCGGAGCTGCTTGCGGTAGACGGCTTCGGTGACGACCGTGCCGCGGTGCCCGACCAACCGCGCGATCTCTTCCACCGGGACTCCCGCGTCGGACATCAGCGACACGAAGCTGTGCCGTAGCTCCCGGGGGGTCCACGCCTTGGGGTCCAGGCCGGCGTCGGCCAGCACCCGTCTGAAGGCCCGACGTACGTTGGCGGCGTCGAGCTGAGCGCCGTGCCAGGACGTGAAGACCAGGTCGTTGTCCTGCCAGCGATCGCCCGCACGATCACGAACCCCCTGCTGATCATCCCGATGCGATGTCAGCGCTTCGACGCAGCGCAGAGGAAGCCGCAAGGTACGCCGAGACAGTTTGGTCTTCGTGTCATCGCTGGCGCGTACCGAGCGCCACAACTGCACGGTTGGGGGCCCGGGCGGGTTGACCTCTGTATCTCCGACGAGGTCGACGTTGGCCCAGGTCAGGGCGCGCAGCTCCTCGGTCCGGGCGCCGGTGAGCAGGGAGAGGGAAACATAGGCGTTCAAATCTGAGTCCTCTGCAGCGGCAAGTAACGCCTTGGCTTGCTCGAACGTCATTGACTTCGACGGACGTCCCGGTTGTCCCTTGGGCAGCTCACAGAGCAGCGCGACATTGCGCTTGACTCGATCCCGCGCCATCTGCCGTTGGATCGCGCGGCGCAGGATCGACATCATCTTGCTCAGGGTTGCGCTGCTGACCTGACGTGCCTCATTGGCGAGCCATCGGTCAACGTCATCTGCTGTCAGTTCGCGCAGGCGACGTCGTCCCAAACCTGGGACGAGCCGGTGCTCGATCAAGAAGCGATTGGATGCGATGGTCTTGGGATCGCGACCGTTGAGACCGTGCTCGAGCCAGTCCATCAGGGCATCCTCCACGGTGAACTTGTGCCCCTGGACGCCAACGCCGTCGTCGAGGTCACGGCGGATCGCTTGGAGCTTGGTCTTGGCCTCTGTCTTCGTCCGGCCACTGACCCGCTTGACGATGCGCTTGCCGTCGGCGCTGAATCCGACATGGGCGGTGGCGATCCACCGCTCCCTTGCCTCCGAGTAATGGACCCCGCCCTCGCCACGGCTACGCCGTGTTGGCATCAGTCTGGGCCTCGGACTCGAGCAAGGCGATGTAGCGGTCGATCGCGGCGCCGGTGATGTAGCACCGACGACCCTGATGCACGGTTTCGAGCCGTCCGGCGCGGATCTGCTCGTAGATGACGCTGCGGCTCATGCTCAGCAACGTCATGACATCAGAAATGGCGTAGAGCGCTCGTTCTGCCACTGCTGTCATTGGTTTCTCCCTTGTTGTCCTCGGATGGACAACGCGGAAGAGGGGGCACCATCAGCTAGTTCGTGGCCTGGTGGTGCAGCCGACGTCAGCATTGTTGGGCACTCTCGGAATCATTGGGATGAGCCACGGTGATTCTGTGGATGGCTCTGCCTCATCCAAGGTTTCACTCGCTCGACCGGCGATGGATGCCCGGAGTCTGTATGTAGCGGGGTAACGGAGCTTGACCTCTCCCGCGTCGGCGCGCACCGCGAAAGGGAGGAAGGGGCCGGCCCACGCATGGGCCACTATCCCGGCACTTCGCCCGCCCGATGCCCTCCCGCGATTACCTCTGTGGGCGAGCTCGGCAGGATGAATCCCCTGCCTGTGGAGATCGCCGGCCACTTTGGTGCACTGGAAGCCCACGCCGATGGCGAGGACGTTGGTCGGGAGGACGAAGTCCGTCATGTGGACCAGGAACAGGTCCAGCGGATCCAGCCCAGCTCCCTGACGAGCACGAGCGCGCTCCGGCCTGCCAATTCACCGGACGGGCACTACGGTCAGGTCAACCCTGCAGCGCAGGGGCACCGCTGAGAGGACTCTGCGCATGTCGGCTGGCACGCCCCAACCACAACTCCCCACGAGCAACGTGCGGGTGGTCACGCTTCGCCTTCGCACCGTCTTCATCGGGCTGGGTATCGCGCTGGGCGTACTGGCCGCCCTCGAGTTCATCCTGCGGGCGCAAAAAGGCCTCACACTCATCGCGGTCGCTCTGTTCCTGGCGATCGCCATCAACCCCGCCGTGGAGTTCTTCCAGCGTCGCGGGCTGGGTCGCGGGGTGGCGGTCGCCCTCGTCTCCAGCCTCACGGTGGCCTTCTTCGCGCTGCTGGGTCTGGTCTTCATCCCGCCGTTGGTGACGCAGGTCTCGCACTTCGTCACTGCCCTGCCCGTTCTGGTGGACGACCTGACCAAGGGTCACGGACCGTTCGGGTTCCTCGAGCGCAGATACCACGTCGTCGAAAGCGTCCGTGGGGCAACGACCAGGCAAAGCTCCGACGCGCTGACGGGAGCGGCAACGCCAGCGTTCGGCATCGCCAAGGGCGTGGCCACAACCGTTACCGGCATGGTCATCATCGCCTTCTTGACGCTCTTCATGCTCCTCGAGGGCCCCGAATGGCGGCGACGGGTCACCGACCTGATACCCGAGCGTCACATGCTCCCGGCCGAGCGCATCGGCGCTGGCGTGTACAAGTCCGTCAGGGGTTTCGTCACCGGCAACCTCCTGGCGAGCTTTCTCGCCGGAGTCGTCGCCACGGTGATCCTGCTGCTCGTCGGGGTCCCGTACGCACTCCCCCTTGGCCTGTTCACGGCGATCGTCGAGCTGATCCCCTACATCGGCCCAGCGGTCGTCACCGTGCTGCTCAGCCTGGTTGCATTGACCGAAAGCCCCGCCGCCGCCGCCATTGTCTTCGTCCTCATGCTCCTCTACCACCTGATCGAGGGCCACACGCTGCGCCCGCTCATCTACGGCCGCGCCCTGCAGCTCTCAGCTCTGGCAGTCCTGATATCGATCATCCTGTGCACCGAGGTCGCCGGCATCCTGGGGTCCCTGGCCGCCATCCCGATCGCGGGTTCCATCCAGGTGATCATCATCGAGGTGCTGGAAGAACGGCAACGACGCCGATCTGACAACATCCCAGGGCCAATCCAGCCCACTGAGGCTGGCGCCTGAGCGCAAAGCTCCCCTTGCAAGCCCGAAGCGATCCCTTCAGCCGGCCGCGGCTTTGGGTGGTTCACACCTCGTCCACGACCGCGCCAAGCCCTACCGCTCCAGTCAGGTCCGCTCCACCTCCCCGTCTCCTCAGGTCCGGCCCGGGGCCGAATCTGGCCGCCGACGACCTCCAACCACGGACAGAACGCGCGCCCCACCCCGGCCACCCGCTCGACACCCACCACGCCGCTTCACACGTCTGGCACCAAGGTGCGGGATGTGGTTGCGATGTTGCCCCCAAGGGCGCGTTTGCGAGGTATGACGATGTCGATCAGGCGGATGACGCTGGGTGCCGGCTACCGATACCTGATGTCATCAGTCGCTCGCGTGGACGAAGCAGGCCCGGCTCGCGGCCTGACCGGTTACTACGCTGCCCATGGCACTCCACCTGGCCGGTTTCTCGGGGCGGGGTTGGCTGGCCTTGCCGGGGGAGCCGGCGTCGAGCCGGGCTCAGCGGTGACGGAAGAGCAGCTGTGGCGGATGCTAGGGATGCTGCAGGACCCGGTCACGGGAGAGCAGCTCGGCCGGGCACCGACGGGGCCAGGGATGGTGTTCGTCGACCACCTAGGCCGGGTTTGTAAAGCGCGTCAGTCAATAGCCGGTTTCGACCTCACGTTCTCTGCGCCCAAGTCGGTGTCGGTTGCCTGGGCATTGGCCGACGAAGGCACGCGCGCGCGAATCCACGCGGCACACGCGCGTGCCCTTCTGTCGGTCATCGCCTACGGGGAGTCCCAGGTCTTCGCCACCCGCACCGGCCATGGCGGCGCGATCAACGAGGACGTGCGCGGAGTGGTCGCGACCGGGTTCGACCACTGGGACTCCCGTGCCGGTGACCCCCAGCTGCACACACACGTAGTCGTCTTGAATAGGGCTCAATCCGTACGCGATGGAGCGTGGCGGACGCTCGATTCGAAGGCCCTGTTCCGGGCGGCAGTGGGGATGTCCGAGCTCTACAACGGCCTCCTGGCCGATGAGCTCACGCGCGAGTTTGGGTGGGCGTGGGTGCCCGAGGCGCGGCGCCGCTCGGCCGAGCCGAAGTGGGCAGTCGAGGGCGTGCCGAAGGAGTTGCGGGCTGAGTTCTCCCAACGCACGACCGACATCGAACGAGCAAAGGATGGCCTCGTCGACGCGTTTGTCGGTTCGCACGGTCGTCAGCCCACGGCTCGTGAGGTCATCCAGCTTCGGCAGCAGGCCACCCTCGTGACCCGCGGGGACAAGCATGTCCGGCCGTTCAGCCAGCTCGTCGAGTCTTGGCGCGAACGTGCTGCCGTGTTCATCGGCCCAGATCAGACCTCGTGGGTGACCCAGCTGGCCGGACGACTCATGCAAAGCCTGGTGCCCGCGTCTGACCTGGGGGAGGGGATCCTTGCCGATGCGGCCACCCTTGTGTTGGCCAAGGTCGCGGAGAGGCAGGCCACGTTCACTCGCGCGAACCTGCTGGCCGAGATCCACAGGCAGCTGCACGGGGTCCGGTTTGCCACGCCCACCGACCGCATCAGCGTCGCTGAACGGACTGCTGACCTTGCTGTCGCGAAAGCAGTCAGGCTGACGCCATACAGCGTCGAACTTGTGCCTGCGCACCTGCTGCGGGCGGACGGTACGTCCCGGCTGCGAGCCCGCAACAGCGAGGTCTACGCAACCCAGGAGATCCTCGATGCCGAAGCCCGGCTGCTCATCGCCGGGCAAGCCACCGACGGGCCGGCCGTGCACCCGCAGGTTGTCACCAGGATGGACCAATTGGTACCCCCGGCAGAGACCATGTCTTGTCTGCGGAGCAGGCGCACGCGGTCGCCGTCATCGTCACGTCTGGGCGTCGCCTCGACGTACTCGTCGGAGCGGCTGGTACCGGAAAGTCCACTGCGATGGCCGGCGTCCGCGCCATATGGGAAGCCACGTTCGGTCCCGGCTCGGTCGTCGGGTTGGCTCCGTCGGCGGCCGCCGCAGACGTCTTGGCGGACGCCGTAGGGGTCAACACCGAAAACACCGCCAAGTGGATCAGTGAGAACGCGCGCCTGCCCGAACGCGAGCAAAGACTGCGCGAGTATGCCGCCCGGCTGGCGGGCGCCTACCCATCCCCGGCCACCCGCCAACTGCAGCAACAGGCGGCGACCGAATGCGCGGCATACCGACGCTGGACCCTAACACCCGGGCAATTGGTCATTGTTGACGAGGCATCTATGGCCAACACCAAGGACCTTGACCAGATCACCGCCCTTGCGTCACGCGCCGGCGCCAAGGTGCTGCTGGTGGGGGACTGGGCGCAACTCTCCCCTGTACAGGCCGGTGGTGCGTTCAAGCTGCTCACTGACGACCGCGGCCATGAGGTTCCGACTCTTCACGGGGTGCGCCGATTCCGCCACGAGTGGGAACGCGATGCCTCGCTGCAACTGCGCATCGGCAACGGCGACGTCGCCGACGTCTACCTCCGGCATGGGCGCGTTGAGTCCGGGTCCCGCGAGGACATGCTCGACCTGCTGTTCGCAGCCTGGCTCAACGACACTCGAGCCGGACGCCAATCCTTGATGGTTGCCGCCGACGCCCTAACCGTGGCCGACCTGAACAGCCGTGCGCGCGCCCACAGGGTCGCAACTGGCGAGGTTGCCAACACCGGCTGGACCACGGCGGACGGAACGAAGGTTGGGGTCGGCGATCTCATTGTCACCCGCCTGAACCGGCGCTCCATCGTGAACGGGCGCGGGTGGGTCAAGAACGGTGATGACTGGATCGTGGAAGCCGTTAACCGTGACGGCTCCGTTCGCGTGCGCGGTGTTCGTGGAGGAGCGTTGGGTGTTCTTCCCCGCGACTACGTTGCCGAGAATGTCGAACTCGGCTACGCGTCGACCGCCCACCGGGCACAGGGCCGCACCGTCGACACCGCTCACGCCTTCGTGACGGGGGCAACAATGCGCGAACCTCTGTACGTCATGGCCACCAGGGGACGCGAGTGCAACCGCCTCTATGTCGATGTTGCGTACGACCTCGACGGCGACACCAATCACGTCGGTGTTCCTGAAGGCGACCCAATGGAGGTTCTTCGCTCGGCGATCGACACGTCTCGCGCGGACCAGTCCGCCATCGAGGTTCGTCGAATGGAGGCACGAGCTGGAAGTCAGCACCAGGTTGTCCGTCGCGAAGCATCGGGTCGACACGGGTACGCGTCACCCACGCCCACGATCGGTGATGGAAGGTTGCCCCAAATGCGGGAGGTGGAGTGCGCGCCGATCGGCTTAGCTCCTCTACCGGTCCCGGGGCCTGTGCCAAAGGTCCACCAGATCCGCCGACGGTCACGGTGGACTGCGAGGTATGCGGTTAGTCCGCCGGGTCCTCGAGACTAGGCATGAAGAGATTGGCTCCGGTGTGGGCGTCGCGGGGTTCAGGTCGCCAGGGTCAGCCGCGTACAGCCATGACGGCAGGTACCTCAGCAGCGGCGTGAGTTGTGGATTCGCGCGTTCGCGCACGACGCAGAAACACCGTTCACCCAATGCGGCAGCGCATACTCGGGTGTGACCGTTCTCCCATCCTCGCTCGAGGTTGCGTCACTACCGTCGATCGTGGAGGCGGCTGCGCTGACCCCGGACCAGGCGCTGGCCGCCTTCGGGTCCCGGCTGTCGGGTCTGTCGTCGGTGGAGGTCGCGACAAGATCTGCACTCTTTGGTCCGAACGCCGTGCGTTCGCATCATGCGAGTGCGTGGCCGGTGCTCTCCCGGCAGCTGCAGAGTCCGTTGTTGTGGTTGCTGCTTGCCGCGGCGGCTGTGTCCGGGGTGGTGGGCGAGGGACTCGACGCTGTCATCATCGGGGTGATCGTCGCGGCGTCGGTGGGCCTCGGCTTCACCAATGAGTACCGGGCCGAGCGCGCGGCGGAGGCGATGCACTCGGAGATACGCCACGTGGTCGCGACGACGCGCGATGGGGGATCGGTCAGCGTTGAAGTCACCCACCTTGTGCCGGGGGATATCGTGCGCCTGGGTGTCGGTTCGATCATCCCGGCCGATGTGCGCATCCTATCCGCGAGCAATCTTGAGTGTGACGAGTCGCTCCTGACTGGTGAGTCAGTTCCGGCGGAGAAGTCGGCCGATCGTGTGCCGAGGGCCGCCCCGCTGGCCGAGCTGTCGTCGTGCCTGTTCATGGGCACGGTCGTCCACGAAGGAGCCGCCGAGGCGGTGGTGGTGGCGATCGGCTCCTCGACCCAGTTCGGGCGTATCGCCGTCGGGCTCGGTGAGCGACATCCTCAAACCGAGTTCCAGCTCGGGCTCACCCGTTTCTCGGGGCTGTTGGCGAAGGTAGGTGCGGTGCTCAGCGCGGCGATCTTTGTGATCAACGTCGGCCTGGGGCGCCCGGTCATAGACGCAGTGTTGTTCTCTCTTGCTGTAGCCGTCGGCATCACCCCGCAGCTGCTGCCGGCTGTCGTCTCTACAAGCCTGGCCACCGGATCTCGGCGCCTCGCGGAAAAGAAGGTGCTCGTCAAGCGTCTGGTGTGCATCGAGGACCTCGGCGACATCGACGTCCTGTTCACTGACAAGACCGGCACTCTGACCGATGGCCACATCAGTTTCGAACGGGCGATCGATCCGGCCGGCAACGAGAGCGACGACGTGCTCACCCTCGGCTTGGTGTGCAACGAGGCCACTCCGACCGGGGACACAGCCGTGGGTGGAAACCCGCTCGACGTCGCCCTGTGGGAAGCGCCTGCCGCGGCTACTAGCCAGTTCGGCAGCTTTCAGCAGATTGCCGTGACACCTTTCGATCACGAGCGGCGCTGTGCGTCGGTGCTCGCCGCCCACGACGGCAAGCGGTTCCTGATCACCAAGGGCGCTCCCGAAGCGGTTCTAGGGCACTGCACGAACGTCGCCGAAGGTGCCCTTCGCGTGCTCGACGCAGAGTTCAGCGCCGGCCACCGCGTGGTCGCCATCGCCAGCCGATTGGCCCCGGACCTAGACACCATCGCCCCCGGCGACGAACACGACCTGACCCTCGCGGGCTTCCTCGTGTTTCTCGACCAGCCGAAGCCATCGGCCGCTGCGTCGATCGCGCGGCTTGCAGGGCTCGGCATCACGGTCAAGATCGTGACGGGTGACAATCCGGTGGTAGCCGAGACCGTGTGCCGGACCCTCGGGGTCAAGTCTGACGGAACCCTCACCGGTGCCGATCTCGACTCACTCGACGACGCCCAGCTCGTCGCCGCTGTCGGCAGGGCCACGATCTTCGCCAGGGTCAGCCCCGAGCAGAAAGCTCGGATCCTTCGCGCCCAGCGCGACGCCGGCTCCGCCGTGGCCTTCCTCGGCGATGGTGTAAACGACGCCCTCGCCCTGCACCACGCGGATGTCGGGATCTCGGTTGACTCGGCCACCGACGTCGCCAAGGACGCCGCCGACATCATCCTGCTCGAACGCGACCTCGACGTGCTCGCAGATGGTGTCACCGAGGGACGCCGGATCTTCGCCAACACCATCAAGTACGTGCTCATGGGCACCTCGTCGAACTTCGGCAACATGTTCAGCGTCACCGCCGCCGCCGCATTCCTGCCGTTCCTGCCGATGCTCCCCTTCCAGATCCTGCTCAACAACCTGCTCTACGACACCAGCCAGATGACCATCCCGACCGATCGCGTGGACGAGGAACAGCTGGCCCGTCCCTCGCACTGGGACATCGGCTTCATCCGCCGGTTCATGATCCGCTTCGGTCCCATCAGCTCGGTGTTCGACTTCGCCACCTTCGCCGCGATGCTCTGGGCCTTCGACGCCACCGCGCCCGAGTTCCGGTCCGGCTGGTTCGTCGAGTCCCTTGCCACCCAGACCCTCATCGTGTTCGTGATCCGCACCCGTCGCGTCCCGTTCTTCGCCAGTCGCCCCTCGAGGCCTCTGCTGATTTCGGTTCTCGCCGTCGTGACCGTCGGTGTCCTGGTCCCGCAGAGCCCGTTCAACGACGTACTCGGGTTCGCGCCGCTGCCTCCCGCGTTTTTCGGGGTGCTCACCGCCTTCGTGATCGCCTACCTGGCCGCCGTGGAAATGGGCAAGTACTTCTTCTACAAGGCAGCCCTCACCACCACGCCGCGTCCCCTTCAGCGCGACCACACCCACCGCATCCACCGGCTGTCCGCACGCTGGAGCCACCACCGACCGCTGCCGCTGAAAGCCGGGCGCGGCGTGGTTTGATCCGCCAGTGCGCGCTTTTCTCGTCTATCTGCTCGAGCTCAACGTTGTGTAGTGGGCGCCAAGCGGCGTTCCGTTCACTGCGTCTTTGTCGAGTCGGGGCATCAGCCGTTGATCAGACTGCGGCTGGCCCACCGTTCCCCGAATGGCCACAAGTCCTGAGCTCCCACCAGCACACACTGTCGCAAGGGCCACCGCAGTCTCGTTGGCTTTGGCGGCACGGCCCGGCACATCCGGTCCTGGCGAGTCGCCCGACCTATGAGCTGCGCTGCGAGCCGCCGCCGCGCGAATCCGAGGTTGAGAGCCCGAACTTCAGGTCCTGACGGGTCGGCGCGTGTCCCGTCCCTTGGCCCAAAGCGCGCCACTCTTGTCCTGCCAGCAAAACTCCGAGGGCGTCACCGACGATCAGCTGGGTTGCTTGGAGGGCCTCGGTTGGTGTCGTGAAGCCCTGCATTGTCCGATAGCACTCGTGCTCTTCGATCTTGACGCTGCCCACAAACCCCCATCCGTCCGAGGCGGGCGAGTATCCGATGGTGATGTGAAACTCCGTTGCAGACATGACTGGTCCCAACCGGCGGTCTGAATGACCACTCTTGCTTCTGGAGTCGACCGCTCTTGCAGGCCGTGGACGCTCCACCAATACGGTGGGACAGCAACTTGGCACCTGTCGTAACGGGCAACGAGTGTGCGATTGTCGGACAGCCCACGGGCCAACCACATCGCCTCGCGCGGGACCAGAGCCAGCTCCTTCGGTGGGCTTATAGCTGAGCACCACGCCATGGTTCCTGTATACGCGGCCGCCGCGCATCTGTACATGGCCCAACATAAGGGCGGCGCCGCCGCCGCGCTGGCGCACTTGTTGCCACGGCACTCGGTTCCGACCCCGCCAAGATCGATGCGAATGGGGGAGCCTGGCCGTAGGCCGCCTGTGGCTGATTCGATCGAGTGCTTGGATCGTCCTGTGCCATGCCCATGAAATTCTTCGGCGGGGTGCCTCGAAGTTGATCAGTCTCCGTTCACGCAGGGACAGGCGCCAAGCTTCCCTGCAGCCACGCTTTTCGGCCCGACATGGCGAGACCCCGGGCGATTCAAGAATCGTCCGGGGCCTCGTCTGCGTTGCCGACGTTGCACGCAGCGCCGATGAGAACCCGTGCCACCACATCCCGTCGTCGAGGGCGTGTCCCGCGGGTCTGGCCCGTGGGACCGAGGGTGGTGGTTTCCTTCGGTGTCGCCGTCGTTGCCGATTGCGACACCCCCTT
Source organism: Pedococcus sp. P2_E2 (assembly GCF_056403955.1). Lineage (NCBI taxonomy): Bacteria > Bacillati > Actinomycetota > Actinomycetes > Micrococcales > Intrasporangiaceae > Pedococcus > Pedococcus sp. P2_E2. Next base: position 790,429 of record NZ_JBFUEM010000001.1, read on the forward strand.
TCTCTCACCTCTGGCGAGATCGCAGCAGGGACCTTGGTCCCGGATCCGCCAGAGCTGAGGACCTGGTTCGTGTGGACCCAGGTCGGTCCTCTCCGTGACGGGCCCTTCGGCCCTAGTCCGCGGCTTCCTTCCGCTCTGCACTGGAAGGAAGCAACGTTCCGAGGAGGAGTCATGAGAGGTCAGTCGACGCAGGTGGTCGCGGGCGCGGTCATCGTCCCCGCATCCGTTGCCTCCGTCGCGGCGTGCGGCGGCGCAGACGGCCCGGGCCGGCCCTCATCCAGCACGCTCGTCACCCCGGCGTCGCCCCGCCCATCGGGGACCACGTCGACGACCATCCCGTCCACCACGACCCCGTCAACCCCGACGGCGGCCACCACCCTCAAGAGCATCCCCGTCTACTACGTCGCCGAGTCCCAGCGCTCATTCAAGCTGTACCGCGCGTTCCGTACCGTGCCCGACACGGGCGGAACCGTCGCCTCAGCCGTGAGCGCCATGACCCGACTGGCCCCACTCGACACGGACTACATGACGCCGTGGCGACCCGCCAGCCGGATTACGGTGCAGCAGACGGGGAACAACGTCGCGGTCGACCTGTCCGCTGACGCGTTCGCGAACACCAACCTCGGCAGCGAGGTCGCTGCGAGCGCCCTCCAGCAGCTCATCTACACCGCCACCGTCGCGGCCCCCCAGAGCGGGACGCCGGCGACCAGCGTGACGATCACCAGGGACGGCAAACCCGCGGACGTGTGGGGAGCCCTGCGTATCGGCACCGCCACCAAGCGGGCCGTCCCGCTCGAGGTCCAGGCTCAGGCATGGATCACCGCCCCGCAGGAGGGGGGCATCCGCAGGGCCGGAAAGGTGACCTTCACGGGACTCGGGGCGTCGTTCGAGGCCACCTTCGGCTGGACGATCCGCACCGCCGCTGGGATCGAGGTCGCCCGGGGTTCGACCATGGGTGGCACCGGCACCGGAGGCTTCGGCGCATTGTCGTTCAGCAGTCGGCTGGGACCTGGCATACATCGTGACCCTGTCCACCGACGACCCCTCTGGCGGGGAGGGCAACGGCCCAGCCACGGACGACAAGACTTCACTGTCAAATGACGTTCCAAGGGAGACCATCATGGGGAAGAGCAATTGGGCTGACCTGAGCCAGTTTCAGCGCCGCGTGGTCGTGGCGGGGGCGCTCGCGCAGGTGGCTCTTCAGCTCGCAGCCCTTCGAGACCTGCGTCATCGCGCGCCGGAACAGGTCAACGGACCGCGCTGGGTGTGGGTCGGCGCCACGTTCGTGAACTTCGTGGGGCCGTGCGCCTACTTCCTGATCGGCCGCCGCCATGACCGCTGACGCGGACGCTGGAAACGAGAGACCTCCCACACTGGGTGGATCGGTCACGTCGGTGACCCAGTCGCGGAGATGGCCGTGACCAGCACCAACTCACCCCGCACCCGCGTCGTCATCCTCGGCGCTGCCGGGCGCGACTTCCACGACTTCAACGTCGTCTTCCGCGACGACCCGAGCCACCAGGTCGTCGCCTTCACCGCGACGCAGATTCCCGACATCGCGGGACGTCGCTACCCGCCAGAGCTTGCCGGGGCGCTCTATCCGGACGGCCTCCCGATCGTGGCAGAGTCGGAGCTGACCGATCTCCTGGAGCGCGAGCGCGTGGAGGTGGTTGTCTTCGCCTACTCCGACGTGCGCCACGAGGAGGTCATGCACCTGGCGTCGCGGTGTATCGGTGCGGGCGCGGACTTCCGTCTCCACAGCGCCCGGCGCACCATGGTGCGCAGCACGAAGCCGGTCGTCGCGGTCACATCGGTGCGCACCGGTGTTGGCAAGAGCCCGACCACCCGTTACCTATCCAGGATCCTGCGCGACCACGGCCTGCGGGTCGTAGCGGTCCGGCACCCCATGCCCTACGGCGACCTCGCCGCGCAGGCCGTCCAGCGGTTCGGGTCCTATGCCGACCTCGACCGACACCACTGCACCATCGAGGAACGCGAGGAGTACGAGCCGCACATCGACGCGGGGGGAGTCGTCTACGCGGGCGTCGACTACGAGCGCATTCTGCGCGAAGCGGAGCGGGAGGCAGACGTCATTCTTTGGGACGGCGGCAACAACGACCTTCCCTTCATCGTGCCCGACCTGCACATCGTGCTCGCCGACCCGCTGCGCCCGGGCGACGAGGCGGCATACCACCCAGGGGAGGCGAACGTCCGCATGGCCGATGTCGTCGTCGTCGCGAAGTGCGACTCGGCGCGAAGGGCCGACATCGAGGCAGTCGAGGCGTCAGTGCGCTCCCTCAACCCCGCCGCGACCGTCCTGCGGGCTGACAGCCCGGTGACCGTCGACGACGCTGCGGCAGTGCACGGGCGTCGTGCCATCCTCGTCGAGGACGGCCCGACGCTCACCCACGGATCCATGACCTACGGCGCCGGCGTGGTCGGCGCCCGGGCGGCTGGGGCCTCCGAGATCGTCGACCCGGTGCCGTATGCCGTGGGGTGCATCGCCCCAACGTACGCCAAGTATGCGAACGCCCGTGGCGTCCTACCGGCCATGGGCTACGGCGCGGCGCAGGTACGCGACCTCGAGGCGACGATCCGGGCAGCCGTGGATGCAGGGGTCTGCGACGCGGTGGTCAGCGGCACGCCGATCGACCTGACACGAGTGCTTTCCGTCCCCGTACCGGTTGTGCGGGCACGGTACGAGCTGCGCGAGGTGGTTGCGGGAGGCCTGGCGGCGGCACTTCGGGCGGCTCTGCCTGAATCAGCACTCGCCGCGCAGGGCGGTCGGGCTCAACGCGGCCAGTGAACTACCTCAGGACCCTGGACGACATGATCGACATCGGCACGAAACCGGCCTCGGTCACGGAATTGGGCGGGCGCGGCCCGGGATCTTGCCCCTGTGACAGGTGTTCCGGCGGACGTGAGAATGGGACGCTGGACACCGGGAGGAGGCGTGGCGTGATGACTCTTCTGACCCGCGGCGGCCTCAGGCCAGCGACGTGAGCCGGCTGCGATCGCAGGGTGGACGGCGTTGGGGCCGGGTGACGCCGGGTGTCGCAGCGTTCGCCGGCTACAAGCGGGGGTGGCTGCGTGGTGACGTCCTGGCCGGGGTCACGGTTGCGGCATACCTCATCCCGCAGGTGATGGCGTATGCCGAGGTCGCCGGGCTCCCCGCAGTGGCGGGGCTATGGGCTGCCTCGGTGTCACTGCTCGTCTATGCGGTGATGGGGTCGTCACCCCAGTTGTCCGTGGGCCCTGAGTCGACCACCGCCCTGATGACCGCCACGGCGCTGGCGGGTCTTGCAGCAGGGCAGCCGGAAAGGTACGCGGCCCTTGCCGCCGTGCTCGCGGGTCTGGTGGGCCTCATCTGCGTGGTCGCCTGGGTGGCACGTCTGGGTTTCCTGGCGGACCTGCTCTCGCGGCCGGTGCTCGTCGGCTACATGGCGGGAGTGGCCCTACTCATGGTGGTGACCCAGCTGGGCAAGGTCACCGGGCTGACGGTGGAGGGCGACTCACCGGTGGAGGAGGTCGGCTTCGTCCTGCGTCACCTGGGGGACGTCGACCCTCCCACGGCAGTCCTGGCTCTTCTCGTCCTGACCTTCCTGTTTCTTGCGAGCCGGTACTTCCCGAAGGCCCCCGTCCCCCTCATCGGGATGCTTCTGGCAACCGGGGTCGTTGCCCTCTTCGACCTCGATGCGACGGGTGTGTCGGTGGTGGGAGCCATCCCGCGCGGGGTCCCTGCTCTCCAGCTGCCACACATGGGGCCGGAGGATCTGCTGACGCTCCTGCCTGCGGCCCTCGGAGTCGCCATGGTCGCGTTCTCTGACAACGTGCTGACAGCTCGCGCTTTCGCCGCACGCAACGAGACTGCCCTCGACGCCAACCAGGAGCTCCTGGCTCTCGGCGCCGCAAACCTCGCTTCCGGTGCGGCCCAGGGGTTTCCCGTGAGCAGTAGCGGGAGTCGGACGGCGATCGGCGACTCGCTGGGCAGCCGGACCCAGCTCTATTCGCTCGTGGCGCTGGGTGCCGTCGTGCTCTCCGTCGCGTTCCTCGGACCGGTGCTGGCCGCCTTCCCACGGGCAGCCCTCGGGGCGATGGTCGTATATGCCGCGGTGCGTCTGGTGGACCTGCCCGAATTCCGCCGCATCGCTGCCTTTCGCCGTGTGGAGCTCGCGCTCGCCGTCGGCACCACTGCCGCTGTACTGGTTCTCGGAGCGCTCCAGGGGGTCCTCGTGGCCGTCGCCCTTTCCGTGCTGGACCTGGTCCACCGCGTCACCCGCCCTCACGATGGCATCCTTGGCTACGTGCCCGGCCTTCCCGGGATGCACGACATCGACGACTATCCGAAGGCCACACCCGTACCCGGACTGGTGGTCTACCGCTATGACTCACCCCTGTTCTTCGCGAACGCTCAGGACTTCACGAGGCGGGCGTTGGCAGCCCTCGACGCGGCACCCGCGCCAGCCAGATGGTTCCTGCTCAACGCCGAGGCCAACGTCACCGTCGACCTCACAGCGGCTGACATCTTGGAGTCACTTCGCCAGGAGGTCGGCCGACGAGGGGTGGTCTTCGCGATGGCCCGGGTGAAGCAGGACCTGCGAGACGATCTCCAGCGCACCGGATTCCTTGCGAGAGTGGGGGAGGAGCGAATCTTCATGACCCTACCCACCGCCGTACAGGCGTACGTCGAGTGGTCGATAGCGAACCTCGGCGGCCCGCCCCCGGGCTTTCAGCGTCCGTAGCACGCCCGGTGGTCAACCCCGTCGGGTCAACCCGTCGCACTCGTGGAAGCCTCGCTCGAAGGTCGAGTCGGTAGTACCACCAGTGTCCTGGGCAGAGCGACATCCGGAGCATCGAGGTAGACCTCCCAAGCATCACCGCTCGGACTCATGCCATGCGCGGATGCGTAGGCGTGCAACGCCTGGTGCGCGTTCCGAGTCTCCGCATAGCCGCCCCGATGGGTCGTCCGCAGTGCAGACCCCCCGGGTAGGTGAGTCGCCTTGACGTCTCCCTGCCCGAGCAGCATGCCACTCACGGGGAAGCCTGCCTCCACTGAAAACGTTCCGTCAGGCTCGGGGTGCACCCGGGCGAAAGGGGGTCCGGAGACGTGCATCCCGTCAGCCGGGGCGACCTCGCTCACGCGCGTGAACGCAGCTCTGAGGAAGGAGCCGAACTGGCCTTGACCGATCGTGCCACGAACCACCAGCGCGGGCTGTTCGTGCAGGGTGAAGGACTCGATCTGGTACTCGAATGGCTGCGCCGTCGAGGTGCTGCGACTCTCGTCGGTGCCGAGTCCGGAGAGTCGACGGCTCGCGCGTCGAGCTGCCGTGGCGACCAAGGAGACGCCACTGACAAGAAGGATGAGGCCTCCGATCAGCACGGCGATCCCGGCCCGACCCAGCCAGGGCAGCCGGGCACCAACCCTGACCTGCGCGCTCACATCGGGGGAACCGTCGGCGTTCATGAGCACCAATGCCCAGTCACCACTGCGTGGAGTCCAGTTCAGCTCCTGCGAACCGGTGCCGACCGCTGACACATCCCAGATGGACTGCGCGGTCGGCGGCGTTGTCGGTGCAATGCCGGTGATTTCGCGGCCTCCCGCCCAAGCTGAGTCTGGGACGAACCGGGCCACGTTGCCCAGGTACTGCTGGACTTCGCTCGAGGGCGCGATGCCGAGGAACACGGCCTCGCCTTCGGGAGCCGTGGCCTGGAGTCGCACGTCCCCCAGCATCCGTCGCGGGAGCATCGTGGCGCCGGGTGCGGTGTCGATGCGCAGGGAAGGCATCGCCACGGCATAGCCGGAGCTGCTCACGTGCCCTTCGGCAGAACTGACGTAACCCGAACCGTCACGCAGGGCGGTGTCGGCGACCAGCAGCGACAGACCCCCGGTCAGCATGGCCAAGGCGGTCAGTCCCAGGACGGAACCGACGACCACACTGACGATCCTGCCTGCGGTCCAGCCGGCCCGAGCCTCCGAACCCCGTCTGCTGGTCGTTGCCACGGCGGGCGAGGGGGGCGCGGCAGACGCCACGGCCGGCGCGGTCGGTGCGGCCGGACCCCGTTGCCCCGGGCCCGTGGAGACATCCGTCCCGCCGGGCTCGTCGGGACCCAGGTCGAGGCGGAAGGGGGGGTAATCGTCAGTCATCAGAGCGGCATAGGCGCACACCCGCAGAACCCACCGGTTCAGCCCCATCACCAAGTCGTACACAGAACGCGGGTACCGACCGGTGAGGGCAAGCACAACCGCCCCGACCAGCACGAGGAGTCCGACCAGTCCGCCACCCCAGGCAAAGCGCGCTGGCGAGTCATCGTTCGCGATCCACCACGTGCCACCACCGGCGAGAATGCCGACCACCAGGTAGTGCGGCAATGCAAGCAGCCACCACTTGACGAGCACCAGCCCCCGGGACAGGTGCTCGGGGTAGTCGACCTCGAGGTGCGCCGGGTAGTCGGGAACGTCAGAGAGCGTGAACGGCGGGTACCGGTCGGTGGCGAGAGCGCTGTACCCATAGTAGGAAACACGCCAGCTCCAGCGCATCACTCCCACGTTGAAGTCGAACAGTGCCCGGGGGTAGCGGCCCGTGACGAGAATCGCTACAAACGCCGCCAGGCTCAGCACCACAAAGGCGATCCAGAGGAACGCCAGCACGACGACGTGCGGGATGACGAGCAGCCATTTCACGAGCCACAGCCACCGCGACGCGTGCGGTTGGGAAGCGGCCTGCACTCGCACGGGGTAGTTGGGAGACTGTCGCGGGGTCGGGGGCGCGGCCATCGTGGTCGACATGGGATTTCTCCTTTGCTGGTCACCTCCACCGTCTCTCCCTCCTCGGTGGGGTGACAGGGACTTTCGACCCGTCGTGACGCGGTGATATCCAGCCAGTTCGCTGGGCGGCCAGGTCTTGACTGTCCTGAACTCTTGTCCTGTTCTGGACCTCCTGCATCGCGTGACACGGCCGCGCGACGGAGTCTCGGTGGTCGCCACGTGCAGGACCCACGGCTCGCCGAGCTCTTCCCGCAGGAGCGCCGCATCCTGGAACACATCGCTGAAGGCCTGACCAACCGTCAGATCGGTGAGACCCTGTCATTGCCCGAGAAGACTGTGAAGAACTACGTGACGTCGGGCTGGGCAAGACGGGCATGGAGAACCGGACCCAGGCGGCGGTTTACCTCGCCACCACGACGGGGCACACCCCTCGGCCCGCGACGCGCGGCGAGACCGGGTCATCCTGAAACCGACGACGTGGCGGGGTCCTGGCCCCCCGTACCTCCAGCTGGTCGTCACCTGGTTACCGGTGACAGTCCCGGGACCAAAGGCCCCGGTGACGACTCGTCCGGCGAGTGATGCTGGCATGCAACCGGTCACGACTACGTGGTCGGGCGTGAGGACGGTGGAGACCATGCCAGTGAAGACACCCAGGACCGTGGTTGTGGGATGCGACGGGTCGTGGCACAGCCACCGCGCCGTCACCGCTGCAACTCTCGAAGCGGTACGCAGGGACGCAGACCTCGTCATCTTGTCGATCCCCGACCTTCGCGATGCACGAACTGACCGACTTGCAGACGTCGCTCGTGGCGAGCACGACGCTCTGTCCACGGCGACAGGCATGGCACGAACGGGCTTGGCGTGGGCTCGCGAGATCGACCCAGCCGTGAGCGTTTGTCCCCTCGTCGTGCCTCTCGAGGCACCGGAGCTGACGGCCCTTCTGGCCGAGACCGACCTGCTGGTCCTCGGTGGGCACGGTCGAGGCGGTCAACGCGCCTTCTCGCTGGGGTCGACGAGCCTCCGGCTCGCACACAGCGCCACAGCGCCGCTGATGCTTGCCGCGCCGGACGGCCCTGAGGTCTCGACCGGTCAACAGCCAACAGTGGTGGTCGGCCTCACTCCTCAGTCGTGGTCACATCACGCGCTCTCCTACGCCGCGGCACAGGCGGCCGCTCGGCACATCGCCCTCGTCGTGGTGCAGGCGGTCCTTCCGGGCCAGCCGCACCTGGCCGCCGCTGTCGGCCGGGCCGAGCGGGAATGCGCTGACGCTGTCGAAGACGTTGAGACGGATGGTGCGGCGGCCTCGATCACGGTGTCGGTCTCGGTCGCGCCGGTCGCGGACGCACTGCTGGCCGCGTGCTCAGCGGGGGACCTATTGGTTCTCGGGAACCGGGGCAAGGGCAGGCTGCGGGGCCCGGTTCCCGGCTCACTCACCCAGAAGCTCCTGGAGACGGCAATTTGCGACGTCGTACTGGTGCCAGAACCAGCGAGCGAGGACGCGATCGCAGCTCCGTCAGCGGCATTCCCTGGAGCAGGTCTAGGGACTGAGTAGTCGCCGAGGCGCCTAGAACGCCGCACTCCGTGACGGGATCCGTTCGGGACCAATGACCCTGTGGCCGCTCGGCGGGCGCTGCCACGATCGTCGTATCAATCCCATTACCAGGACCCTGGAGGAGCAATGGATACCAAGGTAGGACGCCGCCCGGTGGTCGTGGGCTATGACGTGTTCGGAGCGAGCGACGCCGCGTTTGACTGGGCAGTTCAAGAGGCGGCGCGGCGAGAAGCCCCGCTTCACATGTTCGTCGCGCGTGGTGTTCTGTACAACGCCGCGCCGGGCTTCGGAGCAGCAACACCCTGGCCGAGTGATCTCACCGGTGAACTCGTCAACGAGGCTCGCAGCTATGCGGCCTCGCGCGCACCCGGCGCATCAGTGACCATCGACTCCGCGCTCGGATCGCCTGCCTCCTCTCTGGTGGAGGCCTCACACAAGGCTGACCTCATCGTTGTTGGTCGCCGGCACCACACGGCAGTCGGCGAAGCCATCGCCGGATCGACATCGACCCAGGTAGTGGCCCACGCAGCCTGCCCGGTCGTCGTTGTCGATCGCGAGTTCGACTGCCCACCCACGGCCCCCATCGTCGTGGCGGTGGACGGTTCGCCGGCGAACGACGCCGCGCTCGCCTTCGCCTTCGAGCGGGCCTCAACGCTGTCCGCCCCCGTGGTGGCGCTGCACGCGTGGTGGCTCGACGTCCCGGATCGGATCGGCGTCTCATGGCTCAGCGAGGACAAGGTCACGGACATCGGCGACGCTCACGAGCGGCTGCTACAGGGGGCCGTGGCTGCGTGGTCGGCGAAGTACCCTGAGGTGGACGTTCGCAGGGTCCTGGTCCGCCAGCTGCCGGTCGAGGCGATCATCGCGGAGGCTGAAGGGGCACAGCTCATCGTTGTCGGCAGCCGCGGCCACGGAGGGTTCACCGGTCTTCTACTCGGCTCGGTGAGCCAAGGGCTGCTGCACCACGAGCGGCCCTGCCCCTTGGCTGTCATCCACACCCAGGAATAGGTGCCTGCGATGACTACCGACGTCCCCACCGACCACAGCGGTCTGCGCGTCATGGGCACCGATGAGTGCCTCGAGCGGATTCGCTCGACAGCCGTCGGCAGGGTGGCCTTCACCCGCGACGGAAAGATCGTCGTGCTGCCGGTTCACCATGTAGTAAGATGCATGGACGTCTACTTCCGGACGAGCGGGGGATCCAAGATCGAGGCTGCGGCCGACCACGACCCGATGGGCTTCGAGGTGGACGTGTACGACGCGTCAGCAGCTACTGGCTGGAGCGTCGCCCTGTCGGGCACAGCCTCCGTCGTGGACGACGATGAGACCGCAGCAGAGCTCAACGGTCTCGACCGTCGGCCCTGGCCGATCAGTGAGGCGGACGTTGGAGACTCCGTGTGGATCCGGATCAGGTCCGACGAGATCACAGGGCGCGAACTGCTGCCGCACTAGACGGTCCAGGTTCAGTCCGTGCGATGCCTGAATTGTCTCGCTTGCGGGACGGCGCGCTGCTCGGGTGAGCAGGAGGTCGCAAGGAGGTGCCTCCAACAGTGACGCGTCGAGGCTGTCTGCATGCACCTCGGTGGGCGAGTGCACGCCCACGACGAGAACGTCGTCGCCTTCCACGTGGTCGCGCAGTGCGTCCGTCACGGGTCGATGGGTGACGACCACTCGCGACGGGGGGTGCGGCGCGCCGGTGTTGTCGGAGGGCAGGGCCATCAACCAGCGACGTTCCATCCCATGGCCCGGCACATCGACTACTCGCGACTCGGCATGCAGGACGATGAGGTGCCGCTGACGCAGGTCGGCCTCCCGCCCTGCTGCTGAGACGAGGTGTGCTGACTCCGGGCTGTCGGGAACACCGACCACGACAGCCGGCTCGCGCAACCGAGCCAGCGCCTGGACGCGTGGGTCCGCCACGACGTACACATCGACGACCTGCGCGAGCTGCGAACGGGCGGCTGTCCCAAGGCTGGTCGTGTCGGTGACGACCAGGGTTGCCCGCGCCACCTCCGCGAGCAAGGCGTCCGGCATACCAGCGTGCGAGACTTCGGCGACAACATGCCAGCTCGCCGTTACTCCGAGACTCGCCGCAGCGGACCGCCACGACGACCACTGCGGTGGGGGTGGTCCAGTTGACAGCAGGCGCAAATCAGCCCCGCGCACAGCGGACTCGGCCGTGGCCCGTGCCATCACGCGGATGGACAGGTCGGCCCGGAGCCAGGCCACGACGCAGGAGTCCTTCATGCCTCTCGCCCCACCTCGTGGTCGGGGGCCTCTTCCGCTGACCCGAGCTGCACGCTCCGAACACCGCGCACGGTCGCAGCGGTCGCCAGTGCAGCCTCAACGAGGTTGGTGTCGGGGGGATCGATCGTCACATGTCCTGAGCGCACAACGGCGACCCACTCCGGGTGTCCGGCTGCTGCAAAGGCGCCGAGTACCGCTTGGGTGATCACTGTGTCGGGTACCGCCAGCGAACGCAGGATGTCGCTGCGGCTCACCATTCCGACGAGGCGGCCCTCCTCCACGACGGGCATGCTCTTCCAGCCCGTGTCCGCCAGGGCCAGAGCCACGTCCGAGCAGTCGGTGTGCGTTGTGACGCACACCGCATCAACCGTCATGACTTCGTCCACGGTGCGGTCCCGGCGCGAAATGGCCTCTTGAGGCCGCAGGTGAGCTCGGGGGTCAGGGGGGAGAGGCTCCCGGAGGACGTCTGCCTCCGAGATGATTCCCACCACTCGCAACTTGGCATCCACCACAGGGAGGGCACTGATCCCGGCGGCTCCGAGTAGCTGTATCGCGTCCTCGAGCGTCGCGCCTCGGCGGATGCTCACCGCAGGCGAGGTCATGACATCGGCGACCAACATCACCCACCGTCCCTTCCATGTCGTTGACCTCCAGCGTTCGCCATCTGGCCCATCGTGCACAGGGCACTTGGTCCCGGACGGGACCAAGTGCCCTGTGCCACAACCGTCACGAGCGACAGGCTTGGTCCCAAGGAAGGAGACGGGGGCAGGAATGGATGACTGGAGGGTCTCGAGATGAGCACAGTGGTGGCACAGGGCGCGGTCGTCGTCGGGCTGGACGGTTCGCAGCAGTCGTTGGTCGCGCTCGACTGGGCCATCGAGACTGCCCAGCTTGAGCGCCGGGCTCTGCACCTCGTCCACGCGCACGGACGACGCCGGGGTGCGGATGGCGAGGCCGCGAAGGTCATCTCTACGGCGAGGGAGCGCGCTGCAGTCGTGGCTCCGGGACTGCGCGTGAGCGACACCGTGGTCGACGGATCGGGCGAGTCCGCGCTGATCGCGTCATCTAGGCAGGCCGCCATCGTGTGTGTCGGAGCCCACGGGCGGGGTGGCTTGGTTCCCGCCATGCTCGGGTCCACAGCGCTGGCCGTGGCGGCGTCCGCACTCTGCCCGGTGGCAGTGATCCGCCCCCGGGACATGGATCGGGACGTTCCCCGGCGAGTCGTGGTGGGCGTCGATGAGTCCGCCGGTTGCCACGACGCAATCGGATTCGCTTTCTCACAAGCCGACGCCCGCCACCTGCGTCTCACCGCGGTGCACGCCTGGCACGGCTCGGACCGGATCGGGCTCAGTGCCGCGGTCACACCGTCGGAACGCTGGCAGACCAAGATCGGCAACGAAGAGGCGGCCATGGCAGAGTCGCTGGCCGGATGGGCCGAGAAGTACCCCGACGTGCAGCTCAGCCGGGTGTCGATACGCAAGCAACCAGCGGCGGCCATCCTGGCAGCGGCGGATGACGCAGACCTCGTCCTACTGGGCTCTCGTCACCCCAGGCCGCGCCCCGACCTCGTCGGCTCACCGACGGTCCGACGAGTGCTCCACGACATTTCGTGTCCGGTCGTGGTCGTCCCCCAAGTCTCGGGCTGAAGAGGCAGGGGCCGGCCTGTCCAGGGTCGCGTTCAGCACCGGTTGCCGTGTCCCAGACGCCGTCCTGGTCCGAGGAGCATCACCGGCCACTTCCGGAGCTGAATCGGCGAGGCCGAGTTCCCTCGCGTCCTCCCAGAGTTCGGCGCGAACCGATGGATGAGCCGCCTGATCGATGAGGTGCCTGGCCTGTGACTGGGCGTCCCAACCCATGACCTCGGCAGTCCCCTGCTCGGTGATGACGGCCGTGTGCTGGAACGAGGTCACCGGTCCCTCGAGAAGGCCGACGATGGCTGACGCGTCGGCCCGCGGATGCCACGACCGCAGTGCCATCAACGCCTGACCGCCGACGGAGTCCATCGCTCCGACAACGAAGTCGCACTGGCCTCCGAACCCCGAGTACAGGCGCGATCCGATGTGGCTCCCGTTCGCCTGGTCGAACAGGTCGACGGCCAGCGCGGTGTTGATGCTCGTCATTTGCGGGTTGGCGGCAATTCGTCCCGGGTCGTTCACGGTCTCGGTGCGCAACATCTGGATTCGCGGGTTCTCGTGCAGCCAAGCCATCAGCCGCGCGCCCCCTGCGGCGAAGGAGGCAACAACGTCGCGCTCTCGGTCGAGGGCCCCGGCCCGATCGAGGTCGAGGATCCCGTCCGAGACCATCTCGCTCCACACTCCGAGCTGGTGACGAGCTGTCAAGCGGGGGACGACCGCATCGGGGATGGCGCCGATCCCCAGCTGAAGGGTCGAACCAGACCGCACTCGGGCTGCGACCTGGGTGCCGATACTCACGATGTCGGAACCAACGGACGGAACCCTCGGGTGGGACCGCTGTGCACTGGTGGTGGTCAGGACACCATCGAGGTTGTCGACACGCAGCGTGCCGTCGCCAAACGTGAAGGGCATGTCGTCACGTGACTCGGCAAGAACTACGCCGCCGGCCGCACGGCATACCTCCATCGCAGCGGGCAGGATGTTGACCTCGGCTCCCAACGACCAGCTGCCCGCGATCGGTGCCGACACCGTCACGAGGACGAGATCCGGCACGAACCTCGTGGCAAGGAGCGTCGGTACGTGGGACAGGCGCGCGGGAAGGTAGGAGAGTCCAGCCGTGCCCCGCATCCCGGAGCCGACGAAGGGGGTCACGTGGGCAACTCCCGGTCGAGTGGGTATGCCGTATGGCGCGTTGAGCATGAACAACTCGAACCGTGGCACCGAGTCGTCGAGCAGCTGCAGAAGGGTCCACGGTGCGGACGCGTTGCCACTGGCCACCACCCGTAGCGGCCGGTCGTGTTGCGTCGCCAGTCCGCGGAGAACGGTGACGATGGCGCTCCGCGTCGACGTGATCACGCCCGCGTCACGCCTCCGGCGACGGCGAACCGCCGGCCCGTGATGGAGTCGGGGACGATCCGAAGGAGATGTGGTTTGGAACCCTTCGCCCAGGGGATCAGCGGGAGGCTCAGAACCTCGATCGCCTCGTCCACGTCGAAGACCTCGACGGCCCGGCCCTTGAGGACCACACTCCAGGCCGCACCGGCATGGAGATCGTACCCGTCGACCTCGAAAGCCACCCGACGCTTGCGGGCGGCTTGGTGCTTGGTGCCACCCGCCGTGCGAATGACCACGGTCCCGTGGTCAACCGCGTAGTTCACGGGAAAGATCTCAGGTGCGCCCTCGTAGATGACCGCCAGACGCCCCACGACACCCTCGCGCAACAGGTCCCATGACTCTGCCGCAGTGGTGACGTGGACGTCGTCCTGATCGGGTTGTTCAGTCGGGTTCGTGCGTTTGGTGTCCATGTCCTACATCGTCGGTCGAACCGATGGGAGTCCACAGGGTCCAAGGTCCCTGTCGGCTTCGCGGGGGCGCAGCGAGACTGAACTGATGGCAGAGCTACCGACAGTAGACCGCGATCTGCAGTCGCAGGCGCGGACCTCGCCGGGTGCCGACGAGCGCACGATCGCGGGCGCGGAAGTGCGAGAGACCCACTCCGCCGTGGTGCTGCTGTGCGGTGACCACGCCTACAAGATCAAGAAGCCTGTCAACCTCGGTTTCCTCGACTTCAGCACCCCGGCTCGGCGCAATGTGGCCTGTCGCCGGGAGTTCGCACTCAACCGCCGGATGGCCCCTGACGTCTACCTCGAGGTGCTCGACCTCGTGGATGGGCGTGGCCAGAATCGCGACAGCGTCCTGGTGATGAAGCGGATGCCGGCAGATCGCCGCCTCGCGACCCTCGTCAGGCAGGGTATTGACGTCACATGGGCGATACGCCAGCTCGCGAAGCAGATCGCCGTCTTTCATTCGACGGCGAGAACCAACGCCGAGATCAGTGCAGCCGGAAGCCCGGCGGCGCTCGGAGAACGGTGGCGGTCCAACGTCGCCGGGTTGCGGGCACTGGCTCCCAGCCGCCTGTCCCCTCGTTGTCGACGAGATCGAGACCCTGTCCACGGCATATGTCGCCGGGCGCAGCTCTCTTCTCGAGGACCGGGCGCGCGACGGGTGGGTGCGCGACGGTCACGGCGACCTTCTCGCCGACGACATCTTCCTCCTGACGGAGGGAGCGCAGGTGTTGGACTGCCTCGACTTCGACGACGCACTGCGCTGGATGGACGTGGTGGACGACCTCGCGAGCCTGGTAATGGACATCGAGCATCTCGGGGCCGCCGATGTCGCCGAGCAGCTGGTGCACGACTACCACGAGTTCTCAGGCGCGGTGGAGCCGAAGTCGCTGTCGCACCACTACATCGCGTACCGAGCGGTGATGCGAGCCAAGGTGTCGGCGATCCGCGAAAGCACGACGTCTGGCCGGGTCAGGGATGAGGCCGCGCTCGAGGCCGAGTTGTTGGCCGACTTGGGACTGCGCCATCTGCGCGCCGGCCTCCCTCGGCTAGTTCTTCTGGGAGGGGCACCCGCATCATCAGGTAAGTCAACGGTCGCCGATCAGCTCGGCGCGCGTCTGCCCGCAGCGGTCCTGAGCGCGGACCGCATCCGCAAGGAGTTGGCCGGCCTCAACCCCGTCGAGCACTACCCCGAAGCCTTCGGGCAGGGCATGTACTCGCTTGCCCACACCGTGGCAGTCTACGAGGCGCTCGCCGTCAAGGCGAGGTTCATCATTGCCTACGGCGAGACTGTGGTCGTGGACGCGTCGTTCTCAACGGCCGAGCAGCGAGAACTGTTCCACCGCATCGCGATTGACCTGCACACACCCCTCGTTGAACTTGAGTGCACGGCCCCGGCTCGGGTCCTCGCAGCCCGATTGCGAGATCGCGACCACGAGCCCAGTCGCTACAGCGACGCGGACCTCGTCATCGGAAGCAAGCTCGCGTCGCAACGCGAGTCGTGGCCCTCGGCGGTGCTGGTCAGTACGTCCACGAGCCAACCGGAGAGCGCGCGGCAGGCGCTGAGTGCCATCGAGGCTGCTTGGCAACACCTGCTGTGACTGGATCCGCTCCGCAGCGAATTGGTGGTCACCTGGCTGTGGCGCTCCCGGAAGTCACGTATGCGGCGGCCAGGGAACGGGCCCACGCGAGCGACGCGTCGCTCTGACCGTCGACTAGCGGCCCTTGCATCCCTACGACGTAGAAGGTCTGGGGGGCCACGACGACACGGACACCGAGGTGGCGCAACTTCTTTGCGGCTGCACCCGCGGCGGAGCCAGGCATTCGCGGGCGGGCGACCTTCGTGTCGAAGGCCGCAGCGACCAGGCCCGCCGGCAGGGCCTGGCGGCCGCTCTGTTGCAGGCGGCTCAGCCAGTCGCGGAGCCCCGACTCCGACGGACGGGCCGTTGCGGAAGCCTGTTGCCGTGCACTGTCACGGGTGTTCGCACGGCTGAGGCTGAAGGCGTGGGTCGGCGCACCCACCACCAGCAAGGCAACATCATCAGGGATGGGAGAGGGCGCCTCCCCGACCTCGATGAGGTCGACCTCGAAGTCACGGGACAGCCCGAGGGCCACGACCTCGGCCACGGCCTGGGTGTTCCCGAACATGGACTCGTAGACCACGAGGGCCGGCGGTCTCCTATCGGTCCGTGGATCGTCGCCTAGCGACATCTGCTCCAGCTCCTTCGTGCCGGTCATCCGCTCAAATATTTGTGTCAGAACTTTCGCTCCACCGGATCAGGTCACCGGTGCGGGCCCGACGCATCGCGACGGGCCCGTCCGACCTGCTTCGGGCGATCACATCGACCTCTACTTGAGGACCGAGTGGCGACGGACGATCGCCAGACGCTCCCACCAGCGGCCGAGGCCGAGGGTGCGGCCAGCCCCTGCGAGGGCGAGCATTACCAGGACCAAGGCGTAGACAAGGTGGTCGTCCATGAAGGGGTTGTTCTCCGGCGGCAGGGCGGCGCTCCACATCATGACGAGCATCGCTGTGCCGGACGCTGCGGCAATGCGCATGCCGATCCCGAGGACGAGTGCGAGCCCGATGCCGGCGAGGCCCACCATGAACAGCCAGTTCGCCCAGGAGTCACCGGCGAATCCTTGGTAGAAGTCTGCCAGCGGACCCTTGGTGCCGAACTTGAGGAAGCCCAGCGTTGGAGACCCCTCGTGGATCCAGGCTGCCGGGCCGAAGGTGTCGACCACATCGGTCTTCGCGTCGCGTCCGGTCGAGAACCCCAGTGCCAGCAGCTTGTCCAGGAACGCCCACAGGAACACCCAGCCGAGGGACAGGCGGGTGGCTGCGGCCACGTAGCGAAAAGCCTTGTTGCCAGCGGTCTCTGGGACCACCTCGTGGGTGGTCCGCGTGTCGCCATGGTGGCGGTTGCGAACGTTCGTGCTCATGGAATGCCTCCTTGGTCAGTGCCAGTGAACCTTGCTGGCAACTCCACTTTCCTGCTTGCCGGGGGCGTCGGGCAGGGACCAATGGCCCGACGTTCGTGTCGGTGCGCCGCTGGGCAGGACATGCTCGCCCGTGATTCGGGACCAAGGCCCCGGGCGGGCTGAGCCTCGTCAGAGCATCGTGGAGTCACGGGCGTGAGATGCCCGACGACGGAAGGAACCTGATGCAGCGCAGCACCTCAGTCGTCATCGGCTACGACGGATCGGGGCGTGCTCTTGCGGCTCTGAAGTGGGCGGCTCGGGAGGCAGCCTGTCGTGGTCTGCCCCTGCGAGTCATCCAGGTCGTTCCGTATGCCGGCACGCTGGCTTCCCTGCCTGGGGCCGGTGGGGAGCACTCCGGATCTGTGCGGGATCTCCTACTAGACGAAGGGATCCGGATTGCGAGCACTCTGGTGACGGATGGACAGGTCAGTGGAGCGCGCATCACCGGGCACCCGGCCGGAGTGCTCTCGGAAGCGGCGGCCGGGGCCTCGCTGGTCGTGGTCGGTCAGCGGTCACAGGACGACCCGGTCTCCAGCGCCGTCGGTTCCACCTCGATGGTCCTGGCGGACCATGCGCGCTGTCCGGTCGTCATCGTGCGAGGAGCAACGGGTCCCGAGCGCGCGGTACTCCCTGTGGTGGTGAGCGCAACGGGGGAGGCCAGCTCGCAGGCGGCCCTCGACTTCGCGGCCCACACGGCCCAGGTGCGCGGTGTTCCTCTGACGATCGTGGCTGCTTGGTCGCTGCCACCGGCTCGGGAATGGTCCCGTCCACCTCATGGCTTTGACACGGCCGGCCAGTGGGCGCGCGACCTGTGTACGCGCGCGACGGCCGCTGCGAGCAGGAGTGAGGACCATGTCCGGCACCAGTATCCGACCGTGGCGACGCAGACGCGGGTCCAACATATGGAGCCGGAGGACGCTCTCGTGCGTGGTTCGCGTCGAGGTGGCCTGGTGGTGGTCGGCTTCGGATGCGAAACCGGAACCGGACTGTTCACGGAGGCAACGGCGTCGACGCGGGGGTTGGGAAAGGGGGCGCAGGCGGTCCTGGCTCGGGCCGCCTGCCCGGTGGTCGTCGTTCCAGACGTCCCAGACGTCGCTGTCATCCCAGACGTCGCTGTCAACCAGACGTCGCTGTCAACGCTGCTGTGACCAGCGGGCGAACCGCCTGAATGATTGCGACGAGTCTCGGCGAACGGGTCGAGCGTCCGGAGTGATCGTGTCGATCAGTCGGCTTCGGGACCTCTCGGCAGGGACGGGACGACGAGGACCGGACAAAGGGAGTGGTGCAAGGCTCGGCTGCTGACCGAGCCCAGGAGCAGACCGGTGAATCCGCCCCTGCCACGGCTGCCCACCACCAACAGCTGGGCATCTCCTGAGGCCTCCTCCAGGACTGCGGTGGCATCACCACGGACGAACTGGGTGCGGACGTCGACATCGGGGTACTTCTCCTGCCAGCCGGCCAACATCTCGCTCATCATCACGCGTTGGGAGGCGGCTACTGCCGTCCACTCGTCGTTCAAGTCGACATCTTGGTCCCAGGCGATCTCCGACGAAAGTGGACTCGCCTCGTCCCACCACCAGGCATGCAACGCCACCAGAGGTGCCTGCCGAGCTGAAGCCTCCGCGAAGGCGATGCCCACGGCGCGACTCGAATGGACGTCTTCGTCGACACCCACCACCACGGGAAGGTCATCGTGAGTGCTCCACGCGTCGGGCACCACCATTACCGGGCATCGCGCGTGGCTGGCGACCTTGCCAGTAGTCGCCCCGAGGACAACGCTGCCCACGGTCCCAAGTCGACCGGCTCCCATGACGATCAGGGACGCTGTGCCGCTGGCGTTGACCAGGGCGGCCGACTGGTCATCGACCACAGTCGCAGAGCTGATGTCTACCGCGTCGGTGAGGACGTACGCCTGTTCGACGCATGCCGCCGTGAGGGCGGCCTGCTTCGCGAGGCGCTCCGGTGTCCACGGGACGATTCCGACGCCCGTGGCGTGGATGATGTGCACGGGCCGCCGGTGCAGGCGTCCCTGAGCGATGCCGACCTCGAGTGGCCGCTCGTCCGCAGGACTCCCGTCGACACCCACGACGATGGCGTCAATCGGCTGGGTTCTCTCACTGGTCATGGCTCCTCCTCTTGGGTATACCGCCAACGTGGCTTCCCGTGCGCGGTGGTGTCAGGGCGTAAGTCATGCTGCTGCAGGGGTGTCAGAGTCGTTCGCGCACCGGCGGAACGGGGAGGTGGAACTCGTGCTTCCTCGAAGTGGGTGCGGTGGACGGGGCGTCGTCCGACGAGGTGATGACGGCCACGGGACAGCGTGCGTCGTGCAGGACGTTCTGCGACACCGAACCCAGGACCATTCCTCTGACGCTGCCACGCCCTCGGGTCCCGACTACCAGCAGTGCCGCATTCTCGCTCTGTCGCACGAGCTCGGCCACGGGATGGCCGCGCACGACGTGTCGGCGCACATCGACGGTCGGGTACTCCGCGGCAAACCCAGCCACGGCCTCGGCCACCAGGGATCGCTCCTGCTCGTCGGCCTGTTGCGAGTCCACCGACCACGCCAGGGCGGCCGCGGTGGTATCGACGTCAAGGTCCCACGTGTGGACGACGGTGAGCCCGGTCCCACGACGGGCCGCGGCCTCGAAGGCGAACCGAAGGGCCGTCGTCGAGTCGGTCGTACCGTCCACGCCGACCACCACCCGCAGGTCGGACAGCGACCGACTGGGTGCTTCGCGCACCACAACGACCGGACAGTGTGCACGAGGCGTGACATAGGAGGAGACCGAACCCATGAGCATCCCGCGGACCCTGCCCAATCCTCTCGCGCCCATGACGACGAGGCCCGCCGTGCTCGATGCGTCGACTATGGCCGCTCCGGGGTCGCCAGGCAGGGTCCGGCCGGTGACCGCCAGGGTCGGATGAGCGACACGGACCCTGGCGACTGCTTCGGCGCAGCCGTCCTCGGCGGCCGCCTGGAGGGCGCTCGAAGGTTGAGGGGGCACAGGTTCCCCGGGTCCGGCGGACCGCGCCGCGGGGTAGTCGGGCGAGAAGGCCCGAAGCACCTCCAACGGGGCGCCGCGCAGCGCTGCTTCCGCTGCGGCCCAGTCGAGTGCCAGCGATGCGTGTGGCGAGCCGTCGACACCGACCACGACCGGTCGGTGGATGTGGGCTTGGGTGGTCATGATCTCTCCCTGGTGTGAGGACGTGTACCCACCGTCGCGCCGTCCCCGCACGGGGCACAGGGCATTTGGTCCCGCGCGCCGGAGGGCGGCTTCACGGTGCCTGCGCCCGGAGCAGACGGGTGACGACGCAGGCCAAGACGCCCGAGATGCCCACAAGGACCCACGTCTGAGTGCCGACCGCGACCGTGTCGAGCAGGAGGCGAACAGGAGGCAAGAGGGTGGCGGAGACCAGCATTGCGCCGGCCAGCAGTAGCAGCGGCAGGAGGGGATCCGACCACCATCCGGCCCCGGCGGCATCTGCCCGCCTGGTTCTGAGCCCCCACGCGACACCCAGCTGGCCGCCCCCGAGGGTCAGCAGGGCGGCTGTCTGACCGGAGCCCGACGGACTCACGGCAAGGGCAACCAGACTCGCCGCCGTGAGGAGCGCCGCGATGAGGACCGTCCGCCACCCCAGGCCTCCGGACAACAGGCTGCTCCCAGGGTGTCGTGGGCCTCGGCCAAGCGCCGCCGGGTCGGCAGGCTGGGCGGCTAGACCGGCGCCGGCGAAGGTGTGCGTGAGCAGGTTCAGCCACAGGATCTGTGCCGGAAGGAGCGGTAAGGGGGTGCCGAGCAGGGGTCCCAGCAACATGAGGAGGACCTCCGACCCGCCGCCCGCCAGACCATAGGTGAGGAAGCGCTGGATGTTGGCATAGACCCTTCGCCCTTCCTCCACCGCGGCGACCACGGTGCCGAGCTCGTCGTCAGTCAGGACGAGGTCTGCCGCCTGGCGAGCGACCTCGGAGCCTCGGATGCCCATCGCCACCCCGATGTCGGCCTGACGCAGTGCTGGAGCATCGTTGACAGCACACCGAAATGCGGATCCACTTCCTCAGTCCGTGGGCCACCACCCGCGGCCCAGTGGTCTCGCTGCCCGTGGACACGACCCCGGACCGTGTTCGGGAGGTCCTGGAGACCCTGCTGGACGACCCCGGCGTTGACGCCGTGGTGGTCGACCACAGTTCCAGTCCGGCACGGCGTCAGCGCGCTCTGTTGCGGCTCCTTGGTGGGCTGCCGGGCGTGTCGTCGACGGGTGAGCCCACCCCCGCCATCGTGGCGGTCGGCCGGCGCGGGTCTCGGCACCACGGCTCCGTACCGGTGTTCGGCACCGTCAACGACGCGCTGGACGCCGTGGCCAGGACGTGCCTTCGTCCCTCCGCATGAGGGACTCCGCGACTCGGGCCCACCCTCCTCCGGCCAGCCTCGGCAGGCACCACGCCCAAGCGCGGTATGCCGGTCGGTGACCGGCCGGCATACCGCGCTTCCTCGTTGATCGCCTCCTCGTCGCCGAACATCCCGTGGCGGCTTGGCAGTGCGTCCCCCAGCGTGAGCGCCCGTCTCGCTAGTCGGCGAGGACACGTTCACCCAGGCGGGGCGTGACCACGGCACAGTCGAGTGCCTCCCGCACCCGGGTGGCGAGCGCCGCACTGGCGTCCGGTTCTCCGTGGACCAGGTACACGGTCTGCGGAGGTGTCGGCATCTGCTGCAACCACCCGAGGAGCTCGTCGGCGTCGGCGTGGACGGAGAACTCGTCGTCCGCGACGACCTCGGCGCGCACTCGCACGTACTGCCCCATGATCTTGACCTGGCCCGCACCCTCCAGCAGGTCACGGCCCCGCGTGCCGACGGCCTGGTACCCCGTCAGGATCACTGAGTTTCGGGGGTGGGGGAGGAGGTTGCGCAGGTGGTGGACCACGCGGCCTCCGGTGGCCATTCCCGAGGCGGACACGATGATGCAAGGTCTCCCCGGATTGTTGAGCGCCTTGGACTCGTCGGCGCTCCGCGCCGCGCGCAGTCCATGCAGTACCGAGAGCTCGCCGAGTCCGGCGCCCGCGAGTTCGCCGGCAGACTCGGGCTGGCTGTAGACGTCGAGTGCGCGCAGGGCCATCGGACTGTCGACGTACACGGGCACATCGGGAATGGACCCGGCGGTGACCAGCCTGGCCAGCGCGAGCAGGACGAGCTCGGTCCGGTCGACTGCAAATGCCGGGATGACGACAGAGCCTCCTCGGCCGATGGTGCGACGGATGGCGGCGGCGAGCACAGGGTGCGACCCGTCGCCACGTGGGTGGGTCCGGTTGCCGTAGGTGGACTCGATGACGACCGTCCGCGCTGCGGGTGGAGCGGCGCGCGGACGAAGCAGCGGGTGCGATGGGCGCCCGAGGTCGCCGGAGAACAGGATGCTGCTCTCGCCGAGCTCGACGAGTGCCGTGGAGGAGCCCAGGATGTGGCCCGCACGACCGAAGGTCACCGAGCCGCCAGCCGAGAGAGCGAAGGGCTCGTCGTAGGGCCGGATCTCGAATCGCGCGATGGCCCGCTCGGCATCAGCGACGCTGTAGAGGGGGAGTGGCGGGTCATGCCGGGACCAGCCGCCACCCGCTGCGTGGAGAGCGTCCTCTTCCTGCAGACGAGCACTGTCACGAAGCACGATGTCAGCGAGTCGGGCGGTCCCGGCCGTGGCCCACGCGGGCCCGGAGTAGCCCTGCCGTACCAGCGCCGGGAGATAGCCGCAGTGGTCGAGGTGTGCGTGCGTCACCAGCACATCGTCAAGGGTGTCGGCGGGCACCGGTAGGTCGTCCCAGTTGAGCCTGCGCCAGCGTCGCTCCCCTTGGTAGAGACCACAGTCCACCATCAGGCGTGAGCCTTGTTCTTCAACTAGGAACTTGCTGCCGGTAACGGTTCCGGCCGCGCCGAGGAACGAGAGGGTGGAGGTCATGGTGTTCTCCTGACTCGTGTGCGACTCATCGGGTGCCTACGTCGTCCGGCGCCTGGCGACGGAGTGCCGCGCGTCCCGCCTCCAGACGGGCGACCGGCACGCGTGGCGGTGAGCACGACACGTAGTCGAGACCGATGGCTGCGAAGAAGTGGATGGACGCCGGGTCACCTGCGTGCTCCCCGCAGACCCCCAGCCCGAGGTCGGGTCTGGTTTCCCGACCAAGCCGCACCGCGGTCTGGACGAGCTGTCCGACTCCGGCTTGGTCGAAGGTCGTGAAGGGGTCGGTGGCGAGCAGCCCCTGGTCCCGGTATGCCGCCAGGAAGCTGGCCTCGGCGTCGTCGCGGGAGATGCCCCAGGTGGTCTGCGTCAGGTCGTTTGTGCCGAAGGAGAAGAACTCCGCCCGCTGTGCAAGCGTGTCGGCGATGAGGGCGGCCCTGGGTAACTCGATCATCGTCCCCACCGGAACGGGCCATGTTGACCCGGCGTCCCGCAGGGCCTCCTCGATGTGGCTCATGGCGAGTGCTAGCTCGGTCTCTACGGCAACGAGCGGCACCATGACCTCGGGGTGAGGGTCCAGGCCTTCGGCGCGGAGCTGGCGGGTCGCTTCGGCCACCGCCCGTACGTGAGCCACGACGAGCTCGGGGACAACGGTAAGCAGGCGGACGCCGCGCAGCCCGAGCATCGGGTTGGTCTCGTGCCACCTTCGCGCGGTTGCCAACCGAGCGTCCTGGCGCTGGTCGGTCTCGTGCCGCTCCTGGCGAAGAGCGGCCTCGGTCGTGAGCTCGACGACATCAGGCAGGAACTCATGCAGCGGTGGGTCGAGAAGCCGCACCACCACGGGGAAGCCGTCCATGGCACGCAGAAGGCCGGTGAACTCGCGAACCGCCAGCTCCTCGATCTCGATCAGGGCCTCGTCGCGGCTGTCTCCGCCGATGACGCGTTCGACCAGCTCACGCCGCGGCCCGAGCAGCATGTGCTCGGTGCGACACAGCCCAATCCCCTCTGCTCCGAGCCGTCGTGCGAGGAGCGCGTCGGCTTCGGTCTCAGCATTGGCGCGGACGTGGAGCGTCCGCCGCGCGTCGGCGTGGCCGAGAATGGTCGTCACCGCCTGGACGAGGGCGTCGGGCTCGTCGGTGGTTCCGGCTTCGAGCGCGCGCGCAACCGGGCTGGGGCGCACCTCGAGTGCCCCGCGGTAGATCAGTCCGCTGGTCCCGTCGACCGAGACGACGTCCCCCTCGCGGAGCACGACACCCTCCGAGGTGGTTGCGCGTCGTGCAACCGGATCGACCAGAAGCCCTGCGACGGAGGTCACGCAGGTCCTGCCCAGGCCTCGCGCCACAACCGCAGCATGGGACGTGAGCCCACCTCGCGCGGTCACGACCGCCTCGGCGGCGATGATCCCCGCCAGGTCGTCCGGAGACGTCTCCACACGGACGAGGACCGGGGTTTCTCCGCGGGAGTGGGAGGCCACCGCCTCGGCGGAGTCGAACACCACGGGACCCACGCCGGCGCCTGGGCTGGCCGGGAGCCCCGTAGCGAGTACCTCGCCGCCCGCGACAGTGTCGAAACGTGGGTGGAGCAGGGACTCGAGCTGGTGCCCGTCAACTCGCCACAGGGCCTCGTCGAGCGTGATGAGCCCTTCGGCTGCCAGGTCGGCGGCGATTTGGAAGGCCGCTGCGGGACTGCGCTTTCCCACTCGGGTCTGGAGCAACCACAGCTTGCCGGCCTCGACGGTGAACTCGACGTCGCACAGGTCGCGATAGTGGTGCTCGAGGGTGGACAGGTGCTTGAGGAGCTCACCGTGCAGGCCCGGCTCTCGGGCAGCAAGCTCAGTCAGCGGCATGGTCGTGCGGCTGCCGCTGACCACGTCTTCGCCCTGTGCGTCCGGCAGGTAGTCCCCGTACGCGACGGCAGCTCCGGTCGCTGGGTTTCGGGTGAAGCAGACGCCACTGCCCGAGTGGTTGCCGGTGTTGCCGAACACCATCGCGACAACGTTGACCGCCGTGCCGAGCGAGTCCGGAATGCCCTCGTGAGCGCGGTAGGTCTTCGCACGGTCGCCGTTCCACGACCGGAAGACCGCCGTGATGGCGCCGTCGAGCTGCTCGTGCGGGTCCTGGGGGAGGTCGCGGCCCGTCTCGCTCACCAGCACATCCCGAAAGTCCGAGACCAGGATCTCGAGGGCCTCGGCCGGCAGATGTGCATCGTCCATGACGTCGTAACGCGACCTGGCGGCGGCGAGCAGCCCGTCAAAGGTCCCGGCGTCGACCCCGAGAACCGTGTGGCCGTACATCTGGACGAGCCGCCGGTAGCAGTCCCACCCGAAGTGCCAGCCGCCGCGGGCGGCCAGGCCGGGGAGCGTCAGGTCGGTGATTCCGACATTGAGGACGGTCTCCATCATTCCCGGCATGGAGAACTTGCCACCTGACCGGACCGACACGAGGAGGGGGTCGGACACGGAGCCGAAGGACCTCCCGGACTGCGCCTCGAGCCGCCTGACTGCCGCGGTCACGAGTCCGGGGAGCTCATCGGGGACAGCGCCGTTCTTCAGGAACTCACGACATGCCTGCGTCGTGATCGTGAAACCCGGAGGTACGGGCAGTCCCAGCCGGGTCATCTCTGCGAGGTTGGCACCCTTGCCACCCAACAGGTCGACCATGGATGCGTCGCCAAGGGCGAATGGCAGGAGAAGTGGAGCGCTCATGCGACCCATGTTGCGGGCCCCTCGGCTGCCAGATAAGGGACCTTTGACCCGTCTTCCGCCGCGCTCTTGGCGCGTCGCACCGTGAGGAGCCGGGGGCTAGCTCCCGAGCCGACGCCAGTCCGTGCAAGCGCCACGGACGAGCGCGAAGACCCGGGCGGTGGGGCAAGGCCGTACGTGTCGGAACGGAATGCGCGCCCGTCGAAGGTGCGTGTCTCGCGGACAGGACCAAGGACCCTTTGACAGCGGCCGGGAGGCGCCCAGGCTTGAGTCATCGACGGAAGGGTGATTGAGCATGAACAACTACGGCTTGGGCGGCAAGGTTGCCGTCATCACCGGCGGCGCGTCCGGGATCGGGCGTGCTTGCGCGCACGTGATAGCGCGTTCTGGTGCCGACGTCTGCATCTGGGACCGCGATCAGGGTGCGATCGACACGGTACTCAAGGAGCTGGAGGACTATGACTACCGGTCTCATGGTGCGGTGGTCGACGTCGGTGACTCCGGCGCTGTCGACGCGGCGATGGATGAGGTCCTGGACACGCTGGGCCACGTCAGCGTCGCGGTGTGCAACGCGGGGATCGGTGGTGAAGCATTGGCCAGTGGGGACTACACCGATGAGGCGTGGCACGAGGTCATCCGGGTCAACCTCGACGGGGTCTTCTACACCCAGCGGGCGGCGATTCGGGCCATGAAGTCCTCCGGGCGTGGTGGGTCCATCATCAACATGGCGTCGATCCTGGGTGTGGTGGGGTTCCCGACCGCCGTCGCGTACACCGCCGCCAAGCACGGTGTCGTGGGGATGACCCAGGTCGCTGCGTGGGAGCACGCCGCCGACGGGATCCGCGTCAATGCGGTCGGTCCCGGCTTCATTCGCACGCCGCTCGTGACGACCCACCTCACCGAGGAGGCCCTGGCCGGGCTGGCCGGTCAACACGCCCTCCAGCGGTTGGGGGAGCCGGAGGAGGTCGCTGAGCTGGTGGCGTGGCTTGCGAGTGACGGAGCCTCATTCGCGACCGGGACCTACTACCCGATCGACGGCGGCTACCTGGCCCGGTAACGGGCAAGGGCGCCGGTCCTGGTCACCTGTGCCGCACCAGGCGGTATGCCGGGTGGCTTCGTCCGGTTCCACCCAGGCGGCGGTCGCCCACAGATCAGCCAAGGCCATGTCAGGGCCAATCACCGTTCCAACATCACGGATTACGCCTGTCGAGCCGCGACCACGAGACCTGCGTTCCAACCCGGCGCCCGGCCGCCTGGAGGCGGCCTGATGCCTTCCATGTCATGGCCCGTCCTCGCCAGCGACCAGGCCACCGCCGAGTTGGAGTTCCACATTTCACCTGCGCCCAGTTCATCTCTGCCCCAGGTCAAAGCCGGCACATCGCCGAGCACCTCGAGCACGGCTGCGACTCGTATCGGGTCTTGGGTCGTGCGCACTGGACTATCGACTGCTTCGGCGATGTCCGGGATGTAACCTCCCGGCCAGCACCGCAACTCGTAGCGAAATGCGCGGAAGCGACCGAGCGACCTCGACCCAACTGGCCCTTCGACGATGACACCACGCTCAGGGTCACTGACGTTCCATACTGGACCCATCTCGACCGCGTACCTGGTGCCGTCCAAGCAGACCATCAGCCCACAGTGGTACAGGTCCGCTGAGGCGCGGTTTTCGCGCCACGCTGACCACCACTCGTAGACGCGGCCATTCCAGCGCACGAAGTGCCCTCCCGCGCCGAGCGGAAGCCAGAACAGATCTACGTATGACCGGAGAGATTCATCGCCCATGCCTTGATTCTTGATGGTTCGTCGACGGGGGAGAGGGGCGAAGGTCACTGCTTTTGTTGCCGATGTACGGCACAGTCCGCGTTTCGAGCTGATCACATCTGACGAGTGCGTGCGCATCGCAAAGGGCGCCAGTCGTAGCAGTCCGATACGCCGACTCTCGGGACGTCGGTTGAGCAGGGACTTTCGGCCCTCGCCCAGGCCGACGAGCAGCCGGATGCTCTCACCAAGGGCATGGCAGGTCGGTAGTCCCGCGAGCCAGCCAGCCCGTCAGCCCAGGAGGAACGTCATGGTCGACCAGTCAAAGCACCGCCTGGCCAAGGGAATTGTCGTCGGGTACGACGACTCTCCCGGCTCCATAGCAGCCCTGGAATGGGCTGCCGCCACAGCAAACCGGTGGGGCGCGACCCTCACCGTGATGCACAGCGTCGACCTTGCAGCGGCACCCGTCGAGCCGGCATACGACCTGGCTCGACTCCCGGACAGCCTGGGCGAGGCCGGCCGAGAGCTACTGGCCAATGGGGTCGCTCGTGCTCGGCAGCTGATGACGGAACCCTCGCACGTCGCTGGTCTGTCCGCGGTCGGCTCTCCAGCCGCTGAGCTCGTCCACGCATCCAAGGATGCCGACATCGTCGTGACCGGCAGTCGTGGACGGGGCCCACTCGCGGCCGGGCTGCTGGGCTCGGTAGCTTACGCCGTCACCGCCCACGCATCGTGTCCAGCCGTGGTGGTGCGCACGGAACGTCCAGTCCAGCCGGGTCGCGACCATCCCGTCGTCGTGGGCGTTGACGAGTCGCAGGCGTCGGAGAATGCCCTGGACCTCGCCGCCGAGATGGCAGCGATCTCTGACGCTGCACTGCGCATCGTGCACGTGGCCCACGGCTCCTTCTCCCCGGATGCTCAGGCCTACGTCGAGAGCGAACAGGCCGGAACCGAGCGCACGAAGGCAGTGCGCGCGCACGCGGAGGACATGGTTCGGCGTGCTGCTCGCCGAGCTCAAGCGACCTTCGCAAACCTGCCCATCGAGACGGAAGTCCTTTACGGCAGCGCGGGGCACGTTCTGAGCCCGCTTGGTGCGCACGCGGGGCTCATCGTCGTCGGCACCCGCGGACATGGCGGGTTCGCTGGCCTGCTGCTGGGCTCGGTCAGCCACACAGTCATCCACGAGGCGTCCTGTCCAGTCATGATCGTGCGCGGCTGACAGCCGGTGGATGTGTCGGGACCTTTGGCACAGCCCACGGGAACTACCGCATGCAACGCTGACATCCTGGAACAACAACTGACGAGGTGAGCCTGATGATGGACTGGGCGGACGGGGAAACGGGCCTGATGATGATCGTCATCATGGCGGTTCTGACCATTCTGCTCGTGGTCGGTCTCGTGGTGGGGATCAACGCTCTGTATACCCCTGGGGGTCAAGGCGATCGCACACCTCCCGCGCAAGATGCGGCACGTCGCACGGCAGCGGAAGAAGAGCTTGAGCTGCGGTACGCACGCGGGGAGATCGACGCGGAGACTCTGGCCCGACAGCGAGCAGTGCTGCGCCAACGATGAGACGTTCGTCCGCGAATTTGGCCAGGGTCGAGGGCTCGCGAGGGTGAACTGGTGGGAGACGGTAACTCAGCGTTCCGAGGGCGCCATGCCACCACGATGAGCTTCCCGGGTTCGTGACCCGTCAGGTGGGGACGCTATGGCGGCGCGCAGACAACACGCGTCGCTTCACCAATTCGGGGTTAACCAACCGGCTGCTGTAGGCCTTCGGGCAGGGAAAGGGCAGGCGAAGGCAGGTCCGGCAGGCTGGGCGTAGAGTCGAAATCTCCCAGGGCCGAACGCCGGACGGACTAGGCCACCTTCCGGACTCTGCAGGACTCCAGTCATGCGACCAACGCGGCGCGCGACCCCGAATCGGCGGGGCGGTGAAGCCGGCCACCACAGGCCACGTTCACCGCCCCGATGCAATGAACGGAGTCTGGTCATGACCTCACCACAGGACGAGAAACCCCACGCCGGCAATTTCGCTGAGCTGTCGGAGACGGAGTGCAAGGAGCTCCTGGCGCAACACACCGCCGGCCGGGTCGGTTTCACGGCTGGCGAGGGTCCGCAGATCTTGCCGGTGACCTATCAATACCTCACCGGCAGAGTGATCTTCCGTACGTCCCCCTATGGCCCTATGGCCGGCCTCGTCCGGCGAACCAGTGTCGCCTTCGAGATCGACGCAATTGATGAGCAGAACAAATCCGGCTGGAGCGTTCTCGTACTCGGATTCGCTGAGGCGATGACACACGACCACCTGCTCACATCGGCCTGGGAGACCGGCCCGGTGCCATGGGCGGACGGAGCTCGCAACCTCTTCATTGAGATCAAGCCGCGCAAGATCAGCGGCCGCGCGGTCAGGCCAGCCACCCACGACTGACACCCACCGTCATGCCGCCGCAGCAACGCGGTTCTGAGCCGGACGTCCCGGCGCTGGTCACGTCGCGGCGGAAGACCTACCTTCCCGGATCGTGGCTTGGGGGTGATTCGTGCATTCCCATCAGGGGCTACGGGCTACGGGCGACAACTTCCATCACCTTGAGGGGGGACGTATCAGCCCGAGCAGGTGACCGCGGAGGCCGGTGGAGGCGTTATGGCCACCTCGTTTGGGCGGGCTGCCGAGCGGTATCGTCGCCAGGTCGAGGATCGATGGATTCAGGCCGGGGTTGAACCCCTTTGGTCGGTGCAGTCCGCCGTGTCGTCAGCGGCCATATTTCAGGTTCGTTGGTGGATCCAAAACGCGTCCTCCTCGCCCAGCCGGTGAGTGACTAAGTGAGTGACAACGACCGCCGATGTGGATGGACATTGGCGGGCTTTGGGGGAGTGGTTCGTGCTCAGACGGCCGTCGACGGGCAGTCGCGGACGGTGCGAAAGTCGTTGACACGGAAGAGGTCACTGGTTCAAACCCAGTATCGCCCACCAGTAAGAAACGGCCCCTGACCTGCGGAAACGCAGAGCGGGGGCCTTTCGTGTGCCTTATCGGTGCCTTATCTGTGCGGCAGTCCTGCGACAGGGCGACCTGCTGGCGACCTATTGAGGCACGCCCGCCCCCAAGGTCTTTCAGGGCTCCCTATGGGGGTGGTGGTCGCCTTGCGGCGGGCTGTCCTGCCAAGGGGCTGTCAATAGGTGCGGATGTGACCTAGGACACACGGCGTGGCGGTCAGTGGCGGCACCGTGCCGCCAGTGGCCGCCGATTGGAGACAAACGAGGACACCGTTGTCTGGCAACGGATTTCGTCCCGAAAATCGCCACCTAGCCTGCTCCCAATTCAGTGGAAATGGGAGGTATGGGCGATGTCAGGGAGTCGGGTCAAGCGGCAGTGGCTGCGGGTGGCCACGGTGGCCGAGGAACTGGAGGTGCACCCGAAGACCGTGCTGGAGTGGATCGCCAAGGGTGACCTTCCGGCGATGGTGCTGAGGGGCACCGAGTACCGCGTGGCGCGGGAGGACATGGAGGCGCTGTTGGTGCCGCGCCATGGTCCCCGGCCTCGGCGCGGTGGCGTGGTGCCGCGTGCGCCCAAGGGTGTGGCGTGACCACGAGGAAGGCCGCCCCGGCGGAAACGGAGCGGCCCTCGGCAGACGAAGCGATCCCTGAACACGGTAGCGAGGCCGACCACGACGGACTAGACGACGTGCTGGCCCGTGCCCTCACCGGCACCTATCCGCCGCGCCTCGACCCCGAGTTTGTGGAGCAGGTGGGGAAGCAACTGCGTCGCCGTCGCGAGGCTGCCCTGCGGCTGCCGCCACTGGCCAGCGGTCGGCGCGACCCGATGGACTCCGGTGCCAGCGACGGACGGTGGCCCTGATGGGGGCCGTTCCCGATGGCGAGTCGGTGCTGGACCTGCTGCGCGACTGGTACGAGAGGTTCATCTCGGTCCTCGACCCCAGCGACCTCGACCTGCTGGCGTTGTGGACGCTGCACACCCACGTGGCGAAGGAGACTTACACGACGCCCCGGTTGGTGCTGGACTCGCCGGTGCCGGGGGCGGGCAAGACCACGGTGCTGGAGCACCTGAAGCACCTCTCCGCGGACGCCGTGCAGATGGGTCAGGTGACCAGTTCGGCGTTGCTGGTGCGCATCCTCGACGGCAGGCAGCGGACGCTGCTCATCGATGAGGTGGACCGGAACCTCGACCCGAAGCGTGAGGTGGCGGGTGACCTGCTGGCGGTGCTGAACACCGGCTACAAGGTGGGGGCCACCCGACCCGTTCTGGAGAAGCGCGCCGGGGGTCAGTTCGAGGCCGTGGAGATGCCCACCTATGCCGCCTGTGCCATGGCTGGGTTGAGTCCGAACCTGCCCGACGACACGGTGTCGCGCAGCATCACCCTCGTGTTGCTGCCCGACGACGCGGGGACGCTGGAGGACTCCGACTGGGAGCGGCTGGACATGGAGGCCGACCAGTTGGCCGCCATGGTGCGGGACTGGGCCGACGACGACATCCGCAAGGCGGTGGCCGCTGCCAACCCTGAAGTCCTCGGAGTTCGCGGTCGCCGCCGCGAGGTGTGGCGGCCACTGGCACGGGTGGCCGACGTGGTGGGTGGCCGGTGGCCGGAGGCGGTCGCTCGCCTTGTGGCCCGTGATGTGGAGGAAGCCGAACATGACCGTCTGGAGGGGCTTATGACCGATCGGCCTGCCGTCCTGCTGCTGAAGCACCTCGCCGAGGGGTGGCCGTACTCGGCAACGTTCTGGGGGACCGAGCACATCCTGCTGCACCTGCGTTCGCACTACCCCGAGGCGTGGGGGCCGGGCTCGCCCTACGGGCGGCCTCTGTCGGCGCAGCGGATGGGCCGAATGCTCAGTCGCGGATATCGGGTGCGGGCCGTGCGGCTGCGCACCGACGGTGATCTGGCTCGCGGCTACACGTTGGCCTCGCTCGCCCCGGCGTGGCGACGGCTGGGGATTCCTGTGCCGGAGGTGCCAGCAGAACCGGATGTTCCGGTTTCCCCGAGACCGTGAGCACCGTGGCTGGCAAACCGGAACAAGTGGTCCAGACGGCACCACTGGCACAACGAAAGGAGACAGACATGAGCGAGGGAACACAGGTAACACCCAGCCCGTGGGTGGCGTGGCTGACCAGTGATCGGAGGATTCCGCTGTGGCTGCGGGTGGTGGTCGTCGCCTACAACAACGCCAACGATGACGATGTGCTGTTCCTCGATCCCGGCGAGCTCGGACGGCTGGTCGGAGTGAGCGACCGGAAGATGCTCCACAAGGCCGTGCTGCGGGCCGTGGAGGCCGGGTTCCTCGCGGAACGCTCCGGCACGACGGCGCTGCGACTGGCACCGAGGGGTGAGGGCAAGTGAGTGAGGTTGTCGCCCAACGGATGGCAGACCTGTCCAGCGCGATGCTGGCCGTGATGGCGTACCAGCGCAGCGACCGCGCCGGGGTGCTCACCGCGATGCAGTCGATCACCAAGGGCCAGAGCGGGGAGGCGTTGCTGGCGGTGGCGGTGCTGGCCGTCGACCAAGCCGCCCGAGCAAGGGGGGAGTCGTGGGAGTCGGTGGCCGACGCCATCCTGCTGGCCGCCTTCGACCCCGACGAGCAGGACCACATCGAGAACCGACTTCAGGAGGACCGTGATGAGTGAGGAGACGACCGAGGGTGCCCAGACGGAACAGGAGCAGGCAGGCCATCAGGAAGCGGCGCGAGAGGAGGACGCGGGAGCGGGAGAAGGCGAGCCGGACCAGCGGGACGCCGATGGCGAACTGGGCGAGGGTCTGACCGACCGACAGTCGCGTCAGGCGCGCCGGGACGAACGGTGGCGGGACCGGGCGCGGGCTGCCGAGGAGCGTGCCGAACGGCTGGCCCGCCGTGAGGTGCTGCGGCTGCTGGGGGAGCAGGTGACCGACCCCGAGGCCGCCCTGATGCTGTCGGGTGCGGACCTCGCGGACCTGCTGGACGATGACGGCGACGTGGACGGCGAGGCCGTGGCCGAACTGGCGGGCAGGGTGGCCGAGGCTCGGCCCTACCTTCAGCCGCAGGTTCATCACGGCGACATCGGCCCGCGAGCGTCTCTGCCACAGCGACGTACGGCCTCATGGGATGGCGTGATCCGGCGCAGGTAGTCGATGCTGGGGGCGGGCCGCAACGCAGGGTTTGCGACGCGGCCCGCATCCTTCAGCGCGAGGGGCGAGCAGGTGGTGAACACTCCCACCGCGAGCGCCGAGTCGCAGCCGGTGAGGCTGACAGACCGCGCAACACCTACGTGTTGCAACGGAGTCCCTCATGCCTCTCGGCACTGCGAATACCTCTCTCGGCGGCCACGAGTACGCCGACCTGATCCTCGGCCCACTGCTGGCCACCTCCAAGGTCCTGCCGTACGTCCGCGTCATCCAGATGACCACCGGCAACCTCCATGTCCCTCTCGGCAAGTCGGCCACGGTTTCATGGGTGCCCGAGCACGACCCGATCCCGGAGTCCTCGGATCTCGTGGACGAACTGGTCATCACCCCCGTTAAGGCTGCTGCCCTCGCCACGGTTTCCAACGAACTGCTCCTCGACTCCTCACCCAGCGCCCGCGAGGTCGTCGGCAACATCCTCGTCAAGTCCGTCCGCAACGCCACCGACGCGGCCTTCTTCACCGGCACCGGCACTGGCGGCCAGCCGGCTGGGCTGGTGACCGTCACCGGCATCCCCAGCGCGGGCAGCGTCCTCGACCTCGGCGGGTTCGCCGACGCCATCGCCAGCATCGAGGACGCCGGTGGCACCGCCTCCGTGGCGTGGGTCAACCCCGCCGACTGGGCGGCCCTCTCGGAGTCCCTGACCGGGCACGCGGCGGTCAACCCCACCAGCGCGGTCCAGCGCGGTCTGCTCGGAGTGCAGGTTGTCACAACCAGCCACGTGCCTGCTGGAACGGCCTACGTAGCTGACGGCACCGAAATCGTGGCAGCAGTTCGAACAGACGGCGAGATTGCAGTCTCCGGCGAGGCCCGGTTCGCGAACTACCAGACCCAGATCAGGGTCGTGACACGGATCGCCTACGGGTTCCCCGAGCCCGACGCCATCGCCGAAATCTCCGCGTAGCAACGAACTACACAGACTTCGCGCCTACTCCACGGCATCGGTTTGGCGCGAGGAGCCACGACTGAGGTTTCGTTCATGGGCCCCGGCCGTGGCAGTCGATGGGATGGTTCCCGGCCCCGAGAGCGCTTGGTGAGGGTGGTCTTGGGGCCGGGCGGCTCGTGCTCACGAGTCAGGACGCCCACCCGAAGTCGCGCAAATTCGACGTACGCGAAGGATGGCGGCCCATGCTGAAGATCGTTCGCAGTACACGTTGTGTCGCCTCATTGAAATCGAGTGCTGCCTGCTTGCTGACTTCCGTGCCGTTCCATGTGGATGCGTCTACGGCAGTGGCAACTTCATGCAAGGACTTCACCACATCCAGCCCCTCTTCACCGAGCCCCCACATTGCCAAGTTGGCGGCGGGTGAACGGAAGTCGTTCCAGCCTTCACTGGTGGAGGTCTTAGTCGCCTCGACGACCCGCGCCGCCGACTCCTTGAACGTCCGCCACGTCATCTCCACCGACTCCGCGGGGGACACGACCGCTAGCCGTCGAGCGCGTTCTAGGGCGTCATCGGGGAAGGCCGTCAAGGGATTTTCTGCAGGCGGCTCCCCGGCAGCAGCTTCGGAGTCTGTCGCAGGCGGTGAAGCCGGAGGCGGGCTCCCAGACGAATCATCGGTATCGGCCTTCACCTCCGGTACCTCCGCTTCCGCCTCGGGGAGATTCTGTGCGTCCCTTTTGGCTTCGCGGGCCTCTGCGTCAATGCTCCCGATGGGTGTCGTCACCTTCGTAACCCGGCTGATAAGCGCGGCCATCTGAGTACGAAAGATCACGACAATGACGACTGCTGCTGCGGGCCAAGCCAAGGCCGCCACCATGTCAGAGATAAACGTCAACCAGTCCACTGGTGCAGCCTGCCAGCAGCAGGGATCTCATGTGCGCAGAATGGACAATTGAGTCGAATACCGGGCACGGCGCTCCGGTCCATGGCTGGTCCATCTGTCATCGCTCTGACGTGCGCAAAAACGTGCGAACCGCCGCCAGCGGCATTCTTCAGGTGCTCGCGACACGTCAATTCCACCCGAGGGCGGCGGGCAGGACGGAAATGACCGATCCTGCCCCCACGAGAAACAGCCCCAACACTTCCCAACGCACTGATTGCGTAGCAAGGCCGCGAACCTTCTCGTCTACCTTCTGTACCCTCTCCTCGGTCGCGGCGATGCGACTCGACAACTGCTGGGCGAGGGCTTGGGCCTTCTCGTCAATCTCACGACGCTCACTCGCGAGGAGGGTATGCAGGGCGAGCACTTCGCGTTGCAGGTACTCCACCTGAGTGGCAACCGGAGCGTCGGGCGCTGGCCAGACCACAGCGGATGCCTTCAAGGTGGCCACCGCCCACGCGGATGCCCTGCTCGACGTGACACGTGAGAGGCGAGGGGCGCGCCGGAACACCTTCACACGGACCCATTCGTGCGCCGCCCCCACCGGGAGGATTGCGTTGCCCCCGTGTTCTCGGTTCTCCGAGTAAATGGCCCACCCGGCGATGGCGGTGCCCAGCAGGTTGAGGGTCAGGCCGATGACGGCGCATGCGAACACAGACCAAGGGTGGCCTGGCACGGGCCGCGCTCATTGACGGCACGCCGGTGACCGTAGCGCCTCGGCGGAAGGTCACGGCCAACCTTCAACCATTACGTGAGGGTTGCGTGTGCCATAACCTGCGCGCGCGGGAAAAGGCTTGACCGGGGGTCTAGGGCAGCCGCCTGATTGTGGCGGTGCCCCCACCCCTGCCCGTGTCCGAGCGTCAGGGCGATGTCTTCGCCGCACCGCTGCCGGGCAGAGCATCGATCGCAGCTTGGATCCGCCTGCGCTTGCGCTGTCGCCATGCTGGGGCGCGGATGGCCTCCGAGACGAGGTCGGCCAGTGGGTTCAGTAACTCGCCAGCAATGTCCAAGGATGCTGCTTCATCTTCGGACGCTGACATCAGGTAGACCTCGCAGAGGGCTGCAAACTCCAGCAGGGCATCCTCGACGAATGAGTCCCTGCTCTCCAGACCGGGAGCCAACTCGGTCACCATCGAGTCCAAGTGGCTCCGCATGCTGCCGCGCATCACCCGCAGTCGCGCCCCGCGGAAATCGGGTGGCACGTCTGCGCTTTCCGAGTCCAGATAGACCAGAACCCGGCCGAGTTCAAACGCGAGCGCCCGGAAGTGACGCCGAGCCTCGCGCTGTCCCCGGAAACGTTCCGTGATGCGTTCCTTGCGCGCCTCAAGGCTCGGTTTGGCGAAGAACTCGATGCCCAAGGTTACTATCGCCGCCACAAGGGCAGGGATTACCACTTCTCGCATCGTGGCAACCTATCGGTCAGCGTTCTCGCTCAAGTCCGTCTGACCACCTTGGCGCAGGGGTCGGCTGTAGGGGTATGTCGGTCACTCTGGGTCACCTCCCCTTGGGTGCGGCGATCTTGTGATTGCAGCGGGTGCACACCATGAGCGCCCTGCCTTGGAGATCGGTCTCTACGGGCAGGTGTTTGAAGTTCTGGGGCTCCCTGCAGATGGGGCAGCGGTGGTGTGTGTACTTACCCGGCATGGGCCGAGGCTAGGGCAGCCTGTGGGCCTGCGGCGGGCTCTCAGCGGACAGGCAGCGGGCCTGTGGCAGGGGAATGGGGAGCGGGGGCAGGCGACGGCCCCCGAGCGGGGGCCTAGGCGGGCTTGCTGGCCTTGCTGGCGGGCTTGCGCAGGGGCACCACGGTCCCGCCGGTCGCGATGTCTGACAGGGCGGTGGCGATGATCTGTCCGCGCCCCTCTGCGGCATGTTGGTAGCGCATGGCTGCCGAGGCGGTGGAATGCCCCAGTCGGGCCATGAGTTCGGCGACGGTCGCGCCTACCTGTGCGCTCAGGGTGGCCCCGGTGTGCCGCAGGTCGTGGAATCGAAGGTCGGGGCGTCCGGCCTTGTTGCGGGCGGGGTAGAACACCTTGTAGAGGGTCGCGGGGGCCATGTGCCCGCCGTGGCGAGCGGGGAACAGCAGGGCGTCCTTCTTGGGGCCGGTGTGTTTGGTCAGGTGGTGCTCTAGCGCGGGCAGGATGTGGGGTGGGATGGGCACATTGCGCTTGCTCTCGACGCTCTTGGGGTCGCCAACGATGACCTGACCACCGGCCCGCACCACGCCTCGGCGCACATGCACCACGGCACGCGGGAGGTCGAGGTCGGCTCGGCGTAGTTCGAACAGTTCGCCCTGTCGCAACGAGCACCACGCGGCCAGCAGGATCATGGCGCGGTAGCGGTCGGGGACGGCCTCGGTGATGGTGGCCAGTTCCTCCACGGTGGCGATTTCGGTCTTGCTGGTGCGCTTCGCAGTGCCCGCCCCACGGATGTGGCAGGGGTTGGCCGCGATGATGTCATCGGTAACGGCGGTGCCGAGGATCGTTCGCAGCAGCCCGTATGCGTGGACCTGCATGGTCGGGCCGGTGGTCAGTTCGCTGTGCCACTGCCGGACGAGGGCGGGGGAGATGTCGCGAAGCCGGTAGCTGCCGAGGCCGGGGAGCACGTGGTGGTCCAGCAGCGCGCGGTAGTGGTCGCTGGTCCGGGGCTTGACCCGACGTTCAGCCAGCCAGACCTCGGCGTACTGGGTGAGGGTCTGTGTGGGGCCATCGGTCTTGCCCCACTTGCTCCGGCCAGCCGCGACCCTCGCGTCCGCCAGTGCGCGCTCCGCGTCCTTGCGGGTCATGTAGGAGCCAACGGCCCTCTGCTTCCCGTCGAGCCCGTAGACGCGCGCTTGGTACTTCCCGCTTGGCAACCTGCGGACGGTGCCGCTTCCATATCTCGCCTTGCTCACTCAGTATCGCCTCCATGCCTAGTTTGTGCCTCAATTTGGCCGGGGAACGCCTCCCTGACCTTCCCTGCCCTTACATGCTAACAGGTGGCATTTGCGCAGGTCAGGAGCGCTTTTGGCTGGGTCACACAGGCAAGGCTAAGGGGATGGGTGTACTAATTCAAACCCAGTATCGCCCACCAGTTCGGAACAGCCCCTGACAGGCGGAAACGCCAGTCAGGGGCTGCTCTCGTTCGATCGGAAAGGGGCTGATTCTGACCTCTTCCCTGCTGCTGAGTGACTATCTGAGTGACCAAGTCGCCTGCGCTCAGTCAGGAGCCACCAGGCGATTCGTGATGGGCACGCCGGAGCCAAGACCCGGGATGCAGAGTGAAGTCCTCGCACCTAGCCCTGGGGGCAGCTTCGGCTGAGGCTGGCTTGGGGTGTTGCGGAGAGGAGCCGTAAGACGCGCCTTCCCGACGCGGCCAGCCCAGCTCGCGAGACCTTTGTCAGTGGCGGGTGTCAAGATGTCAGGGTGGCTTCGGATAGTCGGATGGTCGCCCTGGGCTTCGGCAAGTTCGCGCGTGCAGACCGCATATACGCGCTTGAGCGAATCACTGGCGGGGAGCGCGGAGATGGCCGCCGAACCCGGGTCTGGATCGACGGAGTCGCCGATCCTTTGATCGCGTCCAGGGCCGAGGGCACCATCCTTCGAGACATGGGCCAAGAGGTCGCCGCTGCCGGACCTGAGATCGAAGAGGCGTTGGATCTGGCGGCTCGTCTGGCGGCCGCAGACGAGGCAGGCCGAGTTGATCTGCACGACCTAGGTCGTCGAGCCCGCAGAATTCTCGAATCGACGACGCGGCCTGCGCTTGATTAGAACGCGTGTTGAGCCGTCCTACGCCTTTGGCAGGCGAGCTGAGTTGCCACCTCTCTGGCGTCTGATCTCGGCTCCGTTGGGAGACTGACGAGCGTCTCACCGAGGTCGGGCGACTGGACTTCCGACCGGTGGACGTCGTGCCGCCGATGGCTCGTCGGGTCAGGACAGGTGTTCGGGCTCCGGGGTCTTCTTGTGGTCCCAGTCCGAACCCGTGGGGTTCTGGGCGGTGCCTCCGGTCTGCCCCGGCGTGGTGCCGTTCGCCGCGCCGGGGCCGGCGGCCGTCAGCGACACCACCACGGACTTGGAGGTCGGGGTGTTGCTCCCGATGGCGGTCGAGTCCAGCGGCACCAGCGGGTTGGTCTCGGGGTAGTAGGCGGCGGCCGATCCGCGGGGAGTGTCATAGCTGACTACACGGAACCCATGAACGCGGCGGACGAGGTCGTCGCCGGTCCATCGGGTTGTGATGTCGACGAGGTCGCCGTCCTCGAGCCCGAACGCCGTGATGTCGTCTGGGTGCACGAAGACCACCTTGCGGCCTCCTTCGATGCCGCGGTAGCGGTCGCTGAGGCCGTAGATCGTGGTGTTGTACTGGTCGTGGCTGCGCAAGGTCTGGAGCAGCACGTGACCCTCGGGGACGTGGACGACCTCGATGGGCGAGGCGACGAACTCAGCCTTGCCGGACTTGGTGTCGAAGGTCCGGGTGTCGCGCGGCGGGTGCGGCATGATCATGCCGCCAGGCTTGCGGACGTTGACCTCGTAGTCCTCGCACCCGGGGACGACCTTGGCGATGTGGTGACGGATGACGCGGTAGTCGTCCCGCATCGCCTTCCACTGCAGGCCGTACCGGTCTCCCAGCGTCGCCTCGGCGATGCTGGTGACGATGTCGACCTCCGACCTGAGCTGGGGGCTGGCCGGCTCCAGCGGGCCGCGGGAGGCGTGCACGGAGCACGTGGAGTCCTCGACGGAGATCCACTGGGCACCACTGGCCTGGATGTCCTTCTCGGTGCGGCCCTTGGTCGGCAGGATCAGAGCGGTCTCCCCGCAGACGAGGTGCGAGCGGTTGATCTTGGTGGACACCTGCACCGTCATGCGGACCTTGCGCATGGCCGGGATCGCGATGTCGGTGTCGGACACGGCCTGCACGAAGTTGCCACCGAGCCCCATGAAGAATTGAACCTTCCCGTCACGCATGGCGCGCAGGGAGTCGACGACGTCCAGGCCGTGCTCACGCGGCGGGTCGAAGCCGAACTCCTTCTGGAGGGCATCGAGGAAGGCGGCGGGCGGTCGCTCCCAGATGCCCATGGTGCGGTCGCCCTGGACGTTGGAGTGACCGCGCACCGGCAGCAGGCCGGCGCCCTCGCGGCCGATGTTGCCCTGCGCCAGGGCGAGGTTGACGACCTCCTTGATGGTCGCGACCCCGTTGCGGTGCTGCGTCAGGCCCATCGCCCAGCAGTAGACGGTGCGCGTGGAGCCGCGAAGCATCTCGGCGGCCTGCGTGATCAGCTCGCGGGACAGCCCGGTCACCTCGACGACCTGGTCCCAGTCGACGGCGCGGACGTGGTCGCGCCACTGCTCGAAGCCCGTGGAGTGGGTGGCGATGAAGTCGTGGTCGAGTGCGTCCCACTCGACGAGGAGCGAGCCGATCGCCTGGAAGAGGGCGAGGTCGCCGTTGACCTTCACGGGGAGGTGCAGGTCGGCCATGGCTGTGCCGTGCCCGATGACGCCCTTGGGCTTCTGCGGGTTCTTGAACCTGACCAGCCCGGCCTCACGCAGGGGGTTGATCGAGATGATCTTCGCGCCGTTCTGCTTGGCGAGCTCGAGGGCCGAGAGCATGCGCGGGTGGTTGGTCCCGGGGTTCTGGCCGGCGATGACGATGACGGAGGCGGTGTGGACGTCATCGAGCGTGACGCTGGCCTTGCCGATGCCAATGGACTCCTGCAGGGCGATGCTCGTGGACTCGTGGCACATGTTCGAGCAGTCCGGCAGGTTGTTGGTGCCGAACGCGCGGACGAACAGCTGGTAGGCGAACGCCGACTCGTTGGAGGCCCGCCCGGAGGTGTAGAAGGTCGCCTCGTCGGGGCTGCCCAGCGAGCGCAGCTCGGCACCGATGAGGTCGAATGCCTCGTCCCACTCGATCGGCTCGTAGTGCGTGCCCCCGGGCCGCTTGACCATGGGGTGGGTGATGCGGCCCTGCTGGCCCAGCCAGTGCTCCGTGTGGGCGTCGAGCGCGGCGATGCTGTGCTGGGCGAAGAACTCCGGCGTGGCACGGTCGCGGGTCGCCTCCTCCGCGACGGCCTTGGCGCCGTTCTCGCAGAACTCTGCCGTGTGCCGGTGGCCCGGGTCGGGGTCCGGCCACGCACAGCTCATGCAGTCGAAGCCCTCGGCCTGGTTGAGCTTGAGGAGGGTCTGCGCGGTACGCCTCACACCCATGTGGTCGAGGGACCGCTTCATCGACACCGCGACCGCGGTGGGGCCGGCTGCGTGGTCCTCCTGGCCCTTGACCACCAGGTCGGCCTCGGAGTAGTCACCCTCGTCGTGCTTGGACATCCTGAGCCTCGTTCTGCCGGTGCGTGAGCAGCCCCTGGTGGGACGTGCGCAGGTCACCTCGAACCTACCCATCACGTCCGGGTACAAACCACTCGGAGGGCTGTGACGGGTGTCGATCCGTGGCGGCCCCGAGGGAGATCGGGGGAGGTGAGTCCCGTGGGTGTCGGGGAGAATCGGTCGGAGCGGCGGAAATTCGCTCGGGTCCAGCCTCAATAGGCTGGCTACGCTGACACGGTGCAGGACGTCATCCATCTGCCGCTGGTCGAACTGGCCAGCGAGTGGGCCGAGCGCGCGCAGATGACGACCGACGAAAATGGCCCGCAGGACACGCCAGCGGGCGTGCGGCCCCACAACGAAGAACGCTACGCCGCTCTCTCAGCAGAGATGCGCCGGCGGGGCTTCCTCACCGGACCGGACGGCACTACCCGACTGGAACTTCCCCGCTTCCACCTTCGCGGAAAGCTGCCAGTCTTTCAGGTTCCCCTCTGTGTGGCGGGTGCTCTCGTCAGCCCGCTCGTCGGACTTGGGGCATTCGAGGACCCCTATACGGCGGGCTGGCTCGGCACCTCATTCCTGGTCCTCAGCGTCGCGATCGCCGGCCTGTTGGGTTGGCTCGCAATCCGGCTCCCATTCTTGGGACTCCGAGTCGACCGCCGTGGAATTCTGGTGAGCAACACGTACTCTCGCACTCTGGTCGCGTGGGCAGACCTCCTCGGCATCTCGTACAAGCCGCTCGTCGACGCCAACGACCCGGACGCCGTTCTTGGGTGGATCTATGTCTTCCTTACCTCCGACGGGGAGGTCCTGGCATCGCAGCCAGAAGCTAGAGACACGGGGGCTGACAGCCCCATGGAGCGGCGACGCCGGCTGCTGTTGGCCCTTCGCGACGCCTATACCGTCTGAGCCCGGGCCACGACCCATTGCGAGCTGCGGCCAAGCACCAAACACCCTCCGGACCACGCTGCGCCGCCGCCGCGGTGATGCAACGTGCCACGGATCAGCGTGCGGGATGATGTGGTGATGCACGCGTTGCCGTCTGGGACGGTGTCCTTGGTGTTCACAGACGTCGAGGGTTCGACTGCCCTGCTATCGCGTCTGGGTTCGGGCTACGCGGCATCGTTGGATGAGATGCGCCGGATCCTGCGCGCCGCTTGGGCCGACTTCGGTGGGGTTGAGCTTGGCACGGAGGGGGACAGCTTCTTCGTGGTCTTCGAGACGGCGCGGCAAGCTGTTGGCGCCTTGGTTCAGGCCCAGCGTCGGCTTGGCGTTTCCGCGTGGCCAGGCGGGGAGCCGGTCAGGGTGCGGATGGGTGCGCACACGGGCGCTCCGACGGTCCACAATGGCGCGTACGTCGGGATGGACGTACATCGCGCGGCACGAATAGCCGCTGCCGCGCATGGGGGTCAGCTCGTGCTGTCGGCGGCGACCGCGGCCCTGGTGGCTGAGGAGTTGCCCGAGGGTCTGTTGTTGCGCGATCTGGGCGAGCACCAGCTGAAGGATCTGGGTCGACGCGAACGTCTGTTTCAGGTGACGGGTGTGGGGTTGCAGGCAAAGTTCCCCCCACTGCGGTCGCTGGGTGCGCCATCGCGCCTGCCTGAGCCACCAACACCAACCGTCGGGCGCTCGGGAGAGCTGGATCGGCTGGCCGACACCCTGACGACGCCGCGCGTCCGGCTCCTGACACTGACCGGTGCGGGAGGGTCTGGTAAGACCCGGTTGGCCACAGAGCTTGCTCGTCGCGTCGTCGACGACTTTCCCGACGGCGTGTTCTTCGTTCCTCTGGCGTCGGTGACGACGGCCAACGGTATGTGGAACTCCATCGCCGAGGCGCTCGACGCGCCACCAGAGGCGCGCACCCCCTCAGCAATCAATGCACAGGTCGGTGCGTCGGCTCTGCTCGTGCTGGACAACCTCGAACAGCTGCGTGAAGCAGACACTGTGGTCGCCGCGCTCCTGGCGGGTGTGCCAGCGGTGAGGCTCATCGCCACGTCCAGGCGTCCTTTGCATCTGCCGGGGGAGCACGAGTACCTGGTTCCGCCGTTGGAGCTGCCAATCGGCGACAGCATCGACGAGGCCGCGGGTTCCGGTGCGGTCCAGCTGTTCGTCCAGTGCGCCCGTCAGGTTCGGCCAACCTTCGTCCTTACCGAGCACAACGCTGCCGACATTGCGGCGGTCTGCAGGCGACTGGATGGTTTGCCGCTAGCGCTGGAACTGGCCGCGGCTCGAGTGAGGCTACTCAGCCCGGCTGCCGTTTTGGGGCGGCTGGACTCAGCACTCGACCTCGAGACCACCGGCCGGCGCGTCCCGAGTCGGCAACGAACGCTCCGGGACACGATCGCGTGGTCGTATGACCTGTTGACCCGACGGCAGCAGGGTGTCCTCCGCCGGTTGAGTGTGTTCCGCGGAGGCGCCGACCTGCGTGCGATCGCAGCCGTCGTGGCACCCGCCGGCGAACCCGGCATCGAGGACCCGCTTGACGCGATTGCGGGCCTTGTCGAAGCCAGCCTGGTAGACATCACGGAGGCGCTCGACGGGGAACCCCGAGTGCGCCTACTTGAGATCGTCCGCGACTACGCCCACGCCAAGCTGACCGAGAGTGGCGAGGTCGACGTGGCAAGGGAACGGCACGCGCGCCACTACGTCGACGTTGCCGAGGAAATGAGTACGCAGTTCGTTGGCTCGGGATACTGGGCGGCCCGAGCCTGGTTCGAAGCCGAGGACGCCAACCTCGGCGAGGTGTTCAGCTGGGCGCTGCCTGAGGCCGAACCGTCCCCAGCTGATCAAGAGCGACTCCGCTCGGGTCTCCGCCTGTGTAAGGCGCTCAACGAATGGCTGGTGGCATATCGCCCAGCCGATGGAGGAAAACACCTTGAGAGAGCTCTTGAGCGTGCTGGCGACGGCGACAGCTCTGAGATAGCCGCCTGCCTTCGGGCGCGGGCAGTGCTCCTTGGTCGGTCGGGTCAGCAAGAAGCTGCGCTCGTAGCCGCGCAGGCAAGCGTCGAGATGGCCAAGCGACTCGGAGACGTCACCGCAATCCTCAAGGGCCTCATCGATCTCGGCGGCGTGGAAATCGCACGGCGACGGTTCACGGCGGGACGTCCCTTGCTGCAAGAGGCGGTTCGG
Organism: Pedococcus sp. P2_E2; assembly: GCF_056403955.1. Lineage (NCBI taxonomy): Bacteria > Bacillati > Actinomycetota > Actinomycetes > Micrococcales > Intrasporangiaceae > Pedococcus > Pedococcus sp. P2_E2. Next base: position 835,259 of record NZ_JBFUEM010000001.1, read on the forward strand.
CTCGCCCGAGAATCCCAGAACACGAACGAACTCCACGACGCTCTGCAAGTCCTCGCCATGCTCGAAGCGTCAGACGGCGACCTGCAGTCCGCTCTGGATCTGCAGACCGAGACACTAGCCATCGCCCATCAGCTCGAAGCCCCCGACGCGGCAGTCAACGATCGCCAGAACATGGCATGCAGCCTGCGCCTAATTGGACGCGTAGGCGAGGCGCACGAGCAGATGTACCGACTCGTCCCGGACGCGCTGAATGTCAACTGGGCCAGCAACCTGATGATCCTGGCCGAGGACTACGCCTGCGTCCTCGCCGAACTCGGGCAGCACCACCTGGCCGCGCACCTTTTCGGCGCCGCAGAAGCGACGTACGAACGGTTCGGGCAAATGCGCGACCCACGACAACAGGCCGAGATTGCTGGTGCGTGGGAAAGGGCTCGCGCTGCGTTGACAGACCAGCAGTGGAATAACGCGTATAACGCGGGACAAGCAATGGAGATCGACGACGCTCTCAGGGATGCGCACGCTCACGACGCGCTGACCTAGGGGTGCGGTGAACGTAGTCCTCGCCACCGCACCTCTTGGTGGCAGCGCGCGTCGTCCGGCGCGCTCTTCCCGATCCCCAGCGATGCTCCCCCGCCAGCAGGAATTCGGACCATGCGCGGGAAGGCCTATCGCCGGGGCGGCGGTCTTGATCAGGAACCCCGCGTCTGTGCTCCGTTCTGCCCGCTGAGCGGGCGCCGAACCAAGGCTGACATCGTGGACGGTGGGGAGTGGCTCGTGCTAAGGATGACGCTCAGGGACGTGCGCGGACGGAGCGAAAGTCCTTGACCCGTTGGGCCCTCCCGAGGGGCCTAACTGGCGTTTGAAGGCCGGCCCCATGGTCCGGTGATTGCCAGCGTGTAGCCCGGCGCCTGGATGTTCGCGAACAGCGTGCTGCCAGATGCGTTGAACACCGGGCCAGCGAACTCGCTCTCGTTCGCGAGGTTCAGGGCGAGCGGGTAGGCCTTGCCCTGTTCCGTCACGCCGACGAGGTGCGAGCGGCCCTCGCCGTCCTCGGCGAGGATCAGGCCGCCGTGTGGTGAGACGGTGATGTTGTCGGGCCCGTCAAAGCTGGAGTCGCCGGTGGCCGGGTCCGTGTTGACCCCGAAGATCGTCTTGAGCACGATCCGCGACTTCGCGGGGTCGTAGAACCAGACCTGGCCGTCGTGCTCGTTGGTCGAGCCGTCCGAGTGACGGGCGAAGCTGGCGACGAAGTAGGCGCCGCCGTCGCCCCACCACTGGCCCTCGAGCTTGCGCGACCGGGTGATCTGGTTGTTGGTGAACTGCTTGCGGACCGAGGTGCTCCGGGCGTCGCGATCCGGCACAGTCACCCATGTGACGGTGTAGACCGTGTTGACCGTGGTGGCGATCGACAGGTCGGGCACGTGGTTGCCGTCCTCGTCGAAGCACTTCATTGCCTCGAGCGTGCCGACCTCGACGGCGCCGTCTGCGGCGAGGGCGTGAAGGGCGCCCTTCCCTGGCGTGAAGCTGGTGGGTGGGGTCCAGCGGAAGTACAGTCCGTTCGGTCCGCCGGCATCCTCCGTGAGGTAGATGCTGCTTGTCGCTGGGTCGACCGCTGCTGCCTCGTGGGCGAACCTGCCGAGGAACTTCAGGGGGAGCGGGGACCTGTGGATGTTGGCGGCTTGGCTGGTCGGGTCGACTTCGAAGACGTAGCCGTGGTCCTTGGTGAGGGTGCCGCCGGTCCTGGCTTCCGTCTCCTCGCAGGTGAGCCAGGTGCCCCACGGTGTGACGCCGCCAGCACAGTTGTTCCAGGTGCCGGACACGGATGTGTACTGCTCGATCACGTTGTTGTCGGCGTCGAGCACGATCGTGGAGGTTCCACCGATGCCACCGTCGTCGTAGACGAGGCCGTCGACGTGTGGGACCGCGTGCCGGTCCGAGCCGGCCAGTTCGTGGTTCGACACGACTACCGAGCCGCCATCCGGGCGGGCGAAACAGCCCATGGCGTCAGGATCTCCGGGGTGGACGAACCCGCTGGCGCCGGCGACACCAGACTGCCCGATCACCTTGTAGGAGAAGCCCTTGGGGAGGGAGAGCAGGGGGCCTGCCGGGTACAGGGGGCCGTAGCCGGCGCTGGTGCGGGTGGCTGCCGCGGCCGAGCTGAGGAAGGGGTCGAGGCTGCCAGCGCCGGCAAATGCGAAGCCGAGCGTCGCGGCGGAACCGCCGAGGAAGGTACGCCTGGATACGGAGTTGGGCATTGGTGCTCCTCAGGGAGGGATCCTGACGGGTAGATCCTTCCCATCAGACCGCCGGGGAAGGGTGTCCGCAACTGGAACACCGGTGAGTTGAGCCCCTTTCCGAGCCGCGTCGACCTGGGCGGTCATGCGCCGTGCCTGCAGCGCCTTCTCGCGACCGTGACGTAACCGACGGTCTGTCGGCTCGTTGATTGAGCAGTAGCGAAGTCCTAGGGGGAAGGTTGGGGCCCATGGTTGAGCATGAATCGCCAGTACGGCCGGGTGTGGCTGTGTGGAGCTGGGGCGGGGGATTCGCTGTCAAACACCCGTAAGACAGCCCGTCAACCAGGCCAGGACCAACCCTGACCGGCGGCGATGGGGGACCCGGTCACGTTTCTGCCCTTTACCGCTTGGGTAGGTACCCGTGGTCGAGGCGCTGGGTCCAGCAGGGGGCCCCACGAGGCGTCGGCGACACCACGGCCCGGACGCAGGGGATGCACGACGCCCGGGTCGTGGTCCATCTCTGGGAGCGGGGTTGAGGCTTGTGACGTCATCCCCCCTGCCCACGGGTGATCAGGAACAGGCCGGCGGAGATCAGGACAGCGAGGCCGACGCAGCGGAGCGCGAACTTCGCTTGCGCCTTCGAGGTCGGCGCGAGATCAGACACCTGCAGGGCAATCAGTGCCAAGCCGGAGGCCACTGCCGCCATGCCCACCGTGAGGGCGATCGCCAGTCCCAGGTGGTTGGTGAACAGCCACTCCGAGAATGCGGTGTGAACGTCCATGATGGCGACGGACCAGAACGCAATGGTGGCAACCGTGGCGATCGCGGCTATTGCCGCCGCCGATCGAGCGACACTCGGGCTGAGCGAGAATCCACTTCTGGTCATGAGCTGAACCACCCTCCGACTATCCCGGTGGGTGCGGGTGGTCGCTGGTCTGCGGGCGGGTTCTCCCGCTGTGAGTAGGACATGATGGATCCTTCTTCAGGGCCGCCGGGTGGTAACCGATAGGTAGAGCTTCAGCTCCGCGAACTTGCCAGCGGGATAGGGGCCGTTGATGAAGCCGTAACCGAACGCCTCGTCGGGAAAGTCACTCCCGGCGTCGGCGTACACCAGGCGCCGTGAGGTGAAATCGCGAACTGTGATGGTGCTCTTGGCTGCTCGACCGCCCCAGGTGCCGGACGGATCGTGCCAGGAAGACACCTCGGCCTTCGCTGGTGCAGGGCCCCAGAGCCGCATGGTGACACTGATGTTGGCAGTACTCCGTGCAGCCCCGGCCTGCACGCTCCGCACGCAGGCGACGGTCTGCTGTGGCAGTGGCGGGTTGTCGACCTGAGACATCGGCCCGGTCTGGCGCCACCGCGTGACCATGCCGCGAGGCCACAGCTCGCGGCTCAACAGGCGGTAGCCAGGAGGTGTTCTGGCAATCAGCGACTTCGTCATCGGACGGTCGAGGTCAGATCCGAGAGGGCACACATGGACGATGCTGACGATGGCCCCGGACGCCTGCGACACGGCGACCTGTGTGCGGACGACCGATCGGACCCGGACGCTGGTCGCGGCATCTGCTGGCGTGGCGCCGACGCCCATTGCGGCACTGAGCGTCAGCGCTGTGGCGAATGCGCCTGCCGCCGAACGCCGATGGAGACGGGGCAACTGCTTCATGGCATCTCCCGCTGGGCTTCAGGGTCTTGCAATGGTGTTGGCCTCTCACCATCTCGCCATCCCTCAGCAGGTGTCGTCAGCCTCAGGGCCCGTGGTCATCGTGCGCTGGGCCACGGCTGTGGACTGGATGACGACGTCGGCATCCGGGCCATCGCCGCCGCCATGACGTTAGTTCAGTATGACCAGAAACCCGACGGCCAGGAGCGCCGTGGCGATGGTGACAAGGACCGACAGGAGAAACGCGAGGGACGACATCGGAGAAGCGACGCTTCCGGTCGGGCGAGCATTCATGGCGGCGAGCGAAGAGCGCCAGGCGGCGATGGCCAGTCCAAGTGTGACCCAGATCCCGAGCAGCATGAAGTCGCTGTCAAACATCCGGCGGGTCATAGGCGACTCGGGGACCAAGCCACGCTCTATGGCTGTTGCCAAGACATACGGAAAGATCGCCAGTGCAAGGAGGAGAGCTGCACGTCGGACGTGACGTGTGGAGGTTCTCGGCGGCGTACCGGTCATGTCACCTTTTCCCCTCCGGGCCGGCAGGTGCGAGTGCAGGAGCCATTCCATCGCCGATGGATCTTGTCCGGCGGCGGACGAGACGGGGTTGGCACCCGGCCCGGGTTCAGCATCGCCACGCCCCGCTAACGCTACGCGCGAGGGGGACCCCGCGCATGTCCCCGACAGCACTTCCTTTGTCCGCGAGCGGGGTGGGATCGTCGCTGGTGTGAAACCTTTCCGGCCGCTCGTGGGTCGTTTGGTCATGAGAGGCATGATCCAGCGGGGGGTGAATGTCCCGGCACCTCACCGGGTCGTGGCGGCTGGGCTGATGGTGGTGGGGGCTTTGGCAGGGTGCGCGGGGGATGCCACTGACGGGGCCCCGCAGCCCGTGATTCCGACGTGGGCCAGCGACACCACGACGAGCGGCCGGTCCTCCGTTGCGCACCTGGCCATCGAGCCAGGCACCTACCGAATTCCGGCCTCGCCGTGGTCGGTTGCGGACTACACGGTGACGTTCCGGGACGGCTGGGCGGTGCAGTACGGCCACATCTTCAGCAAGCACGCCGACCAGGACAACGAGTTCGGGTTCTATGCCGTCGTGGTCGACGAGATCTTCACCGACCCGTGTCAGGGCGAAGGTGTCCCCATGGCCGTCGGCTCCGGTGTCGGGGACCTCGTCACGGCGCTGATGGAGCAGCCCGGCCCGACCAAGGAGGGCCCTGTGACCGGCACCTTGGCGGGCTACCCCGCCACGCGGATCGAGCTCGAGATCCCACAGAGCCTTGACCTGGCGAAGTGTCGCTTGGCCCAGGACGACGTCATGGGTCTTCAGGTCTGGAAGAGCAGGCGTGCGGACAAGTACTTCGTGCTCCTTCCCGGCCAACGCGTGAGCGTGCACGTCGTCGAGGTGCACGGCAGCCGGCAGGTGTTCCTGGTCGAAACGGGCCCAGGTATGTCCGACACAGACCAGGCCGACCTGAAGGCCGCCCTCGACTCGATCCGCATCGAGGGGTAGATCCACCATGAGTGCGGGGACTGGAGAACCACTCGTGGCCCACGAGGTCCACAGTGAGTCCGACCGCGTGCGCGTGGTGTTCGAGGCGTCGTACCGGCGCCTGGTGGGTCAGCTGTATGGCGTGTGCCGCGACCTCACCGAGGCGGAGGAAGTCGTCGCCGAGGCCTTTGCACGCGCGGTGCAGCACCGACGCACCTTCGCCCGTCTGGACAACCCGGAGGCGTGGCTGCGCACGGTCGCCGTCAACGTCAGCCGCACCCGTGCGCACCGACGCAGGCTGCTCGGCGACCGCGAGCGAGCGCAGGTCGCGCGACACCCAGTGATGGAGGACGACCGGTTGGCGCTCATGGCTGCCCTCCGGACGCTGCCCGCCATCCAGAGGGAGGCCATCGCGCTGCACTACCTGGCCGACCTCCCTGTCCAGGCGGTCGCCGAGGCCACCGGCGTCCCCGTCAGCACCGTGAAGACCCGGCTGCGCCGGGGACGCGCTGCACTCGCCCTGCTGCTCGCCGACCTTCCCGACCCCCGTCAGGAGGAGGCGCCCCATGCCTGACCTCGACCGGCTCCTGCGCTCTGACATGTCCCGCGCTGCGGCCCAGGCTGCACAGCCGCCCGACTTCTCGGCCATCGAGCAGCGCGGGGCCCAGCGACACCGGACCCGCACCGTGATCTCCGCTGCCGCTGCCTGCGCGCTCCTCGTCCTGGCCATGCTCGGAACGTCTTTCGTGGGCGGGCTCGATCGCACCGCTCCGCAGCCGGCCAAGGACCCGATCCCCCGGCCCACCGGGGATGCGCTGGCGAAGCACTGGACCCCGCTTCGCCCGGACACCTCGAGGCGGGTCACTGCGAGGCAGTCCCAGATCGATGAAGCAGATTCCACCTATGGTGGGATTGACATCCGCGAGGTCAACTCGGGAGACCCTTCGCATTCATTGTCCTGGGGGATCAAGCTCCGGGAGACACCGCCCTTGGCGTCAACCCTTGACCCCGCGAGCCGCGTGATCGAACACGGCTTCGTCTTCGACACCGATCGTGATGGAGCCGCTGACTGCCAGATCGGTATCAATACCGACGCCCCGAAACCCGGGCAGCTGCGAGTGTGGGTCAAGAACCTGACGACCGGCGTCACCGACGAGCGGGTCGGCGGGCCCTACGGCTTTCCGTTCGACTTCTTCCATCCCAGCGAGCCGGCGAACGAGTCCCGGCGAGACGTGAGCATCTTCTTCTTGACAGGTGCAGACAAAGCCTGTGTCTTTCCCAACGCAACGGGTTTCTACGCGTACGCGTCCGTGACCGAGAACAGGCTGGTCACGGAGTGGGACTACGCACCGAACGACGCCTGGCTCGAATTGACCGACTGACCGCCCCGTTCCTCGAACACGGTGACCTGCAGGTCGATCATGTCCACCTGCCGGGGGTTGGAGATCTCCAGGGTGGCTCGGCCAACGTCCAGGATGGTCACCTTCTCGCCCTCGTCTCCGTGGACCTGGAGCTCCACCGTGCCGCCCAGTGCGTCGTCGGGGCTTGTTGCCGGGGCCTGGTGTTGGGGCTTGGTGTCGGGGTCTGGTCGGGGTCTGGGCAGATGGGGGTTGCCGAGACCATCCTCCCGCGGGACCCTTGAGCCGGTCCTGAGGTGGCTTGAAGGGTGCGCTGGACCTCGCCCTTTCGGGCGGTCGCCGCCTGCGTGACGGAGCAGACTGGGGAGCGGGGTGGAGCGCGGGACGACGGTGCGACTCCGAGTGCTCGGCGAGCTCGCGGCCACGCGCGACGGCGTGGTCGTGGACCTCGGTGGGCGGCGCCAGCGCGCCGTCCTCGCCGCGCTGGTGATCTGGCGAGACCAGGTCGTCTCAGCCGAGCGACTCACGCGTTGCGTCTGGGGGGACAACCCACCTTCGAACCCGGCTGGAGCACTCCAGTCCTACGTCAGTCACCTCCGGCGCTGCCTCCAGCCCGAGGCCGTGGCCCGGCAGCGCGACGGCGTCATCGCCAGTGAAGCGGCCGGCTACGTCCTGCGGCTCGCGCCCGGCTCCGTCGACGCGTGGTGCTTCGAACGAGCCCTGGACTCCGCGGCAGGGCTCGCGCCGGCCGAGGCGATGCGCTCGCTGGACGACGCCCTCCGGCTGTGGCGCGGTCCGGCGTATGCCGAGTACCTGGGCGAGCCCTGGGTCGAAGCCGAAGCCCTGCGCCTCACCGAGTTGTATGCCGTGGCGCGCGAGCGGCGGCTCGAGACCAGACTGCAGCTGGGAGACGCCGCCGTCGTCATTGGTGAGCTCGAGGCACTGGTCGCCGAGGACCCGCTCAGGGAGGAGCGCTGGCGACTCCTGGCGCTTGCGCTCTACCGCGCCCAGCGGCAGGCGGGGGCCTTGGCGGCGTTGCGCAGGGCACGCCAGACCCTGGCCGAGGAGCTGGGCGTGGACCCGGGGCCCGCGCTTCGAGCGCTCGAGGCCGAGGTGCTCGCCCAGTCTCCGGCCCTTGACGGACCGGTGCCGAGGATCGGGGTCGAGCTCGATGGGAGGGAGCAGCCCCCAGAGGAGCAGCGCCCGGGGGACCGGAGTGTCAGAGAGCAGCCCGCGGGGGAGCTGGGCGTGCGGGAGACGTCCCCTGACACGGGTTCAACGTCCGACCTCGTCGACAGAGCACGGGAGCTCGCGTCCTTGCGGCGGATGGTGGACGAGGTGGCCGACGCCAGACCCGGTTGCGTGCTCGTCGAGGGCCCGGCCGGCATCGGCAAGTCACGGCTCCTCGTCGAGGCAGTGCGTCTCGCGACGTCGGCGGGCCTCCGCGTGCTCTCGGCCCGGGGCAGCCAGCTCGAGCGATCCTTTGGCTTCGGTGCGGTGCGCCAGCTGTTCGATCCCTGCACCGGCGACCCCGGGGCACGCGACCGGCTGCTCGCCGGCGCCGCCTCGGTTGCGAAGCCGGTCTTCGACGAGGTGGCAGGAGACGAGACCGCGAACAACGGCAGCTTCGCCGTACTCCACGGCCTCTACTGGCTCACCGTGAACCTTGCCAACGAAGGGCCGGTGGTGATCTGCGTCGATGACATCCAGTGGTGCGACAGCGCTTCGCTCCGCTACCTCGCGTACCTCGTCAAGCGGCTCGAAGGGCTCCCTGTCCTCGTCGTCCTGGCCATGCGCACGGGCGAACAGCATCCTGACGACGCGCTCTTGGCGGACCTCGCCCTGGACTCGTCGGTCACCGTGCTCCGGCCCGCACCGCTTTCGCCGGAAGCGGCTGCCACCCTCGTCCAGGCGCGGCTGGGCGAAGGCGCCGACCCCTTCGTCGAGGCATGCCACCGCATGACCTCGGGCAACCCACTGCTGCTGCGCCAGCTGCTGCGCGCCCTGGCGGACGAGGGGGTCCGGCCCGATGTCTCCCACGTCGACACGGTCCGGGCAGTCGGCTCTCGTGCGGTCTCCGCTCTGGTGACCTTGCGGCTGCGCAGGATGCCTCCCACGGTGACGGCCTCTGCGCGTGCCGTTGCCGTGCTGGGCGAGGCCGCTGGCCTGCCGACCGTGGCCGCGTTGGCCCAGCTGCCCGAGGACGAGGTAGCGGCTGCCCTGGACACCCTGAGCCGGAGCGAGATCCTCACCGATGACGGGCACCTGACCTTCGTCCATCCGTTGGTGCGTGACGCGATCTACGACGACCTCCCAGCCGGCGAGCGTGCGTTGCACCACGACCGTGCCGCGCAAGTCCTCCGGACGCTGGGCGCGACACCCGAGCAGGTGGCGGTCCACCTGCTGCGGGCACCGCATCGAGGCAGCGTCGCCACCGTGCAGCTGTTGCGGAGCGCGGCCGGCACGGCGATCTCGCGGGGTGCCGCCGATGCAGCTGTCGGGCTGCTCAGGCGGGCGCTGGAGGAGCCGGTGTCCGGACCCGATCGTGCCGCCGTGCTCGTCGAGCTCGGACGCGTCGAAACCCAGGTCGACGGTCCCGCCGGTGTGTCGCACCTGTGCGATGCGTACGCCGCCCTGGACGAGCCGCACGAGCGCGCCCTCCTGGCAATGGACATCGCCCGTACCCACGTGTTCGTCTCCCCACCCGGGGTCGCCACCTCGTTCGCGCGCGCAGCGAGCGCAGCCCTTCCTGACCGGCTCGACGACGAGCGGCAGGGACTGCTCGCGCTGCAGCGCATCACCGGCTTCATGCACGGGCTCCCCGCTGACGCCTACCGAGCAGGTCCCGTCCCTGAGGTGTCAGGGGAGGGCGACGGTGCCCGGATGCTTGCCGCGACCCTGTCGTACGAGCTGCTGCGTGAGGGCGAGGACAGGGCGGGTGCGGTCCGGCTGGCCCGCTTCGCCCTCGAGGAGGACCGCCTCCTGGCGGTGGACAACGGACTGCTCTGGATCGTGGCCGCCAACGTCCTGATGCTGGCGGACGACGAGCTGGGGGACTTCTGGGACCGTGCCCTCGCCCGAGCTCACGCGACGGGCGGACTGTTCGCCGCACTCTCGGTGAACCTGTGGCGAGGCTTCGCCCAGTGGCGTCGCGGCCAGCTCGACGACGCGGTGCAGTCGCTGACCGATGCCGTCGAGCAGCAGCGCGTCTGGGGGATCTCCGAGGCCACGTCGACGTATGCCGCGGCCTTCACCCTGGGGGTCCTGACCGACCTCGGCGACCTGGACGCGGCCGCGTCGAGCCTGGAAGACGCACGCCGACTCCCCTGGGTAGGTGAGGGCGGAAGGCTGATGCGAGAAGCCGCGGCTCGACTGCTCCTCGAGCAGGGCCGACCATCCGATGCCCTCGGCGAGCTGGCCACCTCGGCCGACAGCCCTCCGGTCGCCAACCCGGCCTGGGGTCCGTGGCGTGGGCTCGCGGCACGGGCCCTCCATGCCCTCGGGCGCAGCGACGAGGCGATGGTCCTGGCTCAGGAGGAGGTCGACCTCCTGCGCCGCTGGGGTGCGCCGACAGCCCTCGGCCCGTCCCTGCGGCTCCTGGGTGAGCTGCGAGGGGCTGACGGCGCCGAGCACCTCCGAGAGGCAGTTGAGGTGCTGTCGGGGACCTCCTCGGTCTTGGAAGAGGCTCGCGCACAGCTCGCTCTCGGACGATGTCAGGCGGTCGCCCACGAGGAGGCGGTGCCCCTCCTGAAGGCCGCACTCGCAACTGCCCGCGCCTGTGGGGCCGCACGGGTTGTCCATGACGCTGTCTCGGCTCTCGTCGAGAGGGGAGAGAGCGCCGCCGAGGTGGATGACGTCCCCGTGGGGATCACGAGCCGCCAGCGGCGTGTCACGGACCTGGTCGCGTCGGGGCTCGACGTCAACGAGGTCGCCCAGCGGCTGTTCCTGACACCCGGGACGGTGCGAGCCGTGCTCGAGTCAGTGCAGGGAGCCCGGCGATGATCCGTCGAAGAGCCTCAGGGTCCCGGCTCAAGTTGCCCTCAAGTCGTCCTTGTCATGCTGGTACGCCCCGATCGTGAGGAATCCCGTGGTGCCCGAGTCCGCGTCCCCCGCACCGTCCCGCTCTCCGTCCGGAGCGGAGCTCCTGCGAGGTCTGTGCGGTGGCGCGGTGCACCTGCCCGGGGACGCGGCATACGACGAGGCACGTATGCCGTGGAACCTCCAGGCTGACTCCCACCCTGCTGCCGTGGCCTATCCGGCGTTTCCCCAAGAGGTGGCAACAGTGCTGCGCGCGGCCGCGTCGGCAGGCCTCAAGGTCGCACCCCAGGGCACCGGCCATGGCGCACCTCCGCTCGCCGGCCACCTCGGTGACGCCGTCCTCTTGCGAACCACCGCCATGACCGAGCTCCGCGTCGACGCCGGCCGACGCACCGCGCGGGTCGGTGCCGGCGTGCTCTGGGGCGACGTCGTGGAGCGAGCCGGCCGCGTAGACCTCGCCGCACTGCACACGTCGAGCCCCGGCGTCGGTGTCGTCGGGTCGTCGCTCGGGGGTGGCCTGAGCTGGTACGCCCGCCAGCACGGGCTCCAGTGCAGCGCGATCACAGCTGTCGAGCTGGTGACGGCAGACGGCACGTTCGTGCGAGCGACGGACGAGGTCGACAGTGACCTCCTGTGGGCGGCACGCGGGGGAGGTGGCGGCTTCGGTGTCGTCACCGCGCTCGAGTTCGACCTGCTGCCCGTGAGCACGGTGTATGCCGGCCTGCTCGCCTGGGACTGGACCCACGCCCAGCGAGTGCTCACGGCGTGGGGCTCGTGGGCCGCGGAGGCGCCGGACACGGTGACCAGTGTCGCGCGGCTGTTCCAGGCGCCCGATCTGCCGTGGCTTCCCGCCGACGTCCGCGGACGCACGCTCGTGATGATCGACGCCGTCGTCCTTGAGGGGCGCGAAGCGGCCACGCAGGTGCTCGCGCCGCTGCGCGCCCTCGGCGCGGAGATCGACACCTTCAGCGAGTGTCCAGCAGCCTCGGTGGCACAGCTCCAGCTCGATCCGCTTGCGCCGACTGCCATCTACGCCAACAGCGTCCTTCTCGACGCGCTGCCCGAGCGAGCCGTCGAGGCGCTGGTTGCGACGGCGGGCCAGGGGTCGGGGTCGGACCTGCTCTTCGTGGAGCTGCGCCAGCTCGGGGGAGCGGTGGGTCGGACGGCGTCGCGTGCGGGGGCGCTGGACCGCATGGACGGCTCGGTCCTGGTCCTTTGTGTCGGCCTCGACCAGGGAGCGGGGTGGGCGGCGGTGCGCGAGGACGCGAGCCGCGTGACGGAGGCCCTTCAGCCGTGGGCGACGGGCTCGGCATACCTGCTGATGGCTGACGCGGACGTCGACGAACAGCGCGGCTGGCCGGCCAACTCGTGGCAGCGACTCGTCGACATCAGGGGGGCGGCGGACCCCGAGGGGCTGTTCGTCTCGCCTCGCCCAGGATCCCAGCCCGGCTGAGGGACGCCGCCTCAAGCGGACGCCAAGTTCGTCTCAAGGCACCGGGTTCACGGTGGTGCTCCACCACCACACCGAAAGACCCGGAGGAATCATGACCATCGCCGAATCGCCCGCCGCGCTCGAACGCCCTGTGCCCTTCGCAGAGCTGAGCGCACGGACGCAGGGAACCGTCGCCGTTCCCGGAGACGAGGAGTACGACGCGCTCGTCTCGCCGTGGAACGTGGCGGTCCCTGTCAGGCCAGCAGCCGTCCTGGCCGCGGAGACCGACCAGGACGTCGTCGAGGCGGTCCGCTTCGCGGCACGCAACGGCCTGCGCGTGACACCACAGGCCACCGGACACGGCCCGATGGCCGAGCTCGTCACCGAGCTGCTCGTCACGACCAAGCGACTGGACGAGGTCGTCGTCCACCCCGAGGGCTGGGCGCGGGTCGGCGCCGGCGTGAAGTGGCTCCGCGTCGTCGAAGCCGCCGCGCCCCATGGACTTGCGCCGCTGTCCGGATCCATCACCGACGTGGGGATCGTCGGCTACACCACGGGCGGTGGCCTCGGGCCGATGGCGCGGACCTACGGGCTGGCGATCGACAAGGTTCGCGCCATCGAGGTCGTGACTGGCGACGGCGTCCTGCGTCGGGTCACGCCCACGGACCACCCTGAGCTGTTCTTTGCCCTTCGAGGCGGCAAGGGGATGCTAGGCATCGTCACGGCGATCGAGTTCGACCTCGTGCACCAGCCGATGTTCTACGGCGGCTCGCTGTGGTTCGACGGCGGGGATGCTCCGTCAGTGATCGAGCGGTGGCGGGACTGGTCTGACGGCCTCCCTGAGCTGGGCACCACCTCCTTCGCGTTGTTCCAGCTGCCGGACATGCCGGGCGTCCCCCCGCAGCTCGCCGACCGCCTCTCGTTGTCGGTGCGCTACGTGTGGACCGGCGATGCCGAGGAGGGAGAGCGCCGCTTCGCTGCGATGCGTGATGCGGCTCCGGTGATCCTCGACGATGTGGCCCACAAGCCATACACCGCAATCGACTCCGTGCACACGGACCCACTGGACCCCACACCGGCGTACGAGGCGGCGGCCGTCCTCACGGACTTCCCTCAGGATGCCGTCGATGCTCTGCTTGAACTGACGGGACCTGGTGCGGCGTCGCCGCAGGTGCTCGTCGAGGTGCGCCAGATGGGCGGTGCGATCGCCCGGGGTGGCGAGCACCCCAGTGCCTTCGCGTCGCGTGAGGTTGCCTACTCGCTCCTGATCGTCGGGATCGCTGAGATCCCCGGAGTGCAGGACCACGCGGCGGCGATCCTGGCGGCGATGCGTCCGTGGACCGGCGGCTACCGGCTGCCGAACTTCACCTTCACCCCTGAGGAGTACGCCGACGCCTACGACGAGGTGACGATCGCGCGGCTGCGAAGGGCGATCCGGTCCTACGACCCAGCCGGGGTGATGGCCGTCGGTGGTGTGCTGAGCTGACAGGTGTCGTCGTGGCCCCCGAGCCAGGGGGCCACGAGTCTGTCCTGTCGCTGCGCTCAGCTGGAGGCGGTCGACGTGATGGTGGTGCGCTGACGCAGGATGGCGACGCCCATGCTGGCCATGAACACGAAGAATGCGATGAATCCGATGCTGGAGATGCCTTCGAAGACGCTCGACACGGGCGCGAGGAGCCCCAGCCATCCGGCGAGCACCCCGACCAGGATGCCCAGCCATCCGATCCATCGGGGCAGGGCGCGCGTCGTCAGGATCGCCGCGGAGAACAGTGGCACCACCACTCCCCAGCCCAGGAAGTTTCCTGCGCTGTTGGTGACGAGGGCGGTCGCCGCGAAGGTGTCGAAAGTGGCTGCCAGCGTTGCCTGCGACGCCGCGTCGGCGTCGGAGTAGGCCGGAACCAGCTCGTACGCCATCGAGATGGGCAGAAGGTGCGACACGGTGACCAACGTCAGCCCAACGGCTCCGAGGACGGGTCCGAGCAGCATGACCCTGCCGGCGTCCCGCAGGACGTCGTAGAACCCCACCCAGGCAACGATGCCGAGGAAGCCCATGAGGATGATGAGCCAGGCTCCGACGTAGAAGAGTCCGCCGGCCGCGTCGACGTCCGCGATCCACTGGAGGCCAGGCTCTCCGGTCTCGGGAATCAGGACCTCGACCCCGCTGGAGGCCATGGAGACGCCGCCCACGAGGAAGCAGGCCACCAGCGCGAGGGCGCACACGCCCCCGACCCTTGACAGACGCAACACCTTGATCATGACGGTGCCCCCGATCGGCCCTCAGCTCTGAGGGTCCTCCCGGGCCGGCCGACCGTCAATGACCCCATTGGACCCTCATCATGCGGTGACTACCGGGGTGTCGCCATGGCCCGCTTGTGGCCGGAACCAGCGCTGCAGCGCACCCGACGACGAATGGGCTGCTCGGGCTGGGTCCCAGCAGGTGATTCGGGCGTAACCTCAGGTGAGACGTTGCATACGCTTGTCTGCTGCGATCAGCGGCGGGCCCTTTCGAAGGGAGCGGCTACGTCGCCGCAGGGAACAGACCAAGTCGACACCCCGGTCGAGGGTGCGGGTGCTGAACGCAGCGCGGATGGCTTGCGTCGGACCCACAACGGGTACCGGCACGAGGCGTTCTTCTGGTCGGGTGACGACCAGTTCCTGGCTGGGACGGTCCCCTTCGTCACGCAGGGCATCGACGCGTGCCAGCCGGTCATGGTCGCGGTCGTCCGCTCTCACATCGAGCTTCTGCGCGACGCCCTCGGTGTCCAGGCGGACCAGGTCGAGTTCTACGACATGGTTCAGCTCGGGGCGAACCCGGCGCGCATCATTCCGGCGTGGCAGCGCTTCACCGACGCGCACCCGGGGCAACCGGTGCGGGGCATCGGTGAGCCGATCTGGCACGGCCGCCGGCTCGCCGAGCTCGCCGAGTGTCAGATGCACGAGGCGCTGCTCAACATGGCCGTCGACACGGACACCCCGTTGTGGCTGATGTGCCCCTATGACATGGGCACGCTTCCGGATGAGGTGCTGGCAGAGGCTCACCGCTCCCACCCGGTCGTCGTCGACATCGAGACGCATCGTGGGAGCACCACCTACGGCGGAGCCCACCACGTCGTGACGATGTTCGAGACCGACCTCCGAGCCGTCGAGGTCGCGGTTTCCCACCGAGTCTTCGGTAGCGATGACCTCGCTGCGGTCCGCGCCGACGTCCGGGCGTGTGCCTCCTCGGTGGGCCTGACCGACGAGCGCATCGACGACCTTGCCCTCGCTGTGCACGAAGTCGCCCTCAACAGTGCCTTGTACGGCCATGGTGCGAGCGAGCTGCGCATCTGGGAGGAGGACGAGGCCCTGGTCTGCGAGGTGCGCGGCCCTGGCCACATCGCCGACCCGATGATCGGACGACGCCTGCCGCCGTGGGGGGAGCAGCACGGACGCGGTCTGTGGATCGCCAACCAGCTGTGCGACCTCGTCCAGGTCCGCTCCGGCGAGGGCGGCACGACGGTCCGGATCCACACCTGGCTCTGAGGGCGTTCGTCCGTCAGGATGGAGCGGTGGGCAGCGTCGCCGTGACGACGGTCCCGGCCCCTTCGGACCGCGGGCTGATGGTGGTCGTGCCCCCGTGTGCCGTGACGATGGCGTCGACGATGGCCAGGCCAAGGCCATGCCCTCGGCCTGGCCGCGACGTGGCGTCCCTGCTGAACGGATCAAAGGCACGCATCCGCAGGTCCTCGGCAATGCCGGGACCACTGTCGCTCACCTTGATGGTCACCCGGTGCGGCTCGCTCGAGGCATCGAGGCACACGTCCGTGCCGCCGTGCCTGAGCGCGTTGTCGACGAGGTTGCCCAATGCCTGCTCGAGTCGGACAGCATCTCCACAGATCGTCAGCGACCCATCGGCATGCACCTCGATGCGTCGTCCCTCTGCGGCTGCCCACGTCGAGAAGCGTTGCGCCACGTCGCGCACCAGCTGGCCGAGGTCCACGTCGGACACCTCGAGCGACAGCGGCGAGCTGTCCGTCGCGGCTACGGTGAGCAGACCCTCGGAGAGTGCGGTGAGCCGCGACACCTCTTCGTTCGCTGAGGTGAGGGCTGTGACGAGCTCGTCGCGAGAGCGTGGCCGCGACAGCGCAAGGTCGAGTTCGACGCGCAGGAGCGACAGTGGTGTGCGCAGTTCGTGGCTGGCCTCCGCGACGAAGTGGCGCTGCTGCCGCACTGCGGCGTCGAGCCGGTCGAGCATGCCGTTCAGGGTCGAGCCGAGTCGGTGGATCTCGTCGTGGGCGGCCGGCAGCGGCAGCCTCGAGCCTGCGGAGGTCGAGGAGATCTCGGCCGCCCTGCGTCGCATGCGCTCGACGGGACGCAGGGCCGAACCCGCCACCAGGTAGCCCAGGCCCGACGCGAGGATGAGCGCCAATGGTCCACCGACCAGGAGCTGTGACTGGATCCCGCCCAGGGCGTCCTCGGTCTGGGCCTGCGAGGTGCCGACCACGAGAACCTGGTCCGAGACCCGGCGCACGAGAAGCAGGCTTCCCTCCGGGTCCTCCTCGCCGACGAGTCGGACAGGGCGGTCGATTTCCCGGTCGATGCTGGTCGAGTGCGCAGCATCGGCTGCGCTCAACACAGCACCCGATACTTGCGGTGAGGAGGCCACCAACCGTCCTTCCGGCGTCGCGATCTGCGCGAAGAACTCACCCGTCATGGAAGTGGCGGCGTCGGCGCGACCAGGCCACGGGACGTGAGCGAGCGCGTCCAGCTGGGTGGCCATCGCCCCACGGCTCTGCTGCGTCAGGGTGTCGTCCACGCGAAGGTAGACGAACGTGCCGAGAGCCGCGAGGGCGAACGCGGTCGCAACGGCGAAGGAGGCCGCCACCCGGATGCGGATGGGCAGGCGGCTCACGGCCTTCATCGTCCCGAGCGGTCCAGTCGGTATCCCACGCCTCGGACCGTCTGCAGGGAGGCGTGGCCGAACGGGCGGTCGATCTTCTGGCGCAGGTACCGGACGTAGGCATCGACGACGTTGGAGTGACCGTCGTGTGCGACATCCCAGACGAGGTCACGAAGCTGGTCACGGGTGAGCACGCGCCCCGGTCGGCGCATGAAGGCCTCGAGGAGGGCGAACTCGCGCGAGGAGAGTAGGACGGACTCGCCTCCACGGCATACCTGTCGCGTCGCCGGGTCGAGCGTGAGGTCACCCACGACGAGCTGGGTGGGGCGCGGCACTGGTCCTCGCCGCGCGAGCGCGCGCAAGCGCGCCAGCAGTTCCACCAGGGCGAAAGGCTTGGTCAGGTAGTCGTCGGCTCCCACGTCCAGGCCGCGGATGCGATCACGCACCGCGGTCCGCGCGGTCAGCATCAGGACCGGTGCCCAGTTGTTGGCGCGGCGCAGTCGACGGCACACCTCGAAGCCGTCGATGTCGGGCAGCATCACGTCCAGGAGCACGGCGTCGAACTCACCGGAGACGGCTGCGTCGACCGCTGCCTCGCCCGTCCGCGTCACCTCGACGACGTGGCCGTTCTCGCCCAGCCCCCGCCGGAGCAGCTGGGCCATCTTCGGCTCGTCCTCCACGAGCAGCAGGTGCACTCCTCCATGGTAGGCAGCCACGTGAGACCCCGATGAGAGCTCATCGCCACCTCATCTCGCCGACCTAGCCTGGGAGAACCGGAAGGAGACCCGACATGGACGTTCGGATGACGAAGCGGCGGGCGATTGCCCTCGTCGGAACCCTTGGCCTGGTGGCCGTTCTCGGTGCCGGCGCCGCCGTCGCAACCGGCCGGGACGACAAGGCTGCGGACCGGCCCATCACCGGTGGGGCCCTCCGGCAGGCGAGCCAGGCCGCTCTCGCCGAGACCGGTGGTGGCCGCGTGACCGAGACGGAGGTGGGCGATGAGGAGAGCCTGTATGAGGTGGAGGTCACCTTGGGCGATGGCACCCAGGTGGATGTCCAGCTCGACGAGCAGTTCCACGTCGTGGGTAGCAGGACAGACCGCGAGAACGGGTAGCCAGCGCACACTCCCGACCATCCGGGCGCGGTCCGTGGCGGCTGCAGTCGCCACCGTCGCTGCATTGTCTCTCGCCGCGGGAGGATGCTCCGGATCCACAGGGTCCGGCCGGTCCACAGGGTCCACGGGATCGACCGGGTCCACGGGATCGACCGGGTCCACGGGTTCCGCCGGGCCCGCGTCGGTCACGCTGCCTCAGGGTGGCCAGATCGTCTCGATGCAGCCGTCAGACTTCACGACGGTGATCGACAACCCCTACTGGCCGATGGAACCAGGCACTCGGTGGACCTACGACGAGGTCGACGACGAGGGTCGCGCCCTCACGGTCGCCGTGACCGTCACCAGCCTCACCCGCACCGTGGCGAACGGTGTCACCGCGCGGGTGCTGCGCGACACGGTCACCGGCAAGGAGGGGCTCGTGGAGGACACGTTCGACTACTACGCACAGCATCGGGACGGCACCATCTGGTACCTGGGGGAGGACACTGCGGAGTTCGAGGACGGCAAGGTCGCATCCAGGGAGGGGTCCTTCGAAGCAGGGGTCGACGGTGCGCTGGCTGGGGTGGTGATGCCCGGCAGGCCCGAGGTCGGGATGAAGTACCGGCAGGAGTTCTTCAAGGGGCAGGCCGAGGACAACGGCCAGGTCCTCAGCGTCAGCGAGTTCGCCGAGGTGCCGGCGGGCAAGTTCGGTGCCGTGCTGCTGACCCGCGACACCATCACCATTCAACCCGACGTCCTCGAGTACAAGTTCTACGCGAAAGGCGTCGGGCCGGTCATGACGCTGGGGGTTTCCGGTGGGGGAGGTCGGGAAGTACTCAGGCAGAGGTCGACGGTGTCGGCGCAAGTGGCCAAGGCCGCCGGAACCGTCCCGCTCGGACAGGCCTACGGGTGACCGGCGGGAAGGCTGACGCGGGGACCTGCGGTTCGGCCCGCCCCCGCGTCCCGGTCACATGCCGGGGATCTCCATGAACTTCTGGGTCGAGATCGTCCCGCCTGCTGCGGAGTGCGGGTGTCCTTCGACGAGCCCGTCCAGCTGCTCTTGCGAGTCGGCGTCGATGACCGAGTAGCCCGACACCTGCACGTCGGCGTCGCCCTCGTTCACCAAGGGCGACCCCATGTCGACGAGCTTGTCCCCGACGCGCTCGCCCCAGCTCATCCATTCCTGCATCCCGGCTGCTGCCTGGTCGGGTGGGATGTCAGCCATCTGAGCGCGCATGGCGCTGGTGGTGTTGTAGAAGACCATGTACTTCGACACGACTACTCCTTCGAGGGTTTCAGGCCGGCACCGGTCGGCGGCCGCCCAACCTCGATCCTCCATCGTCGAAGCATCGTCCGCAGCAGAATTCGGCGGGAGTTTCGCCGACGGATGCGCGTCCGAAGGCGTGGTCCTCACCAAGTGCGGCCGACTGGGCCTCAGGGTCTGCTCAGGGGGCCACTGGCACGGTTCACCCCATGACGACGCTTGCAACAGACCAACGCCGTGCCATGCTCAACAAGGTCCCCGAGGTCACGGTGTACTTCTGGATCATCAAGATCCTGTGCACCACGGTCGGGGAGAGCTTCGCGGACTACGTCAACGAGACCCTCGGCTTCGGCCTGGGCAGGACGACCCTGGTCTTCTCCGTCGCGCTCATCGCCGTACTCGTCGCGCAGTTCCGGCTCCGCCAGTACGTGCCTTCGGTCTACTGGCTGGCAGTGGTGCTCATCAGCGTCGTGGGGACCCTCCTGACGGACAACCACACCGACGGGGTCGGCGTCCCACTGTGGATCAGCACGACGGTGTTCGCCGTGGTCCTCGGCGTGGTCTTCGCGATCTGGTACGCCCGGGAGCGCACCCTCTCCATCCACTCCATCGTCACGACCCCCCGTGAGGCCTTCTACTGGCTCACCGTTCTCGTGACCTTCGCGCTGGGCACCGCCGCCGGCGACTGGACCCTGGAGCTGACCGGCTGGTCGGCCGGACCCTCGGTCCTGCTGCCGCTGGGGCTGATCGCGGCTGTGTTCGGGGCGTGGAAGCTCGGAGCCGGGCCGGTGCTGTGCTTCTGGCTGGCCTACATCCTGACCCGTCCGTTGGGCGCGAACATCGGTGACTTCCTGGCCTCTGGCCGAGATGAGGGCGGCGCGGGGCTGGGCACCCTGGGCACGAGCGTCCTGTTCCTTGGAACCATCCTCGCCGTCGTGGTCTACCTCAGCGTCACCCACAAGGACCGCATCGAGCGGACGGCCGTTCGCGCCGAGCTCGAAGCCGCCGCGGTGGGCGACCGACGGGGCTGAACCGACGGGGCTGAACCGACAGGGCTGCACCGACAGGCCTGCACCGACAGGGCTGGTTGACAGGAATGACCGTGGAGCGACGGCGGGCGAGGGTCTTGGTGGTCACTGACAGTGCCAAACCCTCGCCCGCGGTGCTGCGCGCCGTTGCCGCGCGGGCGGCCAGGGGCGACGTCCAGTTTCGGCTCGTGGTGCTGAACCCGGCACGCGCGGAGGTCAACCTGCTGCGCCCGGAGCGTCACGACAAGGCGTTC
Organism: Pedococcus sp. P2_E2; assembly: GCF_056403955.1. Lineage (NCBI taxonomy): Bacteria > Bacillati > Actinomycetota > Actinomycetes > Micrococcales > Intrasporangiaceae > Pedococcus > Pedococcus sp. P2_E2. Next base: position 855,991 of record NZ_JBFUEM010000001.1, read on the forward strand.
GAGGCCGAGTGCGTCCTGCTGGAGTCGTTGCCGGCGCTCGAGGCTGTCGCGGGCGCCAGGGTCATCGGTTCGGTGTCCGTCCGTCACGATCCGGTCGAGGCCATCGAGGAGACCGTCCTCAGCGAACCCGTCGACGAGATCGTGCTCGCGCTGCCTGCACATGGGTCCAGGTCGTGGCTGCACTCAGACCTGGCACGACGCCTGAGGCGCTTCGGCATTCCGGTGACGGAGCTGTCATGACCGGACTGCCCCCGGGCACAGAACGGCTGCGGTGAGGGCGACAACCCGTTGCCACCGTCGTTCGTCTTCAGGGTATGGAACGCGGGCGACTGACCAGAAGGACTTCGGTGGTGGGCGCGCTGACGCTGGCGCTGGCGAGCGCCCTGACGGCCACGACGACGACAGGGGCCACCGCAGGCGCCGCCGCGACGCCCGCCAGCCTCGCGCAGGCGGCCTTCACCAGGATGACCGAGGCGCAACGGATCGGGCAGCTCTTCATGGTCGGCACCCCGGCGACCGGGTTGTCTGCCGCCGCGGCTTCAGCGATTTCCACACGGCACGTGGGCAACCTCATCCTCACCGGACGCACGTATGCCGGTGCGGCACCGGTGCGGTACCTCGCGGCCAGCGCGGACCGGCTGACGACCGCCGCGGCAACGGCGGGGGTTCCGCTCTACGTGTCCGCAGACCAGGAGGGCGGTCAGGTCCAGGTGCTCCAGGGCCCCGGCTTCACGCGCATCCCGACCGCGCTGACGCAGGGCACTTGGGCAGATTCGACCCTCACGGCTGACGCGAGATCGTGGGGGCGGCAGCTGTCCCGCGCAGGCGTGAACCTGAACCTGGCCCCGGTCATGGACACGGTCCCGGCAAGCCTTGGCACGCGGAACATCCCCATCGGCAGCTACTTCCGCGAATTCGGTTACACACCAGGGGTGGTCGCCGCCAAGGGCAGCGACGTCGTCCGGGGCGAACGGAGTGTCGGCCTGGCCGTCACTGCCAAGCACTTTCCCGGCCTCGGTCACGTGACTGAGAACACCGACACCACAGCCGGGGTGACCGACAGGGTCACCACCCGAACCACGGGCGACCTGGCTCCGTTTCGCTCGGCCATCGCCGCCGGTGCGCGCATGGTCATGGTGTCCCTCGCCGTGTATTCGAGGATCGACTCGGCCCACCCGGCAGCCTTCTCGCCCACGGTCATCGGGGGGATGGTCCGAGGAGACCTCGGCTTCACGGGGGTCGTCATGAGCGACGACCTGGGCAACGCCAAGCAGGTCGCGGGCTGGTCTCCCGGCACGCGCGCCACGAGCTTCATCGCGGCGGGCGGCGACATCGTCCTCACCGTCAACTCCACCGTCCTGCCGGCGATGGTCTCTGCCGTGAGCGCCAAGGCGGCGAGCGACCCGGTGTTCCGTGCCAAGGTCAACGCGGCGGCATACCGGGTCCTGCTGGCGAAGGCCAACGACGGGCTGCTCGGGACGCGCCTCGTCGTGGACGGCAGCCTCAGGCCGGCGACGCTCTCCGCCCTTCAGCGATGGCTCGGAGTGACGGTCACCGGCACGCTCGGCTCCGCGACCGTCAGGGCTCTCCAGGCCCGGATCGGAACGGCGGTCGACGGCCAGTGGGGTCCGAAGTCGATGGCTGCGTTGCAGTCCTACCTCGGGATCGCGCGGGACGGTGCCAGGACCTGGAACGCCCGGACCGTGAACGGCCTGCAGGCGTACCTCAACACCCAGCTCTGACCGCCCGTGGGCACCGCCCGGGGCCCAGCGCGTTAGCGTTGGCCGGGCAACGCCACGGACCTGTGGCGCACCGTTGAACGGGGATGCGTGTGGCACGTCCGCTGATCGGGACCAAGCTGTACGTTCCCAGGCCGCGACAGGGCCTGGTGGGCCGCGCACGGCTGCACGAGCTCCTCGACGCGGGAGGGCAGGCGAGGCTCACCCTGGTCTCCGCCCCGGCCGGCTTCGGCAAGACGACGCTGGTTTCGGAGTGGGTCCGTCAGAGAGGAAGCGCAGGGCACGCAGTCGCGTGGGTCTCCCTCGACAGCGCAGACAACGAGGCCGCCTCGTTCTGGACCTACGTGGTGACGGCGTTGCAGGCGGCGGTGACCGGCGTCGGTGCTGGCGCGCTGGAACGCATCGCGTCCGCGCCCGTGTCGGTGGGAGCCGTGCTGACCCCGCTGGTGAACGAGCTGGCCGCGGCACCCGGGGAGGTGTGGCTGGTCCTGGACGACTACCACGTCGTCGTCGACCCGGACGTGCGCGAGGGGATGAGGTTCTTCCTGGAGCACCTGCCGACTAACGTCCACGTCCTGCTGAGCACCCGCGCCGACCCGGACCTGCCGCTGCCACGCTGGCGGGTGCGGGGAGAGCTGGTCGAGATCCGTGCCGCAGACCTTCGCTTCACGCCGGAGGAGGCCACGGCATACCTCAACTCTTCCGCGGGCCTGGACCTCACGGCAGGGGAAGTCGCAGCGCTCGAGGAGCGGACCGAGGGATGGATCGCCGCCCTCCAGCTCGCGGCCCTGTCTCTGCGGGGCCGGTCCGATGTCGGGGGGTTCATCGCCCGGTTCGCGGGCAATGACCGCTACCTCGTCGACTACCTGGTCGAAGAGGTGTTGGCGCACCAACCCGAGCAGGTCCGCGATTTCCTCCTGCAGACCGCCGTGCTAGACCGGCTCGCCGGCCCGCTGTGCGACGCCCTCACCGGCCGTGACGACGGCAACGGGACCCTGGAGGCGCTCGAGCGGGGGAACCTGTTCCTCGTTCCGCTGGACGACCGGCGGGAGTGGTACCGCTACCACCACCTGTTCGCGGACGTGCTGAGGGCGCGACTGCTTGCCGAGCAACCCCAGCTCGTCCCGATGCTGCACCAGCGCGCCAGCGGCTGGTTCGAGCACCAGGGCCTCATCGAGGACGCGGTCAGGCACGCCCTCGAGGCCCGGGACTTCGACCACGCGGCACACCTCATGGAGCTGTCGGTTCCCTCGATCCGACGCCATCGTCGCGAAGCCGTGCTGCTCGGCTGGCTCAGGGCGCTGCCCGACTCGGCCGTCCGGAGCAGCCCGGTGCTGAGTGTCTTCTATGCCTACATGCTGATGGTCTCCGGTGACCTCGGCGCCGTCGAGGAGCGATTCGACGACGCGGAACGGGCGCTCGCCACCGGTCAGGACGGGTCCACCCGGCCGTGGGCTGACACGGACGAGCTGCGCACCCTGCCGGCCACCATCGCCGTCCACCGGGCCTCCCTGGCGCAGGCGCTGGGCGACGTCACCGGCACGGTGGCCCACGCACGGCGCGCCCTCGAGCTGGCAGGCCCCGACGACCACCTTGCCCGCGGCGGCGCAGCCGGGTTCCTCGGGCTTGCCGCGTGGGCGAACGGTGACGTGGTGGGTGCGTTGGAGACCTTCACCGACGCAGTGGCCAGTCTGCACGCGGCGGGCAACCTGGTCGACGAGCTCAGCAGCACGGTGGTGCTCGCCGACCTGTGTCTCGCCGCCGGTCGACCACATGAGGCGCGACGGCTCTACGAGCAGGCAATGCAGGTCACGGAGGCGCATGGAGAGAACGTGGCGCGGGCAGCCGCGGACCTGCACGTCGGCCTCAGCGAGATCGACTACGAGGCGGGGGACCTCGACGGGGCCGCCCGACACCTCGAGGCCGCCGCCGCCCTCGGCGAACGTGTACCCGTGAACGAGAGCCGCTTCCGGTGGTTCGTGGCCCGGAGCCGGGTTGCCGCGGCCGAGGGGGACTCGCACGAGGCCCTTGCCCTGCTCGACCGGGCCGCGGACCTCTACCGGCCGGGGTTCTTCCCCGAGGTGCGGCCCATCGCGGCGATGAAGGCCCGGGTCTGGGTCAGTCAGGGCACCCTGGCACCGGTGGTCGAGTGGGCGGCTGGACGAGGTGTCACCATCGACGACGAAGCCCGGTACCTGAGCGAGTTCGACCACCTCACGTTGGTGCGCTTGGTGATCGCGCAGCACAGGGAGCATCCGCATGCGGATGCGCTGGAGGGGGCGTTGAGCCTTGTGACGCGACTGGGCGACGCTGCCCAGACCTCTGGTCGGCACGGAAGCCTCCTCGAGATCCGGATGCTGACAGCCCTGGCACAGGACGCCCTGGGGCGCCGCGACGACGCAGTGAAGTCGCTGGCCCAGGCATGGGCCCAAGCCCCCGAACCCGAGGTCTGGGTCAGCCTCTTCCTCGACGAGGGCCCAGCGATGACGGAGCTGCTGCGCGCAGCCGAGCTGGACGTCGACGCGGGTCACCAGGCACGTCGGCTGCTCGCGCACCGGATCTCCCGGGGGGCTGGAGGACTCGAGGACGCAGGGCCGCAGGCGGGTGGGTCGGTCGCGCTGAGCGACCGCGAGCTGCAGGTGCTGCGACTGCTGGACAGCGAGCTGACCGGACCTGAGATCGCCCGCGAGCTCTTCGTGTCCCACAACACGTTGCGCACCCACACGAAGCACATCTTCACCAAGCTCGACGTGACCAGTCGCCGCGCTGCGGTGCGCACCGCCCGCGAGCGCGGCCTGTTGTAGCGCCCGGCAAATCACCCCGTCGGTCACATCGTTGGGTGACGCCCGCTCACCGTCCGGCTACCTACCTTCGAACTACCCCCACGGCGCCTCGCCGAGGACCTCGAACCAGGAGTCGGTCATGACCATCACCACCACCAAGCTCACCCGCGCGGCAGGCCTGTGCGCCGTGGTCGCCGGTCTGCTCTTCATCGCCGTCCAGATCAAGCACCCTCCCTTGGACGTCGCCTTCGTCACCACCACCGAATGGAAGGTCCGGCAGGGGATGAAGGTGGTGATGGCCGTTCTCTCACTGGCCGGTATCACCGGCATGTACCTGCGCCAGGTGAAGCAGACGCGAGTGCTGGGGCTGGTCGGGTACCTCCTCTTCGCCGTCGGCTACCTCATCATGCTGAGCATCGAAGTGGTCGGTCTGGTCGTCTTCCCGTCGATCGCCGTCACCTCACCTGGCTACGTCACCGACGTCCTCGCGGTGGCGACGGCCGGCCACGCGACCGGCGACATCGGCCTCATGCAGCCCCTCAACCTGGTGAACGCCCTGACCTACCTGGGTGGTGGCTTCCTGTTCGGCGTCGCTCTCTTCCGGGCCAACGTCCTCGCCCGATGGGCGGCAGTGGTGCTCGCTGCCGGAGCCGTCGCCACGATCGCCATCCCCCTGGTGCCGGACGTCAACTTCAGGCTCTTCGCCCTTCCGATCGGCGTCGCCATGGTCGGCCTCGGCTACTCCCTGTGGAGCGAGGGACGCACCCGCACCGCGCAGTTCGCGCCCGGCTCTGCCACCGCGCAGCACGACCTGGCCGGCGCCAAGTGAGCGTCCACGTGGCTGCGGCACCCACCCGGTCGGCCAGGTCGACCGGGTGGGTGCCGTTCGCCCTCGTCGCGTTGGTGGTCGTCCCGGCCGTCGCGGGCTCGCTGCGGCTGCTCGAGCTCGCAGGCGGCCCCCACGTCCTGCCCGCGAACCCACGCCTCAGTGCCTCGCCGGTGCCGGTCGTCGTGCACATCACCTGCGCCGTCACGTATGCCGTGCTCGGCGCCTTCCAGTTCTCCGCGGCCCTGCGGCGCCGTCGACCCGGCTGGCACCGCAGGGCTGGACGAGCCCTGGTGGGCTTGGGTTTGGCGGTGGCGGGCTCGGGTCTGTGGATGACGCAGTTCTATCCGCGCCAGCCCGGCACGGGCGAGCTCGCCCATGTGTTCCGGCTGGCGTTCGGGTCAGGGATGGCCGCCTGCATCGTCCTCGGCTTTGCGGCAGTCCGCCGTGGCGACATCGTGCGTCATCGGGCCTGGATGACCCGCGCCTACGCCCTGGCGCTCGGTGCGGGGACCCAGGTCTTCACCCTCGGAATCGGGGAAGGTGTCTTCGGCACCAGCGTCCTCACGAAGGACCTGAGCCTCGGTGCGGGCTGGGTCATCAACCTGGCGGTGGCGGAGTACGTCATCGGGCGCGATGGCCGCCGGAGGCCCCAGCGGCTTGCCACAGGGCTGACCACCCAGGTCGGTGCGCCATGACACGGTCCGGCAGTCGACCCGCACCCACCAGCTACCGGCTCCGGGTCGACGGGCACCTCGAAGAGCACTGGTCGCCCTGGCTGGCCGACCTCACCCTGACGCGCGAGGTCGACGGCACCACCACGCTGACGGGCGAGATCGCGGACCAGGCGCAGCTGCACGGACTACTGGCCAGGATCCGGGACCTCGGTGTCACGCTCCTGGCCGTGCAGGTCGATGACGACGGCCCCGGGGAAGGGACGGCTGTTCAGAGGTAGAAGGCGCGGACGGAGTCGCGGACGTCCTCCTCGACCAGGTCGGCATTCAGGGCGATGGCTGCGGCTGATCCTTCGCCTGCCGCCGTGATGACCTGCGCTCGCGGATTGCTCACGTTGCCCGCCATCCACACGCCTCGAACGCTGGTCGATCCGTGCGCTCCAGTGACGACCCAGCCCTGGCTGTCGAGGTCGGCACCCAGCGTGGTGAGCAGGCTGTGGTTGGGGACGAACCGCGGCGGGACGAACACTGCGTCGCGGGCGATGGTTCGACCGTCGGCCATCTGCACCCCGCTCAGGTGGTCGTCCCGGACGAGGAGCTCCGCCACGTCGCCTTCGACGATGCCGATCGCGCGCGCCACGAGCTGCGGACGATGGGCCTGGGTCAGCGTGTCAGCCGGCACGAACAGGACGACGTCGTCGGCCCACTGCCGCACGATCTGCGTGTAGCCGATCGTCTCCGGACCGTTCCACAGGACCCCGAGCCGTTGGTCGCGTACTTCCCAGCCGTGGCAGTAGGGGCAGTGCAGCACGTCGCGTGCCCAGCGGTCGGCCAGACCCGGGATGTCGGGGAGCTCATCCCTGAGACCGGTGGTGACGAGCAACCGCCGTGCTGACACGCGCGTGCCGTCGTCGACCAGCACCCAGAAGCCCTTGGTGCCGTCCCGCACGGCGTCGGTGACCATGCCGGTGCGGAGCTCTGCGCCGTACCCCATCACTTCGGTGCGCCCGAGGGTCAAGAGGTCAGCGGGCGGCATACCGTCTCGGGAGAGGTAGCCCTGCATGTGGGCGGCAGGGGCGTTGCGTGGTGACCCGGCGTCGACCACGAGGACCCTTCGCCGCGCCCGGGACAGGACAAGGGCGGCTGACAGGCCGGCGGCGCCGCCACCGATCACCACCACGTCGAATTCGCTCATGCCGCAAGGGTGGACCCGTGGAGGGGGTCCTTTGAGGGGAGTGGACGCCGGAGCAGGTGCACGCTGAGCGCGACGACCAGGACCAGGAAGGCAACCGGGGCGACGACCTCGAGAAGGGACCCTCCGAAGGCAATCTCCAGCGAGCGCAGCGCGCACAGGCCAGCCACTGCCAACGACGTCCAACGGAGCCATCCCGGTCCCCGCCAGAGCCGCCAGCACGTCGTGGCGAACCATGCGATGGTCAGGAACAGCAGCACGTCGACCAGGTCGGAGAGGCGAGCGAGGTTGTGCACGAGTGACGACGTCGCAGTGGGCGCGACAACGCACAGCCACAGTGGAGGTACCACCGTCAGCACGGCGGCAGCCGACATCCCACCACCGGCCACCACAACGGGTCTGCTGGCTTCAACGGAGGTCGATCGAGCGAGCCCCACCACGAACACGAGCAAGGGCGCGGTCGCCACCAGCTCGACGAGCTGGGCGACGGCGACGACCCCAGCGTGCTGCTCGTAGTACGTCCGCACTGCGGCCGTTGCGTCGTGCCCGCCAGGGACGCTCGCCATGCCAGCCCCGATGAGGAGCAGGAGCACGAAGGCGAGCCCTGAGGCACCTGCCGTCCGGGCGCCCTTGTCACGACGTTCGGAGCTGCGTGTCGGTCTCATAGGACCATGGTCGCGACGGCTGCCCTGAAGTCCACTGACGAATGGGTGACAAATGGGCCGGGCGGTGTAGCGTTCCCGACGTCCCGGTTCGCCCGTTCCTGCGTGGCCCACGAGGCTGGAGAATGCCGATGGCATCGATCGACGACGTGAATCGCGACACGAACATGTTGTTGGACGCGCTCGTGCGCACCTCGCCCACCGAGATGACCGGCGGCATGGGACAGGTTGGATCGTTCCCGGGACTGGTGCCCCAGACGTATCACGCAGCGTTGAGGGCACGTGACGCCGCGGCGGAGATCCTGACTCTCGTCAGGGAGACCGGTGGACTCCTCAAGGCGGTCAACGTGGAGACACTCGGCAGGATCGAGGCCCTGGGCGCGGGTGGCCAAGCGACACTGGGTCGGGTGGAAACCGCGGTCAACGACGGTCGCGCGGCCAGCGACCAGACCCTGGGTCGCATCGAGGCCGATCTCAAGCAGGTCATGGAGTTCCTGCCCACGGTTCGTGCCGACCTGTCCGACCTGAACGCCAAGCTCGACTCGATCCTCGTGGAGCTCCGCCAGGGCATGTCCGACCTCGCCGACAAGGTCGCTGCGCTCCAGAGCGACGTCAGCGCACCGCCTCACTGACGTCCAGGGAACAGGGCCAAAGGCCCTGAGCGGTGGGGACATTTCGGCTACGTGGGGCATTTGGGATCGTGGCCGTGTCGGTCGAAGAGTTCCCGGCGTAGGGTGGGGCGAGAGGCTACCCCGGACCCGGTGGCGAACCCCGCGACGTCCGGAGCCCTCAGGTGCCACCGTCAGGCCAGCACGGCCACCCCGAACTGCAGCTGGTCCCTGCCCGTGGCGACGAAGCGGCCGTGCCCACGCCGGGGACGACGATGACCGGACTGCGGGACCTCGGCCCCGGAGGACGCACGTGCAGGCCATCGCGCACCCTGGCAGCGGTCCACTACGACTGCGGCGCAGTGTGGGTCGTCGAGCTCTTCGGCGAAGCCGACATCGGCAGCCGGCACACCTTGGAGGGCGCCCTGAGCGCGGGGCTGTCCAAGGGTCGCAGCGCGGTGATCCTGGACGTCTCCAACCTGACCTTCTGCGACTCATCGTGTGTGGAGGCGGTGCTCTCAGCCAATGAGGACGGCCGCCTCGTGGTCGCGGGTGCGAGCGGAGGCGTGAGCCGTGTCTTCGAGATCCTCGACCCAGACCGGACCGTCGCCCGTTACCGCACGCCCCGACCGCCCTTTCCGCCGTGACGCTTCGGAAGAGCGCCTGCCACGGGACGCTGCGCCCGGGAGCACCGCGCGCTGGCTTGTCACGCTTCACGGTGCTTTAGTAGTACTAGCGTCGCGGGGCGTCTGACGTGGGCGCCGTGGCGACGCGGTCACACGGCCGAGGCCGGCGCAGCTCGGCGAGGAGCGCAGATGCCGAGCGGACCCGCACCACAGGACCCCAGGCATCTCAACGCGCTTCCGCCACAGTCCGACCCCCAACCGCGCGGACGGGGGCGGGGCTTCAGACATGACGCGTCACTGCATCGAGGACGCAGGCGGCTCGTCGCGGCTGCCGCCGACTTCGTACGGAGCGGGCTCGAGGCCGGTGAGCAGGTCATGGTCTGCGCCCCCGACGACGTGCTCGCCCGGCTGTCCGGCGAGCTCGCCACGGGTGGAAGCCAGCCGACGCTCGTGGAACACGGCAGATATCCCTCGAGAAGCGTGGCGCACTGGATCGCCTTCGCCGACCGGTGCGAGGCCACCGGGCAGCCGGCAAGGCTGCTCATCAGTCCCGCCTACGGCCATCGCCCGGTCGCGGTGCGCCGCCAGGAGCAGTTCGCCGACGCCCTGGTCAACATGGCCGTGGGAGCCGACACCGATCTCTGGGTTCGTTGCAGCTTCGACACCGATCATCTGGACGCCGACCGCACGGACGAGATCGAGGCGTGCCACTCGTTGCTCGAGCACGAAGGCGCGTACGAGGGCAGTACGGGCTATGCCGGGCTCGCGCACGTCCGCCACCTGTTTGCCGAACGACTGGTCGACCCTGCCGGGCCGGCCCGGACCTTCGTCGTCTCGCGTCACTCCGACCTGGCCGCGGCTCGGACGACGATTCGCGAGGAGACCGCCAGGGCGAAGCTGCCTGCCGAGGACGCCGAAGCCGTCGTCCTGGCCGTCCACGAGGCAGCCCTCAACGCCCTCAACCACGGTGGTGGGACGTGTCACCTGTGCGTATGGCGGACCGCCGCCCGGCTGGTCTGCGAGGTCCGCAGTGTCCACCGGCTGAGGGACCCGATGGCCGGGCACCGCCTCGCATCGCTGGACGACGACCATGGTCGCGGGCTGTGGCTTGCCAACCAGCTCTGCGACCTCGTCGAGATCAGGTCTGGACGGTGGGGGACAGCCGTGCGCATCAGCACCTGGATCTCGGCGACACGGCGAACGAGGCTCGCCTAGAGGAACCCAGGACCGTGGGCGTCAGCACCTCAGCCCAGCGCACGAGCCCACTCCGTCACCTGGGCATCCGGCATGGATGGTGGGGCGAACCGCACCACGGTGCCGGTCGAGTCCACGAACGCCACGACCCCGGAGTCCCAGGCAGACGCGCCACCGGTGTTGGCGGCGGCGTCGAGGAACCACACCGCTGACAGGGGCACGGCGGCATACCCGACGGGCGCGGGCAGGTCTCCCGCCTCGTGCTCGATCACGGCCACGGGGCGCGGGTTCAACTTGTCCGCCGTCGGGTCGGTGACGAGCCCGAGCAGAGTGGGACGGGAGGGAGTCTTCGCCAGAAGCGGCTGCAACCGCCGCAGCGCGGCCGACACCTGCGGGACGGTCCCCACGGTGATCACGACGGGCTTGCCGCGGTAGTCCGCCCACTTCAGCTCTCCGCCACCGAGGCGTTCAACTGTGAAGTCAGGGACGTGGGAGTTGTCGAGGGGATCCTTCTCGCCCTCGAAGGGGTGTGAGACCTCCAGGCCCGGGGTGCTGCCGCAGACGTCGTCCATCCAGGCAGCCACAGCGGGATCCGGTGCGGGGAGGGTGCCGACCGGCTGTGTTGCCCCCACGGCCCTCAGCTGCGACAGGAGGCGCACGGCCGGCTGGACGTCGTCACTGTCATCTCGGCCACGGAAGTCGGACACCGTGACGACCACGCCGTCCGTCACCAGGGTCAGCTCGCCCATGAGCACCCCAGCCGGAACGCCGAGCTGTGGGTCGAGCCGCCGACAGCTCATGCCAGCGACATCGGGATGCCAGTCGTTGGTCGAGACGACCACCGGAGCGGAGCACCCGCCGTCGGCGGCGATGCAGGTGCCGTAGTCGGCCTGGACCTGGAACGCCGGCGCGTTCTCCTCGACCAGGTCCAGCAACGTCAAGGGGAGATCGCCGACGCTGGAACCCAGGTAGTAGGCCGGCTTGCCCGCTGTCTTGACCTGGGTCTCGACGGCGTGCAACTCGTTGGCGCCCAGGGGTGTTCCCTGCGCAAACGCGCCGGCCCCGCAGGCGGAGACCGTCAGGACGAGCGCGGCGGCGCCGATCGTCGTCGGCAGGAGCTGGGTCGATCGCATCGGCATTTTCCTTGTCGCGGGCGGGGTGCAGGCGGGGTGGTGGACCCCTGGAGGGTGCGCCTCGGGGTGACCCGACCGCGTCCGCGCCGAGGTCCGACCGTGTCGTCCTGCACGCTGATGGCGATGTGGACCTGAGGACGACGTCCCCCCACTCCGACCCGCGTAGCCTTGGGCCATGTCAGGGCTGTCGCACCGTCTGACGTGGCGGGACTGGGCGGTCCCCGGAGCCCTCTGGGCTGTGGGGCAGGTGGAGCTGTGGGTCACGGGTCCCCAGACCGTCGCGGTGCACGGTGCGAGGTGGCCCTTCGCCCTGGCACTGACCGCGAGCGCGCTCGCCCTGTGCCTGAGGCGGACCCATCCGGTTGCGGCGCTCGTGGTGGTGGTCGGCTCGATCGTCGTGACCACCACGGCGCAGCTGCACGCGTTCCTGCTGGCCGGCCTCTATCTGCTGGTGGTCGCCGTCTTTGCCTGCGGACGCTATGGCACCGGGGTGACGAAGTACGCCGCCCTCGTCCTGCCCGAGCTCCCGGTGCTTCTGTGGACGGGCGTCATCCCTGAGATCAACGTCGACAACGCGTGGGCGTGGGGGTTGAACTCGTGGTGGATCTTCGCACTGGGGGCCGCGTTTCGCCACGAGCGCACGCTCCGGGAGCAGGTGGCCCGGGCGGTCGCCGCCCAGGCCCAGGCCCAGGTTGCGGACCAGCGGGTGGGCCTCGCCCGCGAGGTCCACGACGTGGTGTCACACAGCCTCAGCGTTATCGTCGTGCAGTCGGAGCTGGCGCGGTTGTTCATGACATCGGACCCGGCTCGGGCAGATGAGGCGATGCTCCGGGTGCAGGACACGGGGCGCGACGCGCTGGGCGAGACCCGACGCCTGCTGGAGGCGTTGCGGGATCCGACGCAGGGCAACAGCGCCGCCCACCCGCCCACCTGGCCCGACGTCCCCGAGCTGGTCCGGCGGATGCGGGAGTCCGGGCTGCAGATCACCCTTGATGCCCCCGACAGCGAACCCACGCTCACTCCCGAAGCCTCGGCCACGGCATACCGAGTGGTGCAGGAAGCCCTCACCAATGCCCTGCGGCACGCGCACACGTCGCCCACCTCGGTGGCCGTCCGACAGCAGGCCGACCTGCTCGTGATCGACGTGCAGAACGACAGCGAGGCGCCCAGCGGGGTGAACGGCAGTTCGGCCGCACCCGGGTTCGGACTGTCAGGAATGCACGAACGGGTGGCTGCCTGTGGCGGCATGCTGACGACCGGACCGCGGCCCGGCGGCGGCTACCGCGTGCGTGCCGTCCTGCCCCTCGGAGATGCCCCGTGACCACCCTCGTCGTGGTCGATGACCAGTTCCTCATCCGTGACGGCGTCGCGGCCATCCTCGATGCCGAAGAGGACTTCACCGTGCTGGGGACGGCCGCCGACGGAGCGGAGGCGATCGGCCTGATCACGACGCTCGCACCAGACGTCGCCCTGATGGACATCCGGATGCCTGAGGTCGACGGCATCGAGGCCACCCGCAGGATTGTCGAATCAGGTTCTGCCACAAAGATTCTCATCCTCACGACCTTCGGTGCGGACGACTACGTGCTCGCCGCGCTGCGGGCTGGTGCCAGCGGGTACCTCCTCAAGGATGCGCCGCGAGAGTCGCTGGTCGCGGCGATTCGCGCGGTGGCCGCTGGTGACGTCGCCGTCGAGAAGCAGGTGCTCGCTCAGCTGGTGCGGGGCCAACCCCGGCGGGAGCACCCGGAGGCGGTGGCAGCCCTGGGGCGGCTTTCGCCGCGGGAGTCCGAGGTGCTGCACCTCGTGGCCCAGGGAGCCAGCAACCCGGAGATCGCGCGAAGCCTCTTCATCGGCGAGACCACCGTCAAGACCCACGTGTCGCGGATCCAGACCAAGCTCGACGCTCGCGACCGTGTGCAGCTTGTCGTCATCGCGCACCGCGCCGGCGTCGCCTGAGGCGTCACGGCGAGCCATTTCGCGGGCAGGACGGGCATCAGCGCTATCCTCTATGCAGGCCTAGCAGCCAGCCCCCGGACGCCGACGACAGCGCCCAGACCGGGTCGGAGTCGATGACGGGTGAGCACATGAGCGGTTGGACGGTGGGTGCCGTGCGCGCATGTCGCGCCGCCACGGCAACAGTCCCAGCTCGACCCGGGTGCCGTTGTGACTGAGGTCCACGGTCGCCTTGCCCGCGCCAACCGGCTCATCGACGACGAGCCATCGCCTCCGGGTGGAACCCCGGGAACGATCGGTCGGCTCGAACGACTCTGCTCCGCGCTGACCCGCGCGCTCCCGGCCACGGGGGTCGGCGTCAGCCTCCTGACCGACGACAACCGCGGCGGCGGGACCATCGCCGCGTCGAGTGCCGCCAGTCGGGAGCTCGAGGAGCTCCAGTTCACCCTCGGCGAAGGCCCCTGCATCGACGCCTACAGCTCGCGGCGCCCGGTCATGGAACCGGACCTGCCCACGCACGGGATGCGACGCTGGCCGGGCTACGCCCCTGCCGCCCACGGGCGCGGCATCAATGCAGTCTTCGCCTTTCCCCTACAGGTCGGGGCTGCTCGAGCCGGTGCGCTCGACGTCTACCGCGACGAGCGGGGGTCGCTGACCGCCGACGGGCTCACGCAGGCGGTCACGTTCGCCGAGGTGGCGATGGGTCTGCTGGTGGACGGACAGGACGGTGCCCAGGACGGCAAGACCACCGAGGACCTCGATGACGCGCTGGCCTACCGACTCGAGGTCTACCAGGCGCAGGGGATGGTGATGGTGGATCTCGGGGTGGGTATCGACGAGGCGATGGCGCGACTTCGGGCTCACGCGTACGCCCACGGGCGTTACATCAGCGATGTCGCAAGGGACGTCGTCGCCGGTAAACTCAGACTGAACCGAGACACGAAATGACCGGGCAGAGGACGGGCCGCCTGCGCAGGACGCGACGGGGAAGGGGAGCCCACGATGATTGCCGCTGATGTGCTCGCCGAGGTCTTCGTAGAGGTGGCGGACACCCTCGTCGACGACTTCGACGTCATCGAGTTCCTGGAGACCGTGACCAGGCACACCGCTGCGGTGAGCAGCGCGGACTCCGCCGGGTTGCTGCTGGCGGACCCCCACGGCCAGCTGCAGTACATGGCCGCCTCAGCCGAGTCGGTCAAGCTGCTCGAGCTCTTCCAGCTGCAGTACGAGGAGGGGCCTTGCCTGGACTGTTTCCGCACCGGCACCGCGGTCGTCAACACCAACCTGCACGAGGCCACCGAGCGGTGGCCCCTGTTCGCCCCGCGCGCGGTCGCTGCAGGTTTCCGCTCCGTCCACGCCTTCCCCCTGCGCCATCGCCAGAGGGTCATCGGGGCGTTGAACATGTTCAGCAGCCACACCGGTCGGCTCGAGTCGGCGGACGCCCGCATCCTGCAGTCCATGGCCGACATCGCCACCATCGGCCTCCTGCAGGAGCGCAGCATCCGGAGCGCGGAGATCCTCACCGAGCAGCTCCAGGGTGCGCTCAACAGCCGGATCGCGATCGAGCAGGCCAAGGGCGTCCTCGCCAGGACCCACGGCATCGACGTCAACACGGCCTTCGACCGCCTGCGCCAGTACGCTCGCCGGAACCACCACCGGCTGACCGACATCGCCCAGGCGATCGTCGCCGACCCCACCAGCCATCCAGACCTCACCACGGCCAGGACCACCCCCACGCAACCACCTGCCCGGTGACCCGACCTCACCCGAGAGGCACACCATGAGGAGTCGCCTCGCCAGCCTGGTGCTGCGGTCCGCAGGCTGGACCGCCGTGGGCGAGGTGCCCCGCACCGGGGTGCTCGTCGGCGCTCCACACACGTCCAACTGGGACTTCGTGATGATGCTGCTGATCATGTGGCGGGGCGGGGTGACACCGCGCGTGCTCATCAAGAAGGAGCTGTTCCGTGGGCCGGTCGGCTGGCTCCTGCACCGGCTGGGCGGCCTGCCGCTCGACCGTCAGAACCCGGGTGCGGTCGTGCGCGAGCTCGTGCGCGAGGCGCGCAGCGGAGAGCCGTTCCTGCTGATCCTGGCGGCAGAGGGCACCCGGCAGAAGGGCGAGTACTGGAAGTCCGGATTCTGGCGCGTGGCACGATCCGCCAAGCTGCCGATCGCTCTGGCCTTCATCGACGGGCCCACTCGCACAGCGGGTTTCGGTCCGACGATCTCGGCCACGCCGGATGTTGTCGCAGACATGGACAAGGTGCGGGAGTTCTACGCGGACAAGCACGGCATACACCCGGAGCTGCGCACCGAGCCTCGCCTTCGCGAGGAGCTGCGAGCCATCTCACCGGAGGGGGACTGAGGTGGCTGCCACGGGCGACTCGGGGGGCGCCGGGGCGGTGGGGCGAAATGTCCTCGGTGGCGAGCTGGAGGTCTGCGGCACGGAGCCGATGACCGGGTTCTTCCGCGACGGCTGCTGCAGCACGGGCCCTCAGGACCTCGGCAGCCACACCATCTGCGCGGTGGTGACCGCCGAGTTCCTCGAGCACCAGCGCGGAATCGGGAACGACCTGTCGACCCCGATTCCCGAGTACCGCTTCCCCGGACTGGTGCCGGGGGACCGCTGGTGCGTCACGGCGCTCAACTGGGCGCGGGCCCACCGTGACGGGGCAGCCGCCCACGTCGTCCTGGCGGCGACCAACGAGGTGGTGCTGCAGGTTGTCCCGCTGGAGGTCCTGAGGGAGCACTCCGTCGACGTCCCGCCGGACCTCAGCTCGATGGGGGTCTAGGCGAGTGCCTCGCGTGACGGACCTCAGGACTTCTTGAGTCGCCGCCAGCCACCTGCCCGGTTGTTGGCAATGACCTGGCGCAGGAACTCCAGCAGCGCTGCCTCGTTGACGGGGTCGCCCTCCCAGAACGCGATGGTGCGGGCGGTGGCGTTGTCATGGCCGCCGGTCACCAGGCCGTGGGGGTCGTCCACGATGGCCCCGTCGTAGACGAACAGGTTGACGTGGTCCTTCGTGGCAAGCAGCGCACAGACGTTGCCCTCGGCACGAAGTAGGGCTGCACTCGCCGCTTGATCGTCTCCTCGACCTCGGGGTCGGCGGCGTGCACGACCTCTCGGAGACGTTGGCACAGCTCGTGCTGCCAAGCCGGCAATGACTGGATGTAGGCGTCCACCAGGGGATTGGTGTCCATGCCAGATAGACCGCCGCCGACCCGGCAACTCATCGGCGACTCCTCAGCCGGCCATCCCGTTGGACCTGGCGGCTCGGGCCAACGGCAGCAGGACGGTGAAGGCCGAACCCTCGCCGACGCTGGAGGTCACGTGCACCGTGCCGTCGTGGCCGTCCACGATGGCACGCACGATGGAGAGCCCGAGGCCGGTGCCCTGGACGGCCCGCTCGGTGGCGTCCGAGGAGCGGAAGAAACGGCGGAAGACCTGACCCTGGTCGCTCTCGGAGATGCCGAAGCCCGTGTCGGCCACGATCAGCCTCGCCCTGCCGTCACCGAAGCGGTCATAGGTGGTGTCGAGCCTGAGCACGATGCTGCCGCCGTCGGGCGTGAACTTCACGGCGTTGGACAGGAGGTTCGTGACGACCCGCTCGAGGGCGGCCGGGTCGCCGTGCAACGGGACCGGGCGGTCTGTGACGTCACGCGACAGCTCCAGGTCTCGCCGTTGGGTCAGAGCACCCACCGACTCCCAGGCGTGGTCGACGACCTCCACGAGGTCACAACGCTGGCGGGCGAGGTGGAGCTGCCCTGACTCGATGCGCGAGTTGAGCAGCAGGTCCTCGATGAGGGCGAGCAGCCGCCGTCCGTTGCGGTCGATCCGCGAGATCAGGTCGAGCTGCTTGGGGGCCAGCTCACCCACCGCGCCGTCCTCCAACATCTCGGTGTAGCCGAGCACACTGGCCAGCGGCGTCCGCAGCTCGTGGCTGACGGACGAGAGGAAGTCGTTCTTGGTCCGGTCCAGGGCGGTGAGCTGCTCGACCGCGCGGCGCTCGCGCAGGAGCGCCGCCTGCACCGCGTCGGCCGACACGCGTCGTTCGGTGACGTCCTCGGCCACGCCGAGGTAGCCCGTAGCGGTGCCGGCCTGGTCGACGATGGCACTCGTCGTCAGGTCGACCACGATGCGGCGCCCGTCCTTGGTCACCCAGGTCCAGTCACGCGTCTCCGTGCGGTCCGCATCCTCGAGCGCGTGGACGAGGACGGCCGGACCGGCCGGGAGGCGGAGCTCGGCCGCACGCCTGGCCACTTCTGCCGGGTCGTGCAGGTCGACCCAGTTGAGCGAACCGACGACCTCGTCCGCTTGGTAGCCGAGCAAGTTGGTCGCACCACGGTTGAACAACGTGATGGTGCCCGAGGGGTCGGTCCCGATGATGGCCGTCGCGACGGCGGAGTTGAGGACGGTCTGGGTGAACGTCGCCTCGCTGTGCAGGTCTGCGAGGGCGTCACGGCGCTGGGTCGAGGCCACGGCGAGCGCGAGGCCGGTAATGGCGGCGGTGAT
This sequence comes from Pedococcus sp. P2_E2, assembly GCF_056403955.1. Classification (NCBI taxonomy): domain Bacteria; kingdom Bacillati; phylum Actinomycetota; class Actinomycetes; order Micrococcales; family Intrasporangiaceae; genus Pedococcus; species Pedococcus sp. P2_E2. The sequence continues at coordinate 873,891 of NZ_JBFUEM010000001.1, forward strand.
CAGGAAGGCCTGCGTCAGGGCGCCCACCGTCTCGGGCTCGACGATCCCGGAACGCGCCGCCGCGGCGAAGGGTCCGCCCCCCTCACTGGTGAGCAGGACGACCAAGACGCCGAGGGCGAACAGCTGGACGGCGAGGCTGCGCAGGTGGAGTCTGGTCGCCCCCCAGACCAGTACCGGGAGTGGGAGGAAGGCGAGCGGAAGCCCGTCCTTGGAGGCGAACACCCACAGGACGACAGCCAGCAGCATGACCGCCTGGAGCAGGTCCTCCAGCCGGCGGGGTTGGGACCTGCTGGTGGAGACGGCCACACCGAGTGGCGCCATGATGAGGACGGCCGCGGAGTGGGAGGCCGCAACGGCGTAGGCCGTGGGCAGGAAGGTGCCGTCGAGCGTGTACGTCACGATGAGGCCGGCCAGGACGCCGAAGAGGACGGCTCCTGTCAGGGTGGCGACCAACAGTCGGCCCAGGTCGTCGAGTGAGGCGAGGCGAGGGCGGCGCCCTCCGCGCGTCATCACCCACCAGACCACCGCGGCCTCGGTGGCGTTGGCCACGCCGAAGCACGTGGCGGCGAGGAGGGGCCGCCCGCCGTAGAGGTTCGCCGCACCGCTGATCACCACCATGCCGCCGACGACGATGCCTGCACGTCGCCAGTTCGGGCCCGTCGCCAGCAGGAAGGCGACGGCGAGCCCGGCCGCCGGCCACCACACGGCGACGGAGGACCCCGGCGGGGCGAACCGGACGGCGCTCGCCGCCAGCACGAAGACGGCGACCAGCATGACGGCAGCCGCGAACGGCCACCGTCGCAGGAACGAGGACGAGGGGATCACCTAGCTCCGCAGAGCTCGGGCGCGGCAGGCCGACGACAGGAGGTGCTCGTGGCGCCGGTCTTCCGGCTGGAGGGCATGGCCCATTGTTGCGCAGTCGGCGTGCTCAGGTGGGGAACCGCGCCCGGCCCGTGACCCGCAACACGTCGGGGGTTCCACCCAGACCTCCCCGCGCGTCCGTCCTCAAGAGTGTGGACTGCGGAGCACAGGCGGGGTCGGGTGGCAGGGTGGACTCGGGCGACGACGGCGGGGGAGGCGGAACAGGTGGACGCGCGTGAGGACTTCGAGGCGTTCGTGCGGGCCCGTTGGGTGCCGCTGCTGCGCACGGCCACGCTGCTCACGGGCGACCCCCACGCGGCTGAGGACCTGGTGCAGGAGACGTTGGCCAGGGCGGCGCAGCGCTGGTCCGTCGTGTCGGCTGCCGGATCGCCGGAGGCCTATGTCCGACGGATCCTGTACACCCGGTCGGTGGACGCCTGGCGGTGGCGGCGCCACCAGCCCGACCCGGTGGAGGCCAGCGAGCGGCTCGCCTCGTCCTCACGCGACTGGGTCGCCGGCGCCGATGCCCGCCTCACGCTCGCGGGGGCGCTGACTCGCCTGACCGCGAGGCAGCGTGCCGTCCTGGTCCTGCGTTTCTACGAAGACCGCACCGAGCGCGAGGCGGCCGACGTGCTCGGCTGTTCGGTCAACACCGTGAAGTCCCAGACCCGCCACGCGCTGGAACGCCTCCGCGTCCTCGCTCCGGAGCTCGCACTCACCTTTGGCAGGACGGAGGTTCGTCGATGAACACCCCACTCGGCACCGCCATGGCGGATCTGGTTCGTGACGTCGGGTCGGCCGGAGGTCCTTCCGTCGACGAGCTCTGGACCCGGGGCGCCCACCGCAGGACCAGGATGCGTGTCGCCAGCGCCGCCGCCTTTGCAGCCCTCGTCGCGCTGCTGACCTTCGTCGCCTGGCCGTCGCTGTCGGTCCCTCCCGTGCCCGCCTCGCCCCGGCCGCTGCAGACCGACGCTCCGGACACCTACCCCTCGATCCTCGCCCACCCCTACTTCGCCCCGAACGTCCTCAGTGCCCATCGTCCGATGACCGCGGTCGTCCTCGACGGGACCACGGCCTTCGGCATCGACTCCCTCGGTGAGGCGTGGAAGGTGCCCGGTGCCGGACCGAGCCGGATGTATGCGGCGTTGTCACCCAGCGGTCGCTGGATGGTCGACGGCCTCGACGTCTACGACTTCGTGGCGGGCTCGAGTCGCCCCGTTCCCCAGCCGGGTGCCCCTGACGACTATCAGCTGTGGGCGGCCTGGTCGCCGGACTCGGGTCACTACGCGCGGGCCTACGGCTCGTCGTCGACCATCGTCGTCGCCACCCCCGAGGGGCCCCAGGTCCCGGTGCCCGCGCACACGCCGCTGGAGCAGGTCACGAGCGGCTTCCCCCTGGCTGGTGGCTGGCTGGACGACCGCACGCTCATGGTGACCTACAGCTCGCAGACCGACTCGACCCTCGACGTGTACACGTGGACCCTCGGCGACTCCTCGTGGCGGGCCGTCGGGCGCCTGACCTACCCGTCCGAGGCGACCCTCGAGCCCCAGGCGATGGCGGTGTCGCCGGACGGCCGCACCCTGGCGATCGGTGCGTCGCTGATGAACGCCTCCTACGACTCCTCGGTCATCACCTGGGACCTCACCGGAGTGCGGGAGACGGGTTTCGCCGCGAGTGGCACTGTCGTGCCGCTGCACTCCCGCTACTCCGTGGACGGGGTCACCTGGCAACGCGGCGTCCTCTTCGTCACCTCGAGCGGGCGCACGGGTCCGGTCGGGGGACCGGCCGCCGCCGAGAGCACGGCGGGCTTTGCCGGGCTGACGAGCTGGAGGGCCGATGCCTTCAGCGGCAAGCCCCACGTCAACCAGGCTGCGGTGTGGCGAGCCAGGCTGGTCGTGTGGATCACGATCCCGCTGGCCCTGCTGGGGGTCTGGCTGCTGTGGCGCCTGGGCCTCTGGACGGCTCGGCGCCTCGGCATCCTCGACGGGCCGCTGCCGCTCCGGTTCGACCCGACGTGGTGGCGCCGCTGAGACCCGGCCGGCCACCGGCGGGACCGCTCGGGCTGGGTTAGTCTCCGGACAAGGAAGGGAGACGCCAGTGCCAGTGCATCCCCGCACCACTCCGCAGTTCCGCTTCACCCTCAACGGAACGCCGACCGAGGTCGAGGTGGATGCGGGGGTCAGCCTGCTGGACCTCCTGCGCGAGCGCCTCGACCTCCCCGGGACCAAGAAGGGCTGCAACCAGGGCGCCTGCGGGGTCTGCACCGTGCTCGTCGACGGCCGCCGCGTGCTGGCCTGCCTCACCCTCGCGGTCCAGGTCGAGGGCCGGGAGGTCACCAGCATCGAGGGCGTCGGGTCACCCGAGACTCCGCACGACCTCCAGCGTGCGTTCGTCGGGGCAGACGGATTCCAGTGTGGCTACTGCACTTCAGGTCAGATCTGCTCGGCTCTGGGCATGCTGCGCGAGCTCGACGAAGGGGTGCCGAGCGCGGTCTCCGAGCACCTCGCCTCACCGCCCGCCCGCTCGAACCTCGAGGTGCGAGAACGCATGAGCGGCAACTTGTGCCGGTGCGGCGCCTACAACGGCATCGTGGAGGCCATCGAGTCCTATGCGAACACGGCGGGTGGTCACCGATGAAGCCGGTCTCGTATGCCGTGCCGGCAAGCATCGACGAGGCGCTGGCGGCCATCGTCGACCTGCCTGGTGCGAAGTTCCTCGGCGGTGGCACCAACCTGGTGGACCTCATGCGTGAGGGCATCGAGACGCCGGACGTCCTCGTCGACGTGTCCCGCCTCCCGTTCGCCGAGATCAAGGAGACCGCGGACGGTGGCCTGCGGATCGGTGCCGGAGTCAGGAACACCGACCTCGCCGCCGACCTGGCTGTGCGCCAACGCTTCCCAGTCCTCGCACAGGCGATTCTCATGGGGGCCTCCGGCCAGATCCGCAACATGGCGACTGTCGGGGGCAACCTCCTGCAACGCACGCGATGCCTCTATTTCTACGACCACGCCGCCGCGTGCAACAAGCGTGAGCGCGGTGCCGGTTGCGATGCTGCCGGGGGTCACAACCGGATGGGTGCGGTCCTCGGGGCCAGCGAGCACTGCGTGGCGGTGCATCCCTCCGACCTGGCTGTGGCTCTCGTGATGCTCGACGCGGAGGTCGAGGTCGCCAGCCGCGCCGGCGTCCGGACGATCCCGATCCAGGACTTCCACCGACTCCCGGGCGAGACGCCGGACGTGGACACCACCCTTGCGGCAGACGAGCTGATCACGGCGGTTACCGTCGCGGCGCAGCCACTGGCGGCCCGCTCCCGCTACCGCAAGGTCCGCGACCGTGCCTCGTACGCGTTCGCGCTGGTCTCCGTGGCCGCCGCCCTCGAGGTCACCGACGGCACGGTCTCGCAGGTGCGCGTCGCGCTCGGGGGAGTGGCCCACAAGCCTTGGCGGGCAACGACTCTCGAGCAGCACCTGACCGGGCAACCCGCCACGGACGAGGACTTCACGGCCGCGGCCCGTGCCGAGCTGGCGCAGGCCGTGGGCACGCCCAGCACCGAGTTCAAGATCGACCTCGCGGTCCGTACGATCACCGCCACCCTCCGGCGACTGCGCGACGAAGGAGGTGCGTCATGACCCTGGCGCCCGAGCGGACGACCCAAGCCGTAGCGCCGACGGAGACCGACGAACGGACCGGTCCAGCCATCGGGAGGCCGGTCGACCGGGTGGACGGGCTCGCGAAAGCAACTGGCACAGCTCGGTTCTCGGCGGAGTACCCCTTGCCGGGCCTGACCCATGCCGTCCTCGTCCACGCGCCCATCGCCCGCGGTCGCATCACGTCACTCGACACTGCCCGGGCCGAGGCCCATCCGGGCGTGGTGCTGGTCCTGACCCACCACAACGCCCCGCGCCTCACCCCGCCACCGAGCCGGATGAACCCGATGGACCTCTCCACCATGGCCGCTGGGAGCTCCATCGCCTTCCTCAACACCGACGAGGTGCACGTCGACGGGCAGCCCGTCGCCGCCGTGGTGGCCGAGACCCTCGAAGCAGCCCAGTACGCCGCGTCCCTCGTCCATGTGGAGTACCAGGCCATCACTCCCACTGCCGACTTCGACGCAGAGCTGCCCACCGCGACGCGGGTCCGCTCGATGCCGGTGATGCCCGCGACGGGAGGCAAGCGCGGTGACGCCCGCGCGGCATACGCGACGTCGCCGGTGAAGGTGGACCTGACCTTCACCACCCCACAGCACAACCACAACGCCCTCGAACCCCACGCGACCACGGCCGTCTGGGACGGCGGACGGCTCACCGTCTACGAGGGCTGCCAGAACATCGACTGGACCCAGAAGTTCCTGGCCAAGCGGTTCGACATTCCGGCCGGCGACGTCCACGTCGTGTCGAAGTACGTCGGCGGGGGTTTCGGCGGCAAGTCCAAGGTGTGGGCCGCGACGTTGATCGCCTGCATGGCCGCCAAGGTCGCGGAACGGCCGGTGCGGCTGGCCCTCACCCGCGAGGGCGTCTATCGCACCGTGGGTGGTCGGACCCCCACCCGTCAGCGCGTGGCGATCGGGGCCTCGCGAGCCGGTCAGATGGAGGCCCTCATCCACTCGGCCACGTCACGCAAGGGTCGTGTCGGCGGTGAAGCAGACCAGATCGTCGCGTGCAGCCTTGACCTCTACGACGCCTCGACGATCCTGGCCGAGCAGAAGGTCGTCGAGCTCGACCTCATGACGAACACAGCCATGCGTGCCCCCGGCGAGGCGCAGGGCAGCTTTGCCGTGGAGTCCGCCGTGGACGAGCTCGCCATCGAGCTCGGAATGGACCCGGTCGACCTGCGCCTGCTCAACCAGCCCGGCGAGAACAGCCCGGTCCACGGAACGCGCTACTCCCACCGCAGGCTCGCCCAGACGCTCGAGCAGGGACGGGACCTGTTCGGGTGGGCCGATCGGCCGGCGCCGGGCACGCGCGACGGCAAGGACCTCGTGGGCTGGGGGGTGGCCGCCGCCATCCACCCGTCCTGGGAGTTCGTGGCCAACGTCCAGCTGACCGTTGATGCGACCGGTAGCGCCACGCTCGCCTGCGCCTTCCACGAGATGGGCATGGGCACGGCCACTGTCGTGGGCCAGATGGTCGCCGACTGCCTGGGGGTGCCGTTGGAGCGGGTGAACGCGCTCTACGGCGACTCTGACCTCCCCATGGGGCCGGGAGCGGGGGGCTCGGGCCAGACCGCGAGCCTGGCCGGCTCCATCGAGAAGGCCTGCCACGCCATGCGCAAGAGGCTGGACGCCCTGGCGTCCAAGGCGGGTATGCCGGACGGTTCCGACCCTGCCGAGGTCCTGACCCGCGCGGGCCAGCGTTCGCTCACGGTGCAGGTGGGTGCTGACTCCGGACCGAAAGCCATGTGGGGCCAGGTGCGGTTCCTCTCCAAGCTGGTGATGGACAGCAGGCGGTGGATGAAGGCCGCCACGGGGGCGCACTTCTGCGAGGTCAGGGTGGACGCCGACACCGGTGAGCTGCGAATCCGTCGGTGGGTCAGCGTCTTCGACGTGGGTCGGGTGGTCAACCCCAAGACGACCCACAGCCAGCTGCGCGGCGGGATCGTCATGGGTCTGGGCCTCGCGATGGGGGAGGAGACACTGATCGACACGCGGAGCGCGCGGATCATGAACCCGAGCCTCGCCGAGTACCACGTGCCTGTGCACGCGGATGTCCCCTTCCTGGACGTGCACACCCTCGACGACCCGGATCCCCAGATGCCCTTGGGCATCCTCGGGGCGGGCGAGGTGGGCATCGTCGGGGTCGGTGCAGCCGTCGCCAACGCGGTCCGCCACGCCACGGGGCGGCGCGTCACCGACCTGCCCCTGACGCTGGATCGCATCGTCGGCTGACTGCCCGTGGCGGGGCGCTCAACGGGACGAGGAGGAGGGCGGCCTGGACAGCTCCTCGACCGCCGCCTCGATGTCCTGGTCAGTGCGGTCCACGGGCTCCATGTACAACCTGGCGCCGGCGATCAGGTCGTCGCGCACCGTCACGATGATGACCCCGCGCATGGCAAAGGGCGAGCCGTCGGAGTGCTGACCCTGCCAGTCGAACTCACCCCACTCGGTGTCCCCGTCCACGCAGGAGGCAAGCAGCTCGGCGTGGAAGTCGGGGACGCCCTCGAACACCGCGGTCCAGTTGGCCAGGACCTGGGCGCTTCCCTTGAAGCCACGGCCGGGGTGGACGGGCTGGGAGCTGTCGTAGTCGGCGGCGAAGTGGGACGCCATGCGCTGCGCGTCGTGGGCGTTCTGTGCCTCCGTGAGGCGCTCCAGGATCCTCATGACGCTGACGTTAGCCCTGTCATCCGCGCACCGACAGCACCTGTCAGCGACGGCGCCCCCTCGCGAGCTGCGGACACACACAGGCATGCCTAGTCCCCGGGCGTGACCCAACCGGGCCATTGCCGTCCACCAGCCCTCGGCGCCAGCATCGACTCACGCACAATTCGCTGCGACGGAAGGGAATCCACATGAATCGTGCAACTCGCTCGATAGCGGCCAGTCTGATCCTCGCGGCCACCTGCGCAGTCCTCACTCCGGTCGCCGCATCGGCCGCGAGTGGACCGCTGGCTGGCAGGTGGACCTCGATCGACACCGACGGCAGCACCCAGACGCTGGACATCAGGGGCTCAGGGCGCACTGTCTACGCGATGACCTACGTCGACGATGCCGCCACCAACGCCTGCGGCGGCAACCCAGCCCGGCTGTCCGGCCCCGGCTACACGGACGGCAGCGATGTGGTGATGGTCGCGGCCCTCGTCTGCCTACCGGGAGGCAACGTGGTGAGGGAACGTCTGACCATCGAGTTCCACTACGACGGAGGCGCGGGCACCCTCACCGACGCCTTCGGGATCGTCTGGCATCGCGCCCCCTGATCAGGGGGTCAGACGGCCTTCAGCGGCTCTCTGCCTTGCGCAGGACCGACTCGAACTGCTTCCCCAGCGCTCGTGGCCCGGCGATGGGGATCAGGGCGGCGACGAGCTTGCCCCTGAACGAGTTGGGCAGCCGAGTGAGCGAGACGTGCAGGTCGGTGCCCCCGGCCGAGGGCACCAGCTCGTACCGCCAACCGCTGCCCGGTCCCCACAGGTTCGACTCCAGGGTGTCGATGGTGACGACGCCGGAGGAGGCGTTCCACGAGTAGCGTTCGCGCTCCCAGCCCATGCCGGTGCCCTCGGTCACCTCAGCCCAGTCCGGACCCTGTGCGTGGACCGTGAAGTGGGCCTCGTCGACGTTCGGCCAACACCGGGACCGGTCGGGGCCGAAGTCGGTGATCACGGCCATGACCGCGGTCGGCGACAAGCTGGTGTGGACGGTGAAACGGGTGGTCGCCATGCGCAGTGCTCTCCATTTCTCGTGGGAAATTGTGGGCCTCGGTGCACCATCATCCGCCATCCGAGCACGAAGCTCCGCCGCCCTACCGACCGGTTGACCCGGTGGTGGGGCGGCGGAGCCCTGCTCCGAAGCGCCTGACGTCACTTGACCTCGGCGCGGCGGACGATCAGCAGCCCGACGACCATGGGCAGGAGCAACCACAGGCCACCGGAGACTGCGAGGTGCTGCCACTGCTGGCTGGAGAGGTTGCCGTCGAAGAGGGGCATCTGCGAGTAGTTGAAGTCGGCCCACGGTTGCAGGTCGGCGAACCACTTCTGGTTCGCCGCCAGGAGACCGAGCAGCGGCGGCAGGACCAGGGTGTAGACGAAGTACGTGACGATCGCGCCAGGGGAGTTGCGGATGAGCAGGCCGAGCATGAAGCCGAAGACCATTCCGAGGACGCTGCCCAGGACGATCGTCGCGAAGTGGCCCACGGAGACGTTCCAGACCGGGTCCACGCCGGCGATGGCACTCCCGACGACCGTGCCGAGCACGCCGACGACGAGGGCGACGAACATCGACGCGACACCCACCGTGATGGCTGCGAGGAACTTGGCGCTGAGCACCCGACCGCGGTGCGGCACGAGGGTGAAGGTCGTCAGCCCGCTGCGCTGGCTCCACTCGCTCGTCACCGCGAGGATCCCGATCATGGGCAGGATCACGGTCATCGGCGCTCCGATGGCTGCCGCGAAGTTGTCGTAGGTGAGCTGGTCGTCGGGAGCGAACACGATGATGGCGGCCGTGGCGAGCACGCTGGTGATGACGATGCTGGCCATCAGCCAGAAGCCCGAGCGGGTGTCGAACATCTTGCGCAGCTCGACCCCGACGATGCGGGTCAGCGGGATCCGCGCGGCTGCTGTGCGCGTGCGGGGGGCGGGGGCGGCCGACTGGGAGGTCGGGGTCCGCAGGACGGTGGTGGTCATGCTGCTGCTCCTTCGCGCTGGGTGTCTGCGGTGAGCTCGAGGAACATCTCCTCGAGCCCGGCCCCGTCGGCGGTACGGAGCTCGGTGAGGACCAGGCGTGCGGCGAGCGCGATCTCGCCGACCTGGTCGGGTGCGGCGTCGGTGTGCACGCTGCCGTCTGGGTGGGGCGTGACGGCCAGGCCGGCATCCGCCATGGCCCGCGCCAGCGCGGCGGCGTCGCGTGCCCGGACCACGGTGCCGGCCGATGCGAGCAGGTCGGACTTGGTGCCCTGGGCCACGATCCGTCCGTTGCCGATGACCACGAGGTCGTCGGCGATGACCTCGATCTCGTGGAGGAGGTGGGAGGAGAGCAGGACGGTGCCGCCCTGGTCGGCGAACCCTCGCAGCAGGTCACGCATCCATCGGATCCCGGCCGGGTCGAGGCCGTTGGCGGGCTCGTCGAGGATGAGGACGTGCGGGTCGCCCAGGAGGGCGGTCCCGATGCCGAGGCGCTGGCGCATCCCCAGGGAGTAGTCGCGGACGCGCCGGTCGGCCTCGTTGTCGGTGAGGCTGACGAGCTCGAGCATCTCCTGGACCCGCGCCCGGGGCAGGCCCATCGTCCGCTGGGCGAGCGTGAGGATCTCGCGTCCGGTGCGGCCGGCGTGCTGTGCGGAGGCGTCCAGCAGGACTCCCACCTCGCGGCCCGGGTTGGGCAGGTCGGTGAACCGCTGTCCGTCGACGGTGGCGGTACCTGAGGTGGCCGGGGTGAGGCCGACGATGATTCGCATGGTGGTCGACTTGCCTGCGCCGTTGGGGCCGAGGAAGCCGGTGACGCGGCCCGTGGCCGCGGAGAACGAGACGTCGTTGACGGCGGTCAGTCCACGTCCGTAGGTCTTCGTGAGTGATTCGACAGTGATCATGCCGAGAATCGTGGCGCTGACAGCCACGTGGACACATCGGGGACAGACCCCATGCTCACCCTGAGGCGACCCTGATTCCTCCTCAGGGGCGGTCGATCTCGGCGAACACCGGCCGTCCGAGGGTCGGGTCCTCGAGCAGCCGGCCGAAGTCGGTGGTGTTGCGCGAGATCGAGATGAGCAGTCGTCCGTCGGCCAGCGCGATCCCGGGGTGGGCGAGCGGAGCGTACTTGAGCTGTCCCGACGGGTCCTGGAACTCCGCCCTCGTCCCTCGCTGAGCCGCCCAGGGGCCGACGGGTGAGTCCGACGACCACGCGTAGACCGTGTTGCCGAGGTCGCCGTCCCGCTTGGAGACGATGACGAAGTGGCCGTCGACGGCGTCGACCGACAAGGTCTGGGAGACCCCGCCCTCGGCCGCGAGGACCACCGCAGCGCGATCCTGTTCCGACACCCAGGCCGCGCCGTCCCAGAACTGCCACGTGGAGCGGTCACGCGCGGCAGCCACCGGTGCGCGGGCGGCATACAGCGCTCGTCCGAAGGAGTGGCGAGTGGGGAGCCGGGTGCCGTAGACGTAGAGCCAGTCACCACTCACGGTCATCGCCGAGCCCCAGTTGACCTGGTCGGGCGCGGGGCTGTCGGGGGTGATGTCCAGCTGGTGCCGCAGCTGCGGGGCCCCACCGGTGGGCACCTCGAAAACCGTTGCGCTGCTGCCGAGGTACGTGAAGTCGAAGCTTCCCGCAACGCCACGACGGATGCGTGCGGTGATGACGACGAGGAAGTCAGCGTCCGGCCTCGACAGCGACACCACCGACATCGGCCAGTGGACGACGCCATCGGCGCGGTCGGGGATCGCCGGTCCCCGCGCTGACGTCTCGACCTGGGACGTGCACAGTCCGCTCGTGACCAGCATGGAGTTGGCCACGATCCGCGGGGAGATCCCTTCGCGGCGCACCGTGTCGCCGAAGACCCACACGATCCGCTCATCCGGGAGTCGGGCGCTGGCGCCGATGTCGCCGGCCTGCCACAACGGCAGGTCGAGGCCCGCGACGATCCGGTTGAGCTGGCCGACCGTCACGGTGGGCGGCCTCCCTGTGGAGGTCGCCACCGGGCAGGTCGGGGTGAGTCGGGGGTATGCCGGGGTGCCGGCAGGCGGTGCCGGCGCACCGCTTGGTGAAGGGGCGGAGCACCCCACCAGGGCAAGGAGGACGATTGCCGCGCTGGCCGCGAAGGGGATGGCGCGCCGCATGCAGGCAATCCTAGGGAAGCGACACGCCGACCCAACATGTGGTGCCGCGCTTTGCGCCAACCACCCGCATATGGTGTCTCTTGCTGGTCCGAAGGCCGCGCAATCGGTCTTCGGGGCAAGAGGGAACCCGGTGAGATTCCGGGACTGCCCCGCAGCGGTAAGCGGAAACGACCGCCGTCATCAAGCACTGCTCGCACACGCGGGTGGGAAGCGACGGCCAGTAGGAACCGAGTCGGCGACCCACCAGATCCGGGTCGCCGGCACGACACGTCCGCGAGTCCGAAGACCTGCCAGCGACCGTGCACACCGTGCGCGGTGAGTCGTGGCCTCGAGGGCGGGTCACACGACATGCGCAGCACCGCACCCCGTCGCCCTCGGCGACGCGCGTGGCTGCGTCGTCGTCTCCTCCTCGCGTCCGCGGCACCGATTCGCTCGCGAGGAGAGAGCAGTGACCGACACCAGCACCGACGTGGTCGACAGTGACGTCGTCCACCCCCCTGAGGCCGCCGAAGCGACGACCACCCGACGCACGACGATGGCCGTGCGCAAGCGCAACGGCGACGCCGAACCCGTCGACGTGATGAAGATCGTCCGCGCCGTGGAGCGGTGGTGCGACGACCTCGCCGAGGTCGACCCCATGGCGATCGCCACCCGGACCATCAGCGGCCTCTACGACGGAGCCACCACCGCCGAGCTCGACCGACTGTCCATCCAGACGGCGGCAGAGATGACCGCGGCCGAGCCGGAGTACTCCCGGCTCGCAGCCCGGTTGTTGTCGAACTACATCGACAAGGAGGTCCGCGGGCAGCAGATCGCGTCGTTCAGCCAGGCCGTCCGCCTCGGGCACCTCGAGGGACTGATCGGTGACGAGACCGCTGCCTTCGTCGAGGCCAACGCGCGCAAGCTCGACCACGCCGTCGACGTGTCCAACGACCGGCGATTCGAGTACTTCGGGCTGCGCACCGTCTACGACCGCTACCTGCTGCGCCACCCCGACACCCGGTTGGTCATCGAGACCCCCCAGTACTTCCTGCTCCGGGTGGCCTGCGGCCTGTCGCACACACCTCAGGAAGCGATCGCCTTCTACCAGCTGATGGCCTCGCTGGCCTACCTGCCCAGCTCTCCCACCCTGTTCAACTCCGGCACGCGGCACACCCAGATGTCGTCCTGCTACCTCGTCGACTCGCCCCAGGACGAGCTGGAGTCGATCTACGACCGTTACACCCAGGTCGCCAAGCTGTCCAAGTTCGCTGGTGGCATTGGGATCTCGTGGTCGCGGGTGCGGTCCCGTGGGGCGCTGATCCGTGGCACCAACGGTCACTCCAACGGCATCGTCCCGTGGCTGCGCACCCTCGACTCGTCGGTCTCCGCGGTCAACCAGGGCGGTCGCCGCAAGGGAGCCGCGTGCGTCTACCTCGAGCCGTGGCACCCCGACATCGAGGAGTTCCTCGAGCTGCGCGACAACACCGGCGAGGACGCCCGCCGAGCCCACAACCTCAACCTGGCCAACTGGGTCCCCGACGAGTTCATGCGCCGCGTCGAGGCCGACGAGCAGTGGAGCCTGATCGACCCGAACGAGGTGCCCGAACTCCCGGACCTGTGGGGTCCGGCCTTCGAGGCTGTGTATGCCGCGGCGGAGCGCGACGGACGCTTCGTGCGCCAGGTCAGCGCACGCGAGCTCTACGGCAAGATGATGCGGACCCTGGCCCAGACCGGTAACGGCTGGATGACCTTCAAGGACGCCAGCAACCGGACGTGCAACCAGACCAGCGACGACCAGGTGCCCGGCGCGCCGGTCGTCCACCTCTCCAACCTGTGCACCGAGATCATCGAGGTCTCCAGCAACGACGAGACGGCCGTGTGCAACCTGGGTTCGGTCAACCTGGCCCAGCACCTGACCGGTGGTCGCGACGCAATGGACTGGGACAAGCTGCGGGCGACCGTGCGGACGGCCGTGACCTACCTGGACCGCGTCATCGACATCAACTACTACCCGTCCGCCGAGTCCGCGGCGTCCAACCCGAGATGGCGGCCCGTGGGCCTGGGCGTCATGGGCCTGCAGGACGTGCTGTTCGCGTTGCGGCTGCCGTTCGACTCGTCCGAGGCGCAGGAGCTGTCCACCCGCATAGCGGAGGAGGTCTACCTGTCGGCACTGGAGCAGTCCGCGGAGCTGGCGGGCGAGCACGGCCCGCACCCGGCATACCAGCAGACGCGCGCGGCGCGCGGTGATCTGCAACCCGACCTCTGGGGTGTCACGCCGACTCAGACCCGGCGCTGGGAGTCGGTGCGGAACGCCATCAAGGAGAATGGACTTCGCAACTCGCTGCTCATCGCCATCGCGCCCACGGCAACCATCGCCTCGATCGCGGGCGCCTACGAGTGCATCGAGCCACAGGTGTCCAACCTGTTCAAGCGCGAGACACTCTCGGGGGAGTTCCTCCAGGTCAACACCGCCCTCGTGCGCGAGCTCAAGGCACGCGGGCTCTGGACCCCCGAGGTGCGCGAGGCGATCAAGCGCAGTGACGGCTCGGTCCAGGGCATCACGTCGATCCCTGCAGACGTACGGCTGTTGTTCCGCACCGCGTGGGAGCTGCCTCAGAAGTCCCTCATCGACATCGCGGCTGCCCGCCAGCCCTACATCGACCAGAGCCAGTCGCTCAACCTGTTCCTCGCCTCACCGACGATCGGGAAGCTGAGCTCGATGTACCTCTACGCGTGGAAGGCCGGCCTGAAGACGACCTACTACCTGCGGTCCCGCCCAGCCACCCGCATCCAGCAGGCGACCATCTCCGTCGCCGCGCCCATCCCGACCGTCCCCGACGAGGAAGCCGTCGCGTGCTCCCTCGAGAACCCCGAGAGCTGCGAGGCCTGCCAGTGAGCATCGACCAGACCACCACCGACACGACCGTCGCGACCGACCACTCGGCCACGCGGATGCTCCTCGACCCGGGGATGAACCTGACGTTGCGGCCGATGCGCTACCCGCACTTCTACGAGCGCTACCGCGACGCCATCAAGAACACCTGGACCGTCGAGGAGGTCGACCTGCACACGGACCTCAAGGACCTCCAGCGCCTCACCGACGCCGAGCGACACCTCGTGGGGCGGCTGGTGGCGTTCTTCGCCACCGGCGACACGATCGTGGCCAACAACCTGGTGCTCAACCTCTACCAGCACATCAACTCCCCCGAGGGGCGGCTCTACCTCAGCCGCCAGCTGTTCGAGGAAGCCGTGCACGTGCAGTTCTACCTGACCCTGCTCGACACCTACGTGCCCGACGAGCAGCAGCGCCAAGAGGCCTTCGCCGCGGTCGACAACATCCCGTCCATCAAGGACAAGGCCGACTTCTGCTTCCGCTGGATCGACTCGGTGTTCGACCTCGACAAGCTGGAGACCAGGGAGCACCGACGGGCCTTCCTGCTCAACGTGATCTGCTTCGCCGCCTGCATCGAGGGGCTGTTCTTCTACGGCGCCTTCGCCTACGTCTACTTCCTGCGGTCGCGCGGCCTGCTCAACGGGCTGGCGAGCGGCACCAACTGGGTGTTCCGCGACGAGTCGATGCACATGGCGTTCGCGTTCGACGTCGTCGAGACGGTGCGGCGCGAGGAGCCGGACCTCTTCGACGACGACCTCGCCGCACAGGTGCGGGCGATGATGCGCGACGCCGTCGACGCCGAGGCGCAGTTCGCCGAGGACCTGCTCGGTGGAGGCGTGGCCGGCCTGTCCGTCACCGACATGCGCACCTACCTCGAGTCGGTCGCCGACCGGCGGCTCGAACAGCTCGGGCTCGACCCGGAGTACGGCTCGAAGAACCCGCTGGCGTTCATGGAGCTGCAGGACGTCCAGGAGCTGTCGAACTTCTTCGAGCGTCGCGTCTCGGCCTACCAGGTCGGGGTGTCCGGCTCGGTCGCCTTCAACGAGGAGTTCTAGGAGGGGGCCGCCAGGGCTGGCTCACCACCAGCCCTGGCGGCGGGCCCAGCGCAGCAGCCACAGGCTGATCGAGGCCATCACCACGAGGACGATGATCAGCTGCGTCCAGTGGGTCTGGTTGTTGACGATGACGTTCATGCCGTAGACCGACGCGATGGCGGTGACGGGCAAGGTGATCGCCGCGATGACCGCGAGGCGTTCCATCGCGACGGTCATCTTGGTCGTGACCCGGGTCTGGTAGAGCTCGATCACGCCGAACAGGAACTGGCTCTCACCGTCAGCGAGGCTGCGGACCCGGTCGAACTGCTCGGACAGGTCGCGGGCGTGCCGCCGTGACTCGTCGCTGGCGAACCGCTCGAGCGAGGCCAGCCGCCCGTAGACCTCGTGGGCCTGCCCAGCCTGGGTTCGGGAGATGAGCAGCTCGTGGCGCAGCAGGAACAGCTCCTCGAGCAGCTCCTCGGGCTGGTGGAAGTCCGAACCCATCACCCGCATCTCCAGGGCCGGGAGCCGGCCTGCGACAGACTTGACCGCCGCGCTCTGCCGACGGGCCACCGCAGACCCGATTGCATAGGACAGCTCGCTCGGGGTCCTGGGGCGGAACCGTCCGGCTTCGATGCGTTCCCGGACGGTCCTGGTCTCCTCGGTGGCGTCGAACAGGGAGACCGCGGGATTGCGCGGACCGTGCACGGTCACGAGGTAGCGGGTGCCGACCAGCTGGTCGAGCTCGAGCATGTGGACGTGCCCGCCCTCGCCGGCCAGGGGCGTGTGCACGATGACGAAGGTGTGCTCCTCGTAGCCGTGCACGGAGGGGACGAAGTTCCGCTCACGACAGGCCTTCACGACCATGGGGTGCGCATGGAACCGCTCGCGCAGCACCGCCTCCGCGGCGTCGTCGAACTCGGGGACGTCCACCCAGACGAACCCGTCGTCGCGCTGCAGCAGGGCGTCGACCTGGGCGACGTCGTGCTCCTCGAGCCCGGCCTCCGACACCCAGCAGGTGCCGATCATGGTGGTGTGTCTCGACCCGTGGCTGGCGAGCGTCCGGCCTCAGCCGGTGAAGCTCGTCTCCAGGGTGATCGGGATCTTGAGGGCCTGGCTCACCGGGCAGTTGGCCTTGGCGTCCTGGGCCGCCTCCTCGAACTGCTCGGCGGTGATGCCGGGGACGTTCCCGACGACCGACAGAGCGCTCCCGGTGATGCCGGTGCCCGGCTGGAACGTCACGGTGGCCGTGGTGTCCAGCGACGTCGGGGGGTTGCCCCCCTTGGCGAGCACATTGGACAGGGCCATCGAGAAGCACGTCGAGTGCGCGGCGGCGATGAGCTCCTCGGGGCTCGTCTTGCCGTTCGCCTCCTCGGCGCGGGAGGGCCATGACACGGCATACGTCCCGATCCCGGAGGACTGGAGCTCGACCTGGCCCGAGCCCTCCATGAGTGAGCCTTCCCAGTGGGCGGACGCGGTGCGGGTGGTGGCCATGGGCACTCCTTGCTGAGCGGACGTGGGACGACTACCTGCCCAATCTAGGCGCTCGACCCACAACCGCAACGGGCAGGGACGAAGGACCCTGTGGCGTCGACCGTCCGGGAGCCACTCTGGAGTACCAAGCGGTAGACCCCTGACATCCATCGAAAGAGGCAAACATGCTGGTCCGTGAGCTGGTGACCCGAGACGTGGTCTCGGTGCTGGACGGCTCGGCGCTCGACGCGGCTGTGCGCGTCCTGGCCGAGCACCACGTCTCCGCCCTGCCCGTCGTGGACGCCGAAGGCCGGGTCGTCGGCATCCTCAGCGAGGCCGACATCCTGCGGCTCCACGTCGCGACCGACCCGCGGGCGCACCTCCGGCCCGTCGATGACGGCCGGCCCGAGCCGTGGCCATCCGCCGTCCACGAGGTGATGAGCGCCGACCCCCTGGTTGCCCACGAGGCGAGCGACGTGTCGGAGGTTGCGCGGATCCTGGCAGACACCGGGTGGAAGAGCCTTCCGGTGGTGGGTGAGCACGGCGAGCTCACGGGCATGGTCAGCCGCAGCGATGTCATCCGGGCCCTGGCCACGCGTGACGCCGACATCTGGTTGCGGGTCGTCCGCGACGTGGCGGAGCTGGACCGGCCTGCCTGGGAGGTGTCGGTGGCTCGTGGGGTGGTGACTGTCACCGGGGTGCTGAGCCGGAGCGACGCGCGACTCGCAGCGTCCGTCGTGGCGACAGGTCCGGGGGTCCGGGACGTGGTCGTGGAGGTCGAGACGGGCCCAGGGGATCGACGGGCCGACGAACACCGGTCGGGGTAACGCCTGCCACCCTACGATGGGGCGTGTGGCAGACCAGGAGACGCAACCGGCGCAGGGGCCTGGCACCATCGCGCGGCTCTCCGGGCTCGACCTCGACGACCTGATCGCCGAGCTGAGGTCCCGGGCCGGCAGCGCGCGGACGGCGCAGCAGCGGCTCGAGGCCCTGCTCGATGCCGTGGTGGCGGTGACCTCGGACCTGGAGCTTGCAGCGGTCCTGCGGCGGATCGTGGAGTCTGCCTGCCAGCTGGTCGACGCCACCTATGGCGCCATGGGGGTGCTCGGCCCCAACGGGGAAGAGCTCATCGAGTTCGTCACCCACGGCATCTCGGACGAGGACAGGGCGGCCATCGGTCCACTTCCGCACGGCCGGGGCCTGCTCGGGATGATCATCACGAGCCCCCACCCCCAGCGGGTCGACCGCATCAGCGACCACCCGGACTCCTACGGCTTCCCCGCCAACCATCCCGAGATGACGAGCTTCCTCGGGGCGCCGGTGCGGATCCGCAAGGAGGTCTTCGGCAACCTGTACCTCACCGACAAGCGCAACGCGGAGCGCTTCAGCGAGGACGACGAGACGATCCTCACCGCCCTCGCCGCAGCAGCCGGGGTGGCGATCGACAACGCACGGCTCTACCACCGCAGCGTCACGCAGCAACACTGGGGCGAGGCCACCCGCGACCTCGTGTCAGCCCTGCTGGCAGGCGGGTCGGAGGCCGATGTCCTCGCGGACGCCGTCGATCGCGTCCTCGTCCTCACTGGTGCCGAGGGCGCGCTGATCGCCCAGCCCACCGGTCGCGACCTGGTTGTCGTGGCGTCGGCGGGACCCAAGGCGGCCGGGGTCGGCACGATCCTGGATGACGCGGAGACCCGCGCCACCCTGACCGCGGCGCCCAGCGAACCCGACCCGGCGGCGGACCACGTCGTCGTGCCCCTCTCGACGGGCGGACCGCAGGCCTTGGGGGTGATGGTCGTCCACGGGCTGCCTGTCGAGCTCGGTGGCATCTCGGCACCCCTCCTCGACTTCGCCCAGCGACTGGCAGTGGGCCTCACCGCAGCCAGTGCGCAACGCGAGAAGTCGCGCATCGACCTCCTCGAGGACCGCGACCGGATCGCCCGGGACATGCACGACCACGTCATCCAACGGCTGTTCGCCACAGGCATGTCGTTGCAGTCCGCGAGTCGCCTGACCAGCGAACCGACTGCCCGCGAACGCATCGAGACGGCAGTGGACGAGGTCGACGCCGTCATCAAGGACATCAGGCACACGATCTTTGCGCTCAACCGCGCCCCTGACGCCCGCAGTCTTGCGGCCGAGGTCACCACCATCTGCGAGGGCGCGGCCGTGAGCCTGGGCTTCGCGCCGTCCTTCACCATGCGTGGGAGCGTCGCCGACGTTCCTGAGCACATCGCGGCCGACCTGTTGGCGGTTGTGAGGGAGGGGCTCAGCAACGTCGCGCGGCACGCCCGGGCCAGCCAGGCCGAGGTCGTCATCGAGGTGTCCGACACAGTGCTGGTGCGGGTCCGGGATGACGGCGTCGGGCTGCCGTCGGACGCCAACCGGTCCGGGCTCGACAACCTCGCGCGCCGGGCGCACGGCCGCGGGGGCCGCTTCGAGCTCGCTCCGGTCGCCACCGGCGGCACGGTGCTCGACTGGGAGGTCCCACTCCTGTCGGAGGGCTGAACCGACGCAGGGACCTTCGCCCCTGTCTTCACCGGTGCGCCGGGCGCATTCTCGGTGCATGACGTCTCACCTCGACAGCCCACCCAGGACCGGTCGCGCCCTTCCGTCCACCGGACTCGTCGGTGCCCCGGTCATCGTCGGGTTCGACGAGAGCGCCGCGTCCGTGGCGGCGGTTCAATGGGCTGCGACGGAAGCCGCACGGCTCGGGTCGGAGCTCATCGTCCTCAGCGCCTCCGATCCACCGGTCCAGACGCCAGTGGGCGCCGGTGTGATCCGCCCGGTGCCCGACCTGTGGAGCCTCAGTCGGGCGGCGGCCGCACGGGGCGTGGACCTTGCCCGGTCGTGCAACCCCGACGGTGCCATCGGGGCCGTGGGGGTCGTCGGCGGTCCTGCCGGCGAGCTGGTCGCACGGTCCAGCGAGGCCGGGCTCGTGGTGGTCGGGCGAAACCGGCGAAGCGCCCTCCAGGCAGCCGTCCTCGGGTCCGTCTCCTTCGCCGTGGCCCTGCACGCCCGGTGCCCCGTGGTCGTGGTGGGCGAGGGCGCGGAGAGACACCCGGGCACATCGTGGCCGGTTGTCGTCGGTATCGACGGGTCCCGTCCGGCACTGGCCGCGGTGGCCCTCGCCGTCGAGTTCGCCCGCAGGTGGCAGGCACCGCTGCACGTCGTGAGCGCTTGGCGCGCGCCATCGGTCACGGCGTGGCCCGACGGACCGGACGACGTGTCCTTCTCGTCATCGGCGCAGCCGTGGGTGTCGGTGGCGCACGCAGCCGTCGACGAGGCCATCGCGCAGGTACGCTCCGTCGACCCCGACCTGACGGTCACGGGGTCCGTCATCGAGGGGCGCGCCGACGACGTCCTCGTCGAGCAGTCCCGTCGTGCGGGCCTGGTGGTCATCGGGAGTCGCGGGAAGGGCGGTTTCGCGGGCCTCATGGTGGGCTCGGTGAGCCACGGCGTGATGCGTCGCTCGGCCAGCCCCGTGGTGGTCGTGCGTCGGGGTTCCCTGTGATCCGGCCCGATGGCCTGAGCGCCGCTACCGTGTGGACGTGGCGTCCCCCTCCGTCGACTGCGCGCCTCGGTAGGCTCGTGGACGAGAGGGAGTGATCAGTGGTGGGCATCACCGTGTTCTTGCTCGACGACCACGAAGTCGTGCGACGTGGCCTGCGCGAGCTGATCGAGGTGGAGGACGACCTGGAGATCGTGGGTGAGTCGGGGTCGGCGCACGAGGCCAGCCGCCGCATCCCCGCCCTCCGACCCGATGTCATGGTCCTTGACGGGCGGCTCCCAGACGGCTCGGGGATCGACGTGTGCCGCGACGTCAGGTCCGTCGACCCGAGCATCCGCGCGATCATCCTCACGTCCTACGACGACGAGCAGGCGCTGACCGCCGCAGTGGCGGCCGGAGCGGCCGGCTACGTGCTCAAGGACGTCCGCGGTGCCGACCTGGTCACGTCCATCCGGCGGGTCGCCGCGGGGGAGTCCCTCCTGGCCCCCGACGTCGTTGAGCGGCTCCGTCAGGCCTGGGGACACGAGCAGCCGGCCGATCCGCGGCTGGCGGCCCTCACCCCGCAGGAACGCCGCATCCTCGACTGCATCGCGCAGGGCCTGACCAACCGGCAGATCGGTGACTCGCTGTCACTGGCCGAGAAGACGGTGAAGAACTACGTCACCTCGGTGCTCGCCAAGCTCGGGATGGAGCGCCGCACTCAGGCTGCGGTCTACATCGCCGGGCAGGGAGTCAGACCAGCTCGCGACCAGTGATGCTCTGGGTGCGCACCCTCACCCAGGTGCTGGGTCCCTCGTGGGACGGCACCCACGGCATGCGGGCCACCGAGTCCAGTCGTCGCACGTCCGCTTCGTCTTCGACGAGCATGGCCGTTCCCTGGACCAGGACGCTCCAACCCTTGTGCGTGGCCGCATCGAACCAGTCGACCTCGAAGGCCACGACGTCCCGGTCGATGGCGACCTGGAGCTTGGAGTCACCCGCGGTGCGGAAGCAGACGTCCACCCCGTCCAGGGTGTGCACGACTGGCAGGATGGCCAGCTCTCCGTCGAGGTGGAAGGCGAGGCGACCGACGGGCACCTGCGCCAGTCGTGAGCGGCACTGCTCGAGGTCGAGGACCTCGAGGCCCGTGTGGTCAGTGGGCCTGACGACGTCGGACATCACGGTGCGTCTGGTGGGGGTGGACGACATGGCTCCTCCTCGGCTCGGGCCGGCCGGCCGCTGGCCTCTGCCTTCAGGGTTGTCCGGCGAAGTGGCCGGCGACAGGGACCTTGGACCCTGACCACGGCATACCCGGGCGCGTCACTGTGGACCCATGGACACGCACCGCGACGACACGCACCGCGACGACACGCACCGCACCTCGCTCCACACGTACGAGCAGCACGAGCAGCCCGGGGAGAGCCCGGCGGAGGTGCTCACGGTGGCCCAGTGCTGGGCCAGGCTCCGGCAGGGGGTGGTCGGGCGCGCGGCGGTCATCCACGACCGACGTCCCGACATCTTCCCGGTCAACTACGCCGTCGACCACGGGTCGCTGGTGTTCCGCACCGGGTCCGGCACTCTCTTCACCTCATCCGACGGCGCCTTCGTCGCCTTCGAGGTGGACGGCTACGACACGAGTGACGCGACGGCGTGGAGCGTCGTCGTGCGTGGAGTCGCCCATGAGGTCTACGACCTCGACGACGCGCTGGACGCGCTCCGCCTGCCGCTGTATCCGTGGCACGACGCCCCCAAGCCGCGCATCATGCGGATCCACCCGGACTCGGTGTCCGGGCGTCGGTTCGCCGTGCGGGGTGGGCACGTCTCCGCCGACCCTCCGCACACGAAGCAAGACGAGTGACCCGCGGCCCACTCGAACCGGCCCCGAGATGACGGGACCTTAGGCCCTGATCCGACGCACTCAGCCACGCGAAAGTTGTTCTGTCAGAACCAATACCACGGTGCAACGCACCACAGGAGGAATCGCCACCATGCGACGACGCACACTCGACGCCCTGCTCACCACCGGCGGCCTCATCGTCGCCGCAGTCCTCCTGGTTGTCGGGGGACTGATGACGTGGGCGAGCAGCTTCGTGGACAACGAGGTCCACTCCCAGCTCTCGGCCCAGCACATCACCTTCCCCGCCCAGGGCAGCGAGCAGCTCAACGACCCGCTGGTCAAGCCCTACCTCGAGCAGTACGCCGGCCAGCAGCTCACCACGGGTGCGCAGGCAAAGGCCTATGCGGACCACTTCATCAAGGTCCACCTCAACGAGTCGACCGGTGGCAAGACCTACTCCGAGCTGAGCGCCGCGGCCCGCGCCAACCCTGACGACCCGAAGGCCAAGGCCATGGTCGACCTGGCCTTCAAGGGCGAGACCCTGCGCGGCCTGCTGCTCAACGCCTACGCCTTCGGCACCATGGGCAAGATCGCGATGTATGCCGCGTGGGCCGCCTTCCTCGGCGCGGCGGCGATGATCGCCCTGGCACTCCTCGGCTTCATGCACCTGCGCCGGGTACCGGTCGAGGAAGAGGTCGGTGTCGGCTCGCGCCGCACCGCGCCGAAGCCCGCGATCGCCTAGCCCGACCGGTCAAGGACCAGAGCCCCCGTTCCCCCGGAACGGGGGCTCTGTCGTGCCCGGCCGTCTGACCCGGCTACACCGAGTCAGAACGCGGTGTAGCCGCCGTCGGCCACGAGTACGGACCCGGTGACGAACGAGGACGCGTCGCTGGCCAGGAAGATCACCGCCGGGGCGAGCTCATCGACGGTGCCATAGCGCTGCATGGGGGCGTCGTCGATCCAGTGCTGACGGAACTGCGGGTCGTCGACGGGGGACATGTCCGTCTTGATGTAGCCGGGGGCCAGGGCGTTCACGCGCACCCCGTGTGGAGCCCACTCGGCGGCCAGGCTGCGCGTGAGGTGGTGCACGGCCGCCTTGGAGGCGTTGTAGGCCGGCTGCCACTGCGGCCGGTTGACGATGAACCCCGACATCGAGCCGATGTTGACGATCGACCCGGAGCGCTGCGAGACGAACTGTCGGCCAAAGATCTGCGAGCACGTCCACACCGCGTCGAGGTTGACGGCCATGACCGCACGCCAGTCCTCCGGCGTCACGTCGAGGGCCGGCGCGTGGACGCAGGCGCCGGCGTTGTTGACCAAGACGTCGACCCGGCCGTGGAGGGACAGGGTCGAGTCCAGGACGCGCTGCACGTCCTCGGCCACAGTCACGTCGGCCGCCACGAAGTCTGCCCGGATGTCGTTGCCTCGCAACGAGTCCAGCACATCTTCAGCCGCGGCGGTGTCTCGTCCGACCAGCATGACGGAGGCACCTGCGTCGCCGAGGGCCTGGGCGAACCCGGCGCCCAGGCCTCGGGTCGCGCCGGTGACGACGGCGACCCGATCAGCCAGGGAGAAGCGGTCGAGTGCATTCATCCGACCAATCTAGATCTCGGGTAACACACGCGACACCGGTGGCCGCGCGGCATACCCGCGCAGCGATCACCGCTGCCGGGGCCTGGCTCACCGGCCTGTCCTGCTAGGGCGCGAGGAACTGCACGCGGGTGTTGTCGGAGAACCGCACGACGAGGGTCGCGCTGCCCTGGTGGTACGGACATGGGGTGACTCGCTCGGTACAGGGCACGAGGAACATCCGGTCGCCGTTCTGCACCAGCAGCCGCAGACCGCGGTACCGGTACCGGAAGGTCTGCCCCTCCTCCGTCTGCAGGGCAGCCTCGGAGACGTCGGCATTGCGCAGGTAGAGCCGTTCGCGGGTGTCGAGGACGACCCTCGGCAGCTCGTTGAGCCGGCCGGCCTGCTCCTGGCCCAGCCCCGTGCCCGACCACTGCGCGAGCGTCGCGTTCGTCCAGAAGACAGCGGCGGCGACTGTGAGCCACAGCGCGACACGCAGGCGGACCGTGCCGTGCCGCTGCCCCATGGCGTATGCCGTGATGCCGGCTCCCAGCGCGAGGAGGACGGGGGCGACGAGCGGGTAGTAGGTCCACCGTCCGGAGACGGGGTACGAGAACAGCACCACCAGCCCGACGCCGAGGATGGTCGTGCCCACGATGAGAGTGGCCCGGGCGTGTCCGGTCAGTCGGGGCCCGAGCCAACGGTTGACGGCGACGCCACCCGCCACGAGGAGGAACAGGACGAGCACCGGCACCAGCAGCGGCTGCGGGCTACGCATGACGAAGGCCTGCGTCGACAGGCCGATGGTGTCGACGTCCAGGCCGAAGTAGAGGTACTGCGCCCGCGTCGAGACGTATCCGAAGTAGAAGAGCAACGCACTGAGCGCGGTCGCGGGAGCCACGATGTTGCCCGCGAAGCTGTAGACCCGGTCCCACGACAGCCTGGAGGTGCTGGCGGAGGTGTCAGGACTGGCGACGGTGCTGGGGCTCCTGGGAGTGTCGTCGTCCTGCGCCCCCGGTCGGCTGGGCTCGGTTGCCATCCGTCAGGTCGTCTCGGGTTCTGGGGATGGTGGCACGGTGAGCTGGACGGAGATCTGCGGCTGGTCGCCGAGCGCTGCCACGAACTGCCGGCACGTGGGGGAGTCGTTGCGCGGACAGTAGACGAGACCCTTGAAGCCCACGGACGGACTGGTGTCCTGGGGGATCGTCCCGACCAGCCGGACGAGCAGGTCGCAGCGTTGGGCGGTCGACCGGAAGATGTAGCCGACGCAGTTGGGTTGCGAGGAACCACATCCTCCCCGTACGACCTTGAAGACGTTCGGGGTGAACAGGGGACTCGTGATCTCCACCGCGGTACCGCGCGGGATCTCTCCGTTGTTGTTGGCGATCCAGGACACCTCGGCGCACTGCAGCGTGGGGTCGTCCTCACGCAGCGCGGATCCGCCGCCGACCGGCAGGCGTGCGACGGAGATCGCCGGGTTGCTGTTGCTGCTCGACGAAGCCGGGGTGGTGGGGTCCGTGTCCTCTGGGGTGGGTGCCGGCTCGGGACCGGGCTCGGAGGTCGACTGGTCCGACGTCGAGCTGTCGGTCGCCAACCCGCCACCGCCGGACCCGGCACAGGCGACCAGGATCGACGCCAGCAGCAGGGCGAGCAGTGCCTGCAGTGGTCGACGCCCGCTGAGGTCGATGCGGCTTCGCCCGTGGACCAACAGCGGTGCCCGGCTCATATGTTCCCGCCCAGTCCGAGCGCGTGGCTGACCAGTTCCGCTGCCTCGGTTCCGTTGCTCGCATCGATGGTTCGTGCGGACAGGTCCCTGACGATCGCGGAGATCCGGATGCCGCGGTTGGCGACCCAGATCCGTTTGTTCTCAGGGGTGTCGGCGTCGGCGAGGTTGCCGTCGAGGTCGACGAACTGGCCTTCGGTGTTGCGCTGCTGCTCGCTGGCGTGATGGAGGCCGATGAGCTCCCAGCTGTCACTGAGCAGGGGAGCCCCGGATGAGCCGGGTTCGGTGTCGGCGTCGTAGAGCAGGTACTTGGGGTTCTCCACCCCTTGGCCGTCGACGAGGGGACCGCTGAAGGTGTTGTTGCGCAGGGTGACTTCGCGGTGCCGCCCCTGGGGGTGCTGGATGACGTTGACCGGCTGGCCCTTCACGATCTTGCCCACCCCGCCGTGCATGGCGATGTAGCCGAACGTCTCGCCCGGGGGCTTGTCCGCGACCGGGGCCACGGCGACCAGGGTGAAGTCCAGGTCGTCGGCGGGGCTGGTGACGAAGCACCGCTCGGGCTGGAGGGCCACCTTCGTGGGCTGGCTCGCGCCGTCCTCGTCCTCGACGTAGCGGAACCAGGCAATGGTGTCCGCCGCGGTCTCGGCCGAGTCGAGGACGTGGTGGTTGGTCATCAAGACCCATGGCGAGACGAGGAAACCGGTGCCCATCTCCATGGCGGTGGTGAGCTTCGCGACGGCTTCGGCACGCTTCGCGCCCGCGCCCAGCCACCACCCCGGCAGGAAGTCGGCGTTCTTGAAGATCCGCTCGAGGGTCTCGTCGACGACGGTCGGCGATGCGTTGCCGGCCACCGGTGCGCCCTGCCGCCTGGCATACGCGACCTTGCGGGCCAACGGCTCGGTCCGCCACGCATCCCGTTTCGCCGACCGCACTGCCTCGATCTGCTCGACCGTGGCCGGCCCGGGCGTGAACGTGGGTTCAGGCAGGGCAGCCGTAGGGTCTGCCCCTTGCGCTGGGTCGGGCAGGGCACTCATGATCGCCATCGCGGCACGCCTCCGTGGTCGTCCTTGCTGCTGGTCGGAGGGGCTTCCCTGCAGATGCCTCAGTATGGGCGCGATGTCGCCCGCTGGGCATCAGCAAGATGACGTAGGGGCGATCGGGCAACGCGCCGCACGAGTCGGACCGCGCGGAGGTCGTCAGCCCGCAGGGACGGCGCGCAGGCGGGTTCGTGGCGGCAGGTCGCGGTCCGGCGGCACCTCGATGTCAGCCCAGCGGGCGCGTTCGCCCGTGGGTGGTTGGTAGGCCGCGTGCCCCAGCCAGGTGCCCGGCGGCTCGCCACCGGCTGGTGTGACCAGTTCTGCGTGGGAGGGGGGGCCGCACCGGGAGCCCGTAGCGGTTGGTCACCGCCAGGCCGTCGGGTCGGGTGGGGTCGCCGCTGATCGTGACGTCGCCACGGTCGATGGCGTCGTGGTGGAACGGGCAGAGACTGACCTGGTTATCGACGTCGGTCGCGCCGCCCGATGCCCACTCCTCGAGGTGGTGGATCTCGACGAACCGGGTGGCCGTGCAGCCCGGGAAGCGGCAGCCGCGGTCGCGGTCCTCGATGAGCCGACGCGACCGACTCGGCAGGATCCGCATGGCGCGGCCCACGCTGACCGGCCGGCCATCGGTCTCCCAGACCGGCTGGACCATGCCGTCGGAGAGGAAGCGGCTCAGGAGTCGCTGCGGGATCGCTCCGCCGCCGTTGATCCAGGCGCCATCGGTCGACAGGTGCAGATAGACCCGGTAGTGACTGGACCGGCTGGTCGACGTCACGGTCGACAGCGCCCGGTGGGCGATCTCTTCGAGGGCATCGGCGTACGTGGGACGGTCCGCCCTGGAATCGTGCACCAGCGGGACGACGGACGCCCCCTCGCCACCACTGGAGCCCTGCCCGCTCTTCGTGTCTTCGGGCGGTGCCGCGCCAGTCTGGGCGATGAACAGCGCGTCCTTGGCTTCCTTGAGTGCCTGCTCGACCAGGGCTCCGATGGGAGCCGGTGCGCTGTAGCGCAGCTGGAACCGGCCGTCGCGGTCGAAGTGCATGGACAGCTCAGGACGCGCGCAGGCTCGACGTTCCGCGTGGCCCTGTGCGACGGAGGCGTCTGTCGGCGAGCTCGGCTCGTTGGGCTCCGCCGGGTCACTGTCGCCAGGAGGAACGGTGAACGCGTGTCGCGAGACTGCTCGCCGCAGCTGCGGCACCGTCATGTGCACCGCCAGCTCACCGACCGACCGCTGGTGCGACGCGGGCACGTGGTGGGCGACGACAGCGGCCTGGTCCAGCGACAGGGCACCTGTCGCGACCGACCTGGCCATCGTCGGGAGCTCAGCTCGCCGCCGCGCCACCGCGACCACGTCTCGCGCGTGCGCCGGCGACAGCCCTGCCCGCACGACCAAGTAGTGCTCGGGGGAGCGGAACCCGCCGTCGCCCCAGTGGTCGCCCTCGATGAGCTCGGCCGCGACGTCGACCAGCTCCGCGTGGGCGCGGTTCAACCGGCCGGCCACGGTCGCGGTGCGCGCCCAGAGGTCGCGCTGGACCTCGTCACGCTGCTCGGCAATCGGGCTGATCGACATGTCGCAATCGTACAGGTGTTCGAGCTCCTTCGCAAGCGCCGTAACTGGGAAATTGGTTGCAGCGCAATGGAATTCATCGCAATGGGACTGTCGGTGCCACGTGCTAGGTGAGGTTGGTGCCGTGGTTCGGGAGTCTGCCGACGGAGGCGGTGATGACGTCAATGCCGTCGGCTCCTAGCGCGTCTCAGCCGGCGAGCAGCTCCTCGAACGGCACCGGATCGGCGAACTCGTCGACCCGAGCGGCCCTTGACGCCGACCCAGGCGCCGCGCCGCCGGTGACGAGGTCGGCGAGCTCGCCCGCGGCGACGGTGATGCGGCTCGACAAGCCGGCATCCACGGTGCCGCCCGTGCCCCAGTCCTCAGAGGCCGCGAAGACGCCTGTCGGCACCGTGACCGCCTTGAGGTAGGAGAACATCGGTCGCATGGCGTGCTCGAGCACCAGGGAGTGGCGGGCCGTGCCGGCGGTCGCCGCCATGAGCACCGGGGTGCCGCGCAGGGCCGAGTCGTCCAGGACATCCACGAACGTCTTGAACAGTCCGCTGTAGGACGCCTGGAACACCGGCGTCACGGCGATCACCGCATCAGCGTCGCGGACGGCGTCCAGGGCCAGGCGTAGGCCGCCGGTGGCGAAGCCGGTCAGCAGGGTGTTGGCGAGGTCGTGGGCGTGCTCGCGCAGGTCGACGAAGGTCACCTCCGCCTCGTCGCCGCGTTCGAGCAAGGCGTCCTGGGTGGCGGTGGCCAGCCGCTCGGCGAGCAGTCTCGTGGTGCTGGGCTGGCCCAGCCCGGCCTGCACGACGACGATCTGCCGGGCACTCGTCTGCTGGGAGCTCATCGGGTGACCTCCAGGTCCTGCGTGGCGGGAGTGGTGGCGGAAGTGGTGGCGTGCGTGGCGGGGCGCTCGGTGGCGTGCCTGGTCGCCGCGGCCAGTCGGCTGGCGTGAGTGGGGGCGTCCGGAACGTGGGCCGGCTTGCGCGCAGCCGCGATCTTCCGCAGCTCGGGCACGACCTGGGTGCCCAGGATCTCCACCTGCTCCATCACCGTCCGGTGCGGCAGCCCTGCGTGGTCGAGCAGGAACAGCTGGCGCTGGTAGTCGCCGACGGAGTCGGCCATCGCGGCATACCGCTCGATCACCTGGTCGGGCGAACCCACGGTGAGGGGCGTCTCCCGGCTGAAGTCCTCCAGGGACGGTCCGTGACCGTAGACGGGTGCGTTGTCGAAGTAGGGGCGGAACTCGCGCACCGCGTCCTGGCTGTTGGCTCGCATGAACACCTGCCCGCCGAGCCCGACGATGGCCTGGTCCGCGGAGCCGTGGCCGTAGTGCTCGAACCTGCGACGGTAGAGCGCCACCATCTGCCGGGTGTGGCTCATCGGCCAGAAGATGTTGTTGTGGAAGAAGCCGTCGCCGTAGTAGGCCGCCTGCTCCGCGATCTCAGTGCTGCGGATCGAGCCGTGCCACACGAACGGGGGTATGCCGTCGAGCGGGCGTGGCGTGGCGGTGAAGGACTGCAGGGGCGTGCGGTGCTTGCCCTCCCACGTCACGACGTCCTCGGTCCAGAGGCGGCGCAGCAACGCGTAGTTCTCGATGGCCAGCGGGATGCCGTCGCGGATGTCCTTGCCGAACCACGGGTAGACGGGGCCGGTGTTGCCGCGGCCCATCATCAGGTCCACGCGGCCGTCGGCGAGGTGCTGGAGGGTCGCGTAGTCCTCCGCGATCTTCACCGGGTCGTTCGTCGTGATGAGAGTCGTCGAGGTGGACAGCAGGAGCTTGTCGGTCTGCGCCGCGATGAAGCCGAGCGTGGTGGTGGGGGAGCTGGGCACGAACGGAGGGTTGTGGTGCTCACCGGTGGCAAAGACGTCCAGCCCGACCTGCTCGACCTGGCGTGCGAGCTCCACGGTGTTCTTGATCCGCTGGTGCTCGCTGATGGTCGTGCCGGTGGTCGGATCCATGGTCACGTCACCGACGGTGAAGATTCCGAACTGCATCGGGCTCGCGCTCCTCGTGAGGTAGGTGGATAAGTAGTTGCGAATTCAACTACATGAACCGCGAGCCGCCGGGTTTCATTCCGGGCGCAGGCGCCTGGGTCACTCCGGCGTGGCATCCAGACGCGCGCACGCGCCGGCCTGCTGCCAGAGCCTGAGCAACCGGGCGCTGCTCGCAGCGTCGGGCTCGCGCGGTATGCCGTCCGCGCCGATCAGCATGGGGGTCCAGACGGCCTTGCGCACCGCACTCGACCTGCCGCGCTCGGTGCCGCGGGCGGCATCGACGTCGATCGACAGCGTCAGCACCCCTGAGCGGGCGTCCGGCTCGCGGCTGCGCCACCAGACGAAGTTCCCGAACCCGTAGTCGACGTACGCGCGCCCCAGCCAGCCCGCCCCGTTGACGCGGTGCGAGTGTCCGCCCACGACGATGTCGGCCCCGGCGCCCTCGAGCGCCTCGGCGGTCTGGACGGACAGCCGGTCGGGGCACGCCTGGTAGTCCAGACCCCAGTGCAGGAAGACGACGACGAGGTCGTACTTCGCGGCCGCGGCCGACACAGCCGACCGGAGCCGGTCCACCGGACTCGCACTGGCGATCCCGCCCTTGCCCGGACCCGCCGAGTAGCGCGCGAGCGTCATCTCGAAGACCTCGGAGGCACCGAACACCGCGACTCGGAGCCCCTTGGCCCGCAGGATCGCGGGGGCGAAGGCCTCCTCCTGGTCCTTGCCGATGCCGACGATCGGGACGGGACTCGACTTCTTGGCCGCCAGGGTGTCCACGAGTCCCACGGGCCCGTAGTCCACTCCGTGGTTGTTGGCCATGCTCACGGCATCGATCCCGGCGCTCTTGATCGTGTCGAGCGCCGACGCCGGAGCGCGGAAGTGGAACTCCTTGCCGATCTTGGTGCCGCGCTCGGTGATCGCCGTCTCGAGGTTGACCATGGCCAGGTCCGCTGCACCGAGCGAGGTCTGCAGCTCGTCCAGTCCGTGGGGGTCGCGGGCGAGCGGGGCCAGGTAGTCCTCGAAGTGGACGTCCCCGGCGAACGCCATCGTCAGGGTGCCCGCGTCCGAGGTGGGGAGCGTGGTCGTCGTGGGCGGGGCCGGTGTCGTCACTGGAGTCCCACCGGCCGTCGTCGAGGTACTCGCGGGCGGCCGGGTGCTCGCAGGACGAGGGGGTGGTGCACCGTCGCAGGCGGTCGCGGCCAGCGCCACGGCCAGGGCCGCGACGGGGGCGGCCACACCTGGGGAGAGAGGGCGCATGATCGGTGAGTCTAGGTCGGCCTAGGATCGCCATCGTGGAGGCGGCGACGGGGCACGCACGGTTCGGCGACCTGTACGCCACCCGCCCCGTCGAGGTGCGTCACGACCTGGCGTCCCTGGAGTCGGGGTTCTGGGCCGTCGTCGCCGAGTTCGAGGGCGACGTCACCGCCGTCCGCTTCGCCGACGTCACCCGGTATGCCGCGCCCCCGACACCCGCGAGCTGGTCGCCTCTCGAAGGGGAGTGGGAGAGCAGCCTGGACCGGGCGGCATACCTCGACGGGGTCGCGGAGATCCGGGAGCGGATCGCTGCGGGCACGGTCTACCAGGTGAACCTCTGCCGGGTGCTGTCCCACGAGCTCCCCGAGGGCGCTGACCTCGACGGCCTGGCGCGGCTGCTGGAACGGGGCAACCCGGCACCCCACGCGGGACGGATCACGGTGCCGTCCGTCGGCCTGGACGTCGTCTGCGCGAGCCCCGAGGCGTTCCTCCTGCGCGGCGGGGACCGGCTCGAGTCCCGTCCGATCAAGGGAACAGCGACGACTCTCGAGGCGATGCTGCCCAAGGACTATGCCGAGAACGTCATGATCGTCGACCTCGTCCGCAACGACCTGTCGCACGTCTGTCGGGAGGGGACGGTGCGCGTCGACCACCTCTGCCGCCCCGAGGAGCACCCTGGCATGGTCCACCTCGTGTCCGCTGTGTCGGGAGAGCTGCGCCCGGGGGTGGGGTGGCCCGAGGTGATGGCGGCGACGTTCCCCCCGGGTTCGGTGTCTGGGGCGCCCAAACACACTGCGTTGCAGGCCATCTCGGATCTGGAGACGGTGGCTCGGGGGCCCTACTGCGGTGCCATCGGCTGGATCGATGCCGACCGGGGCACGGCGGAACTCGCTGTGGGTATCCGCTCGTTCTGGGCAGAGCGGGACGAGGACGGTCGGCGCTGGCTGCGGTTCGGCACCGGCGCGGGCATCACCTGGGGATCGGACCCCGTCGGCGAGTGGGAGGAGACACGGGTGAAAGCCGCGCGACTCATCGGGTTGGCATCTGGGAGGGTGGAGGCGTGAGCGAGTCATGAGCGACGTCAGGGTGTGGGTCAACGGTCGACTGACCGGAGTGGACGAGCCGTCCATCTCCGCCCTCGACCACGGCGTGACGGTCGGCGACGGGGCCTTCGAGACGGCCAAGGTCGACCATGGCCAGGTGTTCGCCGCGACCCGGCACGCACGTCGGCTGGACCGGACGCTGGCCGGCCTGGGCCTGCCTGCCGCCGACCACGACTACATCGCCCAGGGGGCCAAGGCGGTGCTCGAGGCCGGCGACGAGATCGAGTTCGGCCGGTTGCGCTACTCCGTCACCGGGGGAGCCGGGCCGCTCGGTTCGGACCGTGACGACAGCCCCCTCACCTACATCGTGACGGCGGGTCCGCAGCCGCGGCCGCCCGCCAGCGCCTCGGTCGCGGTGGTGCCCTGGACCCGCAACGAGCGCTCCGCCGTGGCCGGGCTCAAGACCACGTCGTATGCCGAGAACGTCGTCGCGCTCGCGTACGCCAAGGAGCGGGGCGGGATCGAGGCCGTCTTCGGCAACACGCGGGGCGAGCTGTGCGAGTGCACGGGCTCGAACATCTTCGTCGTGGTGGACGGGACGATCCTCACCCCACCGCTCGACTCGGGCTGCCTCGCGGGAATCACGCGGGAGGTCACCATCGAGTGGTGCCGCGAGGACGGCCTGGACGTGCGGGAGCAGACCCTGCCCCTGGATGTCCTGCGCGAAGCCGACGAGGTGTTCATCACCAGCAGCACCAAGGACGTGCTGGCGGTTCACGGCGTCGACGACCGTGCGCTCCAACCCGGTCCGGTCACGGCCAGGGCCGCCGCCGTGTTCGCGCGCCTGTGCGCCGAGCGGATGGACCCGTGAACGAGGGCAGCGACCCACCGTCAGCGGGGGAGTCAGGGGCACAGGACGTGGCCGCTCGGGAGGCCGTCGCCGAGGAGCTCGTCGCCGAGGAGGAGTCCGACTGGGAGTGGCGGCGCAAGATCCGGTCCAACCAGCACACGCACCGGATCTACAAGTGGGTCATCGGCATCATCGGCATGCTGATCGTGGTGGGGGGTGTGGTCCTGCTCCCGTTGCCAGGTCCGGGTTGGGTGATCATCTTCGTCGGGCTGGCCGTCTGGGCGTCGGAGTTCGACTGGGCACAGCGCCTGCTGAAGTTCGCCAGGGCCAAGGTGCGGGCGTGGGCGGACTGGCTCGAGCCCAAGCCCCTGTGGGTCAAGGCGCTCGTCGCCCTCGGGACTGCAGCGCTGGTCGGCCTGGTCTTCTACGCCATGTTCCTGGTGTCCGGGGTCCCCAGCCTCCTGCCCGACTTCGCGGAGGACTGGATCAAGGGGCTCCCGGGGCTGTGACCCGGCGGGCGGCCACCCGGCGGGCTGTCGCCGGCCCGAGAAGCGGCCGGTGACTCCCGGGACACCCCCGGATTTCACCTGATCCGCCCGATCCGGCTATTCTTCGGCAGGCCCGACCGTCACCGTGTGTGACGAGGGCACCTGGACGTGTAGCTCAGTTGGTTAGAGCGTTCGCTTCACACGCGAGAGGCCATGGGTTCGAGTCCCTTCACGTCCACCAGCACGAAGTCATGGCAGCACCCCCGCGGTTCTGGACCGGACGGGGGTGCTGCTTCGACGCTAGGGGAACGCAGGACCCGCGCCCACCGACCGGTGCATGAGCGGCCTCTCGGACGCGGGTACTACAGCACTGGATGTAGGCATCCCGGGCATACCATCGCGAGGTGAGTGACTCCCTCAGCGCAACGACCGTCTCCCTGACCGGCGCAGACGGGGCGCAGGTCGAGGCCTACCTCGCCCGTCCGGACGGCCAGCACACCCGGGGCGGCGTGGTGGTCATCCACCACATGCCCGGTTACGACCGGGCCACCAAGGAGATGGTGCGCCGCTTCGCCGAACTCGGCTACGACACCGTCTGTCCCAACCTGTACTCCCGCGAGGCGCCGGGAGCCGACCCAGCCGATGCGGCAGCCACGGCCAGGGCGCAAGGCGGCGTGCCCGACGAGCGGTTGGTCGGCGACGTCGGTGCGGCCGCGGCATACCTGCGCGCACTCTCGACGAGCGACGGCAGGGTGGGCGTCATCGGGCACTGTTCCGGTGGTCGTCAGGCCGTGCTCGCCGCGTGCCACCTCGACGTGGACGCTGCGGTCGACTGCTACGGCGCCTTCGTCACCGGGGAACCGCCGGCGGGCTACGCCCTGAAGATCACCAACCTGGTCGACCTGCTCCCGTCGTTGGAGGCGCCCCTGATGGGGCTGTTCGGTGTCGAGGACAAGACGCCGAGCCCGGCACACGTCTCCGAGCTGGACAGTCGCCTCACCGACCTGGACAAACCGCACGAGTTCCACTCCTACGAGGACGCGGGGCACGGGTTCTTCGCCGTCGACCGCCCGAGCTACCGGGTCGCCGCGGCCAACGACGGGTGGGAGCGGATCGCCCGCTTCTTCGCCACGCACCTGAGCCCACGGGAGAGCTGACATGTGCACGTACGCCACGGTTTCCGAACAGGTCGACGGCAGTGCAAAGGGGCCCGGTGGCGAGTGGTTCCACGTCACTGATGCCACGGTCTACTACGACCACCCGGTGCACGCGATGGCCGAACACACCCTCAACATCGACCTGGCCGACCCGTCGCGTGGCCCCGGGGCGCGCCTTGCGGTCGAGCTCACTCGTGACTCCGCTGGCCGGCTGGTCCGCGCGATCGAGGCTGCCCTTGCCTCCGCACCCCCGGAGGTCTGACGAATGTCCGCGCAGGTCAACGAGATCCACATCTTCCCCGTGCATGGCGAGCCCGGTCAGGACCTGCAGGGAGCGGTCGTCGAACCCGAGGGCCTGGCCGGTGACCGGCGCAAGAAGGCCGCCGTCCAGGTGGTCGCCGCCGAGGACGTCCGGTCCGACACCCGCGCCAACCTCGTCGTGACGCTGGGCTCGGCCGAGCTGGCCGCCAGCATCGGCAGGGTGCTGCGCGTGGGCGCTGTCGAGCTGGACGTCACCGGCACGGCACGCAACTGCCCGGGCGTGTATGCCGCGGTGCGGCGACCCGGCGAGCTCTTGGTGGGCGACGCGGTGGAGGTCGTGTCCTGAGCCTCGCGGGTGAACGCGAACGGGTAGGTACGTGACGCCGGTCGGTGTCGCGGCATAAGGTCGAATCGTGCTGGGGCTGCTGGATACGGGGACACACGAGCGCGCTGTCCAACGACTCGCGGCGAGCTATCGCGCCATCCCGGCGGATGCGCCGGTCAGGCTGGCCAAGAAGACGTCCAACCTGTTCCGGGCGAGGGACGCCTCGCAGGCACCAGGGCTGGACGTGTCGGGACTCGGGGGCGTGATCGCGGTCGACGCGCAGGCCTGCACGGCGGACGTGCAGGGCATGTGCACCTACGAGCACCTGGTCGACGCGACGCTGCCCCACGGTCTCGCGCCACTGGTGGTGCCACAGCTCAAGACGATCACGCTCGGCGGCGCGGTCACCGGGTTGGGCATCGAGTCGACGTCCTTCCGCAGCGGCCTGCCCCACGAGTCGGTGTTGGAGATGGACATCCTCACCGGCTCCGGCGAGATCGTCACCGCGCGGCCCGAGGGGGAGCACGCCGACCTCTTCCACGGGTTCCCCAACTCCTACGGCACCCTCGGCTACGCCACCCGTCTGCGGATCGCCCTCGAGCCCGTGGAGCCCTTCGTGGCCCTGCGGCACCTGCGGTTCCACGACGTGGAGTCCATGGTCAGCGCGTTGGGCACGATCAGCGACACGGCTGAGCACCAAGGGGTTCGGGTGGACTACCTCGACGGCGTCGTGTTCTCCGCCACGGAGTCCTACCTCACGCTGGGGACCAGGACCGCCCAGCCTGGCCCGGTCAGCGACTACACCGGCCAGCAGATCTACTACCGCTCCATCCAGCACGACTCGCCCGAGCCCAAGGTCGACCGGCTGACCATCCACGACTACCTCTGGCGGTGGGACACCGACTGGTTCTGGTGCAGCCGGGCGTTCGGGGCCCAGAACCCCCGCCTGCGCCGACTCTGGCCGCGCCGCTATCGCCGCAGCTCGTTCTACTGGAAGCTCATCGCGCTCGACCACCGCCACGACATCGCGGACC
This sequence comes from Pedococcus sp. P2_E2, assembly GCF_056403955.1. Lineage (NCBI taxonomy): Bacteria > Bacillati > Actinomycetota > Actinomycetes > Micrococcales > Intrasporangiaceae > Pedococcus > Pedococcus sp. P2_E2. The sequence goes on from NZ_JBFUEM010000001.1 coordinate 910,225, forward strand.
GGCTGGAGGCCCGCAAGGGACAACCGCCACGCGAGCGGGTGGTCCAGGACATCGAAGTGCCCCTGGGCCGCACCGCCGAGTTCGTCCTCTGGTTCCTGCGCGAGATCCCGATCGAGCCGATCTGGCTGTGCCCGGTGCGCAGCAAGGGATCCTGGCCGCTCTACCCCCTCCGGCCGGGCGAGACCTATGTCAACGTCGGCTTCTGGTCCAGCGTCCCACGAGACGCCGACGGGGCGGAGGGTGCCGCCAACCGCCTCATCGAGGAGCAGGTCACCGCCCTCGATGGCCACAAGTCCCTGTATTCCGACGCCTACTACGAGGAGACTCAGTTCTGGAGGCTCTACGGGGGCGACACGTACGCCGCTCTCAAGCGACGCTACGACCCTGACGCACGACTGCTCGATCTCTACTCCAAGGCGGTGCAACGCAAGTGACGATCCTCAGGACGAACCGGTCCGACTCCCACCAGGGGTCTCAGCCTCCCCAGCGACTGTCGATGGCCCAGATCCTCGACGCGGTGTCCGCCGACGGGGTGCCGTTGCGCTTCACGGCCTTCGACGGGTCGGCCACCGGCCCGGCCGACGCGGCATACGGGCTCGACCTCAAGACCCCGCGGGGGGCGAGCTACCTCGCGACCGCGCCTGGCGACCTGGGCATGGCCCGGGCCTACGTCGCGGGCGACCTCGACCTGGTGGGCGTCCACCCGGGCGACCCCTACGAGCTGCTCAACGCGATGGGTGACCTCCACTTCAGGATGCCCCCGCCCAAGACCGCTGCGGCCATTGCCCGCTCGCTCGGCGTCGAGCTGCTCAAGCCTCCGCCGCCGCCCCCGCAGGAGGCGCTGCCACGCTGGCGCCGCGTGGCCGAGGGCCTGCGGCACAGCAAGACCCGCGACGCCGAGGCGATCCACCACCACTACGACGTGTCCAACACCTTCTACGAGTACGTCCTCGGCCCGTCGATGACCTACACGTGCGCCTGTTACCCCCATGACGGGGCCACCCTCGAGGAGGCGCAGGAGAACAAGTACCGCCTCGTCTTCGACAAGCTGCGGCTCGCCGAGGGTGACCGACTCCTCGACATCGGCTGCGGCTGGGGAGGCATGGTCCGGTATGCCGCGCGGCGGGGAGTGCGCGTCATCGGGGCGACCCTGTCGGCAGAGCAGGCGTCCTGGGCGCAGGAGGCGATTCGTCGTGAGGGTCTGCAGGACCTGGCCGAGGTGCGCCACAGCGACTACCGCGACGTGACCGAGACCGGGTTCGACGCCGTGTCGTCCATCGGGCTGACCGAGCACATCGGGGTGCGCAACTACCCGGCCTACTTCGACTTCATCAAGGGTCGGCTGCGCGACGGTGGCCTGCTGCTCAACCACAGCATCACCCGACCCCTGAACCGGCGGATGTCGACGGGAGCCTTCATCGACCGCTATGTCTTCCCCGACGGGGAGCTCACCGGTTCGGGGACCATCATCGCGGCAGCGCAGGACGCCGGTCTGGAGGTGCGCCACGAGGAGAACCTCCGGGAGCACTACGCGCGCACGCTGGCCGGCTGGTGCGCCAACCTCCGCGACAACTGGGACGCCTGCGTCGAGGAGGTCGGGGAGTCCACGGCGCGGGTCTGGGGTCTCTACATGGCTGGGTCGCGGGTGGGATTCGAGCGCAACATCGTCCAGCTCCACCAGGTCCTCGCCGTCAAGCTCGACGACCGTGGGGGAGCGGGACTGCCGCTGCGACCCTGGTGGAACGCCTAGTGGAGCAACGGCTCTCTCTCGTCACCCTCGGAGTCGAAGACCTCGAGCGGGCCGAGCGCTTCTACACAGACCTCGGGTGGGAGCGGGGCAACGACGACACTGAGGTGGTCTTCTTCCAGTGCGGCGGACTGGTCGTGGCCCTCTGGGACCGCGGCGCCCTCGCCGAGGACTCAGCGGTGGAGGACGGCGGTGGATGGGGCGGTGTGACGCTCGCGCTCAACGTCCGCAGCGCGGACGAGGTCGACGAGGTGCTCAGTGACGCAGCCGCGGCAGGCGCGGTCATCGGGCGTCCGGGCGCCGAGACGTTCTGGGGTGGCTACTCGGGAGTCTTCGTGGACCCCGACGGGCACCCGTGGGAGGTCGCGCACAACCCGTTCTGGACGGTCACCGACGACGGCCGCACCCTGCTGCGCGGCTGAAGGTCACGTGCTGCGCGTGACGCCGCACGTGCCGCATCGGCGTCGGCGCGGGCTCTACGGTAGGAGCATGTACCTGGAGAACCTCGTCTTCGACGCCATCGATCCCCAACGGCTTGGGCAGTTCTGGGAGGCGGTCGTGGGCGGCGAGAGGCTGACCGACGAGCCTGAAGGTTACGAGACGCGACTCACCATCGAGGGTGGCCCGGTGCTCGACCTCTGCTTCCAACGCGTGCCCGAGCAACCCTCCGAACCGCTGAGACTCCACCTGGACCTCCTGGGTGGGACTCGCCAGGCCCAGCAGGTCGAGCGGTTGCTCGGGCTGGGCGCTCGACACCTCGACATCGGTCAGCGCGACGTGCCCTGGGTGGTGCTCGCCGACCCGGAGGGCAATCCCTGCTGCGTCATGGAGGAGCGGGCGGCCTACACCGACACCGGACCCATCGCGGCACTCCCGCTCGACTCCGCCGACCCCGACCGGGACGCGCAGTTCTGGTCCTGGCTGACCGGCTGGACCGAAGTGGTCGGTGTCGCGCCACGGTCCCTGCGCCACCCGTCGCTGCGCGGCCCCCTCCTGGAGCTGTGCCCTGAGGGTGCCCCCAAGGGGACGGCCAAGAACAGGCTTCACCTGGACGTCCGGCTGGAAGCGGGAGAGGACCCCGACGAGGTCGGGGCAGCCATCGCCGAGCGTGGCGGCGGCCTGCTCCACACGAACTGGGGCGAGCTCCCGTGGCGCTCCTACACCGACCCGTCCGGCAACGAGTTCTGCGTGCTTCCAGCGCGGTCGTGAGGACCGGCCACCCGTCAGCGGGGCTGTGGCGTCCTCGGACGGCTGGCCTGAGGATCAGCTGCCGACCTCCGCCGTCTGCACCGCCTCCGTCGCGGAGGGAGCCGTCGTCGGGGTCTGGTTCACGTCCTCGACCAGCGGTGACAGCAGCTCGGTGCCCAGCCACGCGCGCGGGATGCCGAACGCGTCCACGAGCTCCTGCGCGTGCGGTCGCAGGGCTGCGCAGAGGTCGTTGACGGCTGCCGTGACCTGCTTGCTGCGCGCCGGCGTGATGCGCCCGTGCTCGAGGAACCAGCCCTTGTCGGCCTCGATGGTGCTGAGGGCATAGAGGTCGCACACCCGATCCAGCGTCTGGGCGGCCGCGGGGTCGTCACAGGCGTCGATCGCCGCGACGAACGACTCGAGGATGGTCCGCTCGACGTGGGCGCGGGCCGCCTCGATGACGTGGTCCTGGGCCTGGTTGAAGACGTCGAACAGTTGCGCCCCCGGCTTGCCGGCCTTGCGCAGCCGCAGGGCCAGCGTCTCCAGCAGGTGCTTCTCCCGGTCCTCGAACAGGTCGAGCTGCCAGCCGCGGTCGGTCGGCCCCTTCTCGCTGTCGCGGCCGGGTGCGGTGGCGATGAGGCGCTGGATGAGGCCTCGGGCCGACGTCCGCTCGATGACGGCCCCGGCAAACTGCCGGGCGCCGAACCTGACCATGCCGAACGTGTCGAGGTCGCCGAAGGCGTCGCGGTAGTCGGTGAGCAGGCCCTTGGCCACCAGCTGGAGCAGCACCGTGTTGTCACCCTCGAACGTGGTGAACACGTCGGTGTCGGCCTTGAGCGCCGGGAGCCGGTTGACCGCAAGGTAGCCGGCGCCTCCGCACGCCTCTCTGCAGGTCTGGATCGTCGCTGTCGCGTGGGCCGTGGCGACGGCCTTGATGCCGGCCGCCCGGGCCTCGAGCTCGCGTTGCTGGTGCTCGTCGGGGGCCTCACCGGAGGTCAGCACGTCGTGCATGAGCGACACCAGGTCGTTCTGCGCGACAGCCAGGGCGTAGGACTTGGCCAGCGCCGGGAGCAGCTTGCGCTGGTGCACCCGGTAGTCGAGCAGGATCACCTCGCCGTCGCCGCCGGGAGGGGCGAACTGGCGCCGGTGACCGGCATACGTGATCGCCAGGGTGAGCGCACTGCGGGTCGCCGCACCCGCGCCGCCCGCCACGCTGATCCGCCCGCGCACCAGGGTGCCGAGCATCGTGAAGAACCTGCGAGTCTGGTTCTCGATGGGGGAGGTGTAGGTGCCGTGCTCGTCGATGTCGCCATAGCGGTTGAGCAGGTTGGTCCGAGGCACCCGGACCTGGTCGAAGGTGAGCCGGCCGTTGTCGACACCGGGGAGTCCCTCCTTGGCGCCGCAGTCGCCGATGGTCACCCCGGGCATCGCTGCTCCCGAGTCGTCCCGGATGGGCACGAGCACGCAGTGGACGCCGTGGCTCTCGCCACCGGTGACCAGCTGGGCGAAGACTGCGGCCATCCGTCCGTCGCGGGCGGCGCCGCCGATGTAGTCCTTGCGGGAGCGCAGGTCTGGGGTGTGCACCACCAGCTCGTCGGTGTCGGGGTCGTAGGTCGCGGTGGTGCCGAGTGACTGGACATCGGAGCCGTGTCCTGTCTCCGTCATCGCGAAGCAGCCCGGCAGCGTCGCGTCGATGATCGACGGCAGGTAGGCCGTGTGGTGCCGCTGCGTGCCGAGGTTCGCCACCGCGCCGCCGAACAGGCCCCAGTGCACGCCCGCCTTGACCATCAGCGACAGGTCGGCATGCCCCAGCAGCTCGAACGCCGTGACCGATCCGCCGAGGTCGCCGTTGCCGCCCATCGAGGTCGGGAAGCCGCGCTTGGCGTGCCCGGTGGCGGCCAGGGCCTGCACCTGCTCGGCGATCCTGGCGCGGTAGGACTCCAGGTCCAGGGGCTCGGTCGGTGGAGCGAAACGCTCGGGGTCGAGGTCCGTTCGGGCCTCCTCGCGGATCGCCGCCCACCGACCGTCGAGGGTCCTCTGCAGTGCATTGGCGAGCGTGGTCATGAGTCCTCCTGCGTGTCGGGCGCGGGGTCGGCTGGCCAGGCCGCGGACAAGCCGCCCCAGGCCAGGTCGGTGAGGTGTTCGGTGAGCTCCCGGCGGCTCATAGCCGAGTCGGTGAGCCAGCGGTCGGCGGCGGCACGCACCATGCCGACCAACCCGGCGCCCCAGACGGGAGCGGGTGCGCTGCTGCGCCCGGCGCGGTCCAGGGCCTCGCCGATGACCTCGGTCATCTGCGCGGCGATGTGGTCGGTCACCATCGCCGCCGGGTCGCCTGACGGCTTGTCCAGCAGGGGTGCGGTGACGACGAACCGGTAGACCTCGGGATCCTTCTCGACGAGCGTGAGGTAGGCATCGACCGCTCCAGCGACCAGGGCGCGTGGGGAGAGCTCCACGGTGGTGAGATCGCCACCGGTGACGTCGCCCTCGACGTTGCGAGCCAGAGCGAGGTTGCGCAGGATCAGCGCGTCGACGCTCTCGCAGACTGCGGCATACAGGCCCTGCCGGTCCGTGAAGTGGCGGTAGATCACGGTCTTGGAGGTGCCGGCGACAGCTGCGATGTCGTCCATCCCGACCCCGGCGCCGTGCTGGCGGATCGCGCGCAGCGTGGCGTCGACGAGCTCGCGCCGACGGATCGCCCGGTGCTGGTTCCACCGGGTGTTGCGGCCGTCGGGGCTCGGCGTCGAGGCGTCCGTGGTCGTGGTCACAGGTCGTGACAGTAGCAGGTACTGGGCGTACCTGCTACTGTCCGTATCAGTTACCTGTCCCACAGTCGGACCCACCTCAGGAGTACTCGTGGCCCCCTCGTCAAAGCCCGCCCGCTCGGTCGGCCAGCCCCGCCGCGCTGCCGTCATCGGCGGCAACCGCATCCCCTTCGCGCGGCAGAACGCCGCCTACGCCAAGGCCACCAACCAGGACATGCTGACCGCAGCCATCGAGGGTCTGGTGGCCAGGCATGGGCTTGCAGGGGAGCGGGTGGGCGAGGTCGCTGCCGGCGCCGTACTCAAGCACTCGCGCGACTTCAACCTCACCCGCGAGTCCGTCCTCGGGTCCAGCCTGTCGGCCCGGACGCCGGCCTACGACGTGCAGCAGGCCTGTGGCACCGGCCTCGAGGCGGCGATCCTGGTGGCCAACAAGATCGCCCTCGGCCAGATCGACTCGGGCATCGCGGGCGGCACCGACACGGCGTCCGATGCCCCCATCGCCGTCAACGAGGGGCTGCGCGAGACGCTGCTGACCCTCAACCGCGCCAAGACGCCCGGGCAGCGGGTCAAAGCCCTGACAGGCCTGCGCCCCGGCCAGCTGGTCCCCGAGATCCCGCGAAACGTCGAGCCGCGCACCGGGCTGTCCATGGGTGAGCACATGGCACAGACTGCCAAGCAGTGGGGGCTCACCCGCGAGGCGCAGGACGAGATCGCCGCGGCGTCGCACCAGAACCTTGCCGCGGCCTACGAACGCGGCTTCTTCGACGACCTCGTGACGCCGTTCCTCGGGCTGACGCGCGACCAGAACCTGCGCGCCGACTCCACCGTCGAGAAGCTCGCCAAGCTCACCCCGGTCTTCGGCAAGGGCGACGGCGCCACCATGACGGCGGGCAACTCGACGCCGCTCACGGACGGAGCCTCCGCCGTGCTGCTCGGTTCCGACGAGTGGGCTTCAGAGCACGGGCTCCCCGTCCTCGCGCACCTGTTGGACGCACAGACCGCAGCCGTCGACTACGTCACCGGCAACGAGGGACTGTTGATGGCCCCGGCCTACGCCCTGCCGCACCTGCTCGAGCGTCAGGGGATGAAGCTTCAGGACTTCGACCTGGTCGAGATCCATGAGGCCTTCGCCGCGACCGTGCTCACGACCCTGGCGGCCTGGGAGAGCGAGGAGTTCTGCCGCGACCGGCTGGGTCTGGACGCGCCGATCGGTGCACTGGACCGCACGAAGCTCAACGTCAACGGATCCTCGCTGGCCGCGGGTCACCCGTTCGCCGCGACCGGCGGGCGCATCGTCGCCTCGCTCGCGAAGATGTTGCACGAGAAGGGATCTGGGGCACGCGGCCTGATCTCGATCTGCGCCGCTGGTGGCCAGGGCGTCATGGCGATCCTCGAGGCCGCCTGATGGCCGGCACCTACGCCGGCATCGTCAACAGCCGACTTGGCACGAGGCTGGCGGCTCAGCTCGGCCTGCCCCGCCCCGCACGACTGCGCAGGTATGCCGTGGGAGCGCCACTCATCGACGGCCCCGTCCTCGTCGGCGGCCTGGGCGCCGCACCAGTGGCGGCGCGAGTCCGCGACCTGCTCAAGCTCGAGGGGGTCGACGCCGTGGACGAGCTGCCGTCCGGCGGCCGTGTCGCGGCTGTCGTCGCCGACCTGACCGAGGCCCGGGAGCCCGCCGACCTCGAGGTGCTGCGGGCTCTCGTGGGCCCGGCGCTCAAGGGTGTCCAGCCGAGCGGCCGGGTCATCGTCGTGGGTCGGGACCCCCACGGCGCCAGCACTTTCGCCGAGGCCGCCACGCGACGAGCGCTCGAAGGGATCACGCGGTCGATCGGCAAGGAGCTGCGGGCCGGAGCGACCGCCAACCTCGTCCTCGTCGACGAGGGATCGGACGTCAACGTCGACGCAGCGGTGCGGTTCCTGCTGTCCGGCCGCGCGGCATACGTCGACGGTCAGGTCGTTCGAGTCGGTGGCGGCGCGCCGAAGGAACCTGAGGACTGGGCGAAGCCGCTGGCGGGCAAGGTGGCCGTGGTCACCGGTGCGGCCCGGGGGATCGGTGCGTCCATCGCTGACGTGCTCGCGCGGGACGGCGCGACCGTGGTCTGCATCGACATCCCGGGTGCGGGGGACTCGCTGGCCAGGACCGCCAACCGGGTCGGGGGCACCGCCCTCCAGCTCGACGTGACCGCCGCTGACGCGGGGCACCGGATCCTTGACCACGCCACTCGCCGGCACGGCGGCCTCGACATCGTCGTGCACAACGCCGGCATCACCCGTGACAAGCTGCTCGCCAACATGGACGAGGCGCGCTGGGCCTCGGTGCTCGACGTCAACCTCGGTTCGATCCTGCGGATGAACGAGGTCCTCCTCGGGGTCGGCGGCGTACGCGATCGTGGCCATGTCGTGCTGGTGTCGTCCATCGCCGGCATCGCCGGGAACCGCGGGCAGACGAACTACGGAGCCTCGAAGGCAGGAGTGATCGGACTCGTCGACGCGATGTCTGCGGACGAGGCGCTTCGGGCGCGGGGCATCACGGTCAACGCGGTGGCGCCGGGCTTCATCGAGACGGAGATGACGGCCAAGGTGCCGTTCGCGACGCGCGAGGTGGGGCGGCTGCTCAACTCGCTCAGCCAGGGTGGGCTGCCGGTGGACGTCGCCGAGACGATCGCCTGGTTCAGCCAGGACGCCAACGCCGGGGTCACCGGCAACGTCGTCAGGGTCTGTGGCCAGAGCCTGCTGGGCGCCTGACATGACCGTCCGGACATTGACCGAAGCCCCTTCACTGGCACCACTGTTCGCCAAAGCGACGCTCACCCAACGAGGTCGGGGCGGTGAGCTGCCCGACACGGTCTGGCGCCGGGAGGGAGTGGTGGTGGACCGCGACCACCTCCTCGCCTACGACAAGGTGTGCGGGTTCACCGGAGGCGACGTCCTGCCGCACACCTATCCGCACGTGCTGGGCTTCCCGCTCCAGGTCGCGCTGATGGCAGATCGGTCCTTCCCCCTGCCACTGCCGGGTCTGGTGCACCTCGAGAACCAGATCACGCTCCACCGGCGCCTCACGGCAGACGACCCCCTGACCATCTCTGTGCACGCCGAACGCCTGCGACCGCACCCCAAGGGGCGCCTGGTGGACCTGGTCACCGAGGTGGACGTCGAGGGCGTGCGAGTCTGGGACGGTCGAAGCACCTACCTCCGGCGCGGCAGCGGCGACGTGTCCGCGCCGCGGGCACAGGACGCGCCGAGCCTGCCGCAGGGTGGGCCCGCTGGCCTCATCCGCGTCCCCGAGGGACAGGGCCGGGCGTATGCCGCGGTGTCCGGCGACGTGAACCCGATCCACCTGCACGCCTTGAGCGCCAAGGCGATGGGCTTTCCCCGAGCCATCGCGCACGGCATGTGGACAGCGGCCCGCACCCTGGCGGTCCTCGGGCAGCGGTCGACCGAACCCTCGACGACGCACGTCTGGTTCGCCAAGCCGGTGCTGCTGCCGAGCACGGTCGAGGTCGTCGTCGATGATGCGGGCGCCACCGTCGTCGCCGGGCTGCGCTCGACCCGCGACCCGTCGACCACACACCTGACGATGTCGTTCGCGTCGGGCCACCACGCGGGCTGAGGGGCGATCGGGCGGGAGCGGTCGGCCCGCTTCGTCATGCGTTGACGTCCCCTCTAGTGTCGGGGGATGGAGACTCCCGCCGACCGGCGGCCGCCGGCGTCGTGGCTGTACACGGTTCGCGAGGACGCGGCTGGGTGGGTCCGAGCCGGACGCGAGGCCGTGCGGCATGCCGGCCCTGAGCGGGACACGGCCCTGCTGATGGGCAAGGCCGCTCTGGCGACGGTGCTCGCCTGGCAGTTCGCGGTGCGAGTGCTTCACAGCCCGTCACCGTTCTACGCGCCCATGGCGGCGCTGCTCGTCGTCGACCGGACGATCTTCCGGTCCCTGTGGGCGAGTGGTCAGCGAGTCCTGGCGGTCGTCGTGGGGATGAGTGCCGCGTGGCTCGTGGGATCGCTGGTCGGCGTGCACTGGTGGACGATGCTGCCCGTCCTCTACCTGGGGCTGCTCATCGCTCGGTGGCGTCGCCTCGGGGACCACGGGATCCAGGTCCCGACGATGGTGCTGCTGTCCCTGCTGACCGTCGGCGGGACCGATGTGGAGTTCACGTACCTCACGATCGTCGAGACCCTGGCCGGTGGTGTCATCGGCGTGCTCACCAACGCGATCGTCCTGGCCCCCCTGCACATCAGGCAGCCGCGGGAGCAGATCCGCGCGCTCACCGGCCGGGTCTGCCAGCTGCTCAACGACATCGCCGCGGGACTGCGAGACGGCTGGGACAGCGACATGGCGCACCAGTGGTACGACACCAGCACCGACATCATCCAGCTGGCGCCCCGCATCCAGAGCGAGATCGAGACCGGGCGGGAGAGCACGAAGTTCAACCCCCGTGACAACCTGCACGGGCTGGAGGTCGACTGGGTCGGCTACTCCCACACCGTGGAAGCGATCCGGCGCAGTCAGTGGCAGCTGTCCGGGATCGCCCGGACGCTCGTGGACGCCGCGGACGAGGAGGAGAGCCAGCCAGCACCCAGCCAGCGCTTCCTCGAGAGCTATGCCGAGGCCCTGGACGAGATCGCCGGTGCGATCGGCCACTTCGGACTGCCCGAGGACGCGGAGCGGGAGGCTGTCGCCACCTACCTGCGCTCCGCGGAGGAGATCCTCGCCCGACTGGGCAACGAGGTCCGCACCAGCGAGCTCGAGAACCCCGAGGCGTGGCCCGCCTACGGCGCCATGCTCCTCGACGCGCAACGGCTCATCCGCGAGCTCGAGGTACGAAGCCACCAGGCCGTGATGCCGACCGACAGCGGACCCATCCGGAAGCCTCCACGCCGGATCGTCGGGCTGTGACCCAGACGCAGACCCGCCGGTGAGCACACGCTGACCCCAACGGTGACCTAGTCGGCCGGGGCCAGTCGCTTGGCGAAGTACCGGGCCAGGTCCGAGTCGGCGTAGTGCCCGAAGCGCACCGTCGGCTCGTAGCCACTGGCCTCGTAGAGCGCGATGGCGTCAGGCTGCATGGTCCCCGTCTCCAGGACGAGCACGTCCGTCCCGGACTGGCGAGCCGTGTCCTCGAGGAAGGCCAGCACCCGGCGAGCGAAGCCTCGACGCCGACCCGACGGAGCGACGTACATCCGCTTGATCTCCGCCACGGCGGCACCGTCGAACACGGTCGCGAGGTCCGGTCGGCGACGCCAGCCACCCATCGCGACGCCGTTTCCGTCCAGGGTGCCGAGCGCGAACAGCCCCTGTGGCGGTTCGAACTCGGAGGGGTCGACCGGTGAGTCGTCGGGTCCGCCGTAGATGACGATGTAGTGGGCCTGCACCTCGTCGACGAGGCGCTGGACCCGCAGGTCCGCGAACGGCACCGGGCCGACCAGCAGCGCCTCGGAACCAGGCTGTGGCCGAGGCGCTGCTGGCACTGTCATGGCCTCAGGCGACGTCGAACCGGTCGAGGTCCATGACCTTGGCCCAGGCCGCCACGAACTCCTGCACGAAGCGGTCTCCCGCGTCGTTGCTGGCGTAGACCTCGGCGAGGGCACGCAGCTCGGAGTTGGATCCGAACACAAGGTCTGCCCGGGTGCCCGTCCAGCGGACCTCGCCCGACGCGCCCCGACCCTCGAACGTCGAGGCGTCCTCGGACGTCGAGCTCCACTGGGTGCCGAGGTCCAGCAGGTTGACGAAGAAGTCGTTCGTCAGCGTGCCGGGGGCGTCGGTCAGGACGCCGTGCCGCGAGCCGTCGTAGTTCGCCCCGAGGACGCGCAGGCCGCCGACGAGGACGGTCATCTCCGGGGCGCTCAGGGTGAGCAGGTTGGCGCGGTCGACGAGCTGGTACTCGGCGCCCAGCCGTGAGCCCTTGCCGGCGTAGTTGCGGAAGCCGTCGGCCCGGGGCTCGAGGTAGGCGAAGGACTCGACGTCGGTCTGCTCCTGGGTCGCATCGACCCGACCCGGCGTGAACGGCACCTCGACCGTGTGACCCGCTGCCTGCGCAGCGTGCTCGACGCCGACGCCGCCCGCGAGCACGATGAGGTCGGCGAGCGAGACCTGGCGCCCGCCACGCGAGTTGAAAGACTCCTGGACACCCTCGAGCGTGCGCAGCACGGTCGCGAGCTGTGCGGGGTTGTTGACCTCCCAGCCGTTCTGCGGGGCGAGCCGGATGCGGGCACCGTTGGCGCCGCCGCGCTTGTCGCTGCCACGGAAGGATGACGCCGCAGCCCACGCCGTGGACACCAGCTGGGTCACGCTGAGTCCTGTCTCGGCCACGAGCCGCTTGAGCTCGGTCACGTCCTCAGCCGTCACCACCTCACCGGTCGGCGCCGGGAGCGGGTCCTGCCACAGCAGGACCTCGCTGGGCACCTCGGGACCGAGGTAGCGGGCCAGTGGGCCCATGTCGCGGTGCGTCAGCTTGAACCACGCACGGGCGAAGGCGTCGGCGAACTCCTGCGGGTTCTCGAGGAAGCGGCGCGAGATCTGCTCGTAGACGGGGTCGACGCGCAGGGCGAGGTCGGTGGTGAGCATGTTGGGCGCGATGCGCCTGGACGAGTCGTGGGCGTGGGGCGTCGTGCCCTCACCGGCGCCGTCCTTGGGCTTCCACTGGTTGGCGCCCGCGGGACTCTTGGTGAGCTCCCACTCGAAACCGAACAGGTTCTCGAAGAAGTTGTTGTCCCACTGCGTCGGGGTCATCGTCCAGGTGACCTCGATACCACTGGTGATGGCGTCGGGGCCCGCGCCGGTGCCGAAGCTGTTCTTCCAGCCCAGGCCCATCTGCTCGAGTCCTGCGCCCTCCGGCTCGTCGGAGACGTGTGCCTCGGGGTCGGCCGCACCGTGGGTCTTGCCGAAGGTGTGGCCGCCGGCGATGAGGGCGACGGTCTCCTCGTCGTTCATCGCCATCCGCTTGAACGTCTCGCGGATGTCGCGGGCCGACGCGAGGGGGTCGGGGTCCGCGTTCGGGCCCTCCGGGTTGACGTAGATCAGGCCCATCTGGACGGCGGCGAGCGGGCTCTCCAGCTCGCGGTCACCGGTGTAGCGCTCGTCCCCAAGCCACTCGGTCTCCGGACCCCAGTAGACGTCCTCGTCGGGCTCCCAGACGTCAGGGCGACCACCGGCGAAGCCGAAGGTCTGGAAGCCCATGGACTCGAGGCTGACGTTGCCGGCCAGCACCATGAGGTCGGCCCATGACAGGTTGCGGCCGTACTTCTTCTTCACCGGCCACAGCAGGCGGCGGGCCTTGTCGAGGTTGGCGTTGTCCGGCCAGCTGTTGAGGGGCGCGAACCGCTGCTGACCAGCACCGGCGCCGCCGCGGCCGTCCTGCACGCGGTAGGTGCCCGCGCTGTGCCAGGCCATCCGGATCATGAGCGGGCCGTAGTGGCCGAAGTCGGCCGGCCACCAGTCCTGGGAGGTGGTGAGGAGCTCGGCGATGTCGCGCTTGACCTCGGCGAGGTCGAGGGAGCTGAACGCCTGGGCGTAGTCGAAGTCCTCGCCGTAGGGGTTCGCGACGGCGGGGTTCTTGGCCAGGATCCGGAGGTTGAGGCGCTCGGGCCACCACCCCCGGTTGCCGCCGCCCTGGACGGGCTCGGGGGCCCGTCCGTGCACGACAGGGCACTTCTGCTCGCTCTCGTTCATCTCGGCGAGCTGGGTCTCGTGGTCCCCGGTCTGGCTTGCGCCATGGATTTCGTTGTCGGACATTGCTTCCTTCCGGACGTGGTGTCGAGGGTTCAGGCGGTTGGGTGGTCAGGCTGTGGGTTGCTCAGGCGCTGGGATTGCGCGGGCTGGAACAGGTGGCGCACAGGCCCCGGTAGACGACCTCGGCCTCGTCGATGGTGAAGCCGTGGTCGTCCGACGGGGCAAGGCAGGGGGCTGCGCCGACGGCGCAGTCGACGTCGGCGATGGCGCCGCAGGACCGGCAGACGACGTGGTGGTGGTTGTCGCCCACGCGGGACTCGTACCTCGCCACCGAGCCGGGCGGCTGGATGCGGCGCACGAGGCCGGAGCGGGTGAGGGCGTGCAGGCAGTCGTAGACCGCCTGGTGGGAGACCTCCGGCACGTCGCGTCGCGCCGCGGCGATGAGCGAGTCGGTGTCGGAGTGGGGGTGCGCGTGCACCGCACCGAGGACTGCCACCCGGGGCCGCGTCACCCGCAGGCCCACGTCCCGCAGCATCTGCGGGAGGTCGCCTGCGCGGACGACGGACGGTGGGGTCACGTCCCGGAGTCTGGCCCGGTTTCTGGAACGAGTCAAGAATTCTGGGACGGCTGTCCCAGCCTGCGGAACAACTCCCGCGCGGGTGCCCGCGCCCGGCCGATAGCATCGGTATGCCGCGTGCTGACGTCCGCACGCGGCATACCCAGTCATCCACCCCAGGAGTGAGCACCGTGTCTGCCGAGATCACCGTCACCGTCGCCGGAAGCGAGCGATCGGTGCCGGAGCAGACGACTGCCGCTGAGCTCTTCGAGGGTGACCGCGCCGTGCTCGTGGCCCGGGTCAACGGTGAGCTGCGCGACCTCGCCCACGCCCTCGCAGAGGGCGACGTCGTCGAGCCCGTGACCGCGCAGGAGCAGGACGGGCTGGACGTGCTGCGGCACAGCGCCGCCCACGTCCTGGCCCAGGCCGTCCAGGAGCTCAACCCCAAGGCCAGGCTCGGCATCGGACCGCCGGTGCGTGACGGGTTCTACTACGACTTCGACGTGGCCGAGCCGTTCCAGCCCGACGACCTCAAGGCGCTCGAGAAGGTCATGCAGCGCATCGTCAACGAGGGCCAGACCTTCGTGCGCCGCGAGATCAGCGACGCCGACGCTGCCGTCGAGCTCGCCGACGAGCCCTACAAGGTCGAGCTCATCGGTCTCAAGGGTGGCGCGGCCGGCGAGCAGGCAGAGGGTGCGGACGTCGAGGTGGGGGGCGCGCAGCTGACCATCTACGACAACCTCAAGCGCGACGGCTCACGCGCCTGGGGCGACCTGTGCCGCGGCCCGCACGTGCCCTCGACCAAGGTGCTCGGCAACGCCTTCAAGCTGATGCGCAGCGGTGGCGCCTACTGGCGGGGGAGCGAGAAGAACCCCCAGCTGCAGCGCGTCTACGGCACCGCCTGGCCCACCAAGGACGAGCTCAAGGCCTACCTCGACCGGCTCGCCGAGGCCGAGCGCCGTGACCACCGCAAGATCGGGGCGGAGCAGGACCTGTTCAGCTTCCCCGACGAGCTCGGGTCTGGCCTGGCCGTCTTCCACCCCAAGGGCGGGGTGATCAAGCGGGAGATGGAGGACTACGTCCGCCGCAGGCACATCGAGGAGGGTTTCCAGTACGTCGGCACCCCCCACATCAGCAAGGACGGGCTGTTCCACACCTCGGGGCACCTGCCCTACTACGCGGACACCATGTTCCCGCCGATGGAGTTCGAGGGCACCGAGTACCGCCTCAAGGCGATGAACTGCCCCATGCACAACCTCATCTTCCGCTCGCGCGGTCGCTCCTACCGCGAGCTGCCGTTGCGGCTGTTCGAGTTCGGGTCGGTCTACCGGTTCGAGAAGTCCGGCGTCGTGCACGGCCTGACCCGCGTGCGTGGCATGACCCAGGACGACTCGCACTCCTACGTCACCGCCGAGCAGGCACCGGGCGAGATCAAGCACCTGCTGAACTTCGTGCTCTCGCTGCTGCGCGACTTCGGCATGGACGACTACTACCTCGAGCTGTCCACCCGCGAGACCGAGGGCGACAAGAAGGACAAGTTCATCGGCTCGGACGAGCAGTGGGAGCACGCGACCGACGTCCTGCGCGACGTCGCCACCGAGTCCGGCCTCGAGCTCGTCCTCGACCCGGGTGGCGCGGCCTACTACGGCCCGAAGATCTCGGTGCAGGCACGCGACGCGATCGGCCGCACCTGGCAGATGTCGACCATCCAGTACGACTTCAACCAGCCGGAGCGTTTCGGGCTGGAGTACCAGGCGGCCGACGGCTCCCGGCAGCAGCCGGTGATGATCCACTCGGCGAAGTTCGGGTCGATCGAGCGCTTCCTCGGTGTGCTCGTGGAGCACTATGCGGGCGCGTTCCCGCCCTGGCTCTCACCCGTGCAGGTGCTCGGGGTGCCCGTGGCCGACGAGTTCTCGCCCTACCTGCACGACGTGGCGGACCAGCTGCGCCGCAAGGGGATCCGGGTCGAGATCGACGATTCCGACGACCGGTTCCCCAAGAAGATCCGCAACGCGTCGAAGTCCAAGGTCCCCTTCGTGCTGATCGCCGGGGACGAGGACCGCGGTGCCGGCGCGGTGTCGTTCCGCTACCGCAACGGCGAGCAGAAGAACGGGGTGCCCGTCGACGAGGCGATCGCCGAGATCGTCGCCGCGGTCGAGGCCCGCGTCCAGGTCTGACGGACGATGACCGACGCGCTCGAGCCCGACACCGACTTCGCCGGGGTGCAGGACGGCTTCGAACGGCTCTGGACACCGCACCGGCTCGCCTACATCACGGGGGAGCGGCCGAGCGAGGACGCGGGTGACGGCTGCCCGTTCTGTGTCGCCCCGGCCAAGGACGACCAGACCGGCCTCATCGTGCACCGCGGCGTGAGCTGCTACGTCGTCATGAACCTGTTCCCCTACAACCCCGGCCACGTGCTCGTGTGTCCTTACCGCCACGCCTCGCTCTACGTCGACCTGACCGACGAGGAGACCACGGAGTTCGCCTTGCTGACCAAGCAGGTCATTGCCGCCATCGACACTGCCTCCGGCCCGCACGGTTACAACATCGGCATGAACCAGGGGGCGGTCGCCGGTGCGGGTGTGCAGGCCCACCTGCACCAGCACATCGTGCCGAGGTGGGGTGGCGACTCGAACTTCCTGCCGGTCATCGGACAGACGAAGGCGCTGCCGATGCTGCTCGAGGACGTGCGCTCACGGCTCGTCGCAGCGTGGCCGGGTGCGGCAGGCGCTCCAGCGGCAGGAAGCTGAGCAGGCACACCACTAGCGGCAGGAAGTGGATCTTCAGCATGACGTAGGTGCTGAGGTGGAAGCCCGCCCAGAAGAGGAGCGCGGCGTACAGCGCCTTTCCCCTGAGCCACAACAGGACCGGTGAAGTGAACTCGGCCACGAGCACGATCCACTGCAGGGCGTGCGTGAGGGTCGGATGGGCGCCCACCCAGGGACCGATGCCGTTCGGCCGTCGGGTCAGCGCCCAGATCAGGGTGGCTCCGTTGGCCCAGCCCCTGCCGCCGAAACGCATCTTGGCGCTGGCCGACAGGAAGTAGATCGACACGGCCCCGATCTGCACCATGCGGATCGCCCAGCCAGCGGCCTGCGACCTCACGTCGACATCGCGCAGGCGGGCCCGCCCGACCGTCGGCAGCACGAACAGCGCGACGACCAGGGCGAAGTGGTCGTGGTCGACCTTGGAGTAGGAGAAGGCGTTGCTCACCCAGTCGAGCATCCCGACCGCGCAGACCCATCCCGCCAGCCGCGGCAGCCGGCCCGTGAAGGCGACCGCGGAGCTCACCAGGATCACCGCCAGGAGCACCCTGACGTAGGTGTGCGACGGCGCGGGCAGGAGCAGCAGCGAACGCACCTCGAGGCCGCGGTAGAGGCTCGGCGGGACGTCGCCGTGGGGGATGGGGTCGGTCACGATCCACAGCACGTCGAGCCACACGAAGGCGTAGACGGCGAGCCGCAGCCACGCCACGCGCGCGAGCGAGATCTCCGGCGCGAGGAACTTCTCGACGATGGAGCGTTCGACGGCAGGGCGTTCCATCGGGGAGTGTTCCAGGCGGCTCACGGCGCACCACCAGGTATGCCGCTCGGCTGGGGACGCAGCGGGTGGCGGACCTGCCACGTGGCCAGGGTGCGGACGGTGGCAGCCCCCGTGCCGATCTGGGTTGAGGTGTTGCGCAGGTAGAGGACCGCGTAGGCCGCCTCGCGCGGGAGCCGGCGCGCATGCAGCACGGCGATGTCCTGGAGGAGCTCGGGGCGCTCGATGATGCGGGGGGCCTGTCCTTCGATCTCGGCGCGCTCGATGCCGATCTTCTCCTTGGACAGCGGCACCCGCACCACTTCGCCGTCCACGGTCAACGCATCCAACGTCAACGAGTTGATGACCCCGTCGTTCCGCACCGAGAACGCGTACTGCGACATGGGGGCGAAGGGCCACCAGCTGTCGTTGCCCACCCAGGTCCCCAGACAGACCGTCGTCACCACGGCGGCGGTCACGGCCAGCCGCCACAGCACGGCATACGGGCCGAGCCGGGTGGTCGGCCCCCTCATGCTCCCCTCACGCGGTCATGGTCCCATGCGGGTGACAGACTGAGGACATGGACATGGTGACGGGGAGCGAGCGGGGCCTGCTCATCTTCGACGGCGACTGCGGGTTCTGCACGACCAGCGCGCGGTTCGCCACGCGCTGGGTGGACCGCCGCGACCGCTACGACGTCCAGCCGTGGCAGCAGGTGGAACTCGGTCGGTTCGGGCTCACCGAGCAGGACTGCATCGAGGCGGCCCAGTTCGTCCGCCCGGACGGGACCGTCGTGGCCGCCCACCTCGCCATCGCAGAGGGGCTCAAGCAGGGAGCCCCGTTCTGGCGGCCACTCGGCCACCTCGTCACACTGCCGGGCATCAGCCGGCTGGCTGGTCGGGTCTACACGTGGGTGGCCGACCACCGCTACGCGCTGCCGGGAGGCACTCCCGCCTGCGCGCCCACACACGTGTCCGTCAGCGGTTCTGCGGGGACGGCGGCTCGGTCTCAGTAGGCTGACCCCACCATGCTCAACAAGTACGCACGCGCCCTCTTCACGAAGATCTTCACGCCGGTCGCCCGACTGTTCCTCAAGCTGGGGATCAGCCCGGACGTCGTGACGATCGTCGGCACGCTCGGCGTCTGCGTCGGCGCGCTGGCCTTCTACCCCCGGCACGAGTTCTTCTGGGGCACCATCGTCATCACCCTGTTCGTCTTCTCCGACACCGTCGACGGCGTGATGGCGCGGATGTCCGGCCGCTCCGGCAAGTGGGGCGCCTACCTCGACTCCACGCTCGACCGCGTGGGCGACTCGGCCATCTTCGGGGGCCTCGTGCTCTGGTATGCCGGCAGCGKCGACGACTTCCTGATGGCCGGGCTGGCGCTGGCCTGCCTCATCCTCGGCAGCGTGGTGTCCTACGCCAAGGCACGGGCCGAGGGGCTGGGCTTCACCGCGAACGTCGGGATCGCGGAGCGCGCCGACCGGTTGGTCGCCGTCCTCGTGGTGACCGGACTGGTGGGTCTGGGGCTGCCCGAGGTCGTCCTCGCCGTCGTACTCGCCCTGCTCGCCGTCGCCAGCCTCGTCACGGTGTTCCAGCGCATGCTGCTCGTGCGTCGGCAGGCCCTGGTCGAAGCCTCCTGAGCGGCCACGCGACGTGACCGGCTTCGGCGACCTCCTGGCCGTCAGCGGCTACCGCCTCGGGTGGGGCACTGTGCGTCGGCTGCCCGAGCGCACGGCATACACAGTCTTCGAGCAGATCGCCGACCTGACGGTGGCTCGTGGCGGCAAGGGCGTGCAGCGCCTGAGGAGCAACTACGCGCGGGTGCGCCCCGAGCTCGACGGCGCGGAGCTGGACGCACTGGTGCGCGAAGGGATGCGCTCGTACCTGCGGTACTACTGCGAGGCCTTCCGGCTGCCCGACCGCACCCCGGAGCAGATCGCGGCGTCGGTGCGGGTCGAGGGGGACGGGCCCGTGCGGGCCGAGCTCGCCGCGGGCCGACCGGTCGTGTGCTTCCTCGGCCACCTCGGCAACTGGGACCTGGCCGGAGCCTGGGGCACCAAGGAGATCGGTCCCGTCGTCACCGTCGCCGAGCGGCTCGAGCCCGAGGAGGTGTATGCCGAGTTCCTCGCCTTCCGTGAGTCGCTGGGCATGACGATCCTGCCGCTGACGGGCGGGGGCGACGTGTTCGCGCAGCTGCGGGGGCACCTGACGAAGCCGGTGCTCATGCCACTGCTTGCCGACCGCGACCTGACCGACCGGGGCATCGAGGTCGACCTGTGCGGTCACCGTTCGAAGATGGCGGCGGGTCCGGCGGCGCTGTCGCTGGGCACCGGTGCGGCGCTGCACCCGGTCTCGATCCACTACGAGCGAGTCGAGGGGTCGAGCTGGAAGCACCGCATCGTGATCACCTGGCACGACCGGGTCGAGGTGCCGGCGACCGGCACGACACGGGCCAAGGCCGTCGCGATGACGCAGCAGTGCGCCGACGCACTCGGCGCCGCGATCGTGGAGCACACCGCCGACTGGCACATGCTCCAGCGGGTGTTCCTCGAGGACCTCGAGCCGCGACCCGAGCAGTCAGCGCGACCCGGCCAGGCGCAGGGGAGCTGGCCGTGAGGATCGGCATCGTGTGTCCTTACTCCTTCGACGTGCCCGGCGGGGTGCAGTTCCACGTCCGCGACCTGGCCGAGCACTTCCTGGGGCAGGGGCACCACGCCTCGGTCCTCGCCCCGGCCGACGAGGACACCCCGCTGCCCGACTACGTCGAGTCGGTGGGCCGAGCCGTTCCCGTGCGCTACAACGGCTCGGTGGCCCGGCTGAACTTCGGGCCGCTGACCGCCTCGCGGGTCGGGCGCTGGCTCGAGGCGGGCGACTTCGACGTGTTGCACATCCACGAGCCGGTGACGCCCAGCATCGCCCTGCTCGCGCTGTGGTCGGCGGAGGGCCCGGTCGTGGCAACCTTCCACACCTCCAACCTGCGGTCGCGGGCGATGCAGGCTGCTTACCCGCTGCTGCGCCCGAGCCTGGAGAAGATCAACGGGCGGATCGCCGTCTCCGAGGACGCCCGGCGCACGGTCACGACCCACCTGGGTGGTGACGCGGTCGTCATCCCCAACGGCGTCAACGTGGCGCGGTTCGCCGACGCCGTGCCGGCTGCCAGGTGGACCGGCACCGAGTCGGCGCCCACGATCGCCTTTCTCGGGCGGATCGACGAGCCCCGCAAGGGTTTGCCCGTGCTGGCGGCGGCGATGCCCGCGGTGCTGGCGAAGCATCCCGGAGCCCGAGTCCTGGTCGCGGGACCGGGTGACGTCCAAGCCGCTCGCGAACGCCTCGAACCGTCCGTGGCGGCTGCCACCGACTTCCTGGGCATGGTCAGCGACGAGGACAAGGCCGTGCTCCTGTCGTCCGTCGACCTCTACGTCGCCCCGCACACCGGGGGAGAGAGCTTCGGCATCGTGCTCGTCGAGGCGATGAGTGCAGGGGCGCCCGTGGTGGCCAGCAACCTGCCGGCCTTCGTCCGGGTCCTCGACGGAGGACACGCCGGCGCGACCTTCACCAACGAGGACAGTGCCGACCTGGCCCGACAGCTGCTGCGCCTGCTGGGCGATCCGGGGGAGCGCGAGCGGCTGGGGGAGGCCGGGCACCGCCGGGCCTGGGTCTTCGACTGGTCGGTCGTCGCCGAGGACGTCATGGCGGTCTACGACACGGTCACCCATGGCTCCGAGGACGCGCGGTCGGACCCGGCCGCCGACACCCGGTGGACGCGGCTGCTCCGCGGTCGCAGGGGAGGGGAGGCGTGATGGACTCTCTGACGTGGGGCGTCGTGGTCGTCGCAGTGCTGCTCGGCGTCGCCTGGTACCTCTCCTACAGCGCAGCCCGGCTCGACCGGCTGCACACGCGCGCCGAGGGTGCGTTGTCCGCTCTCGACGCCCAGCTGGTCCGCCGAGCCGAGGCGACGCTGGAGCTGGCCAACTCGGGAGCCCTCGACCCGGCCAGCGCGCTGATGCTGGCGGGCGCCGCGTCGGAGTCCCTGGAGGCCCACAACGAGCGTGCCCTCGAGGAGGACCTCCTCGACGGCCAGAGCTTCGGCGCACGGGAGGTGCTGGAGAGCGACCTGACCGAGGCGCTCCAGGCGGCGCTCACGGCCGACGTGGTGGCTGACATCCGGGGGGGTCACGCCGACGCCCTCGGGGCGAGCAGCCTGCAGCGGGTCGAGGCAGCCGGCGTGCGCGTGCAGCTGGCCAGGCGCTTCCTGAACGACGCGGTGACCGACGTGCAGCGGGTCCGCCGCAAGTGGGTGGTCCGCTGGTTCCGGTTGGCCGGCCACGCCGACCTGCCCCGTACCGTCGAGTTCGACGACGAGCTCCCACCCGCCGTGCGGGACTGAGCCGCGGTCGGGACGCCGCGGCATACCAACTAACATTGGTGCCGAAGCGCGTTCCCTGCGCTGCGCCCTGAACAGATCTGGAGTAGGTCCGCCATGTCCGCCGAGAGCAACCCCGTCGAGAGCACAGCCACGCAGCCCACCACCGGCACGTCACGCGTCAAGCGGGGGATGGCCGAGATGCTCAAGGGCGGCGTCATCATGGACGTCGTCAACGTCGAGCAGGCCAAGATCGCCGAGGACGCCGGCGCCGTCGCCGTGATGGCCCTCGAGCGGGTCCCCGCCGACATCCGCGCCCAGGGTGGCGTGTCGCGCATGTCCGACCCCGACATGATCGACGGCATCATCGAGGCCGTGTCGATCCCGGTGATGGCCAAGGCCCGCATCGGTCACTTCGTCGAGGCCCAGGTGCTGCAGTCCCTGGGGGTCGACTACATCGACGAGTCCGAGGTTCTGACCCCGGCCGACTACGCCAACCACATCGACAAGTGGAACTTCACGGTTCCCTTCGTCTGCGGTGCGACCAACCTCGGCGAGGCCCTGCGCCGCATCACCGAGGGCGCGGCGATGATCCGCTCCAAGGGTGAGGCCGGCACCGGCGACGTCTCCAACGCGACCACCCACATGCGCCAGATCCGCCAGCAGATCCGCAGGCTCCAGGGCCTGCCCGAGGACGAGCTGTTCGTCGCGGCCAAGGAGCTCCAGGCGCCGTACGACCTGGTCAAGGAGGTCGCCGAGCTGGGCAAGCTCCCCGTCGTGCTGTTCACCGCGGGCGGCATCGCGACCCCGGCCGACGCCGCGATGATGATGCAGCTCGGCGCCGAGGGCGTGTTCGTCGGCTCCGGCATCTTCAAGTCCGGCAACCCGGCCCAGCGCGCCGAGGCCATCGTGAAGGCGACGACCTTCTTCGACGACCCCGACGTCATCGCCAAGGTCTCGCGCGGCCTCGGTGAGGCGATGGTCGGCCTCAACGTCGACGAGATCCCCGAGCCGCACCGCCTCTCCGAGCGCGGTTGGTGACCGGCCCGTCCCACAGCTGACAGAGCACGGCGCCCGGTGGCCAACCACCGGGCGCCGTCCTGTCCGATGACCTGTCAGGTGACGGTGCTGCGGGCGCGGAACTCCTCGCGCTCGAACTCGCGTCCCTCGAGCACCGCCGCCACGTGCTCCGCCGCCGCCACCACGTCGGCGTGCGAGAGGTAGAGGGGGCTGAACCCGAGCCGCACGATGTCGACCTCACGGAAGTCGCCGATCACGCCGCGCGCGATGAGGGCCTGCACCACGGCATACGCCTCGGGGTGCCGCAGGCTCACCTGCGAGCCGCGCCGCGCCTCCTCGCGTGGCGTCGCGAGCGGCAGGTCGACACCCAGGGCGTCCAGCGCCTCGATGAACAGTCCTGTCAGTGACAGTGAGCGGGCGCGCACCTCCTCGATCGAGAGCCCGTCGTATGCCGTGAGCGCACCTTCCAGCGTCAGCAGGCTGAGCAGGGGAGCCGTGCCGACCCTGGCCCTCGTGATGGTGGCCGCGGGGGCGTAGTCGGTGGACATCCCGAACGGGCTGGCGTGGCCCTGCCAGCCGGACAGGACGTTCTCGAAGTCGCCCAGGTGCTCACGCCGGACGTAGATGAACGCGGGGGCGCCGGGGCCGCCGCTGAGGTACTTGTAGCCGCAGCCCACCGCGAGGTCTGCGCCGCCATCGTCGAGCCCGACCGGCATCGCACCGGCCGAGTGGCAGAGGTCCCAGCACACAAGGGCGCCGACGCCGTGGGCGGCGCGGGTGAGGGCCGGCAGGTCCCACTGCTTACCCGTGCGGTAGTCGACCTGCGAGTAGGCCGCCAGCGCCAGCGAGTCACCCAGCTCCGCGATGCGCGCGGGCGCCTCGGGGGTGGGCACGAGCTCGAGGGTCAGGCCGAGCAGCTCGCAGGCGGACCGGGCGATGTAGACATCCGTGGGAAAGGAGTCGGGGTCGGTCAGCACCGTGCTCCGGCCCGGGCGCAGGCGCGAGGCGGCGACGATGGCCTTGAAGAGGTTGACGGACGTGGAGTCGGTGACGACGACCTGGCCCGGCGCCGCACCGACCAGCGAGCCGATGCGGTCACCGACCCGCTCGGGCGCACCCCACCAGTCCGACTCGTTCCATGCACGGATGAGCTGCTCTCCCCACTGGCGGGCGACCACGTCGGCGGCCGTCTCGGCCGCAGCGACGGACAGGGCGCCGAGGGAGTTGCCGTCGAGGTAGATGACCCCCTCAGGGATCCGGAACGCGCTGCGTCGGTCGGTGGAGGAGTGCTGGGCATCGAGGTCGCGAGCGCGGGTGGTGAGGTCGGTCATGCCCCGAAACCTATAGGTGGGCGGTGCGGTGATGTCAGGGCCTCGACGGCACAGGTTCATGTCCTGGCCAGTCGCGTGGGGGGACGCGATGCCACACCCCGGGCGTGCGGCGCAGGTCCACGACGACCGGCGCTACTCCCCGAGGTCCGGTCGCTCGAGGCCACCTCGCGCACCATGACGCAGTTGCCGAGGCCCTTGGGGCGGTCGTAGCTGAAGCCCTCGCGCTCGTACATCGTGCGGGTGCCGTTGTAGAGGAACGACGAGTTCTTCTTCCGGACGCCACCGGTGTCGTGTGGGTAGCCCTCGACCAGACCACCGCCGGCCCGAGCGATCAGCTCGACCGCTCCACGCAGGGCGATCGACGCCAGGCCCTTGCCGCGGTGGCTGCGCTCGACCTGGATGCAGGTGACCCGGTAGTCGGGGAGTCGCTCGGCCGTGGCGAGGTACTCCTTGCGGTGGTGGATGCTGGGCAGCTCCTCCGGCGTCCCGTACTCCGCCCAGGCGATGGCGAGGTCGCCGTCGTAGACCAGCGCCGCGTGCGCGATCCCCTCATCCACCCGGCGCTTCTTGAACGCGCGGTTGTCCTCGGCGGTGCTGTCCGGCTCCCGGTCCTCCGGATGGAACCAGGTGCACCAGCAGTTGGCGAACATGCCCTTGTTCCGCTCGACGAGCGCGGCGAAGTCGTCGAACGTCTCCGGCGTGAGCGCCCTGATCGTGTAGTCGGACATGCCTGAAAAGTACCCCTGCTCGGGGTCCAGGAACCGCTCGACGCAAGCGTCAGCCCCGCGCTCCCGGCTCCCGGGCAGGGGGCAGCGCCATGAAGAGCACGGGCAGGTGGTCCTCGGGCAGCCACCACGGGCGGCCCTCGCCGACCACCTGCCACCCCGTGCGCCGGTACAGCTCGACGGCCGAGGTGGTCTCCCGCACGACGTCCAGGACAGGTGTCCGGCCCGACTCGCGGATGGCCGCGACCGCGGTCGCGAGAAGGGCCTTCCCGACACCCCTGCCGACGGTCGTGTGATCCACGAAGAGGACCGCGACCGCCGCGAGCTCCTCCCGTGGGCGGCCGGTCCCCGCGATCCAGAGGTCGGCCTCCATCCCCGGCTCGACCCGCGAGACCGCGACGTGGCCGACCACGCGCCCGCCGAGCTCGGCGACCCAGGCTGCGTCCTCGTCGGCCCGCGCGATGAACGACTCCACCGGGAACGGCAGGGGCCAGCTCTGGGGATACCCCGAGTGCGGCTGCTGGGCGGTCAGGACGTCGGCCAGGGCCGGGATGTCGTCACTGGTGCGCTCGCGCACCACCACCTCTTCGAAGGCGTCAGTCATGGCGCCACCCTAGGTCGGGGCAGGGCGGGGCGTTGCGGCGCTCCCGCCGCCCGTAGCATTCCGGGCGTGACCGAGCAGCCCACCATCGGAGTCCTCGCCGTCCAGGGCGACGTGCGCGAGCACCTGTATGCCGTGGAGCAGGCGGGCGCCCGCGCCACCACCGTGCGCCGGACCTCCGAGCTGGACGCGGTGGACGCGCTCATCATCCCGGGCGGTGAGTCCACGACCATGGACAAGCTGGTCCGCGCCTTCGAGCTGCGCGACCCACTCCGGGCGCGGCTGGCGGCCGGCATGCCGGCATACGGCTCCTGCGCGGGGATGATCATGCTCGCCGACCGCATCGCCGACGCCCGACCCGACCAGCAGACGCTCGGCGGCCTGGACATCACGGTGCGTCGCAACGCGTTCGGCCGGCAGGTGGACTCCTTCGAGGAGGACCTGCACATCCGGGCCATCGGCGGCGCGCCGATGCGGGCCGTGTTCATCCGTGCGCCGTGGGTCGAGGAGGTGGGCGAGGGGGTCGAGGTGCTGGCCCGCGTGGAGGACGGACCTGCCGCAGGTAGGATCGTCGCCGTTCGTCAGGGGTCCCTGATGGCCACCTCCTTCCACCCGGAAGTGACCGGTGACCACCGGTTCCACCAGTTGTTCGTCGAGATCGTGAGAGGCAAGGCATGAGCGGCCACAGCAAATGGGCAACCACGAAGCACAAGAAGGCTGCCATCGACGCGAAGCGGGGCAAGCTCTTCGCCAAGCTCATCAAGAACATCGAGGTCGCGGCGCGCACCGGTGGCGGTGACCCCACGGGCAACCCGACGCTCTACGACGCCATCCAGAAGGCCAAGAAGACCTCGGTCCCCAACAACAACATCGACAACGCGGTCAAGCGCGGGTCCGGTGCGACGGCCGGCGGCGCCGACTGGGAGACCATCACCTACGAGGGCTACGCGCCCGGTGGTGTCGCCGTCCTCATCGAGTGCCTGACCGACAACCGCAACCGAGCGGCTGCCGAGGTCCGCACCGCGCTGACCCGCAACGGCGGCCAGCTGGCCGACCCCGGTTCGGTGTC
Source organism: Pedococcus sp. P2_E2 (assembly GCF_056403955.1). Classification (NCBI taxonomy): domain Bacteria; kingdom Bacillati; phylum Actinomycetota; class Actinomycetes; order Micrococcales; family Intrasporangiaceae; genus Pedococcus; species Pedococcus sp. P2_E2. The sequence goes on from NZ_JBFUEM010000001.1 coordinate 936,783, forward strand.
CTACGTCTTCGACCGCAAGGGCGTCGTCGTGGTCCCCAAGGGCGACAAGACCGAGGACGACATCCTCGAGATCGTCCTCGAGGCCGGTGCCGACGAGGTCAACGACCTCGGCGACGCCTTCGAGATCATCTCCGAGGCGACCGACTTCGTCGCCGTCCGCAAGGCCGTCCAGGACGCCGGGATCGACTACGACTCCGCCGAGGCCTCGTGGGTGCCGAACCTCAAGGTGCCGCTCGACGCAGACGGGGCACGCAAGATGATCCGCGTCATCGAGGCCCTCGAGGACTCCGACGACGTGCAGGACGTGTTCGCCAACGGAGACATCAGCGACGACGTGCTCGCCGAGATCGAGGACGACGACGAGTAGAAGGCGTGTTGCTGCGCCCGAAGGTGCGAACCGGTGTGTAGCGTTCAACCGAACATGTGTTCGGAAACGCATGGTTGTTCGAAAACGCAGTCGGACGTGAGGGAGCAGCTGTCGTGCGCGTACTCGGGGTCGATCCCGGCCTGACCCGCTGTGGCATCGGGGTGGTCGAGGGCGGTCGTGGTCGCCAGGTCCGCCTCGTGGCCGTCGGCGTGGTGCGTTCCCCGGCCACCGAGCCGACCGCCGAGCGGCTGCTCTACCTCCAGACCGAGCTCGACGCGTGGCTCGACCGGTTCGAGCCTGACGCGATCGCCGTGGAGCAGGTCTTCGCCGACGTCAACGTCGCCAGCGTCATGAACACCATGCAGGCCTCGGCGATCCCGCTGCTCGCCGCGGCGCGCAGGGGGCTCCCGGTCCAGCTGCACACGCCGACCTCGGTCAAGGCAGCGGTCACCGGCTCGGGCCGGGCCGACAAGGCCCAGGTGACGGCCATGGTGACCCGGATCCTGCGGATGGAGTCCGCGCCGAAGCCCGCCGACGCCGCGGACGCCCTCGCCATCGCCATCTGCCACCTGTGGCAGGGCCCCGCCGCCACCCGGCTCCAGGACGCCGCCAGGGCGGAGCAGGAACGCCTCCGCTCAGCGGGCCGAGCCGCGGTGGCCCGGTGATCGCCTCGGTCCGCGGACCGGTGCGGCACATCGGTCTCGACCGAGTCGTCGTCGAGGTCGGGGGAGTGGGCATGCTGCTGCACACGACACCGGCCACCGCGTCCGCACTGCACCTCGGTCAGGAGGCGCTGCTCGCGACCACCCTCGTCGTCCGCGAGGACTCGCTGACCCTCTACGCCTTCACGTCCGACGACGAGCGTGACATCTTCGAACAGGTGCAGACCGTCTCGGGCGTCGGACCTCGGATCGCCCTCGCGATGCTCTCGGTGCTGGCCCCCGACCGGCTACGGGCAGCGGTCAGCAGCGCGGACCTCGCGACGCTCACCAAGGTGCCCGGGATCGGCCGCAAGGGTGCCGAGCGCATCGTCCTCGAGCTGCGCGACAAGCTCGGTATGCCGTCCGGTGCGGCGGGTGGCGCGACTGCCGTCCCGGCCGTGGGAGCCACGGCCTGGCGTGACCAGGTGGCCGAGGCCCTCGTGGGGCTCGGATACTCCGCCAAGCAGGCCGACGACGCCGTGTCGCGGGCGGCGGAGGCGGCGCCGGCCGGCGCCGACGTCTCCGCGATGCTCCGCGCGGCGCTGCGAGAGCTGGGGCGCTAGGCCATGGCTGACGGCTTCTCCTCCGAGATGTTCGAGGACTCGTCGGTCGATGCCACCGCGCGGGTGGTCGACGCCGAGGGCGATGCCGACGAGCGCACCGTGGAGGCAGCCCTGCGACCACGCAGGCTCAGCGAGTTCACCGGTCAGACGCGGGTGCGCGACCAACTCTCGCTCGTGCTCGAGGCGGCCCGGCGACGGGGGACACCGCCCGACCACGTGCTGCTCTCCGGGCCGCCGGGTCTGGGCAAGACCACGCTGGCCATGCTCATCGGCACCGAGCTGGGGCGGCCGATCCGCATCACCAGCGGCCCCGCCATCCAGCACGCCGGCGACCTGGCGGCGGTGCTCTCCTCGCTCATGGAGGGGGAGGTCCTCTTCCTCGACGAGATCCACCGCATGTCGCGGTCGGCCGAGGAGATGCTCTACCTCGCCATGGAGGACTTCCGGGTCGACGTCATCGTCGGCAAGGGCCCCGGCGCCACAGCCATCCCCCTGGAGCTCCCCGCCTTCACCGTCGTGGGCGCCACCACCCGGGCAGGGCTGCTGCCCGCGCCGCTGCGCGACCGGTTCGGCTTCACCGGGCACCTCGACTTCTACGCAGCCGAGGACCTGGTCACGATCCTCGAACGCTCGGCGCGACTGCTCGAGGTGTCCGCCGACACCGACGGCATCACCGAGATCGCGCGGCGATCGCGCGGCACACCACGCATCGCGAACCGGCTGCTGCGACGGGTCCGCGACTGGGCCCAGGTGCACGGACGCGACGTCGTCGACGAGGAGGCGGCGCATGCCGCGCTGGCCCTGTTCGACGTCGACGACCGCGGGCTGGACCGCCTCGACCGCGCCGTCCTCGACTCCCTCTGCCGGCGCTTCGGAGGCGGACCCGTCGGTCTGTCGACGCTCGCGGTCGCAGTGGGGGAGGAGGCCGACACGGTCGAGACCGTCGCCGAGCCGTTCCTCGTCCGTGAGGGCTTCATCACGCGCACGCCTCGTGGCCGGGCCGCGACGGCCATGGCGTGGGAGCACCTGGGCCTGACGCCACCGCTCGGCCACCAACCCCAGCCCAGCCTGCCCCTCGACACCGGCGAGGGTCGCTTCGGCGGGTGACCCGCTCGGGCGGCGTGCCCACGGCATACCTGCACGTGCTCGCCCGTGCTCGCCCCTTCTCGCCATGGGCGAGCAAAGGTCACAATTGGAACGCAGCCACGGTGGGGCACGTTGGTCGGTATGCCGTGCGTCACCTACACTCGGGCGGTCCCCCGGCTGGAGCCGGGGACTTGCGCGTGCCCTACTGCGTGGCGCCGCACCCTGACTGCCCCAACCGTGAAGGGACTGCTCCATGTCGAATGGCGGCTCGCCCATAGCCAGCCTGCTGATCTTCGCGCTGCCCGTGCTGCTCATCGTCTTCATGGTGTTCAGCCAGCGTCGGCGCCAGCGCGAGGTGCAGTCACTGCAGGCGGCTCTGGCCGTCGGCGACGAGGTCTGCACGACCTCCGGGCTCTACGGCACGATCACGTCCCTCGACGACAGCACCGCCACCCTGGAGATCAGCCCCGGGGTCACCGTCCGCTTCGACCGGCGCGCCATCGGCACCAAGACGGTGTCACCCGGCCCGGCCGCACCCCGCACCACCGAGTAGAGGTCCCTGCACGTGGCAATCAACCCGCACAACCGCAAGCCGCTGAAGATCCTGTCAGCGCTGGCGGCCGTCACCCTCGGCCTCTACGGCCTCCTCTTCGCGGCCACCACCTGGGGTGACGCACAGTGGCAGCCCAAGCTCGGTCTCGACCTCGACGGGGGCACCCAGCTGGTGCTCAAGCCCGTGCTGGTCGGCAACAGCAAGGTCACCAACGAGCAGCTCACCCAGGCGCGGGACATCATCGTCCAACGCGTCGACGCCAACGGCGTCGCGGGCGCCGAGGTGACCACGCGCAACGGCGAGGACATCGTCGTGAGCGTCCCGGGCACCAGCCTGGACAAGACGACCGAGGACGCCATCCGCAAGTCCTCGCAGATGCGCTTCCGACCCGTCCTCGCTGCCGCGCCGGGAGTGAACCAGCCGACCCCCACGGGCACGGACACCGGGACGGCCACCGGCACGGCAACGGGCACCGCCACGCCGAGCAAGGCTCCCAGCCCCTCCGCCACGGCCACCGGTTCGGCGACCCCGGCCGGCTCCGCCCTGCCCGGGGCGTTCGTCAAGGCCACCACGCCGCCCACTCCGACCGGTTCCGCGACGGGCAGTGCCACGGGTACCTCCACGGCCAAGCCCACCGGCTCGACCGCCGCGCCCCAGAACGCCAGCGACCTGGCGTGGATCACGGCCGACGTCGCGGCTGCGTTCCAGGCGCTGGACTGCTCCGACCCCGCCGTGGTCGACAAGATCGTGGACGACCCGGCGAAGCCGCTGGTCACGTGCAGCGACGACGGCGCAGAGAAGTACGTCCTCGGCCCGGTCGTGGTGAACGGCGACCAGATCAAGGACGCCGCAGCCGGCTACCGACCCCTGTCCAACGGCCAGCCGTCCAGCACCGTCGAGATCACGCTGAGCTTCAAGTCCGAGGGCACCAAGGCCTACGCCGAGGCGAGCAAGCGGATGGTCACCCTCGAGACCCCCCGCAACCAGATGGCCGCCACCCTCGACTCGCGTGTCATCGTGGCGCCGTACTTCCAGGCCGCGATCCTCGACGGGCAGGCCAGCATCTCGGGCCAGTTCACGATCACGTCGGCCCGCGACCTGGCCAACCAGCTCAAGTTCGGTGCCCTGCCCCTGTCGTTCACGCTGCAGACCCGCGACCAGATCAGCCCGACCCTGGGCAGCGAGCAGCTCAGGATGGGTCTGATCGCCGGAGTCATCGGCTTCGCGCTGGTCTTCATGTACTCCCTCGCGCAGTACCGCGCCCTGGGCCTGGTCACCGTGCTGTCCATCGTCATCGCGGCGCTGCTGACCTACGTCGCGATCGCCGTGCTCGGCTGGTCACACAACTTCAGACTCGACATGGCGGGCGTGACAGGGCTCATCGTGGCCATCGGTGTCACCGCCGACTCCTTCATCGTCTACTTCGAACGCATTCGCGACGAAGTGCGTGAGGGACGACCCCTGCGTGCCGCCGTCGACACCGGCTGGCGCCGAGCCCGACGAACCATCCTGGCCGCGGACGGCGTGAACTTCCTGGCCGCGTTCGTCCTCTACCTGCTGGCGTCCTCCAACGTGCGCGGGTTCGCCTTCACCCTGGGCCTCACGACCCTGATCGACCTGCTCATCGTCGTGCTGTTCACCCACCCGCTCGTGGCGATCCTGGCCGGCACCAAGTTCTTCGGCGGTGGACACAAGTGGTCGGGTCTCGACCCGGAGCGGCTCGGGGCCAAGGCACACAAGCCCAGGTATRCCGGGCGCGGACGGGTCGCGATGCCGACCACCGCATCTGCTGTGAGCGACGGGAGCGCACTGTGATCAACTTCGCCGCACTGGGCAACGACCTCTACACCGGCAAGCGGTCCATCGACTTCGTCGGTCGCTACAAGCGGTGGTACGCCGTCTCCGGGGTCTTCGTCCTGCTCGCGATCATCGGGCTGGTCTGGCACGGCCTCAACCTCAGCCTCGAGTTCCGCGGCGGCTCGGAGTTCCGGGTGTCGTCGGTCGCGAGCTCGGCGGACTACGAGGCCAGGGCCAAGGACGCCGTCAGCCACATCCCGACGGCTGGTGCCGCCGAGGTGACCAAGGTCGGCACCGGCACCATTCGGGTGCAGACCGAGCAGCTCGGCGAGTCCGAGATCCGGGCCGTGCAGACGGCACTGGCCTCCGAGTTCAAGACCGACGTCGACAACGTCTCCGCATCGTTCGTCGGGCCTTCCTGGGGTGCCTCCGTGAGCCAGCAGGCGCTCAAGGCCCTGGCTGTGTTCCTCGCACTCGTGTCGATCGTGATGGCGATCTACTTCCGCACGTGGAAGATGGCCGTCGCCGGGCTCGTGGCCCTGCTCCACGACCTGTTCATCACGGTGGGCATCTATGCGCTGGCCGGTTTCGAGGTCTCCCCGGCCACGATGATCGGCTTCCTGACGATCCTCGGGTACTCGCTGTACGACACCGTCGTCGTCTTCGACAAGGTGCGTGAGAACACCACCGAGGCGCTCGGCAACGGCCGCCTCACCTACGCCCAGGCGGCGAACCTCGCCGTCAACCAGACCCTGGTGCGGTCGATCAACACCACGATCGTGGCGCTGCTGCCGATCGCATCGATCCTGGTCATCGGGTTCCTCTTCCTCGGCCCCGGCACCCTGCTCGACCTGGCCCTGGCCCTGTTCGTCGGTATCGCCGTCGGCGCCTACTCCTCGATCTTCATCGCCACGCCGCTGTTGGTGCACCTGCGCCTGAAGGAGCCGGCTGTCGTCGATCTCGAGAAGAAGGCCACCCGCTACCAGGCGCGTCATGGCGGCGTCGTCTCCGCCTCCGATGCCGCTCCGGTCCCGCACGAGCCCGACGCCGAAGAGCTCGCTGCAGCCACCTCCGGCCGCGAGTCGGTCTCGGCGGCGGCACGTTCCGGTGGCGTGGTGCGCGAGACCCACAAGTACGCGACCAGTGGTCCGCGCAACCAGCCCAAGCGTCCGCCGAAGTCTCGTCGATGAGGCGCAGCTCGTCGACGAGATGGAGCCGCTGCGCCCGGGTGGGTCAGTGAGCGACACCCTCGCCGAGCGGGTCTCCGCGCGGTTGCGCGACGTCCAGGACTTTCCCAGCCCGGGGATCCTGTTCAAGGACGTGACGCCCGTCCTGGCCGACCCCGAGGTCTTCGGTGCCGTCATCCGCGACATGGCGGACCGACGCAGGGGCAGCATCGACCTGGTCGTCGGTATCGAGGCTCGCGGCTTCATCTTCGGAGCCGCTCTCGCGCACGAGCTGGGGGTCGGCTTCGTCCCGGTGCGCAAGGCGGGCAAGCTGCCGGGCGACACCGTCGGGCTGACCTACGACCTCGAGTACGGCACGGCGACCATCGAGATCCACAGCGATGCCTTCGTGAGCGGTGAGCGCGTCCTGCTCGTCGACGACGTGCTCGCCACGGGAGGCACCGCCGAGGCGGCCTGTCGGCTGCTGGAGCAGGCCGGTGCCACGGTCGTGGCCTTCGAGACGCTGGTCGAGCTCGGGTTCCTGCCCGGCCGTGAGCGGTTGGCTGGGCGTGAGATCCACGCCACCGTGGTGGTCCCGTAGGCTTTCGGCATGACCGAGGACGTCGTCACCGGACCGGTGCCCACCGGTGCCTCCTCGGCGAACCGCGTCCGCGCCCGCCTGGCCCGCTTCGGCAGCCGCGGAGGTCCGATCAACCCGGTCCTGGAGCCCCTGCTCCAGACAGTCCGAGCCACCCACCCCAAGGCTGACCTGACGGTCATCGAGCGCGCGTACGTCGTCGCCGAGGAGGCGCACCGGGGCCAGACGCGCAAGTCCGGCGACGCGTACATCACCCACCCGCTCGCGGTGACCACGATCCTCGCCGAGCTGGGCATGACGCCGGCCACCCTGGCGGCGGCGCTGCTCCACGACACGGTGGAGGACACGGAGTACAGCCTCACGCAGCTGGAGAAGGACTTCGGGCGCGAGGTGGCGATGCTCGTGGACGGTGTCACCAAGCTCGACAAGGTGACCTACGGGGACGCCGCGCAGGCCGAGACCGTGCGCAAGATGGTCGTGGCGATGGCCCGCGACATCCGGGTGCTGGTGATCAAGCTGGCCGACCGCCTGCACAACGCCCGCACCTGGCGCTACGTCTCGGTGGAGTCCGCGCAGCGCAAGGCTCGCGAGACCCTCGAGATCTACGCCCCGCTGGCCCACCGGCTCGGCATGAACACCATCAAGTGGGAGCTCGAGGACCTGTCCTTCGCGACGCTCTACCCCAAGGTCTACGACGAGATCGTGCGCTTGGTGGCCGAGCGGGCCCCCGCACGCGAGGAGTTCCTCTCAGGGGTGCGGGACCAGGTCAGCGAGGACCTCAGGGGCGCCAAGATCAAGGCGACCGTGACCGGTCGGCCGAAGCACTACTACTCCGTCTACCAGAAGATGATCGTCCGGGGTCGCGACTTCGAGGACATCTACGACCTCGTGGCGGTGCGGGTCCTCGTCGACTCGGTGCGCGACTGCTACGCCGCGCTGGGTGCGCTGCACGCGCGCTGGAACCCCCTGCCGGGGCGGTTCAAGGACTACATCGCGATGCCCAAGTTCAACATGTACCAGTCCCTGCACACGACGGTGATAGGCCCTGAGGGCAAGGCCGTCGAGATCCAGATCCGCACGCACACCATGCATCGCCGGGCCGAGTACGGCGTCGCCGCCCACTGGAAGTACAAGGAGGATGGCACCGCCCCCGCCTCCGGCGCCAAGGAAGGCGAGACCGGCCCGATCAACGACATGGCGTGGCTGCGCCAGCTGCTCGACTGGCAGAAGGAGACCGCCGACCCGGGGGAGTTCCTCGACTCGCTGCGCTTCGAGATCAACGCCCGCGAGGTCTACGTCTTCACGCCCAAGGGCGAGGTGGTGGCCCTGCCGGCCGGAGCGACGCCGGTCGACTTCGCCTACGCCGTGCACACCGAGGTGGGCCACCACTGCATCGGCGGCCGCGTCAACGGCCGTCTCGTGCCGCTGGAGTCGACCCTCGAGAACGGTGACGTCGTCGAGGTGCTCACCTCCAAGGCCGACGGCGCCGGACCGTCGCGCGACTGGCTCACCTTCGTCAAGTCGCCTCGGGCGCGCAACAAGATCAAGCAGTGGTTCTCCAAGGAGCGTCGCGAGGAGGCGATCGAGACCGGCAAGGACGCGATCGCCCGCGCCATGCGCAAGGAAGGCCTCCCGCTCCAGCGACTGCTCACCGTCGAGACCCTGACCGGCCTGGCGTCAGAGCTGCGCTACCAGGACATCGACGCCCTGTATGCCGCGGTGGGCGAGGGGCACGTGTCCGCCCAGCACGTGGTGGGCCGGCTGGTGGTCTCGCTGGGGGGCGAGGAGGGCGCATCCGAGGACCTCGCGGAGGCGACGACGCCGACCCGGTCGATGCGGCGACGCACGGGCGACCCCGGCGTCGTGGTGGTCGGCACTGCGGACGTGTGGGTCAAGCTGGCCCGCTGCTGCACCCCGGTGCCGGGTGACCCGATCATGGGATTCATCACCAGGGGCAACGGCGTCTCAGTGCACCGCACCGACTGCACCAACGCTGAATCCCTTCTGTCGCAACCAGATCGGATGATCGAGGTCGAGTGGGCCCCCTCGTCGGCGTCGGTCTTCCTGGTGCAGCTGCAGGTCGAGGCCCTGGACCGCAACCGGTTGTTGTCCGACGTCACCAGGGTGCTGTCCGACCAGCACGTCAACATCCTCTCGGCCTCGGTGCAGACCTCGCGAGACCGGGTGGCGATCAGCAAGTTCACCTTCGAGATGGGTGACCCGAGCCACCTCGAACACGTGATGAAGGCCGTCCGCAAGATCGACGGCGTGTTCGACGTCTACCGGATCACCGGCACCAAGGCCACCGCCGCCAAGGCGTAGCCCCGCGGCATACGAGGGTCGTGGTCTAGGAACCGAACTCGTCGACGTTGCCGCGGGCCTGGGCCAGCCACTGCTCCTGGGCCTCGAGCTTGGCCTGGGCGTCCTTGACCTTCTTCTCGTTGCCGGAGGCCTGCGCCTTGGCCAGGTCGTCCTTGAGCGAGGAGACCGACGCCTCGAGCTGGTCGACCATGCTCTGGGCGCGGGCCGCGACCTCGGGGTTGGACTGCTTCCAGCGCTGGTCGTCGGCGTCGCGTACCGCCTGCTCGATGCGACGCATCCCCTTCTCCATGCGGTCGACGTCGCCCCGGGGGACCTTGCCCGCAGCGTCCCACTTGTCCTGCAGCGTGCGGAGGGCGGCCTTGGCGGTCTCGAGGTCCTTCACCGGGAGGATGTCCTGGGCTTCCGTGAGCAGAGCCTCCTTGACGGCCAGGTTGCCCCGGAACTCCTCGTCCTCCTTGGCCGCGACCTCGTCCTTCGCGGCGAAGAACGCATCCTGGGCGGCCTTGAACCGCTCCCACAACGCGTCGTCGTCGGACCGGGAGGCGCGCCCGGCCTGACGCCAGCGATCCATGAGTCGCTTGAAGGCGCCGGCCGTCTGGCCCCAGTCGGTGCTGGTGGAGAGGGCCTCGGCCTCCTTGACGAGCTCCTGCTTGGCGGCCTTGGCCTCGGCCTGGGTGCCTTCGAGCTGGGCGAAGTGGACCCGACGTGCCTTGTCGAAGGAGTTGCGGGCCTGGCTGAACCGCTGCCAGAGGGCGCCCTCGGTCTCGCGGTCAAGCCGTGCACCCTCGCGCTGGTGCTTCTTCCAGCCGTCGAGCAGCTCGCGCATGCGGGCACCACTGCTCTTCCACTGGATCTTGGCTTCGGGCTGTCCCGCGATCTTCTCGGCTTCGGCCACGATGGCTTCGCGCTCAACCGTCGCCGCGGCTCGGGCTGCGCTGCGTTCGGCGGACTCGGCCGCCTTGCGCGCAGCAACCAGGCCCTCGATCTCGCCCACCTTGGCGTCGAGACCGGCGAGGTCGCCGACGACATTGGCCTCGGCGCAGTGTTCGCGCAGCTTGGCCAGGCCCTCGGCGGCGTCCTTGGCGGACAGGTCAGTGGTGGTCAGCCGCTGGTGCAACAGGTCTGCGGAGGCGTAGAGCTCGTCGTACTTGCGCGCGAAGTAGTGCAGCGCCTCGTCGGGGGTGGCTCCCGGGTAGGCGCCCACCTCCCGCTCGCCATCGGCGGTGCGGACGAACACGGTGCCGTCCTCGGCCGCGCGACCGAACGTCTCCGACGGCGGTCCGGGCGGCGCAGCGACGGTCAGCGCAGCGGGCTGGGCGTGAGCCACCTTGCGCACCGCGGCAGGGGTCGGCACCGGGCCCGGCTTCGGAGCCGGTCGGGGTACCGGCTTCGGTGCGGGAGCGGGAGCGGCTTCGGAGGCAGCGTCGGGCTCGGACGCTGCGGGCTCGGTGGCTCCCTCAGGCTCGGCTGCTGGTTCGGGCTCGGGCTCGGGTGCAGCCTCGGGCTCGGGTGCAGCCTCGGGCTCGGGTGCAGCCTCGGCCTCGGGCTCGGGTGCAGCCTCGGCCTCGGGCTCGGGTGCAGCCTCGGGCTCGGCTGCAGCCTCTGCCTGGGGAGCGGAAGGAGGCGCGTCAGCGACGGTGCTGGGCTCGGAGTCAGGCTTGGAGTCGGGCTCGGTTTCGGCCGGGGGCGTCTGCTCGGTCACGGGTCAGGCCTTCTTCTCTGTCACAGCAACCTTAAGGATGCTGATGGGTGCAGCCGGGGCACCATCGGTGGCGCCTCCGCTCACACCTGCTGCGGCGATCTTGTCGACAATATCCATTCCACCGGTCACCGTGCCGAAGATGGAGTAGCCCGCGGGCACACTGCTCAGGTCGGTGTCCTTGTAGACGATGAAGAACTGGTCAGCGTTGGAGTTCGGGTCGGTCGTGCGTGCCATGGCCAAGCTGCCGCGCGGGTACTTGCCGTCCTTGGGTGCGTTCTCGATGCCGTAGCTGTAGCCGGGGCCACTGCCGGTGCCGCCCAACGGGTCACCGCACTGGAGCACGAACAGGGGTGACGGGTCCGCCACCTTCGTCACGCGGTGGCAGGGGGAGTCGGCGAAGTAGCCGGCCTTGGCGAGCGCGACGAACGAGGCCACGGTCTGGGGCGCCTTGGCACCATCGAGCTGAACGGTGAGGTCGCCGCAGTTGGTCGTGACGACGGCGGTGAAGGTCTTGCCGGCGGCCGTGGCCTTGTCGGGCTTGGCGACCTTCTTCACGGCGGACGGGGGAGCGGGCGGCGCGGTGCAGCCTGCGACTGCCGGACTGGTCGTCGTAGTCGTGGCTGACGGCGCAGTGGCGGCGGGGGTCGTGTCGTCCTTGAGCTGGGTCGCGAGGAACACGAAGGCGGCGACCACGGCGAGCACGGCGAGCACGACCACCACGACCTGGCGGTTGCGCGCGGCCTCACGTTCCTTCTGAACCTGCTTGGCCTCGAGCTTCACGGCACGGCGGCGCGCAGCGGCGCGTTCCTGTTCCCTCGTCACGCGCGCCAGTCTAGGCAGCACGGCGCTGTGGCTAGGCTGCGGGCCGTGCTCACCGTTGCTTTTCCCGCCGCTGCCTTCGACACCAACTGTTACGTCCTCGCCCCTGACGCAGGGGAGGAATGCGTCATCGTCGACCCAGGCATCGGCGTGGAGGAGACCCTGCGCGCGGTGCTCACCGAGCACCGACTGCGCCCAGCCGCGGTGCTGCTCACCCACGGCCACATCGACCACGTGTACTCGGTGACGCCCGTCTGCGGAGCGGACACCGCGGCATACATCCACGCGGACGACCGCTATCGGCTCGTGGACCTGCTCGCCAACGTCAACCCGGGGCTGCTCGGCATGCTCGAGCAGCAGTTCGGCAGCAAGGCGACCTGGACCGAACCCAGCACTGTGGTCGAGGTGAAGGACCGCGCGAGGCTGGACCTGGCGGGGCTCGGGTTCGAGGTGCTGCACGCGCCGGGCCACACCGAGGGTTCGGTGATGTTCAGCGTCGACGCGGTCCCGGACGGGATCGCCGACCAGGTGGAGGTCGACCGCACGCTCCTCAGCGGCGACGTGCTCTTCGCAGGGTCCATCGGTCGCACCGACCTGCCCGGCGGCGACCCGGCGGCGATGAACCGCTCACTGCGCGACGTCGTCCTGCCCCTCCCCGACACCACCCTCGTGCTCCCCGGGCACTACCAGGCCACGACGATGGACCGCGAACGGGCGACCAACCCCTATTTGCAAGGATTGGCCCCGTGAAGATCACCCCGATCAGCGGCTTCCCCGAGTACCTCCCGGCCCAGCGGATCATCGAGCAGCACTTCCTCGACGTCATCCGCGAGACCTTCGAGCTGCACGGGTTCCCCTCGATCGAGACCCGTGCCGTGGAGCCCGTCGACCGGCTGCTCGGCAAGGGTGGCGACGCCGACAAGGAGATCTACGGCGTCACCCGGCTCGCCGACAAGTCCGAGGGGCGCGCCGACTCCGATGCCGAGCTCGGGCTGCACTTCGACCTCACCGTCCCGTTCGCGCGCTACGTGCTGGAGAACGCCGGCCACCTGTCCTTTCCCTTCCGACGGCACCAGATCCAGAAGGTGTGGCGCGGCGAGCGTCCCCAGGAGGGCCGCTACCGCGAGTTCACCCAGGCCGACATCGACGTGGTCGACGTGGGCGAGCTGGCGCCACACTTCGAGGCCGAGATGCCCCTGGTCGTCGCGGAGGTGTTCCGCAAGCTTCCGGTCGGCCAGATGGTCATCCAGGTCAACAACCGCAAGATCCCCGAAGGCTTCTACCTCGGCATCGGCATCGACGACGTCGCGGGCACGCTGCGCATCGTCGACAAGCTCGACAAGATCGGCCCGGCCAAGGTGAAGGACCTCCTGGTCGACGCCGGGCGGACTCCCGAGCAGGCGGACAAGTGCCTCGCCCTGGCCGCGATCCGGACAGCGGACCTCTCCTTCGTCGCGCAGGTGCGCGAGCTGGGAGTCGAGCACCCCACGCTCGACGAGGGACTCGACGCGCTGGCGGCCGTCATCCAGGCGGGCCTCGACAATGCTCCCGGCGCGCTCGTGGCCGAGCTCAAGATCGCGCGGGGCCTGGACTACTACACCGGCACGGTCTACGAGACCCAGCTGGTGGGCTACGAGTCGTGGGGCTCGTTCTGCTCCGGCGGCCGCTACGACTCGCTGGCCTCGGACGGGAAGACGACCTACCCCGGGGTCGGCATCTCGATCGGTGTCTCCCGCCTCCTGGGGCTGCTCATCGGCAAGGGACTGCTCCGGTCCAGCCGGTCCACCCCCGCGTGCGTCCTCGTCGCCGTGAACGACGACGAGAGCCGAGCGAGCTCCACCCGGGTCGCCACGCAGCTGCGGGCACGCGGCATACCGTGCGAAGTGGCGCCGAAGCCCGCCAAGTTCGGCAAGCAGATCCGGTATGCCGAGCGCCGGGGGATTCCGTACGTCTGGTTCCCCGGCTCAGCGGGCGACGAAGGCAGCGGGGGAGGCGACCAGGTCAAGGACATCCGGTCGGGCGACCAGGTCGACGCCGACGCCATCTCGTGGGAGCCTCCGACCCAGGACCTGCGCCCGCAGATCATCCGCGCGGAGAGCTGAGCACCCATGGACTCCACCCGACCGCTGACCGAGACCCGCGCCAGCGGCGTGCAGCTGCACATCACGTCGCTGCCCGGTGGCCGCCTCGGCCAGCCGGCGCGCGACTTCGTGGACTGGCTCGTCGAGGCGGGGCAGTCGGTGTGGCAGGTGCTCCCGGTGTCGATCCCCGACAAGCACCGATCGCCCTACAAGTCCCCGTCCGCCTTCGCCGCGTCACCGGCCCTGCTGGAGCACCCCGAGGCCCCGGTGAGCCAGCAGGAGGTGGAGGACTTCGCTGACCGCGAGGCCTACTGGGTTGACTCGTGGACGTCCTTCGGTGGCGACCTCGCGGACCAGGTGCGCTTCGACCGCGAGTGGTCGGCGCTGCGCGAGTACGCCCACGACCGCGGGATCAGGATCCTCGGCGACGTCCCCATCTACGTCGCCCCCGACGCCGCCGACGAGCGCGCGTGGCCGCAGTTCTTCCGCTCCGACGCCGTCGCCGGCTGCCCGCCCGATGCGTATGCCGCGACCGGCCAGCTCTGGGGCAACCCGCTGTACCGCTGGGACGTGCTGCGCGACGACGGCTATCGCTGGTGGATCGAGCGGCTGCGCCGCACCTTCGCGCTGTTCGACGTCGTGCGCGTCGACCACTTCCGCGGGTTCGCGGCCTACTGGGCGATCCCGGCAGGTGACGACGTCGCCCTCAACGGGAAGTGGGAGCAGGGCCCGGGGCGAGAGGTGTTCGACGCCGCGCTCGGTGCCCTGGGCCCGCTGCCGGTCCTCGCGGAGGACCTCGGCGACATCGACCAGCCTGTCATCGACCTGCGCAGGTCGCTCGGGTTCCCCGGCATGGCAGTGCTGCAGTTCGCCTTCGAGCCGGCCTACGAGTACAACGCCCACGACCCCGAGAACCACGAGCCCAACCAGGTCGTCTACACCGGCACCCACGACAACGACACGGTCAACGGCTGGTGGTGGGACCTCCCCGACCACCGCAGGCAACTTGCCCGCGAAGCCTGTCGACAGGCCGGAGTCGGCGCCGACGTCGACGCCGAACCGTCGTGGGGTTTCATCGAGCTCGCACTGCGAGGGCCGTGCGGGTTGTCGATGATGCCGGCCCAGGACGTGCTCGCCCTCGGCTCAGAGGCGCGCATGAACGCGCCCGGCATCGAGGGCGGCTGGTCCTGGCAGATGGCGCCGGGTGCGCTGACGTCGGAGCACGCCGCCCGGTTGCGCGCCCTGACCGAGTCCTCAGGCCGCGCTGCCCGCTGACGCGGGAGGACGCAGGCCGGTGTCCCGCAGCTCCAGCAGGGCCAGCGACCGGATCGTCGCCTCGTCACCACGCCGCCACGCTCCCGTCGGGTCCGACGAGATGGCGGCGAGCTTGCGCATCGGCTGGCCCGCCATGGCCCGCAGGGCGAACAGGTCGAGGTCGGCCGCGGTGTCGATGAACCGCTGTGCGGCGCTCGCCCGGCGGACGAAACGCCCGCGGAGCACCAGCCACACCAACCCGACGATGAGGATCGGCACGAGCGCAGTGACCCACCCCAGGATGTTGGCGAGCTTCGTGACGGCGTCGACGAGGTCGGTGCCGGCCTGCTCGATCGTGGTGCCCGCACCGCTGACCTGCCGGAACGGCGCGGCGATCTTGTCGCCGACCAGGGGCAGGTCCCGCACCGAGTCGCCGGCGCTGGTCATCTGGTCACGGAACCCCGAACCCGCCGTCTGCAGCTGTCGACCGGGCGCTGCGAGCTCCAGGGTCGTGTCGTGGACGAGCCGTCCCACCCACGCCCAGAGGCACCCCCACGCGAGCATCCCGACGTCGGCGAGGATCTGGACGGTGCGGCGGCCCGGCAGGTCTGCATAGAGCTTCATGCCACCTAGACTCCCATCCGTGCCACCCTCGAGCGCGATCGAGCGCGCTGTCCGCGGTTGGCTCAACCACCTGGACGTCGAGCGCGGCGTCGCCGCCAACACGCTCACGTCCTACCGGCGCGACCTGGCCCGCTACGCGGCATACCTCGCTGGTCGGGGGGTGCACGACCCCGCGGGCATCACGGAGGCGCACGTCAGCGACTTCCTCGCGACGCTGCGAGAGGGGACCACCGACCACCCTCCGCTCGCGGCGTCGTCGGCGGCGCGGACGCTCGTCGCGGTGCGTGGTTTTCACCGGTTTCTCGTCCTCGAGGGCGACCTGCCCACCGACCCGGCGTCGGCCGTCAGCCCGCCACAGCCCCCCGCACGCCTGCCCAAGGCGATCAGCATCGAGGACGTCGAGCGCCTGCTCGAAGCGGCCAGCCTGGGTGACACGCCCGGGTCGCTGCGCGACCGGGCCCTGCTCGAAGTCCTCTATGGCACCGGCGCACGCATCTCAGAGGCCGTCGGCCTCGACGTCGACGACATCGACACCGAGGAGGGAGTGGTGCGGCTCTTCGGGAAGGGCAGCAAGGAGCGCATCGTCCCCCTCGGCTCGTATGCCGCGCAGGCACTGGGCGCGTACCTCGTCCGGGGACGGCCCACCTTCGCGGTCAAGGGGAAGGGGACGCCTGCGGTGTTCCTCAACCAGAGGGGCAGCAGGCTCTCGCGCCAGTCGGCCTGGGCGGTGCTGCGCGCCGCGGCCGAACGCGCGGACCTCGGCGGCCACCTGTCGCCGCACACGTTGCGACACTCGTTCGCGACGCACCTGCTCGACGGCGGCGCCGACGTCCGGGTCGTGCAGGAGCTGCTGGGGCACGCCTCGGTGACCACCACGCAGATCTACACGCTGGTGACGGTGCAGCGTTTGCGTGAGGTGTATGCCCAGAGTCACCCCCGTGCCCGCTGATAGGGTCGTGCCGATCAGCGCGAGGCTGACCGACGAACGCCAACTCACCGGGAGTGAAACGCCTGTGGAATCTGAGGTGACCACGCAGGAGCAGTCGCCGCCCACCCATTCGGGCGACACCTCCGAGTCGGCCCCCAACGGTGCTGAACGCGACCACGTCCACCTGCCCGGGACCGAGTCTGCGGGCGCTGGACAGATCGGTCCGACCGGGCGCCCGATGCCGGTCTTCCCCGACCCGCAGCCCCTCGCAGCCCACGGCCCCGCCCGCATCATCGCCATGTGCAACCAGAAAGGTGGCGTCGGGAAGACGACGACGACCATCAACCTGGGTGCTGCTCTCGCCGAGGTCGGCCGACGCGTGTTGCTGGTCGACTTCGACCCCCAGGGTGCCCTGTCCGTGGGGCTCGGAGTGCGCGCCAACGAGCTCGACGTCACCATCTACAACCTTCTCGTCGAGCGCGGTCACGACGTGCGCGACGTCATCCAGGCCACGGCCACCGAGAACCTCGACGTCATTCCCGCCAACATCGACCTGTCCGCCGCCGAGGTGCAGCTCGTCGGTGAGGTCGCCCGGGAGCAGATCCTCGCGCGGGTGCTCCGGCCGGTCATGGACGACTACGACGTCATCATGATCGACTGCCAGCCCTCGCTCGGCCTGCTCACCGTGAACGCCCTCACCGCGGCGCACGGTGTGGTGATCCCGCTCGAGTGCGAGTTCTTCGCCATGCGTGGGGTCGCGCTGCTCGTGGAGACGATCGACAAGATCACCGACCGCCTCAACCCGCGCCTGCAGGTCGACGGCATCCTGGCGACGATGTACGACTCGCGCACCCTGCACAGCAAGGAGGTCGTGCGCAGCGTCGTCGACCACTTCGGCGACCAGGTGTTCCACACGGTGATCAGCCGCACGGTGAAGTTCCCGGACGCCACGCTCGCTGCTGAGCCGATCACGACCTACGCCTCGACGCACGCCTCCGCAGCGTCCTACCGGCAACTCGCCCGAGAGCTGATCGCCCGTGGTGGGGCGGCCTGACGAGGTGAGCCAGGAGGCCATCGCCACTGCGCCGGGAGGCGCGGTGCAGCTGGAGGACGCCCAGCCCGCGGCCCAGCTCGAGGACCAGCTCGCGGACCAGCTCGCGGACCAGGCGACGATGACGCCGGGTGGCGTGATCACCCGACGCGGCGGGTCCACGCCGTTCCAGGTCCACCTCGACAACTTCTCCGGGCCCTTCGACCTGCTCCTCGGCCTGATCAGCAAGCACAAGCTCGACATCACCGAGATCGCCCTCGCCAAGGTCACCGACGAGTTCATCGCCCACATCAAGGCAGCCCAGTCGTCGCACACGGAGTGGGACCTGGGCCAGGCGTCGGAGTTCCTGCTGATCGCAGCGACCCTGCTCGACATCAAGTCTGCGCGGCTGCTCCCGCAGACCGGGCCGCAGGACGAGGAGGACCTCGCCCTCATCGAGGCCCGCGACCTGCTCTTCGCCCGGCTGCTGCAGTACCGCGCCTTCAAGGACATCGCCTTCACCTTCGGCGAGCGGATGGCCACCGCAGGCAGGATGACACCGCGGCAGGCGGGTCTCGAGCCCCAGTTCGCGAGGCTCCTGCCCGAGCTGGTCATGGGGATCACGCCCGAGCAGCTGGCCATGATCGCGGCCAGGGCGATGGTGCCCAAGGTGGCGCCGAGCGTCGGCCTGGACCACCTGCACGCTCCACAGGTCAGCGTGCGCGAGCAGGCGGGCATCCTGGGCGTCAGGCTCCGAGCCGAACGCGTGTGCTCGTTCCGGGCCCTGGTGGCCGACGCCGACTCGACGCTGGTCATCGTGGCCAGGTTCCTGGCCCTGCTCGAGCTGTTCCGCGAGGCGGCGATCGCGTTCGAGCAGGCCGAGGCGCTCGGCGAGCTGACGGTCCGCTGGACGGGCGACGACGAGGGCGAGATCGAGGTCAGCGACGAGTTCGACGAGCTGGACGAGGAACCACCCGCAGACGAGCCGGACGACGACGACGGAAAGAGCGACGATGAGTGACCTTGAGGTCGTGCCCGACCACGAGCCCGACCACGAGCGTGACGAGGGCGTCGTTGCGCCGAACGAGAGTGCCGCCGACGAGCAGTTCGCGTTCGACGTCAACGACTTCCCCGGCGGCGCGCGCAGTGCCATCGAGGCGGTCCTCATGGTCGTGGACGAGCCGATCACCGAGGTGTCGCTCGCCTCTGCGCTGGAGCTGCCCGTCGACGACGTGCTCATGCACCTCAGGGACCTCGAGGCCGAGTACGCCGCGCAGCAGCGTGGCTTCACCCTCAGGTCGGTGGCAGGCGGCTGGCGGATCTACAGCCGGTCCGACTACGCCCCCGTGGTCGAGAAGTTCCTGCTCGACGGGCAGCAGGCCAAGCTGACCCAGGCCTCTCTGGAGACCCTGGCCGTGATCGCCTACCGCCAGCCGATCTCGCGGTCGCGCGTCAGTGCGGTCCGCGGCGTCAATGTCGACGGCGTGGTCCGGACCCTGCTCAACCGCGGGCTCATCGAGGAGCTGGGGTCCGACGGCGACGGCGGCGCGTTCCTCTACGGCACCACCGACTACTTCCTCCAACGCCTGGGTCTCGGCAGCATCGACGACCTGCCCGCCCTCGCGCCCTACCTCCCCGAAGTCGACGTGCTCGACGAGATCGCAGAACAAGGACGCCGATGACACCCCCACGCAGCAGAGGCCCCGCAGGATCCGGCTCGGACCGACCGGGGGGTGGGCGTGGTCGCGCCGGCGGCCAAGGCTCTTCCCGAGCGGGGCAGGGCGGCAGTGGTCGCACCAGCCCACCGAGGGGCGGAGGCCCGACCGCGTCCGAGGGGGGGCGCCCCGAGCGGCCCCAGCGCGGGAGCTCCGGCACGACCAAGAAGAGCCAGCCGACCCGGGTGCCCCGTGAGCGGGCCACGCCCGAGGTCGACATGCACGACCCCGATGGCATCCGGTTGCAGAAGCTCCTCGCCGCCGCCGGAGTGGGATCGCGCCGGGTGTGCGAGAACCTCATCACCGCCGGCCGGGTCGAGGTGGACGGAAACATCGTCACCGAGCTCGGGGTGCGGATCCGTCCGGACCAGACCGTCCACGTCGACGGGGTCAAGGTCCAGCTCGACGAGACCCGCGTCTACTTCGCCTTCAACAAGCCCCTGGGCGTCGTCACGACGATGAACGACGAGCTCGGCCGGATCAGCATCGGCGACTACGTGGGGGACCGCAACGAGCGGCTGTTCCACGTCGGCCGCCTCGATGCCGACACCGAGGGCCTGTTGATCCTCACCAACGACGGCGAGCTCGCCCACCGCCTCCAGCACCCGCAGTACGGCGTGCTCAAGACCTATCTCGCGCAGATCCGTGGCCCCGTGCCGCGCGACATCGGCAAGCAGCTGCGCGAGGGCGTCCAGCTCGAGGACGGACCTGCGTCGGTCGACTCGTTCAAGGTGGTCGACTCGCAGCCGGGCAAGGCGCTCGTCGAAGTGATCCTGCACGAGGGGCGCAAGCACATCGTGCGTCGTCTGCTCGACGCCGTCGGTCACCCCGTGATCAGCCTCGTGCGGGTGCAGGTCGGGCCCATCTACCTCGGCGACACCAAGCCGGGCAAGATGCGCAAGCTCAACAAGGCAGAGGTCGGGCAGCTCTACTCCGCGGCTGGAATGTGAGCGCACTGCGTCGCGGCCGTCGGTAACCTTCCCGACGTGACCACCAGCGTCCGCATCGTCGGCACCGGCCTCATCGGCACCAGCCTGGGCATCGCCCTGACCCGTGCCGGCTATGCCGTGGTCCTCGCCGACCCCTCGCCGACGGCGGTGGCCCTGGCCCGGGACCTCGGCGCCGGTGCTGTGGCGAGCAACGACGACGCAGCACCCGACCTCGTCGTGGTGGCTGCGCCGCCTGATGTGGCGGGTGCTGTCGTCGCCGACGAGCTCGAGGCGTGGCCCGACTCCGTCGTGACCGACGTGGCGTCGGTCAAGGTCGCCGTGCTCGAGGACGTGCGACGACGAGGCGCAGACCTGTCTCGGTATGCCGGGTCGCACCCGATGGCGGGGCGCGAACGTTCCGGTGCTGTGGCCGCCCGGGGTGACCTGTTCGACGGGCGCGCCTGGGTGGTCGTGCCGAACGACCACTCGTCCGAGGCCGCGATCGCGGCGGTCAAGGAGCTGGCCGTGGCGGCCGGGGGCACCGTCTCGACGATGAGTCCGGAAGAGCACGACGCTGCCGTGGCAGTGGTCTCCCACGTGCCCCAGCTGGCGTCGTCGCTGGTCGCCGGGCGGCTGCGGGAGCTCACCGATCCCGCGGTGGCCTTGTCAGGACAGGGAATTCGTGACGTCACGCGCGTGGCTGCCAGCGACCCTCAGCTCTGGACCCAGATCCTCGCCGGCAACGCCGTGGCCGTGCGCGGGGTCCTCGCCCATGTCCACGCCGAGCTCACGGAGGTCATCGGAGCCCTCGACGTGCTCGCGCACGGTGACGGTGTCGGCGCCCGTGAGGTGCTGGCCCGGATCGTGGCCCAGGGCAACGCTGGCCATGCGCGGATCCCCGGCAAGCACGGTGCTGCCCCCACGGCATACAGCGTGGTCGTGGTGCTGGTGCCCGACCAGCCCGGTGAGCTCGCCCGGCTGTTGCATGACGTCGGGGACGCCGGCGTCAACCTCGAGGACCTGCACCTCGAGCACGGCATGGGGCAGCCCTTCGGCCTCGCGGAGATCTCGGTGCTGCCCGCCGTTGCCGAGCGGCTCGGCGACGAGCTGACCACCAGGGGCTGGCGGCTGCACGGCTGAGGGGTGAACGACTTCGCGGAGGACGGCGGGTGGCCCATAGGCTTGCCCGTCATGAACAGCAAGCACCTCGTCGTTGCCGTCGACGGGCCCTCGGGTTCCGGCAAGTCCAGCGTGTCGCGCGCTGCGGCCGAGGCCCTGGGGGTCGGCTACCTCGACACGGGTGCGATGTACCGCGCCGTCACCTGGTGGTGCCTGGAAGAGGGCGTCGACCTTCTCGACCAGGAGGCCGTGGCACAGGCGACTCGCGAGATCCCCCTGGAGATGGGCACCGATCCGACCAGTCCGAGCGTGCACGTGAGCGGTCGCGAGATCGAGGGCGACATCCGCACGACCCGCGTGAGCGAGGCCGTCTCCACAGTGGCCACCAACACGCTGGTGCGCCCGATCCTGCAGCAGCTCCAGCGCGACCTCATCGACCAGGTCGCTACCCGCACCGGCGGAGTCGTGGCCGAGGGGCGCGACATCACCACCGTGGTGGCACCCGACGCCGACGTGCGCATCCTGCTGACGGCCAGCGTCGAGGCGCGCCTGCGGCGGCGGTCCAAGGAGCTGCACGGCCACGCAGCCGACCACGCCGTCGAGGCGACCCGTGACCAGATCGTGCGCCGTGATGCCGACGACTCCACGGTGTCCGACTTCATGGAGGCCGCCGAGGGCGTGACCCTGGTCGACACCTCTGATCTGGACTTCCAGCAGAGCGTCCAGGCCCTGCTCGACGTGGTGCGCAGCGAGGCGCCGGACAAGGTCCCCGCGTGACCGATGCCGGGCGCCGGACTGGTTCCGGGGCACGGGCTGCGGGGCTGGCCTGGTAGGTCCGACCTCAAATGTGCGCGACAATGGTGGGCGGCCACGCGGCACCCTGCTCGCGGTCCGGCCCCCACGAACAACGCAAGGAACCCCCGAAGTGAGCGAGAACCTGACCGACGACTCCACCGTCGAGCGCGCCCTGCGCGTCGGACTGGACGAGTTCGACCTCAGTGAGGAGGACCGCTCACTCATCGACGGCGAGTACGACGAGGACGGGTATGCCGTCGTCGACGGTCCGCTGCCGGTCGTCGCCGTCGTGGGTCGCCCGAACGTCGGCAAGTCCACCCTGGTCAACCGCATCCTCGGCCGGCGCGAGGCCGTCGTCGAGGACGTCCCCGGCGTGACCCGCGACCGCGTGGCCTATGACGGGGAGTGGACCGGTCGCCGGTTCACGCTCGTCGACACCGGTGGCTGGGAGATCGACGCCACCGGCATCCACCTTCGCGTCGCCGAGCAGGCCGAGGTGGCCGTCGACCTGGCCGACGTGGTGATGTTCGTCGTGGACGCCACCGTCGGTGCGACCGACGACGACGAGGCAGTGGTCAAGCTGCTGCGCCGTTCGGGCAAACCGGTCATCCTCGTGGCCAACAAGGTCGACGACCAGCGCACCGAAGCCGACGCCGCCGCCCTATGGAACCTTGGCCTCGGCCAACCGTGGCCCGTCTCCGCACTGCACGGTCGCGGCAGTGGCGACGTGCTCGACGCCGTCCTCGACGTGCTGCCCTCGATCTCGGCCAACGGCGACGCGTACCAGCGCGGCGGCCCCCGTCGGGTCGCCCTGGTCGGTCGGCCCAACGTCGGCAAGTCCTCCCTGCTCAACAAGCTCGCCGGCGAGGACCGCGTCGTCGTCGACAACGTCGCCGGCACCACGCGCGACCCGGTCGACGAGTTCATCGAGCTCGGTGGCAAGACCTGGCGCTTCGTCGACACGGCCGGCATCCGCCGTCGCGTCCACCAGGCCAGGGGCGCCGACTTCTACGCCTCGTTGCGCACCCAGACCGCGCTCGAGAAGGCCGAGGTGGCCGTCGTCCTCATCGACGCCGAGCAGTCCATCGCGGAGCAGGACGTCCGCGTCGTGCAGCACGTGATCGACGCCGGTCGCGCCCTCGTGGTGGCCTACAACAAGTGGGACCTGCTCGACGAGGAGCGTCGCCACTACCTCGAGCGCGAGATCGAGCGCGAGCTGGTCCAGGTGCCGTGGGCGCCGCGGGTCAACATCTCCGCCAAGACCGGGCGTTCGGTCGAGAAGCTCGTGCCGGCGTTGGAGCGTGCCCTCGAGTCGTGGGACTTCCGCGTCCCCACGGGTCGGCTCAACGCGTTCTTCGGCGAGATCGTGGCCGCCCACCCGCACCCCGTGCGAGGTGGCAAGCAGCCGCGAATCCTGTTCGCGACGCAGGCTTCCACCCGTCCGCCGCGGTTCGTGATCTTCGCCTCCGGCTTCATCGAGGCCGGCTACCGCCGCTTCCTCGAGCGCCGGTTGCGTGAGGAGTTCGGTTTCGAGGGCACCCCCATCGAGGTCTCCGTCCGGGTCCGCGAGAAGCGCAAGCGCCGATAGCTGGCAGCACGGCATACCGATTTCAAGCGGAGGTATGCCGTGCGCTAAGGTTTCGTTCGCTCCCGCGGTCCTGCTTCGGCTGGATTCTGCGTGGGCAAGCCACGGGCTGTGGCGCAGCTTGGTAGCGCACTTGACTGGGGGTCAAGGGGTCGCAGGTTCAAATCCTGTCAGCCCGACTAACGGGGTCCGACTTGTCCACACACTTCGGGCCCCGTTTTCATGCCCCGGCCCAGGTTCCTCGATGTGCTACGACTGCTGGCCGATTCGGGTGGCTCTGAACGGAGCCGCCACGAGCTCGATGTCCTCCGGTCACCGTGGCAGAGGCAATGCGCTCGATGGGGCTACCGTCGGCCCATGAAGGCCGCGGTCTACACCGAGTACGGAGGTCCGGAGGTCGTCCGCGTGGTCGACGTCGAGGCGCCCAGACCTGGACCACATGATCTGCTGGTCCAGGTCCACGCGACGACGGTCAACCGAACCGACTGCGCCTTCCGCGCGGGAACGCCCATGCTGGCCCGGGCCGTCTACGGAATCCGCGGTCCCAAGGCGAAGATCCTCGGGTGCGAGTTCGCGGGGACCGTGGTCCGGACGGGTGGCTCCGTCTCCGCGTTCGCGACGGGAGACAGGGTGTTCGGCTACACGGAAGGCCCGTTCGGCGCCCATGCCGAGCTCCTCGTTGTCGGGGAACGCGCCTCGGTCGCCCCGATGCCACCCGGCCTCCTGTTTGAGCAGGCCGCGGCAGGGACCGAGGGTGCGCACTACGCCATGGGCATGATCAGGG
Source organism: Pedococcus sp. P2_E2 (assembly GCF_056403955.1). Classification (NCBI taxonomy): domain Bacteria; kingdom Bacillati; phylum Actinomycetota; class Actinomycetes; order Micrococcales; family Intrasporangiaceae; genus Pedococcus; species Pedococcus sp. P2_E2. The sequence goes on from NZ_JBFUEM010000001.1 coordinate 961,301, forward strand.
CTGCGCGGGTGCGAGCCGGCGACAGCGTGCTGGTCAACGGCGCGACAGGAGGGATCGGATCAGCCGCGGTCCAGCTGCTTCGCGCCATGGGTGCGGTCGTGACCGCCGTCTGCTTCGGCGAACACGTCGACCTCGTGCGCAGGCTGGGTGCCGACCGGGTCATCAACTGCTCTGCTGACGATTTCACCCGCGACGCGAACCGCTTCGACCTCGTCCTCGACGCGGTGGGCAAGAGCACCTTCACCGCAGCCCGGCGAGTCCTCGGGCCACGCGGCACCTACGTCTCCTCCGAGCTCGGTCCGTGGCTCCAGAACCCCCGCCCCGCCCTTGTCGCGCCGGTGAGCCGTGGCCAACGGGCGCTCTTCCCCATCCCCACCCACAACCAGGCGATGATCGAGGAGCTGGCCGGACTCCTGGGGACCGGCGCCCTCAGACCGCTCGTCGATCGCCGCTATGCGCTGGACGAGATCGTGGAGGCCCACCGGTATGCCGGCAGCGGCCAGAAGGTCGGCAACGTCATCGTCAGCGTCGTGCCCGGCACGACGTCGGAGTGATGCCGGCGCCGTCTCTGCCGGAGGGCAGTGGTTCAGGTGCTCGCGACGGCCGCTCAGGCGGTCGGGACGGTGGCGGCGACGCACCAGGCTGACGCATCGACGGTGAACGCTCCGTCGGGCACCCGGCGTCGGCACTCGTCCCGCAGCGCCTCGCGACGCGAGTCGTCCAGACCCAGGACGTACTGCCCCGCCGGTCCCACGCCCAGGGTGTAGGGCTCCCACCACTGGTTGAAGGAATCGAACGGGACCTGCACCGTGAGGATCGACTCCTCGAGCGCGTCCAGCCCGGCGGCGCCGAACAGCCTCGCGAGGTCGCCCTCCCTCACGCCCGCGAAGTCACCCTCTCCCTCCGCCTGGGGGTCGACGGCGCGGACCGCTTCCCAGAACAGCGACAGGGGACCGGCACTGGCGGCGTGGTTCCACACGGCGGCCGCGACCACGCCTCCCGGCCGCGTCACTCGGGCCATCTCGCGAAGCCCGGCGACCGGGTCGCGCATGAAGTGCACCACGAGCTGGGCCAGCGCCGCGTCGAAGGTGGCGTCCCCGAACGCCAGCGACTCCGCGTGACCGACCGTGACGTCGACACCAGGAAAGCGTTCCTTGGCGGCGGCCACGAAAGGTTCGGAGGGATCGACGGCACTGACGCCGGACTCGCCGACGACGGTGACCAGCCGTGCGGTGAGCGCGCCCGGGCCACACCCCACATCCAGCGCGCGCTGTCCGTGGCCCAGTCGTCCGACCTCGACGAACTGGTCGGCCAGCGGCTCGGAGAACCGCCCCATGAAGCTTCCGTAGGCCTGCGCCGGTACCTGGAAGCTCATCTGCCCCTCCCGCGGGGCTCTTCCATGGGAACGTTGGAAAGGACCCACTCAGCGAGCGGGCGAATCGCCGTCCAGGCCGACCGCACGTGGTCGAGAGCGGCGGGTTTCGACAACCAGTCAGGCGAACCGACGCGGTTCAGGGCCATGATCTCCTTGCGTCGCAACAGCTCCAGCCGCGGATGGTCGGCATCGAATCCCTTGGGTCTGGTCTTGAGAGTGTCGCCTTCCAGGTCGAAACCGGCCCGGGCGAGACCGGTCACGATGCCCTCGAACTCCTCGCCGGTGTCCTGCGCGGCTATCGCGCGTCGAAACGACTGCGTCTGCGCAGGGGAGTGGGTGCGGAAGCCACCGCCGACCGCGAGGCCGTCCCCACTGAGCTGCACGTAGTAGCCCACTCCGGCACCCCGACCCACGATCGCGCCCTGGTGGGTCTTGTAGGGCGACTTGTCCGCGCTGAACCGGACGTCGCGGTTGGGCCGGAAGAGCTTCGCCGGCCCGAACTCGTCCTCCAGAGCATCCACCAGTGCCAGCATCGGCTCCCGCACGTCGCGTTCCCACCGCGCCTTGTTGGCCGCCCAGAACTCCTTCGTGTTGTTGTCCTCGAGCTCCTGGTAGAAGGTCACACCCCAGGCCGGAAAGCCCTCGAAACCCGCACGGTCAGCCATGGCGCCCACTGTGGCACACGCCGGCCGGTTCGGGGCCGGTGAGCACGGCGGTCCGAGGATGGGAGGCTTGGGACATGCCCGTTCGTGTCAGCGTCGTCATTGCCACCTACAACAGCGGGCCGGACCTGGACCGCACCGTGGAGTCCGTCCGGCGCCAGAGCGTGGGCCTGGAGGCCCTCGAGCTCATCCTCGTCGACGACGGGTCGACCGACGCCCAGACCGCTGAGCGGGTCCGGGCGTTTGGCGGCGAGCACTGGATCACGGCCCTGGAGATCCCGAACTCGGGGTGGCCCAGCCGTCCCCGCAACACGGGGCTCGCCGTGGCCCGCGGCGACTACGTCCTCTTCATGGACCACGACGACCTGCTCTACCCCCAGGCGGTCGAACGCATGCTTGCTGCGGCCGACGCCAACGCCGCGGACATGGTGCTGGGAAAGGAGGTTCGGACGGGTGCCCGCACGATGGGACTGGAGTCGTTCCGCGCCAACGTGTCGCACGCGCACGTGATCGACGACCACGTGATCGACATCCTGACGCCCCACAAGATGTTCAGGACCCGGTTCCTGCTCGACCACGACGTGAAGTTCGCCGAGCACCTCAGGCGCCTGGAGGACCACCACCTGCTCGCGGCCGCCTTCGTCCACGACCCGGTGGTGTCCGTGGTCGCCGACTACCCGTGCTACCGCTGGGTCATCCACGACACGAACAACTCGATGCGACACCCGGACCCGGCCGAGTACTTCGCCGCAGTCCGCGAGGTCCTCGACCTCGTCGACAAGTGGCCGTACGGGGAGCGTGTCCGCCAGGACGCCTACCGCTTGTGGGAGCTCTCGGTCGTACTCAACAGGTTCGGCGCCAACGGGCTGCGCACCTGGCCGGCGGAGTACCAGCGCGAGTTCTTCGGGGCGATCACGGCGGTCATGTCGGAGCGGTTCGACCAGTCACTCGATGCGGGACTCGCGGCTGCCGATCGGGTCCGGGCCGCGCTCGTGCGCGCGGGCGACCTGGACGCGGTCCTGCGCTACGTCGATGCCGACAGCGCTGTCACCACGAGGGCGGAGGTCCTCGAGGCCACGCAGACCGGGGCAGTCCTGGCCTTGCGGTTGCGGGTCCGGCTGGAGGGAGCCGCGGGCCCCCAGACCTTCCGCGAGAAGCAGGGACGGGTCCTGATGGAGCCCTCGGCGCCGGTGTCGGACGACGTTGCGCTGGGCGCCCTGGATGTCACCTCGGACGTGGACGACGCGGGTGTCGAGCTGCTCCTGACGCATCGCTCGACGAACGCCGAGTGGTTCCAGCCGACGCAGGTCAGCGGTGGACTGACCGACTCCGGTGACGGGCTGGTCTGGGCGGCGGAGGGGTCGGCCACGATTGCCCCCGCCACCGCACTCCTGGGGAGCCCGATCACTCCCGGCACCTGGGACGTCAAGGCACGCACCACCGCCTTCGGGTACGACTCCCGGGTGGCGGTGCGCATCGACCCCGAACACGTGCCGCAGCCCTTCACCGAGGCGGGGGTCGTCATCAGCCCCTACGTCACCAAAGGTGGCCGCCTGGCGCTCAAGGTCACCAAGGCGCCGTCTCCGGCCCGCAGGAGCCTGGCTCGGAAGCTTGCCGCGCGGGTGCGCAGGACGCTGTCCTGAAGCTGCCCGGCGGCATACCCTCGCGGTCATGAAGTTCACCACGCAGGTGCAGCAGGGAGGCGGGACGGCCACGGGCATCGAGGTGCCGCCGGAGGTCGTCGAGGGACTCGGTGGCGGCAAGCGTCCCAAGGTGAACGTCACCATCAACGGCAAGACCTACCGCAGCAGCGTCGCCGTGATGGGTGGGAGGTTCATGGTCGGCGTCAGCGCGGAGAACCGCGCCCTCACGGGGGTCAGCGGCGGCGATGTCGTCGAGGTGACCCTCGAGCTCGACACGGCGCCTCGCGAGGTCGAGGTGCCGGAGGACTTCGCGGCCGCGCTCGAGGTGGTCCCCGATGCGAAGGCAGCCTTCGCCCGGCAGTCCTACAGCCACCAGCGGGCCCACGTGGACGCGATCAACGGTGCCAAGACACCCGAGACGCGCCGTCGCCGCATCGACAAGGCGGTGGAGATGCTGCAGGCGAAGGCGAACGCCTAGAGCGAGCGGCAACGGCTCGGAGCCAGGTGGCTGATGCTCACAGCGAAGCGGCGATCCGGCGCACGGCCTCGCGAACGATGTCGGGTGAGGTGCCGAAGTTCAGACGCGCACAGCCGGCTCCTCCCTGGCCGAAGCCGGGCCCCGGGTGCAGTGCCACCCGGGCCCGCTCGCGCAGCACCGCAGCCGGGTCGTCGCCGAGTCCGAGCCGACTGAAGTCCAGCCAGGCCAGGAACGTCCCCTCGGGGATGCGGTAACCGACGTCCGGCAGGTGCTCCGCGAGCAGGTCGGCCAACAGGCGGCGGTTCTGGTCGAGCCCGTTCAGCAGAGCGTCCAGCCAGGCCCCGCCCTCCAGGTAGGCGGCGCGGTGCGCGATGACCCCCACGTGGCTGGCTCCGTGCGACACCTCCTCGGGCATGCGCGCCAGGTCGGCGGCCGCTTCGGGTCCCGGCACGGCCATCGCGGCCTTGAGACCGGCGAGGTTGAAGGCCTTCGAGGCCGACATGACCGAGATCGACCGCGACCCCGCCGGCAGGGAGGCCACCGAGGTGAAGCTCGCGCCGGCGGGGACCACCGGGGCGTGGATCTCGTCGGCGACGACCCGCACGTCGAGCGACTCCGCGAGGTCGAGTGCGGCCGTGAGCTCCTCCGGCGTGTGCACCGCGCCCGTCGGGTTCTGCGGGTTGCACAGCAGGTACGCCGCGCGGCCACCGCCGCGCGTCGCCTCCGTGAGCCCCAGCTCCAGGGACGCGAGGTCGATCCGGCCGTTGGCATCCAGGGGCGCCTGCACCACCCGACGGTCCAGGTGCCTCACGAAGTCGAAGAACGGCGGGTAGACGGGGGAGTTGACCACGACCGCGTCACCGGGACCCGTGACCAGCTTGAGGACCTCGACCACGCCGAGCATCACGTCGGGCACGATCTGCATCGTGGTCGGGTCCGGCTTCCAGGCCCACCGCTCCGAGGCGAAGGAGGACAACGCCTCCGCGTAGTCCGCTGCCCACGGGTAGCCGGTGTCGCCGCGATGCATGGCCTCGACCACGGCGCGCTGGATCGGCTCGGCCGGCACGACGTCCATCTCGGCGACCCAGAGGGGGAGGATGTCCGGGTCGTAGAGCCGCCACTTGACGCTGCGCCGCTCGCGGAGACGATCGAGGCCGGGACCGAGCAGTGGGTTGTCGACAAGCGGGTTGCCCATGCCTGCGAACTCTACGACGGGCTGGCAGTTAGGCTGCCTGCGTGCCAGCACAACACGATCGGGGGGAGCGAGATCGGGGGAGGCTCGTGAGTGAGCCCGTCGTCTCCGACCGGGTGCTCACCCTGCCCAACGTGCTGTCCGTCCTGCGACTCGTCGGGGTGCCGATCTTCCTGTGGGCGATCCTGGCCCAGCACGACGTCATCGCCCTCGTCACGCTCATGCTCTCGGGCGTCAGCGACTACCTCGACGGCAAGATCGCGCGTCGCTTCGGGCTCGAGTCCCGGCTGGGCCAGCTGCTCGACCCGTTCGCAGACCGGCTCTACATCGCCACGACGCTGCTCGGCCTGGCGTTGCGCGAGATCATCCCCTGGTGGCTGGTCCTCGCCCTCGTCGGCCGCGAGGTGTTGCTCGCCGCGGTGCTGTGGCGGATCCGTCGCTATGGCCAGACCGGGCTGCCGGTCCACTTCGTCGGCAAGGCGGCCACGTTCAACCTGCTCTACGCCTTCCCGCTGCTCCTCCTGGGCGAGGGCACCAGCACCTTCGCCGAGTGGGCGCTGCCGATCGGCTGGGCGTTCGCGTGGTGGGGCACCGTCCTCTACTGGATCGCAGGGGTCATGTACATCGTGCAGGCCCGGCAGGTGGTCGCCGCACACACGGTGCCGGCGAGATGAACCCCGGACCCACGTCGCACCGCGGCGAGCCGCCACCGGTCACCACACCCGGCAGGCGCCCCGACGAGTCGATGACGCTCCTCATCTCGATGATGGAGCGACCGCTCGATCCCGGGTATGCCGCCGCGGCCGCCGAGCGCGAGGCGGCCGGACTGCCGCCGAGCACCGGCACGCGGACCCCGACCGTCGTCGTCGCCGCGGTGGTGGCCGGACTCCTGCTGACCCTCGGAGCGGTGGCGCTGCGCACCCCGTCGTCGTCCGCCATCAAGGCCAAGGCCAACCTGGTCAACCAGATCGAGGCCCGTCGGGCCGCGGTCGAGAAGCAGGGGACGTCGTTGCGCGCCGTCCAGGCCGAGGTCGACAAGCTCCAGGCCCAGGCTCTCGGGCAGGACGAGTCGTCGCTGCAGACCCGGCTCGCGGCCCTCACCCTGGCTTCGGGTGCCCAGTCCGTCACGGGCACGGGGATCACGGTCCAGCTCGACAACGCGCCGGGCAGTGGCGGCACCAGCGCCGACGGCAACCCGCGCACCGACGGGAAGAAGGACGATGGCGTCGTCTTCTCCAAGGACCTTCAGATCGTCGTCAACGGTCTGTGGGAGGCCGGTGCCGAGGCGATCTCGGTCAACGGCCAGCGGCTGACGTCCACGTCCGCCATCCGCTTCGCGGGTGAGGCGATCCTGGTCAACTACCGCCCGCTGGCCAGGCCGTACACGATCAGCGTGATCGGCGACCCCGGCGACCTCCAGGTGGAGTTCGCGGAGAACGACGGCGGTGCGTACGCGCGCGCCCTCAAGGACAACTACGGCATCCGTGTTTCCATAGACGCGGCGGACAAGCTCACCCTGCCCGCCGCCACGTCCCTCACGGTGCGTGAGGCGACGGTCCCCAAGCCCAAGAGCGGCTCCCCGGCCCCGACCGGGTCCAGCTCGTCCGGCTCCTCCAGCTCCTCCAGCTCGTCCACCCCGTACACGTCGGAGAGTTCACCGTGATACCCCTGCTCGGCCTGATCGGCGGCGTGCTGGTGGGACTCCTCTGGGGTCCCGACGTTCCCGTCGCGCTGCAGCCCTACCTGCCCATCGCGGTGATCGCGGCGCTCGACGCGGTCTTCGGGGCGGTCCGTGCGGTCCTCGACGGCATCTTCAACGACAAGGTGTTCGTCGTGTCGTTCCTGGCCAACGTCGTGGTCGCCGCGTTCATCGTGTTCCTGGGTGACCAGCTGGGTGTGGGTTCGCAGCTCAGCACGGGGGTGGTCGTCGTCCTCGGGGTGCGGATCTTCTCCAACGTCGCCTCGATCCGCAGGCACCTGTTCAAGGCATGAGTGCTGACCGTCCGGAGYCACCGGACTCGTCGTGGAGGACCCTGATCCGGATGGCCCGGCCCCGGGCGACCCGGGCGAACGCCTTCGCGGCGCTCCTGGCGATCGTGCTGGGCTTCGCCATCGCCACCCAGGTGCAGCAGACCAACCAGAGCGGCCTGGAACAGCTGCGCGAGGACGAGCTGGTGCGCATCCTCGACGACGTCAGCCAGGAGCAGGACCGGCTGACGTCGGACTCGCGCGAGCTCGAGGTGAGTCGTGACCGGCTGATCTCGGGCGTCGACTCCAGCGCGGAGGCACTGAAGTCGGCCCAGGAGCGGCTCGACACCCTGGGCATCCTCACCGGCACGTCGCCGGCCACCGGTCCCGGCGTCGTCATCACCATCAACGACCCTGACCACAAGGTCACCGCAGCCAGGCTGCTCGACGCCCTCCAGGAGCTGCGCGACGCCGGAGCCGAGGCGGTCCAGATCGGGGACGTGCGTGTCGTGGCCGACACCTGGTTCGCCGACGTGGACGGTGCGATCGAGATCGGGGGGGAGCGCGTCGCGCCGCCCTACGTCATCAAGGCCATCGGCGACAGCGCGACGATGGCCTCGGCGATGGAGATCCCGGGCGGCGTCAGCGAGTCGGTCCGCGGGGACGGTGCGCTGCCCACCGTGCGCCAGTCCGACGACGTCGCCATCACCGCATTGCACAGTCTGAGCGAGCCTCGTTACGCTCGGCCCGTCCCGGCGCCGTCACCCTGAGCAGCATCAGCGTGGCCCGCCGGCACCGCAGTCGCCGGCGGGTCCGTCCCACCACCATCCACCGAGGAGCATCATGAGCGAGCTGGAGTACCCCCAGGACCTGCGTTACACGGCCGAGCACGAGTGGGTGCGGTCGGGCGACGACGGGACGGTGCGGATCGGGATCACCTCGTTCGCGCAGGACTCCTTGGGTGACGTCGTCTATGTCAGCCTCCCCACGGTGGGTGACACGGTAGCCGCGGGAGACGCGTGCGGCGAGGTCGAGTCGACCAAGTCGGTCAGCGATCTGTACGCGCCGCTCGCCGGCGAGGTGACGGCAGTCAACGCCTCCCTCGACGCCACCCCAGAGCTGGTCAACAGCGACCCCTATGGTGAGGGCTGGATGTACGAGCTGCGCCCGTCGGACGACGCAGCCGTCGCAGCCCTGCTCGACCCAGCGGCATACCAGGCCCTCCTCTGACCCGGGGGGGCGCCCGATCACACATTTCGCTGCAGACGACACCGGCGTCCCTTAGGGTTTGTGCTTTGCTAGAGGGGGCGGACAGAACCACCACGAGGAGTGCGGACCTGATGAACGGCACTGAGAACGACGACCAGACGTCGCGCCCGCACGAGCCGACGACGATGCGGTTGCCCGGCATCCACGACCTCGAGCAGGTCGACACCAGCGCCGAGATCGAGATCGCCCTCAGCAAGGCCGACCAGGCCACGGTGGACGCGCTGCGCCCCGGCACCGCGCTGCTGGTGGTTCTTCGTGGCCCCAACACCGGCGCCCGGTTCCTCCTCGACGACGACGAGGTGAACTCGGGGCGCCACCCCGACAGCGACATCTTCCTCGACGACGTGACGGTGTCGCGCAAGCACGCGAACTTCCGGCGTGAGGGCAACACCTTCGTGGTCCGCGACGTCGGCTCGCTCAACGGCACCTACGTCAACCGCGAGCGGATCGACGAGGCCACCCTGCAGACGGGCGACGAGGTCCAGATCGGCAAGTTCCGTCTCGTCTTCTATGCCGGCAAGGCCTGACCGAGCCTTCCAGAGAAGGAACACAGGCTCCTGGTGAGTGCTCGCACGACGCGACAGACCATGACCATCGGTGCGGTCCTGGCTGCCCTCAAGCAGGACTTTCCCGATGTCACGATCTCCAAGATCCGCTTCCTCGAGGCAGAGGGGCTGGTCACGCCGGCTCGCACCGGGTCGGGCTACCGCACCTACACGGTGGAGGACCTCGACCGGCTGCGCTACATCCTCACCGCCCAGCGCGACCACTTCTGGCCGCTGAAGGTGATCGCCGCGGCGCTGGATGCCCTGGACCGTGGTCTGACACCCGAGCGCACAGACACCGGTATGCCGCGGCCCACCGTCCCGGCGCCGAGCGCGGACCCTGAGGTGCCGAGCGCGGAAGCGCTCACGTCGGTCGGGTCGTTGCGACTCACCCGGGCCGAGCTGGCGACGTCCTCGGGGCTGGATGCCGACACGGTCGACGCGCTCGAGAACTACGGCCTCCTGCACGCTGACGCGCAGGGGCACTTCGGTGATGCGGCACTCGCGGTCGCTCACGCGGCTGCCGAGCTGGCGGCATACGGGCTCGAACCTCGCCATCTGAGGCCGTTCCGCACCGCGGCCGACCGCGAGATCGGTCTGGTCCAGCAGGTCGTGACGCCCCAACGTTCGGCGTCGACGAAGGGGACGCACGGTGGCCCCGCGACCGATCCGACCGGTGACGTCCTACGCCTGTGCATCGCCTTGCACACGGCACTCGTGAGGGACGGGCTCCAGCGCGGCTGAACCGGGTTAAGGTGGAACGGTGAAGGTGCTCGAGGTCCTCGGCGTCCGGGTGGAGATGCCCACCAACCACCCCATCGTGCTGCTGCGCGAGCGTGATGGCGACCGCTACCTGCCCATCTGGATCGGTGCGGCGGAGGCCACGGCGATCGCGTACGCGCAACAGGGCATCGAGCCGCCCCGCCCGCTGACCCACGACCTGATGAAGAACGTCATCGAAGGGCTGGGCCACCGGCTCACCGAGGTGCGCATCGTCGAGCTCCGTGACGGGGTCTTCCACGCAGCCCTGATCCTCGACGGAACCACCGAGATCTCCTCGCGCTCGTCCGACGCCATCGCCCTGGCGCTGCGTACCGGCACCCAGATCGTCGCGGGGGAGTCGCTGCTCGAGGAGGCAGGCGTCGCGATGTCCGGCGAGGAGGACAAGGACGACGAGGTCGAGAAGTTCCGGGAGTTCCTGGACCACGTCTCGGCCGAAGACTTCGAGACCAAACCGGATGAAACCGGGACAACCGGCTAGGTACAAACGTCGTTCTTGTGCTCGCAACCATGACCCTCAACTGAACATCGAGAGTAGGCCGTGCGGCCGCGACACGCCGAAGCACGAAGGTCGAGTGGTTGTTGACCTTTGGTTCCGCGCGGCCGTACCTTCGGCACAGACCCGTAATGCGATCGGTGTAACTACACCGCCTCGACATTGCCCGCAGCGGTATCCAGTAGAAGTTTCCAGGAGGTGAGCGCTGTGAACCCGAGCAACGAGGCTCAGCACGGCCACACGAGCGTGCCGGCTTCGGCACAGGGGCTGTTGTTCACGGACGACCTTCCTGAGCTGAGCGACGACATCGGCTACCGCGGTCCGACCGCGTGCAAGGCAGCCGGCATCACCTACCGCCAGCTCGACTACTGGGCCCGCACCGGCTTGGTCGAGCCGTCCGTGCGTGGCGCCACCGGCTCCGGCACGCAGCGGCTCTACGGCTTCCGCGACATCCTCGTCCTCAAGGTCGTCAAGCGCCTGCTCGACACCGGGGTGTCGCTCCAGCAGATCCGCGTGGCGATCAACCACCTGCGCGAACGCGGTGTGGAGGACCTGGCCCAGATCACCTTGATGAGTGACGGCGCCTCGGTCTACGAGTGCACGTCCGCCGACGAGGTCATCGACCTCGTCCAGGGCGGTCAGGGAGTCTTCGGCATCGCCGTCGGCCGCGTCTGGCGCGAGGTCGAGGGAGAGCTCGCCGCCCTGCCCAGCGAACGCACCGACGATGAGGTGCCCGCCGACCACCCCGGCGACGAGCTGCGCGAGCGCCGCGCGGCCCGCTTGGCCTGACTCGCCCGAACGTCCATCAGTGCCGCCGTTCCCTCGGGAGCGGCGGCAGTGTTGTAGATTGGCTGCGCTGAACATCCCGCGCGGGAGAGTCCCCGCGTGCACCCTCACGGGTCGCACGGCGGGGCGCCGAAGGGGCAAACTCCCCGGAACCTCTCAGGCGCCAGGACCGCGTGGGACAGGCACCTCTGGAGCGGCGTCCGCGCCGTGACAGAAGGGGAGGCGATCCGAGCACCCCGAGCTTCAGGAGCCTCATGTCCGCCCAGTTCACCACCGACCTGCCCGAGTTCGCCGGGCGCCACATCGGCCCGTCCGATGCCGATGTCGACGCCATGCTCGCGGCTGTCCGGCACAGTTCCCTCGATGCGCTGGTCGACCACGCCCTGCCTGCCGCGATCCGCACCGATGGCCCGCTCCGCGTGGAGCCAGCGGCGTCCGAGGCGGCCGTCGTCGATGAGCTGCGCGCCCTGGCTCGGCGCAACCAGGTGATGACCTCGATGATCGGGCTCGGCTACTACGGGACGATCACCCCGGCCGTCATCCAGCGCAACGTCCTGGAGAACCCCGCCTGGTACACGGCCTACACGCCGTACCAGCCCGAGATCTCCCAGGGCAGGCTCGAGGCGTTGCTGAACTTCCAGACGGTCGTCAGCGACCTCACCGGCCTGACCACGTCCGGGGCATCGCTGCTCGACGAGGGGACCGCGGCGGCCGAGGCCATGACGCTGATGCGTCGCTCCAGCAAGGTCGCCGCCGATGCCGTGCTCGTCGTCGACCGGCACGTCTTCCCCCAGACGCTCGCGGTGATGCAGACCCGGGCGAAGCCGCTCGGCCTCCACGTCGTCGTGGCCGACCTCGACGCGGTGGACAGCGCCGACGCGCTGCGCGCGGCAGCCGGCGACCGCGCCGTCTTCGGCGTCCTCGTGCAGTACCCCGGGGCCGACGGCGAGCTGCGCGACTGGCGCGCGCTGGCCTCCGCCGCCCACGACGCCGGCGCACTCGTGACCGCCGCTGCGGACCTGCTCGCGCTCACCCTGGCCACGGCGCCGGGGGAGTGGGGCGCCGACGTCGCCGTCGGCACCAGCCAGCGTTTCGGCGTGCCCATGGGCTTCGGCGGTCCCCACGCGGGCTACATGAGCGTGCGAGCGGGCCTGGAGCGGTCCCTGCCCGGCCGCCTCGTCGGCGTGAGCGTCGACACCGAGGGGGCACCGGCATACCGGCTGGCCCTCCAGACGCGCGAGCAGCACATCCGCCGCGAGAAGGCGACCTCCAACATCTGCACCGCCCAGGTGCTCCTGGCCGTGATGGCCTCGATGTATGCCGTCTACCACGGGCCCGCAGGTCTGGCCGCGATCGCACGGCGAGTCCACGGCCACGCCGAGACCCTGGCCGCCGGGCTGGCGACTGCGGGCATCGACGTGGTGACGACGAACTTCTTCGACACGATCACCGTGTCGGTGCCCGGCCGAGCCGACGAGGTGCTCAGCGAAGCCGCCCAGCGCGGGGTCAACGTCTGGCGCGTCGACGACGACCACGTGTCGGTCAGCATGGACGAGACCACCGACCTGCGCGACCTCGAGGCCGTCTGGAGCGCGTTCGGCGTTCCCGGACCGAACGAGGTCACCATCGCCGAGCTCTCGTGGCCCGATCACCTGGTCCGGACGAGTGACTACCTCACCCACCCGGTCTTCAGCAGCCACCACAGCGAGACCTCCATGCTGCGCTACCTGCGCCGACTGTCCGATCGTGACTTCGCGCTGGACCGCGGCATGATCCCGCTGGGCTCGTGCACGATGAAGCTCAACGCGACCACCGAGATGGTCGCCGTGACGTGGCCCGAGTTCGCGCACCTCCACCCGTTCGCACCGGCTCACCAGACCGAGGGGATCCGCGACCTGATCGCCGAGCTGTCCGACTGGCTCTGCGAGATCACCGGCTACGACGCGGTGTCGCTGCAGCCCAACGCGGGTTCGCAGGGCGAGTTCGCGGGGCTCCTGGCCATCCACGCCTACCACGAGGCGAACGGTCAGTCGCAGCGCGACATCTGCCTGATCCCCGCCAGCGCCCATGGCACCAACGCCGCCAGTGCGGTGATGGCAGGCATGAAGGTCGTGGTCGTCAAGACTGCCGCCGGCGGTGACATCGACATGGACGACCTGCGGACCAAGGTCGACCAGCACCGCGATGACCTCGCGGCCATCATGGTGACCTACCCGTCGACGCACGGCGTCTTCGAGGACACCATCACGGACTTGTGCGCCCTCGTGCACGACGCGGGTGGTCAGGTCTACGTCGACGGGGCGAACCTCAACGCGCTGGTGGGCCTGGCCCGACCCGGCAAGTTCGGCGCCGACGTCTCGCACCTGAACCTGCACAAGACGTTCTGCATCCCCCACGGTGGTGGCGGCCCGGGCGTCGGTCCGGTGGCGGTCCGCGCCCACCTGGCGCCGCACCTGCCCAACCACCCGCTGGCGGCCGAGGCCGGACCGGAGACGGGGGTCGGCCCGATCTCTGCCGCGCCCTACGGCTCGGCGAGCATCCTGCCCATCTCGTGGGCCTACGTGCGCCTCATGGGCGGTGCGGGTCTGACCCGCGCCACGCAGGTGGCCGTGCTCAACGCCAACTACATTGCCGCCCGGCTTCGCGAGCACTACCCGGTCCTTTACTCCGGCCACGACGGCGTCGTCGCCCACGAGTGCATCCTCGACCTGCGCGACCTCACCAAGCGCAGCGGGGTCAGCGTGGACGATGTGGCCAAGCGGCTCATCGACTACGGCTTCCACGCACCGACGATGTCCTTCCCGGTGGCGGGGACCCTGATGGTCGAGCCGACCGAGAGCGAGGACCGCTACGAGATCGACCGCTTCTGTGACGCGATGATCGCGATCCGTCACGAGATCGCCGAGGTCGAGTCCGGTGAGGTGGCCGTCGTCGACAGCATGCTGCGCAACGCTCCGCACACCGCCAAGGCCCTGGCTGGCAAGTGGGAGTACCCGTATGAGCGCTCCGCCGCAGCGTTCCCGGTAGGCGTGGAGGCAGCCGACAAGTACTGGCCTCCGGTGGCTCGGATCGACGGTGCCTACGGGGACCGCAACCTGGTCTGCAGCTGCCCTCCGCCCGAGGCGTTCGAGAGCTGAGAGGCATTCGAGAGCCGAGCGACCTGAGCCTGGCTCGCTAGGCCGCGGGCGCGGCCTCGTCGGTGGTGGTCACCTGCACCGACGAGCCGCGCTCGGTCTTGCGAACCACGATCTGGCTGGGAATGCGGGTGCGCAGCTCGGCGACATGGCTCACGACCCCCACGGCACGGCCGCCCTCGCGAAGGTCGTCGAGCACCGACATGACCTGCTCGAGGCTCTCGTCGTCGAGGGTGCCGAAACCCTCGTCGACGAAGAGGGTCTGCAGGTCGAACCCACCGGACTCCTCGCGGACGGCGTCGGCCAGTCCCAGCGCCAGCGCCAACGACGCCATGAACGACTCACCGCCCGACAGCGACGAGGTGTCCCGCGCCTGCCCGGTCCACAGGTCGAGCACCTCGAGCCCGAGGCCGCTGCGTGCGCCACGGGCCGCGAGGTGGTCCGTGTGCCGCAGCTGGTAGCGGCCCTCTCCCATGCCGGACAACCGCTCGTTGGCGAGGGTGGCGACCTTTTCCAGCCGGGCGGCCAGCACGAACGCCGACAACCGCATCCGGAGAGCATTGTTGGGGCTGGTACCTGCCACGGTGTCGGCGAGCTCCCGAAGCACGTGGTGCCGTGACTCGGCCTCCGTGATCTGGGCACAGCGACGTGTGAGGCTGCCGCGGACGCGTTCCAGACCGGCCAGCGTGCGCCGCACCAACGTGTCAGCCGCCACCGCAGCGGTGTAGGCCGTGTGTGCCGCGTCGCGTGCTGCTGCCAGCGAGGCCACATCGGGAACCGGCGCCTCCAGCGCGCTGAGGACGCCCGGCTCGTCGAGTGTGGTGCGCGCCACCAGGGCAGCCTCGACGTGCGCCGCCACCGCCACTCGCAAACGCGCCACCTCGGCGGCCGGGAGCAGTCCGACTCGTGCCTGGGCGGCATCGGAGAATCCCGCGGCGCGGAACGAATCGCCCGTCACTTCAACGACATCCTCGTGGTCGCGAGTCGCTCGGGACAGTTCGCGAAGGCTGGCTGCGTGGGCCGTTGCGGCGACGACCGCAGCCTCGTGGTGCGTGGTGGTCGCCTCCAACCGGTCCGGGTCAGCCAGGGTCGCGATGAGGTCCTGGTCTGCCGGACCCGGCTCGGCGCACGGGCACGAGTCGCTGTGGGCCGCCACGGCGCTCACCAGCGCCAAGTGCTCCGTCGCCAGCTCGGTGTCGAGCGCGTCGATGCGAGAGGCGGCCGCGGCCGCTTCTGCCCGCAGGCCGGCCAGCTGAGCCGTCAAGGTCTCGACGGCCGCATTGACCGACTCCACGGTCGCCCTCGCGTGGTCAAGCGTCGCGGCCGAGCTGGTCAGCTCGGCGAGGACCTGCCTGGCGTCGACGAGGGCAGCGGCCAGGGCATCCTGGTCACGATCCTCGTCGCCGAGCTGCTCGCGCAGCTGGGCGGCGGTGGCCGCGAGGCCGGCGGCCATGCGCTCCGCGGCGCCGAGCTGCGCTGCTGATGACTGCCAGGCGTCCTCTGCCGCCGCGACGTCCTCGGCGCTGACGAGGTCGCCCGAGGGCGCTGGAGACGGGTGGTCGGGCGATCCACAGACCGGGCACGGCTGGGCCTGCTCGAGCCGGCTGGCCAGCTCGCCCGCCATCGCGTCTAGCCTGGCCTGGCGGCGGTCCTGGTAGACGTCGCGCAGGTCCTGGGTGAGGGTTCGCTGGATGCCGATCGCAGACTCGGCTTCGACCTGCTGGTGGATCGTCGCATCTAGCGCCGTACGGGCTTTGAGGAGGGTGGACCCGTGGGCCACCCGCGCCGTGGCTGCCTCGACCTTGGCCGCGCTCTGCTGGGCCGTCTCCAGCGCCTCGGTCGCCTGAGCTGCCCGCTCCTGGTGGGCTGACAGCGCCGTGGTGGACCGCTCGACTCCCTGCTCGGCTGACCACAGCGTCTTCGCGAGCCGCTCGCGGGTTGCCTCGCGCGCCTTCAGCGAGGTGTGTACCCGCGCTGCGGTGGCGAGGGCGTCGCGAGCGGCGTCGAGACGGTCGACGAGGAGGTCGACGGCTGTCTGCGCGCGTCCTGTCAGTGCCCAGCGCGCAACACCCGGCTCCGTGGAGGTCGCGAGGTCCCGTGCCGACTGCAGGGCCGTCGTGACCCGCCCCAGTGCCTTGAGATCACCCTCGACGGAAGCCGCTCGCTCGCCGAGCTCGAGGCGGGCGATTCTCGCGTCGTGGGCGTCGTGCTCGGCCTCGAGTGCCGCCAAGGCGGACCGCGCGGCCAACCCGCGCCGCCGCCGCGCCGCCGTCTCGCTGGCGGTGGCGTGTGCAGTCGTCGCGGCCGCGTCGGAGAGCCGGGTGGCGTCGACGGCCGCCAGCCGCGCCGTCGACCCGGCATCGAGGGACTTCCTGGCTGCCTCGAGCGCCGACGGGAGCTCGGTGAGCGGCAGGTCGGACCAGTTGCGCGAGCCGCCATCGACCGCCGGAGCATCGGCGAGCACGTCGGCCAGCACGGCGAGATCCGAGTTCAGCGCGGAGCGGTGCTCGGCGACGAGCGTGGCGGACTCCTTGCGCTGCGCGGCGAACCACTCCTCGATGCCGGCGAAGGCCGACACGTCGAACAGCCGCTGGAGCAGCTCGCGGCGCTCCTCAGGCGTGGCACGCAGGAACGCGGCAAAGTCGCCCTGCGGCAGCAGGACGACCTTGCTGAACTGCTCGAGCCCCATGCCGAGCACGTCCTTGACGACGTCGGCGATTTCGTCGTGCCGGGTGCTGAGGGCCACCCACTGACCGCCGCGGTGCTCCCAGAGAACGGCCTTGGCCTGGACCTTGGTCTCGCCACGGCCACGCGACTTGGGCCGGTGGAACTCGGGTGAGCGCTCGATCTTGAGGCGCCGCCCGGTGGCGGTGAACTCCAGGGTGACCGAGGGAACCGTGCCGCGTTCGGCGTGGTCGCTGTGCAGCTGCTTCTTGGAGCGCGCCCCGGGGACGTCGGCATAGAGCGCGAACGCGACCGCGTCCAGCAGGCTGGTCTTCCCAGCGCCGGTGGCGCCCCGGATGAGGAACAAGCCCCCGGCGGAGACGGCGTCGAGATCCACCTCCACCGTGCCGGCGAACGGCCCGAAGGCCGTGACCTCGAGGCGATGCAGCCTCACGCCGCCCCCTCTCGCGCTGATGGCAAGCGCAGCGGCAGCTGCCCCTCGTCCTCGTGACCGGCACGACCGACGCGGACCGCCTCGACAGCCGACGCGAGCACGGCCTGCTCGTCCTGGGTGGGGCCGTGGCCGCCGCGGACGTGGGTCAGGAAGGAGCAGCAGACGTCGAGGTCGGACTCGGCCATGGTCCGCTGGGCATAGCTGCGCACCGACACGGGAGCGCCCTGCGGATCGAACTGCAGGACGAGCGTGTGGGGAAACCGTCGCCGGAGCTGCTCCATCGCGCCCAACGGACGAACCGGGTCGGTCAGGGTGACCTGGCACCAGGCGCGCTCGGCGGTCGTGTGCGCTGGATCGGTGAGCAGGCTGTCGATGTCACCGCGCAGGACGGCCAGCGAACGTTCGACGGGCGCGTCCACCGCCTCGACCTGGACTCCCGACTCGCCGACGTCGACCAACCAGTAACCCTTGGTCTGGGTGGCCTCGCTGAAGGACAGCGCCACGGGGGACCCGCTGTAGCGCACCCTGTCGCCGATCTGCTGTCGCCCGTGCAGGTGGCCGAGGGCGACGTAGTCGGTGCCAGCGAAGATCCTCGGGTGCACCGCGGACACACCACCCACGGAGATGTCACGTTCGGAGTCACTGGTCGCCCCGCCGGTCACGAACGCGTGCGCCATGACTATCGAGCGCCCGCCCCGCAGGGCCCGGTCGGCCTCCACCCTGGCCATCGCAGCCCGCAGCACGCCTGCGTGCGATCGCTCACCGGCGCCCAACGGCTCTGCCGCCACGGCGGGCTCGAGGTAGGGCACGGGGTAGACAGCGACGTCGCCGACGACGACGGGCACGCCGATCGACTGCGCCGCGGTGCGGATGTGCAGCCCGGAGCGCGCCAGCAGGTCGCTGGCGAACCCCAACCGGATGGCCGAGTCGTGATTGCCGCTGGACAGGACCACCGCGGACCCGGCGTCGATCAACCGGGTGACCGCCTGCGAGAGCAGGTCCACGGTGTCGGGCGAGGGCAGGGCGCGGTCGTAGACGTCGCCGGACACCAGCACTGCGTCGATCCCCTCGGCGCGGACCGTCTCCACCAGGTGGTCGACGAAGCTGGCCTGGGCGCCGAGCAGCCCCACCTGGTGGAACGAACGCCCCAGGTGCCAGTCGGAGGTGTGGAGGAACCGCACACCTGCAGGCTAGGAGTGCGCACCGACAGCCGTTGGCAGGCGCGCCCTGCACGTGGTTAGGTCATCACAGAGTTAGGTCATCACAGAGTTAGCTCATCACCGAGTTAGGTCTGACAGCGTCAGGTCATCAGGGCGTTGGGTCCTCCCCGCTCGGGGAGGACATCCCAGCTGCCACACCCAGGAGGTGCCGTGGGCGAAGAGGTCAACGCGCAGAGCTACACGCGCGAGCAGCGCCAGCGTTATCGCGAGAAGGTGCGCCAGAACCTCGACGTCTTCGAACGGATGCTGGCGACCAGCCAGTTCGAGTTCGACCGGCCGATGACCGGGATGGAGATAGAGCTCAACCTCGTCGACGACGCATACCAGCCGAAGTTCGCCAACGCCGAGGTGCTCGAGGCGATCGCCGACCCCGGATACCAGACCGAGCTCGCGCAGTACAACATCGAGCTCAACGTCCCGCCACGTCCGCTGCCGGGCGACTCGGCCATCGAGCTCGAGGACGAGATGCGGGCCTCGCTCAACGCGGCCAGCGCCGCGGCGGAGAAGCGTGGTGCCCACATCGTCGCCGTCGGGATCCTGCCAACGATCATGCCCGAGCACTTCGAGGGTGACTGGATCAGCGCCAACAACCGCTACACCGCGCTCAACGACTCGATCTTCTACGCCCGCGGCGAGGACATCTACCTCGACATCGAGGGCCCGACGGGGGAGCGGATAGCCACCTACTGCGACTCGATCGCCCCAGAGTCGGCCTGCACGAGCGTGCAGCTGCACCTGCAGGTCGCGCCGCAGGACTTCGCCGGACACTGGAACGCCGCCCAGGCCCTCGTCGCGCCCCAGATCGCGCTGGCCGCCAACTCGCCCTACTTCTTCGGCAAGCGGCTGCACGCCGAGACTCGCATCGAGCTGTTCAGCCAGGCCACCGACACGCGCAGCATCGAGCTGAAGAACCAGGCAGTCCGTCCCCGGGTCTTCTTCGGCGAGCGGTGGATCACCTCGATCTTCGACCTCTTCGAGGAGAACGTCCGCTACTTCCCGGCACTCCTGGCGGAGGTCAGCGACGAGGACCCGGTGGCCAAGCTCGCGGCCGGCGAGGCGCCCAACCTGGCCGAGCTGCGGCTGCACAACGGCACCGTCTACCGCTGGAACCGGCCGATCTACGACGTCGTCAACGGCACCCCGCACCTCCGTGTCGAGAACCGCGTCCTGCCGGCCGGCCCCACGCTGGTCGACGTCCTGGCCAACGCCGCCTTCTACTACGGCGTCATCCGCAAGCTCGCCTCCGACGACCGGCCGATCTGGAGCAAGATGAGCTTCGCCGCCGCGGAGCAGAACTTCCACAACGCGGCTCGCGACGGCATCGAGTCACGGCTCTACTGGCCGGGTTTCGGAGAGGTGCGCGCCGAGGAGCTGGTGCTGCGCCACCTGTTGCCGATGGCGCACGAGGGGCTCGCGGACTGGGGCGTCTCCGAGGCGGTGCGCGACCGCTACCTCTCGGTCATCGAGGGCCGCTGCAAGACGAGCACCAACGGCGCCACCTGGCAGACCGATGCCGTCGAGCGCTTCGAGCGAGCGGGAATGGACCGCCAGACGGCCCTGGCCGAGATGCTGCGCCTCTACGCCAAGCACATGCACAGCAACGAGCCGGTGCACACCTGGCCGTTGCCCTGACCATCGGCCCGACCATCGGCCTGCCCACGRCAGGGTCCGGAGCCCATCGGTGAGGTATGCCGCGGGGCCAGCCACGCGGCATACCTGCGCCTCGGGGGCCAGGGCCTCGGGCTGTCGTGCCGGGACGCTATGGTGGTGTCTGAGACCTTGACGCCCTTGACGCACCGGGAGGCACCGGATGGCACCACGCACCCGCACCACGACAGAGGTGGACGCGCTCACTGAGGCGGTGCGCACGAGGATCGAGCTGCGGGCCGCCGAGCTCGCGGCCCAGGGACGCCGCCTCGACCTCGGGGACGTCCAGGACCTGGCCGACCGGATGCTCGCGGCCCTGCCCACCGTGCACCCGCTCGACCAGCCCCTGGGCCCGTTCTACGACACCGCCGGGCTGGTGGCTTGGCTGGGCATCTCGCGCCAGGCCCTGTTCGACAGGATCCGGCGGGGGACGGTGCTCGCCTGCCGCACCGTCGACGGTCACCTCCTCTATCCCTCGCTGCAGTTCGGGCGCAACGGAGCCGTCCGCCCCGGGATCCAGGACGCGGTGGGTGCCTTCAGCCGCAGGGGAGCGGACGGCTGGTCGATCGGCGCGTGGCTCACGACACCGTCAGCAGTTTTCGACGGGCACAGCGCGGTCGACTACCTCGTCGTGCACCGGTCCTCACCGACGGCCGTGTCCAGAGTGGCTTCGGCCGCGGTCGCCGACGCGTCCCAGTGGGCCGCGTGACATCACGCGAGCGCCCCGCGCAAGGACCGCCCCCGGCGGCCTTGGCCGGCTTCCCGGCCCACCGCGTGGACACCGACACCGACCTGTTCCGTGCCCACGGCGTGGACCTGGGGCCGTGGTGGTTCGGCAACGACGGCAGCGGGCGGTTCGACCTGTCCCCACCGCGCGGCACGTGCTACGTCGCCCTCGACCCTCTCAGCGCCCTCCGCGAACGCCTGGGCCCTGTCCTGGGTGGCTCACAGGCGGTGCCCGAGGGCCTGCTGGAGGCGTCCGTCGTGTCGCGGTTGCGGCTCACGGCGGCCCGCGAGGTTGCCGATGTGCAGGATGGTCGAGCAGCGCCGTTCGGCGTCACCCGCGAGCTGGAGTCGATGGTTCCGTATGCCGTGCCACAGGCTTGGGCGCGCGCCTTGGACGAGGCGGGTAGTGGGGGAGTGAAGTACGGGCCGCGCTTCACCCCGGGCGACTCCAGTGCCCTTGCCCTCTTCGACGCCGCCGGGGCGGCGGACTGGCCGGTCGACCCCGACCCCCTTCCGGCGCAACAGGTTCCCGGGGCGCCGACGTCGTTGCCGACTCCGCGACGTGCTGACCTCACCGTCGTGCGGCCACCGCGGACTCGCACCACGCGCGACTGACCCGGCGCCGGTCGTCAACCGTCGTCAAGGCCGTCGCTGCCGTCTGTGCGGTGGGTGCCGTCCGTGTCGTCAGTGGCCGGCGACGGCCGGGCCGTGGTTCCAGACCCGGATGGCGGGCTGCTCGCGGTCGAACTGCAGCACGCTGACCGAACCGGCGTCGAGCAGGAGCTGAGCGCCGAGCCGCGGCTCCTGGCGCAGGAAGACGCTGGCCAGCACCCGCAGGCAGTGGCCGTGCCCGACCAGGGCCACGTCGCCCTCCGCCATCGCGGCCATGGCGCGCTTGACGACGCGTGAGGCGCGGGCGGCGACCTCCTCCACGGTCTCGCCAGGGGTGTCCCCAGTCGGCACGCCGTCGCGGAACACGGTCCAGTCGTAGCCGAGCTGCTCGCGGATCTGGGCCGTCGTCAGCCCTTCGTAGCCGCCGTAGTCCCACTCGAGCAGGTCGTCGTCCACCTCGGGCGTCAGACCGGCGAGCTCGGCGGTGCGCCGCGCTCGCTGCAACGAGGAGCTGAGGGCCAGCACGAAGTCGTAGTCGGCGACGAGCCTCCCCGACTGCCGGGCCAGCTCCTCGCCGTGCGACGTGAGCGGGATGTCGGTCCGGCCGGTGTGCCGCCCGGACTTCGACCACTCGGTCTCACCGTGCCGCAGGAGGACGAGGCGGCCGGCCGGTGGCGCTGGCGCAGAGGTCACGGAGCAAGCATGACAGAGTGGGCGCATGCGCCTGAGGTACCGGTTGCTCAACGTCTTCGCCCTTGCCTCCGACCCGTTCTCGGGCAACCCCCTGTGCGTCTTCGAGGACGGCTCGGGTCTGTCGGAGGACCAGCTGCAGGGCCTGGCCCGACAGTTCAACCTGTCCGAGACGACCTTCCTGGTCCCACCGCGGGATGGGGCTGACGCAGGGGTGCGCATCTTCACGACGACGTTCGAGATGCCGTTCGCCGGACACCCGACCCTTGGAACCGCCCACGTCGCCCGAGACCTCCACGGACTCGGCGACCAGCTCGGTCTGTCCATGCCGGCAGGGGTCATCCCGGTGGAGGCCGACGGTGACCGCTGGACACTGACCGCGAACACCGGCCGGGTCGAGGCCGAGCTCGCCATCGAGGACCTTGCGCAGGCCATCGGACTCGGGGCGGCTGACCTCGTCGGACCGGTGCAGCAGGTGAGTGTCGGGACGTCCCAGGTCATCGCCCAGGCCACCTCGGTCGACGCCGTGCGCCGGGCACGAGTCCGGCCCGAGCTGCTAGCCCGGTATGCCGGGATGGGCGCCAAGGGTGGCGAGACCCTCGTCTACGTGTGGTCGGCGGCGGGGGAGGGGCAGATCGAGGCGCGAGCCCTGATCAGCGACGGCGACGCCGTCTCGGAGGATCCCGCCACGGGCTCGGCCTGCTCCAACCTCGGCGCGTGGTTCGTGGGTCAGGGTCGATCGGGTCGGTGGTCGGTGAGCCAGGGCGCCCAGGTCGGGCGGCCGTCGCTCCTCGAGCTGACCGTGGATGACAACGGCACGGTCCGGGTGGGCGGGCTGGTGCGTCCGGTGGGCTCCGGAGAGGTCGAGCTCTGATGCCCGGCTACGTCGTGTTCCTGCGGGCGGTGAACGTCGGCAAGCGACAGCTGAAAATGGCGGACGCCCGGAAAGTACTGTCCGACAACGGTTTCGGCGACGTCGAGACCTACATCCAGACCGGCAACGTCTTCGTCACGACCCCGATGCGAAGCGTCCCGAAGGTCGAGGCCGAGGTCGGTCGGCTCCTCGGTGAGTCCGCGGGCTTCGACATCGTCGCGATCGCCAGGAAGGCCGCGGAGCTGCCGGTGCTCGTGCAGGCGGTCGACGGCATACCCGATCAGCTGCCGCACGAGGCCAGCCGGTATGTCAGCTTCTGCGTCACGGCGCCCACCGCTGCCGCGACCACGGAGCTGCACGCGTGGGAGGTCGAGGGAGAGCGCGCCACCGTCATCGGCAAGGATGTCCTCCTGGAGCTGTCCGTGCCGTTCAACGAGGTCAAGCTGACCGGCGCCCGCATCGAGAAGATCCTCGGGATCCCGGGCACGGCCCGGAACCTGACCGTCGTCCGCGCCCTGGCGCAGAAATGGGGAACCTGAATGGCCGAAGAGACTGGTGGCACCGGACTGGGACATCGCTCGGTGAGCATGGAACGGGTCTCCAGGGGTGTCTTCGAGGTGACCAACGTGCGCGGCGGCACGATGCGCATCGGGGGAGGGGACGACGCCGACTTCACGCCCGTCGAGCTGCTGCTCACCGCCATTGCCGGGTGCAGCGCCGTGGACGTCGACTTCATCACCGTCAAGCGGGCCGAGCCCGAGGGCTTCACCGTCACGGCCGAGGGCGACAAGCTCCGGGACGACAACGGCAACCACCTGGGCGACATCAAGGTCCGCTTCTCGGTGACCTTTCCCGAGGGGGAGGCGGGTGACAGCGCGCGCGACATGCTTCCCAAGGCGATTGCCATGTCGCACGACCGGTTGTGCACGGTGAGTCGCACCGTCGTGATCGGCACGCCGATCGACAGCGGCCTCGCCGAGGACTAGCTCCGGCGAGGCTCAGGCGACGCTCAGGCGAGGCTGTCGCGCGCCGCCGTGAAGGCCGACACGCACGTACGCACGTCGTCCTCCGAGTGCCCGGCGGACAGCTGCACGCGGATGCGCGCCTTGCCCTGCGGGACCACGGGGTAGGAGAAGGCGATCACGTAGACGCCCTGCTCGAGCATGGCGTCGGCAACCTGCGCGGCCAGCCGGGCGCCGTCCTCACCGGGGAACATGACGGGGGTGATCGGGTGCTCGCCGGGCAGGAGGGTGAACCCTGCCTCGGTCATCAGGGCGCGGAACAGCTCGGTGTTGGAGCGCAACCGGGCGCGCGCCTCCTGGGAGCCCGCCGCGATCTCCAGCGCCTTGAGCGAGCCCGCGGCAACGCTCGGGGCCACCGCGTTGGAGAAGAGGTAGGGCCGCGAACGCTGGCGCAGCAGGTCGACGATCTCCTGGTGGGCACTGACGTAGCCGCCGGAGGCGCCTCCGAGGGCCTTGCCCAGCGTCCCGGTGACGATGTCGACGCGGTCCATCACGCCGAACCGCTCCGGGGTGCCCCGACCGCCGTCGCCGACGAACCCGACCGCGTGGCTGTCGTCGACCAGGACCATGGCACCGAACTCGTCGGCCAGGTCGCAGATCTGGTCGAGCGGGGCGAGGAACCCGTCCATGGAGAAGACGCCGTCGGTGACGATGACCGTGCGCCGCGCGCCCCCTTCGGCGGCGGCCTCGAGCTGCGTGCGCAGGTCGGTCATGTCGGCGTTCTTGTAGCGGAACCGCTTGGCCTTGGACAGGCGGATGCCGTCGATGATCGAGGCGTGGTTCAGCTCGTCGGAGACGATCGCGTCCTGCGCCCCGAAGAGCACCTCGAACACTCCGCCGTTGGCGTCGAAGCAGGACGAGTAGAGGATGGTGTCCTCCATCTGGAGGAAGTCCGAGATCGCCCGCTCCAGGTGCTTGTGCAGCTCCTGCGTGCCGCAGATGAACCGCACGCTGGCCATGCCGAATCCCCAGTCCTGCAACGCTTTTGCGGCTGCAGCCTCAACATCGGGGTGGTCGGCCAGGCCCAGGTAGTTGTTCGCGCAGAAGTTGAGCGCCGCCGACCGCAGCCCGTCTGCTCGGGCTGTCGTGATGTGGGCGGACTGCGGCGAGCTCAGCTCGCGCTCGTGCTTGTACAACCCGGCGTCAGCGATCTCCCGCAACGTCGTGGCCAGCTCGTCCTTCACGGTGCCGTACATCCGGTCAGCTCCAATCCATGATGACCTTGCCGCACTGGCCCGAACGGGCCGCGGCGAAGGCGTCCTGCCACTGTTCGGCAGGGAGGCGGTGGGTGATCACCGAGGCGATCCGGTCGCGCAGCACCGGTGAGTTGCCGAGCATCGAGCTCATGGCGTACCAGGTGTCGTACATCTCGCGCCCGTAGATCCCCTTGATGGTGATCATGTGGGTGATGACCCGGCCCCAGTCGATGGGGAAGGGATCCTTGGGCAGGCCGAGCATCGCCACGCGGCCGCCGTGGTTCATGTGCGCCAGCATGTCCTCGACGGCACTCGGCACACCGGACATCTCAAGGCCGATGTCGAAGCCCTCCTTCATGCCCAGCGACCTCATGGCCTCGCCCAGGTCGGAGGTTCGGACGTTGACGACGAGGTCGGCTCCGGCGTTCTTGGCCAGGTCCAGCCGGTAGTCGCTCAGGTCGGTGACGACGACGTGTCGGGCTCCCACGTGGCGCGCCAGCGCGGCAGCCATCACGCCGATCGGTCCTGCGCCCGTGATGACGACGTCCTCCCCGGCCATGGGGAACGACAGCGCCGTGTGGGTGGCGTTGCCCAGGGGGTCGAACACCGCACCCAGGTCGGGGTCGAGGTCATCGGGCTGGACCCACACGTTCGAGGCCGGGATCACCACGAAGTCGGCGAAGGCCCCGTCGCGGTTCACGCCGATTCCCTTGGTGTGGATGCACATGTGGCGCCGCCCGGCCCGACAGTTGCGACAGGTCCCGCAGACGATGTGTCCCTCGCCGGAAGCACGCTGCCCGACCCTCACCGAGTCGACGTCCTCTCCGACCTCGACGACCTCGCCGTAGAACTCGTGTCCGATGGTCATCGGCGCTGTGACGGTGGAAGCCGCCCAGTCGTCCCACTGCTCGAGGTGCAGGTCGGTGCCGCACAGGCCAGCCCGCAGGACGCGGATCTTCACGTCCGTGGGTCCGGGCTGTGGTTCCGGCACGTCCTTGAGCTCGAGTCCGGGGCCGGCATGGGTCTTCACGAGTGCTCGCACGCCGAACAACATAGTCGGCTGGCGGAAAGGGGAGGTATGCCGCGTGGCTGCGCCGCGTGCGCGCAGGCGCGACCACGCGGCATACAGTCACCCCATGGCCCGCTATCTCGACGTCCACCCCGTTGACCCGCAGCCACGGGCGATCGGGCAGGCGGTGGCGCTGATCCGGGACGGAGGGCTGGTGGCCTACCCGACGGACTCGGGCTACGCACTCGGGTGCGCCCTGGGCAACCAGGAGGGCAAGGAGCGGATCGTGCGGATCCGGCACCTCGACGACAAGCACCACTTCACCTTGGTGTGCGCCGACTTCGCCCAGCTCGGGCAGCTGGTGCACATCGACAACCGGGTGTTCCGCGCCATCAAGGCCGCGACCCCCGGGCCTTACACGTTCATCCTCCCGGCCACGAAGGAAGTGCCACGGAGGCTGCTGCACCCCAAGAAGAAGACGGTCGGCGTGAGGATCCCGGACAACCGCGTCGTTCAGGCGCTCCTGGCCGAGCTGGGGGAGCCGATGCTGTCGAGCACGCTGATCCTGCCCGAGGAGACGGCGCCGATGACCGAGGGCTGGCTGGTCAAGGAGGAGCTCGACCTCCAGGTCGACGCGGTGATCGACGCGGGGGAGTGTGGCACCGACCCGACGACGGTGATCGACTACTCCGACGGGACCCCCGAGGTGACCCGCGTGGGCGCGGGAGACCCGACGCCGTTCGAGTAGACAGATGTTCGAACGGGGGAGTGCGAGAGGGGTGCTCGCCCCCTACATCTCCTCGTGGGTGTCCGGGTCGCCGCCGAACAGGCGTCCGTCCTCGCGGCCGAGGGCGGTGATCGCAGCCATCTCGGCCTGCGTGAGCTCGAAGCCGAAGACGTCGAGGTTCTGTCGCTGTCGTTCAGGCGTGGCGGACTTGGGCAGGGGTAGCGACCCCAGCTGGACGTGCCAGCGCAGGATCACCTGACCCGGGGCGACCCCGTGCGCAGCTGCCGCATCGGCCACCGGCGGCGCGTCGAAGGGCGCCTGCCGCTTGCCCATCGGGCTCCACGCCTGGGTGCGGATCCCCAGCTCCTCGTGGAGGGTGCGCATCTGTTGCTGGGGGAAGTACGGGTGCAGCTCGATCTGGTTCACCGCCGGCGTCACGCCGGTCTCGTCGATGATCCGGCGCAGGTGCTGCGCCGTGAAGTTGCTGACGCCGACGGTGCGGACCAGGCCCTCGCGTCGGGCGTCGACCAGCGCCTCCCAGGCCTGCGGATACAGGTCCTGGCTGGGGTTCGGCCAGTGGATGAGGGCCACGTCGAGCCGGTCGACACCCAGTCGGTCCGCAGAGTCCCGAAGCGACTCCAGCGCCAGGGACTTCGCGTGGAAGCGGCCGGGGATCTTGGTGGCGATGGCGACGTCCTCACGGGGGACTCCCGATCGACGCAGGGCCTCGCCGACTTCTTCCTCGTTGCCGTAGTTGACCGCCGTGTCGAGCAGTCGGTAACCGGCTTCGAGGGCGCTGACCATCGCGTCGATGCCATCGGCGCCCTTGAGCGGATAGGTGCCGAAGCCGATGGCCGGCAACGACGTGCCGTCGTTGAGGGAGTAGGTGGTGTCGCCGGCGGTCGGTGTGTCAGTGCCCATGGCACCACCGTAGGGGAGGCTTCCAGAATCCCTAGATTGACATAATGTCGATTATCGGCGTTTATCCTTCACACTGGACCAGCCGATCAAGGTGCTCGATGGAGCCCGTGGAACGCACCGCTGGACAACACAGTGGAAGAGAGCAACCGCTCCCTTCCACTCCCAACGTATAGCGCACCCCGGGGCTTGCAGCAAGGCCCGGGTCGTGCCGCAGAATCGTCGGCCGATGACTACAACCAGCGCCTTCGACCTGCCCGTCCATCTGACCGCCAAGGCTGACCCGAGCCTGATCGCCGGCGACGAGCAGCACTTCGCTGCCATCGCCGAGAGCCTCGAACAGGCGATCGAAGACCTCTCACACCGGCTGGAGGTCGCTCGCAGGGCGCCGGGCCGGTTGGGTCAGGAGGCCCTGGAACGTGACGTGGAGGTCCGCAGGCTGAGTGCCCGGCTCCGCGCCCTGCGCCGGTTCGGGCTGGACCTGTGCCTCGGACACATCGTCCTCAGGGACGACCCCGTGCCCGTCTACGTCGGACGACTCGGCCTCACGGACACGGACGGCCGTCGGCTGCTGCTCGACTGGCGCTCCCCGGCGGCCGAGCCGTTCTTCGGAGCGACCCACGCCGACCCGATGGGCCTGGACAGCCGGCGCAGGTATCGCTGGAGCCGTGGTCGGGTCAGCGACTACTGGGACGAGGTGTTCACCTCGGACGGGTATGCCGGGCACGCCGCCTCCCTCGACGACCAGTCCGCGTTCATCGCCAGCCTGGGGACCAACAGGTCAGCCCGGATGCGGGACGTGCTCGGCACGATCCAGTCCGACCAGGACGCCATCATCCGCGCGGGGTCCCGCCGGCCGCTCGTCGTGGACGGTGGTCCCGGGACGGGCAAGACGGTCGTCGCCCTGCACCGGACGGCATACCTGCTCTATTCGGACCCACGACTCGGGCACCGCCGCGGAGGCGTGCTGTTCGTGGGACCGCACCAGCCCTACCTTGCCTATGTCTCGGACGTGCTCCCGAGTCTCGGCGAGGAAGGAGTGCAGACGTGCACCGTCCGCGACCTCGTCCCCGGAGGCGCAACTGCCCCGACGGAGAGCGACCCGATCGTGGCCGCCCTCAAGTCGTCGGCAGAACTCGTGACGGCCATCGAGACCGCCGTCCGGTTCTACGAGGAGCCACCCACGACGGGGATGACGGTCACCACCCCGTGGTCCGACGTCTGGGTGCGGGCCGACGACTGGGCAACCGCGTTCGACGCCCCCGACCCCGGTACTCCGCACAACGAGGCGCGCGACCAGATCCTCGACGAGCTGCTGACGATCCTGACGGACCGACTGGTCGACGACCCCGAAGGTGATCCTGACGACGGCGAGATCTCCCCCGAGCGGCTCCGCAGGTCGCTGCAGCAGAACCGGGAGCTGTTGACGGTCCTCAACAGTGCGTGGCCCCTGATCGAGCCAGCCGACCTCGTCGGTGACCTCTGGACGGTGCCTGCCTACCTGCGGATGTGCGCTCCCTGGCTGGGCACGGAGGACATCCGGGCACTCCAGCGTGCCGATGCCCAGGCCTGGACGGTCTCCGACCTGCCTCTGCTGGACGCCGCCCGTCAGCGGCTCGGCGACCCGGACGCCTCCCGCCGCAAACGCCGGCACGACGCCGCTGTGACCGCCGAGCGCGAACGCATGGCCAGGGTCGTCGACGACCTGATCGCCACGGACGACTCGGAGATGCACGTGATGTCGATGCTGCGTGGCGAGGACCTCCAGGCAGCGATGCTCGACGAGGAGGCCCTCCCCCACGCCGACTCCGACCAGCTCGCCGGCCCGTTCGCGCACATCGTCGTCGACGAAGCCCAGGAGCTCACTGACGCGGAGTGGCAGATGCTGCTGGCGAGGTGCCCGTCGAGGAGCTTCACGATCGTCGGGGACCGCGCCCAGGCCCGGCACGGGTTCACCGAGACGTGGCAGGAGCGACTCGAGCGGATCGGGCTCGACCGGGTCGACCTCGCCTCCCTGAGCGTCAACTACCGGACGCCGGTGGAGGTGATGGTCGAGGCCGAGCCGGTCATCCGAGCGGCGATCCCGGACGCGAACGTGCCCACCTCCATCCGCAGCACCGGCGTCCCTGTGGTCCACGGCGCGACGTCGGACCTGGACGCCACTCTCGACGCCTGGCTGGGCGAGCATGCCGAAGGGGTCGCCTGCGTCATCGGTCACCCGGCGTTCCGGGCGACCTCCCGCGTCCAGTCCTTGACCCCCGAGCTGTCCAAGGGGCTCGAGTTCGACCTGGTGGTCCTCGTCGACCCAGAGGAGTTCGGTACGGGCATCGAGGGAGCGGTCGACCGCTACGTTGCGATGACCCGAGCGACGGGGCAGCTCGTCATCCTCACGAGCTCCTGACATAGGCGGCCAGGTGCTCTCCCGTGAGGGTGGAACGGTCGGCGACGAGCTCGACCGGAGTGCCCTCGAACACGACCCGCCCACCGTCGTGGCCGGCACCCGGGCCGAGGTCGATGACCCAGTCTGCGTGCGCCATGACGGCCTGGTGGTGCTCGATGACGATGACCGACTTGCCCGAGTCGACCAGCCGGTCGAGCAGCCCGAGCAGGTTTGCCACGTCGGCCAGGTGCAGGCCGGTGGTCGGCTCGTCGAGGACGTAGACGTCGCCCTTCTCGGCCATCTGCGTGGCCAGCTTGACCCGCTGCCGCTCGCCGCCGGACAGGGTGGTCAGGGGCTGGCCGAGGGTGAGGTACCCGAGCCCGACGTCCACGAGCCGGTCGAGGACCTTGTGGGCGGCAGGGGTCTTCGCCTCGCCGTCGCCGAAGAACGCCTCCGCCTCGGTGACCGACATCGCCAAGACCTCGGCGATGTTGCGACCTCCCAGCGTGTACTCCAGCACGGACGCCTGGAAGCGTTTCCCCTCGCACTCCTCGCAGGTGGACTCGACGGTCGCCATGACACCCAGCTCGGTGAAGATCACGCCCGCGCCGTTGCAGGAGGGGCAGGCGCCCTCGGAGTTCGAGCTGAACAGGGCCGGCTTGACGCCGTTGGCCTTGGCGAACGCCTTGCGTATCGGCTCGAGCAGTCCGGTGTAGGTGGCCGGGTTGCTGCGGCGCGAGCCCTTGATCGCACCCTGGTCGACGACCACGACGCCGTCGCGACCGGCGACCGAGCCGTGGATCAGTGAGCTCTTGCCCGACCCTGCGACGCCCGTGACGACGCAGAGGACGCCGAGCGGTACGTCGACGTCCACGTCCTGGAGGTTGTGCGTCGACGCACCACGGACCTCGAGCGCGCCGGCCGAGGGACGGACCGACTCCTTCAGGGCAGCGCGGTCGTCGAGGTGGCGGCCGGTGATGGTGTCACTGCGCCGCAGTCCTTCCACGCTCCCCTCGAAGCAGACGCTGCCGCCCTCGGTGCCGGCGCCGGGACCGAGGTCGACGACGTGGTCGGCGATGGCGATGGTCTCGGGCTTGTGCTCCACCACGAGCACCGTGTTGCCCTTGTCGCGGAGCTGGAGCAGTAGCTGGTTCATCCGCTCGATGTCGTGGGGGTGCAGCCCGATCGTCGGCTCGTCGAAGACGTACGTGACGTCGGTGAGGGACGACCCGAGATGCCGGATCATCTTGGTGCGCTGGGCCTCTCCCCCGGACAGGGTGCCTGCCGGCCGGTCCAGCGACAGATACCCCAACCCGATCTCGGCGAACGAGTCGAGGAGGTGTTGCAGCCCGGTGAGCAGCGGCGCGACCGACGGCTCCTCGAGCGCGCGGATCCACTCGGCGAGGTCGCTGATCTGCATCTCGCACAGCTCGGCGATGTTCTTGCCCGCGACCTTGGAGGACCTTGCCTCAGGGGTCAGCCGGGTGCCGTCGCACTCGGGGCAGGTCTGGAACGTGATCGCGCGCTCGACGAAGGCACGGATGTGCGGCTGCATCGCGTCGACGTCCTTGGAGAGCATCGACTTCTGGATCTTGGGGATGAGGCCCTCGTAGGTGAGGTTGATGCCTTCGACCTTGATCTTGGTCGGCTCCTTGTAGAGCAGGTCGTGCATCTCCTTCTTCGTGAACTTCGCGATCGGCTTGTCCATGTCGAAGCCGGCTCCGGCGAAGATCCGGCCGTACCAGCCGTCCATGCTGAAGCCCGGAACCGTCAGCGCGCCCCCGCTCAGTGACTTGCTCTCGTCGTACAACGCCGTGAGGTCGAAGTCGGAGACCGCGCCCATGCCTTCACAACGTGGGCACATCCCTCCCAGGTAGACGACGTCGCGGACCACGTTCTTCTCGACGCGACCCGAGGCCTTCTCCGTGCTCATGACCCCACTCGCCTTGCGCGTCGGGACGTTGAACGAGAAGGCAGTCGGCGGCCCGACGTGCGGGTGTCCGAGGCGGCTGAACAGGATCCTGAGCATGGCGTTGGCATCGGTGGCCGTGCCGACCGTGGAGCGGGGGTTCGCACCCATCCGCTCCTGGTCCACGATGATGGCCGTCGTCAGCCCCTCGAGCAGGTCGACCTCGGGGCGGGCCAGGCTCGGCATGAACCCCTGCACGAAGGCGCTGTAGGTCTCGTTGATCATCCGCTGCGACTCCGCGGCGATGGTCGCGAACACCAGCGAGCTCTTGCCCGAGCCCGACACGCCCGTGAAGACCGTCAACCGGCGCTTGGGGAGCTCGACGTTGACGTCCTTCAGGTTGTTCTCCCGCGCGCCCAGCACGCTGATCGTGTCGTGGCTGTCGGCGGCGTGGACCGCTTGCACCTGGCTGTCCTTCGGTGTGGCCATGCTCGGTCGTGTCTCCGTCCGTGAGGCGATGCGCGGGGTGTGCTGCCGAGTTGGCGTGCAGCAACGGTGCGGTGCGGTTCAGCCCTGCTGGATGCGCAGGAGGTTGCCGGCGGGGTCGCGGACGGCGCAGTCGCGCACGCCGTACGGCTGTTCGGTCGGCTCCTGCACGATGTCGGCACCGCTGGCCGCCACCCGCTCGAACGTGGCGTCGAGGTCGGCGGTGGCGAGGAGCATCGTGGCGTAGGTGCCCTTGGCCATCATCTCGACAATGGTGCGACGTTCCTCGTCGGTGATGCCCGGGTCGACTGCCGGCGGGTGCAGCACGATGGACGTGCCGGGTTGGTCGACGGGGCCGACCGTGATCCACCGCAACCCGTTGTAGCCGACATCGCCCCGGACCTCGAAGCCGAGGGTGTCGCGGTAGAAGGACAGTGCGGCGTCCGGGTCGTCCTGTGGCAGGAAGCTCGCGTGAATGGTGATGTCCATGAGGTTCAGGCTAGTTGCGCCTCGGTGGCCCGCGCTTCTCGATTCCTGATCGGTCTGGTCACCTGCTTCGTCACGCACGACGGCATCTCCGGCGTCGGCGTTGCCATCCGCTGCCGGTAGGTGCTCGGTGGGACGCCGACCAGCTCGGTGAACCGGGTGCTGAAGGTGCCCAGCGACGAACACCCCACCGCGAAACAGACCTCGGTGACGCTGAGCTCCCCGCGACGCAACAGCGCCATGGCGCGCTCGATGCGCCGGGTCATGACGTAGCTGTACGGAGACTCACCGTAGGCCTGCTTGAACTCACGGCTCAGGTGCCCGGCCGACATGTGGGCGCCACGGGCCAGCGCCTCGACGTCCAGCGGCAGGGCGTACTCGCGGTCGATCCTGTCGCGGACCCGGCGCAGCCGTGCGAGGTCACGCAGGTGCTGCTCGGCGGCGGGAGTGCTGGTCACCTCGAAAGCGTGCCACGTGGCGCGCGCCCGTGCCAGCGCCTTCGGCACAGGGCAGGCTCGCCACGCGGTGCAGGCTCCCCGGCACCACCACCTCCCCGGCACCACCTCCCCGCGCGACCACTCCCCTACCCCGCTGGAGTCCGCCTCCGGGTCAGCCGGTGCGCCTCGACCTCGTAGCGGCTCGCGGTTGCCGCCCCCGCGCGGAAGAAGCGGCGCCTCAGGGCACCCGCGACCTCGACCTGGTCCCCGGCGGCCAGCCGTCGGGCAGCCTGACGGGTGCGTCCCGTCCAGCAGGCCACGTCGATCGTGTCGACACTGGCGGAGCCCGGACCGCGACCCGGAGGGCGCGGCACCACCAGACGCAGGGCGGCCACCCTGTCCCCGCTGGGCAGCTCGCGCTCGTCGACGGCACCGCTGACCTTGCCCACCAGTCGCACCTCGTTGACCCACTCCACTGTGTCATCCATGCGTTCACGCTGCCGGTGGTGCCGGCTCAGGTCGAGGACCACGAGATCCACGTGTGGACGACGGCGGCGACGACGCCCACGTGGGGACACAGGGAGCCGTCATGGGGCCGTGGCGCGGCCGCCACGGCCGGTGTTGCTGCTCAGCCCCACCAGAACGAGGTGGCGATCACGGCATACACCGCGATCAGCGCGGCCCCCTCGATCCAGGTGGACTCACCGTCGAAGGTGATGAAGGCCGTGATGATCACGGCGATCACGACGGACACCACGAGCATGGGTGGGAACACCAGGGTCAGCGTCGCGAAGCCGAACACCGACGACAGCACGACGAGCAGAGGAGCCAGCACCAGGGCGATCTGGATCGGCGAGTTGATGACGATCGAGAAGGCGTACTCCGACCGGTTGCGGGCGGCCAGCTGCACCCCGACGACGTTCTCGATCGCGTTGCCGGCGATCGCGACGATGACCAGACCGGCGAAGGCGTCGGAGATGCTCAGGGCCTTCATCGCCGGCTCGAGCGCCACGACGAACCAGTCCGACACGAACGCCGAGAGCGCCGCGGCCAGCGCCAACAGGCCGACTGCGAGCCAGACCGGCCAGCGGGGAGCCTCGTGCTCCGTCTCGTCGGCTCCGGGTCCCCCGGTCGACGTGCTCCGGCGTAGCGAGGCAGGCAGGGTCAGCGCGAACAGGACCAGGAGGACCACCGACACGATGAGCGACAAGGTCTTCTCGTGGGCTGCGGCAGGCGTGTGCACGTAGTGTGCGAGTGACGGCACCACCATGGCTGCGACGGACAGCACCATCAGGACGATGATGCTGCGGGCGCGTTCGGAGTTCAGCTGTTGTGTCCCGTGCCTGAGCCCGCCCACGAGGAAGGCCAGGCCGAGCACCAGCAGGAGGTTGGCGAGGATCGACCCGATCAGGGCTGCCTGCACCACCGCCACGAGTCCGGCCTTGAGGGCGAAGAGGGCGATGAACAGCTCGGGGAGGTTGCCCAGTGCCGACTGCAGGACGCCCGTCGCGCCGGGTCCGAACCGGTCTCCCAGCTGCTCCACGGACCGCCCCACCAGCGAGGCGAGCAGGGTGACGGCCACTGCCGAACAGACAAACGGCAGCACGGCACCCGCCCCGACGAAGTGGGTCAGCGCGGCCAGCGCGACCGCGAGCCCACCGCCGGTCAGGACGACGTAGTCGGACCTGACGAGGACGGACTCGACCGGGGTCGCGGGGTGGGGAGCGGTGCTCATGCGGGACATCCTTGCGTCGAGGTGTGCCGATGGCACACCGAAGCGGCGCGGAGCTCACCTCCGCGCCGCTCAGGGGTGGGCGGGCTAGGGCAGGTAGTACGTCGGGTTGGGCAGCTTGATCGCGCGGTCCGCCGACCCACCGATCAGGTCGCTGTACTGGTCACCGAAGTTGGCGATGATGTCGAAGCCCTGGGCCTCCACGTGCGCACGCGTCTGCGACTTGTACTCGATCGTCGTGCACCGGGGTGCCAGGACGCAGGTCGCGTACGACGGGATCGGCTCGGTGGACGTCCACTTCGTGTAGTAGTTGTCGGGGCTGAAGCCGGTGTACCCGACCTTGGCGAGGTTGCCCAGCGTGGCGGCCCGCTGGGTCGTGTTCCGACCGGTCAACCCGACCAGGGTGCAGCCGGCCTCTGCCGCCGCGTTGGCGAAGGAGACCATGCCCGGAGTGGCTGGGAATCGCTGCGGCTGGACCCACTGCTGGTCCTGGACGGTGGGGTTGAAGACGAAGTGCATCGCCGCAACCT
Source organism: Pedococcus sp. P2_E2 (assembly GCF_056403955.1). Taxonomy (NCBI): domain Bacteria; kingdom Bacillati; phylum Actinomycetota; class Actinomycetes; order Micrococcales; family Intrasporangiaceae; genus Pedococcus; species Pedococcus sp. P2_E2. The sequence goes on from NZ_JBFUEM010000001.1 coordinate 997,348, forward strand.
CCATGTCGTAGGTCCACAACGTCGTGTCGTCCGCATCGAGCACGATGGCGGGGTTGCGGCCCTGCTTCGTTTCGGTGCGGCACTGCTGGAGCAGCTGGCGACTGTGTCGGTCGACGAGCCGGGTGAGCTCCGAGATGTAGGGCGACGAGACCTTGTTGGAGATGCCGCTGCCGGAGTCGCCGTAGTAGACCGCGATGGTCTTCTTCACGACGTCGATGTTGGGGATCCCTTCGCCGCCCTGGGTCAGCCCGCTGGACCCGTCAGGCTTCATCGTGAAGCGGGTTCGCGGAGCCAGCCACGGCTCGCTGACGCCGGGCAGGTTAGGCGAGGGGAGGTAGTAGGTGGGGTTCGGCAGCTTGAGTGACCGGTCGGCATACCCGCCCTGCAGGTCTGACCACTGGTCACCCACGTTGAGCACGATGTCGTAACCGAGGTCCTGCTCGATGTGCTTGCGGGTCCCCGCCTTGTACTCGACGGTGTTGCAGGTGGGGGCTGCTGCACAGGTGAGGTAGCCGGGCGGAGTCGTGCCCGAGTTGTACTTCGTGAAGAACCGGCTCTCCGGGAAGGCGGTGTAGCCGACCTTCGCGAGGTTGCTGACGGTGTGCGCCTTCTGGCTGTCGCTGCGCCCGGTGAGGCCGAACACCGTGAAGCCCATCGCCTGGGCGTCGTTGACGAAGTCGACCATCCCCGGGACAGCCGGGAACCGCTCCTCGTTGACCCACGGAGCCTGGGCGGCCGGGGTGAACACGAACTTCATGTCCCCGACCTCCATCTGGTAGGTCCACAGGGTCGTGTCGTCGGCATCGAACACGATGGCCGGCTTCTCGTGGTGCCGCTGGGCGTTGGCCAGCAAGCGGGGAAGCGCCTGGCGCTGCCGGTCCAGGATCGACGTCAGCTCGCTGATGTAGGGCGAGCTGGTGGGGTTGGCTGCACCGGTGCCGGCCGGGTCGCCGTAGTAGGCGTAGATGGTCTTCTTGACCGAGTCGATGTTGGGGATGCCCTCTCCCCCAGCGGTCAGCCCGCTGGAACCGTCAGCCTGCATCGTGAAGTGCGTGCGAGGGGCGAGACGGGTGTCCGTGCCGTGGGCGGTGGCCGAGCCGGCGCCCGTGGAGGCTGCAGCGGCGAGGGCCAGGACTGCCGCTCCTGCCGTCACCGCCGCCCGCCGGACCTGGGCGGCGGTGGGGCCACCCCTTCTGCTGTGGACGGGGTTGGCCATGGACGCACGCTCCTGGGTTGGGTTGGTGACAGCGACTCGATGAGGTGACAACGCGTCGGGTAGCGGGGTTGGCGAGTGCCGGTTCCGGCTGTCGGTTGTGGTGACTGGCGGAGGCTACGTAAGCCCTGACCTCACCGGAAGTGACAACTGTCATGGGTGGCAGACTCGGCCCATGGAGGCTCCGGAAGTGCTGCGCCCGATGGTCGACACCGACGTGCTCGACGTGCTCCGGCTCAACGCCGACCACGTCGAGCTGCTCTCCCCCCWCGACGCGCTGCGACTCGGCGACCTCCGGCGATGGGCCTCGCGCGCTGATGTGATCGTGTGCGACGGGCAGACGGCCGGATTCGTCCTCGTGTTCGGGCCGGGCACCGCCTACGACTCGCCGAACTACCGCTGGTTCGGTGATCGCTACGGGAGCGAGTTCGACTACCTCGACCGGATCGTCATCGACGACCGCTTCCGGCGCCGGGGCCTGGCGACGGCGGTCTACGACGCGGTCGAGGATGCGGCCGTGGTGCGGGGTCGACTCGTCCTCGAGGTCAACATCGACCCCCCGAACGTTCCCTCCCTGGAGTTCCACCGACGCCGGGGCTATCGCGAGGTGGCCCAGCTGGGCGATCCCGGTCACCGCGTCAGCCTGATGGCCCAGTCGCTCTCCCACTAAAGGACGAGAGAAAACGTGACCTATCGCGGTTAAGGTGCGTTGAGGAGTTCGGAGCTGCCCAGAGAGGGCAGCAGAGGGAGTTGGCTGACCGTGCTTGGGCTCGCAGGAAGAGCCGGCGTAGCCGCAGGCGTCCTGACCGCCGCGGTGCTGGCAGGGTGGACGCCCGCCTACGCCTCCACGACGGCCCCACCCGCACCATCGGCCACTTCGTCCACACCCGCCCCCTCGTCCACCTCGTCGGCAGCTGCTCCGCAGTCCAGGTCGACCAAGCCCTCCGCCCCGCCAACCGACCCGGCCGATGGTCTGGCCGGGCACCCGACGGACGGTCTCGTGACCGGTGGAGGGACGGTCACCGCCGGGGCTACGGCCACGCCCGGAGCGGGTGGCGAGGCAACGCTCAGCCCCGCAGAGCTGGCCGCGCAGATCGCCGCCGCGGATGCGCTCACGAGGGACCTCACCGCCTCCAACGCCGGGATCGCGGCCGCGGCGACCAAGCTCGACCGACTCGCCCTCGAGGCCAACACCCTCCTGCAGGAGTATGCCGCCGCACGTGACGCGGAGCGGGCCGCACGCGAGGAGGCCAACCGCAACGTGCTGCTGTACCAGCAGCTGAGCACCCGCCTTGGTGAGGACCGTCGGGCCCTCGGTCAGTGGGCCTACCTCGCCTACGCCGGAACCGGCGGCGCCATCAGCGACATGGGCACCCTCTTCGACTCCCTGGCGAAGTCGGCGAGCGAGGCGAGCGACACCGCCGCCCAGCTGTCCTACCTCACCGACCAGCGCACGGGCCAGATCGAACGGGTCCAGAACCAGACCCAGCTGCAGCGCACCATCGCCATCAAGGCCGTCGAGGCCAGCACCAGGGCCACCGAAGCCGCGACCCAGGCCGCCGACGCCAAGAAGAAGCTCGACGTGGTGGTCGAGGAGCAGAAGGCCCAGCTGGATGCGACCAGGCAGCTGCACGCGGAGCAGGTCGCCAAGGCCGGGCCTGTGGCAGGTCTGCTCCTCGGCAGTGGCAACGCGGCCGCGATGGACGCGTCGAAGCGACTGCGCGCTGCCCTCGTCGTGCCGGGAGTGCTGGCCGACGGGTCGGTCAAGGCGTGCAGCACCAACGAGACCGAGTACCCCAACGGCAAGATCCCGGTGGCCGGTCTGTGTCCGCTCTTCGGTGCCCTCGGGCAGAGCCTTCGCCCGGGTGCGGCCGCTGCGTTCAACGCGATGAGCCTCGCGTACGAGAAGGACACGGGCTCCCCCATCTGCGTCACCGACTCCTACCGCTCGTACGCCGAGCAGGTCGCGGTGAAGGTGGTCAAGGGCAAGTGGGCCGCCACCCCCGGGCGCAGCGAGCACGGCATGGGCCGGGCCGTGGACCTCTGTGGAGGCATCAACAGCTTCGGGACGCCTGCGCACCTCTGGATGAAGCAGAACGCGCCGCTCTACGGGTGGTTCCACCCGGACTGGGCCGAACCCACCGGTTCGCTGCCCGAGCCGTGGCACTGGGAGTATGCCGGGTAGTCACCGCGAGGCCCCGACTCGCCATCGCTTTTGGGTAGGAATACCCATCTGTGCRAGTAGTCGTTGTGCCACCCTTCACGCATGACAACAGAGGCGGCCGCGCCACAGTCGACGTGGGCTGAGCACGAGCAGTACAAGAGGCCCTGGTACTGGTACGACTGGGCGAACTCCGCCTTCGTCACGACGGTCGGCACGGTGCTCTTCGCGCCCTACCTCACGACGGTCGCCAAGGAGGCCGCCTGTCCCGGACTCGATGACGACCAGAGCTGCCACGTCGACCTGCACGTCGTCCCGGCTGCCGCCGACCTGCCCAGTGGGGTCTGGCAGGTCGCCCTGGCGCTCACCCTCCTGGGTCTGGCCGCGCTGGTGTTCACGGTCGTCCAGATGGTCCGCAACAAGCCCGCGCTGGTGCCGACGGCCATCCCGCTGTCGTTCGCTGCCGTCGGTGCCCTCGTTCTCGTCCTGACCGCTCCCCTCGACCCGGGGTCCGTCGCGTCCTACACGGTGACCCTGTCGACCATCATCTCGGCGGTCCTGCTGGTCTTCGTGGGAGCCATCGCCGACCGGACGCCGCGCCCGGCGAGACTGCTCGGGGCCTTCGCCTGGGCGGGCGCCGTGGCCGCGTCGCTGCTGTTCTTCCTCCACGGGTCGAACTGGCGGTTCGGTGCGCTGATGATGATCCTGGCCACGATCGCCCTGGGCTCGTCCCTGGTCGTGTACGACGCCATCCTCTGCCGGATCGCCTCCCCCGACGACCGCGACGCCGTGTCGTCGCGAGGCTGGGCGCTGGGCTACCTCGGCGGTGGGCTCCTGCTCGCGATCAACCTGGTCATCGTCTCCAAGCCCGACCTGATCGGCGTGGACAAGGGCATGGCGGTGCGGATCAGCATGCTGTCGGCCGGGCTGTGGTGGGGTCTGTTCACGCTCATCCCCGTGCGCGGCCTGTGGGACCTGCGTGGTGGGGAGATCGCCCGCGTCGACCAGCCGTCCGCAGGCATCGTGCGCGGCAGCTACGCCCAGCTCGGACACACCTTTCGTGACCTGCGGACCTACCCGCACACGCTGATGTTCCTGCTCGCCTACCTGTTCTTCAACGACGGGATCCAGACGGTCATCTCCTCGAGCAGCCTCTATGGCGCCGAGGAGCTCAAGTTCGCCCAGGAACAGCTGATCGCCCTGATCCTGCTCGTCCAGTTCGTGGCGTTCGGAGGGGCGCTGCTCTTCGGCCGGTTCGCCCGCAGCTACGGGGCGTGGCGGACCATCCTCGGGTCGCTGGTGGCCTGGGCTGCCATCGTCATTGCGGCGTTCTTCGTCCCGGAGAAGGCGTTCATCCCCTTCATCGCCCTCGGTGTCCTCATCGGAATCGTGCTGGGAGGCAGTCAGGCCCTGAGCCGGTCGTTGTTCAGCCAGCTCGTGCCCAGGAGCCGCGAGGCCGAGTTCTTCGCCTTCTACCAAGCCATGGAGCGCGGCACGTCGTGGTTCGGCACGCTGCTCTTCGGCCTGGTCCACCAGCTGACCGACTCCTACCGGCCGGCGATCGTCGCGCTGATCATCTTCTTCGTCCTCGGCTTCGTGCTCCTGCGCAGGGTGGACGTACGCCAGGGGATCATCGACGCCGGCAACGAGGTGCCCGCGATCGTCTGAATGTGATTTGCGTCACAACTGCCAACGAAACGGGCGTCCCCAACGTCGGAACATTGCACGGGTCTACGGCGTTATGCCGAGTGAATCCCCGAGCCCCCACCCGAGCGGGCAGGGTACCAAGCACGTTGGGAGAACCCCGTCATGGCAGAGCGCACCCTCCGGGGCAGCCGAATGGTTTCGCACAGTCTCGAGACAGACGACCACGTCGTCCCGAGCGAGCGACAGATCACGTCCTACGTGTGCCCACTGGGCCACCGGACCGAGCTGCCCTTCTCGATCGAGGCCGAGATCCCGTCGACCTGGGAATGCCGTTGCGGCGAGGAGGCCCGTCTCGTCGACGGCCCCGAGCCCGAGGTCAAGCAGGTCAAGCACGTCCGCACCCACTGGGACATGTTGCTCGAGCGTCGGTCCATCCCTGAGCTCGAGGAGCTCCTCGAGGAGCGCCTGGTGCTCCTGCGCGAGTCGCGCGGCGAGAAGCCCCGCCGCAAGCGCACCGCCTGAGCCACAGCAGCACGAAGGCCGCGTCCCGATCAGGGGACGCGGCCTTCGTCATGCGTGGTATGCCGCGTGGTGAGCGGCTAGAGGACCTCACCCTCGATGACGTCGGGTCCACTGGACGACTGTCCGCCGGCCCCGCCGGATCCACCGGGACCAGCACCGGGACCAGCACCGGTGACCCGGCCACCGAAGAGACCCCCGAGCAGCTTCTTGGCGACGACGGTCTCGAGCAGGGTCCGGGCGATGGGCCGCGTGAAGGGCAGGATGAAGAAGAACCCGACGATGTCGGTGAGGAACCCCGGGGTGAGCAACAGGGTCCCGCCCACGAGGACGAGCGCCGCGTCCGCGAGCTGTCGGCTCGGCATCTGACCCGTGGTCAGAGCCGTGCTGAGCGCCTTCCAGGAACGGGCCCCCTCACGCCGGACGAGCCAGGCGCCCAGGGCCGACTCGACCAGCAGCAGGACCAAGGTCTGCCAGCCGCCGATGACCTTGCCGACCGCGATGATCGCCGCGATCTCCAGGACCGGGACGACGAGCAGGAGCACGAACGCGATGGCCAGCCAGCGCGGCCGACGTCGCCGCGCATAGGGGGTGCGTCCTACAGCCGGTGCCACGTGGGCTCCCTGCGGCCGAGCCGGCGCACCTGGTCGGATCGGTGCGCCAGTCCCCAGGACGTGATCCGGAGCAGGGACTCCCGCATGATGTCGCCGCTCATCTTGGAGTCACCGACCTCGCGCTCGACGAAGGTGATCGGCACCTCGACGACGCGCAGCCCGAGCCGGACGGCGCGCTGGGTGAGGTCCACCTGGAAGCAGTAGCCCTGGGACGCGACGTGGTCCAGCCCGATGGCCTGCAGGGCGCTGGCGCGGTAGACGCGGTAGCCGGCGGTGGCGTCGTGGACCGGCATGCCGAGCAGCGCGCGGGTGTAGATGTTGGCGCCGACGCTGAGCGCCTTGCGGTGCAGTGGCCAGTTGACCACGCTGCCGCCACGAACCCAGCGCGCGCCGATCACCAGGTCGGCGTCGGAGAGGGCCGCCAGCAGGCCCGGCAGCTGCTCGGGCTGGTGCGAGCCGTCGGCGTCCATCTCCACGATGGCTCCGTAGCCCTGCTCCAAGGCCCAGGTGAAGCCCGCGAGGTAGGCATTGCCGAGGCCCTGTTTGCCAGGTCGGTGCAGCACGTGGACCTGCGGATCGGCCGCGACGATCTCGTCAGCGACCTTGCCGGTGCCATCGGGAGAGTTGTCGTCGAGCACGAGGACGTCCGCAGTCGGCACCGCGGCACGCACCCGCTCGACGATCCTGGGCAGGTTCTCACGTTCGTTGTACGTCGGGATGCACACGAGCACCCGGTCGACCTGGTCAGACAACACGATCTCGTCAGACAACGACAGGATCCCTTCGGGGTTGAGCCGGTGCGGTGGGTCCGTCCGTGGCGCGATCGACCCTAGCGGTCCGACGCCGCAGGCACAGACCGAGCGCCAGGAGTGTGACGAACGCCAGGCCCGCGGCATACTCCGGCAGCGGTCCGAGGCGATCGGACACGGTGACCTCGGTGCGGACCACCGGCGACCCGTAGCGGGCCGCTGCGCTGAACAACGTCGTCTTGTCGACGGACGTTCCGTCGGGGTTGATGAACCCGCTGACGCCGACAGTGGAGACGTGGACGACCGAGCGTCCGTGCTCGATGGCGCGGATCCGGCTGATCGCGAACTGCTGCTCGGACTCGGCGGTGTAGCCGAACGTCGCGTTGTTGGTCTGCACGGCGAGGATGCTCGCGTCCCGCCCGGGCTGCAGGGTCGAGTCGCGCATCAGCCCGTCGTAGGCCACCTCGAAGCAGATCGTGGGGATGATCCAGTAGGGCCGCTCCCCCGCCACCGGCACCTCGAACCCGCCCGGCCGGTCACCCTTGGTGAAGTCCCGGGTGACCAGGTCGACCTTGTCGGAGAAGTTCCGGAAGAAGTCGCGGAAGGGGATGTACTCCGCGAACGGCACCGGGTGCTGCTTGACGTACCGCTGCGGGTCGGGGACGCCCGGGCGGTAGAACAGGCTGGCGTTGGAGATGTAGGGGGCGGGGCCGTCGAGGACAGCACCCACGAGGATGGGCGCCTTGACAGTCTCGACGGCGAGCCGGATGTCGGCGGCCGCGTCGGCGTTCTCGAACGGGTCGATGTCCGAGGAGTTCTCCGGCCACACGACCAGGCTCGGCGCCGGATGACCCGTGGCGACCGCCTCGAGGGTGCCCTGGACATGGTTGTCCAGGACCTTGCGACGCTCGGCGTTGAAGTCCAGTCCGGCCTTGGGCACGTTGCCCTGGACGAACAGGACCGACACCTTCCGCCCGTCCGTGGGCGGCGTCGTCGCGACGGCGAGGCCCAGCGGCGCCAGCGCCAGCACTGCGAGGGCTACCGCCAGGGGCCGGTATGCCGCGGCCTGGGCCGGGCGCGGCCGCCCGACCCGGTGGGTGAGCTCGCGGACGACCAGGTGCAGCAGGACGCCCAGGGTGGCCACGGCGAAGGTGAGACCGGGGGCTCCCCCGAAGCGGGCGAACGGCGCCAACGGGCCGTCGGCCTGGCTGAAGGCCAGGCGCGCCCACGGGAAACCGCCGAATGGCGTCGTCCCTCGAGCCCACTCCTGGAGTACCCAGGCCAAGGGGACGGCGGCATACGCGAGGGGGCRCAGCCGGGAGGTGAGGAAGGGGCGTTGGGCCGCAGCCGTCAGCGCGCACATGACTGCGAGGTAGAGGGCCTCCAGCGTGGCCAGGGCGATCCACGGGAGGTTGCCGACGTAGACGCCGGTCCACGACAGCGTCGGCAGGAAGAACCCCAAGCCATGGGCCAGCCCCAGCAGCAGGGCCAGTCGCCACCGGGCGCCGAGGACCGCCGCGGACAGCAGGCCCACACCGAGCGGGGCGAACCACCAGATGTCGTGTCCGGGAAAGGCGTACGAGGTGACGAGGCCGGATCCCAGGGCGGCGAGGAGTCGCAGCCCCGCTCGGAGGGTGATGGTCGGCTGAGGCACGGGACCACGGTAGGACACGGAACGGCCCGCACTGCCGTTGGGACCAGCAAGGGGCCGGCTGGGTGCCGACATCCTGCTGTTGTCTACTAAGCGCGCGGGCCGAGCCGCCGTCCACCACCGCCGAGAGGCGGAGCACCAGTTCGGTCGTACGTCACTGCTGGCGGGCGGTGGCTGCGCGCGCTAGCCACCGGGCAATGCGTACGTCTCCGGCCTGGATTCCCCCTGGTCAACGGTCTTGCGGTGATACAACCGTGGGCAAACTTACCCCCGAGGCGAGGGCTGTCAACCCCGTGTTCACTGGTGCAGGACCTCATTTGCCCTGGTTGCGTGCTCACGCCAAATCCGTTGTGCTGCAAGGCAACTTCGGGCAATCGGCGAACGGTCGGCGTGTCGCGCGCGACACGCCGGAAGCGGCCCTCAACCAGTCGGTGCCGGCGGGGGAACCACCACGACGCCACGAGCCGTGGTGGCCACCACGGGCGGGTCCAGGACGTCGGCGGCGGACTCACCGCGCTCGGGGGTCCCGCGGCCGACGACCCGCACCTCGAAGTCCATCTCACGGCTCCGGGTCCCGGCCCGAACCAGCCGGGCCTCGATCTCGATGACGTCGCCGGCCCGGACCGGCGCCTTGAACTGGACGTCGGAGTACGACGCGAACAGCCCCTCGTCGCCGTCCGTGCGGATGCACATCTCGGTGGCCACGTCGCCGAACGCCGCCAGCGAGTAGGCGCCGTCGACGAGGTTGCCCGCGTAGTGGGCGTGGCTGTACGGCACATAGCGGCGATGGGTGACGGTGAGGCCGACGGTCGCTCGGGTGGGGGCGGTCATGACTTCTCCTTCGAGACGGGCGAGGCGAGGGCATGGACGAGGTAGCTGGCGACCTCGCCGGGGGTGGTACCGCGGCCGAAGATCCGGTCGACCCCGAGCTTGGGGGCCGAACCCTCCTCGAACCGGGGACCACCGACGACGAGCAGTGGCACCTGCCCGGCAGGGTAGGCCTCTCGGAAGGCTGCGCTCATCGTCGTGGTGTTGTGGATGTGCGCGTCGCGCTGCGTGACGACCTGGCTGACCATGACGGCGTCGGCCTTCTCGGCCCGGGCGCGGGCGACGAGCTCCGGGACGAGCACCTGGGCGCCGAGGTTCACGACCTTGATCTCGCGGTAGTACTCCAGCCCCTTCTCCCCCGCGAACCCCTTGATGTTGAGGATGGCGTCGATCCCGACGGTGTGGGCGTCGGTGCCGATGCACGCGCCGACCACGACGAGCTTGCGACGAAGCCGCGACTTGATCGCCTTGTTGACCTCGGTGGGGCTCAGCAGCGGGAACTCACGCTCCACGACGGTGACGTCGCGCAGGTCGACCAGGTGGGTCGCGCTGCCGTAGACCACGAAGAACGTGAAGTCGGGACCCATCGGCTTGGCGTGGACGAGCAGAGCCGGCTCGAGGCCCATCTTGGCTGCGAGCTGGAGGGCGGCGCCCTCGGCCCGCTTGTCGTGCGGGACCGGCAGCGTGAACGACACCTGCACCATGCCGTCCCCGGTGGTGTCGCCGTAGGGGCGGACGATGTCCGGGGTCTTGCGAGCAGCCTTCGCCCCCTTGGCCACGGCCTTGGCGGGCATCGGGTCGAGCGGCATGGCCTCGTCGGTCGTGCGCGGGTTCTGGGCCGGTGTCATCGGGTCTCCCCGGTCTCGAGGAGGGTCGTGGCCGGGTTGTCGTAGCCGTCAGCGCGGACCACCACCCCGTCGAGCCCCTTGCCGGCGTTCGCGGGACGCTTCATCAGGCCGAAGGTGCCGTCCGCGATCGCCTCGAGCAGGGGTGCCTTCCCGGGCTCCTCGGTGATCGCGGTGAGCAGGTCGATGGCCTCGCCGAGCACGCCTCGAGCCCGGGTCTGGATGAAGCCGTCGCGGGGCGGGTGGAAGTCCTCGGTCAGACCGCCCGCCGCGTTGAGCACGTAGCGGACGTTCTGGAGGGCGAGGTCGCGGTCGGACAGGAACGGGGTGACCACGGCCTCGGTCATCATGCCGACGAGCAGGATGCCCTGACCGGTCATCGCGCCGACGAGGTTGAAGAACCCGTCGAGCAGGTAGCCGCGGAACACGTCGCCGGTCATGTGCTTGGTGGGCGGCATCCACTTCAGGGGTGCGTCGGGGAACAGCTGCCGCGCCAGCAGTGCGTGCGCGAGCTCCATCCGGAACGAGTCGGGGATCTCGGGGTTGATCTCGAACGCGTGCCCCAGGCCGAGCTGCCAGTCCTCGAGCCCCGCCTCCTTGGCGAAGTACTCGTTGAGCAGCTGGCTCACGGTCACCGTGTGCGCGGCCTCGACGGCGTCAGCCGTCGTGAGGTAGTTGTCCTCGCCGGTGTTGATGATGATCCCGGCGCGGGCGTGGATCTGCCGACTGAACCGCTGGTCGACGAACGTCCGGATGGGGTTGATGTCGCGGAAGAGGATCCCGTACATCGAGTCGTTGAGCATCATGTCGAGCCGCTCGAGCCCGGCCAGCGTGGCGATCTCCGGCATGCACAGCCCGGAGGCGTAGTTGGTCAGCCGGATGTAGCGACCGAGCTCCTTGGACGTCTCGTCCAGGGCGGCGCGCATGAGGCGGAAGTTCTCCTGCGTCGCGTACGTGCCGGCATACCCCTCGCGGGTGGCGCCCTCGGGCACGTAGTCGAGCAACGACTGGCCCGTCGAGCGGATGACGGCGATGATGTCGGCGCCCTCGCGGGCGGCGTTCTGCGCCTGCGGGATGTCCTCGTAGATGTCGCCGGTGGCGACGATGAGGTAGATCCAGGGGCGCTGCTCGGGGTCGCCGTGGCGCTTGATGAGGCGGTCGCGGTTGGCGCGCTGCTTGTCGATGGTGCGGATGCCGCGGCTCACCTCACGGCGCGCGTCCTTGGCTGCCGTGGTGGCCGCCTTGCCCTCGGGGAGCCGGAACTGCACCGAGCCGCTCGCCGCCTTCTGGGCCAGGGTCAGCAGGTCGGGCGCCTCCCCCCTGCGCAGGGCGTCGAAGACCGGGCTGGTGATGCCGTGCTCGAGCCCGACCTCGCCACGGACCGCATCGACGAGGTGGTTGACCCACGGGACGCGCTCGTGGTCGGCGCCGGACAGGCCCGCGAGCCGCAGGGTGGCGCGCTCGACACTGACGGTCGTGTGGCTCTGGGCCAGCTTGACGACAGGTCGCCCGGCCTTGCGAGCCAGGGTGCGGGCCCGGCGGACGTCAGCCGGGTCGAGGTCGAGGAGGGGTTTCACGCGCGAAGACACGCGGCAAATCTAGCAGCGAGGGAGAGGATTTCCGGCGCATGGTCCTCTGGGCCGCAAATTCTTCCCCCACGCCGGTCCCAGGGTCACGAGGCGAGCGCGCCGGAGTCGAAGACGGTGCGACCGCGCACGACCGTCCGCTGGCAGGTCGGTGAGGGACTGCCCGGCGAGAGGTCCGGCAGGCCGGGCGTCCCGGAGCGCGGGTCGGTGGACCAGGTCTGGATGCGGTCGTCCGGTGCCTGCACCACGAGGTCGCCCACCTCCCACACGGCGAAGCTCGCCGGCAGTCCCAGGTCGAGGTAGCCCCGGTCGTCGTACCCGGCCGCCCGCCAGCCACCCCGGGTGTGGGCAAGGAAGGCCGAACGCGCGGAGACCCGCTGGCTCTCGTCGTGGTGGTTCACGCAGGCCCGCACGGCCTCCCACGGGGCGAACGGGGTCACCGGCGAGTCCGATCCCAGGGCGACGATCATCCCGGCCGCCATCATCTCTGCGAAGGCGTTCATCGGGGCGCAGTCGCCGCCGCGGCGTCCGTGGACGCGGTCGGCGCCCAGCCGCGCGGCATACATGCCCTGGTCGCCACCCCAGAAGGCGTCGAAGGCGGGCTGGACGCTCGCAGTGACCCCAAGTCGCACGAGGCGCTCGATGCCGTCTCGCGAGATCATCTCGAGGTGCTCGAGGCGGTGCCGGGTCCGCGTCACGACGGGAGCCCTGACGAGGGCAGCGGCAGCCTCGAACCCTTCGATCGCGGTGTCCACCCCGGCGTCGCCGATCACGTGGAACCCGGCCTGGACGCCCGCGAGCGAGCAGGCAGCGACATGGTCGCGAACCTGCTCGACGGTGAGGTAGGCGTTGCCGGCGTGACCGGAGGCGTCGGAGTAGTCCGCCCGGAGGTGGGCGGTGCGTGACCCGACCGAGCCGTCGATGTTGAGGTCGCCGGCGAGCCCGCGGGCGCCGCGCAGGGTGGCGACGTCCCGGGCCTGCGCCTCGTCGGCCACGAGCTGGGCCCAGTAGCCGATCGTCTGGGGCCCGTCGCCACGCTCCCCCGCCGCCAGGACCTCCGCGAAGTCGTCGGTGCCCGACAGGGTGCGGCCGCCGTTCTCGTGCAGGAGTCCGATCCCGGCTGCCGCCGCGGCCTGGAGGGCGAGGTCGATGTCGGCCCGCCGCTGCGCAGGAGTGACCGCGCCGTTGAAGGCCTCGCGGGCTGCGTGGTGGGCGTCCTTGGTGACCAGGCCGTCGCCCTCCCAGCCTGGCAGGTCTCGGGCACCGGAGGCAGCCGCCAGGGCGGAGGAGATGACGGCCGAGTGACCGTCGACGCGGGGTGAGTAGACGACTCCCCCGTAGGTCGCGCGGTCCAGCTCGGCACCGGTGTGCGGACGGCGCTCGGCCCAGTCGCCCTGGTCCCAGTTGGGGGCGTAGACGGGGCGCCCCTGGTTGGCACGGGCGGCGTCCTCGATGCGGCTGAGCGCCTGGACGACCGACTGCGTCGTGCCGAGGTCGACTCCGCGAAGACCCGCCCCCGTCTGCGAGGTGTGGGCGTGGGCATCGACGAACGCCGGGGTCACCAACGCACCGTCGAGCTCCACCACCTCGTCGACGGCGTCGACGTGCACAGCCGCCGCGTCGTCACCGCCGATCCAGGCGATCGTGCCCGTCGCGTCGTCGACCACCATCGCGTTGGCGAAGGGGTCGATGGGGGTGTAGACGAAGCCGCCGCGGTACAGGGTGGTCACGCCAGCACCCTAGACGGGACCGTCCTGCCCCAGGACGTCGAGGCAGGCGCGGGCGATCTCCAGCTCCTCGTTGGTCGGGACGACGTACACAGCGATGTTGCTGCGGGCCGTCGTGACCAGCCGGGTGGGCTCCCCCGCGACGTTCGCCAACGCGTCGACCTCGACTCCGAGGACCTCGAGACCGCTGAGCACAGCGTGTCGCACCTCGGCGCTGTTCTCACCGATGCCACCGGTGAACGCGATGGCGTCGACGTGGCCCAGCGCCACGGCATACGCACCGACGTACTTGCGCAGCCGGTAGGCCATCACGTCGAAGGCCAGAGCGGCGTCCGCGTCGCCATGGGCACGCCGCTGCTCGAGCTCGCGCACGTCGGAGATGCCGGCGAGGCCCAGCAGGCCACTGCCCTTGTTGAGTGCCTCGTCGTATGCCGTGGCGTCGAGGTCCGCGACGCGGGCGAGATAGGCGCCGAGCGCCGGGTCGACGTCACCGGAGCGAGTACCCATCACCAGGCCTTCGAGTGGAGACAGCCCCATCGAGGTGTCGATGCTGCGACCACCCTGCACCGCGCAGGCGCTGGCGCCGTTGCCGAGGTGGAGCACGATGACGTTGCAGTCGGCGGGGCTGCGCCCCAGGAGCTCCGCCGTGCGACGGGAGACGTAGCGGTGCGACGTGCCGTGGAAGCCGTAGCGCCGCACGTGGTGGCGGTCCCGCCAGTCCGCGGGCACGGCATACGTGTGGGCCCGAGCGGGAAGGGTCTGGTGGAAGGCGGTGTCGAAGACGGCAACCTGGGGAACGTCGGGGAAGGACTCCCGGGCGCTGAGGATGCCCTCGAGGTTCGCCGGGTTGTGCAGAGGTGCCAGCGGCACGAGCTCGCGGATGGCTTCGATCACGTCGTCGTCGACAACCACCGGCTCGGTGAACCGTGGGCCGCCGTGCACGACCCTGTGCCCGACGGCGAAGAGCCCCACCTCTCCGAGATCCGGTCCGTGCTCGCGCAGCGCGGCTCGGGCCGCGTCGAGGGCGGCCCGGTGGTCGTTGCAGGTGACGTCACGCTCGTGCGTCTCGTCGCTGGACGTGTGCTTGAGACGTCCAGCGCCCCCGATCCTCTCGACCAGCCCCGAGGCTGCGGTGGCACCTCTGTCGGCATCGATGACCTGGTACTTCAGCGACGACGACCCCGAGTTGACGACCAGGACCGTGCGCGACCTCGGCATCAGGCGCCGGCCTGGATCGCCGTGATGGCGATCGTGTTGACGATGTCGCGCACCAGCGCTCCACGGGACAGGTCGTTGACCGGCCGGTTGAGGCCCTGGAGGATCGGACCGATCGCGACGGCCGACGCGCTGCGCTGGACCGCCTTGTAGGTGTTGTTGCCGGTGTTGAGGTCAGGGAACACCAAGACTGTCGCGCGCCCCGCCACGGGGCTGTCCTTGAGCTTCGTCGCCGCGACGTGGGGGTCGACCGCGGCGTCGTACTGGATCGGACCCTCGACGAGCAGCTCTGGAGCACGCTGGTGGACCAGCGCCGTGGCGGCACGGACCTTGTCGACATCAGCGCCGGTCCCCGACTCGCCTGTCGAGTACGACAGCATCGCCACCTTCGGCTCGATACCGAACCGCTGCGCCGTGCGGGCCGAGGAGATCGCGATGTCAGCGAGCTGCTCGGCGGTCGGGTCGGGGTTGACCGCACAGTCGCCGTAGACCAGGACGCGGTCGGCCAGGCACATCAGGAAGACGCTCGAGACCACCGACACGTCAGGCGAGGTCCGGACGATCTCGAGGGCGGGGCGGATCGTGTGTGCCGTGGTCGTGATGCACCCCGAGACCATGCCGTCAGCGAGGCCCTGGTGCACCATCAGCGTGCCGAAGTAGGACGGGTCGACGACCCGGTCACGGGCCTGGTCGAGTGTGACCCCCTTGTGGGCCCGGAGCCCGGCATAGTCTGCAGCGAATCCTTCGCGCAGGGAGCTGCTGGACGGGTCGATGATCGCCGCCCCGGAGATGTCCGCACCCAGGCGGGCTGCGTTGGCGCGGATCGTCTCCTCGTCGCCGAGCAGGGTGAGCTTCGCGATCTCGCGCGCCAGGACGGTGTCGGCCGCGAGCAGGATCCGGTCCTCGGCACCTTCGGGTAGCACGATGTGAGCGCCTGCCGCTCGAGCGTCGTCGACCAGCTGGTGTTCGAACATCAACGGGGTGACAGCACCCTCCCCCGTCGTCGCGACGGGTCCGAGCAACGCCTCGGCGTCGAGTCCGCGCTCGACCATGGCCACTGCGGCCTCGAGCTTGCGGGTGGACCCGGGGGTCAGGCGCCCACGCGCCGCGCCCAACCTCGTCGCGGTCGTCATCGTGCCGCTGTCGGTCGCGACGATCGGCAGTACGACGTCGAGGCCCTCGATGAGCCGCTGGACCTGCGGCGAGAGCGGGAACCCGCCGTTGAGGACGATCCCCGACAGGGTCGGGAAGGTCTTGGACCGGTGGGCGAGCAGGACGCCAAGGACCACGTCCTCACGGTCGCCGGGCACGATCACGACGCCGCCCTCGATGAGCCGGTCCAGGACGTGGGGCATGGTCATGGCTGCGACCACCAGGCCCATGCACTCGCGGTCGAGCCACCCGGCCTCGCCGTGGACGAGCCGGCCGGAGCACGCGTCGACGAGGTCCTTGACGGTCGGGGCCCGCAGCAGTGGTGTCTCCGGCAGCGACTGCACGGGGAGCCCGACCCGGTCCGACACAGCGGTCGTGGTGGCCGCCAGGAGCTCTCGTGCCACCTGGTTGGCAACCACACCGGTCACGTGCGCATGCGCCTCGCGGGCCGCTGTGACCGCCATCTCGGCCGTCGTCGCCACTTCCCCAGGGTCGTGTCCCTGTGCCGGTACGACCAGGAGCAGCCGGGAGCCGAGGTTGGCGGCCACCGCCGCGTTGACCGAGAACTCCGTCGGTGCCGAGACGTCGGTGAAGTCGGATCCCACGACGAGGACGACGTCGTGGTCACGGGCAACGTCGTGGAAGCGGTCGACGATCACTCCCATGGCCCGCTCGGGCGAGGCGTGCAGGTCGTCGTAGGTCACGCCGCACGCCTGCTCTGCCGAGAGGTCGCCGGGCAGCTGGGACAACAGCGTCAGGACCAGCTCGTCCGGCCCCGAGGCGCGGACGATGGGGCGGAACACGCCCACCCGGCCCGCGCGTCGGCTCAGCTGGTGCAGCAGTCCGACCGCCACCGCCGACTTGCCGGACCGGGCTTCGGTGCCGGCGATGTAGATGCTGGTGGTCACGGGGTCGAAACTACCGGCCCGACTCGTCAGGCGCGCTGGGGTGGACAGGTCCCCTCCAGGTCCAGTCCGCGATGTCCGGCATGTCCTCGAGGTGCTCCTCGATGTGGGGCCGGTGCTCGGCGAGCCGCCGCTCGCAGAGCTCGGTGAGCGCGTCCCACCCTGGCACGCGGCGATCAGCGCGGCGGAGCACCACCTGGGCGAGGTGGAACCTGCTCATCCGGTTGAGCACGACCATGTCGAAGGGTGTCGTGGTCGTGCCCTGCTCGTTGAACCCGCGGACGTGGAAGCGCCCCGGGTCGTTGCGCCCGTGGATGAGCTGGTGCACGGCACGGGGGTAGCCGTGGAACGCGAACACGACGTGTCTGTCGGCGGTGAAGAGGTCGTCGAACTGGCTGTCCGAGTAGCCATGGGGATGGTCGTTCTCGGGAAGCAGGGCCATCAGGTCGACGACGTTGACGAAGCGCACCCTGAGCTCTGGCACGTGCTCGGCGAGCAGCTCGGCGGCGGCGAGCGCCTCCTGGGTCGGCACGTCGCCGGCGCAGGCGAGCACGATGTCGGGCTCGTCGTCCGGTCCGCAGGTGCTGGCCCAGTCCCAGACGCCGGCACCCGCGGCACAGTGTGCGTGGGCTTCCTCGAGCGTGAGGTACTGCAGGTGCTTCTGCTTGTCCACGACGATGAGGTTGACGTAGTTGGTGCTGCGCAGGCAGTGGTCGGTGATGGACAGCGTGGTGTTGGCGTCCGGGGGCAGCCACACCCGCACGACCTGCGGCGACAACGGGATGAGGCAGTCGATCAGTCCGGGACCCTGGTGGGAGAACCCGTTGTGGTCGTTGCGCCAGCACGTCGACGTGAGCAGGACGTTCAGCGACGACACGTCGGCCCGCCAGGGCAGCTCCTGCGCGTGCTGCAGCCACTTCACGTGCTGCACGGCCATCGACGCCGACACCATCGCGAAGGCCTCGTAGGTCGCAAACATCCCGTGCCGACCGCTCAGCACGTATCCCTCGAGCCAGCCCTGGCACAGGTGTTCGCTCAGCACCTCCATCACGCGGCCGTCCGGCGCGAGGTGGTCGTCGGTCTCCCGCAGGGGTCCCATGAAGCAGCGGTCCGTCACCTCGAACACCGGCTGGAGGCGGTTGCTCGCCGTCTCGTCCGGGGAGAACAGTCGGAAGGTGCCGCCTCCGTCGGGTCGGGTCGTCGCGGCGTACAGGTCGCGCATGAGGCGACCGGACGTGATGGTGTTCTCCACCGAGTCCTGTCCGCGTCTGGTGGGCGTGAGGGGGACCTCGTATGCCGTCAGGTCCTGCGTTGGCAGCTCCGTGCGCAGCCGTCCGCCGTTCGCGTAGGGCGTCGCGGACATGCGCTTGTCCCCTGCCGGCGCGAGGTCCCGCAGCTCTGGCGCGAGCCGGCCATCGGCGTCGAACAGCTCGTCGGGGCGGTAGGTGTGCAGCCATTCCTCGAGCAGCCGCAGGTGTCCGGGGTCCTCGGCGAGGCCGGCCAGCGGCACCTGGTGGGACAGGTTGGTCCCCTGCACCTGCACGCCGTCGACGATGTCGGGACCGGTCCAGCCCTTCGGGGTGCGCAGCACGATGGCGGGCCACGGGTGCCGCACCGGCTCGGCCGGACCATAGCCACTGCGCGCCGCTTCCTGGATCGACCGGATCTTGTCGTGAGCTGTCGCCAGCGCCGACCGGAAGGCAGGAAAGACCTGCGCGGGGTCGTCCCCGCTGACCGTGACCGGGTCCCAGCCCTGGCTGCGCAGGTAGTCCTCCACATCCTCGTCGGAGGTGCGTCCCAACACGGTGGGCCCGGCGATCTTGTATCCGTTGAGGTGCAGGATCGGCAGCACCGCACCATCCCGGCGCGGGTTCAGGAAGTTCGGCAGCCGCCACGACGCGGCCAGGGGTCCGGTCTCGGCCTCGCCGTCGCCGACGACGCAGGCGACCACCAGCTCCGGGTGGTCGAACGCCGCCCCCGCCGCGTGCACCAGTGCGTAGCCGAGCTCGCCCCCCTCGTGGATCGAGCCGGGGGTCTGGACGCTGACGTGGCTGGGGATGCCCCCAGGCGAGGAGAACTGGCGGAAGAGCCGCAGCACCCCTTCGGCGTCGTCACCGATGTGGGGGTAGATCTCGCTGTAGGTACCCTCGAGCCAGGCTGCCGCCACGAGGGCGGGGCCGCCGTGCCCCGGGCCCGTGACGTAGAGCCAGTCCGTGTCGGTCTCGCGGATGCGGCGGTTCACCAGGGCGTAGATCATCGACAGGCCGGGGCTGGTGCCCCAGTGGCCGAGCAGGCGGGGCTTGGTGTGCGCCAGGGTCAGCGGCTCCCGGAGCAGGGCGTTGTCCCGCAGGTAGATCTGGCCGACCGTCAGGTAGTTGGCGGCAGCCCACCACCGCAGGTCCAGCGCGAGGTCCTCCGGGGCGTAGGACACGGTCACCGGCACAGCGGACGTCTGCGGCATGCGCCCCACGACACCACGGACCCGCACCCGAGGGGAAGGCCTTTGGTCCCGCCGCTACTCCGCGAGGCGACCTTCGAAGAGACTCCGCACCGCGGCGTTGCCCCTGATCAGGTCGAGGGCGTATGCCGCGTGGCCGGGCACGTAGCCGTTGCCCACCAGCATGCGAACGTCGGCGGCGACACCTTCGGCGCCGAGCGCCGCTGCCGCGAAGTGGGTGGCCATGGAGAAGAAGATGATCGTGCCGCCCTGTGCCGTCGAGAGGATGGCCGGCTGCTCGCACCCGGGCACGTCCACGCAGACGACCGTGATGTCCGCTGGTCCCCCCGCAGCGGCAACGGCTTCGGACAGTCCGAGCGGGCTGCGGGCGTCGGCGATGACCACCTCGTCCGCCAGTCCGGTGCCGGACAGCAGGTCGGCCTCGCGCTCGAAGGGCACCACGGCGATGCGACGGCCTGCGCCGGCCCGCGCCGCCGCGGCGAGGGACAGCGAGCCGGACTTGCCGGCCCCGCCGAGCACGCACACGGTGGGGCTGACGCCGCGCGCGGCATACTCCTCCACCACGCGGGCCACCAGCGCCGGTGCGCCGCACACGTCCATCACCATGAGGGCGAGGTCCGGGGCCAGGTCGGGGGGCAGCTGCGCCGCGATCGAGCGGCCGAAGAGGATGGCGTGTCCCCGGGCGGGCACCCGCTCGCTCTTGCCGTCCCACCGAGCCAGCTGGTCGGTGACCACCAGCGGCGTGAGAGACAGCGAGACGAGCGTGGCGACGTGGTCGCCGACCGCCAGGCCGAGGGTGGACTCGGGTCCGACCTCCTCGACCGTGCCGATGAGCATGCCGCCGGAACCGGTGACGGGGTTCTGCATCTTCCCGCGCGTGGCCACGATGTCGAGCACCTCTGCGCGGACGGCATCGCCGTCGCCGCCGTGCTTCTCGGAGAGCTGACGGTAGGACGCCGCGTCGAGGTTGAGCGTCTCGATGCTGATGCGCACCTCGTCCGGCCACAGCTCGGGCGAGGCGTCGAGCCGCTGGGCGGCCTGGGGCAGCGAGGCCCCGGCGGGGTCGAGGACGCGGTGCAAACCCACGGGCGACGAGGGGGTGCGGACCACAGAATCTCCTATCAATTGCGACACAGAGCGCAAATCTTGCGGCCGGATGTCGATTTCATCGGAACCTGTCCCGTATCCTGCCACGTATGAGCACCGCCATCGAGCAGCCCTATGTCTACCGCCACCGCGAGCTGGTGGAGCCCGACTGGACCCGATTCGCGGGGTGGCGCGACGTCACTGCCGAGGACTGGGCCAGCGCTCAGTGGCAGCGGGCGCACTGCGTCAAGAACATCAAGCAGCTGCGCGAGCTGATGGGCGACCTGCTGACCGACGCCTTCTACGCCGACCTCGAGCGCGACCAGGCCGAGCGCGCCACGATGTCGATGCTCGTCCCCCCGCAGATGATGAACACCATGGTCAGTGAGATGACCTGGACCGACGGGCGGATGCCCGCCGCCGGTGCCGAGTTCACCCGGGCGTTCTACGCCGACCCCATCCGGCGCTACATGCTCCCGGTGTTCTCCGACCGACGCACCGACTGGCCGTCCCACCCGCACGCGACCCGCGACAGCCTGCACGAGCACGACATGTGGGTCGCCGAGGGCCTGACCCACCGCTACCCCACCAAGGTGCTCGCCGAGCTGCTCCCGACCTGTCCGCAGTACTGCGGACACTGCACCCGCATGGACCTCGTCGGCAACTCCACGCCGGTGATCGACAAGCTCAAGCTCACCGGCAAGCCGGTCGACCGCTACGCCGCCATGCTCGCCTACCTGCAGCAGACGCCACAGGTGCGTGACGTCGTCGTCTCCGGTGGCGACGTCGCCAACATGCCGTGGAAGAACCTCGAGGGCTTCATCGACAAGCTGCTCGACGTCGAGAACATCCGCGACATCCGGCTGGCGACCAAGGCGCTGATGGGCCTGCCCCAGCACTGGCTGCAGCCCGACGTCGTCGAGGGGGTTGCCCGCGTGTCGGCCAAGGCCCGCTCGCGCGGTGTCTCCCTGGCGATCCACACCCACGTCAACAACGCGCAGTCCGTCACGCCGCTGGTGGCCGACGCCTCCAAGGCGATGTTGGAGGCCGGCGTGCGGGACGTGCGCAACCAGGGCGTCCTGATGCGCGGCATCAACGACTCGGTGGAGCAGCTGCTCGACCTCTGCTTCGCCCTCCAGGACGACGCGATGATCACGCCGTACTACTTCTACATGTGCGACATGATCCCGTTCTCCGAGCACTGGCGGCTCTCGCTCGCCGAGGCGCAGCACCTGCAGCACTCGATGATGGGCTACCTGCCCGGCTTCGCCACGCCGCGCATCGTCTGCGACGTGCCGTTCGTCGGCAAGCGATGGGTGCACCAGGTCGACAGCTACGACACCGAGCGCGGAATGTCGTTCTGGCGCAAGAACTACCGCACCTCGATCGAGAACGCAGACACCGACGCCCTGTCGCGCGACTACGTCTACTACGACCCGATCTACACCCTCCCTGAGGCGGGCCAGCAGTGGTGGCGTGAGGAGGGTGACCACGAGGCTGCCCACGCGATCGCCGTCGAGCGCGCCGCGGCCAGCCGCGAGGCCTCGCTGGTCTGAGTCGGACGGTGCGCGGCCGCGGCGTGTGACGTTCACGACGTGAGGGCCTGTCATGCCGCGCGGTCGGGCTTCGCTAGGTTGCTCCCGTGACTGCTATCGCCATCCCCCGCAAGCGCGTCCTGGCCGACTACGTCCCCGCAGTGGTGGGCGTGCCCGCATGGGTCGGATCGCGCGTTCGTGACGTCCTGCTCATCGCTGCCGGCGCCGGATTCATCGGCCTCTTGTCCCAGTGGCACGTCCCGCTCCCGGGCACCCCGGTGCCCCTCACGCTCGGCACGTTCGCCGTCCTGCTGACGGGAGCCTCACTGGGCGGCCTGCGGGCCCTGCTCAGCGTCGGCACCTACCTGGTCGCCGGCGGACTGGGCGTGAACTGGTTCGCCGACCACAACGACGGCTGGGGCGGCGCCACGTTCGGCTACGTCATCGGCTTCGTCGCTGCGGCGACGCTCGTGGGGTGGCTGGCCCAGCGCGGCGGTGACCGCACCGTGGTGAGGACGGGCGTCACCATGGTGCTCGGCAACCTCGTCATCTACGCCGTCGGCGTGTCGTGGCTGATGGGCTCCACCGGCATGGACCTCGAGGCCGGCCTGGCCGCCGGCTTCACCCCCTTCCTCCTCGGCGACGCCATCAAGATCGCGGCGGCTGCGGGCCTCTTCCCGGCCGCCTGGGCGCTCGTCAAGCGCGTCGACAAGCGCTGACCGACCTACCTCCGTCACGGCATACCGACACCTGATGGGCAAGCGTCGCGAGGCCAGCACCGGCACCCCCGCCAGCACGGCGCTGACCCGGCTCGGACTGGCGTTCGAGGTGCACTCCTACGAGCACGACCCGGCGGCGGCCTCCTATGGACTGGAGGCCGCCGCTGCGCTGTCGGTGCCCCCCGGACAGGTCTTCAAGACCCTCCTGGTCGAGTCCGAGCGCGGCCTGGCCGTCGGGGTGGTGCCGGTCGACCGGCAGCTCGACCTCAAGGCCATCGCGGCCGCACTGGGCCTCAAGAAGGTGGCGATGGCCCAACCCGCCGACGCCGAGCGGTCGAGCGGCTACGTCGTGGGCGGGATCTCCCCCATCGGGCAGAAGAAGGCACTCCCGACCGTCGTGGACGAGTCTGCTCTCGGGTTCGACCGCGTGTACGTCTCGGGAGGCCGTCGTGGCCTCGACCTTTCCCTCACGCCTGACGACCTGGTCACCGCCACGCGGGCACAGGTCGCGCTGATATCGCGGTGACGCCCTGACCGCGCCCTGACGTCGCGGTCGTCGACGCCCTGCTCACCCGCCGTGCCGCCGACTCCCCCAAAGGTGGTGTGCGTCGGCCCCCGGGGCGATCTACCGTGGGCTGACTGGCCCACCATCGGGGGTGACACGTGAGGACCACGCGGACAGGGTCGCTGGGCATCCTGCTGCTCGCGCTCGTCATGGTCGGCGCGACCGCAGGCCCCCGGGCGCACCTCCCCGAGGCCCGACTCCTCACGGCGCCTGGCTACCGCTCACCCGAGGTGTATGCAGCCGGTGGCCAGAGCAGGGCTGACCAGCTCTGGCTGGAGACCGGCACCGTGCCCGGCGACGGCACCCGCTGGGAGGACCTGGCGAGGTGGGCGCTCGTCGACATCCACTCGTTCCTGTCCCCGAACGGGACCGTGGCGGCCGGGCCCGGCGGGCCGTGGGGATACTTCTGGCCGCGGGACGGCTCGTTCGCGGCGGCCGCTCTGAGCATCAGCGGTCACGACAAGGAGGCTGCGTCGATCCTCGACCGCCTGGCGCGACTGGAGTTCGACCCCTTGCAGGGCTTCCAGGCTCGATACCGTCTGGACGGGTCGCCCCTGACCGACCGCCCACGCCAGTCCGACGGGTGTGGCTGGGTGCTCTGGGCCATCGCGCAGGTGCGGACCGCGAGCCCCGCGAGTGTCCCGGCGACGGCGGCCGGCCTCCGAGACCGCTGTGTGCAAGCCCTCACCACGCTCGTCGACTCGGGCAGCCGGCTCCCGCCACCGTCCCCGGACTACTGGGAGCTGCCGGTCGACCGCACCTCCCTGGGGACCGTGGCGCCGATGCTCGCGGGCCTGGAGGCCGCGGCCGGTGACTACCGCGCCACCGGACAGCCGACGGAGGCCGTCACCGTCGGCGTCGTGGCCTCGCGGTTGAGCGAGGTCGTCACCGGCAGCTTCGGTCCGCGGTACGAGCGGTTCGGACGGGACGGTGGAGGCGTCGACGCCGCGGTGGCGATGCTGCTGCCCCCGTTCCACGGTCCACCGGGAGGCCAGGAGGCCGACCACGCCCTGCGTGACGCGTGGTTGCGCTACCAGCGTGAAGCCCTGCGCCCGGCCGGCGGTCTGGCCCCCGGCGCCGACTGGCCCAAGGACGACGGTGCGTCGTGGACGCCGGAGACCGCCCTCGTGGCTCTGACGGCCGCGGCGACGGCCCGTGACGGGACAGCCACACGGTGGTTGAACTGGCTGGATGACCACCGCACGGCCTACGGATCCCTGCCCGAGAAGGTCACGCGCACCGGGCGCCCTGCCGGGCCAGCTCCGCTCGTGTGGACCGCTGCCCTCACGCTGCTGACCCTGCACGAGCTGGACCAACCCTGAGGCGGCTACTCCCAGGGGGTGGAAAGGACCACAGTGGTGCGGGTGGCGACGTTCGCGGCGGACCGCACCCGAGCCAGCAGCACCTCGAGGTCACCGGGCGTGCGGACCCTCGCCTTGAGGATGTAGTTCTCATCGCCCGCCACCGAGTGACAGGCCTCGAGCTCGGTGATGTCGCGCAACCGGTCCGGGATGTCGTCCGGCGCAGCAGGGTCCAGCGGTGAGATCGAGATGAACGCCGTGAGCGGCAGGTCCAACGCGGTGTAGTCGACGAGCGCGGCATACCCCTTGAGGACCCCGCGCTCCTCGAGCCGACGCACCCGCTGGTGGACCGCCGAGGTGGACAGGCCCATGGCCTTGCCCAGGTCGGTGTAGCTCATCCGACCGTCGGCGCGCAGCAGGTCGACGATGCGTCGATCGAGGTCTTCCACGCCCACACCTTACTGAGGACCGGGGTCGGGGGTGGCAGCATGTCCGCCATGACCTCGCCCGACAGCTCCGGCCGTCTCATGCTGCTCGACAGCGCCTCGTTGTACTTCCGCGCCTTCTTCGGGGTGCCGGACCAGCGCAGCGATCCCTCGCAGCCGCCCACCAATGCGATCCGCGGGTTCCTCGACATGATCGCCTCGCTCGTCACGACCCACCAGCCGACCCACCTCGCAGCCTGCTGGGACAACGACTGGCGACCGCAGTGGCGGGTCGACCTGCTGCCCAGCTACAAGGCTCACCGGGTGACCGAGGAGTCCCCCGCCCCAGTGGCCGGCTCCGTGCCCGACCAGGCGCACCCGGCCTCGGACGACACCGTCGCCGAAGAGGTCCCGGACGACCTGGCTCCCCAGGTGCCGGTCATCGTCGATGCGCTGGCAGCGCTGGGTATTGCCCGCCTCGGGGCTGACGGCTTCGAGGCCGACGACGTGATCGGCACGCTGGCCACCCGGTGGGGCGGCACCATGAAGGTCGACATCGTCACGGGAGATCGCGACCTCCTGCAGCTCGTGGACGACGCCCGAGGCGTCCGTGTCCTCTACACCGGCAAGGGCGGGGTGCGTGACCCCGACCTCGCGACCCAGGACTACCTGCGGGAGCGGTATGCCGTGGAGAACGGCGACGCCTACCTGGACATGTCGATCCTGCGCGGTGACACGAGCGACGGCCTGCCCGGCGTCAAGGGCATCGGCGACAAGACCGCGGCCCAGCTGATCGCCGAGTACGGCTCGCTCGCCGGTCTCCGGGCGGCGGTGGACTCTGGAGCTCCGGCCATCAAGGGAGCCCGGCGGGCCAACCTGGAGGCGGCGACGGCGTACCTCGACGTGGCGCCCACGGTGGTGCGAGTGACTCGCGACGCACCGGTCGACGAGGTGGACCTGGCCCTGCCGACCGAGGTAGCGGACCCCGTGCTGATGAGCCGGGTCGCCAGTGAGTTCGGGGTGACCAGCTCGTTCAACCGCGTGCTGTCGGCTCTGCGCATCGAGTAGCCGTGCAGCCACATCGTCAGGCGTGCAGCCTCATCGTCAGGCGTCGACGGTGGACATTCGGCCACTCGCCCGGTCGTTCGGAGGGAGGGGCGCACCTGTGCCCGGGAAATCGGCCACTCGCCCGAAAGTGCCCACCCGAGAGCGCTCAGTCGAGGCGGTCGGCGGCGACCACGCCGCGCATGACGGCGTCGATGGCCCTGCGCGACGTGGCGCGCAGGGTCGGCTCGGGTGCCGCGTCGCCGATCTGACCGAGCAGGTCGACCACCTGCTTGCACCGCCGCACGAAGTCACCAGCGGCCATGTCCGACCCCCGAAGCACCTCCTCCAGCTGACGACCGCTCGCCCACCGGTGCATCATCCAGACCATCCCGGCATCGGGGTCACCGGTGAGCGGGAGCCCGAGCTCGCGTTCGCGGTCCTCCAGCACCGACCAGAGCCGGTTCATCTCACGGACCGCCTCGGCGACGTCCTCGTTGGGCATCCGGGGTGACGGGTCGGTCTCGTCGCGACGCGGCTCGTGGATCAGGGCCGACACGATCGACGCCAGGCCGGCCGGGTCCAGCCGCTTCCACACCCCCAGCCGCAGGCACTCAGCGGCCAGCAGGTCCTTCTCGGTGTACAGCCGGCGCAGGTTCTCCCCCTGCGGCGTCACGAGGTCACCACTGTCGGACAGGTAGCCCATCTCCCCGAGCAGGGTGCAGATCCGGTCGAACGTGCGGGCGACCGAGTTGGTGCGCCCCTCCACCTTGCGCTGCAGCCCGAGCGTCTCGCGCTTGAGCCGCCACCACCGCTCGGCCCACCTGGCGTGGTCCTCGCGGTCCGGACACTGGTGACAGGGATGCGCCTTGAGCTGGCGGCGCAGCTCGGAGATGCGTTCGTCCTCAGCGCTTCCCGCGTATGCCGCGTGGTCGCGCGAGCGGCCGGGCGGGGGGTCGTAGGGGACGGCGATCCGCAGTGAGGTCGCCAGGTCGCGGCGGGCCTTCGGGCTCTTGGAGTTGAAGTGTGGCGGCACCTTGACGTGCGCGATCGCCTCGACCGGCGTCGGGACGTCCACGAGCGTCAGCTTGAGGAGCTGCTTGTCCTCGGTCACCACGGTCGGAGCCGGCACCTCTCCCCGGTAGGACTTGGAGGGATGGACGACGACGGCGTAGCCCGCGCGGCGACCCGACGGGATCTTGATGACGTCCCCGATCTTCAACGCCTCCAGCGACACCGCTGCCTGCGCCCGGTTGCTCGCCGAGCGGACCTTGGCCCCCTCCTTCTCGAGGCGCGCGATCTCGTGGCGCAGCGCGGCATACTCCTTGAAGTCGCCGAGGTGACACGCCATGCCCTCGCCGTAGCCCTCGAGGCCCTCCTCGTTCTTGCGCACGGCCCTGGCCATCCCCACCACGGCGCGGTCGGCCTGGAACTGGGCGAAGGAGGTCTCGAGGATCTCGCGGGCGGTCTCGCGCCCGACCTGGGCGACGAGGTTGACGGCCATGTTGTAGGTGGGCCGGAAGGACGACTTCAGCGGGTAGGTGCGGGTGGACGCCAGTCCGGCCACGGCGAGCGGGTCCATCCCGCGGTTCCACTGGACCAGGGCATGGCCCTCGACGTCGATCCCCCGACGCCCGGCCCGTCCGGTCAGCTGGGTGTACTCGGCGGGGGTGATGTCGGCATGGGTCTCGCCGTTGAACTTCACGAGCTTCTCGATGACGACCGTGCGCGCGGGCATGTTGATGCCGAGTGCGAGGGTCTCGGTGGCGAAGACGGCGCGGATCCGCCCTGCCGTGAAGAGCTCCTCGACGATCTCGCGGAACGTCGGCAACATGCCGGCGTGGTGCGCCGCGAACCCACGCGTCAGGCCGTCCACGAAGTCCCAGTAGCCGAGCACGCCGAGGTCCTCGTCGGCCAGCGCGGAGACGCGCTCCTCGACGGTGCGCCGGATCCGGTCGCCCTCGGCCTCGGTGATCAGCCGGACCCCGTCGCGCAGCAGCTGGCCGACGGCGGCCTCGCACCCCACCCGGCTGAAGATGAAGGTGATGGCCGGCAGCAGCCCCTCGCGCTCGAGCCGCTGGACGACCTCGGAACGGGTCGCTCCCCCACCGGGGCGCCCGCCCGAGCTGCGGGCCATGCCGTGCCCGCCGTAGCCGCCGCCGGGGCCGCGAGGCCCCCGCCCACCGCGGCTGTGCCGGTCCGACTGCGATCCGTGGCGTGCGCCGTCGTCCCAGCGACCGCGTTGCTCGAAAGTGCGAATCGCCTGCAACAGCTCGGGATTCACCCGCGTCGCGTCCGCGCCCGTGACCGGCGCGGACGCCTCGTCGACGAACAGGTCGTACATCGACTGCGAGACCATCATGTGCTGCCACAGCGGCACGGGGCGGTGCTCGGACACGATGATGTCGACGCCGCTGCGCACCTCCGACAGCCAGGCGCCGAACTCCTCGGCGTTGCTCACGGTTGCGGACAGCGACACGACCTGCACGTCCTGCGGCAGGTGGATGATGACCTCCTCCCACACTGCGCCGCGGAACCGGTCGGCGAGGTAGTGCACCTCGTCCATGACCACGAAGCCGAGCCCGTGCAGGGTCGACGACCCGGCATACATCATGTTGCGGAGCACCTCGGTCGTCATGACGACGACGGGAGCCTCGCCGTTGATCGAGGAGTCCCCGGTGAGCAGCCCGACGTTCTTGACACCGTGACGCTTCACGAGGTCGTTGTACTTCTGGTTGGACAGCGCCTTGATGGGGGTCGTGTAGAACGCCTTGCGCCCGGTGGCGAGGGCCAGGAACACCGCGAACTCGCCCACGATGGTCTTGCCTGCCCCGGTGGGCGCCGCGACGAGCACGCCGCGCCCGGCCTCGACCGCCTCGCACGCCTGGACCTGGAAGTCGTCGAGGGGGAAGTCCACCGTCGCCGCGAAGGCGGCCAACCGAGACTTCTCGTATGCCGCGCGGCTGGCGCTTGCGGCGAATCGCTCAGCGGGCGTCGACATGCTCCCGAGCCTACGTGGCGGCAGGCGCCAGCACCGTCACCGCGCCGGGGACCACCTCGACGGTGATCGGCAGCGGGGCGAACCGCTCCCCGTCGGCGTAGGCCACGATGCCCGCTGCCTCGAGGGTCACCGAGCGGCCCTGGATGATCTCCACCGCGGGGTGGGTGACGTGGGCGCCCTTGAAGACCTTGGGGAAGACCTTGAGGAACTCCAGCGTGCTGATCTGGTGCAGGATCAGCACGTCGAGCAACCCGTCGTCGAACCTGGCGCCGGGCAGGACCTGCATCCCGCCGCCGTAGCTGGGGCCGTTGCCCACCGCGACGAGCATGGCGCGGGTCTCGTGTCGCACGCCGTCGATCGTCACGACATAGGGAATCGCCTTGAACAGCGGGAGCTCGCGCAGGATCGCCAGGTTGTAGCGCATGTTGCCCTTGGGCCAGGGCCAGGTATTTGCGCGCTCGTTGACGACCGAGTCGAAGCCGGCCCCGAGGACCCCCACGAACCAGTGTCGGCCCCCATGGGCGTCGACGTGGCGGACGGCGTCGATGGTGCGGGGGATCCCCGTGCTGACCAGGTCGGCCGCGCGCACGGGGTCGTGGACCGGCAGGCCCAGGCCGCGGGCGACGTCGTTGCCGGTCCCGGCCGCGATGATGGCCAAGGTCGTCTTGGTCTCGGCGGCGAGGTCGACACCCAGGTGCACCATGCCGTCACCGCCGACCACGGCCAGCACGTCCAGGCCTTGGGAGATGGCGCCGAGGGCGCGGTCGCGCGCCGCGGCATACGACTCGTCCGAGAGGTCCAGCACCTCGTGGCCGGCCGCCCGCATCCGCTGGGCCACCTCGATGCCGAGTGCCATCCCGCGGTTCTTGCCGGAGGTCGGGTTGACCACCAGGCCGATGCGCTTCTTCACGGTGGATGGGTTCGGACTCACGCGCGGAGGCTACAGGGCCGACGCCTCGTCGTCGGGCACCTCGGTCCACTTCGGCCGGTTCTTGGTCCGGCCACGCTCGATCAGCTTGCTGACCCCGATCGCGGCGGCATAGAGGACGCACAGCGGGATGGCGAGCAGGAACATCGTGAAGGCATCCGGTGTCGGCGTCGCGATGGCGGAGAGGACGAAGATCCCGAAGATGGCGGGGCGCCACGCCTTGATCATCGCCCTGGCCGGCAGGATGCCGATCGCGTTCAGTGCGACCAGGAAGACCGGCAGCAGGAAGGCGAGGCCGAAGACGAGGATGAACCGCGTGACGAAGGAGAAGTACTCGCTGACCTGCTGGATGTTCGACGCCCCAGGAGGCGTGAACCCGTAGAGGACCGCGAGCACCTTGGGCAGGACGTAGTAGGCCATGGAACACCCGGCGAGGAAGAGCGGGACCGTCGCTCCGATGAAGGCCAGCGAGATCCGCCGCTCCTTCTTGGTCAGCCCGGGCACGATGAACGCCCACAGCTGGTAGAGCCACACCGGGCTCGACACGATGATCCCGACGAAGATCGACAGGCTCACCTGCTGGGAGAAGGCAGCGGTGGCGGTCCCGAAGTTCAGGTTGATGACACTCGTGGGGTGGGCAGCCTTGTAGTCGTTGAACGGCGCGGCCAGCCTGCCGTAGACCTGCGGGTAGATGATCCAGCCGAGCACGCCACCGAGCAGGACCGTCACAGCGGAGATCAGGAAGCGTCGGCGGAGCTCACGCAGGTGGTCGCCGAGCGACATGCGCCCGTCGGGATTGCGGGCACGCCGGAACGCCATGGTCGAGGTGACTGGTGCGGTGACGGGTCGGACTAGGAGGCGCCGGAGGAGTTGTCCGTGCGGGGACGGTCCTCACGGATCGGGCTGGCAGCCTCGGGAGCTGCAGGAGCCTCGGGATCCTTGATGGCCTCGCCCTTGACGGTGTCGCTGCTCGCTGCGGACTTGCCGTCGGTCTTCATCTCCTGGACCTCGGACTTGAAGATGCGCATCGACCGGCCGATCGAGCGGGCTGCGTCCGGGAGCCGCTTGAAGCCGAACAGCACGACGAGGAGCACGAGCAGGATGATGATGTGCCAGCCTTCGAACAATCCGCGACCCATGTGACTCATTCCTCTCGACCACGTCGTGGCCAGTGTGACGGTGCTGCCCTGCCTCTGCCGGGCCTTCTGGCCTCAGTCTAGGTGTCTGGCCCAGCTGGGACGCCGCGCGGCCTGACGGGCGCGCCGCTGCTGCTTCAACGACGCGCGGGTGGCGTCTCGTTCCCGGCGCAGCTTGCGGGGATCCTCGAACACGTCGGGTTGCGGCGCCCGCGGGCTCTCCCCCAGTCGGCTCGTCTCCGCCTCGAGGGCGGCGACGGTCTCCGAGGAACGGCGCACCTCGGCGGTCAGCTCCTTGAACTGCCCCCAGACGCCCCACGCGCGGGTCGCCAGGTAGGCCGCCGCGATGACCACGAGCAGCACCCAGATGAGAACCCACCACCACACGGCGTCGACCCTACCCGCCCGTGGTGGGTGGGTTCGCGTCCGCTCCGTATGCCGCGAGGGCGGCCTGCGCCCCTTCGCTCACCGCCTGCGCCACCTCCGGGGGCGACACCACGACACCGCGTCCCCCCAGCCGCCACAGCAGGCGTCGGAGCCAGAGCGTGTCGGCGGTGCGCAGTGTGACGGTCTGCGACCCGTCGGCGGCAGTCTCGACCGACTCGGTCGGGTAGTAGTCGCTGACCCACGTCGCGCCGGGCTGCAGCAGCAGCGTGACCAGCGTGTCGTCCGGCCGTGGGGTGAAGGCACCCGCGTCGAGATCCCGCAGCTGGGCATCGGCAGGGGGAGTCCCGTCGACGTCCAGGACGTCGAGACGGGCGATCCGGTCCATGCGGAACGTTCGCGTGTCCTGGGCCAGGTGGCACCAGCCCTCGAGGTACCACCGCGAGTCCAGGTTGACCACGCGCATGGGGTCGACGTCGCGTTCGGTGGCCTCGTCCCGGCTGGGCACGAGGTAGCGCAGGTGCACCCGACGGTGCCCCTCGACGGCGCGGCGGGCGTCGGCGAGCAGGTCTGCCTCCACGCCCTCGCTGATCGCGACCTCGACCCGGGCGGCCGCCTCGGCGCTGGCACCCGTGCCCTGCTCGAGCTTGGCCATGGCGCGCTCGATCGCGTCACGCTCCCCCAGTCCCGG
The DNA here is from genome assembly GCF_056403955.1 of Pedococcus sp. P2_E2. Classification (NCBI taxonomy): domain Bacteria; kingdom Bacillati; phylum Actinomycetota; class Actinomycetes; order Micrococcales; family Intrasporangiaceae; genus Pedococcus; species Pedococcus sp. P2_E2. Next base: position 1,029,433 of record NZ_JBFUEM010000001.1, read on the forward strand.
CACGGCCGCGAGGGCCCGCAGTCCGACCATCAGGGTGAGTGCCTCGTCGCGCCCGAGCCGCAGCGGCCGGGCGATGGTGTCGGCGTTGGTGACGAACACCCTGCCGCTCTCCCATTGCGCGTCGATCAGCTCGTCGGGCATCTGGCCGTAGCCACAGAGGTAGAGCAACCGGAGGTCGGTCTCGAGCTGGTCGACGGTGATGCCGAGCTCGGCCGCGGCCCGGCCCAGGTCGATCCCCTGTCGGGCGACCAGCCAGGGCACCATCGTGAGGAGTCGCGCGAGTCGGTCGGTGGCGGTCTCGGGCACGGTGCGAGCCCTCTTGGGCGGCGGGGTCATGCTGCGCCCCCGCTGTGGGCGGACAGCGCACCGCGCAGCCGCTCGACCACGAGCTCACGCACCTCGGGCGGCGACACGACGACGACGTCCGCGCCGTAGCCGCTCACCTCGTCGGCCAACGCGTCGTCGTCGCCGAACGGCACCACCAGCTCGCTCCACTCCCCCAGGTCGGTGGTGCTCGTGGCACGTCGGCGCAGGCTGTTGCCCCGGTCGGCCCGCACCCTGACGACCGCGTCGCGGGTCGGTTGCTCCCCGACGAAGTTGCGGATCATCTCCTGCGCCCGGTGGTCGGCCGGCACGGCATACGCCGGAGCCTTCTTGACCTCGGCGACGTCGCCGTCGATGCGTGACAACCGGAAGACCCGCGGCGCCTCGCGGTCCAGGTCGAAACCGGTGAGGTACCAGCGGCCGTGCCACGAGGCGAGCCCCCACGGCTGGACCGTTCGCGCGTTGACCTCGCCCTGACCACCGGTGCGGTAGCCGAAGGTGATCGTGCGCTGACCGACCACGGCGTTCTTGACCGGGTCGAACGCCGGCTCGCTGGTGCCGAGGCGCGGCTCGATCCCGATGAGGGAGTCGCCGTCGCGTTCGATCCCCGCCGCCTTGAGCTTGCGCAGTGCCTGGGCTGCCGGACCGGCCAGCGAGGCGTGCGCCCAGGTGCGGCTGGCCAGGCCGAGCACGGCGAGCTCGTCCGGTTCGAAGGTGATGTCGGGCAAGGCGTACTCGCGCTGGTCGATCCGGTAGCCGACCTCGTCGTCCCAGGCCCCACCGATGTCTTCCGTCACGAGCGGGATGCCGAGCTCGCGGAGCTCGTCCTTGTCGCGCTCGAACATCCGGTCGAAGGCCTCGTCGCTGACCGCGTCGCCGTACTGCGGGACGACAGCACGGATCCGCGACTTGGGTAGGGGCCGACGGGTGTAGAGCAGGCACAGCACGAGGTTGAGCAGTCGCTCTGTCTTGGCCGCCGGACCGGTGGGTGAACTCACCCGCCCGACGCTACCCGAGTGGCAGGCACGCCCCGTGGCTAGTCTGCGTGTCGTGATGCAGTGGCGCGAGGGAACGGTCGAGCAGGTGCGTGGCCGGTGGCCGGGCGCGGTGGAGTATGCCGTGCGGCTGCGTGGAGCCGGCTCCGACACCGCCGACGACATCGCCGACGACACGCTCGACGACACCCTGGTGCGGGCCCTGGCCTACACCGCGCTCGTGGGTGAGCCGCAGGTCGGCGACCGGGTGCTGCTCAACGCCTCGGCGCTGCTGCGAGGGCTCGGGACCGGCGGGCTCGCCTTCATCGTCGCCGCGCCCGACCGCCTGCCCAGCGACCCCGAGGCCTCCGCAGGGCACATCGTCAAGGCCCGCTACACGCCCCAGCAGCAGATGTTCATGGCCGTCGACGAACAGGACAGCCCGCACCACGCCGTGATGACGGGCGCGCTCGCCACGGCAGGTGACCTGCTCGGCATGCCGGTCGTCGTGGCCGACCTCCACTCAGCGCTGCCCGCCATCCTCGCGGGGATCAGGGTCGACCGTCCCGAGGCGCGATGCGTCTACCTCATGACCGACGGCGGGGCGTTGCCGATCGCGTTCTCCCGCAACGTCGCGACCCTCACCGAGCACGGCTGGCTGGCCGGAACCGTGACGGTCGGGCAGGCCTACGGCGGCGAGCACGAGGCAGTCACCCTGCACTCAGGTCTGCTGGCCGCGAAGCATGTGCTCGGCGCGGACATCGCCATCGTCATCCAGGGCCCGGGGAACGTCGGCACGGGCACGACCTGGGGCTACACCGGGGTCGCGGCGGGCGAGGCGCTCAACGCGGTCGGCACCCTGGGGGGCCGCGGCGTGGCCGCGCTCCGCGTCTCGGACGCGGACGCCAGGGAACGGCACCGCGGGATCTCCCACCACAGCACCACGGCATACGGGCGCATCTGCCTGGTCACCGCGGACCTGCCGGTCCCCGCGACCGGCGATGAGTTCGGCGCCCTGGTCGCCGACCAGGCGCACACCCTCGCGCGCACGGCACAGGGTGCGCTCACGGTCCGCAGTGTCGACCCGGACGGGCTCGACGCAGCCCTGAGAGCGACTCCCGTCAGGCTCTCGACGATGGGCCGTGGCCTCGACGAGGACCACGCGGCGTTCCTGTACAGCGCAGCAGCCGGGCGGCATGCCGCCCGGCTGCTGGAGAGCTGACGCGCTGGCTTCAGCGCGCGGTCTGGCTCGGCCTCAGCGGACGTCGACCAGGTCGACGACGAAGATCAGGGTCTCGCCGGGCTTGATCGCGCCGCCGGCACCGCGGTCGCCGTAGGCGAGGTGGGCCGGGATGACCAGCTTGCGACGACCGCCGACCTTCATGCCGACGATGCCCTCGTCCCAGCCGCGGATGACCTGGCCGACGCCGAGGCGGAAGTCCAGGGGTGCTCCACGGTTCCACGAGGCGTCGAACTCCTCGCCGGTGGAGTGGGCCACTCCGACGTAGTGCGCCGAGATGGTGTCACCCGCCCCGGCCTCCTGGCCGTCGCCCTCGGTGAGGTCCTCGATGACCAGCTCGGTCGGCGCCGCGTCGCCGGGGAAGTCGATCTCGGGCTTGGTGGTGTTGGGGTCGAAACCCATGGGTCATGCTCCTTCGCAGGGTGAGAACTGGGGGTGGGTGAAGCGGTGTCAGGTGACGTCAGAAGGCCGCGAGGATGTCGACCACGAAGACGAGGGTGTCGGTGCCGCTGATCTTCGGCGGGCTGCCGGCAGCGCCGTAGCCGTCGGCCGGCGGAACCACCATGAGAACGCGGCTGCCGACGGTCTTGCCGACGAGCTGGGTGTCCCAGGCCTTGATGACCTGCTGGGTGCCGATCGAGGTCTCGAAGTACTTGTTCGGCGTCTTGGAGGAGGAGTCGAAGACCGACCCGTCCTTCCAGAGCGCGCCGGTGTAGGTCACGCGGATCGTCTGGCCTGCCTGCACCTTCGCGCCGGCGCCCTCGATGAGGAGCTGCCCGACGGTCTTGGTCGGCGGCTTGGCGCCCTTGGGGATCGTGATGGTGGCGGGCTTGTCGTTGCCCTCGACCTTCACCGCCGGCAGCCCGGCAGCCGGCTTGACCTCCTTGCCCTCGGCGGAAGCCAGCGGCTTGGTCGCCGACAGGACGTCCATGAGGAAGACCACCGTGTCGGTCCCGCCGACCTTGATCTCGGTGTTGCCCTGGGTGCCGAAGGCGTCCTTGGGCGGCATGGCGACCAGGACGCGGGACCCGATCTTCTGGTTCAGGAGTCCCTTCTTGAGGCCTGGCAGCAGGTCGGCCGCACCGAGGTTGAGGCCGAGGTTCTGCTTGCCGAAGTTCGTGTCGAGCACCGAGGAGTCCTTGCCGTTCAGCAGGACGTACTTGAGGCTGACGATCTCGTCGCCCTTGACCTGTGCACCGGTGCCGGGCTTGACGACCTTGGTGGTGGTCTCGGTCACCGAGAGGGGCTTGGGGTTGACCGTCACCGTGGGGGCCGTGGTGTCGCTGCCGCCCGTCACCGTGATCTTGTCGAGCACGGAGGTCTTGGTGTCCTTGGCGTCACCACAGCCGGTCAGGGCCAGGGTTGCGGCCAGGGCGACCGCCGTGAGGGCGGGAAAACGACGCAGATGCACGATGGAGAACTTTCGCTGGGGGCGGGGAACCAGCGACCACCATAACCGTGGCCGCTGGCAATACCCGATTCGCCGGTATGCCGCCCACGCGGCATACCCCGCTGCTCACCCGCGCATACCCTCGATCAGCCGGTCCACGCGGGCGTCCACCGCCGCGAAGGGGTCCTTGCAGAGGACCGTGCGCTGCGCCTGGTCGTTGAGCTTGAGGTGCACCCAGTCGACGGTGAAGTCGCGACGGTGCTCCTGCGCCGCCTTGATGAAGTCGCCGCGCAGCTTGGCCCGGGTCGTCTGCGGAGGCACGGTCTTGGCCTCGAAGACCTCTGGGTCGGTGGTGATCCGGGCCGCGCGCCCGTGCTTCTGGAGCACGTAGAAGACCCCCCGGTCACGGTTGACGTCGTGGTAGGCGAGATCCAGCTGGGCGATCCTGGGGTGCTCCATCGGCAGGTCGTGCTTGGCCATGTAGCCGGCGATCAGCTTGTGCTTGATGACCCAGTCGATCTCGGTGTCGACCAGGCCGAGGTTGCCGGTGTCGACCGCCCGGATGGTCCRCTCCCACAGGTCGAGGACCTGCTTGTGGATCGGGTCCTCCAGGCCCTCGCGGTCGGCGAACGCCTGGGCTCGTTCGAGGTACTCGGTCTGGATCTGGAGGGCGGAGAGCTCACGTCCGTTGGAGAGGCGGACCGTCTTGCGCCCCGTCATGTCGTGACTCATCTCACGGATCGCGCGGATCGGGTTCTCCAGGGTGAGGTCGCGCACCACCATCCCGGCCTCGATCATCCGCAGCACGAGGTCGGCCGACCCGACCTTGAGCATGGTCGTGGTCTCGCTCATGTTGGAGTCACCGACGATGACGTGCAGGCGGCGGTAGCGCTCGGCGTCGGCGTGCGGCTCGTCGCGCGTGTTGATGATGGGGCGGCTACGGGTGGTCGCCGAGGACACTCCCTCCCAGATGTGGTCGGCCCGCTGGCTCACGCAGTAGGTCGCGCCCTTCGACGTCGTGACCACCTTGCCGGCGCCACACGTGATCTGACGACTGACGAGGAAGGGGATGAGCACGTCGGAGAGCTGCTGGAACTCCCCCGCCCGGCCCACGAGGAAGTTCTCGTGGCAGCCGTAGGAGTTGCCCGCGGAGTCGGTGTTGTTCTTGAAGACGTAGATCTCGCCCTCGATGCCCTCCTCGGCGAGCCGGTCCTGGGCGTCGGCGACCAGGCCCTCGATGATCCGCTCGCCCGCCTTGTCGTGAACCACGAGCTGGCGGACGTGGTCGCACTCCGGGGTGGCGTACTCAGGGTGCGAGCCGACGTCAAGGTAGAGCCGACTGCCGTTGGAGAGGAAGACGTTCGACGAGCGCCCCCACGAGACGACCTTGCGGAACAGGTAGCGCGCCACCTCGTCGGGGGTGAGGCGGCGCTGACCCTCGAACGTGCACGTGATGCCGTACTCGTTCTCGATGCCGAAGATCCGCCGGTCCATGCCCACACTCTAGGCTTCCGGGGTCTCGGGCTGCGGGTCACGCCACGCGTGGGAAGATGGGCGCATGCCCGACGCCCACGCTACGGACGCGGGGACCCGTGTCGCCGGTACGACCACCACCCAGGTGGGCGACCTGACGCGGCACACCCAGTCCATCCTCGAACGTGCCCAGGCCTACGCCGATGCCATGCGAGCCGAGACCGACCAGGTCCTGGCTGCTGCGCGCGCGGAGGCCGCCAGCATCCGCGATGAGGTCCAACGCCTCCTCGACGACGCCGAGCGGCAGCACGCGGACGCCGTCAGGGACCGCGAGCAGGCCGGTCGCGCGCTCGCCGAGGCGACCCGCGAGGCGGAGTCCCTGGTGGAGGACGCCACCGAGCAGGCGTCCATGCTGACGGAGTCCGCCACCAGGACCAGCGACGAGGCGGTCACCTCCGCTCGCGCCGAGGCCTCCGCTGTCCTCACCGAGGCAAACACTCGCGCCGAGGCCCTGCGCACCAGCGCGCAGACCGACTACGACACAGCAATGGCCCGGTATGCCGCGCACGAGACCGAGCGCGACGCCGCGTTCGCGGCTGGCGTCGAGAAGATGGACAGCCACTTCGCGGAGCGCGACGAGCAGGAGAAGGCGGCCCGTGCCGCCCTGCTCGAGGAGGCCACGGCTGCGGCCGCGAAGCTCAGGGAGGACGCGCAGGTCGAGTCCGAGCGCATGATCGGTGCCGCGGCGATCCACCAGGAGGAGACCGCGGCGCGTGCGGCCGAGCTCGTCGAGCAGGCCCAGGTCGACGCGGATGCGCGGGTGGACCGCGCCCGCTCCGAGGCGAGCGAGATCATGGCGCAGGCCGAGGAGCACCTGAAGTGGGGGCAGGACACGGTGCGCCGGATCCTCGACGAGGGCGAGGCCGAGGTCAGCCGCATGCGCAAGGAGACCCACCGTGAGCTCGCCGCGCGGATGCGGTCCCGTCGTCAGCTGATCCAGACGTCGCTGGCCCAGACCGCACACCGCGCCCGGTCCGAGCGGGAGTCTGCGCGCCTCGAGTCCGACAGCCTGCGAGCCCAGGCCGAAGCCGTGATGGCTGCCGCGCAGTCCCAGGCCGAGCGCACCACCGCAGCCGCCGCTGCGGAGGCAGAGCGGGTGAGGGCGAGCGCAGCCGAGACCGAACGGGCTGCCGACGAGCGGGCAGCCCGCCGGCTAGACGAGGCTGACAAGGCGGCGCGCCTGGTCCGGGAACGCACGGCCCAGGAGATCGAGCGTCTCCAGCGGGAGACCCACGAGTCGCACCGTCAGGCACGGGAGGAGCTCGTGACCACCACCGCCGCCGCCCGCGCCGACGCCGACCGGGTGCGTGAGGAGGCCCACGCGATGCTCGAGCGCGCCCGCGCCGAAGTGGCGGCACTGGCCTCGCGCCGGCAGGACATCACCACCCAGCTCGGCCATCTCTCCGGGGTCATCGACGCGCTGTCCGTGCCGGACCGCGTCGCCGAGACCTCCACGACCGACACCTCGCCCTCCACCACGTCCGCCGACACCTCTGCCGACACCTCCGCCCAAACCGACACCTCCACCGACACTCCCACCAGCGAAGACCCCTCCCCCCACCAAGAACGGACCGACCATGAGTGACACCAGTTCCTTCCGCAGCGTCCTGCGCGGCTACGACCCGGCGCAGGTCGACCAGTGGCGCGCCGAACACGCAGGCGCCCTGGACCAGGCTCGACAGGAGGCCGCCGAACGCACTGTCGAGGTCAGCGAGCTGCGCGCAGCGCTGGCCCGCGTCCAGGAGGAGCAGGCCGGCACGGCAACGACGCTGGCCAGCCTTCGGGAGGAGCACAGCAAGGCGGCCGCCCCCACCTACGCCAACCTCGGTGAGCGGATCGGCACCATCCTGAGCCTGGCCGACGAGGAGGCAGCCGAGATCCGCAGCAATGCGAAGACCGACGCCGACACCCTCAAGGGCACGACCACCCTCGAGGCCGACCGCGCTCGGGCCGAGGCAGACCGATACGCCGAGGACGTCCGGACCAAGGCCGAGGCGCAGGCCACCCAGGTCGTGGAGAAGGCCAAGCAGCAGGCGGACAGCATCCTCGACGACGCCGACCGCGAGGCTTCTGCCCGTCGCGAGGAGGCCGAGGCGTTCTACGAGCACCAGCGCGCCCGGGCCGCCTCCRCTGCCGCGGACTTCGAGGCCACCCTCGGCCAGCGCCGCGACAAGGCCGCAGCAGAGTTCTCCGCCCAGATGGCCGCCCACGAGACCGCCCTCACCCAGGCCCAGGAGCGTGCCGAGACGCTGGCTGCCGAGAGCGACCGGGCCCACGCGGACAGCCTCAGTGAGAGCCAGCGCGCCCTGGACGCCGCCAAGGCCGAGGCCGAGCAGCTCGTGAGCGCGGCCCGTGAGCAGGCAGAGCGCATCCGTCGTGACTCCGAGCGCGAGCTCTCCGCCGCGACCGCGCGACGAGACAGCATCACGGCGCAGCTGAGCAACGTCCGCCAGATGCTGGCAACCCTCGGCGGTGGCGCCATCGCCGAGGCGTTCGGGGACCACGACGAGCAGGCGGCTCAGCCCGTCACCTCTGCCGGAGCCGAGGCTGGAGCAGAAGCCAAGGCCGCCCCGGCCGAGGACGATGTCGACGCCGACCTCGACGCCGACGTCGACACCGCGGGCGACGCAGCCGTCGACCAGTCCGACTCCGCCGACGGCGATGCGGACGACGACGAGGACTCGGCCGACGCCTCCGACGACGACGAAGGCGACGAGGACGACGCCGACGCCGAGGCAGACGTGGACGAACGCGCCAGCACCCGCGCCTGAGTCGGCTGCAGGACGCCCGCTACGCCGTCAGCACAACCGCTCGACATGCCCCCACGCCCGCTGGTTGCGTGGGGGCATGTCGCTGCTCGTCCTCGGTGGGACCGCCTGGCTCGGTCGTGAGGTGGTCGCTGCCGCCCTCGCTCTCGGCCAGGACGTCACCGTCCTCGCCCGAGGAGCCTCCGGCCCGCCGCCACCGGGCGTCGAGGTGGTGCGGTCAGATCGCGGCGACCCCGCGGCATACGACGACGTGTCCGGTCGCGCCTGGGACGTCGTCGTTGACGTCGCCCGCCAGCCGAGCCACGTCGCCGGCGCCCTGGAGGCGCTGGCGGCGCGCACCGCCTCGTGGGTGTTCGTGTCCTCGGCCTCGGTCTACGCCAGCAGTGACGTGGCGGGAGCTGACGAGAGCGCCGAGCTTCTCCCCGCCCACGTGGCCGACGACGAGGGCTGGGAGACCTACGGCGGTCGCAAGGTGGCCTGTGAGCGCAGCATCCTCGCCCAGGTCGGCGACAGGGCGCTCGTCGCCCGGTCAGGGTTGATCGCCGGGCCCGGTGACCACACTGACCGCACTGGATACTGGCCGTTGCGGTTCGCCCATCCCGCCAGCCCCGACGGGGCAGTCCTGGTGCCGGACAGCGAGGTGGCCACCCAGGTCCTCGACGTCCGCGACCTCGCCGGGTGGCTCGTCCGGGCGGGCCTGGACCGCACCACCGGGGTGGTCAACGTGAGTGGCCCGGTGCTGCCCCTCGGGGACCACCTCGAGACGGCGCGGGAGGTCGCGGGTCACCGTGGCGAGACCGTGGGGGTGGACCAGGACTGGCTTGCAGCACACGAGGTGCAGCCCTGGTCCGGCGAACGCAGCCTGCCGCTGTGGCTGCCCGTGCCCGAGCATGCCGGGTTCATGGCCCGGAGCACCGCCGCCGCCGAAGCCCTGGGACTCACCAGCCGCCCCCTGGCCGAGACCCTGAGCGACACCCTCGCCTGGGAGGTCGCGTCCGGTCCCGGTCGTGCCCGCAAGGCCGGCCTGACGGTGGCCGACGAGCTCGACCTGCTCGCCGACGCCCGCGCCTAGGGGACCCGGCCCGTCGCAGGTGGTGCGCCGGCACACCCGCGGCTCGTCGATGTGGTCAGCGTCGCCATGTCACGCCAGTCCCTGTCTGCGTAACGTCGCTGTCCCGACCGATCACCAGACTGGGGGCATCGTGCTGGCGGAGCGTACCGAACGGGTTCCCGTCGACGGTGGCCACCTCATGGTGCACGTCCTGGCCGAGGCTCTGCCCGGAGCGCCCGTCGTCGTGGGCCTGCACAGCATCTCCTCGAACGCGTTGGCCTGGGTGCCCGTGGCTCGCGCGCTGGCCGGACGGGTCACCCTGATCGCACCGGACATGCGCGGCCGTGCCGAGAGCGCGGCGCTGCGTTCGACCGGGCTGGCCGACCACGTCACCGACGTCATACGGGTGCTCGACCACTTCGGATCCGCATCGGCGACCCTCGCAGGTCATGCCATGGGTGGCTTCGCCGCCGCGCTGACGGCGGCCACGCACCCCGAACGCGTGCGCGGCGTGGTCCTCGTCGACGGCGGCCTGGCCTTTCCCTCCCCCGGCACCTTCGACGTCGACGAGGTGCTGCACGGCATCATCGGGCCGGCGATGGGCCGCCTGTCGATGACCTTCGAGGACCAGTCCGCCTACCTGCGCCACTGGGCTGCCCATCCGGTGATGGGCCCGCTGCTGGACTCGGCGTCCGGCGCTGACCTGACGGCCTACCTGCTGCACGACCTGGACGGGCCCCAGGGAGCCATGCGGTCGACCAGCTCGCTGGAGTGTGTGCGGGCCGACTGGGCCGACCTGATGAGCGACCCCGCGACGCTCAGCGCCGTGCACACCCTCCAGTGCCGGGCCCACCTGCTCTGGGCCTCCCGGGGGCCACTCGGCCAGGACCAGGGGCTCTACTCCCTCGAGCAGATCGCGGGGGCCCGCCTGCCCGACGATGTCGCGGTCACCGGCCTGGCTGGGGACCACTACGGCGTCCTGCTCGAGCCGACCGCAGTGGGCCTCATCGCCGAGGCCGTTGCGGGTCTTGCCGGGGTCGGCGGCGTACCAGCATCCGGACGGGCCATCCACTCCTCGGTCAAGTAACGGCATGTTTGGTCACGACAAACTTCGCGTTACCGTTGAGAGGACCGTCATGGCCACGCTGCGACTGGGCGACGACGCCCCCGACTTTACTGCCGAGACCACCGAGGGCGAGCTGAGCTTCCACGACTGGAAGGGCGACGGCTGGGCAGTGCTGTTCAGCCACCCCGCCGACTTCACCCCCGTGTGCACGACCGAGCTGGGCCGCGTCGCCCAGCTCAAGGACGAGTGGGCAGCCCGCAACACCAAGGTTCTCGCCGTGTCCGTGGACGCACTCGAGGACCACACCGCCTGGAAGGCCGACATCGAGGAGGTCTCCGGTGCTGCCGTCGACTACCCGATCGTCGCTGACAAGGACCGCCAGGTCGCCGAGCTCTACGACATGATCCACCCCGGCGCGGGAGACACGTCCGCGGTCCGCTCGGTCTTCCTCATCGACCCGGTGGGCAAGGTCCGCCTCTCGCTGACCTACCCCAAGAGCGCCGGCCGCAACTTCGACGAGATCCTGCGTGCGCTGGACGCCTTGCAGGTCAACGACTCCGGCCCGTTCTCCACCCCGGCCGACTGGAAGGCCGGCGAGCGGATCATCGTCGCCCCCACCGTCACCACCGAGGACGCGCAGGCGCGGTTCAAGGGCGTCGAGGTCGTCAAGCCCTACCTGCGCTACGCCGAGGCACCGACGGCCTGACGGCGGCCCCACCTCCAACGCGTGTGCCGCGTCGGCCCGTTCCCGGGCCGGCGCGGCATCGTCGTTCCCTGGCTCTCCCCTACTCTGGGCTCTCCCCTACTCCTGGGGGCGCTGGGTCTGCGGGTTGCTGGACTCGTCGCGGGGCGTTCCCTCACCCGTCAGGGTGTCGTGGCGCCCGGGTGTGGGGTCGTCCTCAGCAGGGGCGTCGCTGGTCGGGTCCTCGGTGCTGAGCAGCGCATCGAGGAGCCCGCCGCCGATCCGGCGGAAGGTTCGGCGCGGTCGCTCGCGGTCGAGCACGGCCACCTCGAGCTGGGCGGCAGTCAGGGTCCGCGAGGCACCACCGGCAGGGTCCTGCCCGAGCAGCTCCACCGCGAGGCTGAGGGCGTCCGCGAGCGACAACCCCGGGGTCCAGCGATCCTTCAGCGCGGTCTCGATGGGTTCGGCTGCGCCACCCATGGCGACGAAGCCCAGCTCGTCGGCGACCGAACCGTCGTAGGTGAGCCGGTAGATCTGGTCCTCGTCCGCGGTGCTGCCCACCTCGGCGACGACGATCTCCACCTCGTAGGGCTTGGACTCCTGGGTGAACACCGTCCCCAGCGTCTGGGCGTAGGCGTTGGCCAGACCGCGAGCGGTCACGTCGGTGCGGTCGTACGAGTAGCCGCGCAGGTCGGCATACCGGACTCCCGCGACGCGGAGGTTCTCGAACTCGTTGTACTTGCCGACGGCAGCGAAGGCGATCCGGTCGTAGATCTCGGAGACCTTGTGCAGCGCCCGGGAAGGGTTCTCGGCGACGAACGCGATCCCCTTGTCGTAGCCGAGCACGACGACCGACCGACCGCGCGCAATTCCCTTGCGGGCGTAGTCAGCCCGGTCCTTCATGAGCTGCTCGGGCGAGACGTAGAACGGCATGCTGCTCATCGGGCACCTCCTGGGTTGCCCTGACGGGCGGCGATGACGGCTTCGACGACCGTGCGCAGGTCGTCGTCGCCGACGAACCGCACGCCCTCGGCTCCCACCACGGCGACGGTCGGCCAGATCCGACGGCCGACGTCGGGTCCACCGGTGGCGGAGTCGTCGTCGGCGGCGTCGTAGAGCGCTTCGACGACCACGCTGACGACCTCGTCGGCGGACAGGCCCGGTCGCCAGACCTTCTTGAGCGCGCCGCGGGCGAACAGCGAGCCCGAGCCGACGCTGTGGTGGTCGTGCTCCTCGTAGCAGCCGCCGGTCACGTCGTAGGAGAAGATCCGGCCGAGTTCGCGGTCGAGGTCGTAGCCAGCGAACAGCGGCACCACCGACAGTCCCTGCATGGCCATGCCGAGGTTGGACCGGATCATCGACGCGAGCCGGTTGGCCTTGCCCTCGAGCGACAGCAGCGTGCCCTCGATCTTCTCGTAGTGCTCGAGCTCGACCTGGAAGAGCTTGACCAGCTCGATCGCGATCCCGGCCGTGCCGGCGATGCCGACGGCGGAGTACTCGTCGCCGGCGAAGACCTTCTCCATGTCGCGGTTGGCGATGATGTTGCCCATCGTGGCCCGGCGGTCACCCGCCATCACCACGCCACCGTCGAAGGTCGCCGTGACGATGGTGGTGCCATGCGGGGCCTCCAGTGTGCTGCCGGGCGGCAGGACGCGTCGTGAGGGCAGCAGCTGGGGGGCGTGGGCGCCGACGAACTCGGTGAACGAGGACGACCCTGCCGAGAGGTATGCCGCGGGGAGCTTCCCCGCGTCGGCGCCAGTGGTCACTGGCCGCCCTTCTGGACGAAGCCGCGGACGAACTCCTCAGCGTTGGACTCCAGGACGCCGTCGATCTCGTCGAGGACGCTGTCGATGTCGGAGTCCAGGTTCTCCTTGCGGGCCGTCGCCTCCGGCGCGGCGGGAGTGGGCTCGGGCGCCTCGTCGGGAGCGTCGTCGCGTCGCTGTGGTCGGCTCTGCTCTTGGCTGGGCATTGGCGTGACCTCTCACTCGTGATTCTCGAAGCTCGCGGACGAGCCGCTGCACATGAACCTAGTCCGAACCTATCCCGATGCGGACGCCAACTCACGCAAGAGGGTGGCCGCGTCCGGACTGCGGTCAAGGAGCGGACCGACGGTCGCCTTGGTGCCCCGCAACGGTTCGAGCATCGGGACCCGCTGGAGTGAGGTCTGTCCCGGGATGTCGAAGATGACCGAGTCCCAGGACGCGGCCGCGATCTGGTCGGGGTACTTCTCCAGGCACTTCCCGCGGAAGTAGGCCCGGGTGTCGACCGGCGGCTCGTGGACGGCATCGAGGACGACGTCCTCGGTGACCAGCTCCTCGAACCTTCCGGCGGCCCGGAGCTTGTGGAAGATCCCCTTGTCGGGGCGCACGTCGGACCACTGGATGTCGATGGCTCGCAGTCGGGAGTCGGTCCAGTCGAGGCCGTCGCGGTCGATGTAGCCCTGCAGCACCTGCTGCTTGGCCACCCAGTCCAGCTCGCGAGCGGCCTCACGCGGATCACGCTCGAGTCGGTCCAGCACGAGCGCCCACCACCGCATCACCTCGGCGGTGTCGCTGTCGAGCTCACCGGCATACCTGTCCTTCAGGTAGCGCTCCGCGAGGTCGTGGTAGCGCCAGAGCAGCTGCACCGCGGTGAGCTTGGTGCCGTCCCGCAGCTCGATCATGGCCGTGCAGGTCGGATCGTGGCTCACGGCCTGCAGGGTCGCGACGGGGCGCGCCACCGTGAGGTCGACGTCGATGGCGCGGTCCTCGATCATGGCCAGCACCAGCGACGTCGTGCCGAGCTTGAGCAGGTTGGCGACGTCGCAGTGGTTGGCGTCCCCGATGATCACGTGCAGGCGGCGGTAGAGGTCGGCCACCGCGTGCGGCTCGTCGCGGGTGTTGATGATCGGCCTCTTGAGCGTGGTCTCCAGACCCACCTCGACCTCGAAGAAGTCGCTGCGCTGGCTCAGCTGGTAGCCGGCGGTGCGCGAGTCCTGGCCGATGCCCACCCTGCCGGAGCCGGTGATGACCTGACGTGCCACGAAGAACGGCACGAGGTGCCGGACGATGTCGGTGAACGGGGTCTCGCGACGCATGAGGTAGTTCTCGTGCGTGCCGTAGGACTGGCCCTTGCCGTCGGTGTTGTTCTTGTACAGGTTCACCCCGGGAGGGAACTGGGAGAGCCGGCGGACCGACTCGGCCATGATCGCCTCGCCGGCCCGGTCGAAGGCGACCGCGGCCCGGGGAGAGGTCACCTCGGGCGAGGAGTACTCGGGGTGGGCGTGGTCGACGTAGAGCCGAGCGCCGTTGGTCAGCACCACGTTGGCGAGGGTGGGATCCTCCTCGTCCGTGAGCTGGCTCGCATCGGCGACGCCGCGTCCCATCTCGAACCCCCGTGCGTCCCGCAGCGGCGCCTCGTCGGCGTAGTCCCACGACGCGTGGGCGGCCCTGATCCCCTGGGCCGACGCGTAGGCGTTGACCACCTGTCCCGAGAGGATCATCGGGTTGGCGGCCGGGTCCCCGGGCACCGAGATGCCGTACTCGGTCTCGACCCCCATCACCCTGCGGACCGTCATACCTGGCTCACGCTCATGGACTCACCCTAGGCGAGACCCGCCGGACCAGCCCTGCTGCCACGGGGATGCCGCCTGCGCGCGCCACAGCGCGCCCAGGAGGGTTAGGCTCGCACCAAGACCTCATTGCCGGACACCCAGCCACCAGGAGTGCCATTGCGCGACATCGTGGTCTTCAGCGGGAACGCGCACCGCGCCCTGGCCCAACGCATCTGCGAGGCCCTCGGGGTGCGGCTGTCCCCTGCCGAGATCAAGCGGTTCAGCAACGACTGCCTCCAGGCGCAGCTGCTCGCGAACTGCCGCCAGCGCGACGTCTACATCGTGCAGCCGCTGGTGCCCCCGACGCAGGAGCACCTCATGGAGCTGCTCCTGATGATCGACGCGGCCCGGGGAGCCTCGGCCGCCCAGATCACCGCGGTCATCCCCCACTACGCCTACGCCCGCTCCGACAAGAAGGACGCTTCCCGGATCTCGCTCGGGGGTCGCCTCGTCGCCGACATGCTGGTGGCGGCAGGCGTGGACCGGGTCCTGACGATGACCCTGCACGCACCGCAGGTGCACGGCTTCTTCTCGGTGCCCGTGGACCACCTCACGGCGATCGGCGTGCTGGCCGACCACTTCCGGGGGGCGAACCTCGAGAACTCGGTGGTGGTCTCCCCCGACCTCGGCAACGCCAAGACGGCCACCCAGTTCGCGCGACTCCTGGGACTCCCGGTCGCAGCCGGGTCGAAGCAACGCCTCGCGGACGACCGGGTCATCATCGACTCGATCGTCGGTGACGTCGCCGGCAAGCGCGCCATCATCCTGGACGACGAGATCGCCACCGGAGGCTCGATCGTCGAGCTGCTGGACCGGCTGGCAGACCTCGGCTGCCCGCGTGCCGACGTCGCCTGCACCCACGGCCTGTTCGCCGGCAAGGCGGTTGAGCGCCTCAGGGAGCACCCGATGGTCGGTGAGGTCGTCACGACCGACACCGTCCCCGCTCCCGGTCACTGGCCCGAGCTGCGGGTCCGCTCGGTCTCGCAGCTGTTCGCGGAGGCGATCAAGCGGATCCACGCCGGCGAGTCGGTGAGCAGCCTGTTCGACGGCGTCGACCCCACCCATGCGCCACCTCAGGCCTCCCTGTTCGACAAGGTCCATGTCTGATCTCGGTGAGGGCCTCGTGAGGGCACCGGGGTCTGCCCGGCTCGCCCTGCTCGTCGACCTGACCTTCGTCCTCCTCTTCGCCACCGTCGGACGGATCAGCCACGCGGAGGGTGTCACCGTCACTGGCGTCCTCGCCGTCGCCTGGCCGTTCGTGGCGGCCCTGCTCGTGGGGTGGGCCATTGCCCACCGGCGTGGCGGCTGGCCGGTCCGGATGCCCGGCTCCACCACGGTCTGGCTGGTCACGGTCGCCCTGGGCCTGGGGCTGCGCGTCGCCACAGGTGGCGGCTTCGCCTGGAGCTTCGGCGTGGTCACCCTGCTCACGCTGGGCCTGTTCCTGATCGGCTGGCGCTGCGCCGTCGAGGTGTTCCGCTTCGTTCAGGAGGGGCTGAACCGCTGGGCCGACAGGGCGGCGGCGCGCCGCTGACCGTCGCGTGAACGCTCCGCCCCTCTCTGTGACGCCACTGTGAACGCCATTTGAGTTTGGTAAGGCTTACCTAATATCATCCCCGCGTGACCGCCGATCTCCTGTCTGCACCACAGCGCCACCGCGTCGACTTCGTCGCGACGCTGGCGGACCGGGGCGAGGCGACCGCGGTCCTCTCCCCCGGCACGACGCTCACCTACGCGGACCTCGCGGACCTCGTGGCCGGCGCCGGTGCCCAGCTGGGCACCGGACGGCGTCTGGTCCTCATTGCCGCCGAGAACTCGGTCGAGGCACTGGTCACCTACCTCGGCGCACTCCACGCCGGACACGTCCCACTGCTGGCCCCCGGCGACCGCCTCCAGCACCTGGACGGACTGATCGAGGCCTACGACCCCGACGTCGTCGCCGGGCGCGGGGACTCCGGGTGGCAGGTGGTCTCGCGTCACGCGGGCGCCGCGCACGACCTGCACGCCGACCTTGCCCTGCTGCTCACGACGAGCGGCTCCACCGGCTCCCCCAAGCTGGTGCGCCTCTCCCACGAGAACCTCGACAGCAACGCCACCGCCATCGCCGAGTCGCTCGGCGTGCGGAGCAGCGACCGGGCCATCACCAGCCTCCCGCTGCACTACTGCTACGGGCTGTCCGTCCTTCACAGCCACCTGAGCGCGGGGGCTGCCGTGGTGCTCACCGACCTGTCCGTCGTCGACCCCTGCTTCTGGACGCTGTTCGACGACGTCGGCGCCACGACCCTGGCCGGCGTCCCCCACAGCTTCGACCTGCTGGACCGCAGCGGTTTCGCCCACCGCGCGCACCCCACCCTGAGGGTGGTCACGCAGGCAGGCGGCCGGCTGCCGTCGGACAGGGTGCGGCGGTATGCCGCCCTCGGTCGGGAGCGGGGCTGGGACCTCTTCGTCATGTACGGGCAGACCGAGGCAACCGCGCGCATGGCCGTGCTGCCCCCTGACCTGCTCGAGACCAGGCCCGAGACGGTCGGACTGCCCGTGCCCGGCGGCTCGTTCCGCCTCGACCCGCTCAGCGACCTCGACTGCGGGCTGGGCGAGCTCGTGTACTCCGGACCCAACGTGATGCTGGGCTATGCCGAGTCCGTGCTGGACCTGTCGCGGGGACGCGAGGTGCACGAGCTGCGCACCGGCGACCTCGCCCGCCTCGGCCCTGACGGCCTAGTCGAGATCGTCGGCCGCCGGAGCCGGTTCGCCAAGGTGGTGGGTCTGCGCATCGACCTCGACCAGGTCGAGCGTGACCTCGCCAATGCCGGCCACGAAGCGCATTGCGTCGACCTCGGCGACGCCGTCGGCGTCCTCGCGACGGCGGTGGGCGCCGGCGCCGAGGTGACGGAGACGGTGACCCGGCGGCACGGCATACCCGCGTCCGGAGTCGTCGTCCTCGACGGGCTGGAGGCTCCGCGCCTCCCCACGGGGAAGCCCGACTATCGCGGCATGGCGGAGCTGATCGGAGCTCACCGGGCTGGCGCGGCCGAGGCCGACGGACTCGCTGGTGGTGCCGCGCGCTCCGCCGAGGAACGAACCGACGCGGTGGTGACCCTCTATCGCGAGCTGCTCGCGGCGCCGCGCGCCGACACGACGACGAGCTTCGTCGACCTCGGCGGCGACTCGCTGTCCTACGTCGAGGTGTCGGTGCGGTTGGAGGCGCTGCTGCACACCCTTCCCGACGGCTGGCACCTGCTGTCCCCCGGCGAGCTGGCCGCGTCGGAGCCTGCCCGCAGGCGTCCTGGCCGGCGGCTGCACACCATCGACACCACCGTCCTGGTGCGAGCCCTCGCCATCCTGCTCATCCTCGCCAACCACACCCACCTGTCGTTCGTGCCCGGTGGCGCCCACACCCTGCTCGCCCTCGTCGGCTACAACGTCGCCCGCTTCCAGCTGACCTCACGCCCGCGCGGCGAACGGGTCCGCGGGATCGGGCGCAGCGTCGCCCGCGTGGTGCTGCCGAGCGCCGCGTGGATCGGGGTCGTCGCGCTCGTGGCCGGGACGTACGACTGGCGCAACGTCCTGATGCTCAACCAGGTGCTCGGCGACTGGGGGCGCTGGTCCGACCACTGGCACTTCTGGTTCATCGAGGCAGTGACGTCGCTGCTCGTCGGCACGGCCGTGCTCATGGCGGTTCCTGCTGTGGACCGGTGGGAGCGGCGGTGGCCCTTCGCCTTCCCCGTCGCGCTCGTGGGCCTGGGCCTGTTGACGAGGTATGCCGTGGTGGTGCCGGACGCCGGGCCCTACCGGGGCGCGAACGCCTACGTGCTCGTCTGGCTGTTTGCGACCGGCTGGGCCGCGGCCCGCGCCTCCACCACCTGGCAGCGGGTCCTCGTGTCCGCCATCCCGGTGCTCACGGTGCCCGGTTTCTGGCCGAGCATGCCCGGGCGCGAGGTGACCATCATCGTCGGGCTGCTCGCGCTCATCTGGTTCCCGACCGCGAGGGTGCCAGGCTTCGTCGGCCGCGCGGCATCGCAGGTCGCGACCGCGTCGCTGTTCGTCTACCTCACCCACTTCGTGGTCTACCCGCGCATCATGGGGACGAGCTCGGTGCTCGCGATGGCCTGCTGCCTCGCGGTCGGGATCGCCTACTGCCGCATGTGGACCTGGCTCGAGGCGAGCGCGCGCCGCGCCCTGCGCTCCCGTCCGGGCCTCAGGACCGGGTTCACGACCGCGTTCACGACCGGGGTGCCCACCCGGGTGGGGCGAAAAGGTAGCCCAGCCGGTCGCACCAGCGACCCGCTGCTCTGACCTGGCGGAACATCAGCGCGAACTCGGCGTACTGCAACCTGAACGGGTTGAACGTCGTGACGGGGTGGGTGAGGCCGTAGGTCGGGCGCTGCTGCTCCTCGCGGAACGTCCCGAAGAGCCGGTCCCAGACGATGAGGATCCCGCCGTAGTTGCGGTCGAGGTACTCGGCATCGCTGGCGTGGTGGACCCGGTGGTGGGAGGGCGTGTTGAAGACGAGCTCGATGGGACGCCA
Source organism: Pedococcus sp. P2_E2 (assembly GCF_056403955.1). NCBI lineage: Bacteria > Bacillati > Actinomycetota > Actinomycetes > Micrococcales > Intrasporangiaceae > Pedococcus > Pedococcus sp. P2_E2. The sequence goes on from NZ_JBFUEM010000001.1 coordinate 1,048,575, forward strand.
CAGCTTGGGGATCGTCTCGGTGTGCACCCAGAACTGGTAGGTCAGGTTGAGCGAGAAGACGAAGAAGATCATCCACGGGGGCAGCCCCAGCAGCGGGAGCGGCACCCAGAACAGCAGCTCGCCCCACGGGTTCCACTTCTGCCGCAGGGCGGTCGTGTAGTTGAAGTGGACGCTGCTGTGGTGGGCCTGGTGCATCGCCCAGAGCACGCGGACCCGGTGGCTGCTGCGGTGGTAGGAGTACCAGAGCAGGTCGACGAGCAGCAGCGCGACGAGCCAGGTCCACCAGTCACGCGGGTCGAGACGCAGGGGCGTCACGGCATACAGGGCGGCGTAGCCCAGCAGGGCCAGCGCCCGCGCCCCGAGGTTGACGACGACCGAGCCGACGCCCATCGACAGGCTCGCCGCCGAGTCCTGCCTGGCGTACCCCACCCGCGGCGCGTCCTCGTCCGTCTCGAGCACCCGCAGTGCGACCAGCTCCAGCACGATGAACAGGACGAAGAACGGCACGGCGAGCAACGCCGGGTCCTCGAGCAGGTGGTCCATGGACCACGATGTTACCCAGAGTAAGTTAGGTCGGGAAGTCCGCTGTGCGCCGCCTCACAGGTACTGGCCGGTGTTGGCCACGTTGTCGATCGAGCGACCCGGCTCGGTGCCGCTCTTGCCGGTGACGAGCGTGCGGATGTAGACGATCCGCTCGCCCTTCTTGCCGGAGATGCGGGCCCAGTCGTCCGGGTTCGTCGTGTTGGGCAGGTCCTCGTTCTCCTTGAACTCGTCCACGCAGCTGGCCAACAGGTGTTCGACGCGGATGCCCTTGGCCCCGACGGTGAGGAAGTCCTTGATGGCCATCTTCTTGGCCCGGTCGACGATGTTCTGGATCATCGCCCCGGAGTTGAAGTCCTTGAAGTAGAGGACCTCCTTGTCGCCATTGGCATACGTCACCTCGAGGAAGCGGTTCTCCTCGATCTCGGAGTACATCCGCTCGACGGCCGCGGTGATCATGGCGTCGACGGTGGCCTGCGGTGACCCACCGTGCTCGGCCAGGTCGTGCTCGTGCAGGGGCAGGTCGGCGACGAGGTACTTGGTGAAGATGTCGCGAGCGCTCTCGGCGTCGGGGCGTTCGATCTTGATCTTCACGTCGAGTCGTCCCGGGCGCAGGATGGCGGGGTCGATCATGTCCTCGCGGTTGGACGCGCCGATCACGATGACGTTCTCGAGCCGCTCGACGCCGTCGATCTCCGACAGCAGCTGCGGCACGATCGTCGTCTCGACGTCCGAGGAGACACCTGACCCACGGGTGCGGAACAGGCTGTCCATCTCGTCGAAGAACACCACCACCGGCGTGCCGTCGGACGCCTTCTCGCGAGCCCGCTGGAAGATGAGCCGGATGTGCCGCTCCGTCTCCCCGACGTACTTGTTGAGGAGCTCGGGGCCCTTGATGTTGAGGAAGAACGACTTGCCGACCGGCTTGCCCTCCTTCTCAGCGACCTTCCGGGCCAGCGACGCGGCGACGGCCTTGGCGATCAGTGTCTTGCCACACCCGGGCGGCCCGTAGAGGAGGACACCCTTGGGAGGCTTGAGCTTGTGCTCGGTGAACAGGTCGGGGTGCAGGTAGGGCAGCTCGACCGCGTCACGGATGGCTTCGATCTGGCCGGCCAGGCCACCGATGTCCTCGTAGGCGATGTCGGGGACCTCTTCGAGGACGAGCTCGGAGACCTCGGCCTTGGGGATCCGCTCGTAGACGAAGCCGGACCGCGGCTCCAGCATGAGCGCGTCGCCGACCCGGATCGGCTCGCCCTCGAGGGAGTCGGCCATCCGGCAGACCCGCTCCTCGTCGGCGTGCGCCACGACGAGCACTCGGCCCTCACCGAGCAGCTCCTTGATCATGACGACCTCACCGATGCGCTCGTAGCCGCACGTGGCGACGACGTTCATCGCCTCGTTGAGGCGGACCTCGCGTCCGCTGGACAGCTCGGCCGGGTCGACCGCCGGGCTGACGGCAACGTGCATCTTGCGTCCGCCCGTGAGGATGTCGACCGTGGCGTCGTCGTAGGACTCGAGGATCACGCCGTAGGCCGCGGGCGGCTGGGCCAACCGGTCCACCTCGGACTTCAGGGTGACGATCTGCTCGCGCGCCTCCTTGAGGGTCCGCACCAGCCGTTCGTTCTGCGAGGACACCGTGGCGAGGTTGGACTGCAGCTGCAGCACCTTGGTCTCGAGCTCGCGGGATCGGACTGGGGCGTCGGACAGCCGCTGGCGCAGCGCCGCAACCTCCTCCGCGAGCAGTTCCGCCTGGCGGCGCTCCTCGGAGTGGCCTGCAGGGGTGCTGTGATCGGTCATGTCGGCTCCCTCAAGACAACGCGGTGGCGATCGAGCTACCGACCGTGCCCTGCCCGCGCCTGGCGCGGCCGATGACACAAACCTAACCCCGAACTACTCGGGTGTCGGGGAGGTTTGAGTCACAGAACGGCGAAGCCGCCGGATCTTCTTGTCTGATGGGACGCGCTCTCCGACGTCCTCGGGGGTGAAGTCGCTCTCGGCACCGAACGCGAGTCCACTCTCGAGGGCGCCTTCCTCGTCCGTGGAGCCCTTTGCCGGACGGCGTTTGCGCAGGGGCGGGGTGACCCCGGGCGCCAGCCGACGGCTGGTGATGAGGAAGCCGGTGTGGCCGTGCATCCGGTGCTGGGGGCGCACCGCGAGACCCTCGAGGTGCCAGCCGCGCACCAGGGACTCCCACGCCTCGGGCTCGGTGTAGCCGCCATGGTCGCGCAGCGCCTCGGCGACCCGGGACAGCTGCGTGGCCGTGGCGACGTAGCAGATGAGGACGCCCCCGGGGGCGAGCGCCTGGGCCACGACCTCGAGACACTCCCAGGGGGCCAGCATGTCCAGGACCACGCGGTCGACGGACCCGGGCTCCTCGACGGACGGCAACGTCTCGACGAGGTCACCCACGGTGACCTGCCACGCGGGGTGGTCGAGCCCGAAGAACGCCCGGGCATTGCCCTTGGCGATGTCGGCGAAGTCCTCACGCCGCTCGAAGGAGTGCACGTGGCCGAGCTCGCCCACTGCCCGCAGCAGCGACATCGACAAGGCACCGGACCCCACGCCGGCCTCGACGACCCGCGCCCCCGGGAAGATGTCGGCCATCGTCACGATCTGGCCGGCATCCTTGGGGTAGACGACGGCAGCCCCGCGTGGCATCGACATGACGTAGTCGGACAGCAGTGGCCGCAGGGCGAGGTACTCGACCCCGGCCGTGTTGCGGACGACGGACCCGTCGGGTGCACCGATGAGGTCGTCGTGGGCCAGCCGTCCGCGGTGGGTGTGGAACTCGCGCCCGGGCTCGAGGGTGATCGTGTGCAACCGGCCCTTCGGGTCGGTCAGCTGGACCCGCTCCCCCTCGGTGAACGTTCCGCGACGCAGCGCAGCGCCGATCGGCGAGGCCGGGGCGGGACTGGTCGGCTCGGGGGCTGTGCTCATGGGCGGGAAGTCTAATTGCGCGACAGTGCCGCGATGACCAGGCGGCCGTGGGCGATGCCGTAGACCTGGCCGTGCCAGGTGAGCACCACGTCCTGGTAGCGGGTCGACTGCATGAGCTCGACCACGGGGAGCGCGTTGGCGTCCGGCGAGACCTCGAGGACGTTCTCCTCGGGGATGCGCATGACCGCGGAGATGAGCGGGGCGGCCGGGTCGAGTCCCACAGGGGTGACGCCGCCCGGCGAGGCGAGGAGCAGGCAGGGAATGCCGCGTGCGTCGGCCGTCACGACGGCGTCAGGATGGTCGATGGCCACCCCCAAGGGGGTCTGCGGGTCGAGGAAGACTGCGTGCTCCATGACCTGCGACACCCGGAGGCCCGCGAACTGGGAGAGAGCTCGCCCGCGGCGGATGGAGTCGGTGGCGCCGGCCCACAGGACCGAGCCCACGACCAGCACCCAGATGGAGTCGAAGCCGACCTGCTGGCCGTCGGTGAGCGGTCGGACGAAGAACCACAGGACGAGCAGGACGGTGAGCACCCTGCCGCACCACCCGGCGACCACGGAACCCTTGCTGCGGTCGCCGGTGGTCTTCCAGACCAGGCTCTCCACGACCTGCCCCCCGTCCAGCGGCATACCCGGGAGGAAGTTCAGCACCGCGAGGGAGCCGTTGATGATCACGAGCCCCGTGAGGAGCGCACTCGTGCGGTCGCCCGTCGTCCCCAGCAGGAGCAGCCACGCCACGACGGCGAGGACCGCGTTCGAGGCAGGGCCGGCGGCCGCGATCGCCGCCAACCTCCCGGGAGTGCTTCGCGCCGCCTCGAAGGACGTGTGCCCGCCCCACAGGTTCGCGACGATGCGGATGACCGGCATTCCGAACATACGGGCGCTCACGGCGTGGGCGGCCTCGTGGACCAGGACGCTGACGAGGAGCAGCAGTGCCTGCGTGATGCCGATGGCGATCCCCGTGCCGACCCGGTCCGGGAAGTAGGGCGTTGCCACGATCGCCACGATCACCAGTGCGATGACGAACCAGCTCGGCGCGAGGTAGACCGGCACACCGCCGACCCTCGCGATCCGCACCCCGTGACCGGACTCCTCTGGTTCCGTCTCGGGAGCCCTGGTCGTCATGGGGTGACCCTACGTGACCGGCCCCGACGTCGATTCCCGCACTGGGCCATACTTGTGCGGTGCCTGACTCCCCCACACTTCGGCCCGATGCCACCGACCAGCTGACGACCGCGCTCACCGAGCGCATCCTCGTCATGGACGGCGCGATGGGGACGATGATCCAGCGCGAGGGGCTCGGCGAGGCCGACTACCGCGGCGAGCGTTTCGCCGACTGGGACAGCGACCTCAAGGGCAACAACGACCTGCTGAGCCTGACCCAGCCGGAGATCATCCGCGGCATCCACACGGCATACCTCGAAGCAGGTGCCGACCTCATCGAGACCAACACCTTCAACGCGCAGCGGATCTCCCTCGCCGACTACGGCATGGAGGACCTCGGCTACGAGATCAACCTCGCCGCCGCGCGCCTCGCGCGCCAGGCGTGCGACGACATGACTGCCAGGACGCCGGACCAGCCGCGCTGGGTGCTCGGGGCACTGGGCCCGACGAACCGCACCGCGTCCATCTCCCCCGACGTCAACGACCCGGGCAAGCGCAACGTCACCTTCGACGAGCTGGTCGAGGCCTACCTCGAACAGGCCCGCGGGCTGGTCGACGGTGGCTCCGACCTGCTGATCGTCGAGACGATCTTCGACACCCTCAACGCCAAGGCCGCCATCTTCGCCCTCGAGACGCTGTTCGAGGAGCACGACCGTCGCTGGCCGGTCATCATCTCCGGCACCATCACCGACGCCTCCGGTCGCACCCTCTCGGGTCAGGTCACCGAGGCCTTCTGGAACTCGGTCCGCCACGCCCGTCCCCTCGCGGTCGGGCTCAACTGCGCCCTCGGCGCTGCCGAGATGCGTCCGTATGCCGCGGAGCTGGCGCGCGTCGCCGACACCTTCGTCTCGTGCTACCCCAACGCCGGGCTGCCCAACGCCTTCGGCGAGTACGACGAGACCCCTGATGCGATGGCGTCGGTGGTCGGTGAGTTCGCGCAGTCCGGGTTGGTCAACCTCCTGGGTGGCTGCTGCGGGACGACCCCCGACCACATCGCCGCCATCGCGAAGGCGGCCAGCGACCAGTCGCCGCGCGTGCCCAGCGAGATCGCCCCCGCCCTGCGCCTGTCCGGGCTCGAGCCCTTGACGGTCACCGAGGAGTCGTTGTTCGTCAACGTCGGGGAGCGGACCAACATCACCGGGTCGGCGCGGTTCCGCAAGCTGATCCAGGCCGAGGACTACGGCACGGCGCTCAACGTGGCGCGACAGCAGGTCGAGTCCGGCGCGCAGGTCATCGACATCAACATGGACGAGGGCATGATCGACGGCGTCGCCGCGATGGACCGCTTCGTCAAGCTCGTCGCGACCGAGCCCGACATCTCGCGGGTGCCCCTGATGGTCGACTCCTCCAAGTGGGAGGTCATCGAGGCCGGGCTCAAGTGCGTCCAGGGCAAGTCGATCGTCAACTCCATCTCGATGAAGGAAGGCGTCGAGCCCTTCATCGAACACGCCCGGCTGTGCCGCAAGTACGGCGCCGCCATCGTCGTGATGGCCTTCGACGAGGACGGCCAGGCAGACTCCCTGCAGCGCCGCAAGGAGATCTGCAAGCGGGCCTACGACATCCTCACGACCGAGGTCGGTTTCCCCGCCGAGGACATCATCTTCGATCCCAACATCTTCGCCGTGGCGACGGGCATCGAGGAGCACGCGGCATACGGCACGGACTTCATCGACGCGACCCGCTGGATCAAGGAGAACCTGCCCGGGGCGCTGGTCTCGGGCGGCGTCTCCAACGTGTCGTTCTCGTTCCGCGGCAACAACGCCGTGCGCGAGGCGATCCACGCCGTGTTCCTCTACCACGCCATCCAGGCGGGCATGGACATGGGAATCGTCAACGCCGGTGCGCTCGTGGTCTACGACCAGGTCGACCCCGAGCTGCGCGAACGCATCGAGGACGTCGTCCTCAACCGGCGGCCCGACTCCACCGAGCGGCTGCTCGAGATCGCCGACAAGTTCAACACCGGCGACACCAAGCAGGAGGCGATCGCCGAGGAATGGCGTTCCCTGCCCGTCGGCGAACGCATCACCTACGCCCTGGTCAAGGGGATCGACGAGCACGCCGAGACCGACACCGAGGAGCTTCGCCAGGAGATCTCGGCCCGCGGCGGTCGTCCGATCGAGGTCATCGAGGGCCCCCTCATGGACGGGATGAACGTCGTCGGCGACCTGTTCGGGGCCGGCAAGATGTTCCTGCCGCAGGTCGTGAAGTCGGCCCGGGTCATGAAGAAGGCCGTGGCCTACCTCATCCCGTTCATCGAGGCCGAGAAGACCGAGGCCGAGGTGGCCGAGAACAGGGCCAAGGGCAAGGTCGTCATGGCCACCGTCAAGGGCGACGTCCACGACATCGGCAAGAACATCGTCGGCGTGGTCCTGCAGTGCAACAACTACGACGTCGTCGACCTCGGCGTCATGGTGCCGGCGCAGAAGATCCTCGATGCTGCCAAGGCCGAGAAGGCCGACGTCATCGGGCTGTCCGGCCTGATCACGCCGAGCCTCGACGAGATGGTCAACTTCGCCACGGAGATGGAGCGCCAGGGGTTCGACCTGCCGCTGCTCATCGGCGGCGCCACCACGTCACGGGCGCACACGGCCGTGAAGGTCGACCAGAAGTACCACGGCCCCGTGGTCTGGGTGAAGGACGCCTCCCGCTCTGTGCCCGTCGTCGCGCAGCTGCTGTCCGACGAGCTGCGCCCCAAGCTGATGGCCGAGGTGAAGGCGGACTTCGACTCGCTGCGCGCCCGCCACGCGGCCAAGACGACCGAGCGGCCGCTCGTGTCCATCGAGAAGGCCCGGGAACAGGCGACCCCGATCGACTGGAGCGGCTACCGGCCGCCGGTGCCGCACCTCGTCGCGGCCCAGGAGAAGGAGCTGCTGCGTCGCCAGTCCGGCACGCGCAACCGCACCGTCACCCAGTTCGTGCGGACCTTCAAGGACTACCCCATCGCCGAGCTGCGCGACTACATCGACTGGGGACCGTTCTTCCTGGCGTGGGAGATGAAGGGCCGGTTCCCGGACATCCTCAACAACCCGGCGACGGGCGAGGCCGCGACCAGGCTCTACCAGGACGCGCAGAAGATGCTCGACCAGATCATCGACCAGAAGTGGCTGCGGGCCAACGGTGTCATCGGACTGTTCCCCGCGAACTCGGTCGGTGACGACATCGAGGTCTACACCGACGAGTCCCGAGAGACGGTGGCCACGACGCTGCACACCCTGCGCCAGCAGGGGCAGCACCGTGAGGGCATCCCCAACCGCGCCATGTCCGACTTCGTGGCGCCGCGGGACACCGGCAGGTCCGACCACGTCGGGGCGTTCGCCGTCACCGCCGGACTCGGCTCGCACGACAAGGTCAACGAGTTCAAGGCTGCGATGGACGACTACAACGCCATCCTGCTCGAAGCACTGGCGGACCGCCTTGCCGAGGCCTTCGCGGAGCGCATGCACGAGCGCGTTCGTCACGACTTCTGGGGCTACGCTCCCGACGAGCACCTGAAGAACCAGGACCTGATCGCCGAGAAGTACGTCGGCATCCGCCCGGCTCCCGGCTACCCGGCCTGCCCCGACCACACCGAGAAGGCCCTGCTCTGGGACCTGCTCCAGGTCGAGCAGAACACCGGCATGGAGCTCACCGAGTCGATGGCGATGTGGCCGGGCGCGTCGGTGTCGGGCTGGTACTTCTCGCACCCGCAGTCGCAGTACTTCGTCGTGGGTCGGCTGGGCCGGGACCAGGTCGAGGACTACGCCAAGCGCAAGGGCTGGACCCTCGCCGAGGCAGAGCGCTGGCTCTCTCCCAACCTCGGCTACCTGCCGGAGGACTGACCGGCCACCAGGCCCCAGTCCCACGGCCGCAGGCGACAGTCAGTGCTGCTGGGGAATGCCGAGCGGGGCTGAGACGCCGGCGCCCGAGAGGTTGTCGCAGCGGACGATCTGGGACCCAACACGTTCCACCGGACACCGGAACGGGGTGGAGTCCCAGAACACGGTGGTGGCATGGGGCCGTGGCCCTGGGTCCTGCCGCGCAGTGGCGGTCGAGGAAACGCATAGAATGAGCGCAGCGGCAACAGCTGCTGCGGTGGGCGCCAGGCGACGAATGTGCCTCTGCTGCATAGTTTTTGGTTGCATGTGGGGTAGTCGTCGATGCCGACCAAAAGGTTGACGTCGGCGCCGCGGAAGATTCTTTGAAGGTCTCTGGCCCCGCCGATCCCGATGCAGACTCCTGCCGTTTCCAGCTTTTTCGAAAATTCCCCGACATCCGTGTCAACCTCCAGCGCGCTGTGACGACTACACCGCAGGAGACTGGTGCCGGGAGGCCGGAGTGAACGGTGGCGAGGAGTCAGCGGTCGTGCTCGCCTTCGAGGCGCCCACATCCCACGACAAGGACGCCGTGGTCGAGGCGTTGTTCCGCGAGCAGTTCGGCAGCATGGTCCGCCTCGCCTACTGCCTGCTCGGCGACCGCAGCGCCGCCGAGGACGTCGCACAAGAGGCGTTCGTCTCCCTGCACCTGCACTGGGGCACCCTGCGAGACCGCGGCGCCCTGCTGCCCTACCTCCGGTCCGTGGTGTTCAACCAGTGCCGATCCAGGCAGCGGTGGCTCATCCGGGGTCGGAGGGCGGTGAGCGAGCTCGGATCGCCGGAGCTGGTGCCCAGCTCGGAGGACTCTGCCGTCCTGCTCGACGAGACGCACCGCCTGGGCAGGGCCATCCGGGCACTCCCACTCCGTCAGCGCGAAGTCATCGTGTGCCGGTTCCTGCTGGGACTCAGCGAGGCCGAGACCTCGGCCGAGCTGGACATCAGTGTGGGCAGCGTCAAACAGCACACCCACCGGGCGCGAGCCGCCCTCCAGGCAGTGATGGGAGCCGGCCGATGACGCTGCAGGATCGAGATCTCGAACGCGCAATCGCGAGCCTCGCGGACGAGGTCGTGCTCGAGGCGGCGGACGTCGACGCGGCGTTCACCGACTTCACGGACCGCTCGGCCCGCGCGTCGCGCCGTCGGCGCGGACAGCGCCTGGCAGCGGCCTGCGCGGCCGCGGCCCTCCTGCTGGGCGGGGCGACCGCCTACTGGGCGGTGGCCGAACGCGGCACCCACCACCGGCCACCTCCCGTGCCCGCCGCAACCCCGTCGGTCATCTCGCCCGAGGAGATGGTCGGCGTCTGGACCGGTCTCGGGCTCTGGACCTTCTACGCGGACGGGACGGGCGGGTACAGCAACAACGCGAACACCCTGGAGACCCCCTTCCACTACACCCTCAAGGGGAACAAGCTCGGGGTGCGCGACGCCACTGGATGCGACTTCTCCTTCCGCCTGACGGGGTACCGCCAGAGCAGGCAGCTCACGGGAGACGTCCTGGAGTTCTGCGGCAACACCGCACCCCCTGTGTCCCTGGTGCGACTGTCCCCGGCAAGTCCCGCGGGGACGGAGATCCCGATGTTCTCGATGACGGGCGCCACACCCGTTCGTCGGGTCGCGCAGGTGGGTGGCGTGTGGATCATGCCGGGCACCGGCATGCTCCTCGCGATCGACGGCAGCCGCGGCACCTACGCGCTGGACGACAGGGGCAACCTGGCCAGGAACCCTCGCGACTCCGGCACCGTGACGGTCTCGTCGGACGGCACCGTCACCCTGACCAGCTCGCAGTCCCCCACCGCCGGGTGCGCCAGCCCCGGACGCCCTCGTACTGTCCTGCGGGATGTGATGGTGGTCGCGGCCCAGAGCGTCGAGGCCAAGGGCGGTGTGACCCCCACCTGTGCCCGGGCCACCGTCCAGGCCGGCTGGGTCCTAGTGAGCACCCGCTGACCCGGGTCACTACACCACGCCGGACGAGCGGCACCGGTCATCGAGCGGTATGCCGCGGGGCACCGACGGTGCGCCGCGGCACCGCTGTCAGCGGCGCGGCATACCGTGTGGTCCATGGTTCCAGCCCTCTCACCGAGCCGAGCATCGGACTTCAAGCAGTGTCCGCTGCTCTACCGGTTCCGCACGATCGACAAGCTGCCGTCCCCGCCGAGCCCGGCAGCTGCACGGGGCACGCTGGTGCACGCCGTCCTGGAGCGGTTGTTCGACCTGCCCGCCGAGGAGCGCACGCCGGCCGCCGCCCAGGCCCTTCTGGGTCCGCAGTGGGAGGCACTCGTCGAGCAGGAGCCCGAGCTGGCCGAGATGATCCTGTCGGACGACAAGCTCACCGAGGCCGGCTGGTTCGGTGACGCGCAGGCGCTGATCGAGACCTGGTTCACGTTGGAGGACCCGACCCGGCTGGAGCCCGCCGAGCGCGAGCTCTACGTCGAGACCGACGTGGACGGCCTCGTCCTGCGTGGCTACGTCGACCGTCTCGACGTTGCCCCCGACGGCGCGATGCGGGTCGTGGACTACAAGACCGGCCGGTCGCCGAGCGAGCTCTTCGAGGGCAAGGCGCTCTTCCAGATGAAGTTCTACGCCCTGGTCCTGTGGCGGCTGCGCGGCGAGATCCCGCGCCTGCTCCAGCTGGTCTACCTCGGCAACGGGGAGGTGGTCCGCTACGCGCCTGACGAGCACGACCTGCTCAGCCTCGAGCGCAACCTCAAGGCCGTGTGGACGGCCATCGAGCACGCCGCCACCACCGGCGACTGGCGGCCCAAGACCTCACGGCTGTGCGACTGGTGCGACTACCGCGAGTTCTGCCCCGCCTGGGGTGGCACTCCCCCGCCGCTGCCTGAGAACGCCGCCCAGATCGCGCTGAACCCCGCCGTCTCCGGCCAGGTGACCCCGATCGACGAGTGAGGCCCCGTGGCCTGAGCTATCCGCGAGCCCCGTCCCTTCGCGCACCGACGAACAGGGCCCGAAGGTCCCGGGGCGTCAGCCCACGCAGGCTGGGCGCCTGGACCGCACCCACGATCACGGGCACCGGCACGACGTGCGGCACGGCCAAGGTCGGGACACCGGCGGCCACGGCAGACCGGACCCCGGTGGGCGAGTCCTCGATCGCCACGCAGTCGGTGACCTCGACCCCGAGGGCCCGAGCCGCGGCGAGGTAGGGCTCGGGGTGGGGTTTGCCGTGCTCCACCTCGTCACCGGTGATGACCGCGGTGAAGGTGCCCGGTGGCAGTGCCTCGACGACTGCGTCGGCCAGCGACCGCCAGGACATGGTCACGAGGGCGTTCGGCACGCCGGCCTCGCCCAGGGCTGTCAGCAGCTCGACCGCACCCGGGCGCCATGGCACGTGCTCGGTGACCTGGGCGATGACCCGCCTGAGCAGCTCCTCGATGATCTCGACCGGTTCGAGCGAGACAGGGCTGTTGTCCCGGATGAACTCCGCCGACACCATGAGGTCGTTGCCGACGAGCTGGTGCGCGTACTCGTCGTTCCAGATCCCGCCGGCCTCCTCGACGATCGCGTGTTCGGCGTTGATCCAGTAGGGCTCGGTGTCGACGAGGGTGCCGTCCATGTCCCAGAAGACCGCGGACGGGAGACCGCCCACGGGAGGCGACGGGTCCTCGGACTGAGCGGACTCGGGAGGCGGCATTGCGGGTGGCCTTCGTGGTGCGGGGATGGCGGCGCGCCCGACTATACGCAGCCGTGCAGAGGGCTCCGGACCACGGACCGTAGGCTGGACCTGGACCGCGCATCGGCAGCAGAGGAAGGAGCGGTGGTGATAGAACTCGAAGACGTCCCCGAGCTCAACAACCCCGTCGTGATTGCCGCCTTCGAGGGCTGGAACGACGCAGGAGAGGCGGCGACCGCAGCCGTCGACCACCTCGTCGACGTGTGGGACGCCGAGGCCATCGCAGCACTCGACCCGGAGGAGTACTACGACTTCCAGGTCAACCGGCCCCGCGTGGTGCTCGAGGACGGCCGGCGCCGGATCCACTGGCGGACCACCCGGATCCTCGTCGCCCGCTCGGCGGGGCTGGACCGCGACGTGATCCTGATCCAGGGCATCGAACCCTCCTTCCGCTGGCGGGCCTTCACCATCGAGCTCATGGAGTTCGCCCAGGAGGTGGGCGCGAGCACGGTGTTCACGCTCGGCGCGCTCATGGCCGATGTGGCCCACACCCGCCCGATCCCGGTGACCGCGACCTCCGACGACGACGACGTGATCCACCGTTTCGACCTCGAGCCGAGCCGCTACGAGGGGCCGACGGGCATCGTCGGGGTGCTGGCCGACGCCGCCACGCAGTCGGGGATGCAGTCGCTGTCCTGCTGGGCCGCGGTGCCGCACTACGCCGGCCACTCTCCCTCGCCGAAGGCCACCCTCGCGCTGATCTCGCGGCTCGAGGAGCTGCTCGACGCGACCATCCCCCACGGCGACCTGGCCGAGGGCGCCAAGGCGTGGGAGCGCGGCATCAACGAGCTCGCCGACACCGACGAGGAGGTCGCCGAGTACGTCCAGTCCCTCGAGGAGGCCCAGGACACCGCGGACCTGCCCGAGGCAAGCGGTGATGCGATCGCGCGCGAGTTCGAGCGCTACCTGCGTCGCCGCGGCCAGGAGGGACCGGGCTGAGCCGGACGACCAGCCGACTCTGGCCGAGGCACCCGTCGCTCGCTGAACCGGACGCACATCGTCCGGAACCGGACCTAGCCTGCAGGCCTCACCGTCGGGCACCGAGCCCGCGCTGGAAAGGGGCCTGACCATGGACATCCTGCTGATCGCCGGACTGTGGCTCGACGGATCCGCCTGGGACGCCGTCGTGCCGGAGCTCGAGGCCCTCGGCCACCGCCCCGTACCGATCACCCTCCCCGGTCAAGGTGACGGCGCAACGGAGGCCTCGCTGGACGACCAGGTCGCGGCGGTGCTCAGCGCGGTGGACCTTGCCGCCCACCCTCCCATGGTCGTGGGGCACTCCGCCGCCTGCACCCTCGCGTGGCTGGCGGCCGATGCCCGGCCTGACAAGGTGGCCCGGGTTGCCCTGATCGGCGGCTTCCCGTCCGCAGACGGAGAGGCCTACGCGGACTTCTTCGAGACCACGGATGGCGTCATGCCGTTCCCCGGCTGGGGGCCGTTCGAGGGAGCGGACTCGGCCGACCTCGACGAGGAGGCCAGGCGAGCCTTCGAGGCTGCGGCCATCGCGGTCCCCGAGGGGGTGACCAAGGGGGTGGTCCACCTCACCGACGAGCGGCGGTTCGACGTCCCGGTCGTGCTGGTGTGCCCCGAGTTCGACCCTGCGCAGGCCCAGGCGTGGATCGACGACGGTGAGCTTCGTGAGCTCGCGAAGGCAAGGCACCTCGACCTGGTCGACATCGACTCGGGCCACTGGCCCATGGTCACCAAGCCGAGGGCTCTCGCCCAGCTCCTCTCGGACGCCGCGACCGCCTGACGCGGGGTGACCGAGGGGCTCAGTCGGGACTGACCAGCCTCAGACCCTGACTCCGAGGATGGCGTCGAGGGCGCGGGAGAGCACCCCCGCGGCGGAGCTGCTCGTGCCGCCGCGGGTCAGGGTCTGCCGGGCCCACGCGTCAACGGCAGCCAGTGCGCCCGGGGTGTCGAGGTCCTCGGCCACCCGCGCGCGGATCGCCTCGACGGCGTCCGTGGAGTCGGGTGCCGTGTTGACCGAGAGGGCGGCGCGCCAGGTCTCCAGCCGCTCCTGGGCCGCCTCCAGCACGGAGTCGGTCCACGACCACTCCGTGCGGTAGTGCTGGGCAAGCAGCGCCAGACGGATGGCCATCGGGTCGACGCCGTCAGCGCGCAGCTTGGAGACGAGCACGAGGTTGCCCTTGGACTTGCTCATCTTCTGGCCGTCCAGACCCACCATCGCCTGGTGGGTGTAGGTCCGTGCGAAGGGCCGCTCGTCGGTCAGCACCACGGCCTGGGTCGCGCTCATCTCGTGGTGGGGGAAGATCAGGTCCGTCCCCCCACCCTGGATGTCGAAGGCCATGCCCAGGTGCTCCAGCGCGATCGCGGTGCACTCGACGTGCCAGCCGGGCCGACCGTCGGGCAGACCCTCGACCGTCCAGGACGGTTCACCCTCGCGAGCGGCCCGCCACAGAAGGGGGTCGAGCTCGTCGCGCTTGCCGACCCGATCGGGGTCGCCGCCACGGTCGGCAAAGACCGCGAGCATCTCCTCGCGGTTCCAGTTGGACACCGCGCCGAAGCCGGCGTCCGCCGAGATGTCGAGGTAGAGGTCGTCTCCGTCGGACTCCGCGGTGTCGACCGGGTAGGCAGCTCCCCGCTCGAGCAGTGCGCGGACGGCGGCTCCGACGGGTTCGATGCTCTCGACGACACCCACGTAGTGGTCTGGAGGAATGACCGCCAGCGCGGTCATGTCCTCGCGGAACAGCGAGATCTCCATCGCGGCAAGGTCTTCCCACTTGATCCCGTCGCGCGCGGCTCGCTCGAGAAGCGGGTCGTCGACGTCGGTGATGTTCTGGACGTACTCGACGTCGTGCCCCGCGTCTCGCAGTGCGCGACCGAGGATGTCGAACGTGACGTACGTGGCGGCGTGCCCCATGTGGGTGGCGTCGTAGGGCGTGATCCCGCAGACGTACATCCGCGCGGTCGGTCCAGGGGTGATGGCGCGGACCGCGCCGGTCGCGGAGTCGAAGACCTGCACGGGGTGGCCGGTGCCGGGCACGGTGGGGAGGAAGGGCGTGGGCCAGGAGATCACAGCGGAAGCCTACGGGGGCCCTTCACACCGGCGGCCACGGGATGGCCGGCCACTCGCCGGTGGGCAGTGGGTATGCCGCCTCGGCGAGCAGCGCCGCGCAGCGGGCCTCCAGGGCGGAGAGCTCGGCCGTGGTCAGCAGTCCTGACAGGCCGCGGTGCAGCGACGACGTCGCGTCGCGCAGGGCGTCGCGCACGGTCGTGATCCGGGACAGGTCGGCTGAGGACAGCGGCTGACCAGCGAAGCCCCAGAGCACGGTCCGCAGCTTGTCGTCCTGGTGCAGGCTCACGCCGTGGTCGAACCCTCGCAGGCGCTCGCCCTCACGGACGAGGTGCGAGCCCTTGCGGTCGGAGTTGTTGATCACCGCGTCGAAGGCCGCGACTCCCCGGACGTCCGTGCTGTCCTCGTGCACGACCACGACCGGCCGGCCACGCTCGTCCTGTCCGCGGAGCACAGCCAGCCATCCCTTCGGAACGGCGTCGGGCGCCACGACGTCGACGACGTACTCCGGCTGGGTCTGCGGGTCGCCGACCCACCGCTGCACCGATCCGGGACCACGGGGTCCGTCGCGCAGCACGGTCTCTGGCACCACGTCCCACCCACCCTCGGCGCTGACCAGGTGGGCAGCCACCTCGCGGGCCGCCAGCGACCCGTCAGGGAAGTCCCAGAGAGGTCGCTCGCCCTCGATCGGCTTGTAGATGGCCAGCGGTCCCTCGTCGTCGCCGAGTCGCACGAGCAGGGCGAGGTTGGAGGCGTCGGCCAACGCCCCGAGCACCACCAGGTCTGCGCGCGTCAGGAGGTCGAGGGTGACCCGTGCGCCGCCTGCTGGCTGGGTCAGCGCTTGTAGCCGTTCGCGCGGGGGCAGATGTGCCCCTCTGGTTCGAGCGGGCCACCGCAGAACGGGCAGGGCGGGCGACCGGCGGACACGACCGACTGGGCCCGGCGCGCGAACGCCCGAGCCCTCGACGGGGAGAGCACCACCCGCACCTGTCGAGGTTCCTCGGTGAGGACCTCCGGGTCGACGGCAGCCTCGGGGTCGTCGGGGTCTCGGTCGAGGCACTCGATCACCACGACGTGCCGGGTGTCGTCCCAGGCCAGGCTCAGCGCAGTGACACGGAACTCGTCCTCGATCGGGGTGTCGAGCGGTGCGTTGTCGACGACCTCGGCCGCGGCGTGGTCGCCACCCTCCCCCGCTGCATAGCTGTCGAGCAGGTCGTTGATGCGGTCGGCGAGGACCGACACCTGCTGCTTCTCCAGCGAGACGCTGGTCAGTCGACGTCCCTCGCTGGCCTGGAGGAAGAAGGTGCGCTGCCCCGGCGGGCCGACGGTGCCGGCGACGAACCGGTCCGGTGGATCAAACTCGACGAGCCCCATGGCGAAACTCTAACCGGCTCCCCCGCCGACGGTTGCGTCGCCCGCGACCGGCGCATCGGGTGTCGGCTGGAACCGGGTCAGGTCGGGGGTCAGGTCGTTTGCCGTCAGCAGGAACGTGTGTCGACCGCCGTACCGCACCGCCGAGACCGAGGCGGGGTCTGCGGTGTAGCTCTGGAACCGGGCCAGACCGGACCCGGTCGCGTCGGCCAGGACCGCCTTGAGGAGGTCACCGTGGGTCACGGCGACCCACAGCATGGAGCCTCCCGACGCCTCGCCGACCTCCCGGTCGTGGCGCCTGACGGCCGCCACGACGCGGTCACTCATGGCGCGAAGGCTCTCGCCGGCGTACCGGTCGTCGTCCGGGAACCGGGCCGTCTCCGGGGCGTCCTGGACGGCTTTCCACAACGCCTCCTTGGCCAGCTCACCGAGCGGCCGGCCTGTCCACGCCCCGTAACCGCACTCCTGGAGGTCCTCGTCGACGGTGACCTCGACGCCCACCGCCGCGGCGATGGGCGTCGCAGTCTCGAGGCAGCGTTCGAGCGGACTGCTCACCACCCGCGCGACGGGCAGCCCGCGGAACCGTTCCGCGAGGAGGCCGGCCTGCTCGCGACCCCGGTCGGTGAGGTGGATGCCGGGCAGCCGGCCGGCGAGGATGCCCTCACCGTTGGCGCTGGAGTGGCCGTGACGGACCAGCAGGACGGTGGGCACCTGCGCACTCTACGGCGCGCTGCTCGCTCGCTCGTCCGCGACGTGGTGAAGTAGGGCCGTGATCGTCGACCAAGCCATCTACCGCCAGGGCCAACGGCTGCCGTGCGGCGACCTCAGCGACGCGCTGGAGGAGCTACGCGGTGGGGACGACCCCCACGCCTTCCTCTGGATCGGGCTCAAGAACCCCACCGACGCGGAGTTCGACCTCGTCAACGACGAGCTCAAGCTGCACCCGCTGGCCGTGGAGGACGCGGTCAAGGGCAACCAGCGACCCAAGGTGGAGCTCTACGACAACACGATCTTCGTGGTGATGAAGACGTTGCGCTACATCGAGGAGACCTCCGACATCGAGACCGGCGAGGTGATGCTCTTCGTCGGCGACAGGTTCGTGGTGACCGTCCGGAGGGGCGAGGCGAACCCGCTGGCGGGGGTGCGGCAGGGGCTCGAGGCCAACACCGAGACGCTGCGCCACGGAGAGATCGCGGTGGTCCACGCGGTGATGGACAGCATCATCGACAACTACGTCTCCATCGACGCCGAGCTGCAGAAGGACCTCGAAGAGATCGAGGCCGCCGTCTTCTCGGGGTCCAGGTCCGCGAGCTCGACGACGATCTACCAGCTCAAGCGTGAGGTGCTGGAGTTCCGTCGCGCGGCGGTCCCCCTGGCCGCGCCGCTGCGGATGCTCCACGACGGGTCGCGGTCACCGTTGCCCCACAAGGAGGTCAGGCTGCTGTTCCGTGACGTCGCGGACCACCTCCTGCGCGTGATCGACCACGTCGAGTCCTACGACCGGCTGCTCACCGACATCCTCAACGCCCACCTCGCGCAGATCAGCGTCCAGCAGAACAGCGACATGCGGAAGATCTCGGCCTGGGTCGCGATCGCGGCCGTGCCCACGATGATCGCGGGCGTCTACGGCATGAACTTCGACAACATGCCCGAACTCCGGTGGCAGTACGGCTACTTCATCGTGCTGGCCGTCATGGCGTCGGCCTGCGTGGGCCTCTACCGCGCGTTCCGCAAGTCGGGTTGGCTGTGACTCCTGGCCTCAGGTGGCCGTCATCCAGCCCGCAGCCAGGACGACGAGGAGCACCACGCCCAGGGCGACGCGGTACCAGACGAAGGCCGTGATCTTGTTGCTGCTGACGAACTTCAGCAGCCACGCGATCGAGGCGTAGGCCACGACGAAGGACACCACGACGCCGAGGATGATCGGGCCGATGCCGAGCAGCTTGAGGTGGTCGGTCTCGCTGAGCAGCTCGAAGATGCCCGCAGCGGTCAGGGCCGGGATCGCCATGAAGAACGACAAGCGGGTCGCCGTCAGCCGGTCGAGACCCCTGAACAACCCGGCGGAGATCGTCGCGCCGGAGCGGGACACACCGGGGACCAGGGAAACGCACTGCACGAGGCCGATGACGACGCCGTCGACGAGGGTGACCTGCCCCTCGCCGCGCTCGATCCCCTGGCGGGTGAGCATCGTGTGGCGGGTCTCGGCGAGCCACATCACGGCACTCCAGGCAATGAGGGCCACCGCGACCACCCACAGGCTGCGCAGGCCGCCGCTGATCAGGTCCTTTGCCGCGAAGCCGACGATGCCCACGGGGATGGACCCGACGATCACGGCCCAGGCCAGCTGGTAGTCGTGGTGGGCGCGGGCCGGAGCGCTCACCAGGCCGGACACCCACGCCACGAGCAGCCGAACGATGTCCTTGCCGAAGTAGAGCAGCGTGGCGACGATCGCCCCGAGCTGGATCACCGCGGTGTAGGCGGTCACCCCCGGGTCGTCGACCGTCAGGCCGAGCAGCTTCTCGGTGATCGTCAGGTGTCCGGTGGAGGAGACCGGGAGGAACTCGGTCAGCCCCTCCACGATGCCGAGGATGAGGGCGTCGAGATAGCTCAGGGTCAACGGTCTGCTTTCGGGGTAGTGAGGCGGTCGGGCCTGAGGAGGAAGCGGTGCGGCGCCGAGGTCACGGGCCAGTCTCCCCCATCAGCTCCGCCATCGTTCGCACGACATGCAGCCGGTCCTCGAGCCCTCCGGCAAAGGGTGCGATCGACAGCGTGCCGACCCCGGCGTCGGCGTAGCGCGCCAGCCGGTCCCGGATGCGGTCGCGGGGGCCGATGAGAGCCGTGGCGTCGATGAACTCGAAGGGAACTGCGGCTGCGGCATCACGGTGCTGCCTGGCCAGGAAGAGGTCCTGCACCCGCGCCGCCGCCTCCTCGAACCCCATCCGCACCGCCAGCTGGTTGTAGAAGTTCTGCTCCCGCGAACCCATCCCACCGATGTAGAGGGCCGCGTAGGGACGGATCGCGTCGGCGGCGGCCTCGACGTCGTCGGCGATCACGACGGGCACTGACGGAGCGATGTCGAAACCCTCGAGGGGGTTGTCGTCGGTCCCCCGGCCGGCACGCCTGCGGCCAGTGACCACGGACTGCACCAGGTCGCCGGAGTGCTCGGGGCTGAAGAAGATCGCGTGCCACCCGTCGGCCACCTCCCCTGCGAGCTCCAGGTTCTTGGGCCCCACAGCCGCGAGGTAGATCGGGAGATCTGGACGCGGCGGGTGGATCGTCAGCTTGAGGGCCTTGCCGGGGCCGTCGGCCACCGGGAGCGTGAAGTGCTTCCCGGCATACGCCAGGCTCTCCCGTCGCAGGGCCATCCGCACGATGTCGACGTACTCGCGCGTCCGCCCGAGCGGCGCCCCGAACGGGACACCGTGCCACCCTTCGCTGACCTGGGGACCACTGACGCCCAGGCCCAGGCGGAAGCGGCCCTTGGACAGGGTGTCGAGCGTGGCCGCGGTCATCGCCGTCATGGCCGGCGTCCGCGCCGGGATCTGCATCACTGCCGCACCGAGGTCGATCCGCTCGGTGAGGGCGCCGATCCACGACAACACGGTGGGGACGTCCGAGCCGTACGCCTCGGCAGCCCACGCCACGGCATACCCGAGCCGATCGGCCTCCTGCGCGACCGCCACGTTGTCCTGGTCCACGCCCATGCCGAAGTAGCCGAGGTTCACACCGAGTTCCATGGGTGCGAGGTTAGCGGCGAGTGCGCCGCGTCAGCCGGGCGGCGGCCGACTACCGTACGGGACCATGCGCCAGCGACGAATGGGCACCTCCGGACTGTCGGTGTCCCGCCTTGCCCTCGGGACGATGACGTGGGGCCGGACCACCGACGAGGAAGGCGCACGCGAGCAGCTGCGCACATTCCTCGATGCCGGGGGGAACCTCGTCGACACCGCACACGGCTACTCCGACGGCGCCTCCGAGGAGATCATCGGCCGCCTCATCGACGACGACGTCCAGCGGGAGGACCTGGTCATCTGCACCAAGTCCGGCATCTCCCGCCGCTCCGGCAACCGCGTCGTGGACACCTCACGGCACAGCCTGCTCAGCCAGCTGGACACCTCACTCGAACGGCTCGGGACCGACCATGTGGACCTCTGGCTGGTCCACACCTGGTCGGACGAGGCGCCACTGACCGAGACGTTGTCGGCGCTGGAATGGGCCGTCAACACCGGGCGTGCGCGCTATGTCGGTGTGTCGAACTTCAGTGGCTGGCAGGCGGCCCGGGCGATGTCGCTGCTGGAGCAGGCGCGAGTCCCCTTGGTGGCCAACGAGATCGAGTACTCCCTTGCCAACCGCAGCGCCGAGCCCGACCTGCTGGCCGCCGCACAGGCCCTGGGGTTCGGGCTGCTGCCATGGTCGCCGCTGGGCCGGGGCGTGCTGACCGGCAAGTACCGCAACGGGGTGCCCGCAGACTCCAGAGCAGCCTCGCGAGACTTCCCCCGGTTCACGGCCCGCTACCTCGATGACCGCAGCACCGGGATCGTCGAGGCGCTCGCCATCGCCGCCAAGGGGCTGGAGGTCAGCCTGGCCGAGGTCGCCCTGGCGTGGGTGCGAGACCGGCCGGGCGTGGTCAGCCCCGTTGTCGGCGCCCGGACCACGGCACAGCTGCGCACCTCGCTCGCCAGCGAGTCCCTCGAGCTCCCCGACGAGCTGGTGGCCGCGTTGGACGAGATCTCAGCCTGAGGCGTCAGGACTCGTCGTAGTCCGCGTCGTCCAGTCCTGAGTAGACACCGCCGTCGCCGTCCTCGTCGGGATGGTCGTCCAGCTCCTCGTCGTCGTCCTCGTCGTCTTCGGCATCTTCGTCATCGTCGTCGTCGTCGTCGCCGTCATAGATGTCGAGCGGCGTCATCTCGCCGTACGCCTGCAGGAGGGCGTCGTCGTAGGTCGCGAACGCGTCGGCCAGGTCGTCGTAGGCTGCGATGACCGTTGGGTCTTCCTCGCCCCGCTTGGATGCCGATGCCTCGAGGTGCCGCTCGAAGGCGGTCATGAGGTTGGCCAGCGCGCCACGCGGGTCTGCGGTCATGGCTCGACGGTATCGGGTTCTACGGCAAAATGGCGGACGATGGTTGAGTACGAGTACCGCGTGGTGAGCTTCACCCGAACAGATTCGCGATCCGACATTCGCCGGACGCTGACCGAGCACGCCGAGTACGGCCACTGGGAGCTGCACCGCACCCGGATCTACCTCGGTGGTCTGCAACGGACCTGGTTGCGCCGCAAGATCATCCGGGCGCCGCGCCCCATCTGACGAGGGATGGCGGGAGTCGGTGCCGACCTCCGGTCAGGCGTTGTTCGTGCTCGCTGCCCGGTAGTCGACGAGCCCGTGGGCCTTGCGCAGAAAGGCGATCCCGAGGGCGATCAAGCCGCTGGCCAGCAGCACGGTGGGTGCGAGGTCGGCGCCCGTGAACGCGAGCAACCCCGAGACACCAACCCTCGCTGCGCTCCCCGTCGGGTTGGCTGACGTGGCGGCCGCGCTGGTGGTGCCGCCGGTGGATCCCTGGGAGGTGCCGACTGACGCTCCGGCCGGGCAGGGCACGAGCAAGCGTTCCACGGGCAGCCCCACAGCCCTGAGCTCGTCGAGGAGGTTGCGGTCGAGCACGACGATCGTGGTGCGGGCCGGCACACCGGCGCGGGTCAGCCGTACGCACGCCCCCAGCAGGTTCCGCACGGTGACGTCCGCGCCCACGACGGTGTCACCGTCCGCAGCGGGTGCTGCGCCGACGCGCGCGGCCGAGGAGCTGGCCGCCGGTGACGACGCGCTCGTCCCCGGCGCGGTGCGAGCCGGGGTGCTCCGCTGTGGAGCGCTGCCGGACCCCTTCCCCGAAGGACTCTCCAGGGCACCCTTGACGGCGCCGATGACCTGGGTCACCGGCGTGGTCGGGCCGGAAGGTGGCGGCGCCGGCACGAGGCTGGTCGCGGTGCCGACCACCGCGCCAACGGGGTCAGGCACCACCTGGGGGGCAGCATGGGCGCCACCCTCACCGAGGAGAACCACCCCTCCCGCGAGGGCCAGGACCGCGCCGAGCCGAGCAACGCCACTGATCCGTTGACCAGTCCCCATGACCGTCCGCCCTTCGCGTGTGTCCACTACGGACTGCTCAACGACGGGCCGGACCGCGGGGATACGGCTGCAGCAGGGATTTGTGCGCGGTCAGCAGGTGGCGATGAAGCGCTGGAGCACCTTGGTCCCGAACTCGAGGGCCGAGACCGGCACCCGCTCGTCGATGCCGTGGAACATGGGCGCGAAGTCGAGGTCAGCCGGCAACTGGAGAGGGGCGAACCCGTACCCCGTGATGCCGAGGGTGCTCAGCGCCTTGTTGTCGGTCCCCCCGGACAGGCAGTAGGGCAGCACCTCGGCACCGGGATCCTCGGCGAGCAGGGCCGCCTTCATCGCCTCGACGAGCGGCCCCTCGAAGGGGGCGTCGAGCGCGATGTCACGGTGCACGACCTCGACCTCCACGTGCTCACCCGCGAGTTCCCGGATGGTGTCGAGGAGGTCGTCGTCGTGGCCCGGGAGGAACCGGCAGTCGAGCGAGGCGCAGGCGCTCTGCGGGATGACGTTGTGCTTGTACCCCGCCTCGGCCATGGTGAAGTTGGCGGTGTCCTGCAGCGTCCCCCTCACGAATCCCTGCGCACCCCCGAGGTGGTCGAGCAGGTCGTCGAGGTCCTCGTCGGAATAGGACGTGCCGGTGACGGCGGAAAGCCCGTCCAGGAGCTCGCGCACCGAGGCGATGTACTCCCGTGGCCACTTGTGCTCGTTGATGCGGGTGATGGCTTCGGCCAGGCGCACCAGGGCGTTCTCGTCGTTGGGCACCGAACCATGACCGGCCCGTCCGCGGGCGGTGAGGCGGAGCCACAGGATGCCCTTCTCGGCGGTCTGGACCAGGTAGGCCCGGGTGTCGCCCCCGGCGGTCGGCACCGTGACGCTGTAGCCACCGACCTCCGAGACCGCTTCCGACACACCCTCGAAGAGCTCCGGGTGGTGGTCGACCACGTAGTGGCTCCCCTTGACACCTCCGGCCTCCTCGTCGGCGAAGAAGGCGAACACGATGTCGCGCGGGGGTTTGGCACCGCGGCGGGCCAGGTCGCGGATGTTGGCCAGGATCATGGCGTCCATGTCCTTCATGTCGACCGCGCCGCGGCCCCAGATGCAGCCGTCCCTGAGCTCGGCCGCGAGCGGGTCGACCTGCCAGTCGGCGGCGTTGGCGGGTACGACGTCCAGGTGACCGTGGATGCACAGGGCCGGGCGGTCGCGGTCCTCACCCTCGATCCGGACCACGACGCTGGTGCGTCCGGGGTCGCTCTCGATGACGGTGGGTTCGAGGCCGACCTCGCGGAGCTGGGCCACGACGTACTCGGCGGCCTCGCGCTCGCCGGGTCCGGAGCCGTCGCCGTAGTTGGTGCTGTCGATCCGGATCAGGTCACGGCACAGCCGCACGACCTCGTCGACGGGAGTGGTGGCGGACTCGGTGACCTCGCTCATGCCGTCCAGACTAAGGGCGTTGGGTATGCAACGCGGCCGGTCGTTCCACGGGATCCGTTGGGGGCTGGGCCGTTTGGGAGATGCGGTGTGCTGCGTGCTATCGTTCCGGGTCGCAGCAGGCGCTCCCCAAGGGGCCTGCTCAGCACCTTGTCCGGGTGGCGGAATGGCAGACGCGCTAGCTTGAGGTGCTAGTGCCCTTAACGGGCGTGGGGGTTCAAGTCCCCCTCCGGACACCACACGGAACGACCCCGACACGCTTGATCGTCGGGGTCGTTCTTCACGTCAGAAGTCCACGCCGTAGATCGGGAGCATGAGCGGTGCACGCTGCGTGCTCCGCTTTGCCTCTGCCAAGAGGGCCGGGACGTCGCCGTTGAACCGGTTGACGCCCAAGGCCATGCAGACGAGCATCATCTCGACCGACCTCAGCGGCTGTGTCCACTTCAGCAGGACCGCGGCGGGAAGCGTGTGACGCATGGCCTCGATCTGGGAGAAGGTCGCGCGGTCGCCGCGGAACGACCCCCCTTGGACGAGCACCGCCCCCGCCGCCCCGAGCAGCGCCGTGCACGCGGTCAGCTGGTCCTTGGAGGCGTCCGTCGTGTCGATCAGGGCGCGCACCTTGCCGGCCTGCGGCGTCACGGCCTCCACGACCGCGTCGACCTGCTCGGCAATCAGGTGCAGGCAGTCGTTCTCGCGCCCGGGTGCGACGACCAAGGCGACCTCTGAGGCGCCGAGGGACACCAGTTCCATGGCTTCGGCAGCGAGGTCGACCGGGTCATGGAACTGCGACGGCCTGTCATGGAAGGCAAGAGCCGTCACGGGCGCTGTTCCGCTCCCAGTGAGTCGGCGGGCCGCGGTGGCCAGGTGCTCGGGACGACACAGGACCGCGGCAAGCCCGACCTCGGCGGCATAGTCGCATCCCCGTCGAAGTTCCCCATGGTCGACTTCAGGGCCGTGCAGCCGGTGTTCCAGCGCCCCCGCGAGTGACTCGCGGGTCACCACCTCGCGTTCGAGCTGGATCCGCGTCCGAAGCCACGCTGTGTCCAGTGCGAGCACGCGTCACCCTTCCTCCGGGGGGCCCAGGAACGGTTTCGCCTACCGCCGTTTCACGGGGTTTGTCCCCGAATGTACCGGTCAAGCGGGTGTGGATGCGCGCTGTGCGTCCACCGGGGTCAGCTCGCCTCGCTCACCAGGGCGGTCTGCATCAGCGCGAGGTGCGTCAGTCGTCGCTGCCGGGCATCGCCGGTGTTCCGACCCCGCACGAGCCGGCGACGCAGCTCGTTGACCAGCTCCTGGTTCGACACGAACCGCAGGACGAACGTGGGCTCACCCTCCTGGTTCTTCGGCAGACCACACGCGATCCCGGCCGCCACCACCAGCTGACGGTAGGGCAGGTCAAGGGCTTTCGAGAGCCGCGAGAGCGTCGACTCGTCGGGCATGGCGGACAGCTGCTCCGGGCCGACCAGGTTGACGACGACCTCCGGGCTCAGGCCGCTCTCGAACGTGAACTGCGAGACGGACCACCCCTTCTCGCGCAGCCGCTCTTCGATGACGATGCCGAGTTCATTTGCCATGGACGCTCCCCGCGTGAGCCGAAATGGAAGGGTTTCTTCCTTCTGGATGTGAAGAGGAAACCATGATGATTTGGGCTGCGTTCGGTAAACAGCAGAACAACTCATTAAAGGTTTGGTAAAGACGTTTGCATGGGGTTGAAGGCGCGCAAGGCTGGTAGTGGCGCGGCCCCTACCGGGTCGGCCATGCTGTGTCCGGCGACCTGCCGTGGCATTGGACCAACGGCACCCATAGTGGGAGTTCGTATGCATCTCCGCAACGCAGCACCTGCCGTCCTCGCCACCGTCGTCGCAGCCGTGGCGATCGTCGCCGCAAGTCCCGCCCAGGCGGCCAAGCCGGTCAAGCCGACACCCGTTCCGTCGCACACGACGACCGTGGTGGGCACCGACCCGTTCGCTGCGGCACAACCCACCGCCGCGGGTCACCTCATCCGCGACCTCGGCCTCGACGGCGGGAAGCTGTACGTCGCCTACGGCGACTACGACGCGAACACCGGGCCACAGCAGGTGCACACGTTCGACCCCGCGACCAAGGCGTTCTCGGGAAGCCAGCTCGAGGTGCCGAGCGAGGAGATCAGCGTCTACCGCAAGGTCAGTGGCAAGCTCTACGCGCCGATGACGGACCCGCGCGTTCCGTGGACCTCCAACGTCGGGTACGCGACCAACGCCACCGGTGCGTGGACCAACCAGATGAAGGCCCCCGCAGTTCACGTCTACGACGTCGCCACCCTGACCGGGAACGACCTGTGGATGGTCGGTTCGGTCGGGCAGTACGACCCCGCGGTGGCGGGCGGCGGGGCGGGTGCCTACCGGTCGACCGACGGGGGCCAGACCTGGCAGCTGGTCGCCAAGGACACCTCGGCCGTCGAGAACGGGTACGAGCGCTACTACTGGGCGGCCGCCATCAACGGCACGATGTACCTCCAGGCCAGCGGTGTCACGGGAGGTGCGCCCCTGCGCGCCTTCAACGGGGTCACCTGGTCGACCGTCTCCCCCGGGTCGGTCGACCGGCCGTGCGGGACCGTGGCGGCCAACCGGGTCGAGGTCTTCAAGAACAAGATCGTCTGCGCGGGAGGCTCGTCCTACGGCGTCACCACGTTCAACGGGGTGAGCGCCGTGACCGCCGCGATCGGGGGACTCTCCGACCTGGCCGTCCCGGGTGACGGCTACATCTACGCCCTGACCTCCGCCGGCCTGTACCGCAGCCTCGACGGCAGCTCGTGGACCGCGCTCAGCACGGCACCCACCGGCGCCCAGTCCGTGGCCGTGGTCAACGGCAGCGTCTACCTGGGTATGAGCGACTCCACCATCGTGAAGGTCAACAACCTGACGGTCACTCCGGCAAGCTGACCTCGCGCTCAGCACCGCGGGTTCCGAGAGGTTGACCCCCGCCTCGTCCGTTCGGCCCTTCCATGGGGTGAACTCGGCCGATCCGCGGCGCGTCCGTGCACGGCATACCTGACGGGCTTCTACCGTCGAAGACGTGAGCACGCACACCATCCACCGCAGCACCAGCCACCACCCGCGCGTCCTGCGCGGAGCGCGGGGCTGGATCTGGGTCTGCGAGTGCGGTGGCGCATCGTGCCGGACGCCGGCACAGGCCCCGCTGGCCTGGCGTTCGGCCCTCATCGCCGCGTTGCTCCACTCGTCCACCGTCGCCCCCTGACGGGGCCCCGACACGCGGCTCCCCGACACGCGGCTCCCCCACACGCGTCCCCACGCGGGGCTGACGGGCTAGAGCCAGGTGTGCACCCGCACGGTCGTCCCGGTGTCGCACGACCGCAGCTGCACGAGGTCGCAGAGCTGGTTGACCATCCACAGCCCGCGGCCGTCCGGCTCCTCGGTGCTCGGGGCGAGTCGCCCGGTCAGGGGGTCCGCCACGACACCGCGGTCGGTGACCTCGCACACCAAGGCCTCCGGCGTGCGCCACAGTCGCAGGGTGCCGCCGTTGCCGTGCACGACCGAGTTGACACCCAGCTCGTGGAGCGCGAGCCCGAGGTCCTCGGCTCGTTCCTGCGGGACTCCGCAGACGCGAGCCACGTGGAGGGCCAGGTCGCGGACGGACCGCAGGGTCTCGTGCGTGATGGTCCGGACGATGCTCGTGACCGGCGGATCCGGGAGCGGCGTCGCAAAGGCCAACGCACCCTGCTCGCCTCCCGCGTAGGACTCGTTCGCCGTCGGCGTGCCATTCGGCTGCGCCACCCACGGGTGCGAGTGCAGGGCGACGTCGACGACCTCATCAGGCAGCGCCCCGACCTCGTAGGGGCAGCGCAACCACAACGGCGCCGACGCCGGGATGGCGTCGTTGAGCAGGGCCTCGTGCAGCTGGCACTCGCTGACCTCGACACTCGACCGCCCCGCCCAGAGGGGTTCACCAACCCCACGCGAGGGTCGGTCCCCCGACTCGGTCACGAACTGGACCCACGCCGCGATGATCCGTGCAGGGTTGGCGCCGAGGTGTTCCATGGCGGCGAAGTCCACGTGCCTGGCCTCGTCGCCGAGGGCCGCCCGGACCGCCTGCAGGCGAGGTGCGGGGAGCGCCACGAGGACGCGTTCGCCAGCCAGCAGCCCCCCGCGCACGAAGTCGGCGGTGTCGTGGACGAACGCATCCGGACGCGACCAGAACATCACGTCATGGACGTAGCCGTTGCTGGCGCGCGCTTCCCCCACGGCGAGGGAGGAAGGTGTCATGCCCATGAGTGCTCCGTGCGCGCGGCTGACCGGGACGCAGCACCCGGACTCACGCAAAGGGTACGCCTCCACGCACGCCGACGGTGCAAGTCCGGAAAACCTGCTGAACAGCGAAAACGTGTCATCGCCATGGCGCATCTGGGAAGGTGGGCGGTGGCGGCCTGACGTCGCCGTCACACGCGATGGACCACTGCGTGAGGGACCAACCAGGAGGACCAGATGAAGATCGGCATTCCGCGCGAGGTCAAGAACAACGAGTACCGCGTGGCCATCACCCCATCGGGTGTGCACGAGCTCGTCGTCAACGGCCACGAGGTCTTCGTCGAGAAGGAGGCGGGGGTCGGTTCCTCCATCCTCGACGAGGACTACATCGCCGCGGGTGCGACGATCCTCGGCACCGCGGACGACGTCTGGGGCACCGGTGACCTGATCCTCAAGGTCAAGGAGCCGATCGAGCCGGAGTACCACCGGATGCGCGAGGGCCAGACCCTCTTCACCTACCTGCACCTCGCCGCCGACCAGCCCCTCACTGAAGAGCTCGTCAAGCGCAAGGTCACCGGTATCGCCTACGAGACCGTGGAGCTTCCGGACCGTTCGCTGCCGCTGCTCGCCCCGATGTCCGAGGTCGCCGGCAGGCTGGCTCCCCAGGTCGGCGCTCAGACCCTGATGCGGGCTCAGGGCGGTCGTGGCGTCCTCATGGGCGGGGTCAGCGGGGTGTATGCCGCAAAGGTGGTTGTCATCGGGGCCGGGGTCTCCGGCATGAACGCCGCCGCGATCGCCCTGGGCATGCAGGCCGAGGTGCTGCTGCTCGACCGCGACATCGCCAAGCTGAGGCACGCGGACGCCATCTACCAGGGGCACTGCCAGACCGTCGCCTCCAACGCCTACGAGGTGGAGCGGGCCATCATCGACGCGGACCTGGTCATCGGCGCGGTGCTGGTCCCCGGGGCCAAGGCACCCAAGCTGGTCACCAACGAGCAGGTCTCCCGGATGAAGCCGGGCTCGGTGCTCGTCGACATCTCGATCGACCAGGGCGGTTGCTTCGAGGACTCGCGGCCGACCACGCACGCCGACCCCACCTACGAGGTGCACAACTCGGTCTTCTACTGCGTGGCGAACATGCCGGGCGCGGTGCCCCACACGAGCACCTATGCCCTCACCAACGTCACCCTCCCGTATGCCGTGCAGCTCGCCAACCAGGGATGGCGCGACGCGCTGAGGGCCAACGGGCCCCTCGCCCTGGGGCTCAACACGCACGACGGAGCAGTGACGTACGCACCCGTTGCCGAGGCCCACGGCTTCGAGTCCGTCGACCTGAAGACCGTGCTGGCCGGCTGATCCCCCTCCGCTGTCGGCGGGCGAGACTAGCGTGGGTCCGTGCTCCTCGCTGACGTCGTCGCCGCCTCGCGTGCTGCCACTGAGACGCGGTCCCGGCTGGCCAAGACGGCAGCCGTGGCCGACGCGCTGCGTGCGGCCGGCCCACACGACGCGGCGACGGTCGCGGCATACCTCTCGGGGGTGCTGCCGCAGCGACGCGTGGGGGTGAGCTGGCGCGGGCTGTCCGCCCTCCCCGAGCCGGCGCCTTCGGCCACCATCACGGTGGCGGAGGTCGACGCCGCCCTCACCACGATCGGCGCCATCTCGGGCTCGGGGTCGGGGGCCACCAGGGCAGCCGCGGTGGGGGCCCTGTTCGCCCGGCTGACCGCACCCGAGCAGGACTACCTCCGAGCGCTGGTGACCGGGCAGGTGAGGCAGGGCGCTCTCGACGGCGTGGTGCTGGCGGCGATCGCGTCGGCCTCCGCGCTGCCGGAGGCCGACGTCAGGCGCGCGGTGATGCTGGCAGGGCATGCCGGGCCGGTGGCCGCTGCGGCCCTGACCGGGGGCGCCGACGCGCTGGCCGCGATCCACCTCGAGGTCGGTCGACCGCTGCGACCGATGCTCGCGGCGTCGGCCCCGGACATCGACGCCGCGTGGGAACAGGTGGGTGACACCACCGAGGGGGTCGTGGTCGACGGCAAGCTCGACGGCATCCGGCTCCAGGCACACCGCAACGGCGACGAGGTGCGCCTCTTCACGCGCTCGCTCGACGACATCACCGATCGACTACCTGAGGTGGTCGAGGCAGTCCTCGCACTGGACGTCGGGACCGTCGTCATCGACGGCGAGGCCATCGCGCTCGACGCCGCAGGGCGACCCCGCCCGTTCCAGGAAACAGCGTCCCGCACGATGAGCAGCACCGGTGTACCCGAGCTGAGGGCCCGGGTGCCGGTCACCCCGTACTTCTTCGACCTGCTCCATGTCGACGGCGAGGACCTGCTCGAGCTGCCGGCCTCGGTGCGGTTCGCCCGGCTCGCCGAGCTGGTTCCCGGCCCCTCCCTGGTGCCACGTATCACCGCGGCCACGTCCACAGAGGCAGGGGACTTCTTCGGGCGCCTGGTGGGCGATGGGCACGAGGGCGTCGTGGTCAAGGCCCCGTCAGCGCCCTATGCCGCCGGCCGCCGTGGTGCGGGCTGGGTGAAGGTCAAGCCCCGGCACACGCTCGACCTCGTGGTGCTCGCGGTCGAGTGGGGCAGCGGCCGACGCCGTGGGTGGCTGTCCAACATCCACCTCGGTGCCCGCGACCCAGATACGGGCGGACTCGTGATGTTGGGCAAGACTTTGCAGGATCGTTACGAACCCGGCTGGACCATGGTTGGAAAGACCTTCAAGGGAATGACCGACGAGATGCTGGCGTGGCAGACCGAGCGCTTCCTTGCACTCGAGACTCAGCGCGATCGTCACGTCGTCTACGTGAGGCCGGAGCAGGTCGTCGAGATCGCCTTTGACGGCGTCCAGCGGTCAAGTCGTTACCGGGGTGGCGCTGCGCTCCGCTTCGCCAGAGTCGTCCGTTATCGGGATGACAAGGAACCGGACCAAGCCGACACGATCGACATGGTTCGGTCGCATCTGGAAAAGCCGGTGCCCTAATCGGTCGCCCAAGCGGAGCGAACGGACAGCGCAGGACGGCCCTGGGGAGCCTCCGGATGCCGGATTGACGGCGCTCCTGGATGCCAGAACCGAGAGACGCTGGCCGCGGCCCGCGCTGAAGGCTCCTGTCCCCTGTCCGGACTGCTCGGGCTCTGGGAGTGGATCCCGGTTCCCCCGCCTCGCTCCGGAATGCGCTAGAACACGATGCTGATGACGTCCTCGATGAACGCGGCGACCTTGGCGGCGCCGGGTCGGTAGCGCGTCGGGTGGCCACATCGGTTCCGGAGATCCAAACCCTCCTGGAGGGTCTGCCACTCGCCCTTGTCGAGCAGACCGACTTCCCTGAAGGCGAGCAGTTGGGTGACGTCCTTGACTCCAGAGAAGTCCTCGACCTTGGAAACAGACTTCGATCGCTGGTCGTGCTTCTGGATCGCCTGGTTGATCACGGACGTTCCGTAGGCTAGGGCCGCTTGCTGAAGGTGTCGGATCGCTCCAGACCACAGGAACACGACAGCAGCGCGCCGTGCGTCAACCTGATAGCAAGTCAGAGCTTCCTCGACGTAGCCCTTGATGACCTCGTCGCCGATTCGTCCGAGTAGCGCCGTTAGACCATCGGCGGCGTTGACCGCTTCAGGTTGCGGCGCGTGGAGCCCCAGCAAGTCCGCGACGTGGCTCTCGCCGGACGTCGTGAGCGACCACCGATGTGGGCGTGTGCCAGGCTCCACCTTCACCAGCGCCCCAGCCTTTCCGAGAACGTCTGCGACGTTGAACTGTTTTGCCTTCGGGACTCGTGCGGCAGTGAGCGCCTGCTTCAGCTCCGACGCCGTGATTCCGTCGGGCGCATGCTTGAGATAGAGCATCGCGGCGAGGCAGATGTCACGACGCGATCCAGTCAGCACGGGGCTGAGGAACTCAAGCAGAGTCGGCTGGGTCACTTCTTCGGCTCCGCGGGCAGTTCGTGCTCGACCCGGTTCTCGCCTCCAATGACCACCTTGATGTCGTCGCGCTTACGGCTGTCGAGCCAGCCCTTGGCGCCTGCCTGCTGAGCGGTGTTTGCCAGATCGCTCGGGATGGGCCACTCCATGTGCTTGAAGCAGGTGTACACGCGGTCGAGCGTGGCAGGCTGATCGCCTTCCAGAATCCGAGTGAGCCAGTACACGGAAACGAGCACCTTGTCGAGCACGGT
Organism: Pedococcus sp. P2_E2; assembly: GCF_056403955.1. Classification (NCBI taxonomy): domain Bacteria; kingdom Bacillati; phylum Actinomycetota; class Actinomycetes; order Micrococcales; family Intrasporangiaceae; genus Pedococcus; species Pedococcus sp. P2_E2. Next base: position 1,081,111 of record NZ_JBFUEM010000001.1, read on the forward strand.
CTTTGGCTGCTTCTCGCCGACGAAATTCTTGAGGCTCTTCGGACCGCCTCGGACCATGTCCAGGTCCTTGTCGAGAGAGAACGATTGCTTCGCTCGCGAACCTGCGGACTTACGCGCTGTGCGCTTCGCGGTGCCCGTGCCGTTCGCGGCCGCGAGACCGGAAGGCTCGGTGACGGTACGCGCGTCCGCCTTGCTATCGCCGGACGCCAATCCGTCGGTCACGCCCTCGTCGTCGTCGGAGCCCGCGCCCACCTGGAACGCGCCGATTAGTGCTTCCAACACCTGACTCTGAATCGCCTCGGAAGTGAACTTCTCGACCGCCTCTGCGATCGCCGGCATCCGCTTCAGCAACTGATCGAGTTCCGCCTCAGCCATGTGTCCCCCTAGTGGATAGGTACAGAACATCTCACAGATTCTGTATTTCCACACGCAGATTGCGGTGCGCTTCCAGAATGAGCCACCTGGTATTGGGCGGGCGCGTCGCACTCGCACCGACTCCCGATGGGGCCCGAGCGCATCATCCGCGCGGTTCCTGGACGTGCTCGTTCCGCCCGCGAGTACAGCGCGGCGCCAGGCCCTCTCGGTGCGTTCCGAGACGGGAATCAGACGTCGAGACTCTCGTCGAGACCCCCTCCCGTCACATAGGTCTGCTGAAGGTTTTGAGGGGTGAAGGCAGCGGCTCGACGTACCGCAGTGGCCAGCCTCAACGCAAGGAAGTCATCCGGAATACGCTTTACCGATCGACGACTCTCATACGGCTTCTCGACGACGAACCGTTCGTCCGTTGTGGCCGATGCGCGGACCTCGATAGCCACCGCGTCCGTCTGGTCGTCCGGCACAGCCTCGGGATTGGTGATCGCGAGTTCAGCGATTCGAAGCATGTCAGCTTGGTGCCACGCGATGCTCAGGATCCAACTACCGTGCCGCTCACCGAAGGAAACCTCCGAAGGTTCGTTGCCCCGCGCCTCGGAGACCACGCCCGGTAGGCGTGCTTCCCACTCTGCGAGCAGACCTTGCTGTTCCTTGAAGGACTCGGCTGCCATGACTACCTCACTTCAAGAACGCCGACGTGGACGACGGCTTCTCCCGGAAAGCCGTTGGGAAGGTAGTACTCGATTCCCTGACCCAGCCGTATCCAAGCGGGACCCCTAACGATTTCGACTTCGTTAAGGTCGAGTAGAAGAACGTGCTTACGCGGCGTGCCCGGGGTGAAGAGCGCCAGCCAAGACACGACATCGTCGGGACTGATGGCTGTCGGCGTCACCCAATGTGGCCGATCGCTTCCTGCGTTGAAAGAGGTCAACTGAGACGGGGTCAAGTAGCGGAGGGCATAGCGGTTACCGAAGTCCTCGGCTACCTCTGATCCGGTCCTGTCGGGGAGGCCTCTAACATCCTCCGTGCGCGCAGCGATTGCCTGCACCGTTTCGATTCGCTCTTGGTCGAGCAGTGTCGAGAGCCACGAGCTGCTCATGAAGCCCCTCCCGGTTCGGACCTGATCGTTACAGGCCCAGTCAGGTCCGGATCCTCGCAAAGTTCAGGGCTTGATGAAAGTCCCCGAAGGTCCGGCGCTGCCTCGGCGCCACGGCGGGACCGTGGGAGAGCGGTTCTCCAACCTCCAAAGTATCGGTCACGATGGTGGCAGGAAGACGTTCAAGGGCATGACCGACGAGATGCTGGCCTGGCAGACGGAGCGGTTCACCGAGCTGGCCACCGACGGCACCGAGGGCTACGTCGTGCCCGTCCGTCCCGAACAGGTCGTCGAGATCGCCTTCGACGGCATCCAGACCTCGTCGCGCTATCCAGGGGGGATGGCGCTGCGGTTCGCGCGGGTGCTGCGCTACCGCGACGACAAGACGGCCGAGGAGGCCGACACGATCGACGCGGTGCGCAACCACCTCACCTGACGTGCACGCTGACGGATAGGTTGCTCGCATGGGGGGAAGTGCACGGTTGTTCTGCGACGACGCGGCCGCGTTCGAGCCCGCACCGGAAGCGAGCCTCATCCAGTCGTTGGAGGCCGAACTCGGCGTCACACTTCCCGAGGCGTACGTGCGTCTTGCGAGCAAGCACAATGGCGGTCGCCTCGCGCGGGATGCCCATCGGACCGGCTCGCCGACGACGTGGGCAAGGGATCACGTCGGCATCACGAACATCGCTGCGATCGGCCGGACCGCGCCCTTCAGCCTTGGCGGGGAGCTCGGCAGCCGCTTCTGGGTCCGGGAGTGGGGCTATCCCGACATAGGCGTCTACTTCGCAGATTGTCCCTCTGCCGGGCACGACATGATTGCCCTCGACTATCGCGGCTCGGGCGAGCCCACAGTCGTGCACGTCGACCAGGAGGTCGACTACCGGATCACGCTGCTCGCAGCCGACTTCGCCTCGTTCGTCGAAGGTCTCGTACCGGAGGGCGACTTTCGGTAGCCGCTGTCCCGCCGGATGTGACCGCTCACCCGACCGGGTCACGCGACACGCCGTATCCGACGTATCACCGGTCCAGGCCCGGCCTCTTGGGAGTCAGGACGTGCCAAGGGGCGGCGCGGCCAAGGGGGGCAGGATCATGCAGACGCGACACCACACCCGGGCGGACACGGCCCACCACCACCCTCACGTGCACCGGGCAGGGACCGGCACGTGGCGCTGGCAGTGCGACTGCGGTGGCGCCTCCTGCCGGACGGCCACCTCGGGGCTGAGCTGGCGCGAGGCCGTGATCGCGGCGCTGAACCACGCCACCTGCCTGGCCCCCTGAGCAACCTGACTCGGGCACGGCGCGCAGCACCCTAGGCTGGGCGTCGTGCTCGACCAGATCACCGCCACGCGCTACGTCACTCCCCTCAAGGAGGGTGGCTCACTGCCGGGCATCGTCGAGGCCGACGACTTCGGCACCTACGTCGTGAAGTTCCGCGGAGCGGGGCAGGGCGTCAAGGTCCTCGTCGCCGAAGTCATCGTTGGCGAGCTGGCGCGCGCCCTCGACCTCAACGTGCCCCGCATGGTGGTCGTCGACCTCCAGGCACCGATTGCCAAGTATGAAGCGGACGAGGAGGTCCAGGACCTGCTCACGGCCAGCCTCGGCCACAACCTCGGCATCGACTTCCTGCCCGGCTCGTTCGGGTACGACGGCTCACGGCCACCCGCACCCGACACGGCCGCCGACATCCTGTGGCTCGACGCCTTCACCGCCAACGTCGACCGCACCTGGAGCAACCCCAACCTCCTTGTCTGGCACCGCAACCCGTGGCTGATTGACCACGGTGCGGCGCTGTACTTCCATCACGGCTGGCCGAGTCGGGGCGCCGACCCACAGCGATTCGCCGACCAGTCCTTCGATGCCAGCACCCACGTCCTTCGCGATGTCGCCTCCGGCACCGGCGCCGCCCACGAGCGGCTGTCCCCCACCATCACCTCCGAGCTCCTTGCCGGCGTCGTCGACGCGGTGCCCGACGGCTGGCTGGAGCAGGCACCCGGTCTCGACACGCCCCGAGCCGTCCGAGCGGCCTACGTCGAGCACCTCCTGGCCCGCGTCGCGAACCCGACGGCCTGGCTTCCAGGGGACCTGTCATGACCGTCCACGGCTACCAGTACGTCGTGCTTCGCTGCGTGCCCCGCGTGGAGCGCGAGGAGTTCCTCAACGTCGGGCTCGTCCTCTACAGCCAGGGCGCCGACTTCCTCGAAGCGGCCTACCGGGTCGACCCGGTCAGGCTGCACGCCTTCGCACCCCAGGTCGACGTCGACGACGTCGACCAGGCGCTGGAGACCATCTGCCAGGTATGCCGCGGCGTCACCGGTGGTGGGCTGCCCACCCTGGGTGGGCTCGGGCGCAGGTTCGGCTGGCTCAGCGCGCCCCGGAGCACTGTGGTCCAGCCCGGGCCGGTGCACGGAGGCCTCACGGCGGACCCGGCCAGCGAGCTGCGCGACCTCCTTCAGCGCCTCGTCGACTGACCCGTGGGGCGCAGGGCCCACGCGGCCACCGCGCCCGCAGCGGCCACGTTGAGGGAGTCCACACCCCCGGCCATGGGGATGGTCACCGTCAGGTCGGCCGCGTCAAGGGTGTGGTGGGACAGCCCGTCTCCCTCGGTGCCGAGCACGAGTGCCAGTCGTTCTGGCGGGTTGGCGGCCAGCTCGTCGAGGCTCACCGCGTCGTCGGCCAGGGCCAGGGTGGCCACGGTGAACCCAGCGGCCTGGAGGTCGGCGATGCCGCCGGGCCAGGGGTCGATGCGCGTCCACGGCACCTGGAAGACGGTGCCCATCGAGACTCGAATCGACCGGCGGTACAACGGATCTGCGCATCGGGGAGTGACGAGGACCGCGTCGACCCCGAGGGCCGCGGCCGAGCGGAAGACGGCGCCCACGTTGGTGTGGTCGACGATGTCCTCGAGGACCAGCACCCGTCGGGCGCCGGCGACGAGGTCCGCCACGCTCGGCAGCTCGGGCCGTTGCATCGAGGCAAGCGCCCCACGGTGCAGGTGGAACCCCGTGAGCCGTTCGATGACGTCGTGCTCGCCGACGAAGACCGGTACGCCGCCGGCCTCGGCCTGCTCGACCAGGTCAGCCAGGTCGGTCAGCCACCGTTGGGCCATGAGGTAGCTGCGCGGTCGGTGCCCGGCCTGCAGGGCCCGCCGGATGACCTTCTCCGACTCGGCGATGTAGAGCCCGCGCTCGGGCTCGGTCCTGCGCCGCAGCGCGACGTCGGTGAGCGAGACGTAGTCGGTCAGGCGGTCGTCGTCGCTGCTGGTGATCGTGATGGGCACGGCGAGCAGGCTAGATCACTCAGGACAGGAGGGCGCGCACGATGACGCTCACGCTGGCCAGGACGCAGAAGGCGAGCACCGCCCGGCGCAACCGGTCGCGGTCGAGGCGGGCGCGGGCCGGAGCCGCCGCGGCATACCCCAAGGCCATGAACGGGATCCAGGCGAGGCCGGCCACGAGCTGTCCACGGGTGAACTCCCCTGCAAAGCTCAGCCCGGCGACCGCCATGGCGGCTCCAGCCAGGAAGAAGACCGACAGCGTGGCGCGCAGGCGGGTGGGGCGTTCGTGCTGCAGCACGAGCGCCAGGAACGGGCCGCCGATCGAGGCCGCAGTGCCGGAGAACCCTGCGATGGCGCCGGCCACGGCCGAGTTCACCGGAGTGGTTCGCACCTCGAGAGCCGAGACCGACGCGGCGACCGTGAGCAGGATGAGCACACCGGTGACGACGGAGATCGCCCGCACCGACAGCAGTGCCACTGCTGCGACGCCCAACGGCATGACCAGCAGCCGCGCCACGAGGGCCCATGACAGTGGCCGCCAGGCGATGTCGCGAGGCCCGTGGACGAGCTGGACCACCGGCAGCGAGAAGCTGGTCACCAGGAGGGCTCCCGGCATGAGCTCGGGTGCGAACAGCACGAGGAACGGGGCTGCGACCACGGCCATGCCGAAGCCGATCGACGACTGCACGAACGCTCCCGCGAAGAGGGCCAGACCGAGCAGCAGGACCGGAGTCCACTCCATCAGCTGAACCAGACGATCTTAATGATCCCGACGAGTCCCACCACGATGATGACGGCGCGCAGCGCAAGTGGGGGCAGCCGGCGGCCCACCTTCGCGCCGACGAAGCCGCCGGCGAACGCGCCCAGCCCGATGAACAGCGCCACCAGCCAGTCGATCCGGCCCCACGCCACCACCATGAAGGTGATGGCGGCCACGGCGTTGACGATGGTGGCGAGGACGTTCTTGAACCCGTTGAGCCGCTGGATGGGCTCGCTGGACAGGGCGCTCATCAGTCCCATCAGGATGACGCCCTGGGCGGCACCGAAGTAGCCGCCGTAGATGCCGGCGACCAGGACTCCCCCGGTGAGGGCCGCGCCGTGCCACGACGCCGGCGCGACCCCCGCCTCGTGGCGCTCGACGGCCCGAGCCTGCAGGCGGGGACCGACCACCACCAGCAGCAGCCCCAGGCCGATCAGGACCGGCACGATCGCCTGGAACGCCTCCGCGGGCAGCACGAGGAGCAGCACCGCACCGATGACGCCGCCGAGCAGGGACGCGGGTGCGAGCCGCAGGAGGGTGCGCCCGGCGCCCTCGAGCTCGGCCCGGTAGCCATGGACTGCCGTGACTCCCCCGGCCACCAGGCCGACGGTGTTGGACACGTTGGCCACCACTGGCGGGTAGCCGAAGAACAGCAGGGTGGGGAACGTGATGAGGGTGCCCGACCCGACCACGGTGTTGATGGTCCCCGCCGCCAGGCCTGCGAGGAAGATCCCGAGGGCTTCGAAGACGGACACCACGTCACCCTAGCGACGGGTGTCGCCCGTCCAAGACAGAGGTATGCCGCCCGCGCGGGTGCGTGGGCGGCATACCGTGTTGTGAGGTGGGGTCAGGCGGGCGGCGGCTTGGGCGCCTCGTCCGCGTCTGCCGGCGGCGGCTCCACGGGCAGCGAAGCCGGTGGGGCCGGCGGCTCGAAGTCGGGCACGGTGTCAGCCGGCGGCTTCATCGGGGGCTGGACCCGCTTCACCGGCGCCGCATGCTCGGTGGCCTCCTGGCTGGCCTTCCCCGCGAGCCCGCGGGCCTCCGCAAGGGCCTGCATGGGGTCCTCCAGAACGGTCTCGTCGAAGGCGTCGGCGAGCTGGCCGGGGTCGACCCACTCCTCCTCGCCGTCACCGTCCGGGCCAGTGGGCTTGTCCGTGGCACCCAGGGCCCCACCGATGCCGCGCAGGGCGTCCGTCAGCTCGCTGGGGATGATCCACATCTTGTTGGCGTCGCCACGGGCGATCTGCGGGAGCACCTGGAGGTACTGGTAGGCCAGGAGCTTCTGCGTGGGCTTGCCACGGTGGATCGCGTCGAAGACCTGCTGGATGGCGCGGGCCTGGCCCTGGGCCTCGAGGATGCGGGCCTGGGCCGAACCCTCGGCCCGGAGGATCTGGCTCTGCTTCTCACCTTCGGCCGTGAGGATCGCGGACTGCTTGGTGCCCTCGGCGTACAGGATCTGGGCGCGGCGCTCACGCTCTGCCTTCATCTGCTTCTCCATCGACTCCTGCACGGAGTGCGGCGGGTCGATGGCCTTGAGCTCGACGCGGTTGACGCGGATGCCCCACTTGCCCGTCGCCTCGTCGAGGACACCACGCAGCTGGGCGTTGATCTGGTCGCGGCTGGTCAGCGTCTGCTCCAGGTCGAGCGAGCCGATGACGTTGCGCAGGGTGGTGACGGTGAGCTGCTCGATGCCTTGGATGAAGTTGGCGATCTCGTACACGGCCGACTTCGCGTCGATGACCGAGTAGTAGATGACCGTGTCGATATTGACGACCAGGTTGTCCGAGGTGATCACCGGCTGGGGCGGGAACGACACGACCTGCTCGCGCAGGTCGACGTTCGCGCGCACCTTGTCGACGAACGGCACCAGGAAGTGGATGCCGCCTTCGAGTGTGCGGGCGTAGCGGCCGAGCCGCTCGATGATCAGGGCAGTCTGCTGGGGCACGATGCGCACCGTGCGGAAGAGCACGATCAGCGCAAAGGCAACCAGGATCAGCAGGACGATGAAGCCTGCTCCAATGCCGTCCACGTCTACTCCGTTTTCTGACCCGCCGTGATGCCGGTGACGATCACGGTGGCCCCCTCGATGGATACAACCCGGACCTCTTGGCCGGGCTGGCATGGGTCGCCGCCTTGCGGCGTGCGTGCGGACCAGGTCTCCCCGCCCACCTTGACGCGACCGTCGGTCGCGGTGACGGCCTGCAGCACCCTCCCGCTGCGGCCGACGAGACCGGGCGCGCCGATTCCGTGGCTGGCCTCGGCGACCATGAACTTCCGGGTGATGATCGGGCGCACCAGCAGCAGGAGCAGTCCTGCGACGACGACGGCGACGATCACCTGACCCGGGAAGGCGACCCCGATCGCCGATGTCGCCGCTCCAGCCAGTGCACCACCGGCCAGCATGAGGAACACGAAATCGACCGTGGCGGCCTCGATGGCCGCCAGGATCAGCGCCACCCCCAGCCACGCGAGCCACGGGTTCTCCGCGAACCAGTCCATGACACCCCTCCCTCTCAGTGGTCAGGTAACTCTAGGACGACGGGCGAGGCTCGGACGTTCCTTCGTCGACACGCAGTCGCGCCGTCCACCGGTCGCCTCGACGCTCCAGCTCCAGGGGCATGCCGAAGGTGGCCGAGAGGTTGGCCTCGGTGAGGGTGATCTCGACCGGACCCTGCGCGACGATCCGTCCCTCGCGCAGCAGGAGCAGGTCGGTGAAGTTGGGCGGGATCTCCTCGACGTGGTGGGTGACCAGGATCAGGGCCGGCGCCTCCAGGTCGCCTGCGAGGACGCCCAGTCGCCGGACGAGGTCCTCGCGGCCACCGAGGTCGAGCCCGGCGGCAGGTTCGTCGAGCAGCATCAGCTCGGGGTCGGTCATCAGGGCGCGCGCGATCTGCACCCGCTTGCGCTCCCCCTCTGACAACGTGCCGTAGGTGCGGTCGGCCAGGTGGTCGGCCCCCAGGGCGACCAGCAGCTCGGACGCCCGAGCGTGGTCGAACGTCTCGTAGCTCTCCCGCCACCGGCCGACGACGCCGTAGGACGCGGTCACCACGACGTTGTGCACGATCTCGTCGAACGGGATCCGCTCGGCCAGGGCCGCCGAGGCCAGCCCGATGCGGGGTCGCAGCTCGAACACGTCGACCGCCCCGAGCACCTCGCCCAGCACACCGGCCACGCCGCGGGTCGGGTGCATCCGCGCTGCGGCCAGCTGGAGCAGTGTCGTCTTGCCCGCTCCGTTGGGGCCGAGGATGACCCAGCGCTGCCCTTCCTCGACCTCCCAGGAGACGTCGTCGAGCAGGGTCGCCTGACCCCGGACGACGCTCACTCCTGCGAACTCAAGGACGTCACTCATGGGACGGGACCCTATCGGCTTAGGCTGGCGGGATGCCCGAACTCCCTGCGTGCGTGCGCCTTTCGCTGTGGACGACACACGCGTGGGCCACGGGCACCCCGCTGGAGCGCTCGATCGCCCAGGCCCTTCCCGACATCGACCACGTCGCCGGTGACCTCGACCGCCTGGACCTGTGGCACGACCTCGGTGAGCGGGCCCTGCTCGTCGCCCTGCCGGCCCCCGGCGACCTCGTGGGTATGCCGGGTGCCTCCGTCGAGGCGCAGGGCGCGGCCGCCGCGGGCGGCGAGTGCGTTTTCGTTCCCGGCCTGGGAGGGCTTCTCGTGCCCACGATCTCGACCTATGGCGGCGGCCCCGAAGGAGGTCTGGACGTAGGCACCCGGGTGGACTGGACGGCATACGACGCAGATCCGGTGCCGCGCCACCGGGTGGAGGCGCTCGAGGCCTCGCAACTCGAGCGCCACCTGCGTGAGGAGATCCGCGCGGCAACCGAGGCGATCGACGCGATCGGCGGCCAGCCGTTCGGGGCGGGTGCGGCCCGCACGCTGGCCGACGCGGCCCTCGGAGGTCGCTGGGGCCTGCCACCCGCCCTGCCGGGCCGGGCCGCGCGCGTCATCGCCCTCGCGGGCACCATCGACTCGGTGGTCGACGTCGCGCTCCGCGCTGGCGACGGGGCCCTGACCGCGGCCGAGGCGTCGTCGAGGCACCGCGTCCTGCTGCGCCTGCAACGGGCCTCCGAGCGGGCCCTCGCCGACGCGACCAACGCCGCGTGTGCGGTGCTGGCCGGATGGCGACCAGCCTGACCACTGGGAGGGGTCCGTTCCGGCAACTAGACTCGGACGGCATGGCGGACCCCGCAGTCTTCGACCCCGCAATCATCCTCGTGTCCGAGCACCATGCCGACACCCTGCTCGAGGAGTTCCGGAGCCGGTACCAGCGCGACTACGACCTGCGCACCGCCGGCTCCTGTGGCGAGGCCGAGTCCATCGCCCGCGAGATCCATGACCGGGGTGACCACGTGGCGCTGTTCGTGACGGACTCGCGGCTGCCGGACGTCGAGAGCGTCCACGAGGCCTTCCACCGCTGGCGCCTCGTGGTGCCCACTGCCCGCCGCGTCGTCGCCGCGCCGTGGGAGTACTTCCTGGCGGATGCCCCCGGGCTCCGGGCCGGCATGGCCAAGGGCAAGTACGACGCCTACCTGCTCATGCCGCGTGGCAAGCGCGACGAGGAGTTCCACAACGCGATCACCGACCTGCTGTCCGAGTGGACCTCGACCGTCCCCCAGCCCGAAGTCGTGGCCGCCAAGGTCATCTCGCCGACCCAGGACGCGCTCACCATGGCGATCCGCGACTTCCTCGACCGGATGGGCATGCAGAACCGGGTGTGGCATCCCGACGAGCCGGCGCTCCAGGACTACCTCGCGGGGATCCGCGAGCAGCTCGGCGTGGACGAGCTGCGCTGGCCGGTGGTGACCGCGGCCAACCGGACACCGATCCAGGCCACGAGCGTCCGCGACGTCGCGATCGCGGTCAACGGCCCACCGCGCACCTTCGAGCTCGACGAGGTCGTCGACCTGGCGGTCGTCGGTGGCGGCCCGGCCGGACTCGCCGCCGCCGTGTACGGAGCGTCGGAAGGACTGTCCGTCGTGGTGCTGGAGGCGGAGGCGATCGGCGGGCAGGCCGGCACCAGCTCGATGATCCGCAACTACCTCGGCTTCCCCCGCGGCATCTCAGGCATGAGGTTGGCCCAGCGCGCACGGAACCAGGCCCTGCGCTTCGGGACCGAGTTCCTGACCGGCTGGGAGGTCACTGCTCTGGAGCCCGGGACCGACGGGGCTCCCCACCTCCTGCGCACCGGTGGGGGCGACGTCCGGGCCAGGACCGTAATCATCTCCACCGGGGTGGCGTACCGAAGGCTCGGAGTCCCGCGGCTCGACGCACTGGTGGGCGCCGGCGTCAACTACGGGGCGGCAATGACGGCGGCCCGCGAGATGGAGGGCTACGACGTCGTGGTCGTGGGAGGTGGCAACTCCGCCGGGCAGGCAGCGCTGCACCTGGCTCGGTTCGCGAGGTCGGTGACGATCGTCGTCCGTCGGGTCGGGCTCGAGGAGACGATGTCGCGCTACCTCATCGAGGAGATGGCCTACAACGAGCGCATCACGGTGCTGCCCTGCACCCGCGTGGTGGACGGTGGTGGTGAGGGCCAGCTGGAGTGGCTCTGCCTCGAGGACATCACCACCGGGAAGAGGACGACCAAGCAGGCGCGAGGTCTGTTCCTGCTGCTCGGGGCCGAACCGCGCTGTGACTGGCTGCCGCCCGAGCTTGCTCGCGACAAGCACAGCTTCGTGCTCACCGGGCGTGACGTGCCGCGGAGCAAGTGGGTCGACGACGTGCCGCCGGCCAATCTGGCGACCACGGTGCCCGGCATCTTCGCCGCCGGCGACATCCGGGCGGGCTCGATGAAGCGGGTTGCCTCGGCGAGTGGTGAGGGGGCGTCGGCCGTTCCCCTCGTGCACGCCTACCTCACCCCCACGACCGAGGACACCCCGACGACCGGGGACACCCCGACAGCCGAGGGCACCTCGACGACCGAAGACGAAAGGGTGGCCACCCCGGTCTCCTAGGCGCGGCCGCCGACGGGTGCGGTCAGGACTGGAGCATCCGCTGGCGCAGCACCTCGAGGTAGACCTGGTTGGTCCGCTCCCCGATGGTCGCCCAGGAGAACGAGTCGACTGCCCGCTTGCGCCCGGCCAACCCCATGGCGTCGGCCCTGGCCGGGTCGCTGACGGCGTCGGTCAACGCTGCGGCGAGGTCCGCGACGAACCGGTCCGCATCGAGGGGTATGCCGCTGCCGTCCTGTTTCTGGTCGATGGGCACCAACCAGCCGGTCTCGCCATCCACGACGACCTCGGGGATGCCGCCCGTCGCCGTGGCGACGACCGGGAGCTCGCACGCCATCGCCTCGAGGTTGACGATGCCCAATGGCTCGTAGATCGACGGACAGGCGAAAACCGTTGCAGCAGAAAGGAGTGCGACGACCTCTCCGCGCGGCAGCATCTCGGGGATCCAGACAACGCCCTCACGCGTCGCCTTGAGCTCGTCCATGAGGCTGGTCACCTCGGCCATGATCTCCGGGGTGTCCGGCGCCCCGGCGCACAGCACCACCTGGACGTCGGGTGGCAGCTGGGCGGCTGCCTTGAGCAGGTACGGCAGGCCCTTCTGCCGGGTGATGCGGCCGACGAAGATGACCGACTTCCCGTCGGGGTCGACCCCGTGCCGACGGACCGTGTCGTCGTCACGGTGGCGCTGCCACAGCTGGGAGTCGATGCCGTTGTGGACGACCTTGACGCGTTCGGGGTCGATCGAGGGATAGCTGCGCAGGACGTCCTGTCGCATGCCCTCGCTCACGGCGATGACGGCGTCGGCGCCCTCGTAGGCCGTGCGCTCCATGAAGGAGGACACGCGGTAGCCGCCACCGAGCTGCTCGGCCTTCCACGGGCGCATCGGCTCGAGGCTGTGGGCGCTCACGACGTGGGGCATGCCCCCGAGCAGGGACGCGACGTGCCCGCCGAAGTTGGCGTACCACGTGTGCGAGTGCACGAGGTCGGCACCGACGCAGTCACCGGCCATCGCCAGGTCGACGCCCATCGTCCGGACGGCCGCGTTCGCGGCACCCAGGTCCGGCAGGTCGGCATACCCCGTGGTGCCCTCCTCCGACACGGGTTCGCCGAACGCTCGGACCCGCGCATCGATGTCGCCGCGGTCGCGCAGCGCCCGCACCAGCTCTGCGACGTGCACCCCCGCGCCACCGTAGATGTTGGGCGGGTACTCCTTGGTCAGGATGTCGACTCTCACGGTCGTGAGATTAGTCGTGCAGTGGGGTCGCCGCGAGGGCGCGGATTGCCTAGGGTCGGACCATGCCTTATCGACGCGGGGTTCCCAAGGTTCTTGCCATCGTCCTCGCCGGCGGAGAGGGCAAACGACTGATGCCCCTGACCGCTGACCGGGCAAAACCAGCTGTCCCGTTCGGAGGGATCTATCGGCTCATCGACTTCGCCCTGAGCAACGTCGTGAACTCCGGCTACCTCAAGATCGTCGTGCTGACGCAGTACAAGTCGCACAGCCTCGACCGACACGTCACCAAGACCTGGCGGATGTCCACGATGCTCGGCAACTACGTCGCGCCCGTGCCTGCGCAGCAGCGCGTCGACAAGAACTGGTACCTCGGGTCAGCGAACGCGATCTTCCAGAGCCTCAACCTGATCACGGACGAGAAGCCCGACATCGTCGTGGTGGTCGGCGCCGACCACGTCTACCGCATGGACTTCTCCCAGATGGTGGCCCAGCACATCGAGACCGGTGCGGGTGTGACCGTGGCCGCGATCCGTCAGCCCATCTCGCTGGCGGACCAGTTCGGGGTCATCGAGGTCGACGACGCAGACCGGCGCAAGATCTCGGCCTTCAAGGAGAAGCCCAAGGACGCCAAGGGCCTGCCCGACTCCCCCGACGAGGTGCTGGCCTCCATGGGCAACTACGTCTTCGACGCCGATGTCCTCGTCGACGCCGTCACCCGCGACAACGACCGAGCGGGCAGCAAGCACGACATGGGCGGCGACATCGTGCCGGACTTCGTCGACAATGGCGAGGGCTACGTCTACGACTTCAAGGACAACGTCATCCCGGGTGCAACCCCACGCGACCAGGCCTACTGGCGCGACGTCGGGTCGATGGACTCCTACTGGGAGGCGCACATGGACCTGGTGTCCATCCACCCCGTCTTCAACCTCTACAACTACGACTGGCCGATCTACACCGACTACGGCCCGCTCGCCCCTGCCAAGCTCGTCCAGGGCGCTGCCGGCAAGTTCGGGGAGGCGCACAACTCCGCCGTCTCCCCCGGTGTCGTCATCTCCGGTGCCACCGTGACCAACTCGGTCCTGTCTCCGCGGTGCCACATCCACAGCGGCACGACGATCGACGACAGCGTGCTGCTCGACGGTGTCGAGGTCGGACGCGGCTGCGTCATCAAGCGGGCCATCATCGACAAGGGCGTCGTGGTGCCCGAGGACACCACCATCGGGGTGGACCCCGACAAGGACCGGGAGCGCGGGTTCATGGTCACCGAGTCAGGACTCACCGTCATCGCCAAGTTCCAGGAAGTCACCGGATGACGGACGCCCACCATTCGATCCGGATCGGCATCCAGCTCCAGCCACAGCACGCCGAGTACGCGTCGATCCGCCGGGCCGCGGCGGAGGCCGAGGAGATCGGCGTCGACGTCGTCTTCAACTGGGACCACTTCTACCCGCTCTACGGTGGGCGGGACGGTGAGCACTTCGAGTGCTGGACGATGCTGGGCGCCTGGGCCGAGGCGACGTCCCGCGTCGAGATCGGCGCCCTGGTCACCTGCAACAGCTACCGCAACCCCCAGCTGCTCGCCGACATGGCCCGAACCGTGGACCACATCAGTGGGGGTCGGCTGATCCTCGGCATCGGCTCGGGCTGGTTCGAGAAGGACTACGACGAGTACGGCTACGACTTCGGCACGGCCGGTGGACGGCTGAACAACCTCGCCCGCGACCTGCCGCTCGTCAAGCAGCGGTGGGCCAAGCTGAACCCGGCGCCGACGCGCGACATCCCGGTCCTGATCGGTGGGGGTGGCGAACGCAAGACCCTCAAGATCGTCGCCGAGCACGCGACCATCTGGCACGGCTTCGGCGGGCCCGAGACGATCGCCCACAAGCACGCCGTCCTCGACGAGTGGTGCGCCAGGATCGGGCGCGACCCCAGCGAGATCGAGCGGTCTGCCGGCGTCTCCGCCAGGCCGGGTCGCCACCCCGAGCAGGTCGCCGACTACGCCGCCGGCGCGGAAGCCCTGTATGCCGTGGGCACGCGGCTCTTCACCGTCGGGATCGGTGGTCCGAAGTACGACCTCGGGCCCGTGCGGGACCTGGTCGCATGGCGAGACTCCCGCCTGGGCGGCTGACCGGGGTCGGCGATCAGCCTGACGGGCACCGCCGTTGCCATGCTCATGAGTGTCGCCTGCGACGGATGGCACGAGCGCCAAGCACCGACGACCGCACGAGCACCCACCCGACCGCCAGGGTCAGGACCTCACTGTCCCGGGCTGGCTCGTGCCCTTGGACCAGCGGCGCCAGGACGGCAATAGTCAGGATGATGACGAGCACCAGTGCCTCACGGCGCAGCTCCTTACGGGTTGGCATGCGTCCCCTCTCAGGACCTACAGGTCTTGTAGTACGAATCGTATGCCGGCAGCGACGCGGCTCCACCCGTTGCCGGCATCCTGGCCTTGTAGCACTTCTTGAGTCGGATGGCGGTGTTCACAGTGCTTTTCACGTCGTCCTTGACCAGCAGGTATATAGCGCCGCAGGTGATCTTGGCGGTGGCCGTGGGAACGAAGCCGCACAGTAACCCGGGGATCTGGCTCGAGTTGGTGTCCATGAAGTTCTTGAGCTGCCACGTCTCTGACCAGGACATCTCGACGTAGTAGATCGGCGTGTAGTACCACCAGCCCGCTGTAACCCACGGATCCATGACTATCGGGAACGCCGCCCCCTTGGTGTCCACGACCTGGCGCAACGAGCGGCCCTCGACGACGAAGCGCGTCTTCAGGAAATGACCCTTTGCGTCGACCGCCCACGGACGCTCAACGTGGCCCTCGGTGACCCCGTCTTCGTTCTTGATCTCGAGCGTGCCGTCAATGGCCGGAGCCATCGTCCAAGCCTCCGGGATGACGTTCTCGAACACGCCGTCGGTGCGCCCCTGCGGCAACTCTGCGACCAGCCTCAGCCCGACGCCGTCGGCCTGAGCCCACGTCCGCAGGCCTCTAGCAGGCGCTATTGCCTGGCCGCCCTTGTTCAGCCCGGCGCTTGGCACACCCTCGCCGAGCTGGCCGGTCCGCGCCACGACCATGTCGGCCGCGAGGTCTGGCGCCTCCGCTCCGCTGGCGGGCGCGCTCACGCCGGAGACGAGCCCGACTGACACGATGACGAGACTGATGATGCGCTGCATGCCGCTCCCCTTTTGACGCCCGTCGCTCCGGACGCGTTCGAGGAACATAGATCCTTATGCCGGTCCATGACCATGACTGAGCATGACTGACTAGATCTATATCTCACCGTTATCTATGTGGTGCTTGTACACCGGGGGTGCGGGACCTGGTCGCATGGCGAGACTCCCGCCTGGGCGGCTGACCGGCGTCGATAGTCTGGAGCCGTGCCCGAGCTGACCGCGCAGACGCTGCTCGTGACCATCTCCGGTGAGGACCGGCCGGGCGTCACCAGCACGTTCTTCGACGCCATCGCCGACGTCGGCGCGGAGGTCCTCGACCTCGAGCAGGTGGTGGTCCGTGGGCACCTGACGCTGGCGATGCTGCTGTCGGCGGGGGACGCCGAAGCGCGACTGCGCTCGGTCCTGACGTCGGTGGGCCGCGACCTCGACCTCAAGGTCAAGATCAAGGTCGGCACCGGCGACAGCATGCACCGGCGCAGCGGGCGGGCCGCTGTGGTCGTCCTCGGGGCGCCGCTGCGGGCCAGCGGCGTCGCCGCGATCACGGCACGCATCGCCTCGCACGGTGCCAACATCGACCGCATTCGTCGGCTGTCGCGCTATCCGGTCACCACGGTCGAGTTCGACGTCTCCGGTGCTGACGTCGATCGACTGCGGCGTGAGCTCGCCCTCGAGTCCAGCGTCCACGGCCTCGACATCGCGGTGGCCGCCGGCGGGTTGGCGCGCCGCGGTCGACGTCTGGTGGTGATGGACGTGGACTCGACACTGATCCAGGACGAGGTCATCGAGCTGCTGGCCAGCCACGCAGGCCGCGAGGCCGAGGTGGCGGCAGTGACTGCCGCCGCCATGCGCGGAGAGCTCGACTTCGCCGACAGCCTGCGGGAACGAGTCGCCGCCCTGGAGGGCCTACCCGTGAGCGTGCTGGACGAGGTCCGTGCCGCCGTCCAGTTCACGCCCGGTGCGCGCACCCTCGTCCGGACCCTGAAGCGACTCGGGTTCACGGTGGCCATCGTGTCCGGCGGCTTCATCGAGATCGTCGAGGACCTCGCTCGCGAGCTCGGCATCGACCACGCCCACGCCAACCGGCTCGAGGTGCGCGACGGCATACTCACCGGCCACCTGGTCGGGGACATCGTGGACCGGGCGGGCAAGGCCGCAGCGCTTCGCCGCTTTGCCGCCGAGGCGGGCCTGCCGCTCTCGCGCACCGTGGCGATCGGTGACGGGGCCAACGACCTCGACATGCTGCAGGCGGCCGGCCTCGGCGTCGCCTTCAACGCCAAGCCCGTGGTCCGCGAGCAGGCCGACACCGCCGTCAACGTGCCCTACCTCGACGCGGTGCTCTACCTGCTCGGGATCACGCGTGAGGAGATCGAGGAGGCGGACGAGGCGGACGGCACGCCGACCCCCGCTCCGCCGATCCCCACCCCCTGACTCCTAGGCTGACGCAATGGCAAGTACGCAGGGCCGCACGGTCCGCAAGGTTCCCACCCTGTTCATCATCGGCGGAGCGGAGGACCGGGTCGGAAAGGCAACGGTCCTGCGCCGGTTCGTCCGACTTGCTGGGGGCAGGCGGGCGCGGATCGTGCTGATCCCCACCGCGTCGTCGTTCGAGGACGAGGTCGTCGCCTCCTACCGCGAGGTGTTCACGCGTCTGGGTGCCCCGGACATCGAGGTCGTGAACCCACCCAACCGCGCATCCGCCCAGGACCAGGAACTGGTCGCCCTGCTCGACCAGGCGACCGGTATCTTCATGAGCGGCGGCAGCCAGCTCAAGCTCAGCCAGCGGTTCCCGGGCACGCCGCTGGGGGAGGCCCTGGCCCGCGCCCACGATCGCGGTGCCGTCATCGGCGGGACGTCGGCCGGGGCCTCGATCATGAGCCAGTTCATGATCTCGATGGGCGAGGAGGGCGTGACGCCCCGACAGCGCTACGGGCAGCTGACGGCGGGGCTCGGGCTCATCGACGGTGTCATCATCGACCAGCACTTCGCCCAGCGCTCCCGGTACGGGCGGCTGATGTCCATGGTCGCCGCCTCGCCCAACCTGATCGGCGTGGGCATCGACGAGGACACGGCGATCGAGGTGCGCGACCGGCGCGTCTTCACCGTGCACGGCAGCGGCGTGGCCTTCGTCCTCGACTGCCGCGCCGCCGAGTCCGATGCCCCGGACGCCCGCAGAGGTGCCCCCTTGATGGTCTCGGGCGCTGTGGTGCATTCACTCCCCGCAGGCGCTACGTTCGACCTCTCCGAGGTTCGCCTCGTCGACTTCGTCGAGAAGCACCCCGATGTCGCGGTGGCCCTCGCGACGGCCAAGGCCTGACCCACCGCCTCGCACTGCCCGACCCGCAAGGAGATCCCATGGCAGATCGCCCCACCCCCACCGGCCCCCCGGCACCCGAGCTCTCGATCGTCGAGTCCCGGGTCTACCGCGGCGGGAACATCTGGTCGTACAGCCCGGCGATCCACCTGGTGGTCGACCTGGGGGTGCTCGAGGCCTACCCGACCGACACGCTGACCGGGTTCACCGACCGACTCCTCGAGCTGCTGCCCAACCTGGAGAACCACACCTGCTCCCGGGGCGTGAAGGGCGGCTTCATCGAGCGGTTGCGCGAAGGCACCTGGCTCGGACACGTCGCCGAGCACGTCTCGCTCCAGCTCCAGCAGGAGGCGGGGCACGACCTGCGGCGCGGCAAGACACGCGCGGTCAAGGGTCAGGCCGGGGTCTACAACGTCATCTACGACTACGCCGACGAGGCTGTCGGCCTGGCCGCAGGTGTGCTCGCAGTGCGGCTGGTCAACCACCTCGTGCAGGCCGAGGAAGGGTTCGACTTCGCCGAGGAGCTCGACCTCTTCCTGAGGCGGGCGCAGCGGACGGCCTTCGGCCCGTCCACGGGTGCGATCCTCGAAGAAGCGATCTCGCGCGACATCCCCTACATCCGGCTCAACGCGGCCTCGTTCGTGCAGCTCGGCCAGGGCGTCCACGCCCAGCGGATCCGCGCGACCATGACCTCCAAGACCGGTGCCCTGGCCGTCGACATCGCCGGCGACAAGGACATGACCACCCGGCTGCTGGGCTCTGCCGGGCTCCCGGTGCCCAAGCAGGAGACCGTGCGCACGGCCGACGGCGCAGTGGCCGCCGCCAAGCGGATCGGCTACCCCGTGGTCGTCAAGCCGCTGGACGGCAACCACGGTCGGGGTGTGTGCCTTGACCTGACCACGGAGGAGCAGGTCCGCGCGAGCTTCGTCATCGCCGAGGGCGAGTCGCGGCGTGGTTACGTCATCGTCGAGTCGCTGGTCACGGGTCGCGACTACCGCTGCCTCATCGTCGGCGGCAAGATGCAGGCCATCGCGGAACGCGTGCCCGCCCACGTCATCGGCGACGCCAGCCACACAGTGGCCGAGCTCGTGGAGATCACCAACGCCGATCCGCGCCGTGGAGTGGGCCACGAGAAGGTGCTGACCCGGATCAAGGTCGACGACGCGGCCACAGCACTCGTGCGGGACCAGGGCTTCGAGCTCGACGACGTGCCGCCCAAGGACCAGATGGTCAAGCTGGCCCTCACGGGCAACATGTCGACCGGTGGCATCTCCGTGGACCGGACCTTCGACGCGCACCCGGACAACGTCGAGATCGCCGAGGAGGCGGCCCGCATGATCGGGCTCGACGTCGCGGGCATCGACTTCATCTGTCCCGACATCGCCTCCCCCGTCCGCGAGACGGGGGGCGCGATCTGCGAGGTCAACGCGGCCCCGGGTTTCCGGATGCACACCCACCCGACCGTCGGCGAGCCGCAGTTCATCGCCAAACCGGTCGTGGACCTGCTGTTCCCACCCGGCTCCCCCTCACGGGTGCCGATCGTGGCGGTCACCGGGACCAACGGCAAGACCACAACGTCGCGGATGATCGCCCACATCTTCAAGGGCATCGGACGCAAGGTCGGCATGACCTCGACCGACGGCATCGTCATCGACGAGCGCCTCGTCTACAAGGCGGACGCCTCCGGTCCTCGCTCGGCACGGATGGTCCTGCAGAACCCACGCGTCGACTTCGCGGTGATGGAGGTGGCCCGCGGCGGCATCCTGCGCGAAGGGCTCGGCTACGACCGCAACGACGTCGCGGTGGTGACCAACGTCGCCCCTGACCACCTGGGAATGAAGGGCATCGACACCCTGGCCCAGCTCGCCGACGTCAAGGCCGTCGTCGTGGAAGCGGTGCCCCGCAACGGTTTTGCGGTGCTCAACGCCGACGACGAGCTCGTCCGCAAGATGCGTCGCAAGTGCTCGGGCGGCATCGTGTGGTTCTCGCTGCAGCCGCCCGGCAGCAAGGTCCGCGAGTTCATCGAGGACTACTGCCGCCGTGGCGGTCGCGCCGTCGTCCTCGACCACACCGACCGCGGCGACATGATCGTGATCAAGCACGGACGCCGCTCGATGCAGCTCGCGTGGACCCACCTGCTGCCGTCGACCTTCGGCGGCACGGCGAAGTTCAACGTCGCCAACGCCATGGCTGCGGCTGGCGCGGCGTTTGCCGCGGGCGCCGGGCTGCACGAGATCCGCCAGGGGCTGCGGACCTTCACCACGAGCTACTACCTCTCCCCCGGGCGGATGAACCTCGTCAACGTGCACAACGTGGACGTGTTCGTCGACTACTGCCACAACGCGCCAGGCATGCGGGTGCTCGGCGAGTTCGTGGAGAGCTATGCCGACCAGAAGGCCGGCCAGTCGGATCTCGGCAAGGTGTCGCGCATCGGCATGGTGTCGACAGCCGGTGACCGTCGCGACGACGACATGCGTGAGCTGGGCGCTCTCGCGGCTCGCCACTTCGACGTCGTGGTCGTCCGTGAGGACGAGCGCAAGCGCGGGCGGCCCGCCGGTCAGACGGCAGACCTCATCGCCGAGGGCGCAAAGGGTGAGATCGGCAAGGAGGGCGTGCGCTGCCGTCAGGTGGAGATCGTGCTCAACGAGGTGGACGCGGTGCGACACTGCATGGCGCGAGCCAACCCCGGGGACGTCGTGGTGCTCTGCGTCGACCAGCACGCGGAGGTGCTCGGTGAGCTGGAGTCGATGACCAAGCACGCCCAGGCCGGCGCCCACAACAAGCAGGGCATCGGCGACCCGGACCTCGACCCCGTCGAGATGCAGTCCGAGGCCCAGCAGTCGGGTGACGAGGCGGCCGCCGCCGAGGCTTCCGAGGTCGAGCCAGCCACCACCTGACCGAGGTCAGCGCTCGCGCAGCTCCGCGGCATACCCTGACAGGGCACGCTGGTAGGCGAGGGCGTCGTCGTCGCCAGCATGGTGCAGCAGCACGTCGATGAGGTCGGCGACGGAGGACTCGGCGTGTCCGCTGTCGACCCCCGCGAGGGCGCGGAAGGCCTCGACGGCCACGCTGCCCGGCCGCTCGGCGCTGAGCTCGGTGAGCAGCGAGTAGGCCAGCTCGGGCTGCCCGGCCACCCGCAGGCTCGATGCCAGCTGGATGCGCGCCCGGTGGCGCTGGGGTTCGCGCAGGCCCGAGGCGAGGGACTCGCGGTAGAGCGGGATGGCGTCCTGCTCCTTGCCCGCCGCGTCGAGCGCGCTGGCGTGCTCGAACACCAGCCGCGGGTCGGACGGGCGCTGGCTCCGCAGGAGGGCGATGGCGTCGATGCGTCGCTGGTCGTCGACCAGCTCCCACACGCCGGCGATCTCCGCCTCGAACTCGTGCTCACCCCGAGCCGCGACCACCTTGGCGCGGATGTCGTCGGCCGTGTCCGGGGTGGCGCCCTGCTCGGCGAGCCAGGACGCGACCTGGGCGCGTTCGGCGTGGCACATCAGCGCCACGACGTCGCCGTCCGCGGCACCCGGCACCAGGGCCTGGAGTCCGGCGAGCTCGGTGTCGTACGACTCGATGTCGGACACTCCGGCCCTCGCCAGGCCGTTTCGCAGGTGCGACTCCAGCTCCTCCATGGTGCGCCCGCGCAGGTAGTGCTCCTTGTGCGCCGCGACGATCCGGTCGGCCCGGAGCCCGGCCACCTCACCGATCGACTCGAGCAGGTCGTCAGTGCGGTCCCCGGCCAGGCCCAACCCGAGGTGCACCTGACCTCCGGGGACCTTCAGGCCATGGGCGACGTCCATGAGGGCTTCGAGACCGGCTTCGTTGTGCGCCAGGTCGACGATGACCGTGATGGCGGACTGGTCGCCGCGCCGCAGCGTGTAGGTGTTCATCCGGCCGGGGTTGAGCTTGTCGTCCGGCGCGAAGGTGCGCAGTCCCTCGACCACCGCGTCGCGCGGAAGCCCGAGCCCGAGGGCTGCAGCCGCTCCCGCAAGGGCGTTGGCGATGTTGTGCTCGGAGAGTCCGGACAGCGTTGCCGGGACGTCGAGGATGCTGACCAGCCGGTCGGGGTCCTGGCCGTTCTCCAGCACCGTGATCGACCCGTCGAGGACTGTGATCGCGCGGCCACCGCTGTCGAGCGACTCGCGGATCGCGGGGGCGTCGGAACGCAGCGTGAAGACCCACGGCCTGGCCTTGATGCCGTTGCGCATCGCCCACACGCGGGGGTCCTCGCCGTTGAGCACGACCCAGCCGCGAGGCTTGGTGGCCTTGGTGACGATCGCCTTGACCTCCGCCAGCTGGTCGACGGTGTCGATGCCCTGGAGACCGAGGTGGTCCGCGGAGACGTTCGTGACGACGCTGACGTCGTTGGCGCTCACCCCCATTCCCTTGAGCAGCATGCCGCCCCGCGCCGTCTCGAGGATGCCGAGCTCGACGCCGGCGGCGTTGAGGACGGCCCGTGCGCCGGCGGGACCGGAGTAGTCGCCTGACTCGACCACCTCGCCCTGCACGACGATCCCATCGGTGGACGACCAGGCCGTGCGCAGCCCGGCGGTCATCCCGATGTGGCCGAGTAGTCGGGTGGTCGTGGTCTTGCCGTTCGTGCCGGTGATCGACGCCACCGGGATCCGCGGCTTGAGGAGCGCGGGACGCGCACCCGGCTCGGTCTGCCCGATGACCAGGCCTTCGTGCTCGATGACGTCGCTGCCCTCGAGCCAGGCCTGCAGGACCGGACCCACTCCGAGCCCGAGCGCGCGCGCCCGCGTGCGACGGCGCCATACGAAGGCCATCACGACACTGGCCGGAGAGCTGCCGGGACGGACCCGCACACCCAACCGGGTCGTCCCGCTCGCGGTCGCGAGCAGGCGCACGGCACGCTCGACCAGACGCATCACGAAGCGCTGGCGCTGCTCGGTGCCCGGAGCGCCGGGACGGGCGCTGCGCAGCTCGATGCGGGCCGCCAGGGCGGCGAGGACACTCTCGTCGGCGGAGAGGTAGCCCGGCAGCTCGAGGCTGACCTTGATCGCGGGCTTGGCGAAGTACAGGTTGGGACCCTCGAGTACCCGCACCTCCGTCACGGCGACGGCGGGCGCCGAAACAGGCTCGGAAGCCGACCACGGGGCGTGCTCCGGAACAGGCTCGGAGGCGGGCTCAGCGGCGGGCTCAGACGTCATGCATCCGAGCCTAGTAGCGGCTGGTGGGAGGGCCAGCGGGGGCGGTCACTGCCCCATCGCGTGGACGCCGCCGTCGACGTGGACGATCTCGCCCGTCGTCGCCGGGAACCAGTCCGACAGGAGCGCAGCACAGGCCTGGGCCGCCGGAACCGCGTTGTTCACGTCCCACCCGAGCGGCGCCCGCGTGTTCCAGGTGTCCTCGAAGGTCTGGAATCCCGGGATCGACTTGGCTGCCGTGGTGCGGATCGGGCCGGCCGCGACGAGGTTGCAGCGGATCCCCTTGGGCCCGAGGTCGCGGGCGAGGTAGCGGTTGGTCGACTCGAAAGCCGCCTTGGCGACGCCCATCCAGTCGTAGACCGGCCAGGCGAACTTGGCGTCGAACGTGAGCCCCACGACGCTGCCGCCGTTGCTCATCAGTGGGAGCGCAGCCACCGCAAGGGACTTGAGCGAGTAGGCCGAGGCGTGCATCGCCGTCGAGACGTCCTCAAAGGTGCCCTCCATGAAGTTGAAGGCGCCCTGGGGGGCGAAGCCGATCGAGTGAAGGACCCCGTCGAGGCGGTCGACGTGTTCGCCCAGCCGTCCGGCCAGGCTGTCGAGGTCCTCCGGGTTGGTCACGTCGAGCTCGATGACCGGCGGCGTGGTCGGCAGCCGCTTGGCGATCGTCTGGGTGATCTTGAAGGTGCGACCGAAGGACGTGAGCACCACCTCCGCACCCTGCTCCTGCGCGATCTTCGCGACGTGGAACGCGATCGAGGAGTCCATCAGGACTCCGGTGATCAGGAGCTTCTTGCCCTCGAGCAGCATGTCTGGTGCCTTTCGCTGGGAGTTCGTCGTGGGGTCAGTGTGTGGTGAGAGTGGGACTGGGCTCAGTGGCCCATGCCCAGGCCCCCGTCGACCGGGATCACCGCTCCGGTGATGTATGCCGCGTCGTCACCCGCGAGGAAGCGCACCGCTGCGGCGACCTCCTCCGGCTGTGCGAACCGACCGGCGGGGATCGTGGCCTGGTAGGCCTTCTTGCGGTCCTCCGGGAGCTCGGCCGTCATGTCGGTCTCGATGAAACCGGGGGCGACGACGTTGGCGGTGATGCCGCGGCCACCGAGCTCGCGGGAGATGGACCGGGCCAGTCCCACGAGCCCGGACTTGCTCGCCGAGTAGTTGGTCTGGCCGGGTGAGCCGTAGAGCCCGACGACGCTGGAGATGAAGATGATCCGCCCCTTGCGCTGCTTGATCATCCCCTTCACCGCGCGGCGCGCACACCGGAAGGCTCCGGCGAGGTTGGTGTCGATGACCACGTCGAAGTCCTCGTCGGACATGCGCATCAGCAAGGTGTCACGCGTGACCCCGGCGTTGGCCACCAGGACCTCGATGGGGCCGCCCCAGATCGCTTCCGCCTCGGTGAAGGCCTGGTCGACCGATGCGGAGTCGGTCACCTCGCAGCGCACTCCTTGCAGACCCTCGGGCGGTTCCCCCGAGCGGTGCGTGATCACGACGTTGTCGCCTGCCTCGGCCAGAGCCTTGGCGATGGACAGGCCGATCCCGCGGTTGCCTCCGGTGACCAGCACGTTGCGGCCTGCCATGGATGTCCTCCGTGTGTCTCGGGCGGTGCGTCCGGCGGGCGCGCACCCGCGCTGCGCCTCCGGTCGCGACCTTATCGACTACCCATGGGTACACCGCATCCTGCGGCGCCTATCGTGGACATGTGCCGCGCGCCCACCGCCACCGCCACGACGAGGCCGTCGTGCAGTCGGTGACGTCCGTGCCGGAGTCGCTGGCCGAGGAGCAGGCGGGCCGGATCCGCCGCTACCTGATCACCATGGGCATCCGCACGGCATGCTTCATCGGCGCCGCGGTGACCGCGACGCAGGGCGCTCCGTGGTGGCTCTGGGGCAGCATGGCGGTGGCCGCGATCGTGCTGCCCTACGTCGCGGTGGTCCTCGCCAACGCCGTGCGGCCGCGCCCGCAGGGGTCGTCGGCACCGGTGACGCCGCGCGGCGACGGCCCCGAGCAGATCGGTCGTTGATGGACTCGATGGTCTGTAGTGCCAAGGGATGCCGCAACACCGCGACGTGGGCGCACCTGTGGAACAACCCCACACTCCACACAGTCGATCGCCGCAAGGTCTGGCTGGCCTGCGACGACCACCGGACCTCACTCGGTGAGTTCCTCTCCATCCGCGGGTTCCTCATCGAGACCGTCCCCGCCGACGCGATCCCCGAGACCGCGGGCTGAGCCCGCCGTCCCGCTGGTCGAGACGACGCGGCAGGTTCTGGAGGCCCTAGCCGCCGATGGCGGACATGGGGCGGTCCGGCTGGACGAAGTCGGCCGTGCCGATGCCGTGCCCGGGGGCCTTGCGCCACATCTCGCCCTGGATCAGGGCCGCGAGCTCGTCGTCGCTCGCGCCGCCCCGCATCGGACCGAGCAGGTCCGTCTCCTTCTGGGAGAACAGGCAGTTGCGCACCTGGCCGTCGGCGGTCAACCGGGTGCGGTCGCAGGCTGCGCAGAAGGGCGCGCTGACACTGGCGATGATGCCGACCGTGACGGGGCCCCCGTCGACGAGGAAGCGCTCGGCAGGGGCACTGCCGCGATCGGCAGCCGGCAGCGCAGTGAGCTCGAACCGCTCCCCCAGCCGCTCCCGGATCTCCTCGGAGCTGATCATGGTCGAGGCGTCCCACCCGTGCTGGGCGTCGAGCGGCATCTGCTCGATGAACCGCAGCTCGTAGCCGCGGTCGAGGCACCACTGGAGCAGGTCGGCGACCGAGTGGTCGTTGATCCCCCGCATCGCGACGGCGTTGACCTTCACCGGTGCCAGGCCCGCGGCGGCCGCGGCCTTGAGGCCGAGCTCGACGTCGTGGAGGCGGTCTCGGCGGGTCAGGTCGGCGAACTCCTTCGGGTCGACGGTGTCCAGGCTGACGTTGACCCGGTCCAGTCCCGCATCGGCCAGGGGCTGGGCCAGGCGGTCGAGGCCGATGCCGTTGGTGGTCATGGCGATCCTGGGCCGAGGCTCGAGGGCTGCCACACGCCGCACGACGTCGACGAGTGAACGGCGAAGCAACGGCTCGCCCCCCGTCAGCCGGATCTGCTGGATCCCCAGACCCACGAACACCCCGATCACGCGCACGAGCTCGTCGTCGGTGAGCATGTCGGGCTTGGCCAGCCACGGCAGGCCCTCGGCCGGCATGCAGTACCGACAGCGCAGGTTGCACCGGTCGGTCACGGAGACGCGCAGGTCGCGAGCCACCCGGCCGAGCTGGTCCGGCAGGCCCACGGTCCCCTCGGGGGCGCGGGTCTCACCGCGCACACTGGGGAAAGGAAGGCCCGTCATGGTCCCTAGCCTAAGCCGGGTACCGTGAAGCAGTGGTCAAGGTGCTCACATCGCGTCGGTGGCTGGGTGCCTTTGGGGTCGCCCTGGCCTTTGCGGTCGCCGCGTACTTCCTCGGACAGTGGCAGTGGCACCGATACGAGGCCAAGGCTGCGCGGGCCGACCGCATCCACGCGCACTACGACGCCGAGCCGCGTCCGGTGACCGAGGTGCTGGGCACCAGGCCCATGCCGCTCGCCGAGGACTGGACCCGGATCACCATGCAGGGCCGGTATGCCGCGGACAAGACGTTGCTGGTCCGCAACCGTCCCTTCGACGGCACGTATGGGTACGAGGTGCTGGTCCCCTTCGTCGAAACCACGGGTGCCACCGTGCTCGTCGACCGCGGCTGGGTGATGAACGCCGAGTCCGCGGAGACGCTGCCGGCCGTGGTGCCCTCGCCGACCGGGACGGTCACGGTGACCGGCTGGCTGCGCCGGTCGGAGCCCTCACTCGGCAAGAGCCTGCCCCCCGGCCAGGTCGCGAGCATCAACCTCGCCGAGGCGAGCCGGCAGGTCGGAGCCCAGCTGCTCGGCGCGTACGTCGTCCTGGAGGTGGAGCGGATGCCCGACGGCACGGCACCGGCACGGCCGACGGCCCTGGAGCCACCGGACACGGACCTCGGACCGCACCAGGCCTATGCGTTCCAGTGGTGGTTCGCGATGGTGGCAGGGTTCGTGCTGGTCTGGTTCGGCGCCCGACGCGAGTACCTCGAGGGTGACGACGCGCCGCAGCGGTCCGCCCCCGTCAAACCGAGGAAGGTCCGGATCTGGGACGAGGAGGACGCCTGACAGGCCCGGTCGTCAGGCGTCAGGCGGGGACATCGCTGGCGCGGGTCTCCTGGTCGGCGAACTGCGTGGTGTAGAGGTCGTTGTAGAGACCACCACGTGCAATGAGCTCGCGGTGGGTTCCGCGTTCGACGATGCGACCCTCGTCGACGACGAGGATCTGGTCCGCGCCCCGGACCGTGGACAGCCGGTGCGCGATCACGATCGCGGTCCGGCCGCGCAGGGCCGTGTCGAGCGCCCGCTGGACGGCCGCCTCGGACTCGCTGTCGAGGTGGGCGGTGGCCTCGTCGAGGACGATCAAACCCGGCCCCTTGAGCAGCAGGCGCGCCAGGGCCAGGCGTTGCTTCTCGCCGCCGGACAACCGGTGGCCACGATCGCCCACGACCGTCTCCAGCCCCTCGGGAAGTGAGCCCACCAGGGACCACACCTGAGCTGCCTTCAGAGCCGCCACGAGCTCGTCGTCGGTGGCGTCCGGCGCGGCGTACGTGAGGTTGGCACGGATGGTGTCGTGGAACAGGTGCGCCTCCTGGGTGACCATTCCCACGGTCTGGGCGACCGACTCCAGGGTGGCTTCCCGCAGGTCGACGCCGTTGATCCGCACCGCTCCCGTGGAGGGGTCGTAGAGCCGGGCGATGAGCGAAGTGATCGTCGACTTGCCTGCTCCACTGGGACCGACCAGGGCGACGAGCTGTCCCGGCTGCGCCTCGAACGTGATGTCCCGGAGGACGACCCCACCACCCTTGCGGTCACCGGCGGCAACGCTCTCAAGCGAGGCGAGCGACACCTCGTCGGCCGAGGGGTAGCGGAAAGCCACGCCGTCGACCTCGACCCGGACCGGGACGGGGGGCAGAGGTCGGGCATCCGCACGCTCGGTCACCAACGGCTGCAGGTCGAGCACCTCGAAGACCCGCTCGAACGACACGAGCGCGGTCATCACGTCGACGCGCACGTTGGACAGCGAGGTGAGCGGTCCGTAGAGCCGGGCCAGCAGGGCCGTGAGGGCCAGCAGCGTGCCCACGGTGAGGGTGCCGCTGACGGCCATCAGTCCACCGAAGCCATAGACCATCGCGGTCGCCAGCGAGGCCACGAGCGTCAGCGCGACGAAGAAGATGCTGCGGTTCATCGAGATCCGCACGCCCATGTCGCGGACGCCAGCAGCCTGCGCGGCATACTCACGGTCCTCACGGCGGGGCTCGCCGAACAGCTTGACCAACAGCGCGCCCGCCACGTTGAAACGCTCGGTCATCCGCGAACCCAGGTCGGCGTTGAGGCCCATCTGCGCATGGGCGAGCCCGGCGAGGCGCTTGCCCATGAGCCGTGCCGGCAGGAGGAAGAACGGCACCAGGGCCAGCGACGCCAGGGTCAGCTGCCAGGAGAGCGTGGCCATCGTCGCGATGATGAGGACCAGGGACACGACGTTGCTCACCACGCTCGAGAGCACCGAGGTGAAGGCCTGCTGGGCACCGATGACGTCGCTGTTGAGGCGGCTCACCAGGGCTCCCGTCTGGGCCCGGGTGAAGAACGCGATGGGTTGTCGCAGCACGTGTGAGAAGACCTCGACCCGCAGGGAGTAGATCAGCCCCTCCCCGATGCGGCTGGAGTACCAGCGCTCCAGGAGGGTCAGCCCGCCGCTGACCAGGGCGAGGGCAGCCACGACGAGCGCGAGCTCGATGACGACCCCGCGGTCCCGCGGCGTGATGCCCTTGTCGATCAGCTCCTTGAGCAGGAGCGGCGTGGCCACCACCAGAGCCGAGTCGATGATCACCAGGACGAGGAAGACACCGATCTCGCGCCGGAACGGTCGCGCGTAGGACCCGACCCGCTTCGCGGTGCCGGGTGCCAGCTTGCGGTCCTTGACGGAGTCGTCGCGGGTCAGCGATCGCATGGCCATCCAGCCCGAGTGGCTCAAGAAACGTCTCCTCTGCTCATGGCGATGGAACGCCGTGCTCGCGACGGCGCATTCCCCATCATGCAGCCCGCCACCGACATTGCGCCGAGCGCGCAACCCGGGGACCCACTGCTGGTCACCCGGCGGGGCCCCGGGACGTCGGGGTGGTCAGCGCGACAACAGCCCGGCCAGGCCGTGCAGCAACCGTCCCTGGGCCTCACGTTCGAGGCGCAGCTGGGTCTCGCGATCGGTCGACGCTGCACTGCGCAGCAACGGTTTGAGCTCACGCAGTGCGGCCTCGGGTGCGGCGAGGAGGGCGGCGACCAGGTCGGCCGTCGTGGCCTCGAGCGCATCCACCGGCACGGCGACGTTGGCCAGTCCGCTGGCGACGGCCTCGGCAGCCCCCACGAACCGGCCCGTGGCGCAGATCTCCAGGGCCCGCGCCACGCCGACGAGCGACACCAGGGGCGTCGTGCCGGCCAGGTCGGGAACCAGCCCCAGCGAGGTCTCCCTCATGGCGAACTGCACGTCGTCTGCGACAACCCGCAGGTCCGCCGCGAGGGCCAGCTGGAACCCGGCACCGATCGCGTGCCCCTGGACTGCAGCCACGACCACCGCAGGCACGGCGGCCCAGGCCGAGAACCCGCGCTGGAAGTCCTCGATGACCTCGGCGGCGGCCCCGGCACTCTCGGCAGCCATGGCGATCATGTCGACCTCTCCCGGGACTCCCCCGGGCGCGAGCATGCCCCGGTCCAGTCCGGCCGAGAACGACGGTCCCTCGCCGCGCAGCACGACCACCCGCACGGACGAGTCGACCCCGGTCGCCACGGCGGCGAGGGCTGCCCAGAGACTGGGCGTCTGGGCGTTGCGCCTCGCCGCGTTGTCGAGGGTCACCGTGAGGACGGCACCCTCCCGAGAGACGGTCAGGTGCGGGTGGGACTTGGCTGCATCGCTCACACAGGCAGGCTATCCACCCGCTCGCGGACGTTGTCCGCGCGTTCCAGGACGAGGTGGGCCACCGCCGTGGTCTGGGCCAGTGCCCCAGCCACCATGGACACCCCGGCCCGACCGCAGTGCTGCGCCATGCGGTCACGCAGGATCCCCTCGGCGACCATGAAGGACACCACCACGGTTCGCTCGACCTCGTCGGGGAGCCGCCGCAGCAGCTGTTCGATGGTCGACCCGCCCTCGAGCGCGGCGACGCTCCACGGACCCCACCCCACGCGTGGGTGCTCCGCGAGGGTGCGTCCCACGGTGGCGACGGCGTCGCTGTCACTGGAGCCCGCGGCATACAGGAGCACCGCCGTCGTCGGATCGGGCGAGATCCCTTGCGCAGCAAGGAGCTCCTCGGCAGCGTCGAGCAGCAGCTCGTGCGGCCCGAGGGGAGCGGCCACCGACACCTGCGAACCGGACGCCTGGGTCAGGTCGCCGACGGCTGTCGGCACGTCGACCTTGGCGTGGAAGGCGGGCGTGAGCAGCACGGGCACCACGACGGCGTGGGACCCGAGACTCACCCCGACGTCCCGGGGGCTGGGTGGGTGGTGGTCGAGGTATGCCGTGTGCACCGGGCGGTGCGGAACCAGCTCTCGGACGTGCGTGGCGAGGGCTTCGACGCCCTGGGCGTGCCGTGGGTCCGGCGACCCGTGCGCGAGCAGGACGATGTCGGGTTCGGTGGTCACCCGCGTGACGCTACTCCCCCGACAGGTCGCCGAGCCGGTCCCGCAGGCTGACGACCTGGCCCACCACCACGACCGCGGGGGCCTGCACTCCGGCCGCCACCGCGTCACGGGCGGCATCGGCCAACGTGGTGGTGGTCGTGCGCTGCTCCGGGGTCCAGCCGCGTTCCACCAGCGCCACCGGCGTGTCGGCGGCGCGGCCGGCAGCGATCAGGGCCGCGGCGGTCTCGGCCAGCCGGGTGACGCCCATGAGCAGCACCAGCGTCGCGTCGGGAGYGGCATCGGCAGCTGCGGCCAGCACGTGCTCGGCGCCCTCGTGCGCCGAGGCCACGACGAAGGACGCGGCGATCCCCCGGTGCGTCACGGGGATGCCTGCGGCCGCTGGCACCGACACCGCCGAGGTCACTCCGGGCACTACCTCGACCGGGACGCTGTGCTCGACGCAGTACAGCGCCTCCTCGCCTCCTCGACCGAGGACGAACGGGTCACCGCCCTTGAGCCGCACCACCCGCTTGCCCAGGTGCGCGTGGTGCACCAGGAGCTCGTTGATGCGGGACTGGCTGACGKGGTGGTTGCCCGGGGTCTTGCCGACGTCGATGACCTCGACGTCCGCCGCCACGGTGCTGAGCAGCCCTCGCGGTCCCAGCCGATCGGTCACGATCACGTCGGCCGCCGCCAGGAGCGCGCGGCCACGGACCGTGATGAGGTCGTCGGCGCCGGGCCCACCGCCGACGAGGGCGACCCGTCCCACACCGGCCTGGGGGCCGCTCCCCGGGGCATCCTGGGGGCTGTCGCGCCGCACCCGACGCACTGGCAGGGTGCCGCTGTCGAGAGCGGCCAGGACAGCGTCACGGACCGCGGTCGCGCGACGGGGGTCGCCGCCCGCGCTGACGGCGATGGTGAGGCCGTCGCTCGCCGCGCCCGCGACACCCCTCGCCACGGCGGGGGTCCAGGCGGCGGAGGCCTCCGCGGCATCGGCGCGCACGCACCAGATGCGGCCCGCATCGGCTTCGCGGGCCACCTGGGCGTCGACAAGCGGGTCGCCGGTCGCGGTGTGCACCAACCACGCGGGCTCAGGCTGGAGGAGGTCGCCGGCCACGTAGTCGCGGTCCTGCCACGTGATCCGGTCGGTCCTGACCAGTGCCGCCAGGTCCTCGCAGACGAACGGTGCGATCAGGTCCACCGCTGCCCCGGCCTCGAGGAGCCCGGCCGTGCGGCGCGCCGCCACGGGTCCACCACCGACGACCACCACCCGTCGCCCGGTCAGGTCGAGGGTCAGGGGGTAGCTGGGCGAGGTCATCAGATGCCTTCTCCGGCGTTGCGGTCCGGAGCGTCGGCCATGCCGGCCGCGAGGGTGGAGCCGTCGGCCTCGTCGATAAGCAGAAAGGCGCCAGTGCGGCGCAGCGCGCGGTAGTCGTCGATGGCGACGTCCTCGGCGAGTCGGATGCGGACCCGACCGATGGCGTTGAGGGCGAGGCCGTCAGGCGCTGCGCGGTGCTCCATCGTCGCGATGTCGAGCTGGTCCACGATGTCGTCCACCAGTGCACGCACGGTGCGCGTGCCGACCCTCAGCAGCACACGGTCACGCTGACGCAGCGGGTGCTCCGACAGGACCGCCACGGTGCCTGCGAGGTTGCGGGTCGTCAGGCTGGGTTCGTCAGCAGTCGCCAGCAGGTCGCCGCGGGACACGTCGAGGTCGTCGGTGAGGCGGAGCACCACCGACTGGGGGGCGAAGGCCACGTCGAGCGACTCCAGCGATCCGTCGCCGCGGGCCCGGTCGATGCCGGCCACCGTGGTGCGGCCTCCGCCGGGCAGGACGACGACCTCGTCCCCCGGGCGGACCACACCGGAAGCCAGCCGGCCGGCATACCCGCGGTAGTCAGGGTGCTCGGCGCCCTGGGGACGGATGACGTACTGGACCGGCAGGCGCAGCGGCTGCGCTGAGGGGTCGGTGCCGACCGGCACCGACTCGAGGTGCTCGAGCAGGGTCGGGCCGGTGTACCACGCTGCGCGGTCGGAGCGATCGACGACGTTGTCGCCGAACAGGGCGGAGACAGGCACCGCCGCGACGTCCTCGATCCCGAAACGCGTTGCGTGGCGGCCGAACTCGGCGACGATGTCGTCGAACCGCTGTTGCGACCAGTCGACCAGGTCCATCTTGTTGACGGCCACCGCCACGTGACGGACACCCAGCAGTCCCGTGACTGCGAGGTGGCGTCGTGTCTGCTCGACCACCCCGTGCCGCGCGTCGATCAGGATGAGGGCCAGCTCCGCGGTCGAGGCACCCGTGACCATGTTCCGGGTGTACTGGACGTGGCCGGGGGTGTCGGCGAGGACGTAGGACCGGGTCGCAGTCGAGAAGTAGCGATAGGCCACGTCGATGGTGATGCCCTGCTCTCGTTCCGCCCGCAGGCCGTCGGTGAGAAGCGCGAGGTCTGCGGCATCCAGGCCCCGCTCACGGCTGACCCGCTCGACGGCGTCGAGCTGGTCGGCCAGCACCGACTTGGTGTCGTAGAGCAGCCGCCCGACCAGGGTCGACTTGCCGTCGTCGACCGAGCCGGCCGTCGCCAGCCTGAGCAGGTCGTGGCGTCGCGCGGGGGCGGAGGGGTCCTGGACGGCAGTGGTCACGGGGGTCTGCGCTTCCTGGGTCGAGGGCATCAGAAGTACCCCTGCTTCTTGCGGTCCTCCATGGCGGCCTCGGACATGCGGTCGTCGGCCCGCGTGGCGCCCCGCTCGGTCAGCCGGGAGGCCGCCAGCTCGAGGATCACGCCGGCCACGTCGGTGGCGTCCGAGTCGACGGCGCCGGTGCAGCTCATGTCGCCGACCGTGCGGTACCGGACCGTGCGGCTCTCGACCCGCTCGGAGTCCTTGGGGCCGCCCCACTCACCCGGAGCGAGCCACATGCCGTCGCGAGCAAAGACCTCGCGCTCGTGGGCGTAGTAGAGGTCCGGCAGCGCGATGCCCTCACGCTCGATGTAGCGCCAGACGTCCAGCTCGGTCCAGTTGGACAGCGGGAAGACGCGGACGTGCTCACCGACCGCGTGCTTGCCGTTGTAGAGGTCCCAGAGCTCCGGACGCTGACGACGCGGGTCCCAGGCGCCGAAGGAGTCACGCAGGCTGAACACGCGCTCCTTCGCCCGGGCCTTCTCCTCGTCGCGGCGGCCTCCACCGAAGACCGCGTCGAACTTGCCGGCCTCGATGGCATCGAGCAGCGGGACCGTCTGCAACGGGTTGCGGGTCCCGTCTGCGCGCTCGCGCAGCCGGCCGTCGTCGATGTAGTCCTGCACGTGGGCCACGACGAGCCGCACTCCAAGCCGCTCGACCGTCGCGTCCCGGTAGTCGAGCACCTCGGGGAAGTTGTGGCCGGTGTCGACGTGGAGGAGCGCGAACGGCAGCGCCGCCGGGGCGAAGGCCTTGAGCGCCAGGTGCACCATCACGACCGAGTCCTTGCCACCCGAGAAGAGGATCACCGGGCGCTCGAACTCCCCCGCGACCTCGCGGAAGATGTGGATCGCCTCGGACTCGAGGTGGTCGAGGTGGTCGAGGGTGTACTCGGCGGGCAGCGCCCGCGCGGCGGTGGTCGTCGTCATGTGTGCAGCCCGCATTCGGTCTTGTCCTTGCCGGCCCAGCGGCCGGCCCTGGCGTCCTCGCCCTCGGCGACCGGACGGGTGCACGGGGCGCACCCGATCGAGGTGTAGCCCTCCTGCCGCAACGGGTTGAGGAACACCCCGTGCTCCTCGACGTAGCGGTCCACGTCGTCGTCGGTCCACCCCGCGATGGGGTTGAGCTTGACCATCTCGCGACGCTCGTCCCACCCGACGATGCCGATGTCGGTGCGGGTCGGCGCGTCCACCCGTCGCATGCCCGTCACCCAGGCCTGGTGGGTCGAGAGCGCACGGTTGAGCGGCTCGACCTTGCGCATCGCGCAGCACTGGTCGGGAGCACGGTCGTGCAGCTTCTCGCCGTACTTCGCGTCCTGCTGGGCCACCGTGAGCAGGGGCAGGATGGTGCGGATCGTGATGGGCAGCATGGCTTCGTAGGCGTCGCGGGTGCCCAGCGTCTCGGCAAAGTGGTAACCCGTGTCGAGGAAGAACACGTCGGCGCCCGGGATCGTGGTGCCCACGAGGTGCACCAGCACCTCGTCGCCCATCGACGAGGCGACGGTGAGGTGCTCACCGAACGTCTCCTGCGCCCAGCGCAGGGCCTCACGGGCCAGCTCCACGCGGGCTTCGTATGCCGCGTCGCCGGACGTCTCGGCGCCGCTGGCCTCGAGCGCGGCGAACCTGTCACCGCCCTCGGCGGCGAGAGCGCGCAGCGCGTCGGCCGGACGGGTGTCGCTGGTGACCGCGGTCATGGCTTTCCTCCCTGCAGCTCGGCTTCCTCCCGGAGGCGACCCGGGATGCGGGTGGTGTCGAGGGCCGCCAGCTGGACGGTGAACACCCGCGCGCAGGCGTTGCAACGCCAGCCGCCGCGAGGCTCCTCCACGGGTCGCAGGTCCTCCTCGGCGCAGAACGGGCAGTAGTAGATGACGCTCCCGCGCGGCGCGTCACTCATCGGAGGTCGTCCTCCTCGGCGCGATGGGCCCAGTGCGCGAACGACTCGTCGCCCTCTCGCTGCCCGACGAACCGTCCGGCGAGCCGCTCGACGTACTCGGGCAGGTCCTCGGCGCGGACCTTGAGGGCACGGGTCTTGCGGGCCAGCTGTGGCTCGGTGCCGAGGCCGCCGCCGAGGTGGACCTGGAAGATCTCGACGAGGTGGCCGTCGTCGTCGGTCTGGACCATGCCCTTGAGGCCGACATCGGCGACCTGGGTGCGGGCGCAGGAGTTCGGGCAGCCGTTGATGTGGATCGAGAACGGCACGTCGAAGTCGGGCAGCCGACGCTCCATCTCGGCGATGACCGTGTGGGCACGTGCCTTGGTCTCCACCAGCGCCAGCTTGCAGAACTCGATGCCGGTGCAGGCCATCAGGCCACGTCGCCACTCGCTGGGGGCGGTCGGCAGGCCGAGCTCGTCCAGACCCGCGGTGAGGGCGGCGACCTCGCCCTGCGCAACGTCGAGCACGAGCAGCTTCTGGTGGGCGGTGAGCCGCACGCGACCCGAGCCGTGCTTGGCAGCCAGCTTCGCGACGGCATACAGGGTGGTGCCGCTCACGCGGCCGGCGATGGGAGCGACGCCGACCCAGAACCTGCCGTCCTGCTGGGCGTGCACGCCGACGTGGTCGCGACGGTGTGCCGAAGGCGGGGGTGGTGCAGGTCCGTCGGTGAGGGTGCGCTCGAGGTACTCCGTCTCGAGGACCTCGCGGAACTTCTCCGGTCCCCAGTCGGCCATCAGGAACTTCAGCCGGGCACGGTTGCGCAGCCGGCGGTAGCCGTAGTCGCGGAAGATCGAGACGACGCCCTTCCAGACCTCGGGGACCTCCTCGAGCGGCACCCACGCGCCGAGTCGCTGGGCGAACATCGGGTTGGTGGACAGTCCCCCACCGACCCACAGGTCGAACCCGGGACCGTGTTCGGGGTGCTGGACCCCGACGAACGAGATGTCGTTGACCTCGTGCGCGACGTCCAGGCTCGGGCTGCCGGAGATGGCGGTCTTGAACTTGCGCGGCAGGTTGGAGAACTCGGGGCTGCCGATGTAGCGCTCGAGGATCTCGCGGACCGCCGGGGTCCCGTCGAGCACCTCGTCGGCGGCGATGCCGGCCACCGGGGAGCCCAGAATGACGCGAGGGGTGTCGCCACACGCCTCCGCAGTGGTGAGTCCGACGGCTTCGAGGCGCTTCCAGATCTCGGGGACGTCCTCGACCCGGATCCAGTGCAGCTGGATGTTCTGCCGGTCGGTGATGTCGGCGGTGTCGCGGGCGAACTCGGTGCTGATCTGGGCGATGGTGCGGAGCTGGTCCCCGTCGAGCGCGCCGCCGTCGCTGCGGACCCGGAGCATGAAGAACTCGGCGTCCAGCTCGCTGGGGTCCAGGGTGGCGGTCTTGCCGCCGTCGATGCCGGGACGGCGCTGGGTGTAGAGCCCCCACCAGCGCATCCGCCCGCGCAGGTCCTCGCCCGTGATGGAGGCGAACCCCTCCTTGGAGTAGACCTCCTCGATCCGCGCCCGAACGTTGAGGCCGTCATCGGCCTGCTTGAACTCCTCGTTGGCGTTGAGAGGGGTGCGGTCGCCGTCGGCCCAGGCGCCAGTGGCCTTGCCTGCCTGCCGCTGGGGTCGCGTGGGGGTCTGCGTCACCCAACCATTGTGCCAATCCTGTTATGGATTGCATAACCGTCCATTATTCGACCGCAATCCCCACCAAACCTGTGGGTATGCCGCGCGGTCAGGGGGCCCGTCAGGCCAGCGAGATGAGGTCGAGGTAGTCCTGGCCCCAGTGGTCCTCGACGCCGTCGGGCAGCAGCAGGATGCGCTCTGGCTCGAGCGCCTCGACCGCTCCCTCGTCGTGGGTGACCAGCACCACCGCCCCCTTGTAGGTGCGCAGGGCACCGAGGATCTCCTCGCGCGACGCGGGGTCAAGGTTGTTCGTGGGCTCGTCGAGCAGGAGGACGTTGGCGCTGGACACGACGAGCATCGCCAATGACAGCCGGGTCTTCTCCCCGCCTGACAGGACGCTGGCGGGCTTGTCGACGTCGTCACCGCTGAACAGGAACGACCCGAGGACCTTGCGGACCTCGGTCTCGCCGAACGAGTCGGGCGCGGCGGACTTCATGTTCGAGAGCACGGTGCGGGAGACGTCGAGGTTCTCGTGCTCCTGGGCGTAGTAGCCGAGCTTGAGGCCGTGGCCTGGCTCCACCTGACCCGTGTCGGGGGTGTCGACGCCGGCCAGCATGCGCAGCAGGGTCGTCTTGCCTGCACCGTTGAGGCCCAGGACGACGACGCGTGACCCGCGGTCGATGGCGAGGTCGACGTCGGTGAAGACCTCCTGGCTGCCGTAGGACCGGGACAGGCCCGAGGCTCGCAGAGGCGTGCGCCCGCACGGGGAAGGATCGGGGAAGCGCAGCTTGGCCACCTTGTCGCTGGTCCGCTCCCCCTCGACGCTCGCCATCAGGCGCTCGGCGCGCTTGATCATGTTCTGGGCAGCGACCGCCTTCGTCGCCTTGGCGCGCATCTTCTCGGCCTGCTCCATGAGGGCAGCGGCCTTCTTGGTCGCGTTGGCGTACTCGCGCTTGCGGGCCCGCTCGTCGGTCTCGCGCTGCTGGAGGTAGGGCTTCCAGCCGACGTTGTAGAGGTCGAGCTCGCCGCGGTTGGCGTCGAGGTGGAAGACCCGGTTGACGACGGCGTCGAGCAGCTCGACGTCGTGGCTGATCACCACCAACCCTCCCTGGTAGCCCTTGAGGTAGTCGCGCAGCCAGCCGATGGAGTCGGCGTCGAGGTGGTTGGTCGGCTCGTCGAGCAGGAGGGTCGCGGCGCCCGAGAACAGGATGCGTGACAGCTCAACGCGGCGGCGCTGTCCACCGGACAGGGTGGCGAGCGGCTGGCCCAGCACCCGCTCCTCGAGCGACAGGGCACTGGCGATGGTCGCCGCCTCGGACTCGGCGGCATACCCGCCCTGGGCGGTGAACTCGCCCTCGAGCCGCGAGTAGCGCCGCATGGCCTTGTCGCGCGTCTGGTCGTCGGCGCTGGCCATCGCGCCCTCGGCCTCACGCATCTGGGTGATGATCCGGTCGAGTCCGCGCGCCGACAGGATGCGGTCGCGGGCCAGGACGTGCAGGTCACCGGTGCGCGGGTCCTGCGGCAGGTAGCCCACTTCGCCTGTCGCGGTCACCGAGCCGGCCGCAGGCTGCCCCTGCCCCGCGAGCACCTTGGTCAGGGTCGTCTTGCCCGCACCGTTGCGGCCCACGAGGCCGACCCGGTCACCGGCCGCGATCCGGAACGTCGCGCCGTCGAGCAGGAGCCTGGACCCAGCACGCAGCTCGATCCCACTGGCGGCAATCACGACGGAACTCCAGACATCACAGGTGGGGTGGGGCGCTCCGATGAGTTGCGGATGCGCCGCGCAGGGGTTGAGATCACTAGTCTAACCGGGAGAGTTGACCGACCAGTACAGCTGCACAGGGCAGCCACGCCCTCACGACCGCGGAGGCCAGATGAGCTTCAACGACGATGTCAAGATCGACACCTCGCAGGTCGGGTCGGGCGGCAGCGGGGGCGCCCCGGGGGGCATGGTCGTGGGCGGCGGGATCGGCGGCATCATCCTGCTCATCATCGCCCTCATCTTCGGGATCAACCCGAGCGACCTCCCGACCAACCCCGGCGGGGGCACGTCGGACCAGGGCCAGGTCCAACCCGGGGGCACCGAGGACGGTTCCGCGTTCGCCGAGTGCAAGACCGGTGCCGACGCCAACAAGAACGACACCTGCCGCGTCATCGCCACGGTGAACTCGGTGAACGCCTTCTGGGCGCAGGAGCTGCCCAAGTACAAGCGGGAGTACACGCCTTCCAAGACGATCCTCTACAACGGCTCGACCCAGTCGGCCTGCGGCACCGCAAGCAACCAGGTCGGCCCGTTCTACTGCCCGTTGGACAAACAGGTCTACATCGACGTCAGCTTCTTCGAGATCTTGTCCTCCCAGTTCGGCTCGAGCAGCGGGGCCCTCGCCCAGGAGTACGTCGTGGCCCACGAGTACGGCCACCACATCCAGGACATCCTGGGCCTGCTCGACCAGGCCCAGCAGAACCCCCAGGGCAAGAACAGCGGCAGCGTCC
Source organism: Pedococcus sp. P2_E2 (assembly GCF_056403955.1). NCBI lineage: Bacteria > Bacillati > Actinomycetota > Actinomycetes > Micrococcales > Intrasporangiaceae > Pedococcus > Pedococcus sp. P2_E2. The sequence goes on from NZ_JBFUEM010000001.1 coordinate 1,120,872, forward strand.
GCATCGAGCTGATGGCTGACTGCCTGGGCGGCGTGTGGGCCAACCACGCGACGCAGACCAAGGGTGAGAGCACGAGCGGCGGCGAGGTGGCCTTCCTCAAGCCACTGACGGACAAGGACATCAAGGACGCGCTCTCCGCGGCCTCGTCGGTCGGTGACGACCGGATCCAGGAGAAGACCCAGGGCCGGGTGAACCCCGAGTCGTGGACACACGGGTCTGCGGCGGCACGCCAGCAGTGGTTCACCACCGGTTACAAGACCGGCGACCTCAACCAGTGCGACACCCTCAGCCCGGCCACGGTCGAGTAGGGAACCTGCGGTCAGTCGTCCTTCGCACCCGGGTGAGCCTTGTCGAGCTCCTGGAGCAGCCGGTGCGCCGCCAGCTCGACGTCCTTGTGGCGCCACTCCGCGGCGCGGTACACACACGCGATGAGCCCGCTGCGGTGCACCGTGCCGAAGTCGCCGTAGGCGAAGGCGTGCCGCGCCTTCGTCTCGTCGTTGGCTCCCTCGGTGAGCCCGAGGAACCACTTCGGGTACTCGTCCCAGCCGTGCTCCTCGAGGAACGCGTTCTCGGTGTCCGCGTCGGGCTGCACGCTGCCCCACTCGCTGTCGAGCACGACCTCGCCGGCCTTGATCAGGTCGCGGCAGTGCCGCACGGCTGCCCGGTTGACCTTGTACTTCGCCATGCAGCCATCATGCGACAGATCAGTCCTGGATCGTGATGCGCACCGCGCGGCCTCGGTAGAGCGCGTCCTCGAGCACCGCCCGCCGGGGGTCCGGCAGGTCGTAGAGCTCACGGCGTGGCAGCGCGTCGAGGTGCGCGAGCCTGGGGTCGTCGAGGACGGCGCGGACCAGCGCCTTGTCGCCGCCGACCACCAGACCGGTTGGTATGCCGCGCGGCAGGATCCGCAGCGTGTGCTCGGCGACCGCACGGACCAGCTCGTCGGCCTGGTTGCCCCGTCGCCGCGCGAAGCGCTGCTGGGACCAGCCACCGGCAGCCGTGCGGGACTGCACGTGTCGTGTGCCCACCTTGGACTCGGTGAAGGTGGCCCCGTGCGCCAAGCCCACGGCATACCCACCGCGTCGGATGAGGAGCACGCCCAACGGGTCGTGCGAGAACTCGTCACGTCCCGTGATGAGCTGCGGCGTCGCCGAGCCCTCGTTGTTGGCGGCGAACCGCTCCAGCCAGCCGTCAAGCCGTTCGGGGGCGACGTCGACGACTCTCGGCCTGGGACCGGTCAGAGGTTGAACCCCAGGGCGCGCAGCTGCTCGCGACCGTCGTCGGTGATCTTGTCGGGGCCCCACGGCGGCATCCAGACCCAGTTGACGCGGTAGGACGCGACCAGGCCCTCGAGGGCCTGCTGCGTCTGGTCCTCGATGACGTCGGTCAGCGGGCAGGCCGCCGAGGTGAGCGTCATGTCGAGGACGGCATGCTTCTGCGCGTCCACCGTGATGCCGTAGACGAGGCCGAGGTCGACGACGTTGATCCCGAGCTCGGGGTCGACGACGTCGCGCATCGCCTCTTCGACGTCCGCGACGTTGGGGGAGGCTGTGCTCGTCTCACTCATGACTTGTCCTTGCTGGTTGCCGTGTCGGTGCTCGTGTCGCTGTTCGTGCTGCCGGTCGTGCTGCCGGCTGTGTCACTGCTCTTGGTGTCATGGCCTGCTCGGTGCAACGCGTCCGTGAACGCCATCCATCCCAGCAGAGCACACTTCACCCGCGCCGGGTACCTGCTGACCCCCGCAAAGGCGACCCCGTCACCGATGACCTCCTCGTCGCCGGGGTCGGCACCCTTGGAGGTGAGCATCGTGCGCATCGCCTCGTGCGTGGTCATCGCCTCGGCGACGGTGTGCCCGATGACCTCGTCGGCCAGCACACTGGTGGAGGCCGTGGAGATGGAGCAGCCCAGCGCGTCGTAGGAGATGTCCTTGACGACGGCGTCGCTGCCGCTGCCCTCGACGTGCACGCGCAGGGTCACCTCGTCGCCGCAGGTCGGGTTGACGTGGTGGACCTCGGCCTCGAAGGGCTCGCGCAAACCGGCGTGCAGCGGGCGCTTGGAGTGCTCGAGGATGAGCTCCTGGTAGAGGTCCATCAGCTCGCCACCCCGAAGATCGCCGGGACGCGGTCGAGCGCGTCGAGCAGCGTGTCGACCTCAGCCGGCGCGTTGTAGGCCGCGAGGGTGGCCCGCGTCGTCGCGGTCACGCCCATCCGGCGGTGCAGCGGCCAGGCGCAGTGGTGTCCGACGCGGACTGCGACTCCCTGGTCGTCCAGCACCTGCCCGACGTCGTGGGCATGCACCCCCTGCACGTCGAAGGCGACGGCACCCACCCGGTCGACCGACTCGGCGGGACCGACGATGCGCACCCACGGCCGCTGCGCGAGGCCCGCCAGGAGTCGCTCGGTCAGCGCGTGCTCGTGGGCCGCGATGCGGTCCAGGCCCAGCTCGTCGAGGTAGTCGATGGCGGCGCCGAGCCCGACGGCTTGCGCCGAGTTGGGCGAACCGGCCTCGAAGCGCTGGGGCGGCGGTGCGTAGGTGGTCGCCTCCATCCGCACGGTCTCGATCATCGAGCCGCCGGTGATGAAGGGCGGCATGGCGTGCAGCAGCTCGCCGCGACCCCACAGCACTCCAACCCCGGTGGGGCCGAACATCTTGTGGCCGGAGAAGGCCGCGAAGTCGACACCGAGGTCGGCCACGTCGAGCGCGAGGTGGGGTGCCGACTGGCAGGCGTCGAGGACCGTCAGGGCACCGACGGTCCGGGCGGCGGCAGCGAGCTCGCGGACCGGGTTGATGGTGCCGAGGACGTTCGAGACGTGCGTGAACGCGAAGACCTTGGTGCGGTCGGTGAGCAGCTCCCCCAGCGCCGGGCCGTGCACCCCGTCGAGGTCGAGGCGGCCCTCGTCGGTCACCCCGACCCAGCGCAGGGTCGCGCCGGTGCGCCGGGCGAGCTCCTGCCAGGGCACGAGGTTGGCGTGGTGCTCCATCTCGGTGACCAGGATCTCGTCACCCTCACCGAGGTCGAGCCGAGGATCCTTGGCTTGTCCCGCAACGGAGTTCGAGAAAGCGTAGGCCACGAGGTTCAGGGACTCGGTGGCGTTCTTGGTGAACACCACCTCGTCGTCCGCTCCCCCGACGAACCGCGCAGCCTTCGCGCGGGCGCCTTCGTAGGCGTCGGTGGCTTCCTCGCTGAGCTGGTGCGCCCCGCGGTGCACCGCGCTGTTGACCTGCTCGCTGAAGGCGCGCTCGACGTCGAGCGCACCGGCATACCGCTGCGACGTGGCACCGGAGTCGAGGTAGACCAGCGGCTTCCCGTCGCGAACGGTGCGCGACAGGATCGGGAAGCCGGCCCGGATGCGGGCCAGCTCCCCGTCGCTGAAGGTCGTTGCACTCATGGGGTATGCCGCGTGGCTGGGTGTGGCGCTCAGGCCTGGGTGGCGAGGTAGCGGTCGTAGCCCTCGGCCTCGAGGCGGTCGGCCAGCTCGGGGCCGCCCTCCTCCACGATCCGGCCGTCGACGAAGACGTGCACGAAGTCGGGCTTGATGTAGCGCAGGATCCGCGTGTAGTGCGTGATGAGCAGGACGCCGACCTCGCTGTTCTGCTTGGCCCGGTTGACACCCTCGGAGACCACGCGCAGGGCGTCGACGTCCAGGCCGGAGTCGGTCTCGTCGAGGATCGCGATGGACGGCTTGAGCAGCTCCATCTGGAGGATCTCGTGGCGCTTCTTCTCGCCACCGGAGAAACCCTCGTTGACGTTGCGCTCGGCGAACGTCGGGTCCATCCGCAGCGCCTCCATGGCGCCCTTCATGTCCTTGACCCAGGTGCGCAGCTTGGGGGCCTGGCCGTCGATGGCGGTCTTGGCTGTGCGCAGGAAGTTGCTGACGGTCACGCCGGGGACCTCGACGGGGTACTGCATGGCGAGGAACAGGCCAGCGCGGGCGCGCTCGTCCACCTTCATGGCCAGCACATCCTCACCGTCGAGGGTGACGGTGCCGCCGGTGACCGTGTACTTGGGGTGGCCGGCGATCGAGTAGGCCAGCGTGGACTTGCCCGAGCCGTTGGGGCCCATGATCGCGTGGGTCTCGCCGGACTTCACGGTCAGGTCGACCCCGCGCAGGATCTCCTTGGTGCCGTCCTCGACGTCGACGGTGACCGTCAGGCCACGAATCTCAAGTGTTGCCATGGTTTTCTCGTTTTCCTTCTGTGGTCAGGCGTTCAAGGGGGTCGGGCTGACGAAGACCTCGTCGTTCTCGACCCGGACGGGGTAGACGTTGATCGGCACGATCGCGGGCGGCCCGGAGGGCTCGCCGGTGCGGATGTCGAACCGGGAGCCGTGCAGCCAGCACTCCAGCGTGCAGCCGTCCAGCTCACCCTCGGACAGGGAGACGTTGGCGTGGCTGCAGGTGTCGTCGACCGCGTGGATCTCGCCGCTCTCGGTGCGGATGATCGCCATGATCGTGCCGTTGATGTCCGCGGCAGCCGCGCCCCGCTCGGGGAGCTCGTCGACGCGGCAGACGCGCACGAACTCGGCCTCGTCGGGCACCAGCTCGGAGACGGCGCTCACGCGACGTCCTCGATCGCCGCGATGCCGGGCACCGCGCCGAGCTCGGCGTCGATGACCTCCATGAGGTGCTCGGAGATCTCGGGGACCCCGATGCGGGCGACGATGCTCGCGAAGAAACCGCGGACCACCAGCCGGCGGGCGACGTCCTCCGGGATGCCGCGTGCCATGAGGTAGAACAGCTGCTCGTCGTCGAAGCGGCCGGTCGCAGAGGCGTGTCCGGCACCGACGATCTCGCCGGTCTCGATCTCGAGGTTCGGGATGGAGTCGGCGCGACCACCCTCGGTGAGCACGAGGTTGCGGTTGAGCTCGTAGGTGTCGGTGCCCTCGGCGCTGGCACGGATGAGCACGTCACCCACCCAGACGGTGTGGGCGGTGTCGCCCTGGAGCGCGCCCTTGTACTCGACGTTGGAGTGGCAGTGCGGCGCCTCGTGGTCGACGAAGAGGCGGTGCTCCTGGTGCTGACCGGCGTCGGCGAAGTAGACGCCGAGCCCCTCGAAGGAGCCACCGGGGCCCGAGTAGCGGGCGTTCGTCGAGACCCGGACGACCTTGCCGCCGAGGGTCACGGCGATGTGGCGCAGGCGGGCGTCGCGACCGATCAGGGCGTCGTTCTGGGTGACGTGGTGGGCGTCGTCGTCCCACTCCTGCACCGTGACGAAGGTCAGGTCCGCGCCGTCGCCGACCTTGAGCTCGACGTTGGCCCCGCACTCGGCCGACCCGCGGTGCGTGAGCACCACGGTGGCCTTGCTGTGGCGCCCGGCGTCGATGACGAGGTGGCCGTTGACGCGGGCGAAGTCCGTCGCGGTGACGGTGATCCGCACCGGCTCGGCGAGCTCCGACTCGGCCGGGATGGACACCTGGGTCGCCTGCGCCTCACCGGCCCACGCGACCGCGGCGGCGCGGTCGGCGGGGACCAGCACGCCGGCAGACCTCGGGTCCACCAGCGAGGTGGTCACCTCGGCTGGCGCCTGGATGTCGACGGTGACCTTGTCGGCCTGGGTGGGCGCGACCTGGAAGAGTGCGGACAGCCGGTCCACCGGGGTGAACCGCCACGCCTCCTCTCGGCCACCGGGGACGGCGAAGTCGTCCACGGCATACGAGGTCTTGCGCTCGGCCCTCGACTGGTCGGGGACGAATGCGGCGGCGGAGTCCTCGTGGGACCCCGCCGGCGCTTCGGGGTTCTTCTGGGCCAGCAGGCTCAACCCACTGCTCCTTCCATCTGGAGCTCGATCAGGCGGTTGAGCTCGAGGGCGTACTCCATGGGCAGCTCACGCGCGATGGGCTCGACGAACCCGCGCACGATCATGGCCATGGCCTCTTCCTCGGTCATCCCGCGGGACATGAGGTAGAACATCTGGTCCTCGGACACCTTGGAGACGGTCGCCTCGTGGCCCATCGTCACGTCGTCCTCGCGGATGTCGACGTAGGGGTAGGTGTCCGAGCGGCTGATCGTGTCGACCAGCAGGGCGTCGCAGACCACGCTCGAGCGGGAGCCATGGGCACCCTCGAGGATCTGCACGAGTCCGCGGTAGGACGTGCGCCCGCCGCCACGGGCCACCGACTTGGAGACGATGGTCGAGGAGGTGTTGGGGGCCGCGTGCACCATCTTGGCGCCGGCGTCCTGGTGCTGGCCCTCACCCGCGAAGGCGATGGACAGCGTCTCACCCTTGGCGTGCTCGCCGAGGAGGAAGACCGCCGGGTACTTCATGGTGACCTTGGAGCCGATGTTGCCGTCGATCCACTCCATCGTCGCGCCCTCGGCCGCGGTCGCCCGCTTGGTGACGAGGTTGTAGACGTTGTTGGACCAGTTCTGGATGGTCGTGTACCGAACGCGGGCGTTCTTCTTCACGATGATCTCGACGACCGCGGAGTGCAGCGAGTCGGACTTGTAGATCGGCGCGGTGCAGCCCTCGACGTAGTGCACGTAGGAGCCCTCGTCGGCGATGATCAGCGTGCGCTCGAACTGGCCCATGTTCTCGGTGTTGATCCGGAAGTAGGCCTGCAGGGGGATGTCGACGTGGACGCCCGGCGGGACGTAGATGAACGAGCCACCCGACCAGACGGCGGTGTTGAGCGCGGCGAACTTGTTGTCACCGGCGGGGATGACCGACGCGAAGTACTCGCGGAACAGGTCCTCGTGCTCGCGCAGGCCGGTGTCGGTGTCGACGAAGATGACACCCTTTTCCTCCAGGTCCTCACGGATCTGGTGGTAGACGACCTCGGACTCGTACTGCGCCGCGACACCGGAGACGAGGCGCTGCTTCTCGGCCTCCGGGATGCCCAGCCGGTCGTAGGTGTTCTTGATGTCCTCGGGGAGCTCGTCCCACGAGGTCGCCTGCTTCTCCGTCGACTTCACGAAGTACTTGATGTTCTGGAAGTCGATGCCGGTGAGGTCGCTGCCCCAGTTGGGCATCGGCTTCTTGCCGAACAGGCGCAGCGACTTCAGCCGCAGGTCGAGCATCCACTGGGGCTCGCTCTTGCGGCCGGAGATGTCGCGCACGACGTCCTCGTTGAGGCCACGCTTGGCCGTGGCGCCAGCGGTGTCGCTGTCGGCCCAGCCGTACTCGTAGCGTCCCAGGTCCTTCAGACCCGGGTTCCGCTCCTCGATGTTGGTGCTCATCGCGTGGCCCCTTCTGTTGGTGTAACAGGTGTTGGTGTGACAGCAGTCGTGGTGGTGGTTGTGGTGGTCGTGGCGGGCTTGGAGGTGACGGGCTTGCTGGTCGGGACGAACGTCGTGCAGACGTGGTCTCCGTGGGCGAGCGTCGCCAGGCGCTGCACGTGCACGCCGAGCAGCCGCGAGAACGCATCAGTCTCAGCGTCACAGAACTGCGGAAATTCCCGAGCCGCGTGCTGGACGGGGCAGTGCCCCTGGCACAGCTGTATGCCGGTGAACGGGCTCGTGGAGCCCGGCTCGCCCACGGGGCGGGCCGAGGCGGCGAAACCGTCGCGCGTGAGGGCGCCGACGAGGGCGTCCACGCGAGCGGCGGTGCCGGGGCCGGCGGCAGCCAGCTCGGCGGCATACCGGCCCTCGAGCTCGGCCACGCGTGACTCGGCGAACCGGCGCACTGCGTCCTGGCCGGACTCCCGCGACAGGAACCGTAGGGCTTCGGTGGCCAGGTGGTCGTAGTCGGACTCGAGGCCCTGGTGGCCCGCGTCGCTCAACACGAACGAGCGTGCCGGGCGGCCGCGACCGCGAACACCGGGGGCCACCTCGTGCGTGGCGATGAGGCCGGCGTCCTCGAGGTTCTCGAGGTGACGACGCACGGCGGGGGCGGTGAGCCCGAGGTCCAGGGCCAGCGTCGCGGCCGTGATGGGACCGCGTTCGCTGATCACCTGGAGGATCCGGTCGCGCGTGCGTGACTCCAGGACCGCAGGGGCCCCGTGGGTCGTCGCGACGGACACCGGGATATTCACAACGCCGATGTTACGTAAATACCCGGCGCAAGGGAAAGCAAGGTGAACCTAACCCTCGCTCAGCCCAGCAGGCCACGCTCTCGCGCGACGGCCACCGCCTCGCCCCGGCCGGCCACCCCGAGCTTGGCGATGATGTTGGACACGTGCACGCTGGCGGTCTTGGCGCTGATGAACAGCTGAGTGCCGATCTGCCGGTTGCTGCGGCCGAGGGCGACCAGCGCGAGGATCTCGGCCTCACGGCTCGTGAGGGCCTCACCGAGCCGTGAGGCCGCCTTCGGCGTGGTCCGGACTCCCCCACCGAGCCGGATCTCGGCCCGGAGCGGTTCGGCTCCGAGCCGCTGGGCCACCTCGAGCGCGGCCTTGAGCTCGTCCGAGCCGCGCGGGTCGCCGGTCGACTTCAGGATGGTGCCGAGGCGGGCCCGTGAGCGCGCTGCCTCGTAGGGATGCCCGTAGGCGTCGAAGGTGTCCACCGCGTCCTGCCAGGCCTCGACGAGGGGCGCGGGGTCGACCTCGGCTCCCCCGAGCCACTCCAGCCGCAGGGCCTCGGCCCGGGCGCGCGCCCTCCAGGCGGTGGACTCGGGTCCGTCGTTGCCGGGCCGCGTCGTCGCGCGGTCCCAGACCTGCGATGCGGACTCGGCCAGCTCGGCGCCCCGTGACAACAGGGCTGCGCGATCCGAGGTCGGCACCCGCTGGATGTGGCTGCCCAGCTGGCCGAGCAGCAGGGCGTCCAGCCGCAGCTGACCCTGGAACAGGGGGTACCAGACACGGTTCAGCACGTCGACCACCTCGTCGTGCACCCTGATGGCAGAGGCGAGGTCGTCGGCGTGACCGTAGAGGTCGATGGCGGCGCTGCCCGCCAGCAGAGGGACCAGGCCCTCCTGTTCCCACCACGGCCGGGACGCCTCGTACCCCGCCACGGCAGAGAAGTCCCCCTGAGCCGCGGCGACGTACATCCGCGCCCCCATGAGCATGGAGCGGGCGGGCTCGGGCGGGACCTCGCTCGAGACGTCGAGGATCTCGAGGGCCTCCGACCACCGGCCCCGTTCGTAGGCGGCGATCCCGGCGAGCAACCGGCCGTCGAAGGCATAGGGGGCCCAGGGCCGCCCCGCACCGCGGGCGCGCTCGACCCCACGCCGGTAGACGTCGACCGCCTCGTCGAGGCGTCCCGCGCGGTGGTGCAGCCAGCCGAGGTGGTGGTAGGCCCGGACCTCGGCAGGGTCGCCGGGAGTCCTGGAGGTCGCGATGATCCGCTCGAGGGTGGCCCGGGAGGTCTCGGGATCGCCGGCGCGTTCGAGGATGCGCGCCTCCACGACCCGCACCTCGTCGGCCACGTCGTGCAACCCGGACGCCTCGGCGGCAGCGACTGCCTCGTCGACGGCGGCGATCGCCTCGCCGTCACGCCCACGGTCGGCGAGGGCCTGCACCTTGGCCGCGAGCAGCCGGGCCCGGATCTGGGGGTGTTCCTCGTCGACACCGTCGAGCAGGCCGAGGCCCTCTTTGGTCGCCGCCAGCGTGTCGAGCGTGCTCTCGGTGATCCGCGCCGTCGTCGCCAGGGCGGCCAACAGCTCGGCACGCCCGGCCGGGTCGGCTCGTGGGCCTCGGCGGGCCAGTCGCTCCTCGAGCAGCTCGAGCGCCTTGAGGACGCGCCCGACCGCGGTGGCGGCCGCGGCCGCTCGCAACGTCACCGCGTCACAGTCGGGGTCGCTCTCGGGCATCAGCGCCAGGGCGTTCTTGAAGTGGCGGAAGGCCTCCTCCGGCCCGGCCATGCGCAAGGCGGAGTCGCCCGCCTGCACGCTGGCCTCGCGCGCCTGCTCGCGCTGGCCCGCAGCGGTGGCATGCCGGGCCAGCTCTGCCCAGGTGCCGAGCGAGCGGTCCTGCGCCAGGGCGGCGGCATACCTCTCGTGGGCACGGACCCGCTCGCCGGGCAACAGGTCGTCGTAGACCGTCTCGCCCAAGAGGGCGTGGCGGAAGGCGTAGCCGCCGGTGTCCGTGGGGACCAGGACGTGGTGCTCGACCGCGTCTCGCAGGCCCGCGTCGAGGTCGGCCTCGCCGAGACCGGCGACGGCCGCCAGCAGCCGGTGCGACACGTGGCGTCCGGCGGCCGAAGCCACCCGGACCACGTGCTGCCCCGAGGTCTCGAGCTGGTCGAAGCGCACGAGCAGCAGTCGGGACAGGTCCTCGGCCAGGCCGGACCCCCCGAGCGCCGTCGCGGCCACCAGTTCCTCGGTGAAGAACGCGTTGCCCTCGGCCCGCTCGACCACCTGACGCACCTGGTCCTCGGGCAGCGGCTGGGACTGCAGCCCTCGGACCAGCGCTCGGACGGCGTCGTCGCCGAGCGGGGCGAGGTCGAGCCGCTCGACCTCGGCCAGCCGGGACCAGTGGGCGAGCGTGGTCCGCAACGGGTGGCGCCGGTGCAGGTCGTCGCTGCGGTATGACGCCACGATGCTCACCCGACGGGCGAAACCCCTCGTGAACAGCAGCGTCAACAGGTCGCGGGAGGACTGGTCGGCCCAGTGGACGTCCTCCACCACGAGCAGGATCGGCGCGTCGGAAGCCAGGTCGTCGAGAGCGGCGTGGACCGCCTCGACGAGGTCGCCGCGGTCGAGCGCCGCATCCGCGGCCTCGTCGGGGTTGGGATCGGTGCGGCGGGCGGGGACCAACCGGGACAGCCCCGGGTGCGCCTTCAGGACGCGGTCGAGAACGTCCGGCGAGGTGCTCTCGAGTCGCCCGAGGACCTCGATGAACGGCAGGTAGGGCAGCGACTGGCCGGCCTCACCCAGACAGTGCCCGACCAGCACCGTCCAGTCCTGGGCCCTGGCGCGCGCCGCGACCTCGGCGAGGATGCGGGTCTTGCCGATCCCGGCATCACCGGACAGCAGCACCAGGCCCGTGCCTGACGGACCGTCGATGCCGAGGAGCGTGGCGAGCCTGGTCGCCTCGTCGTCACGTCCGACGAACAACCCGGCAGCCGAACGCTCGAAACCCACGACACCGATTATGTCGGAGGGCTCCGACAGGGTGTCGTGGGTTTCGGCGTGGTGGGCTTCGGCTGGGTGACGGTCGCCGCGGTGGGTGTCGACGTCGAGCGTGGTCGCCATCGGGCGGCCGCCGTCAGGCGACCCGAGCCGAGCCGGTGCGGGCGGCGCCCTGACCGTGACGGTGCGAGTGCACGACCCGGCCGAGGGCGGTGCGGATGGCGTGGCCGTGGTGCCGTGCGGGGACGGCGCTGGCCAGCCCGGTCGACAGCCTCTCGGTGCGCCAGGCAACCTCGGCGGCGACGAACAGCGGGTCTGCGTTGATGCTCATGCTGTGCTCCTTCTGGTGGTGGTGTGTCCTCAAACCTGACCGTCTGAGGCAGGCGTTCACATGGGGCGGGTGCCTTATCTGTGGCCGCACCTGCCTCAGGGGGCCTCAGACCGGGCGCGGGGTGTGGCGGACCGACTGCCCCAGCGGCCGCGGCAGGTGCCAGTCGCGGCGCCTGCGCGTTGGCCGGGGCTGGCGGCGGGCGAGGTTGGCGCCGGACAGGCTCTCCTGCTTCCACTGCTGCTCGGCGAGGACGATGTACGGGTGGGCGGTGAGACTCATGGCCGTGCTCCTTCGTGCCTTGGTATTCCTCGTGGTTGATGCCTCCACAGTTCGCCTCTGAGGCACCCCTCCACATGGGGAAGTCGCCCATCCCTCGATCGACACGCGACTGTTCTGAGGTGCCCGGCCCCCCTCAGGGGTGCTGCGTCCCGGACCTAGACTCAGGGCGTGCCACCCGCTGTCCTCGTCTCCGGTCTCGCCAAGCGCTACGGCAGCGTGGTCGCCCTGGACGGCGCCTCGTGGCAGGCCGAGCGCGGTGCGGTGACGGCAGTGCTGGGGCCCAACGGCGCCGGCAAGACCACGATGGTGGAGTGCTGCGAGGGGCTGCGCCGGCCGGACGCGGGTCAGGTCCGCGTGCTGGGCACCGACCCGTGGAACGCCGGCCCCGCCCACCGTGCACGAGTCGGCGTGATGCTCCAGGACGGCGGGCTGCCCGCATCCGCCCGTCCACTGCGGCTGCTGCGCCACCTCTCGTCGATGTATGCCGCGCCCGCGCCCCTCGACCCCCTCGTCCAGCGCCTCGGGATCGACGAGTTCGCCGGCACCTCGGTGCGTCGGCTGTCCGGGGGTCAGCGGCAACGCGTGGCGCTGGCGGCAGCCCTGGTCGGTCGTCCCGAGGTGGCGTTCCTCGACGAGCCCAGTGCCGGCCTGGACCCGCACGCACGCCTCGACGTGTGGGAGCTCGTGCGGTCCCTGGCCGACGGGGGCGCGGCAGTCGTGCTCACCACGCACTCCTTCGAGGAGGCCGAGCGGCTGGCCGACCACATCGTCGTCGTCGCCGCCGGTGCCGTCGTCGCCCAGGGGTCGCTCGACGCCGTCACCGGCGGGGACCGGCTCGAGGACCGCTACTTCGCCCTGACGGGGAGGTCGGTCGCATGACCGCCGCCTCCGCCCCCACCGCGCAGGCTGCGCCGGCGGCGCCCGCTGCCCGGGTCCTGGCCCAGGCCCGGTTCGAGGCGGTGACGCTGCTGCGCAACGGAGAGCAGCTGCTCGTGGCCGTCCTCCTCCCGGCGGCCGTACTCGTGGCCCTCGTCCACGCGCAGTCCATCTCGCTCGGGGACGGGCGCCGGGTCGACCTGGCCGTTCCGGGTGTCCTCGCGCTGTGCGTGATCTCCTCGGCCTTCACCGGCCAGGCCATCGCGACCGGCTTCGACCGCCGCTACGGCGTGCTGAGACTGCTCGGCGTCACTCCGCTCGGCCGCACGGGGCTGGTGCTCGCCAAGGCCGCCGCGGTGCTCTGCGTGGTCGCTGTGCAGGTGGTCGTCATCGGAGCGCTGGGGCTGGCGCTCGGCTGGGAGCCGACGCTGCGCGGCATACCCGCGGCACTCCTCTCCCTAGTGCTGGGAACGTGGGCCTTCGTGGCTCTGGCCCTGCTCCTGGGGGGCACGCTGCGCGCCGAAGGCGTGCTGGCCGTCGCCAACCTGCTGTGGGTCGCCCTGCTCGCCCTCGGTGGGGTCGTCATCGCCGGCACCGAGCTCCCGGACAGGTTCGCGAGCGCCGTTGCCCTGCTGCCGTCGGCCGCGCTCGGTGACAGCCTGCGCGCCGCGCTGGTCGAGGGTCGGATGCTGCCGGGCGCCTGGCTCGTGATGACGCTCTGGGCGCTCGCGGCGACGGTGCTGGCACGCCGGTTCTTCCGCTGGAGCGACTGACTGGTGGCGCCGGCCCTGGTCCAGCACACCACCGTCACCAGGGCCAGCAGACCCACGAGCCACCACGGTCGCGCCGTCGCCACCGCCACCACCAGGAGCGTCGCGTACCCCGCCGCGACCCCCGCCCGCCACGTGTTGGTCTCCATGCGTCCAGTCAGCCAGCCCACCGCGGCCAGCACCATGAGGGGACTCCCCCAACCGCGTCAGGGTCCGCCCTGAGCCGTACCCTCGTTGCGTGACCGCAGCACCAGCCTCGACCTCCACCATGGCCGCACCGGTGGCCTCCGCCGGACGGGTGTGGCTGCCCAGGATCCTGCTCGCCAACCTGGTCGTCGAGGTGCTCATCGTCGTCACCGGCGGCCTCGTCCGGCTCACCGGCAGTGGGCTCGGCTGCCCCACGTGGCCGCAGTGCGTGCCCGGCTCCTACACCCCCGTCCCCCACCAGGCGGAGGGGTGGCACCGCTACATCGAGTTCGGCAACCGCACACTCACCAGCGTGGTCAGCATCGCGGCCCTTGCGACCGTGTATGCCGTGTGGCGCTGGGCCGCGCGCCGTCGCGACCTGCTCGTCCCCGCCCTCGGCGTGCTCGCCGGGGTGGGCGTCCAGGCGGTGCTCGGCGGGATCACGGTGCGCACCGGCCTCAACCCGTTCACCGTCTCGGCCCACTTCCTGGTGTCGATGTGCCTCGTCGCCACCTCGGCCTACCTCGTCTTCCGCGCACCGGAGCCGGCCGGGCCACGGCCGCTGGTCGTGCACCCCCTCGTCCAACGGCTGGGCTGGGCCACCTGTGCGGTGGCTGCGGTCGTGCTGATCCTCGGCACCGTCGTCACCGGCTCGGGTCCGCACTCGGGCGACGCCGACGAGCCGGCCCGGTTCGGCCTCGACCCGCGCACCATCTCCTGGCTGCATGCCGATGCCGTGATGCTGTTCGTCGGACTGGTGATCGCGATGTGGATCGCGAGCCGGCTGGGCGACGGGCCCGCGGCTCCCGGCCGCGCCTGGGCCGTGGTGCTCGTCGTGACCCTCGCCCAGGGTGTGGTCGGCTACACGCAGTACCTCACCGGACTGCCGTGGGTCGTCGTCCTGGTGCACATGTTCCTGGCCACCGTGCTGGTGGTGACGCTGACCCGCGCCATGGTGCGACTCCGCGCGCACTGACCCCTACCCAGGACGAGCCCCGAAGAGCACACTCGGGCCATGAGACCTCAAGCGGACGTGCTCCGTGGCCACGCAGGGCAGCTCGTGGCGATCATGCTGCTCCTGGCCACCCTTGCGATGTGGTGGTCGGTGCGCGGCTCTGGTGAGGACTGCGCCGTTTACGGCGCCTCACCCCAGGCGGCCAGCCTCTCCACCGTGGGCCAGACGCCGATCGGCTGCGTGCGCTAGACCATTCCACAAGGACTCTTGTGCAACCTTCGTTGTGCAAATAGTCTTGTGCACATGCCCGCCAAACAACGCCCAGGAGTCAGGACCGTCACCGAGGCCAAGGCCCTCGCGGCGATGGCCAACCCGTTCCGCTCGCGGATGATGGACGCGCTCAAGGTCGACGGCCCGTCAACCGCCTCCGCCCTCGCCGCCCGCACCGGGCAGGCCGTCGGCAGTGCCAGCCACCACCTCAAGGTGCTGCACGAGGCCGGCCTGGTCGAGGAGGCACCCGAGCTCGCCAAGGACCGCCGCGAACGCTGGTGGCGCCTGGTCGACCCCGGCACGCGCTGGTCGCGCGCCGACTTCGCCGACGACACCGCAGCAGTCACGGCCGCCTACGCCGCCGAGGCGCTGGCCCTCCAGCGCCAGTTCGACCGCACCCGTGAGTGGAACGCCAACGCCGCGTCCGTCCCCGAGTGGGACGCCGTCTCCTTCGCCACCCAGAACTGGATGAAGGTCTCCCCCGACGAGCTGCAGCAGGTGGCCGACGAGATGGTCGACGTGCTGATGCGGTGGTCGCAGCGCGAGGTGCCTGACGACGGCGTCGAGCGCGAGTCGGTGTTCGTCTTCGCCCGAGGGTTCCCGGCCCAGCCATGACGACCCACACCACACCGGTTGCCCCGCCTCCCCCACTGGCCCGCAACCGGAACTTCAGCCTGCTCTGGTTCGGCGAGGGCGTCAGCGTCCTCGGCAACGCCACCACCTCGGTCCTGCTCCCGCTCCTGGCCGTCGTCGGCTTCGACGCCGGCCCCGGCTGGATGGGTGCGCTGACGGCGGCGGCCTGGGTGCCGTGGCTGCTCATCGGGCTCCCCGCCGGCGCTTGGGTGGACCGGCTGCCGGCCCGCCGCGTCATGGTCGTGAGCGACCTCGTCGCGGCCCTGACGCTGGCCAGCGTTCCGGTCGCCTGGCTCCTCGACGTCCTCACGCTCCCCCATCTCGCGGTCGCGGCCTTCTGCAACGGCGTGTGCACCGTCTACTTCCGCGCCGCCTACCCGGCGTTGGTGCGGCAGGTCGCCCGGCGCGAACAGCAGGAGGCTGCGTTCGCACGGTTGTTCGGCACCGAGTCGGCCATGCAGGTCGCCGGCCCCGGGGTGGGCGGTCTCCTCGCCCAGGCGATCTCCACGGCCGGGGGCATCCTCGTCGACGCGGTCAGCTTCCTCGTGTCGGCGGTGTGCCTCTGGCGGCTGAAGCTGCCCGCCGCCGAGCCCCACCTGGCGGAGGACGTCGAGGTGGCATCGCTGGCCCGACGCATCCGCGAGGGCATCGACTACATCCGCCACGACCGGATCATGCGCTTCTTCATGGTGATGCGCGGCATGAGCAACTTCGGCCTCACCGGCTACGCGGCGCTCCTCGTCCTGTTCCTGGTCCGGGAGGTCGACCTCGGCTCGGGGGCGGTCGGCCTGGTGATGGCCGTGGGCTCGCTGGGCGGCGTCATCGGGGCGGCCGTCGCGACCCGCGTCTCGCACCGGCTCGGCTCGGCGCGGGCCCTGCTCGCCCTGCAGGTGCTGGCCGGGCCACCCGCCCTGCTGGTGCCGCTCGGCGCTCCGGGCGCCGGTCTGGTCGCCCTGGTCGCGGGAATGCTCCTCGTGGGCGTCGGCGTGGTCGCGGGCAACGTGATCCGCGGTGCCTGGCGCAACCGCTACGTGCCCGAGCACATGGTGGCCAGACAGGTCACGACCATGCAGGTCATCAACTACGGCACCATGCCGCTGGCCGGCATCGCGGCCGGCGCCCTGGGCAGCACCTTGGGGCTGCGCCCGACCATCGCGGTGATGGCGGCCATCCACGTGGTGGCCTGCCTGTCGATGTGGTGGAGCCCGCTGCGCGGACTGCGCGAGATGCCCGGCCCTGTGGCCGAGGTCAGGGATCCGGCCGTCAGCGTCAGCGAGAGATGACCGGCAGGTAGAGCAACGGGTCGACGGCAACACCGAGGAACAGGATGCCCACGTAGGTGATCGAGAAGTGGAACAGCCGCATCGGCTTGAGCGCCTGGGGGTCCGCACCGGTCCTGGCGACGCGCAGCAGGCGGTGCGCCTCGAGCAGGAACAGCAACCCGGTGACCAGTGCCGTGCCGAGGTAGATCCAGCCCATCGGGTTCACCCACACCAGGGCGAGCGACACGGCCACCATCGCCCAGGAGTAGGCCACGATCTGGCGGGCCACGACGACGAACTTCTCGACCACCGGCAGCATCGGCACGTGGGCCGCGGCGTAGTCGTCCTTGAACTTCATCGACAGCGGCCAGTAATGCGGAGGCGTCCAGAAGAAAATGACCAGGAACAGCATCACGGCCGACCACGACACCGAGTTCGCCACTGCCGACCAGCCGATGAGGACGGGCATGCAGCCGGCCGCGCCGCCCCAGACGATGTTCTGCGCGGTGCGGCGCTTGAGGATCATCGTGTAGCCCACGGCATACATGACGATGGCGCCGAGCGAGAGGGCCGCCGAGAGCCAGTTGACGACCACGGCGAACCACACGGTCGAGACGACGGTGAGGACCACCCCGAACACCAGCCCCTCACGCGGGCTGATCTCGCCGGTCACCATCGGACGGTTGCTCGTGCGGTGCATCTCCGCGTCGATGTCGCGGTCGTAGACACAGTTGAACGTATTGGCGGCGCCGGCACTGAGCGCACCACCGACGAGGGTGGCCACGATAAGCCAGAGCGAGGGAATTCCCTTGTGCGCCAAGAACATCACCGGCACCGTCGTCACCAGCAGCAGCTCGATGATGCGGGGCTTGGTGAGCGCGAGGTATGCCGCTGCCTTGCGTCTGCGACCCGGGGCCGAAGACGCGGAGATCCGGGCAGACGGATCGAGTGCGGTCACGGCGTCCTTCGTGGGTGGTGCAGGGGCGGCTGGCCGGGTCAGTCTATCCCCGGCCCGGCGATGTCCTGTGGACGGGACTGGATGCGACGCGGATCACCTCCGGGACTAGTCTCGGATCGTCGTCGTGCGCCGCCTGTGCAGCTCAGTGTGAGGAGAACCATTCGTGCCTACCACCACTCGTTCCGCCAAGTCCCAGCCCGCCCGGAAACGCAGCAGCTCACTGCGTCCGCCGGTCGCGCGCAAGGCCGGCTGGACCGACCTGGACGTCCGTGCCGTCGACACCGTCAGGGTGCTTGCCGCGGACGCCGTCCAGAAGGTCGGCAACGGCCACCCGGGCACGGCGATGAGCCTGGCCCCCGCGGCATACCTGCTCTACCAGAACGTGATGCGCCACGACCCGTCCGATCCGCACTGGCTCGGCCGCGACCGGTTCGTGCTGTCCTGTGGCCACTCGAGCCTCACTCAGTACATCCAGCTCTACCTGTCCGGCTACGGCCTCGAGCTCGACGACCTCAAGGCGCTGCGCACCTGGGGTTCGCTGACGCCCGGCCACCCGGAGGTGCACCACACCAAGGGGGTCGAGATCACCACTGGCCCGCTGGGTTCCGGCCTCGCCTCGGCCGTCGGCATGGCGATGGCACAGCGTCGCCAGCGCGGCCTGTTCGACCCGGACGCAAAGCCCGGGACCAGCCCGTTCGACCACCACATCTGGGTGATGGCGTCCGACGGCGACATCATGGAGGGCGTCAGCCACGAGGCGTCAGCGCTGGCCGGCCACCAGGAGCTCGGCAACCTCACCGTCATCTACGACCAGAACACCATCTCCATCGAGGACAAGACCGAGATCTCCTTCTCCGAGGACGTCGGCAAGCGCTACGAGGCCTACGGCTGGAACGTCGTCACGATCGACTGGCGTGGTGACGGCACCAGCGGTGGTTACGTCGAGAACGTCGACCAGCTGCTCGCCACCCTGGAGAAGAGCCGCACGT
Source organism: Pedococcus sp. P2_E2 (assembly GCF_056403955.1). Taxonomy (NCBI): domain Bacteria; kingdom Bacillati; phylum Actinomycetota; class Actinomycetes; order Micrococcales; family Intrasporangiaceae; genus Pedococcus; species Pedococcus sp. P2_E2. The sequence goes on from NZ_JBFUEM010000001.1 coordinate 1,139,325, forward strand.
CCAGGAAGCCCACGTTCGTGGTGCTCCGCACCATCATCGCCTGGCCCGCACCGACCAAGCAGGACACCGGCAAGTCGCACGGCTCGGCCCTCGGCGACCCCGAGATCGCCGCCACCAAGGAGCTGCTCGGCTTCGACCCGGCCAAGACCTTCGAGGTCCCTCGCCCGCTGATCTCCCACACCCGCAAGGTCGGGGCGCGTGGCAAGGCCGCCCACAAGGCGTGGGACAAGGGGTATGCCGCGTGGCGCAAGGCCCAGCCCGAGCGGGCGGCCCTGCTCGACCGGCTTGTCGCGGGTGACCTGCCCGACGGGTTCGAGAAGGCCGTGCCGACCTTCGCGGCAGACCCCAAGGGCATCGCGACGCGAGCCGCCTCGGGCAAGGTCCTCGGCGCCCTGGCCGACGCGGTCCCCGAGCTCTGGGGTGGGTCGGCGGACCTCGCCGAGTCCAACAACACCACGATGGACGGGCAGCCCTCGTTCATCCCCAAGTCGAAGCAGACCCGCGAGTGGTCCGGCGGTCCCTACGGACGGACCTTGCACTTCGGCATCCGCGAGTTCGGGATGGGGCTGATCCTCAACGGCATCGCCCTCGAGGGCCTGACCCGCCCCTATGGCGGCACCTTCCTCGTCTTCTCCGACTACATGCGCCCCGCCGTGCGGCTCGCCGCGATCCAGCAGGCGCCAGTGACCTTCGTCTGGACCCACGACTCCATCGGGCTCGGCGAGGACGGTCCGACCCACCAGCCGATCGAGCACCTTGCGGCGCTGCGCGCCATCCCGTCCTTCGACGTGGTGCGGCCGGCGGACGCCAACGAGACGGCCGCCGCCTGGGTCGCCGTCCTCAAGAACAAGCGGCCGGCCGGTTTGGCGCTCAGTCGCCAGAACCTGCCGATCGTCGACCGCACGGTGGCCGGCAAGGTCAGTGGGGTGGCCAAGGGCGCCTACATCCTCTTCGAGTCGAGCAAGGCCACCCCCGACGTCATCCTCGTCGCGACCGGCTCCGAGGTGCAGCTGGCTGTCTCCGCTCGCGAGACGCTGGAGGAGTCGGGTGTCGCGACTCGCGTCGTCTCGATGCCCTGCCGTGAGTGGTTCGACGAGCAGACCCCGGCCTACCGCGAGAAGGTCCTGCCCGCAGCCGTCAAGGCCCGGGTCTCCGTCGAGGCGGGCGTGCCGCAGGGCTGGCGCGACATCGTCGGCGACGCCGGCGAGATCATCGGGATCGACCACTTCGGCGCCTCCGCAGATGCGGCGACCCTCTTTCGCGAGTTCGGTTTCACTCCTGCCGCTGTCGTGGCGGCGGCCAAGAAGTCCCTCAAGACCGTCAAGGGAAAGTGAACAGAAATGACTGACAACGCAGCACTCAAGGCCCTTGCCGACAACGGCGTCTCCGTCTGGCTCGACGACCTGTCCCGCGAGCGCCTCGAGACCGGCAACCTCCAGGAGCTCATCGACACCAAGGGCGTCGTGGGGGTCACCACGAACCCCTCGATCTTCCAGGCCGCGCTGGCCAAGGGAGACCGCTACGACGCCGACCTGCGCACGTACGCCGCCCAGGGCAAGACGGTCGACGAGACGGTGTTCGGCCTGACGACCGAGGACGTCCGCAACGCCTGCGACATCCTGCGTCCGCTGTACGACTCGACCAACGGCGTCGACGGCCGCGTGTCGATCGAGGTCGACCCGCGGCTGGCCCACGAGACCGCCAAGACGGTGGACCAGGCCAAGGAGCTCTACGCCGCCGTCGACCGCCCGAACGTCCTCATCAAGATACCGGCCACCGTCGAGGGGCTGCCGGCCATCTCCCAGACCCTGGCCGAGGGCATCAGCGTCAACGTGACCCTGATCTTCTCGCTCGACCGCTACCGCGGGGTGATGAACGCCTTCCTCACCGGGCTCGAGCAGGCTCGTGAGGGCGGCAAGGACCTGTCGCAGATCCACTCGGTCGCGTCCTTCTTCGTGTCGAGGGTGGACACCGAGGTGGACAAGCGGCTCGACGCCATCGGTACCGACGAGGCCAAGGCCCTCAAGGGCAAGGCCGCCGTGGCCAACGCCCGCCTGGCCTACCAGGCCTTCGAGGAGGTCTTCGCGACCCCGCGCTGGAAGAACCTCGCCGACGACGGCGCCAACGCCCAGCGCCCCCTGTGGGCCTCGACCGGCGTGAAGGACCCGGCCTACTCCGACACCCTCTACGTCACCGAGCTGGTGGCCCCCAACACCGTCAACACGATGCCCGAGAAGACCCTGGACGCGGTCATCGACCACGGCGAGGTCACCGGTGACACCGTCACCGGCACCTACCAGGACGCTGGTGGGGTGCTGGACGCCTTGGAGGGCCTCGGGATCTCCTACGCCGACGTGACCGCCCAGCTCGAGCGCGAGGGCGTCGACAAGTTCGAGGTCTCCTGGGGCGAGCTGCTGGACGAGGCACAGTCCGACCTCGACCTCGCTCGTGCCGACGTGGAGCAGTCTGGCAAGGGCGACCAGTGAGCTCACTCGGCGTGGTGGCATCAGGCGCCGCTGCCGATGCCATCGCCACCAAGGTGGCCGACCTCGTCGGGGTCCAGTTCGCGAGCAAGCTCTTCGCCCAGGACGCGACTCTCTGGGGGCCGGAAGCCGAGTCCGAGTCGGCGATCCGCCTGTCCTGGGTCAACCTGCCCCGGTCGTCCCGGCCTCTGCTCGGGGAGATCGCGGCGTTGCGCGAGCAGCTCCGCGGTGAGGGCGTGGACCGGGTGGTCCTGTGTGGCATGGGTGGTTCGTCCCTTGCCCCTGAGGTGATCTGTGCGACGGCGGGCGTCGACCTCGTCGTCCTCGACTCCTCCCAGCCCGACATGGTGCGGGCCGCGATCACCGACCTGGAACGGACTGTCGTTGTCGTCTCCAGCAAGTCGGGATCGACCGTGGAGACGGACTCGCAGCGCCGCGTGTTCCAGGCGGCGTTCGCGGAGAAGGGCATCGACCCGACCACGAGGATCGTCATCGTGACGGACCCGGGCAGCCCGCTCGACGAGGAGTCGCGCGCCAGCGGCTACCGGGTCATCAACGCCGACCCCAACGTCGGCGGTCGCTACTCGGCGCTGACGGCCTTCGGCCTGGTTCCCTCCGGCCTCGCCGGAGCTGACATCGAGGCGTTGCTCGACGATGCCGAAGCCGTGGCCGACGTGCTCAGCGCCGACGACGACGCCAACCCCGGCCTGCGCCTGGCCGCCGCCATGGCGGGCACCGATCCCCTGCGCGACAAGTTCGTCATCGTCGACGACGGGTCGGGCATCGTGGGCTTCGCCGACTGGGCCGAGCAGCTCATCGCCGAGAGCACCGGCAAACAGGGCACCGGCATCCTGCCCGTCGTCGTCGGTGGCGACTCCGACCCCGAGGTGGCCTGGCCGGCGCGTGATGTCACCGTCGCCCGGCTGGTCGGTGACTCCGACGACGATCTCACCCTTGGAGCAGATCCCCAGGGCGAGGCCGACGCCAGCCGCTCCGAGGTCGCCGTCAGCGGCCCGCTCGGAGCCCAGCTCCTCCTGTGGGAGGTGGCGACCGCCGCCGCCGGACGGTTGCTCGGCATCAACCCGTTCGACCAGCCCGATGTGGAGAGCGCCAAGAAGGCGGCCCGTGCGCTGCTGGACCAGGGCATCGGCAGCGCCGAGGCTCGCGCCGCCACCGACCGAGCAGTGGAGATCCGCTCCCTCGGCGGCGAATGGCTCGGCGGCGCCAGGACCGTCCCCGAGGCCCTCACCGCACTGTTCGACCAGCTCGACCCCGAGCACGGCTACGTCGCGGTGATGGCCTACCTCGACCGGCTCACGGACGCGGCCCTCGCCGACGTGCGCCCCGGCCTGGCACGGCATACCGGACGTCCCACGACGTTCGGGTGGGGTCCCCGTTTCCTGCACTCGACCGGTCAGTTCCACAAGGGTGGGCCGGCGACGGGCGTCTACCTCCAGATCACGACCGCGCCGCACGAGGACCTGGCGATCCCCGGACGCGAGTTCAGCCTGGGTGACTTCATCGCCTCCCAGGCCGCCGGCGACGCCCAGGTCCTCGCCGAGCACGGTCGTCCGGTGCTGCAGCTGCACCTGACCGAGCACGACGCCGGCTTGGCGCAGGTCACCCAGGCCCTCACGGAACTGGCTCCCTCGCTGGCCCCATCGGAAGGCACCACATGAGCCCAACGCGGGTGACGCAGGACAGCAACCCCCTGCGCGATCCTCGTGACAAGCGACTCCCCCGCATCGCCGGCCCCTGCGGCCTGGTCCTCTTCGGCGTCACCGGGGACCTCGCGCGCAAGAAGCTCATGCCGGCGATCTACGACCTGGCGAATCGTGGGCTGCTTCCTCCGGGCTTCTCGCTCGTCGGTTTCGCCCGTCGCGACTGGGCGGACCAGGACTTCGGCAAGATCGTCTACGACGCGGTCAAGCAGCACGCCCGCACACCGTTCCGCGAGAGCGTGTGGCGCAACCTGGCCGAGGGATTCCGTTTTGTGCCAGGCACTTTCGACGACCCGACGTCCTTCGACCTGCTCGCCCAGACGGTCAAGAACCTCGAGCACGAGCGTGGCACCGGTGGCAACCTCGCGTTCTACCTGTCGATCCCGCCGTCGTCCTTCTCCGTCGTGTGCGAACAGCTCGAGCGGTCCGGGCTGAGCAAGCCCGAGGCGGACGCGTGGCGTCGCGTGGTCATCGAGAAGCCCTTCGGCCACGACCTCACGAGCGCACGCGAGCTCAACGACATCGTCGAGGGTGTCTTCCCGCCTGACGCGGTGTTCCGCATCGACCACTACCTCGGCAAGGAGACCGTCCAGAACCTGCTGGCCCTGCGCTTCGCCAACCAGATGTTCGAACCGGTCTGGAACGCCAACTACGTCGACCACGTGCAGATCACCATGGCCGAGGACATCGGCATCGGTGGACGGGCCGGCTACTACGACGGCATCGGCGCGGCCCGCGACGTGATCCAGAACCACCTGCTCCAGCTCCTCGCCCTGACCGCGATGGAGGAGCCGGTCTCGTTCGCGGCGGAGCACCTCCGCTCCGAGAAGGAGAAGGTGCTCTCGGCGGTGCGGCACCCCAAGGACCTCGGCAAGTCCACCGCCCGCGGCCAGTACGCAGGCGGGTGGCAGGGCGGCGAGCAGGTCATCGGCTACCTCGACGAGGACGGTGTCGCCAAGGAGTCGCGCACCGAGACGTATGCCGCCATGAAGGTCGAGATCGACTCCCGCCGTTGGGCCGGCGTCCCGTTCTACCTGCGCACCGGCAAGCGGCTCGGCAAACGGGTCACGGAGATCGCCGTCGTCTTCAAGAAGGCGCCGCACCTGCCGTTCAACGACACCGCGACCGAGGAGCTCGGCCAGAACGCCATCGTCATCCGCGTCCAGCCCGACGAGGGCATCACGATGCGCTTCGGCGCCAAGGTGCCGGGGGCCCAGATGGAGGTGCGCGACGTGACCATGGACTTCGGCTACGGCCGTGCCTTCACCGAGTCCAGTCCGGAGGCCTATGAGCGCCTCATCCTCGACGTCCTGCTCGGGGACCCGCCGCTGTTCCCTCGGCACGAGGAGGTCGAGCTCTCCTGGGAGATCCTCGACCCGGTCGAGGCCTACTGGGCCAAGCAGCGCAGCACGGTCGAGCCCTACGTCGCCGGTGGTTGGGGTCCGGCCACGGCCGACGAGATGATGCACCGTGACGGCCGTGTCTGGAGAATGCCATGAGCACCCCACACAGTTCTCCCCCGCTGCGCTCTTCCGACACTGATCGGGGACCCCGGTGATCGTCGACCTGCCCAGCACCAGCACCGTCGCGATCAGCAAGAAGCTGGTCGCCCTGCGCCAGGACACCGGGGCGATGGCCCTGGGTCGCGTCCTCACCCTGCTGATCGTCGTCGACGAGCAGGATGCCGAGGAGGCCATCCAGGCCGCCAACGACGCCAGCCGGCAGCACCCGTGCCGGATCATCGCGGTGGTCATCGGCAACAAGCGTGGCCAGTCGCGCATCGACGCCCAGATCCGCGTGGGCGGTGACGCGGGAGCCAGCGAGGTCGTGGTGCTCCGGCTCTACGGTGCCCTGACCGACCATGGGCGCAGCGTCGTCATCCCCCTGCTGCTGCCCGACTCTCCCGTCGTGGCCTGGTGGCCCACCGATGCCCCCACGCACCTGGCGCAGGACCCGATCGGTTCGATGGCCCAGCGGCGCATCACCGATGCCGCAGAGGCCAAGCACCCGCGATCCGCGCTCCAGGCACGGGCTGGCACCTACACCCGGGGCGACACCGACCTGGCCTGGACGCGCGTGACCCTCTGGCGGGGACTGCTCGCCGCCGCGATGGACCAGCCACCGTTCGAGCCGGTGACCGAGGCAACCGTGACCGGCGGCTCGGACTCCCCGTCGACGGACCTGCTGGCCGCCTGGCTCGCCCAGACGCTGCGCTGTCCGGTCCGCCGGGCTCGCTCACGTTCGGGCACCGGCATGGTCAGCGTCCGGCTCGAGCGCCGCAGCGGCGCCATCGACCTGGTCCGACCCGACGGCGCCATCGCCACGCTGAGCCAGCCCGGGCAACCCGTCCGACGCATCTCGCTGGCCCGCCGTGCCACCGCCGAATGCCTGGCCGACGAGCTGCGCCGGCTCGACCCGGACGAGATCTACGAGGAGGCGATCCGCAGCGGGCTCGCACGGATCGGCACCAAGACGGTGACCGCCAGCGAGGCCGTCCGCGAGGGCGAGGCGCCCTCGGTCAAGGAGGCCGAGCGAGAGTCACGCAGGATCGCCCGAGCCAGTGCCAAGACAGCCAGCTCGGAGATGGTCCAGGCAGCGACCCCGGCGTCCACGTCCGACACGGCTGTCGTCAAGAAGGCAGCGGCCCGCAAGCTCGCCAAGGGCACGACTTCCGGCGCCACCACCAAGGCGAAGGCGGCCAAGGCCGTCAAGCCGGCGAAGGCCGTCAAGTCCCCGACGGGCGTCAAGTCCTCGACGGGCGTCAAGGCGGCGAAGACCGTCAAGTCCTCGACGGGCGTCAAGTCAGGCAAGGCATGAGCGCCGCAGTGCTCGTGGTCGTCCATCCCGACAAGCAGGCGGTGGCCGACGCCGGCGCCGCGCGGCTCGTCACGGCCCTGCTCGACCTGCAGGCCGCCGGACGCGCACCCCACGTGTCGCTGACGGGTGGCTCGCTCGGCTCGGCGATCATCGCCTCGATCCTCCAGGTGCCGGCCCACACGGCGGTCGACTGGTCGAGGGTCTCGGTGTGGTGGGGAGACGAGCGCTACCTGCCCGCCGGGGACGCCGACCGCAACGACACCCAGAACGATGCCGCTGGGCTGGACCGCCTCGGGCTCGACCAGGCCAAGGTCCACCGCGTCGCCGGGCCTGACGCCAGCGACTCGGTCGAGGACAGCGCGGAGCGGTACTCGGCAGCGGTGCGTGGCAGTGGTGGGGGCGAGTTCGACATCATGATCCTCGGCGTCGGTCCCGACGGCCACGTCGCATCGCTCTTTCCCGGGCATCCCGCCCAGCTGACCACCGAGGCAATCGCCGTCGCCGTGCACGACTCGCCCAAGCCACCTCCGGACCGTGTGTCGCTCACCTTCGAGTGCCTCAGCCGGTCCGACCGCGTGTGGTTCCTGGTGGCCGGCGCGGACAAGGCCGAGGCGGTGCGCAACGGAGTCGAGGGGGCTGGGCCCGAGCTGTCCAGCGCGGCGCAGGTGCGCGGCCTACGCGAGACGATCTGGCTCGTCGACGCGGACTCTGCGACCGACCTCCCCACCTGAGTTCGACCACATGACGAAGGGCTGCTCCCGATGACCGGGAGCAGCCCTTCGTCTGTGTCTGTTGCTACTGGATGAGCTTGCGCTCCCGCAGCGTGGCGAGGGCCTCGTCGAGGATGGCCTTGCCGTCGGCGTCGGAGCGACGCTCCTTCACGTAGGCCAGGTGCGTCTTGTAGGGCTCGACCTTCGGCGGGGCCGGCGGGTTGGCCTCGTCCTGACCCGCGGGGAACCCGCAGCGCGGGCAGTCCCAGGTCTCGGGGACGGCCAGGCCCGGCTCCTCCGCGAAGCTCGGTCGGGTCTGGTGGCCGTTGGCGCACCAGTAGGACACGAAGACGCGGGGTGCGGCCTCGCCGCGTTCGGCCTCGCCCATCGGGCCGGCGCCGACTCGGCTGCCTCGGATTGCGTTGCCACCTGCCATGTGCGAAAGGTCCTTGTCTGGTCAGGAAGAGTCTGGTCTGGGGAGAGCTGGTCTGTGAGTGCGTCAGTGACGCGCGGTCAGTGCGTGGTCGGGTCGAGCTGCCGGTCGGGAGCTCAGGCGGAGAACCGGTCGATGAGGCCGATCCCCACGATGCAGGCGAACCAGATGACACCCACGGCCACGGTGAACCGGTCGAGGTTGCGCTCGGCCACCGAGGAGGACCCCAGTGAGGTGGACATGCCGCCACCGAACATGTCGGACAGACCGCCGCCCTTGCCCTTGTGGAGCAGGACCAGCAGCGTCAGGAACAGACCACCGATGACCAGCAGTACCTGCAGGCCAATACGTACGGCTTCCACGGAGCACCCATCTCGAGTCGACGTCAGTTGGTGCTGCCGAAAAGGCAGCAAGGTTCAGGATACCTGCTGGCCGCTCAGGCAGTGGCCAGGTGGTCGCGGTAGCGGCAGATCGAGGCGAACTCGGCCGGGTCGATCGACGCGCCACCCACGAGCGCGCCGTCGACGTCCTCCTGGGACATGATCGCCGCGACGTTGTTCGCCTTCACCGATCCGCCGTACAGCACGCGCACCCCATCGGCCAGGTCGCCGGAGTACAGCTCCGCCAGCTTGGTGCGGATCGCGGCGCAGACCTCCTGTGCATCCTGCGGCGTGGCGACCTCACCGGTGCCGATGGCCCACACCGGCTCGTAGGCGATGACGATGGTCTTGGCCTGCTCGGCCGTGACATCGGCCAGGCCCGCCTCGAGCTGCATGAGGACGTGCGCGAGGTGAGTCCCCTCCTGGCGCACCTCGAGGTGCTCGCCGACGCAGAAGATGGGGGTCAGGCCGTGCCGGTAGGCCGCCTTGACCTTGGCGTTGACGACGTCCTCGGACTCCTGGTGGTACTCACGCCGCTCGCTGTGGCCGGCCAGCACGTACGTGCAGCCGAGCTTGGCGAGGAAGGCACCGGAGATCTCGCCCGTGTAGGCCCCGGAGTCGTGCTTCGACAGGTCCTGGGCCCCGAAGACCAGCTGGAGCCGGTCGCCGTCGATCAGGGTCTGAACGGACCGCAGGTCGGTGAACGGTGGCAGCACCGCGACCTCGACCGCGGCGAAGTCGTGCCGGCCGTCGCGCAGGGTCCAGTCGAGCTTCTGCACGAGGTGGGTGGCCTGCAGGTGGTCGAGGTTCATCTTCCAGTTGCCGGCCATGAGGGGCGTGCGTCCGGAGGTCTTCGCTGCCATCAGGTTGTCGTCCTAGGGGTATGCCGGTGGGCCGGGCTGCGAGCCCGGCCCACCGAAGGGTCTTGGTCGGGCTGGGTCAGGCGGTGGTCTCGTCGAGCACGGTGAGCCCCGGGAGCTCCTTGCCCTCGAGGTACTCCAGGCTCGCGCCACCGCCGGTCGAGATGTGCCCGAACTGGTCGTCGTCGAAGCCGAGCTGGCGCACGGCAGCCGCGGAGTCGCCACCACCGATGACGGTGAGGGCCCCCTTCTCGGTCGCCTCGACCAGGGCCGCGGCCACCGCAGCCGTGCCTGCGGCATACGGCTCCATCTCGAACGCACCCATCGGGCCGTTCCAGAAGACCGTCTTGCAGTCCTTGAGCTTCTCGGCGAACAGCACCCCGGACTCGGGCCCGATGTCGAGCCCCATGCGGTCGGCGGGGATCGCGCCGGCGGGCACCACGTCGCGCTCGGCGTCGGCCGAGAACTCGGTGGCGGCGACGATGTCGACCGGGAGGACGATCTCGACGCCACGCTCCTTGGCCTGCTCGAGGTAGCCCTTGACCTGGTCGAGCTGGTCGGCCTCGAGCAGGCTCTTGCCCACCTCGTAGTCCTGGGCGGCGAGGAAGGTGAAGACCATGCCACCGCCGATGAGGAGGCGATCGGCCGTCTGGAGCAGGTTGTCGATGACGCCGAGCTTGTCGGAGACCTTCGCACCACCGAGCACCACGGCATACGGACGCTCCGGGTCCTCGGTGAGGCGCTTCAGGACGCCGACCTCGGTCTCGACGAGCCCGCCCACGGCCGACGGCAGCAGCCGCGCGACGTCGTAGACGCTGGCCTGCTTGCGGTGCACTACACCGAAGCCGTCGGAGACGAAGACGTCGGCCAGCCCGGCGAGCTGGCGCGCGAACTCGGCGCGCTCGTCGTCGGTCTTGGCCGTCTCTCCCGGGTTGAACCGGAGGTTCTCCAGCAGCACGACGTCGCCGTCCCGGGCCGCCTCGACCGCCGCCTTGGCGCTGTCGCCCACCGTGTCGCTGGCGAACGTGACGTCGCGGCCGAGGACCTCGCCGAGGCGAACAGCCACCGGAGCCAGCGAGTACTTGTCCTCGGGCGCGCCCTTGGGCCGACCGAGGTGGGCGCACACGATGACGCGGGCACCCGCCTCGGACAGCGACGCGATGGTGGGCGCCGACGCGCGGATGCGCCCGTCGTCGGTGATCGTCGTCCCGTCCAGGGGCACGTTGAGGTCTGACCGGACGAGGACGCGCTTGCCGCGCAGGTCGCCCAGCTCGGAGATCGAGTGCATCAGCTGTGGCTCGACCCGGGTCAGAGCGTCTGGCCGACGAGGACCACGAGGTCGGCGAGGCGGTTGGAGTAGCCCCACTCGTTGTCGTACCAGCCGATGACCTTCACCTGGTTGCCGATGACCTTGGTCAGGCCTGCGTCGAAGATGCACGAGGCCGGGTCGGTCTCGATGTCCTTGGAGACGATGGCGTCCTCGGTGTAGACGAGGATGCCCTTGAGCGGACCCTCGGCGGCGGCCTTGACTGCGGCGTTCACCTCTTCGGCGGTCGTCTCGCGGCCCGCCTCGAAGGTGAGGTCGGTCGCCGAACCGGTGGCGATCGGGACGCGCAGCGCGAACCCGTCGAGCTTGCCCTTGAGCTCGGGCAGCACGAGGCCGATGGCCTTGGCCGCGCCGGTCGAGGTGGGCACGATGTTGAGCGCTGCGGCCCGGGCGCGACGCAGGTCCTTGTGCGGGGCGTCCTGGAGGTTCTGGTCCTGGGTGTAGGCGTGGATGGTCGTCATCAGGCCCTTGACGATGCCGAACTCGTCGTTGAGGACCTTGGCCATCGGGCCGAGGCAGTTCGTCGTGCAGGACGCGTTGGAGATGATGGTGTGCTTGGCCGCGTCGTACTGGTCGTCGTTGACGCCCATGACGATGGTGATGTCCTCGTTGGACGCCGGCGCGGAGATGATGACCTTCTTGGCGCCGCCGTCGATGTGCGCCTTGGCCTTGGTCGCGTCGGTGAAGAAGCCGGTCGACTCCACGACGATGTCGGCGCCGACAGAGGCCCAGTCGATCTTGGCCGGGTCGCGCTCCTCGAAGACCTTGAACGTCTTACCACCGGCGGTGATCGAGGTGTCGTCGTAGGTCACCTCACCGGGGAAGCGGCCGAGGATCGAGTCGTACTTGAGCAGGTGCGCCAGCGTCTTGTTGTCCATCAGGTCGTTGGTGGCCACGACCTCGATGTCGGCTCCCGACGCCTCGATGGCGCGGAAGAAGTTGCGGCCGATGCGGCCGAAGCCGTTGATACCTACGCGAACAGTCACGATGCCAAGTCCTTCTCAGATGGGGACGGTATGCCGCGTGGCGCGGCGCGGAAATGCTCGGGCCCGAGCCTAGCGAGCGGGGCCGCCGGGAGTCACGGCGGTCCGGCGTACGGGCCGGTAACGTCGCCCCCTCGCCCAGGGCTCAGGAGCAGGTCAGTAGTCGCCGCCGAAGAGGTCTCGGGTGTAGACCTTGTCGGCCACCGGCGTGAGCTCGCCGACCATCCGGTTGGCGACGATGACGTCGGCCACCTCGGTGAACTCGGCGAGGTCGCGGATCACCCGTGAGCCGAAGAAGTGGTCATCGGCCAGCGCGGGCTCGTAGACCACGACCTCCACACCCTTGGCCTTGATCCGCTTCATGATCCCCTGGACGCTGCTCGACCGGAAGTTGTCGGAGCCGGACTTCATGATCAGGCGGTGGATGCCGACGATGCGGGGGTGGCGACGCAGGATGTCGGTCGCCACGAAGTCCTTGCGGGTGGTGTTGGCCGTGACGATCGCCTCGATGAGCGACTGGGGCACGTTCTGGTAGTTGGCCAGCAGCTGCTTGGTGTCCTTGGGCAGGCAGTACCCGCCGTAGCCGAAAGAGGGGTTGTTGTAGCCAGGGCCGATCCTCGGGTCGAGCCCGACCCCCTCGATGATCTGGCGGGGGTCGAGTCCGTGGGTCACTGCGAAGGTGTCGAGCTCGTTGAAGAAGGCGACGCGCATGGCCAGATAGGTGTTGGCGAACAGCTTCACGGCCTCGGCCTCGGTGCTGTCGGTGAGCAGCACGGGGACATCCGGCTCCTCGGACCCCTCCCGCAGCAGGTCGGCGAACGCCTGCCCCCGGTCGCTGCGCTCGCCCACGACGATCCGGGAAGGGTGCAGGCTGTCCCACAGCGCCTTGCCCTCGCGGAGGAACTCTGGACTGAACAGCAGGTTGTCGGTGCCGAGTCGCTGCGAGAGGTCCTCGGTGAAGCCGACCGGGACCGTGGACTTCACGACCATCACGGCGGTCGGGTTGGCAGCCACCACGTCGGCCGCGACCTTCTCCACGGTCGAGGTGTCGAAGTAGTTGGTCACGGGGTCGTAGTCGGTCGGTGTCGCGATGATGACGAACTCGGCGCCGGCGTAGGCCGTGGCCGGGTCGGTCGTGAAGGTCAGCGTCAGCTCGTGGTGGGCGAGGAACGTCTCGATCTCGGGGTCCGCGATGGGGCTGCGGCCCGAGCTCAGCAGGTCGACGCGGGCCGCGTCGATGTCGAGGGCCACGACGTCGTGTCGCTGGCCGAGCAGGACCGCCATGGAGAGTCCGACGTACCCGGTTCCGACGACGGCGATCCTCGTCATGCGTTGTCCCCGCTCCGAGTCAGGCGCTGGCGTGCGTCGGTCATGGGTCGATCAGGCGTCGAGCATGTCGGGCGTGAGGTTGGCCTCGGTACCCGGGATGCCGAGGTCCTGGGCCCGCTTGTCGGCCATCGCCAGCAGGCGCCGGATCCGCCCTGCCACGGCGTCCTTGGTCATCGGTGGCTGGGCAAGCTGGCCGAGCTCCTCGAGCGAGGCCTGCTTGTGCTCCAACCGCAGCGCCCCGGCCTCCTTGAGGTGGTCGGGGATCTCGTCGCCGAGGATCTCCATGGCGCGGTGCACCCTGGCGCCGGCCGCAACGGCGGCGCGCGCCGAGCGGCGCAGGTTGGCGTCGTCGAAGTTGGCCAGCCGGTTGGCCGTGGCCCGGACCTCGCGGCGCATCCGCCGCTCCTCCCACGCCATGACCGCGTCGTGCGCGCCCAGTCGCGTGAGCATTGCCCCGATGGCATCGCCGTCGCGGATGACGACCCGGTCGACGCCGCGCACCTCGCGTGCCTTGGCCTGGATGCCGAGGCGACGAGCCGCTCCGACGAGGGCGAGGGCCGCCTCAGGCCCCGGGCACGTGACCTCGAGAGCAGAGGATCGGCCGGGCTCGGTCAGCGAGCCGTGGGCGATGAAGGCACCGCGCCAGGCTGCTTCGGCGTCGCAGGCCGAGGCGCTGACCACCTTGGGTGGCAGCCCCCGCACCGGACGCCCCCGGGCGTCGATCAGCCCGGTCTGCCGGGCCAGGGCCTCGCCGTCCTGGACCACCCGGACGACGTAGCGGCTGCCCTTGCGCAGACCGCCGGCTGCGAGGACCAGCACCTCCGAGGGGTGGCCGTACAGGTCGCTGATGTTCTTGCGGAGCCGTCGGGCGGCGTTCGCCGTGTCGAGCTCGGCCTCGACGACGATCCGTCCCCCCACGATGTGCAGGCCGCCAGCGAACCGCAGCGTCGCGGCCACCTCCGACTTGCGGCAGCAGGGCTTCGTGACGTCGAGTCTGCTGAGCTCGTCCTTGACCCGCGCCGTCATTGCCATTGGTTCATCCTGCCATCTCGCCGTCGTGCACTGGTGGGCTCTGCTCCCATGCTGTGCTGTCTCCCCTGGTTCGTCGGCGCCCAGAGGCGCTGACGTGGTCTCGCGTCAGACTCAACCATGTCCGCCCTCAGCCGAACAGGTCACGGTATGCCGCCGCCAGCCTGAGCGAGTCATGGTGCCCCGGTGCGCCGCGTTGCGCCACTGGTGCAAGCACCAGCTCTGCACCGAGTCGCGCGGCGGCCGTGCGCAATCCTGCCTCATCGTCGACAGCACTGGGGTCGGCCAGGACGGCGTCCAGCCGCATTCGCGGCGCGTGGTCCACGAGCGCCTCCAGCTGGCGGGCGGCCGTGAAGCCGGCCGTCTCGCCGGAGTGCTCCAGGTTGAGGGTCAGCAACCGCCGGGCGGTCGTGTCATGGAGCGCGTCGCGCAGACCCGGCACCATGAGGTGCGGCATCACCGAGGTGAACCACGACCCCGGCCCGAGGATCACCCAGTCGGCCTCACGCACGGCCGCCACGGTCTCGGGTGCCGAAGGGGGATCAGCCGGCTCGAGGGCGATGCTGAGCACGGTCCCCTTGGTCGTGGCGACCGCCACCTGGCCGCGCAAGGTCGAGAGAGCCCGGGCGTCGGCCGGGTCCAGGCCACGTACCCGGGCGGTGATCTCGAGTGGCACGGCGGCCATGGGCAGCACCCGGCCCCGGGCGTTGAGGAGTCGACCAACGAGGTCGAGCCCGATGACCGGGTCGTGGTGCAGGTCCCACAGGGCGGTGATCAGCAGGTTGCCGAGGGCGTGGCCGCCCAGCTGCCCGTTGCCGCGGAACCGGTGCTGCAGGACGTCTCGCCAGGTGTGGCCCCACTCGGTGTCGTCGCAGAGCGCGGTCAGGGCCATCCGCAGGTCACCCGGCGGCAGCACGTCGAACTCGTCGCGAAGCCGTCCGGAAGACCCACCGTTGTCGGCGACGGTGACCACCGCCGTGATGTCGTCACAGACCAGCTTGAGTGCCTCGAGCGAAGCGGCGAGGCCGTGTCCACCGCCGAGCGCGACCACCGCGGGGCCGGTCATGACAACTGCTCGCTTCCGCGCTTGCTCCGCGCCTCGCTCGTGCCTCGCTCGTGTGCTCGCTGCGCTGTCAGACTCACTATTCCTGCCCCAGGTCGCGGTGCACGACGAACGTCGCGATGTCGTCGCTGCTGAGCCGGGTCCGCAGCGCTTCGGCCACGGCGACGGAGCGGTGCTTGCCGCCGGTGCAGCCCACCGCGACGGTGACGTACCGGCGACCCTCGCGGATGTAGCCCTCGGTCACCGGGTCCATGAGTGCGACGACCCGGTCGACGAACTCGGGAGCCCCCTCCTGGGCCATGACGAACTCGGCCACCGGCGCGTCCTGCCCGGTGAAGTTGCGCAGCTCGGGGATCCAGAACGGGTTCGGCAGGAACCGCATGTCGAAGACGAAGTCGGCGTCGAGCGGCACGCCGTACTTGAAGCCGAACGACATCACCGCGATGCGGACCTTGTGGCCGATGTCGCCGGAGAAGACCGGGTGGACCTTCTTGGCGAGCTGGTGGACGTTCAGGCCGGACGTGTCGATGACGACGTCGGCGCGGGCCCGCAGGTCGGCCAGCATGGCGCGCTCGCGGGTGATGCCGTCCAGCAGCCGGCCCTGGCCCTGGAGAGGGTGTGGTCGGCGCACGGACTCGAAGCGGCGCACGATCGCCTCGTCCGTGGCGTCCAGGAAGACCAGGTTGGGTCGCCACCCGCGGTCGCGCAGCTCGTCGAGCGCGGTCTGGAGGTGGTCGAAGAACCCGCGGGCCCGGACATCCACCACGGCCGCAAGGCGCGGCAGACCTGCCCGACGCGGTGCCTCGTTGGCGAGGTCGGCCAACGAGACGAGCAGGTGTGGCGGCAGGTTGTCGACGACGTACCAGCCGGAGTCCTCGAGCACGTTGGCGGTCGTCGACCGCCCGGCTCCACTCATGCCGGTCACGATGACGAGCTCAGCCTGGTCGCGCTTGTCGCCCGAGTCGGCGGCGTCCGGGGCTCCTGCGTCCGGCACCGCTGCCCCAGATGCTGCGCGGTCCTCGTCGGTCATCCCTGCCCCGTCTCCTTGCTCATCGCGCTCAGTCACCGTCGAGGATCTCTCCGGTCATCAGGTTGACGGCGGGTGCGGCCGTGTCTGCGGTGGCCAACTCTGCCGCAATCGTGGCTGCCAGCGCAGGTCCGATGCCGGAAACTTCCTGCAGCTCCTCGGCCGTCGCCGCGCGAACCTTCTTCACCGAGCCGAAATGACGCAGCAGGGCCTTGCGTCGCGTCTCCCCGAGTCCGGGGACACCGTCCAGGACGCTCGTGGTCATGGCCTTGGACCGGCGCTGGCGGTGGAAGGTGATGGCAAAGCGGTGGGCCTCGTCGCGGACCCGCTGCAGCAGGTAGAGGCCCTCACTGGTCCGCGGCAGGATGACGGGGTAGTCCTGGCCGGGCACCCAGACCTCCTCGAGCCGCTTGGCGAGCCCGACGACGGCGACGTCGTCGATGCCCAGCGCCGTCAGGGCCGCCTGGGCGGCGTTGACCTGGGGCAGGCCGCCGTCGACGACGACGAGGTTGGGCGGGTACGCGAACTTCTTCGGCTTGCCGGTGTCGGG
The DNA here is from genome assembly GCF_056403955.1 of Pedococcus sp. P2_E2. Lineage (NCBI taxonomy): Bacteria > Bacillati > Actinomycetota > Actinomycetes > Micrococcales > Intrasporangiaceae > Pedococcus > Pedococcus sp. P2_E2. The sequence goes on from NZ_JBFUEM010000001.1 coordinate 1,156,037, forward strand.
GTCGATCCGCTCGGGACCGTTCTCCGGGTCGGGGCCGAGCTCGACGTCGGTGGCCTGGTCGCGCTCCTCGAGGTAGCGCTGGAACCGCCGGGTCAGCACCTCGTCCATCGCCGCGGTGTCGTCCACCTGCTCGCCACGGATGACGAACCGGCGGTACTCGGACTTGCGGGCCAGCCCGTCCTCGAAGACGACCATCGACCCGACGACCTGGGAGCCCTGGATGTGGCTGATGTCGTAGCACTCGACGCGCAGCGGCGCATCAGCCAGGTCGAGGCTGGTCTGCAGCTCCTGCAGTGCCTGGCTGCGTGCCGTGAGATCCCCGGCGCGGGCGAGCTTGTGCCGGGCCAGCGACTGCTTCGCGTTGCGGTGCACGGTCTCGAGCAGGGTGCGCTTGTCGCCCCTCTGGGGCACGCGCAAGTCGACCCCGGAGCCCCGCAGCGACCCGAGCCAGATCGCGACGGCATCCGGGTCCTCCGGCAGGACCGGCACCAGCACCTCGCGCGGCACGCTGTCGTCCGACTCGCCTCCGTAGACCTGCTGGAGGAGGTGGCCGACGATCTCGGGCACGGTCTCGGCGTCCATCTCGGCGACCCAGCCGCGCTGTCCGCGCACGCGCCCGCCACGCACGTGGAAGACCTGGACGGCGATCTCGAGCCCGTCGTGCTCGAGGGCGAACACGTCGGCGTCGGTGCCGTCGCCCAGGACGATGGCGGACTTCTCCAGCGCCTTGCCCAGCGCCACGAGGTCGTCGCGCATCCGGGCTGCCTGTTCGAACTCCAAGGACTTCGACGCGGCAGCCATGTCGCGCTCGAGCCGCTTGACGAACCGCGTCGTGTTGCCGGCCATGAAGTCGCAGAAGTCCTCGGCGATGGCGCGGTGCTCCTCTGGGCTGACCCTCCCCACGCAGGGCGCCGAGCACTTGTCGATGTAGCCCAGCAGACACGGACGGCCCACCTGCCCGGCCCGCTTGAAGACCCCCGAGGAGCAGGTGCGGACGGGAAACACCCGCAACAACAGGTCGAGCGTCTCGCGGATGGCCCAGGCATGGGCGTAAGGGCCGAAGTAGCGGGTGCCCTTGCGCTTGGCCCCGCGCATCACCTGCGCCCGCGGGAACTCCTCCCCGAGCGTCACCGCGAGGTAGGGGTAGGACTTGTCGTCGCGGTACTTGACGTTGAACCGCGGGTCGTACTCCTTGATCCAGGAGTACTCGAGCTGCAGCGCCTCGACCTCGGTCGAGACCACGGTCCACTCGACGCTCGCAGCCGTGGTGACCATGGTGGCGGTGCGGGGGTGCAGGGCTGAGATGTCCTGGAAGTAGGACGACAGCCGCGGCCGCAGGGACTTGGCCTTGCCGACGTAGATGACGCGCTTGGCGGCGTCCCGGAACCGGTAGACGCCCGGGTCGACCGGGATCTCCCCCGGCGCCGGACGGTAGGTCGACGGGTCAGCCACGACTCCACTCTATGGAGGGCGACCGACGGCCCGTCCCGCGGGAGCCCCGCTTCCCGCGGAGACGAGGTATGCCGCGTCGGGACGGCGCGGCATACCTGGCCCTGCGCTTCTGGCGGGGAAGGTCAGGTGACCGAGATCCCGTCGCCGCTCACGGCCACGGACTTCTCCGGAAGGGCCTTGGTGGCCGGTCCCTTCTTGACCGCGCCGGTGGTGATGTCGTACTCGCTGCCGTGGCAGGCACAGTTGATGGTGCCGTTGGCGACGGTGGTCACCAGGCACGCCTGGTGGGTGCACACGGCGCTGAAGGCCTTGAACTCCCCCGAGGTGGGCTGGGTGACCACCACCTTCTGGTCGGTGAAGATCTTGCCTCCCCCCACGGGGATGGTCGCCTTCGAGATGGCGTCCTTGACGGCGCTGGTCGCGGCGTCCTTGGCCGTGCTGGCCGCGCTGCTCGCAGCGTCCTCGGCGGCTCCACAGCCGGCGAGTGCAGTGACGCCGACTCCGGCGAGGCCGGCGGACGCCAGCACGGTGCGGCGGGAGGGGCCGGTGACGGGGTGGTCTTCTGGGGTGGTCATGCGCGCGCCTTTCGGTGGAGGTGCCCCCTCACGGGGCTGACCAGATGGCCCGAGGATGCGGGCCGATGATGGGTGGGACCTGTATGAGACATGCGTGGGACATGGGTATGACGGGTGACGCTGCCACGACGTTCACGGCACCCGCCACCGGGCGGTGATAACGACACGGTCACGCATGGGGTTGATGTGCTGCCCCGCAGGGGGAACAGCGGCATAGTCTGCACACACCCCAACCGGGGTGACCCGTGGGCGCCGTACGGCCCGCGAGCACCCAATGACTTCAGGAGGAGTCTTGCGTTCCGTGTTCAAGATTGGCGCGCCACTCGTGGCCGCTGCCCTCGCGCTGACTGCCTGTGGTGGAACCACTGGCGGCAGCTCCGACGCCGGTTCCAAGGCGTGTGACCTCAAGATCGGCTTCTTCGGCGCCCTCACCGGCGACGCTGCCAACCTCGGCATCAACATCAAGAACGGTGCCGAGCTCGCCGTCAAGCAGTACAACGAGAAGAACGCCGACTGCAAGGTCGCGCTCACCTCGTTCGACAGCCAGGGCGACCCGTCCATTGCCCCCGGACTGGCCCAGAAGGCCGTCACCGACAAGAAGCTGGTCGGCATCGTCGGCCCCGCCTTCTCCGGTGAGTCCAAGGCCGCCGACCCGATCTTCGACAAGGCCGGCCTGAACATCATCACGGCCTCCGCGACGGCGACGAAGCTGTCCGAGAACGGCTGGAAGACCTTCCACCGCATCCTCGGCAACGACAACAGCCAGGGCCCCGCGGCCGCGAAGTACATCAAGGACGTCCTGAAGGCGCAGAAGGTCTTCGTCTCGGACGACACCTCCGAGTACGGCAAGGGCCTGGCCGACATCGTCAAGAGTGATCTCGGAGCGCTCGTCACCGGCACCGACCACACTGCAGCCGACGGCAAGCAGGACGACTTCTCCGCGACCGTGACCAAGGCCAAGGCCTCGGGTGCGACCGCGTTCTTCTACGGCGGCTACTACTCCAACGCCAGCAAGCTGGCCAAGCAGCTGAAGGACGGTGGCTTCACCGGCACCTTCGTCGCCGGCGACGGCGTCAAGGACGACGGCTTCATCAAGGGCGCCGGTGCGGCGGCCGAGGGCGCCATCGTCACCTGCCCGTGCCTCCCGCCGGACCAGGCACCCGAGTTCGCGGCCGCCTACAAGAAGGCCTACAACTCGGACCCGGCCACGTACTCGGCAGAGGCCTACGACGCAGCCAACGTGTTCCTCGCTGCCATCAAGGCTGGGAAGACCACGTCGGCCGACATCAACGCCTTCATCGCCTCCTACGACCAGAAGGGCGTCACCAAGCAGGTCAAGTTCGACGCCAAGGGCGAGCCGGCGGACATCCACGTGTGGGCCTACAAGGTCACCGGCGGCAAGATCGTTCCGGACCAGGAAGTCAAGTAACACCACGTGTAGCGGCCAGGGCTCTCGGCAACGGGGGTCCTGGCCGCTACCGTGTTCCCGTCCGGACCCGGACCCCGCCGCACTGACGCGCAGGTCCCTCACCACGGAGGTCTGATGCAGCTTCTCCTGAACAACTTCTGGGAGTTCACAATCACCGGGTTGGCCAACGGGGCCATCTACGCGCTGATTGCTCTCGGCTACACGCTCGTCTACGGCGTGCTGCGCCTCATCAACTTCGCCCACTCCGAGGTGTTCATGTGGGGCGGCTTCGCGGCCGTCTGGGCCCTGGTGGCGCTCGGCGCCAGCAAGGCGAGCGGCATCGGCGTCGTCGGGTTCCTCATTGCGGGCTTCGCGTCGGCCATGGTGATCTCCGCGCTCGTGGCGCTCGGCCTCGAGTTCGTCGCCTACCGCCCGCTCCGCAAGCGCAACTCGCCACCGCTGATCGCGCTCATCTCCGCGATCGGTGCGTCGTACACGCTGTCGGAAGTGATGGGCCTGCGCGACAAGCCGTTCAAGTGGTTCGGCAAGGACGACGACCTGGTCAACTACGTCGGCCGTCCCCGCGAGGCCGCGCCGTTCCCGCTCAACATCGAGACGAAGCGGCTCTTCTACGTCTTCGACTACCACGTCTCCAACAAGGACCTCATCGTCCTGGGGTCGGCCATCGTCATGATGATCGTGCTCGACCAGTTCATGCAGCGGTCCCGTCTCGGCCGGGGGATCCGCGCCGTTGCCCAGGACCCCGAGTCCGCCGCCCTGATGGGTGTGAACCGCGACAGGGTCATCCGGCTGACCTTCGTCATCGGCGGGGCCATGGCTGGTGCCGCCGCGATGATGTACCTCATCCGGATCGGGCAGATCCGCTACAACTCGGGCTTCCTGCTCGGCGTGAAAGCCTTCACCGCCGCCGTGCTCGGCGGCATCGGCAACCTTCGCGGCGCTCTGCTCGGTGGCTTCATCCTCGGCGTGGCCGAGAACTACGGTCAAGCCATCTTCGGTGGAGAGTGGAAGGACGTCGTGGCCTTCACGCTCCTCGTGGTCATCCTCCTGTTCCGGCCCACCGGCCTGCTCGGTGAGTCCCTCGGAAAGGCACGCGCATGAGCGCCGTCTCGAACGTGTTCCACGGGGTCGGTGACCGTTTCCGTGCCCTGCCCCGCTGGGCCAAGATCGTGCTGATGGTCGCCGCCGTGGTGTTCGTCTACCTCCTGCCGATCCTCAACCCGCCGCTGATCACGACGACCGACTCCGACTTCGGTGCCGTGCTGTTCCTCTGCGCGCTGTACGCCCTGGTCGCGATCGGGCTCAACATCGTCATCGGGTATGCCGGCCTGCTCGACCTCGGGTACATCGGCTTCTTCGCGATCGGCGCGTTCACGGTGGGCGTGCTCGGGTCGGCCCATGGGAAGCTTCCGCTGCTGCTGTGCATCCCGATCGCGATGGCGGTCACGCTGTTCTCGGGCATCGTCCTCGGCGCGCCCACGCTGCGCGTGCGGGGCGACTACCTCGCGATCGTGACCCTCGGCTTCGGCGAGATCGTCCGGCTGATCCTGGTGAACGCCGACGCCCTGACCGGCGGCTCCCGCGGTATCTCGAACATTCCCACGCCACCGAGCTGGGCACTGTTCGAGATCCCCAAGCTCAAGTGGGAGGGGTTCGTCGCCTACGTCGACCAGAGCAACACCACGACGTTCCTGCAGTTCGGGGTCACCGACTCGGTGCCCTACTACTGGCTGGCGCTGACTCTCGTGGGCGTGGTGCTCTTCCTCGACTGGCGGATGCAGAACTCTCGCGTCGGCCGGGCCTGGGAGGCAACCCGCGAGGACGAGGACGCCGCTGAGCTCATGGGTGTCCCGACCTTCCGGTTCAAGCTGCTGGCCTTCGCCACGGGTGCCGCGATCGGCGGACTGTCCGGTGCGCTCTTCGCCACCAAGCAGCAGTTCATCAACCCGGACAACTTCACCATCCTGTACTCCGTGCTCTTCGTCGCCATGGTCGTCGTCGGTGGTCAGGGCAACCGCTGGGGCGTCGTGCTCGCTGCGGCTCTGCTGACCTGGGCGCCGGAGAAGTTCCGGTTCCTGTCCGACGCTCGGTTCCTGCTGTTCGGCCTCGCCCTGATGGCGCTGGCCATCTTCCGACCGCAGGGCCTGATGCCGCCTCGACGATCGGTGCGTGCCAAACAGGCGGACATCGAGACAGAGGTCCTCGAGGAAGGGGCGACCCATGCCTGACACCACGCCTGACAAGACGCCTGACGAGACCGCCGATGCCGCGGCCGCGGCACGCGGACCCCGGGTCGACGACGAGGCCACGACCCGTCCCGAGGTCGACACCACCCCGGACACCTCGGTCGACATCAGTGTCGACGAGATCGCCCACCTCCCCAAGGGCAAGATGCTCGAGGTCGACGACGTGACCCTGCGCTTCGGCGGTGTCACGGCCCTCGACGGTGTCTCGTTCCACATCAACACCGGCGAGATCCTCGGCCTGATCGGGCCCAACGGTGCTGGCAAGACGACCTGCTTCAACGTGATGACCGGTGTCTACCAGCCCACCTCGGGCGGGATCCAGTTCATGGGCGAGCCGCTCGGCAAGCGACAGAAGTTCCAGATCACCAAGCTGGGCATCGCCCGCACCTTCCAGAACATCCGGTTGTTCCACAACATGACGGCACTGGAGAACGTCCTGGTCGGCGCGGATGCGCACCACTCCACGGGTATGGGGTCGGCGCTGCTGCGGCTGCGCAAACACCATGCCGAGGAGGCCGAGGGCATGGAACGTGCCTTCGAGCTGCTCAAGTTCATGGGGTTGGACAAGCGGGCCGACGAGCTCGCCCGCAACCTGCCCTACGGCGACCAACGGCGGCTCGAGATCGCGCGAGCCCTCGCCACGAACCCCAAGCTGCTCTGCCTCGACGAGCCGGCGGCCGGCTTCAACCCGGCGGAGAAGGCTCGGCTGATGGAGCTCATCCGGTCGATCCGCGACCAGGGCTACACCGTGCTGCTCATCGAGCACGACATGAAGCTCGTCATGGGCGTCACCGACAGGATCGTGGTGCTGGAGTTCGGCAAGAAGATCGCCGAGGGACTGCCCGCCGAGATCCAGGACAACCCTGCGGTGATCGCCGCCTATCTGGGAGTTGATGAAGATGCTTCTTGAGGTCGACGACCTCTGCGTCAACTACGGACGCATCGAGGCCATCCGCAACATCTCGTTCACGGTGAACGAGGGCGAGGTGGTCACGCTCATCGGGGCCAACGGTGCCGGAAAGACGACCACCATGAAGACGGTCTCCGGGTTGCGCCCGGTCCGCGCGGGCTCCATCCGGTTCGAGGGTCAGGACATCACCGCGATGCCGCCCCACGAACGTCCGGTGCTGGGGATCGCCCAGTCGCCCGAGGGCCGAGGCTGCTTCGTCGGCATGACCGTGCTCGAGAACCTCGACATGGGTGCCTACGCCCGGAGCGACCGCAAGACGCCGAAGATCAAGGAGGACCGCGACCGGGTCTTCGGGCTCTTCCCGCGGCTGGCGGAGCGGCGCAGCCAGGTGGCCGGCACCATGTCGGGCGGCGAACAGCAGATGCTCGCGATCGGGCGCGCCCTCATGGCCAACCCGAAGCTGCTGCTCCTGGACGAGCCGTCGATGGGACTGGCGCCCAAGCTCATCCAGCAGATCTTCGACATCATCACCGAGATCAACAAGCAGGGCACGACCGTGCTCCTCGTCGAGCAGAACGCTGCGCAGGCGCTCAAGCGCGCCGACCGCGCCTACATCCTCGAGACCGGCGAGATCGTGCGTGAGGGAACCGGCCAGGAACTGGCCAACGACCCTGCGGTCAAGGCGTCCTACCTCGGCGGCGACGTCTAGGCACTCCCTGGTGTGCCGGCTGGCCGGCACACCGCGAACGGCCCCTCGGTGATTTCCGAGGGGCCGTTCGCGCAGGAGCCTTCATCGGCGGGGTGGGCCTACCTCGTGGAGGTCGCTTTCGCGGACTTCGACGTGACCTTGGGGGCGGCGCGCTTCGTGGCCGCTTTCGCGGTCGCCTTCTTCGCCGTCGCCTTCTTCGCGGTCGCCTTCTTCGCAGTCGTCGTCTTCGGAGTCGCGTTGGTTGCCGGCTTCGTGGTCGCGGTCTTCGTGGTGGCGGTCTTCTTCGGCGCGGCCGCAGCTGCGGTGCGCTTGGCCGCCCCGGTGGCTCGCTGCGGCGTGCGCGCGCTGCGCGCCAGGATGGGCGCGAGGAACTGCCCGGTGTAGCTGTCCTCCACCGTGGCGACCTGCTCGGGAGTGCCCTCGGCGATGACGCGACCTCCGCCGTTGCCGCCCTCGGGACCCATGTCGACGATCCAGTCGGCGTTCTTGATGACGTCGAGATTGTGCTCGATCACGATCACGGTGTTGCCCTTGTCGACCAGACCCTGCAGGACGAGGAGCAGTTTGCGGATGTCCTCGAAGTGCAACCCCGTGGTGGGCTCGTCCAGGACGTAGATGGTCCGGCCCGTCGACCGCTTCTGCAGCTCGGCGGCCAGCTTGACGCGTTGCGCCTCACCACCGGACAGCGTGGGTGCGGGCTGCCCGAGTCGGACGTACCCGAGCCCCACCTGGTTGAGCGTCTTCATGTGGCGAGCGATGCCGGGCACCGCGGCGAAGAAGTCGGCGGCCTCCTCGATCGGCATGTCGAGGACGTCAGCGATCGTCTTGCCCTTGAAGTGGACCTCGAGCGTCTCGCGGTTGTAGCGCGCCCCATGGCACACCTCGCACGGGACGTAGACGTCGGGGAGGAAGTTCATCTCGATCTTGATGGTGCCGTCGCCCGAGCAGGCATCACAGCGACCGCCCTTGACGTTGAACGAGAACCGACCGGGCTGGTAGCCACGGATCTTGGCCTCGGTCGTCGTCGCGAAGAGCTTGCGCACGGCGTCGAAGACACCCGTGTAGGTCGCCGGGTTGGACCGCGGAGTGCGGCCGATCGGGCTCTGGTCGACGTGGACGACCTTGTCGAGGTTGTCCAGGCCCGTGACCGTCTTGTGCCGCCCCGGGACGTGGCGGGCACCGTTGAGCTTGTTGGCCAGGACGTTGTAGAGGATGTCGTTGACGAGCGTCGACTTGCCCGAGCCGGAGACTCCGGTGACCGCCACGAGGTTGCCCAGCGGGAACGACACGTCGACCCCGTGCAGGTTGTGCTCGCGAGCCCCGACGACGGTGACCTCGCGCCCGCGCTCCTGGGGTCGGCGCAGAGCGGGCATGGGGATCTCGAGGCGCCCGGAGAGGTACTTGCCGGTGATCGAGTCCTGGTGCTCGAGCAGTCCCTGGACCGTGCCCGAGTGGACGACGACCCCACCGTGCTCGCCGGCTCCCGGGCCGATGTCGACGACCCAGTCCGCAGTGGCGATCGTGTCCTCGTCGTGCTCGACGACGATGAGCGTGTTGCCGAGGTCGCGCAGCCGCGTCAGCGTCTCGATGAGCCGGTGGTTGTCGCGCTGGTGCAGACCGATGCTCGGCTCGTCGAGGACGTAGAGGACTCCGACCAGGCCCGAGCCGATCTGGGTCGCGAGCCGGATCCGCTGGGCCTCGCCGCCGGAGAGCGTGCCCGCCGGGCGGTCGAGCGAGAGGTAGTCGAGCCCCACGTCGAGCAGGAACCCGAGCCGCGCGTCGATCTCCTTGATCACCCGCTCGGCGATCTGCCGTTCACGGACGGTGAAGTCGACCTCCTTGAGGAACTTCGCACAGTCGGCGATGGCCAGCGCACAGATTGCCGAGATGCTGCGGCCCCCGATGTGAACGGCCAGCGACTCGGGCTTGAGGCGGGCGCCACCGCACTCGGGGCACGGCACCTCGCGCATGTACCCCTCGTAGCGCTCCCGGCTCCACTCGGAGTCGGTCTCGGAGTGTCGACGCTTCACGAAGGGGACCACACCCTCGAAGCCAGTCGTGTAGGACCGCTCCCGCCCGTAGCGGTTCTTGTAGCGGACGTGGACCTTGTAGTTCTGACCGTGCAGCAGCGCCTCCTTGGCGCGGTCCGGCAGGGCGTGCCAGGGGGTGTCCATCGTGAACTTGAGGTCCTCACCGAGCGCGGTCATCACGCGCTGGAAGTACTCGGCGGACCCGCTGGTTGACGCCCAGGGGGCGATCGCGCCCTGGGCAAGGGTCAGGTCCTCGTCGGGGACCAGCAGCTCGGGGTCGACCTCCAGCTCGGTGCCCAGACCGGTGCACTTGGGACAGGCGCCGAAGGGGCTGTTGAACGAGAACGAGCGGGGCTCGACCTCGTCCATCGCCAGCGGGTGGTCGTTGGGGCACGCCATCCGCTCGGAGAAGCGTCGCTCACGCTCAGGGTCCTTGGAGTCCTTGTCGACGAAGTCGACGACGAGGACACCCCCGGCCAGCCCGAGGGCGGTCTCGACGGAGTCCGTGAGCCGCCGCTTGGCCCCGGTGTCGTTGCCCTTGGCCACCAAGCGGTCGACCACGACGTCGATGGTGTGCTTGACCTGCTTCTCCAGCTTGGGGGGATCGGTCAGCGACACGACCTCGCCGTCGACCCGGGCTCGCGAGAAGCCCTTGCTCTGGAGCTCGCCGAAGAGGTCGACGTACTCCCCCTTGCGGGCGCGGACGACCGGGGCGAGGACCTGGAACCGGGTCTTCTCGGGCAGCTCCAGGAGGCGGTCGACGATCTGCTGGGGGCTCTGCCGGGTGATCGGCTCGCCACACACCGGGCAGTGCGGACGGCCCGCGCGCGCGAAGAGCAGGCGGAGGTAGTCGTAGACCTCCGTGATCGTGCCGACCGTCGAGCGCGGGTTGCGGTTGGTCGACTTCTGGTCGATCGAGACCGCCGGCGAGAGCCCCTCGATGAAGTCGACGTCGGGCTTGTCCATCTGTCCCAGGAACTGCCGGGCATAGGCGGACAGGGACTCGACGTAGCGACGTTGCCCCTCGGCGAAGATCGTGTCGAAGGCCAAGGACGACTTGCCGGACCCTGACAAACCCGTGAAGACGATCAGCGAGTCACGAGGCAGCTCGACCGACACATCCTTGAGGTTGTGCTCACGGGCACCCCGGACGATGAGCTGGTCGTGCTGGTGGCGGCGGGCGGGCACGGCTGAAGTCACGCGCACCATCGTAGGTGGCCGCACCGACAACCCTCTCCCGGCCACCGGCCCGGCACCTCCCGCGTGGACCCCTGCACGCGGCATACCCTCTCGTCATGACCACGCCCAACCGGCCAGGCTCCTCGCCCCTCCGGGCCTCGCTCGTCCCTCACTCGGGTCCTCGGGGTGTCGTCGCATGACCACGCCCAACCGGCCAGGCTCCTCGCCCCTCCGGGCCTCGCTCGTCCCTCACTCGGGTCCTCGGGGTGTCGTCGCATGACCACCCCCATCGAGGAGTACGCCGTGCTCGGCGACACCGAGACCGCTGCCCTCGTGAGCCGCGCTGGCTCGATCGACTGGCTGTGCCTCCCCCGGTTCGACTCGAGCGCCTGCTTCGCCGCGCTGGTCGGCACCCCCGACAACGGGCGCTGGCTCCTCGGCCCCAAGGGACCCGCCAGCAGCACCCGTCGATACATCGAGAACTCGTTCGTTCTGGAGACTGTCCACGAGACCGACACGGGCGCGGTGAAGGTCACGGACCTGATGCCGCTGGGCGACGGACGGGCCGACATCATCCGCAGTGTCGAGGGCCTGCGCGGCACGGTCACGATGTGTCACGAGTGGGTGGTCCGCTTCGACTACGGCAAGGTCCGCCCGTGGGTGTCGCACAGCGTGGGACACCGCCTCGACGGCGACGTCATCACCGCGGTCGCCGGGCCCGACATGCTCGTGCTGCGCGGCAGCCGGCTCCCCCACGCCCGTGACGGGCACCACGAGGACGAGTTCGACGTCGCCGCCGGAGAGACCCACACGTTCTCGACGACGTGGTTCCCCTCGTTCGAGCAGGTGCCGCCACCCCTGGACATCGACTCGAGGATCGCGGAGACGATCCGGGTGTCCAACGAGTGGGCTGCCCGGTGCGACTACGAGGGCCCCTATCGCGAGCTCGTCGTCAGGTCGCTCCTGACGCTGCGTGGCATGACGCACTCGCGCTACGGGGGCATCGTCGCTGCGCCGACCACGAGCCTGCCCGAGGACTTCGGCGGCGAGCGCAACTGGGACTACCGCTACTGCTGGCTGCGCGACGCCTCCCTCACGCTGGAGGCGCTGCTGGCCTCGGGGTACGTCGACGAGGCCCGCCTGTGGCGCAACTGGCTGCTGCGTGCCGTGGCCGGCGACCCCGAGGACCTGCAGATCATGTACACCATCAACGGATCCCGTCGCCTACCCGAACGCACGCTCGACCACCTCGCCGGGTATGCCGGCTCGACCCCTGTCCGGATCGGGAACGGGGCGGTGGACCAGCGCCAGTCCGACGTCCTCGGCGAGGTCATGATCGCCCTCGACGAGGCCCGCGCGCGGGGGCTGGAGGTGTCGACGCAGTCGTGGGCCATGCAGCGTGCCCTCGTCCAGAACCTCGCGCGCCACTGGCAGGAGCCGGACAACGGGTTGTGGGAGATCCGTGGCCCCCTGCGGCACTTCACCCACTCCCGCGTCATGGTGTGGGCGGCGTTCGACCGGGCGGTCCGGGGAGTCGAGAAGTGGGGGCTCGACGGCCCTGTCGAGCGGTGGCGCGAGCTCCGGGACGAGGTGCGCGACGAGATCCTCACCAAGGGCTTCAACGCCGAGCGCAACACCTTCACCCAGCACTACGACACGACCGAGGTCGATGCGTCGTTGCTGCTCATCCCCCTCGTGGGCTTCCTCCCTCCTGACGACCCGCGCGTCCTCGGCACGGTTGCCGCCATCGAGCAGGACCTGGTGCGTGAAGGCTTCCTGCTGCGCTACCGCACCGAGAGCGGTGTGGACGGCCTCGCCGGCGACGAGCACCCCTTCCTGGCCTGCTCGTGGTGGCTCGTCAGCGCGTATGCCGTGTGCGGACAGGCCGAGAAGGCCCGGGACCTGATGGACCGTCTCGTCGCGCTGTTCAACGACGTGGGCCTGATCTCCGAGGAGTACGACCCCCTCGAGAAGCGGATGGTGGGAAACTTTCCGCAGGCCTTCTCCCACCTCACCTTCATCGGCGCGGCCCACGCCCTCGCCGAGGCCGAGGCGAAGGGGGCCGCCAGCGCGGGAGGACAGCTGCCATGACCGACCCCACCACCGCCGGTACCGGCTCGGGCCGTGGCCCGGGCTCCCCTGCCGACCTCGACACGGACCTCCGGCTCGTGTCACGGCATACCCAGCTGCTCGTGGACCATGCCACCCAGCTCGGTGACGTAGGGGCGAGGTCGCTCTGCGAGGGCTGGAGCCGCGCGCACGTCCTCACCCACGTGGCCCGCAACGCCGACGCGATCCTGCGGCTCACCGAGTGGGCCCTGGACGGACATCCTCGGGAGATGTATCCCGGAGGCACCGCGGCCCGTGACGCCGAGATCGAGGAGGGCGCCCTGCGCGCAGGGCCGGCCTCATCCGACGACCGCCGTCCGGCCGGCGTCTTCGTCGACGACGTCGCCCGCACCGCTTCTGCTCTGGCGCCGCGGCTGGCCGAGCTCACGGGGTCGCTCGCCGTCGACGAGGTCGAGATGCGTGGTGGCCTGAAGATCTCACCGATGGCCCTGCCGTTCGTGCGGCTGCGCGAGGTCGTCTACCACCACGTCGACCTCGACGACGGGTTCGGGTTCGGCGATGTCGAGCCGGACCTGCTGCGCCGGTTCATCGACGATGCGGTGTCGAGGCTGCGCATGGGCGGTCACCCGCCAGCCCTGGACCTGAGAACTTCTGAAGGTGACCAGTGGATGGTCGGCGAGGGTTCCACCGAGATCCACGGCTCGCGGCCCGGGGTGCTCCTCTGGCTGGCCCGGCGCATCGACGCCGGCGTCAGTGCGGAAGGGGGCCTTCCGGAACTCCCTCCCGGGGCCTAGGGGATCGGGAGCGACGCCCCCGAGATGCCGGCCCGCCGGGCGATGGCCACCGCCGCCAGGGCTGAGTGCACCTTGAGCTTGTGGAGGATGCTCTGGACGTGGGTGCGCACGGTGTTGGGGGACACGTGCAGAAGGGTCCCGATCTCGGTTCGGCTCATGCCCTCGACCAGGCAGCCGAGGACCTCGAGCTCGCGCCCGGTGAGCTCACGGATCCCCTGGACGTGCTCGACCGTGGTGCGCTGTCCCCGGGACAGCGCCACCAGGACTCCAGCCAGCAAGCCGGCCGGGATGCGGGTCTCCCCCCGCGCCACGCCGCGGATGGCGTCCACGAGCGCCTCGGCGGTCTCCGTCTTGGAGACCCAGCCACGGACGCCCAGCTGGACGGCCTCCACGATCTGGTCCCCCGCCGCCGCGCCCGTGGCGACGACGATGCCCATCGACGGCCTGGTCACCAA